>JAEWBB010000011.1 GCA_023391375.1 Pseudomonadota bacterium | reverse complement strand
ACTGGCTGCTCGTCGAAACCGACGACGAGGAATGAGGTCCTTCAAAGCTGTCGCCGCGCTGACGCTCGCGCTCGCCGCCTGCGCCCCGCGGGTCACGACGCCGCCGCCCGCGCCGCTGCCGACGCCGGCGCCCCTCCCGACCCCTTCGCCCGCGCCGACGCCGGCCCCTGAGCCGATCGTCGACAACGCGCTCCTCGCGGGCGTGAAGATGGCATTGCCGCAGCCGATCGACGAAGCCCGGGCAGCGAGCGTCCTGTCGGCGTTTCGCTTGAGCTGCCCGGCCCTAATGCGCCGGACCGACACGTCTGGCCTCGCGACAGGCGCGGAATGGGCCTCGCTTTGCGCCGAGGCCGGCTCGGTTGCGCCTGGCGGCGCGTCCGCCTTTTTCCGCGACCGCTTCGCCTGGGTCCAGGTCGGCCGCGGCGAAGCCTTCGCAACCGGCTATTACGAACCGCAGATTCGGGGGTCGCGGACTCGCCAGCCCGGTTACGACATCCCGATTTATGGCAAGCCCGTCGACCTGGTCCGTTGCACGCGCGCCGACGGCGGGTCGGGCAGGGGCCGGATCGATGAGACGGGGGCCTGCGTCTATTATCACGACCGGGCGGCGATCGAGGACGGCATCCTGACAGCGGAAACGCCGATCGCCTGGGCCGCCGATCCGATCGAACTCTTCTTCCTCGAAATCCAAGGCTCGGGCCGGCTCCTGTTGCCGGACGGTTCGGTCATGCGGCTCGGCTATGCGGACCAGAACGGACGCGAATATGTCGCGATCGGACGCTTGCTGCGCGAGCGCAACATCCTCCCGCCGGGCGGGGCCAACATGAAATCGATCGTCGCCTGGATGCGCAGCCAGCCCGATGGCGGCAAGGCGCTGATGCGCGAGAACCTGAGCTACATCTTCTTCAAGGAACTGACCGGTCCGGGGCCGCTGGGCGCGATGAACGTCGCCGTGACGCCGCGCGCGACGGTAGCGGCCGATCCCAAGTTCATCCCCCTCGGTGCGCCGGTCTGGCTCGACATGACACGCGATATCGCGGACGGCCTGTGGATCGCGCAGGATACCGGCGGCGCGATCAAAGGGGCCAATCGGGTGGACACTTTCTGGGGCGCCGGCGCCGATGCCGAGGTGACGGCAGGCGGAATGTCGTCGGACGGCAGGGCGCTGATCCTTCTTCCGTGGTCGGCCGCGACGCGTGCGACCGCTCAGCGCTGAGGAAAAGGCACTCTGGGACAAGGTCGCGGCGACCATCCGGCCCTTGTCCCGAATGCCGATACCCGACGCCGAACCCGGTTCGAAAAATTCCGCTTCACCCGCTCCTGCGGTCAAAGTCCGCGGTCGCGTGCCGGCCCCTCGGCCCGCAGCGGTGGCGTTCGCGCCGCGGCCGGTTGGCGGGACGCTTGACGGAAGTTGGGATCGCAAGCTTACCAAAGGTGACATCTCGCCCGACCGGGTGATCGACCTTCACGGCCATACCCTCGACCGCGCCTGGGACGCGATCGACCTCGGCCTCGACCGCGCCATCAGCGCCGGGGAGAGGGTGGTCCTGCTCATCACCGGCCACGCCCCCAAGGGAGAGCCGCCGATCGAGCGGGGCAAGATCCGCGCCGCGGTCCACGACTGGCTGGCCGTTTCGCGGCACGCCCGTCGCATCGCCGCGGTCCGGTCCGCGCACCCCCGACACGGCGGCCGCGGGAGCCTCTACGTCATCCTCCGACGCGGCTGAGCAATCCACGCTTTTTTAACCTCACCCGTTTAGACGCGGCGAGTGGCGACAACAGCGATCGCCGGAAGCGGACGGCAGTTGAAACAGACGGAAGGCACGGCACAGAAAATCTCGAACGCGATCCTGTCGATGATCGCGGGCGTTGCCTCGTTCCTGTTTTCCCTGACCGCTTTCCTCTACATCACTGAATTCGACGAACAAATTCTCGCGTCCATCGTCGCGGGCGCGTTCTGCTTGCTGATCAGCTACGTCGCGTCGGAGCGGCCGAACAGCGAAAGCGCGCGGGCCATGGCGGCCCTCGGCGAGCGCCTGATCGCGGTGGAGCAAGGCGATTTCGTCAGCCCCGCGCCGGCGATCGTTCAGGAAAAGATGCCGAAGGTCGCCGCTGCGGTCGACACGCTGTTCGCTGAAGTCCGATCGTCGATCGAGAACGCCCATGCACTCGGCATGTACGATCCGGTGACATCACTTCCCAACCGCCTCCACTTCCGCGCCGAGGCCGACAAGATGCTCGGCCAACTCGACGGGCGCGCGGGTGCCATGCTGTTCGTCGACCTCGACCGCTTCAAGAACGTCAACGACAGCCTCGGCCATGCCCGAGGCGACCAGCTGCTGGTGATGGTCGCGAACCGGTTGCGCGTCGTCATGTCGGCGGAACAGAGGGGCGGCGACGGCCCGCGTCCGCTGCTCGCGCGCCTGGCCGGCGACGAATTCACCATTTTCCTGCCCCAGATCGACAGTGTTGCCGATGCTGAGCGGATCGCCCGCCGGATCGTCCTGGCTGTTGGCGAGCCGTTCGAGCTTCACGGCCATAGCGTGGATATCGGCGCGTCGACGGGCGTCGCGCTGACGCCCGACCATGGCACCAGCATCGAGGCACTGATGCGCGCGGCGGATATCGCCATGTACCGGGCGAAACAGTCGGGCGGCAGCCAGTATTGCGTGTTCAGCCAGGAATTGGCCGACGAACACCGCCAGCGGGTCGAGACCGAAGGCGCCTTGTCGGAGGCCATCGAGCGGGGCGAGTTCGTGCTCGTCCTCCAGCCGCAAATGAGCCTGGTCACGGGCGAGATCAGTGGCGCCGAAGCCCTGCTGCGCTGGAACCACCCGCGCGACGGCCTACGCATGCCGTCGACCTTCATCGGGGTCGCCGAGCAGTGCGGGACGATCAACGAGATCGGCGACTGGGTCATGGCCGAAGCGGCCTCGATGCTGGCCGATTGGGCCAAAGCGGGGCAGGCGCGCCGACTTTCATTCAACGTCAGCCCGCGCCAGCTCGACCGCAGCGACTTCGTATCCCACCTCCGCGCGACCTTTGAGCGGGCGTCAGTGCCGCTTTCCATGGTCGAGCTCGAATTCACCGAAACGGCGGCGATGAATTGCTCGGCCACGGTGCTGGACGAGATCGCGCAGCTGCGCCGCGAGGGCCTGACGATTGCGATCGACGATTTTGGAACCGGCTACTCGAATATCGCGCGGCTGCGGGCAATGCCGCTCGACCGGGTGAAGCTCGACCAGTCGCTGATCGGCGAAATCGAAACCAGCGAACAGGCGCGGATGGTCGTCCAGGCCGTTATCCAGCTCGTGAAATCGGTCGGTGCGGAAATCGTCGCTGAAGCGGTCGAGACGGTGGCGCAGGCGGACATCCTGCGCGCGATGGGCTGCCACACTATCCAGGGCTATGTCTTCGCCCAGCCGATGTTCGAGGCCGACTTCGTCGCCTGGACCGAAAACGCATCGCGTAGCCGCGTCGCCTGACGCTCAGGCGAACGCCTTTTCCACCACCCGCCGGTAGATTTGCGTCAGTGCGCGGATATCGTCCGTCCGCGCATGCTCGCCCACCTTGTGCATCGAGGCGTTGGGCAGGCCGAAATCGACGACGGGGCAGAGCTGGATGAGAAAGCGGCCGTCCGACGTTCCTCCACTGGTCGATAGGTCAGGTGTGATGCCGGTTTCCTCGACAATCGCCTCGGTCACAATGTCGTAGATTCGGCTCCTCGGCGTAAGGAACGCCTCGCCCGAAATGCGCGCGCGAACCTTGACCTCCGGTGCTTCGCGACGTGCCACGTCCTCGACCATTTTCACTAAGTCGGCGCCGGTGTGGAGGTTATTAAAGCGAATGTTGAGCTGCGCCGTGGCACTTCCGGGGATGACATTGGACGCGTGAGTCGGCGTTTCGATTCCCGTAAACTCCAGGTTCGAAGGCGGGAAGGCCTCGGTACCGTCATCCAGCTTCAACTCACTCAATGCGGCAATGATTCGCGCTAACGGCGGGACCGGGTTATGGGCCAGGTGAGGGTAGGCGACGTGACCCTGATGACCGGGAACGTCGATCCACATGTTGACCGAACCACGCCGGCCGATCTTCACCGTGTCGCCTAGCCGGTCGACGCTGGTCGGCTCGCCGATCAGGATCATGTCGGGGCGGATCCCGCGTTCGTTCAGCCATTCGATGATGCGCGGCGTGCCGTAGGTGGCATAGCCTTCCTCGTCGCCGGTGATCAGGAACGACAGCGTGCCGCAGGGCTGGTCGTAGTCGTAGAGAGCTGCGACGAAAGCGGCGATCGACGATTTCATGTCGACCGCCCCGCGACCGGTCAGCACACCGTCTTCTTCCACGGCCGTGAACGGGTCGCCGCCCCAGCCTTCACCCGCCGGCACCACGTCGAGATGTCCGGCGAAGGCGAAATGGGGACCGTCGCCGACCCGGCGGATTGCGACCATGTTCTCGGTCGGGCCGTCCGGCGCCTCGCCTTGCACGAAGCGATGTACGTCGAAGCCCAGAGGCTTGATCGCGGCTTCCAGCACGTTGAACACCTCGCCGCTAGCGGGCGTGACGCTGTTGCAATCGATGAGGGCCTTGGCGAGCGCGACGGGATCGGTCATTCCCATCGCCTAGCAAGGAGGGCCGGATGCCGAAAGTCGATCTTGAGTCCGTCGAGGTTCTCAACCGCACCGGATATCCGGCGCCGTTCGACGAACCCGTGGCGGGCCGTTTCCAGCAGCGGGTCGGCAAGGCCACTGGCTTGACGCACTTCGGCGCCAACCTGGTGCGATTGGTGCCAGGCGCATGGTCGAGCCAGCGGCATTGGCACGAGGGCGAGGACGAATTGCTGGTGATGATCGAAGGCGAGGCGGTGCTGGTCGAAAACGACGGGCGCACGTCGCTGGCGCCCGGTGATATCGTCAGCTGGCCCGCCGGGCAGATCAATGGTCACCACCTGATCAACGAAAGCAACGCGGACTGCCGCTTCCTGGTGATCGGGGCGGGCGACCAGGAAGGCGGTGGATACAGCGATATCGACATGTTCTTCACGCCCGAGGGCGCCTACGTTCATAAGGATGGGACGCCTTATCCGACGAAGCGCGTCTAGTCCTTTTTGGCCGACTCCGGCTTTTCATATTGCTCGATGACCCAGGGCTCGTCCTGCGCCAGCTCGATCCATTCGACAACGTCGCCGCGGTGGAGCACGGCTTCCATATAGGCCGCGGCAAACGGCGGAACCGGCACGCCATAGGTGACGAAGCGGGTCACCACCGGTGCGTACATGATGTCCGCCGCGCCCCACTCGCCGAAGAGGTATTCGCCGCCCGAGCCGTGGCGGGCACGGGCCTGTGCCCAAAGGTTGAGGATGCGGACCACGTCCGCCTCGACCGCATCCGACAGCGCGACGCTGCCGAAATTCTTGCGCACGTTCATCGGTAATTCGCGGCGCAGGGCCGCGAAACTGGAATGCATTTCAGCGGCCATCGACCGCGCCATGCCGCGCGCTTCTTCGTCCTCCGGCCAGAACCGCTCACGACCGACCTTGTCGGCGCAGAACTCGACGATCGCCAGGCTGTCCCAGACGACCGTGTCGCCGTCCCACAGCAAAGGCACCTTGCCGCCGCCCGGCGCGAATTCGTTGCCCTCGCGGCTCGCCTCCCACGTCTCGTTGAACAGCGGGACGACCAGCTCTTCGAATTCCAGCCCGCTGTGCTTGAGCGCGAGCCAGCCGCGCATCGACCAGGAAGAATAGGCGCGATTGCCGATAATCAGTTTCATGCGCAGCGCGCTGGCATATCGGGCGCAGGGATGCCAGCCGCAATCGACCGGCCGAGCCTTATTGCTCGACCGCCTCGAGCATGGCGGTGCGCACATCGGCGATACCTGCGCCGGTCTCACTCGACGTCGGCAGGATGGTCGGGTGGCAGGCCGGATGCTTGGCCGCTTCCTCGCGGATTTTCGCCAGCGTCTTGTCGAGCTCGGTCGGCCTGACCTTGTCGGCCTTGGTCAGGACGAGGTGATAGCTGACCGCTGCATCGTCGAGCATCTTCATCACGTCGCGGTCGACGTCCTTCAGGCCGTGCCGGCTGTCGACCAGCACCAGCGCGCGCTTCAGCACCTGGCGACCGCGCAGGTAGTCGTTAATGAGGAATCGCCACTTCTTGACCATGTCCTTGGGCGCTTCCGCGTATCCGTAGCCCGGCATGTCGACGAGGCGGAAGGCCAGCGGCTGGCCGACGTCGAAGAAGTTCAATTCCTGCGTCCGGCCCGGCGTGTTCGACGCGCGGGCCAGCTTGCTACGGTTGCAGATGGCGTTGATCAGCGACGACTTGCCGACGTTCGACCGCCCCGCGAAGGCGATTTCCGGCACTTCGGGCTTCGGCAAATGCTCGAGCTTCGGGGCCGACTTCAGGAAGTCGATCGGCCCCGAAAAGAGCTTCCGCGCGCGTTCGGCGATATCGTCGGCATCTTCGGTCACTTGGCGCGCGATGCCTTGGCTTCGACCACCGTTGGCGGGTTCTGCATGTCGTAACGCTTGTACAGCCACCACTGCTGGGCGATCGTCAGGACGTTCGACACGGTCCAGTAGAGCTGCAGGCCGGCCGCGAACGGCGCCATGACGAACATCATGATCCACGGCATGATCCCGAACACCTGCTGCTGGACCGGATCCATCTGGGCCGGATTGAGCTTGAACTGCAGCCACATGGTGATGCCGAGCAGGATCGGCAGCACGCCGATCGCCAGCATCGCCGGCGGCGTGAAGTGGAGCAGGCCGAACAGGTTGACCGGGGTCATGGGATCCGGCGCGGAAAGGTCCTTGATCCACAGCGCGAACGGCTGGTGGCGCATTTCGACGCTGACCATCAGCACCTTGTAGAGCGCGTAGAACACCGGGATCTGGAGCAGGATCGGAAGGCAGCCCGCGGCCGGGTTGATCTTCTCTTCCTGGTAGATCTTCAGCATTTCCTGCTGGAGCCGCGGCTTGTCGTCCTTGTGCTTCTCCTGGATCGCCTTCATCCGCGGCTGGATGCGGCGCATGCCGGCCATCGAGCGGAACTGCTTGTCCGCGATCGGGAACATCAGCGCGCGGACGATGAACGTCAGGCAGATGATCGCCACACCGAAGTTGCCGGTCAGGTGGAACAGCTCGCGCAGCAGCCAGAAGATCGGCCGCATGAAGAATTCAAACCAGCCCCAGTCGATCGATTTCGACAGCTTGCTGATGCCGGCGCCTTCGTACCGGTCGAGCCACGCCTTTTCCTTCGCACCGGCGAACAGGCGGGCCGAACTGCCGACCTGCTTGCCGGTCTCGACGACTACCGGATTCGAAGCGAAATCGGCCTGGTAGGCGCCCGACGGGCTCTTCTTGAAGCTCGCCGCGACCGGGGCACCGTCGGCAGGCACCAGCGCGGTCAGCCAGTATTTGTCGGTGAAACCGAGCCAGCCGCCGTTGCTGTCGCGGGTGACGCCCGCACGGTTTTCGTCAAGCGTCTTCCAGTCGACGTCGTAATCGGCCTTGCCGGAAAGGAAGCTGATCGGTCCGACGTGGTTGGTCCAGGTGGACTTGTCGGCCGACACTTCAGCGCGGCTGACGAGGCCGTAGGGCGTGACGGCGACGGCGCCGGCACCGCGGTTGGCGACCTTGCGATCGACCGTGAACAGGTAGCCTTCGTCGACCGAGACCACCAGTTGGAAGGTCTGGCCGGTCGGATTCGTCCAGCTCAACGTGACCGGTGCCCCGGGCTTCAGCACCGGGGCGCTGGCGGTCCACACGGCATCGGCGGCAGGTGTCGCGACCGACTGGCCGCTCCAGCCGAACTGGGCGAAGTAGGCGCCCTTGGCGCCCTGTGGCGACAACAGGCGAACCGGCGGCGAATCCTTGGCGATCGTCTCGCGCTGTTCGAGGAGGACGAGGTCGTCGAACTTGGCGCCGACGAGATTGATCGAACCGGCGAGGCGCGGGGTTTCGATCCGCACGCGCTGGCCACCCTGGAGGACGGCGGCGACGGGGCGAAGGGCCGCAGCTTTCTCGGCATGCGCTGCCGGAGCCTGCGCGGCAGGCTTGGCGGTGACCTTGCCGTCATGGACCTTCTGGGTCTGCGGTCCGGCGGTCGGGAAGAAGCGGTCGGACAGCACCGACCAGCCCAGCAGCACGAGCGCGCTGAGCACGATCGCCAGCATGAAGTTCTTGTTGTCGTTCAACGCTTCAGGTCCCTTTGTCGATGTTACGGCACCGGGTCCGGCCCGGTCCCGCCCCACGGATGGCAACGGAAGAGCCGCTTCGTCGCGAGCCACCCGCCTTTGAGCGCCCCATAGCGTTCGACGGCGGTGATCGCATAGGCCGAACAACTCGGCTGGAAGCGGCAGGATGGGGGAAGGATGCGGCTCGGGCCTTTTTGCCAAGCCCTGGCCACGAAAATCATGGCGCGCGCGATCATTTCAGCTTGCCCATGGCGCGCACCAGTTCGGACGACAGCGCGGCGTAGTCCCGCTCGACCCCGCCGGCACGGCCGATCAGGACATGATCGGCGCCCGGGATACCGTGGATCGGCAAGAGATCGCGGGCGAGGGCGCGAAAACGCCGCTTCATGCGATTGCGCACGACGGCCCCGCCGATTTTCTTGGTCACGGTAAAGCCGACCCGAATCGTCGGGTCGCCATCGTCGCGGTCGCGCGCCAGCAGCACGAATCCGGGCATGGGTGCGCGCTTGCCGCGGTTGGCGGCAAGGAAGTCGCTACGCTTACGGAGGATGGTTAGGCGCTGAGCTTCTTGCGGCCGCGGGCGCGACGCGCGTTCAGCACCTTGCGGCCGCCGACCGTCGCCATGCGCGAGCGGAAGCCGTGCCGGCGCTTGCGGACGAGGTTGCTGGGCTGGAAAGTGCGCTTCATCGCTCATGCCTTCAAATAACAATGGAAAAAGGCCGCCGAAGCGGCCGTTGTTGGGGGCGCCGATACTGTCAGCTTGCACCAAAGTCAATCGCCCTTGCCCGTTTTCAGCATGTCGCTGAGTGCCTTTTTCGGCGGTTCGGGAAGGATCGGGTCGAGCGGACCCTTGTCCTTGCGCGACGGGATGAGCACGCCGAGCTCCTCAAGTTCACGCCGCCGTTCGGCACGGCGCTGTGCGCTCTTGCGGCGGAGGCCCCAGTCGGTCCAGCGACCGGCCTTGGGCTGCCACAGCTTGAAGCGGACATACTGCCGCTTGGCCCAGCGGCTGTTCTTCAGCGACAGGGCGAGGCCCGCCGCGAAGACGAAAATGCCGCCCGGGCCGGGCAGGGCGCCGACGATCGGCGACGCGATGATCAGCACGATGCCGAGCAGGAACAAGCCTGTCTGGACTGCCGGCGACTGCCGGAGATTGAGCAAGGTTTCACGCCACGCCATTGCGTTTCCGCATTTGGGGCGGACGGGCGCGGGCGGCAAGGGGAAAGGTTGCAAAACGTTCCGCTGCCGTTCACACCTTCGCTCGCCGAGCTAGGGGGATGTTTGCGTAATCGACTGCTGGCCGCGAACGCGGAGGCACGACGCTGATGGTCGCGACCGTATCGACCGTCGCCTATCTCGGGCTCGAGGCCCGTTCCGTCGAGGTACAGGTGCAGATCGCCGCGGGGTTGCCGGCGATGGTCATCGTCGGCCTGCCCGACAAGGCCGTCGCCGAGAGCCGTGAACGGGTTCGCGCCGCGCTGACCTCGATCGGGCTGGCGCTTCCGCCGAAGCGGATTACCGTCAACCTGTCGCCGGCCGACCTGCCCAAGGAAGGCAGTCACTACGACCTGCCGATCGCCCTCGGGCTGTTGGCGGCCATTGGCGTCATCGATGCGGAGACGCTGTCACATTATATCGCGGTGGGCGAACTGGGCCTCGACGCCCGGATCGCGCCTTCGCCAGGCGTCCTGCTCGCCGCGCTTCATGCCAGCCAGTCGAACCTGGGGCTGATCTGTCCGGTTGCCCAAGGCGCGGAGGCCAGTTGGGCGGGCGAGGTCGAGGTGCTGGCGGCCGCCAGCCTGATGGACCTGATCGCCCACCTCAAGGGGACGTCGCTCCTCCCGCCGCCGGCGACGGCCTTGGCGGATTCGGTCGTCGGCGGGCCCGATCTTGCGGAAGTCAAAGGGCAGGAAGTGGCCAAGCGCGCGCTGGAAATTGCCGCCGCCGGCGGACACAATCTGCTAATGAGCGGACCACCGGGCGCGGGCAAGTCGATGCTTGCCGCGTGCCTGCCCGGCATCCTGCCGCCCTTGACGTCGGGCGAGGCTCTAGAAGTGTCGATGGTCGCCAGTGTGGCCGGAGAGCTCGACGGTGGCCGCATCCGGCGCGCCAGGCCGTTCCGCAGCCCGCATCATTCGGCCTCGATGCCGGCCCTTGTGGGGGGCGGGCTCAAGGTTCGGCCCGGGGAAATCAGCCTGGCGCACCTTGGCGTCCTGTTTCTCGACGAGTTGCCCGAATTCCAGCGCGGGGTGCTCGATTCCCTGCGCCAGCCGCTCGAGACCGGATCGGTATCGGTGGCGCGGGCCAACACGCACGTAACCTTCCCTGCGCGCGTTCAACTGGTGGCCGCGATGAACCCGTGCCGGTGCGGTTATCTCGGCGATCCGGGACGGGCCTGCTCGCGCGCCCCGCGTTGCGCGTCCGACTACCAGTCCAAGGTGTCGGGACCTCTGCTCGACCGCATCGACCTGCACGTCGACGTGGCCCCGGTCAGTGCCGCCGACCTGACCCTGCCGCCTCCCGCCGAAGGTAGCGCCGCCGTGGCGGATCGAGTGCTGCGTGCACGGGAGAGGCAGCGGGAACGCTATGCCGGCCATGCCGCGCGCACCAATGCGGAAGCCGACGGGAAGCTGCTGGAGGAAGTGGCCGGCCCCGGACGAGGCGGGGCGCAAGCTGCTCGCCGATGCGGCGGCCGCCATGCGACTATCGGCTCGCGGCTATCACCGTGTGCTGCGCGTGGCGCGGACCTTGGCCGACCTGGCCGGGGCAGAGCGGGTCGGGCGAATCCATGTCGCGGAGGCGCTCAGTTATCGCCTTCAGCCGGTGCGTGCCTAAGGCCATTGCCGTCCGCAGCGCCCTCGGCTAGCGAGGCCGCCTTCCACGGGCCCCTGTGGCGGAATTGGTAGACGCGCTCGACTCAAAATCGAGTTTCGCAAGAAGTGTCGGTTCGAGTCCGACCGGGGGCACCAGCCGGACGTGCGATCAGTCCGAGCCGTGCGACGACGATTGTGGCCCCAGTCCGGCCGTCCGCCCGAGGTCGGCGAAGCGGAACGCCGAGCGGCTTGCTGAAGGCGCCGGAACGGCGTTGCTTTTTACCGGGTCACCCAGCTCGCGATCCGCATGGTCGCGATAAAACGCGGCCATTCCGAGCAATTCTTCCCGGATCGACACATCGATCGCGTCGCGGGCGTATTCGGTGCAGAGTTGCGCCATCCGTTCGTAGCGTTCGGATAATCGGGTGCGGTCGTTCGTCGATCCGATCATTGTCTCTCTCCCAGGGTACGATGCCATGCCGGCAGCGCTAACCGGCAAGATGGGAGATCGGCTCCGTTCGCAAAGCCGGGTGAGCGCCAGTCCGTGACGAATTTGCGCCCATCGCCGGACGGTTGCGCGGTGCGAGCAGAAGCCTCCTGGCATCGGTAATCGCTCACCGCTTCCCAGCGACGCGCCTTGCGCTATGGTCGGCGCATGGCTGGCAAGAATCCGGTGGAAAACAGCGATTCGCTGCTGCGCGAGGAGGATGTCCACGCCCTGCAGGTAAAGCGCGTCCGCCTGCTCGCGTCGCTGACGCTGCTTGGCGGGGTGGGGACGATCCTCGCCCTGCCGTTCGCGCTGCGGGCGGGCGCCGAGTTTTTCCTGCCCGTTACCGCCGCGCTGGTGGTTGCCATCGCGCTGGTGCCGATGCTCGAATGGTTCGAACGGCGCGGCGTCCCGTCGAAGCTCGCCGCGGTGCTGTGCGTCGTCATCTTCCTGTCGTTGGCAGCGTTCGCCATCGCCGCGATCGTGGTGCCGGCGATCGACTGGGTGCGGACGGTCCCGCAACGCATCGACAAGGTGCAGGATGCGCTGAAACCGATCGTCGACCTCTATTCCAACCTCAATGCTTTCGTCGAAGACCTGCTGTCGAAAATCTCGACCGCCAGTTCGAAGGCACGCGTCGTCCAGCTCGAACAGCCCAATTCGATGATGGATCTCATCACCACGTCGGCCCCGCACGCGGCGGTGCAGCTGTTCTTCGCGTTGCTGGTGATCTTCTTCTTCCTCGCCGGCTGGACCGGCATGAGGAAACGCACCATCACAAGCCGCGGCAGTTTCGAAGGCGCGCTGACCACGGCCCGCGTGATCGAGGGCGTGGTCGACGCCACCTCGACCTACATCGGCACGATTACCGTCATCAACATCACTCTGGGTGCGCTGACCGCATTGGTGTTGTGGTGGTTGGGAATGGATTCGCCGCTGATGTGGGGCGGCATCGTCGCCGTGCTGAACTACATTCCGTATCTCGGGCCGATCGTCTCGGTGGCGCTGCTCGGCTTCGGCGGGTTGCTGGCCTTCGATGACATCTGGACGGCGATGCTGCCGCCCGCGGTGTTCCTGTCGTTCCACCTGGTCGAGGCCAACGCCATCACGCCGGCAATCGTCGGGCGGCGGATCGAGGTGAACCCGCTGTTGATCCTCGTTTCATTGAGCTTCTGGGCCTGGGTGTGGGGAACGGTAGGCGCGCTACTCGCGGTGCCGCTGCTGATCATCTTCAAGACGGTGTTCGCGGCGGCGGGGACTCCGGACATCGCCGGCTTCCTGTTCGAGGACGGAACGCTGACCCACGTCGGCGAGGACGAAGAAAAAGACGATTAGGCCGCGATGGCTTGTTGACAGGGTGGCGCGGGCTTTCTAGTTGCCCGCCCACACCACAAAGCGCGGGTGTAGCTCAGTTGGTTAGAGCGCCGGCCTGTCACGCCGGAGGTCGCGGGTTCGAGCCCCGTCACTCGCGCCATTTTTCCTTACATCGCAAGATCTTGGGGCCGCGCATTGGCGGGCGTTCGCGCTTACTTGGCGACGGGCTTGGGCGCGCCCAGGGCGGCTTCGTCGGAGGCCGGCGCATCGCCGAGCGCGTAACGCAGCGTGTCCGACGCCTGCACCTGCTCGACGTAAGGCACGACCTTGACCTTCTCGACGGCCTGCCGGGCTTCGGCGACCTTGAAGCTGGCATTGATGCGCCCGCCTGGGTCGCGGGTAATGGTGACGCCATCTTCCTTGGTAAGCGTGGCCACGTCACCCTTGACCAGAGGCGCCGGGACGTTGTGCGGCACCGCAAGCGCCGCCTTACGGAGCAGCGAGGCACTGGCCTCGCGCGCCGAGTAGCTCTGCGTGAAGGCCTCGGGACGACCCCAGCCGCCGGCCCAGCGATAGAAGATGTGCGGACCGATCACCTCGGTCTTGACCATCTCCGGCGCCCAGCGCGGGAAGACGTAGTTGGCATGATAATGGGTCGCGTTGCCGACCGAGGCCTCGACCGCGCCATTGAGGATCGCCGCGGCGTTCCCTCGCGCGCGGCTCCACGCCGACGGCATCGGCGAGCGGATGAGCGATCCGTCGCAAGTGAAGGTGAACTGGCAGCCCGTCTGGCGGGTCGAGCCTTCGTAGACGACGCCGCAGACGCTGGATGGGAAGGCAGGGTGGCGGACGCGATTGAGAATGACCTGCGCAACGGCGCGCTGTCCCGAATCGCTTTCCTGGCCGGCCTCGTAATAAACCGCTTGCGTCAGGCACTCGAGCGCCTGGGCGCGGCTGTCGGGATTACCCTTGAGGACGAACGGCACTGCCGCGCCCAGGGCGGCCGCCGTCGGGCGCTCTGCATTGAGGCGCAGCGCCTCTTCCGGGCTGACGGCCGTGAGGTCGGTTGCGGTCGGCGAGGCTGGAAGGAGCTTGGCCTGGTCAACCGCAATCGCCGCCTGCGGGTCGGACACGCGCGCATCGACCGCCGCGCCGATCGCCGCCATCGCGGCGGCCGACAGCAGCAGCCCGCCGGCAAGCAGCGTGCTGGGGTGCCGCAAAAGCAGTGTCGGGGCGGTCAAGGTCATCATGGGATAGGGTGCGTTATCTTCCTCATACACATGGATCAATGAACCTTCGACGAACGGTTCGTTTCACCGCCTGAAATGTCCGGTCTGGATCCATCGCAGCAAGGGCCCCAGGGGAATCACCCAGGCGAGACCGGCGACGAAAAAGACCGTCATCTTGGCCAGGAACGGCCAATTCCCGACATGTTCGACGGCCATGATGACCATTACCGCCCACAAGATGATGATCCCGATGATGGCGAAGCTGCCGATGACGGTGCGGGACGACGGCGAGTTCATGAAAACATCTCCAACCCGTCGGGCGAGGCGAATCCGTGCAGGAGCACGTCATGCTCTTCGCGCGGCAGACGATCGCCGCTCAGCTGGAACGGCCAGCCAATCCCGATGAAGAGCGCTCCCTTGTCGAGCAGCGAAGGAAGGACGCGGTCGTAATGCCCCGCGCCTTGTCCAAGGCGGCCACCAAACCGGTCGGCGAGCAGCAGGGGTACGAGCACGAGGTCAGGGGTCGCGAACGGGGCGTCAGCTTCGGGCTGCGGAATATGATGCGGGCCAACATCGACTGGCGGGCCGGAGCGAAAGGTGAAAATCGCCGATCGATGCTCGAAATGCGGGAGCGCCGCCTCGCGGGCCAGGCCCAGTGCGTGCGCGGGATCGATTTCGCCGCCGATCGCCGCATAGCCGCCGACGCAGCGAGCATCGCGGACGAGGTCGCGCAAGACGTCGGCAAGGCGTCGTTCCTCCTCGCGCCGGTGGTTGGCGCTCATTGCCCGCACATGGTCGAGGCGACGGGCTCGCATGTCCTTGCGGAGTCGGGCCTTGGTTGGGGCAGGGGAGGGTGACGGGACCGCCATGGTCGTTTGCCTTAAAGTCCTCTGACGCCGAAAGCATCAGGTGGGAACCATATACAATGCCCAAGGGGCACCGCAGGGACAGCTCCCATTAGGATTGAATCGCCTCAGGGAAATTAGCGGCTCGTGCGAGGCAGTTCCCGTCGCGGCCCTATTTAGGATGTCGCGGGGCGTTCCTCAAGCGTGTCGGCAATTTGTTCGAGCGTGTCGGCCAGCCGGTTCGCCCGTTCCACCAGTTCAGGGTCAGGCCCGGTGTCGATCTGATCGGTCCGCCCGTCGACCAGCTGGTCGGCGAGCAGCAATGCCGCGAAAAGCAGCTGACGGGATTCGCTCAGGGTGCCGAGACCGGCGAGGGCCTCGCGGCTCTTGGCATCGACCAACGCCCCGGCGGCCTTCAGATTGGCCTCCTCGCCGTCGCGGCAGGCAAGGCGATAGCTGCGCCCGGCAATGACCAGTTCGACCTCGGCCATCAGCCCCGCCCTCCGGCATCGCCCAGGATCCGGTCGAGTTCGGCGATCGCGGCGGTCACTTCGGCGCGCAGCTTGTCGTCGCGGATGATTGGCGCGGCGGGCGCGGCCGCCGCCGGCCGCGACGCGCTGTGGCGGATGCGGTTCAATGCACGTTCGGCGCGGTCAAGCGCCTGTTCCAGCGGGGTCTGGGCCATTCTTCACAACCGATATCAAAAACGGCGTTCTTCGCAACCCGTCTGAAGGGTTCACTTGGGTTGACCTCACGCGCCCGTGCGACAATAGGCGCTAGGCCTGAGGCGCGTCGATTCCGACGAGATTCCGCCGCACGGGAGATCCAATGCCGACCCAACGTCGACTGGCCAACGCCATCCGCGCCCTGGCCATGGATGCGGTCCAGGCCGCCAATTCGGGGCATCCGGGCATGCCGATGGGCATGGCCGACGCGGCCACCGCCCTGTTCACGAAGCATCTGAAATTCGACGCGTCGGACCCGCAGTGGGCCGATCGTGACCGTTTCGTGCTGAGCGCTGGTCACGGCTCCATGCTGCTCTACGCCCTGCTGTATCTCACCGGCTACGCCAAGCCGACGGTGGAAGACATCAAGAACTTCCGCCAGCTCGGCAGTCCGTGCGCCGGCCACCCGGAAAGCTTCATGTTGCCCGGCGTCGAATGCACCACCGGTCCGCTGGGCCAGGGTTTCGCGAACGCGGTCGGCATGGCGATCGCAGAGCGCCACCTGAACGCCGTCTATGGCGACGAATTGGTCGACCATCGCACTTGGGTGGTGGCCGGTGACGGCTGCCTGATGGAAGGTATCAACCACGAGGCGACGGGCCTGGCCGGTCACCTCAAGCTCGGCCGCCTGATCGTCCTGTGGGACGACAACCGGATTACCATCGACGGCCCGACCGACCTCAGCCGCCGCGAGGACATCCTTGCCCGCTACGAGGCGATGGGCTGGCACACGACCGAGTGTGACGGGATGGACTCGGGCAAGGTGTCGAAAGCCATCGACGAGGCGATCGCGGATGGCCGGCCCTCATTGATCCGCTGCCGGACGATCATCGGCTACGGCGCGCCCAACAAGCAGGGCACTGCCGCGACGCACGGCTCGCCGCTGGGAACTGACGAGGTGGCCGCGGCGCGCAAGGAACTGGGCTGGGACCTGCCGCCGTTCGAAATCCCCGACGATGTGCTCAAGGTTTGGCGCGAGGCTGGGGCCCGCGGCGGCGAGGAACGCAAGGCGTGGGCCAAGCGGCTCGACGACAGCGGCAAGAAAGCCGAATTCTCCGACCGCATGGCGGGCAAGCTCGACCATGGCTGGCTAAAAGGCCATCTCGACGGCCTGATCGCCAACCCGCAGAAAGTGGCGACGCGCAAAGCGTCGGAACTGGCGCTGGATGCGATCAACGCGGCCTGCGCGTCGACCATCGGCGGGTCGGCCGATCTGACACCGTCGAACAACACGCAGACCAAGAACATCAACGTACTCGACGCCTCGAACTACGGCGGCCGCTACATCCATTACGGCATACGCGAATTCGGCATGGCGGCGGCGATGAACGGCATGGCGCTGCACGGCGGAGTACTGCCTTACGGCGGCACTTTCCTCGTCTTTTCCGACTACAGCCGCCCGGCGATCCGCCTCGGCACGCTGGAGATGGCCAAGGTCGTCCATGTCATGACCCACGATTCGATCGGCCTCGGCGAGGACGGTCCGACCCACCAGCCGGTGGAGCATCTCCAGGCGTTGCGGGCGATTCCGGGCCTGCGCGTGTTCCGCCCATGCGACGCGGTCGAGACCGCCGAATGCTGGGCGTCGGCTCTGGACGCAGACGGACCGAGCCTTCTCGCGCTCTCCCGCCAGAACCTGCCGCAGCTTCGCACCGAAACGTCGGGCGAAAACCTCTCGGCGAAGGGCGCGTACCGCCTCAAGGAAGCCGAGGCCGCGCGCAAGGTGATCCTGATCGCCACCGGCAGCGAGGTCGAGCTGGCGATGAACGTCGCCAAGGCGCTGGAAGGGAAGGGCATCGGTGCTGACGTCGTGTCGATGCCGTGCACCGAATTGTTCGACGCGCAGGACGCCGGGTACAAGGAAGATATTCTCCCCGACGTATCCAACCGCGAAATCCTGCGCGTGTCGATCGAGGCCGGCATCACGACCGGCTGGGAACGCTACACCGGCCTCCACGGCCTGCGCATCGGTCTCGACCGCTTCGGCGCGTCGGCGCCCGCCGAACAGCTTTTCGAGAAATTCGGCTTCACCGCCGAGAAGGTTACCGAGCGCGTCACCGCGCACATGAAGGACAGGAACATCGCATGACCACCAAAGTCGCCATCAACGGATTTGGCCGCATCGGCCGTCTTGTCGCCCGCGCCATCCTGAGCCGCGACGACCATGATCTCGAACTGGTCGCGATCAACGACTTGGCCGACGCGAAGGCGAACGCGATGCTGTTCCGCCGCGACAGCGTCCACGGCATTTGGCCGGGCGAGGTGTCGGCCGAGGGCGACGAGATGATCGTCGACGGCAAGCGCATCAAGGTCACCGCCGAGCGCGACCCGGCCAAGCTGCCGCATGCCGCCATGGGTGTCGACATCGCGCTCGAGTGCACCGGCTTCTTCACCGACAAGGAAGGCGGCCAGAAGCACCTCGACGCAGGCGCCAAGCGCGTCTTGATCTCGGCCCCGGCCAAGGGCGCGGATCTCACCGTCGTATTCGGGGTCAACCACGACAAGCTCACTGCCGAGCACAAGATCGTGTCGAACGCGTCTTGCACCACCAACTGCCTGGCGCCGGTCGCCAAGGTCCTCAACGACGCGATCGGCATCGAACGCGGCCTGATGACCACCATCCACGCCTACACGAACGACCAGAAGATCCTCGACCAGATCCACGGCGACATGCGCCGCGCCCGCGCTGCCGGCATGAGCATCATCCCGACGACGACCGGCGCCGCCCGCGCGGTGGGAGAGGTGCTTCCCGAACTGAAGGGCAAGCTCGACGGGTCGGCCGTCCGCGTCCCGACCCCGAACGTCAGCCTCGTCGACCTGACGTTCACCCCCGGCCGCGACACCAGCGTCGAGGAAGTGAACAAGCTCCTCAAGGACGCCTCGGCCTCGGGCCCGCTGAAGGGCGTGCTCGACTACACCGACGAGCCGCTGGTCTCCATCGACCTCAACGGTGCAAGCGCCAGCTCGACCGTCGACAGCCTTGAAACCGCGGTCATCGACGGCAAGCTCGTCCGCGTCGTCAGCTGGTACGACAATGAATGGGGCTTCTCGAACCGCATGGTCGACACGGCCGGCGCGATGGCGAAGCTCGGCTAACCCAGCATGGCCGCCTTCAAGACGCTCGACGACCTGCCCGCCGACCTGACGGGCCAAAAGGCGCTGGTGCGCGTCGACCTCAACGTGCCGATGGATGGCGCGAAGGTGACCGACGACACGCGGCTGAAGGCGGCCCTGCCGACCATGCAGGAACTGACAGGGAAGGGCGCGATCGTCCTGCTCCTGTCGCATTTCGGTCGGCCCAAGGGCGAGGTGCGGCCCGACATGTCGACTGCGCAGCTGGTCCAGGTGCTGTCGCGCCTGACCGGCACCTCGGTCCGCTTCATCGAGGATTGCCAGGGGCCGGAAGCGGCGCGCGGCATTTCGACCATGCTGCCGGGCAACATCGGCATTCTCGAGAATACCCGCTTCCACGCGGGCGAGGAAAAGAATGATCCCGCGTTGGCCCAAGGGATGGCGGCGCTCGGCGATTTCTTCGTCAACGACGCCTTTTCGGCTGCCCACCGCGCCCACGCATCGACCGAGGGGCTGGCCAAGTTGCTGCCGAGCTATGCCGGCCGTGCGATGGAGCGCGAACTGAACGCGCTCGACGCGGCGCTGGGGCAACCGGAGCGGCCGGTCGCGGCGGTGGTCGGCGGGGCCAAGGTGTCGACCAAGCTCACCGTGCTCAAGAACCTCGTCGGCAAGGTCGATCATCTGATCATCGGCGGCGGAATGGCCAACACCTTCCTCGCCGCACGCGGCGTCGATGTCGGCAAGTCGCTGTGCGAAAAGGACCTGCTCAGTGAGGCCGAGGCGATCTTCGAGGCCGCCGATGCCGCTGGCTGCACGATCCACCTGCCGTACGATGTCGTGGTGTCGAAAGAATTCGCCGCCAACCCGCCTAGTCTTCGCACCTGCAACGTTCACGAGGTCGCATCGGACGAGATGATCCTCGATGTCGGCCCGGCCGCGGTCGAGGCGCTGGCCGATGCGCTGAAGACCTGCCGGACCCTCGTCTGGAACGGCCCGCTCGGCGCCTTCGAGACGCCGCCGTTCGACGCGGCCACTGTTGCGCTCGCCCGCACTGCCGCGGCGCTGACGGAAGGCGGAAGCCTTATCTCGGTAGCGGGCGGCGGCGATACGGTCGCGGCGCTCAATCATGCCGGTGTGGCGGACGAGTTTACTTTCGTCTCTACCGCTGGCGGTGCTTTCCTCGAATGGATGGAAGGCCGAAAGCTTCCCGGTGTCGCGGCGCTAAGCGCCTAGCAGCCGCAGCGTTTCCGGGTCGGGCGATCCCTCGAAATACTTCTCCAGTCCTTCGTCGAAGGCCGGCCCGCCGCCGGCCTCGCGGAAAAGGGTGAGCGACGAGCGCAGTTTCAGTGCGTCAATGTCGCCGAAAATAGCCCTTGCGTCGTCGCTGGCGAGACCGTTGATCGCGACGACCGCCTGCTCCAGCCGTCTGCCCAAGACGGGATGGTCGAGGAAGGCACGCGCCTCCCCGATCGACGCCAGGGCATAATAGCGGGCCGTCTCGCTGCGCCCGAGCCCGGCCAGCTGCGGGAAAATGAACCACATCCAGTGGGTCCGCTTCCGGCCGTCCAGCAATTCGCCGAGGGCCACTTCGAAGGTGCCATCCTGCGCGTCGAGGAAGCGTTTCAGGTCGTGGTTCATCGTGGCGGAACGTCCGTCGCCGTCTCACGGTTGCGGGCGCTCGACGGCACGGCTAGAGGCCGCTCGCATACGTATGCATATCCAGCCAGCGGGGACCAAGATGACGTTCGAAGACATGCACGCGAAGATTGCCAAGGGTGACGGTTTCATTGCGGCGCTGGACCAGTCGGGCGGGTCGACCCCCAAGGCGCTCGCCGGGTACGGCATCGAGCCGAGCGAATATTCGGGTGACGAGGAAATGTTCGGCCTCATCCACCAGATGCGCAGCCGGATTATCAACGCGCCGAGCTTTGCCAGCGGGAAGGTGATCGGCGCGATCCTGTTCGAGCGCACGATGGACGGCCAGGTCGACGGCAAGCCGACCCCGCAGGCGCTGATCGACAAGGGCGTCGTGCCCTTCATCAAGATCGACAAGGGCCTCGAGGACGAAACCAACGGCGTCCAGCTGATGAAGCCGATGCCGGAACTCGACGCGCTGCTGACCCGCGCCAAGGGCCTCGGCGTGTTCGGCACCAAGGAACGCTCGGTCATCAACGCCGCCAATGCCGAAGGCATTGCCGCCGTCGTGAAGCAGCAGTTCGAGGTCGCCGAGCAAGTCCTTTCCCACGGCATGGTCCCGATCATCGAGCCGGAAGTGAACATCAAGAGCGCCGACCGCGCCCAGTCGGACGCGATCCTGAAGGACGAGATTTTGAAGGCGCTGGAGACCGTCTCGGCGCCCGTCATGCTCAAGCTGTCGATCCCGGCCGAGGCCGGCCTGTTCGATGCGCTGACCGTGCATCCGAATGTTCTAAAGGTCGTTGCGCTGTCGGGCGGTTTCAGCCGCGCCGACGCCTGCGCCGAGCTGGCCAAGAACCCGGGCATGATCGCCAGCTTCAGCCGCGCACTTCTGAGCGATCTTCGCGCCCAGCAGTCGGACTCCGAGTTCGACGCGACGCTGGGCCGCGCAATCGACGAGATCTACGCGGCCTCGGTCAAGTAAGCCCTAGCGCCGACCTTCGAAGCCGAAGGTGTAAGCCCGCGGTGGAACCGTCGTGCCGGTCATCTTGTCCGGCCGGGCCGAGGTCAGTGTGATGGTTGTGCCATGGGTCGGGTAGGGCTGGCCGAGGGTCAGGTTGGCGGTTTCGCGCCAGCCGGGACCGTCAATCCGCGTCGTCACGACCACCCGGCCCGCCCAGATGCACCGGGCATTCATCGGACAGCGGCTGTCCTCGACCAACGTCTGAGGCGTCGCGACCAGCGATCCGACGCGGGTTGGCTGGCCGAGCATCGCCTGGCCGTCGCTGCGGACGGGGCCGCCGTCGACGACCGGGCCGTTCGGGAAGGTGGCGCAAGCGCCGAGCGAGAGGGCGGATAGCGTCGCCGCGAGAGGAAGCAAGGTCTTCATTGGACCGACGTAACGCTTCGGCTACTGGACAGTTCATGAACGACTTCGACGACGATGACTTCGACTATTCGATCTTCCCCGCGCCCGAGCGTGAGTATCCCTGCGAGCTATACCTGATCAGTCCTCAGGACGTCGGCGGCGGCTTTCCCGACCGCTTGAAGGCGGCCCTGGACACCGGCCGCGTGTCCGCGTTCCAGCTGCGGGTGAAAGGCCTCGGGGACCATGATCTCGCGCGCCTCGCCGAGCCGCTGCGCCGCATCTGCGCCGATCATGACACCGCCTTTATCGTCAATGACAGTGTGACGATGGCCAAACGCCTCGGCGCGGACGGGGTCCATCTGGGACAGTCGGATGGTGATCCGAAGGAAGCTCGCTCGATCCTCGGCCCGCAAGCGCAGATCGGCGTGACCTGCCACGACAGTCGCCACCTGGCCATGGACGCGGGGGAGCGCGGAGCGGACTACGTGGCGTTCGGCGCCTTCTATCCCACCACGACCAAACCGAGCGAACACCGGCCAGAGCCGGGAGTCCTCAGCTGGTGGTCGGGCCTGTTCGAACTGCCGTGCGTGGCGATCGGTGGAATCACGCCGGCCAATGCCGCGCCCCTGGTGGCCGCGGGCGCGGACTTCCTCGCGGTCATGGGCGCGGTGTGGAACGCGGACGATCCTTGTGCGGCAGTCCGCGCCTTCGACGAGGTGCTCAAGGGCTGACCGGCCCGGACGGAACGGTCGGGAAACAAGATTCGCCCGTCCGCGTTCATCCTCGAAAGAGGAGATCGTCCTGTGTCGCGTACGCCCATCGTTTCGCTGTTTTCACTCGCCATCGCCATCAGCACCGCAGGTGCGCTGATCAACGGCCAAAAGCTCGATGCGCAGTCGCCGACGACGGCGACCTCAGGCGCCTCGGCGACGGCCTGGGTGCCACCGGGCACCAAGGGATCGCCGATCGACGGCCCGACTTTCCACGCCCAGGTATTGCTCGACCTCGCCGGCTTCTCGTCGGGCGTAATCGACGGGCGCAAAGGATCGAACATCGAGCGTGCGATCCGCGGCTTCCAGGAATCGCGCGATCTGCCCAAGACCGGCAAGCTGGACGCCGCGACGAAGCAGGCGCTGATGGCGGACGGTCGGCCTTCGACCATCATGGTGACGCTCTCGCCCGAGCAAGTTGGCGGGCCTTTCGTCTACCCCTTCCCCAAAAAGCCGGAAGACCAGGCAAAGCTGCCGTCGATGGGCTACCGGAATATGCTGGAAAAGGTGGCCGAGGCCTACCACACGACGCCCGATACGATTGTCGCGTTGAACGGCGGGGACAAGCTCATCGGCCCCGGCCAGACACTTCGCTTGCCGAATGTCGTGCCCAAGGCAGCGAGCTACAACGATCATGGCAAGACGGACGTCGACCCTTGGTTCAAATTGCTCAACGTCGACACGTCGACCCCCAAGGGCGATCATGTCGTGGTCGACAAGTCGGAAGGCCTGCTCAAGGTGATGGACAAGGAGGACAGGCTGGTCGCGCAGTTCCCGGTCACCACCGGCTCCAACCATGATCCGTTGCCGCTCGGTACCTGGAAAGCGACGACCTACGCTTACCTGCCGCCGTTCCACTACCAGCCGGACCTGTTCTGGGACGTCGACGACAGCAAGACCGAGCAAAAGTTGAAGCCCGGCCCGAACGGCCCGGTCGGGGTCGCTTGGCTCGATCTGACCAAGGAACACTACGGCATCCACGGCACGCCGGAGCCGCAGACAATCGGCAAGACGCAAAGCCATGGTTGCATCCGCATGACCAACTGGGACGTCCTGCGCCTCAGCCAGATCATGACGCCAGGCTTCAAGGCGGTGTTCCAGGCTTGATGGTGCGCAAACTCGGACTGGTCGTCGTCACCGCGATTTTGGTCAGCGCCTTCTGGATCTTCTACATGGGGATTACCGGCGCGCTGTCGCCGGCGCCGACCCCGTCCGCGGTCACCGCCGATCCGACCAAGAAGACCGTCGGCGCGAACGGCGCGCCGCTCGACGTCGCCACGACGGTCGAGGTCGGACCGGCGGGACTGGCCATACCGGTGACAGGCGTGAAGGCGGCGCAGCTCACCGATACCTTCACGCAGGCACGGGCGGGCGGTGCCCGGGTGCATGACGCGATCGACATCATGGCGGCGGAGGGAACGCCGGTCATCGCGGCGACTCAGGGGACGGTGGAGAAGCTCTACTTCTCGCACGGCGGCGGCGGGATCAGCGCCTATCTCCGCTCGCCGGACCAGCAGTGGACCTACTATTACGCCCACCTCAGTGCCTACGCGCCGGGCTTGCACGAGGGGCAGCGATTGCTGCGCGGCGCGCCGGTCGGGTTCGTCGGCCACACCGGCAATGCCTCGCCCGACGGACCGCACCTCCATTTCGCCATCAACCGCATGGCGCCGGGCGAGAAATGGTATCAGGGCACGCCGATCAATCCCTATCCGCTGCTTGCCGGGAAGTCGGTGAAGCGCTAGGGGCGCTCCCGCGTAAGGCGGCGAAAACGCCGTCGGCTCTTTGTCATCTCTCCAGCATGTAGGCGGATCACCTATGAAGATCAGCGGCGTAGACATTCGTCCCGGCAACATCATCGAATATGAAGGCGGCATCTGGCGCGCCGTCAAAATCCAGCACACCCAGCCCGGCAAGGGCGGTGCCTACATGCAGGTCGAGATGAAGAACCTCATCGACGGCCGCAAGACCAACGTCCGCTTCCGGTCGGCGGAAACGGTCGAGCGCATCCGCCTTGACACCAAGGACTTCCAGTTCCTGTTCGCCGACGGCGAGGACCTGACGTTCATGGACAAGGACACGTACGAGCAGATCACGCTCCCGCGCGACACGCTCGGCGACGCCGCGGCTTTCCTTCAGGATGGCATGGACGTGGTGATGGAGCTCCACGAGGAGCGCCCTATTTCGGTCCAGCTGCCCGACACGGTCGAAGCGACGATCGTCGAGGCCGATGCGGTGGTGAAGGGCCAGACCGCTTCGTCGAGCTACAAGCCGGCGATCCTCGACAATGGCGTGCGCATCATGGTCCCGCCGCACATCGCGAGCGGCACCAAGATCGTCGTCGACGTCTACGAACAGACCTACGTGAGGCGCGCCGACTAATGGTTTCGCACTCCGGCCTGATCACCGTCATGCAAAAGGCCGCCCGCAAGGCGGCTCCGCGCCTGCGCCGCGATTTCGGCGAGGTGGAACAGCTGCAGGTCTCGAGGAAGGGACCGGCAGACTTCGTCAGCATGGCCGACAAGCGGGCCGAGGCGACGATTCTCGACGAGCTGCGCAATGCCCGGCCGGACTGGCGTATCCTCAGCGAAGAGAGCGGCGAGAGCGACGGCAATCCCGACAAGCCGCGATGGATCGTCGATCCGCTCGACGGCACCTCGAACTTCCTTCATGGCGTACCGCACTTCGGCATCTCGATCGCGGTCGAGGACAAGAAGCCGAACGGTGAGCCGGAAATCACACACGCGCTGGTCTACCAGCCGCTGACCGACGAGAGCTTTTGGGCCGAGAAGGGTAGGGGCGCTTGGCTCCATGACCGTCGACTGCGCGTATCGGCACGCCGCCACCTGGACGAAGCGCTGATTGGCACGGGCATGCCGCACTTCGGACGCGGCAACGTCGCCAGCTGGGCCAAGATCTACGGTGCGATCGCGCCGGAAGTCAGTGGCGTGCGGCGCATGGGCGCGGCGAGCCTCGACTTCGCCTGGGTCGCGGCCGGCCGTTTCGACGGCTTCTGGGAGGACGACCTCGACCTCTGGGACACCGCTGCAGGCACCCTGCTGGTGCGCGAGGCGGGCGGGTTCGTCACCGACTACCGCGGGCAGGACAAGTGGGCCGAGCGCCGTCAGTATCTGGCAGCGAGCGGCGAGCTTCATTCGAAGTTGCACAAACTCCTCGCGGGAGCGTTGCGCTAGAGGCAATTTCAGGTCGCGGAGCGCTTGCTCCCTGCGCCCTCGCGTCCTAGAGAGCCGCCAACTTCGTCGTCCCTCACCGGAGAGAGTCTTGGCCAACGTCGCCGCCGGGTATCTGCCGATCCTCTTGTTCATCCTCATCGCATTGGGGCTGTCGACCGCGTTCGTCTTCCTGCCAATGGTCGTGTCGCGCTTCACCGGCGCCCACAAGCCGGACTCGGAAAAGCTCAGCGAATATGAGTGCGGCTTCCCAGCGTTCGAGGACAGCCGCTCGCAGTTCGACGTTCGCTTCTACCTGGTCGCGATCCTGTTCATCGTCTTCGACCTCGAGGCGGCCTTCCTCTATCCTTGGGCGGTCAGCCTGAAGGATACGGGCTGGCTTGGCTGGGGCGCGATGATCGTGTTCCTGGCGGAACTTGGCCTTGGCCTGGCCTATGCTTGGAAGAAGGGAGCGCTCGAATGGGAGTGATGCCCGCCACTTCCGACCCGACGGTCGGCCTCAAGCCGCAAGAAGCGGATCTGTCGCCCGAACAAAGGGCGAAGTTCGAGAGCATGCGCGCCGAACTCGACGAAAAGGGCTTCGTCGTCGCGAGCCTCGAGGACCTCGTCCACTGGGCCCGGACCGGCTCGCTGTGGTGGATGACTTTCGGCCTCGCCTGCTGCGCGGTCGAGATGATCCACGTCAACATGCCGCGCTACGACCTCGAACGCTTCGGCGTCGCCCCGCGCGCGTCACCGCGCCAGAGCGACGTGATGATTGTCGCCGGCACACTGTGCAACAAGATGGCCCCGGCGCTTCGCAAGGTCTACGACCAGATGAGCGAGCCGAAATACGTCATCTCGATGGGCTCGTGCGCCAACGGCGGCGGCTATTATCACTATAGCTACTCCGTCGTTCGCGGCTGCGACCGGATCGTGCCGGTCGATGTCTATGTCCCGGGTTGCCCCCCGACGGCCGAGGCGCTGCTCTACGGCATCATGCAGTTGCAGCGAAAAATCCGCCGCGAGGGGACGATCGAGCGATGAGCAGTCCGGCCCCCCTCATCAAGCCGCGGGAAGGCTTTGCGGACACGTTCGCCAAGGCGATCGGGTCGTCGCATGTCTCGACCAAGGACGCGGCTGGTGAATTGACCGTCACCGTCATCCGCGACGGGCTGGTCGAGGCGGCGCGCCTGCTCCGTGACCAGTTCGGCTATCAGCAGCTGATGGAAATCGCCGGTGCGGATTACCCGAACCGGCCGGAGCGGTTCGAGGTCAATTACCATTTCCTGTCGGTCACCGAGAACCATCGGGTGCGCCTCAAGGTCACGACCGACGAGGACACACCGGTGCCGTCGCTGACCGGGCTGTGGCCGGTCGCCGGCTGGCTCGAGCGCGAGGTGTTCGACATGTACGGCGTCACCTTCGCCGGCAACGCCGACCTGCGCCGTATTCTCACCGACTACGGGTTCGAGGGCTATCCGCTGCGCAAGGACTTCCCGCAGACCGGCTATGTCGAACTGCGCTATTCGGAAGCCGAGAAGCGGGTGGTGTACGAGCCGGTGAAGCTCGCCCAAGATTTCCGCAATTTCGACTTTCTGATGCCGTGGGAAGGGCCGGACTACCAGCTGCCGGGCGATGAAAAGGCCACCGTGCCGCCCGCGCCGCCGCCGCCCACGCCCAAGACGACCGAGAAGCCCGCCGACACCGGCGCCGGCAAGCCGGCCGAAAAAGAAGCGACCGAGGCGGCGCGCAAGCCTGCGGCCAAGAAGGCGGCCAGCCCGAAGGCGACGGCCAAGGCCGAACCGAAGCGTACGCCGCGCAAGAAAAAGGGTGAGGCATGACCCAGACGCTCGATGTCATGGTCGGCGCGCCCCAGGACGGCGACAAGCCGACCGCCGGCGACCAGACGGTTTCCAACTACACGATCAACTTCGGCCCCCAGCACCCTGCGGCCCACGGCGTGCTGCGCCTGATCATGGAGCTGGACGGCGAAATCGTCGAACGGGTCGACCCGCACGTGGGCCTGCTCCACCGCGGTACCGAAAAGCTGATCGAATATCGCACCTACGCCCAGGCGCTGCCTTACTTCGACCGGCTCGATTACTGCTCGCCGATGTGCATGGAGCACAGCTACGTGCTGGCGGTCGAGAAGCTGATGGGCCTCGAGGTGCCGCTGCGCGCGCAGTACATCCGCGTGTTGATGGCGGAATTGACCCGCATCTCCAACCACATGCTGAACCTTGGCAGCCACGTGATGGACGTGGGCGCGATGACGCCCAACCTGTGGCTGTTCGAAGTGCGTGAAGACACGATGCAGCTTTACGAAGCGGTGTCGGGCGCGCGCATGCACGCCAACTATTTCCGCGTCGGCGGCGTCCACCAGGACATTCCGGAGAAGGTATTGGCCGACATGGCGACCTTCCTCGACAAGCGCATGCCGCTGTTCGAGGACGCGATTTCGCTGGTCGCGGACAACCGCATCTTCAAGCAGCGCAACGTCGACATCGGCACGGTCAGCAAGGAAGACGCGCTGGCGTGGGGCTTCAGCGGACCGATGATCCGCGCAGCCGGCATCCCGTGGGACCTCCGCCGCTCGCAGCCGTACGAAGTCTACGGCCGCATGGAATTCGATATTCCGGTGGGAACCAAGGGCGATTGCTACGACCGCTTCATGGTCCGCGTCGAGGAAGTCCGCCAGTCGGCGCGCATCATGCGTCAGTGCCTCAAGGACATGCCGGCGGGCCCGATTGGCAGCCTCGACCGCAAGGTCTTCCCGCCCAAGCGCGGCGAGATGAAGCAGTCAATGGAAGCGCTGATCCACCACTTCAAGCTTTACACCGAGGGCTATCACGTCCCGGCGGGCGAAGTGTATGTCGCGACCGAAAGCCCCAAGGGCGAATTCGGCGTCTATCTCGTCGCCGACGGCACCAACAAGCCGTACCGCTGCAAGATCCGCCCGACCGCATTCAGCCATCTCCAGGCGATGGACTTCATGATGAAGGGCCACATGTTGGCCGACACCACCGCCGTGCTGTCCGCGATCGACGTCGTCTTCGGGGAATGCGACCGGTGATCGACGGCATTATCGATCGGATCGATGCATTCGCTCAACGGCACCGGCGCCTGATCGCTATCGTCGGCGGTATTTGGGTTGTCGTATCCTGGGCATCCAACGCGCATCTCGTCGCATTTCCGGAGATTCCCTTCCTGACCGGTACGAGCGGCGTGATTGCTAGCTCGATGTTCATGGCGCTGTGGTGGGCATGGCTCAGTCCGCGCGTGACCAAGCGCCGTGCAGAACGCGAAGCCGGTTCGGCGCCGAAGGAGGAAGCGCATGGCTGATCGTTTCTTCCCCGCGGAACAGCCTAATCTTACCTTGCGCGCTGCAGTGATCTTCCTGGCGCTCGCCGGAGCCGTTCTGCTGGTACTCAACCTCGGCCAGATCAATCGAGCGCTCTACGACTATGGCATCTGGGCGGTGCCGCCGATCGGTGCGGTCGCGGGCCTGATTCTGTTCGGTTTCATCTGGGGCGGGCGCCCCTTCGTGCACAAATTTATGACGGAGTCCGAATAATGGCCGAGCGCCATTTCGCTGCTGACACCCCGGAGCTCCGCGCCGAGTGGGGCGACTTCGCCTGGTCGCCGGCCAACGCCAAGGCGGCGGCGGACATCGTGTCGCGTTATCCGGCGGGCCGCCAGATGTCGGCGTCGATCCCGTTCCTCGACCTTGCTCAACGCCAGGTCGGCGAAATGACGGGCACGCAGGGCTGGCTGCCGATCCCGGTGATCGAATTCGTCGCGCGCGAATTGTCGATGCCACCGATCGCGGTGCAGGAAGTCGCCAGCTTCTACACCATGTTCAACCTGGTGCCGGTCGGCAAATTCCACGTTCAGGTGTGCGGCACGACGCCGTGCATGCTGCGCGGCTCGGACGATGTGCTGAAGGCCTGTGCCAAGCGCGGAATGCGCAAGGGCCAGACGACCAGCGACGGCCTGTTCACGCTGACCGAAGTCGAGTGCCTCGGCGCCTGCACCAACGCGCCGATGGTCCAGATCAACGATGACAATTACGAGGACCTGACCGAGGAGAGCATGACCGCGATCCTCGACGCGCTGGCCGACGGCAAGAAGCCGAAGGCGGGTCCGCAGGTCGAGCGCCAGACGAGCGCGCCGGAAGGCGGGCCGACCACGCTCAAGAAAATGGCCGAGCGCAACTACGACTATCGGGGGCAGTGGTAATGGGCATTCTGATCGCCATCATCATCGTCGTACTGCTCGCCGGCGTTTTGCTGAAACTGGTCAAGGTCGCGATTATCGTCGCGCTGGCGGTCGGCATCGTCATGTTCGCGCAGAACAAGTTCGGCGGTAAGCGCCTCAAATGAGCCTCGTCGCCATCCTGATCGCGCTGGTCGTCGCGTTCCTCGCCTTCCGCTTCATCACGGGAGCAATCAAGTTCGTCGTCATTCTAGCGATCCTGGCCGTTGCGGCCTGGTTCGTCATGCATGGGTCGGCCGCATGACCGAGTCGCGCAAAACCGGCCTTCGGGTCGTCGGCCTTGCCTTTCTGGCGGTGTCCGTGATCAAGTTTCTCGGCGGCGGCGGGTGGGTCGTCTGGTTGATCCTCGGCATCCTGTTCGGCGGCCTGAGTGGTCTGGGTAACAAGAAAGGCCCGGCACAGTCATGACCGGCATCACCTCGCTGTCCGACAAGGACCGCATCTTCACCAACCTTTACGGCTACCAGTCCCCGTCGCTGAAGGACGCGCAGGCGCGCGGCGACTGGGACAACACTGCCGACCTGATGAAGTTGGGGCAGGACCCGATCATCGAGATCGTCAAGGCATCGGGCCTGCGCGGACGTGGCGGCGCCGGCTTCCCGACCGGTATGAAGTGGAGCTTCATGCCCAAGGAGCCGACCCCGGGCCGGCCCAACTTCCTCGTCATTAATGCCGACGAATCCGAGCCCGGAAGCTGCAAGGACCGCGAAATCCTTCGCCACGACCCGCACAAGCTGGTCGAGGGCGCGCTGATCGCCGGCTTCGCGATGCGCGCGCGCGCGGGCTACATTTACGTCCGCGGCGAATTCATCGTCGAAACCGAGGCGCTGCGGAAAGCTGTCGCCGAAGCTTACGCCGCCGGCCTGCTCGGCAAGAATGCGGCGGGTTCGGGCTACGACTTCGACCTGTTCGTCCACCGCGGCGCGGGCGCCTACATTTGCGGCGAAGAAACCGCGATGCTGGAAAGTCTCGAAGGCAAGAAGGGCCAGCCGCGCCTCAAGCCGCCGTTCCCGGCCGGCGCGGGCCTCTACGGCTGCCCGACCACGGTCAACAATGTGGAGAGCATTGCCGTCGTCCCGACGATTCTCCGTCGCGGCGCCGACTGGTTCAAGAGCTTCGGCCGGGAGAACAACGCCGGCACCAAGCTGTTCCAGATCTCGGGCCATGTGAACAACCCGTGCGTGGTCGAGGAAGCGATGAGCATCCCGTTCAAGGAGCTGATCGACAAGCACTGCGGCGGCATCAAGGGCGGCTGGGATAACCTCCTCGCCGTGATCCCCGGCGGCTCGTCCGTCCCGCTCGTCCCGGCGGCCGAGATCATGGACGCGCCGATGGACTTCGACGGCTTGAAGGCGCTGGGCTCCGGCCTCGGCACGGCAGCGGTCATCGTCATGGACAAGTCGACCGACATCGTCCGCGCCATCAGCCGCATCAGCTATTTCTACAAGCACGAGAGCTGCGGCCAGTGCACGCCGTGCCGTGAAGGCACCGGCTGGATGTGGCGGACGATGGAGCGGCTGCGCACCGGCGATGCCGATGTGCCGACGATCGACCGGCTCTACGACGTGACCAAGCAAGTCGAGGGTCACACGATCTGCGCGCTGGGCGACGCCGCGGCGTGGCCGATCCAGGGCCTGATCCGTCACTTCCGCCCCGAACTGGAGCGTCGCATCGCCAAGCGCGAGGGTGCCGATACCCGCGAGGCCGCAGAGTAGGGCGGCTTCCGCCCGTCTTCGCATCGGATTAAGCCTCTGTGGGTGGCCGCGCGACTCGCGGCAATGCGTGAGGGGTCTGTCGATGCGTAAGTTGATCGTAGCGTTGTTCGTTTCCGGTCTTTTGTGCCCGCCCCTGATAGCAGCCGATGCGCCCGTGACGTCGGTACGTGCCCGCCAGACCATGGCCGCGTTCGGCCAGTGCGTCGCCAAGGCCAGCCCCGCCAAGACGCACGACGTGCTGACCGAAGATTTCCGCACTCCCGCTTATCGCATGGGTCTTCGCGCGTTGGCCGAGAACAACCGCGACTGCCTTGCCATCCGCGGCAAGATGCGCGCAACCGGTCTTCCGTTCGCGGCGGCGCTGGCCGAAGCGATGCTGAAATCCGACGCCGCGCCGCTTGGGGCGCGGATTGCCCGTTCGGCCGGCAAGAAGGCGGAAACCTATGCGCCCAGTGACGCCATCGCCATGTGCGTCGCCCGCTCGGCGCCGGACGACGTTGCAGGGTTGTTCGCCACGGGAATCGGTTCGACCGAGGAAACCAAGTCGACTGCCGGATTGGCGCCGGTCGCCGGCATATGCGGGAAGAAAGTCGGCGCGAACCTTGAAGTCGAACCCTTTTCGCTTCGCTCGATCCTTGCGACGGCGAGCTTTCGCCTCGTGTCGGCGCAGTAAGCATCAAAGCGTTCGCAACTAAGGCGGGAGACAGGGTTGAGGCTTGCATAATCGACTGAATAGAGCGAGCATGATCGCCTAAGTTCAGGAGGTACTTCGATGCGCAAATTACTGTGGCTTGTCATTGCCGCCACGTCCGTCGTCGCCAGCGCGCCTGCCATGGCGCAAGCGCAATCCGGGAGGCCGAATGTCCCGGATTCGCGCGAGATGCGCCGCCCCAATCTGAATGGCGTGTTCCAGCGGGATTTCGACAGCAAGATCCTGATCGGGAAGAAGGCGCAGGAATCGCAGTACGAGGTGGCGGACGGTGTCGCCAAATGCCTTGCGCGCCGTACCGACGCGGCCGGCGACCTGCTGGGAGGCGCGATGACCCGCGATCCGGAATACGCAAATCTCGTTTATGCGTTGAAGCGCAAGTATAGCCGCTGCGCGACGGCGGATGCCGCCGGTATCCCGATCCCGCTGATCAACGGCGCCCTTGCCGAGGAACTGGTCAAGTCGTCGAACCCGACCCTCGAGGATCGTGCGAAAGCCGTCAATGTCTCGGTGGCCGAACCCTTCTATACCGACTCCGCGGGCCGCTCGCTCGACACCGTGGGTCGCTGTCTGGCGGTCTACTCGCCGGGACTAGCGATGAAGGTGCTCCAGGCCCGGATCGCGACTCCGGCCGAGAAGGCCGCTCTTAGTGCGCTGTTCGCAAGGACGCCCGAGTGTGGATATTCTGTCCCGCCGTCGAACTTCTCGTCGCAGGAACAGCGCGGTGCGGTGGCTGCGGGCCTCTATCACTGGATGAAACGCGGCTAAAACGCGGGCATAAAAGCCACCTTGCGGCTTGAATAAGCGCGCCCGCCCCGCCAAAGGGGCGCGGCGCGCTTTTTCTTGCGCGTAACGTCCTTGCCGAGGCCACACGGAACGAGAATGCCCAAGCTTACCGTAGACGGTGTCGAAATCGAGGTTCCCGCCGGTGCCACCGTGCTCCAGGCGTGCGAGCTGGCCGGCAAGGAAATCCCGCGTTTCTGCTACCACGAACGGCTGAGCATCGCCGGCAACTGCCGCATGTGCCTGGTCGAAGTCGCGCCGGGCCCGCCCAAGCCGCAGGCGTCGTGCGCGCTGCCGGCCGCCGACGGGCAGGCGATCCGCACCGACACGCCGATGGTCAGGAAGGCGCGCGAGGGGGTGATGGAATTCCTCCTCATCAATCACCCGCTCGATTGCCCGATCTGTGATCAGGGCGGCGAATGCGACCTGCAGGACCAGGCCATGACCTATGGCCGCGGCCACTCGCGCTACGAGGAGAACAAGCGCGCGGTCGAAGACAAGTACATGGGCCCGATCGTCAAGACGGCGATGACCCGCTGCATCCAGTGCACCCGCTGCGTTCGCTTCAGCGACGAGGTCGCCGGCACGCCACAGATGGGCATGCTGTTCCGCGGCGAGGATGCCCAGATCACCTCCTACCTCGAAACCGCGCTGACCAGTGAGCTGTCGGGCAATCTCGTCGACCTTTGCCCGGTCGGTGCGCTGCTCTCGCGCCCCTACAGCTTCGAAGCGCGGCCCTGGGAGCTGAAGAAGGTCCCGGCGATCGACGTCATGGACGCCATGGGCACCAACATCCGCCTCGACGTGCGCGGCCGTCAGGTCATGCGCGTGCTCCCGCGGATCAACGATGCGGTGAACGAGGAGTGGGCCCACGACAAGACCCGCCACCACGTCGACGCGCTGGTGCGAAATCGCCTTGACCGTCCGTGGATGCGAGTGAAGGGCAAGCTCCAGGAAGCAACCTGGGCCGAGGCGCTCGACGTTTTTGCCAAGCAGTTCAAGAAGGCCGGCAGCAAGGTCGCGGCGATCGCCGGCGACCTGCTCGATGCCGAGACGATGTACGCCGCCAAAGCGCTGCTCGCCGGTGCCGGTTCGACCCTGCTCGAAGGACGCCAGACCGGCCTCGACTATGACGTGAGCTCGCTCGGCGCGGTGCGGTTCAACACGCCGATTGCCGAACTCGAGAATGCCGACGTCGTCGTCCTCTACGGTTCGAACCCGCGTTGGGAAGCGCCGCTGGTCAACACCCGCCTGCGCAAGGCGGTGAAGCGTGGCGCCAAGGTGTTCGGCATCGGGCCCGAGGTCGACCTTGGTTACGGCGTCGAATGGCTGGGCGACGATCTTGCCCTGATCGGCAAGCTGCCCAAGGCCGCCAGCGATGCGCTGAAGAACGCTGAGCGGCCGCTGCTGCTGGCCGGTCCCGGGGCGCTGGCCGCGGGCGGGCAGGGCGCCTCGCTCGCCGCTGCGGGGGAATTCATCAAGGGCGACTGGAACGGCTTCAACGTCCTCCACACCTCCGCCGCCCGCATGGCCGGCCTGATGCTCGGCTATGCCCAAAAGGGCGGCCTTGCCGACGTCATCAAGGCCAAGCCGGAACTGGTCATCCTGCTCGGCGCCGACGAAGTGCGCGACGGCACGTTCAAGGACGCCTTCACCGTCTACATCGGCCACCACGGCGATGCGGGCGCGAAGAGCGCCGACATGGTCCTGCCGGGCGCGGCCTACGCCGAAAAGCACGGCACCTTCGTCAACATCGAGGGCCGGGTGCAGCGCAGCGAGCGCGGCGCCTTCCCTCCGGGCGATGCTCGCGAGGACTGGACGATCCTTCGTGCGCTTTCCGACCTCGTCGGCCGGCCGCTACCGTTCGATCGCTTCGACCAGCTGCGCGACGCGATGATCGCCGATACGCCGGGCCTCGGCGCGGACGAGGGCACGATCCTCGACCTTGGCTGGAACCCGCCCAAGCTCGACAAGAAGGCGAGCGGCTCGGTCGCCTATCCAGTCACCGACTTCTACCTCACCAACGCCATCTGCCGGGCCAGCCCGACGATGAAGCGCTGCAGCGAGGAACTGGTCCACGGCGCCTCCTTCGCGGAGGCCGCGGAATGACCGCCTGGTTTCAATCTCTCGGCATGAATTACGACTGGGCGTGGTTCGTCGCCACGGTCGTCGGCATCCTGCTGATCGCGCTTCCGCTGATGCTGGCGGTGGCGATGGTGATCTATGCCGAGCGCAAGCTGTGGGCCGCCTTCGCGCTGCGCAAGGGTCCCAACGTGGTCGGCCCGGGCGGCGTGCTGCAAAGCTTCGCGGACGGCCTGAAGGTCTTCCTCAAGGAAACCATTATCCCGACCAGCGCGAACAAGGGCCTGTTCCTGATCGCGCCGATCATCACCTTCACGGTGGCGCTGATCGTCTGGGCGGTGATCCCGTTCGATGCCGGCGTGGTACTGGCCAACATCAACGTCGGCCTGCTCTACATTCTCGCGGCCTCGTCGCTCGGCGTTTACGGCGTGATCCTCGCCGGCTGGGCGTCGAACTCGAAGTACCCCTTCTTTTCCGCCATTCGCGCCGCCGCGCAGATGGTCAGCTATGAAGTCTCGATCGGCTTCGTCCTGATCTGCGTCGTGCTCTATGCCGGCAGCTTCAACCTCACCGACATCGTCATGGCGCAGAAGGGCAACGTGCTCGGCATCTTCAACGGGTTCATGTTCAACCCGCTGCTGTTCCCGATGTTCGTGGTGTTCCTGATTTCGTCGATGGCCGAGACTTTCCGCACGCCGTTCGACCTCGTCGAGGCGGAGAGCGAGCTCGTCGCCGGTCACCAGACCGAATATTCGTCGATGAGCTTTGCGCTGTTCTGGCTCGGCGAATATGGCAACGTCATCCTGATGTGCGTCTTGAACGCGACGTTGTTCATGGGCGGCTACCTGCCGCCGCTGGACTGGGCACCGCTCTACGTGATTCCGGGCTGGATCTGGCTGTTCATCAAGGCCTGCTTCTTCTTCTTCGTCTTCGCCTGGGTGAAGGCGACGGTCCCGCGCTACCGCTATGACCAGCTGATGCGCCTGGGCTGGAAGATTTTCCTCCCGCTCAGCCTGCTGTTCGTCACCCTCATCTCGGGCTGGCTGATGCTGACCCGCTACGGAGCTGCCGCATGATCGCGCGCACCATCAAGGCCTTCACCCTATGGGAGTTCGTGAAAGCGCACCTCCTGACGCTGAAGTATTTCTTCAAGCCGAAGGCGACGATCAACTACCCGTACGAGAAGGTGCCGCAGTCGCCGCGTTTTCGCGGTGAGCATGCGCTGCGCCGCTACCCGAATGGCGAAGAGCGCTGCATCGCCTGCAAGCTGTGCGAGGCGATCTGCCCGGCGCAGGCGATCACCATCGAGGCCGAACCGCGTGCCGACGGCAGCCGCCGGACGACCCGCTATGACATCGACATGGTGAAGTGCATCTATTGCGGCCTGTGCCAGGAAGCCTGTCCGGTCGACGCGATTGTCGAGGGTCCGAACCTCGAATTCGCCACCGAAAGCCGCGAGGAACTTTTCTACGACAAGGCCAAGCTGCTCGCCAACGGCGACCGCTGGGAGCAGGCCATCGCCGCCAACCTTGCCGCCGATGCGGCGTATCGGTAGGGGCCGCGCACTCTCATGATCGCCACCATCGCCTTCTACCTTTTCGCGGCCATGACCATCGCGTCGGCCGTGTTCGTCATCTTCGCCCGCAATCCGGTCCATTCGGTGATGTGGCTGATCGTCGCCTTCTTCAACGCGGCCGGCCTGATGCTGCTGCTCGGCGCCGAATTCATCGCCATGCTGCTGGTCATCGTCTACGTCGGCGCGGTCGCGGTGCTGTTCCTGTTCATCGTCATGATGCTGGACATCGACTTTTCGAAGTTGCGTAGCGGCTTCTCCAAGAACCTGCCGTTCGGCCTGATCCTCGCGCTGTTCCTGATGGGTGAGATGATCGTCGCCGCCAACGCGTGGAAAGCGGGACCGGTGACGGGCGGTGTCGCCGCCGGCGCGCAGGTCCGGCCGAACATCGAAGCGGTCGGTGAGGCGCTCTACAGCCGCTTCCTGATGCCGTTCGAACTGGCGGGCCTGATCCTGCTGGTCGCACTGATCGGCGCGATCGTGCTGACCCATCGCCGTCGCGGCGACCCGCGCGGCCAGAATATCGCCCGCCAGGTCGACCGCGATCCGGCCAAGGCGATCAAGAATTTGCAGCCGAAGGTCGGCGAGGGGGTCAAGCTGTGATCGGGTTGGTCCACTATCTGGTCGTCGCCGCGATCCTGTTCACGGTCGGCGTGCTCGGCATCTTCCTCAACCGCCGCAACATCATCCTGATGCTGATGGCGATTGAGCTGATCCTGCTGGCGGTCAACATCAACCTGGTCGCGTTCAGCGCCTACCTGGGCGATGTGACCGGCCAGATTTTCGCCATGTTCGTGCTGACCGTCGCCGCCGCCGAGGCTGCCATCGGCCTCGCGATCCTCGTCATCTTCTTCCGTCGCATGGGTTCGATCGCCGTCGACGACGTCAACCGGATGCGCGGCTGATGCACCCCATCATCTTCATCGTTTTCCTGCCGCTGCTGGCCGCCATCGTGACCGGTCTCGGCAATCGCGCGCTGGGCAACACCGTCGCCAAGTCGATCACCACCGGCGCGCTGTTCATCAGCTGCGCGCTGAGCTGGCCGATCTTCCTGTCGTTCGTCGGCGGGTCGGGTCACGAGACCGTCGTCCCGGTGTTGGAGTTCCTGCGCTCGGGCAACATGAGCGTCGACTGGGCACTGCGGGTCGATACGTTGACCGCGGTGATGCTGGTCGTGGTGACGAGCGTCTCCAGTCTCGTCCACCTCTACAGCTGGGGCTATATGAGCGAGGACCCCTCGCAGCCCCGCTTCTTCGCCTATCTCTCGCTGTTCACCTTCGCCATGTTGATGCTGGTGACCGCCGACAGCCTGGTGCAGATGTTCTTCGGTTGGGAAGGCGTCGGCCTGGCGTCCTACCTGCTGATCGGTTTCTGGTACCATAAGCCCTCGGCCAACGCGGCGGCGCTGAAAGCGTTCGTCGTCAACCGCGTCGGCGACTTCGGCTTCTCGCTCGGCATCTTCGGCACCTTCCTGGTGTTCGGCACCGTGTCGATCCCGGCGATCCTTGCCGCGGCGCCCGGCATGGCCGGCTCGACCATCGGCTTTGCCGGCATGACCGTCGACACGATGACGCTGCTCTGCCTGCTGCTGTTCGTCGGTGCAATGGGCAAGTCGGCGCAGCTGGGCCTCCACACCTGGCTCCCCGACGCGATGGAAGGCCCGACCCCGGTCAGCGCGCTGATTCACGCCGCAACGATGGTCACCGCCGGCGTGTTCATGGTCTGCCGCCTGTCGCCGATGTTCGAGACGTCGCCGACCGCGATGACGGTGGTCACTTACGTCGGTGCCGCGACCTGCATTTTCGCCGCCACGGTCGGCACGGTGCAGAACGACATCAAGCGCGTGATCGCCTATTCGACCTGTTCGCAGCTCGGCTACATGTTCTTCGCCGCCGGCGTCGGCGCCTATGGCGCGGCGATTTTCCACCTGTTCACCCACGCCTTCTTCAAGGCGCTGCTGTTCCTCGGCGCGGGCTCGGTCATCCATGCCATGCACCACGAACAGGACATGCGCTACTATGGCGCGCTCCGTAAGGAGATCCCTATTACCTTCTGGGCGATGATGGCCGGCACGCTGGCGATCACCGGCGTCGGCCTGTTCGGCCTCGGCTTCGCCGGCTACCATTCGAAGGACGCGATCCTCGAGAGCGCCTGGGCCAGCGGCAGCGTCCACGGCCACATCGCTTTCGCGCTCGGCGCGTTCGCCGCTCTGCTGACCAGCTTCTACAGCTGGCGCCTGATTTTCCTGACCTTCTTCGGCAAGGCGCGCTGGGCGGGCAGCGAGCATATCCAGCATGCTGTCCATCACGTCCATGAAGACGAGGCGGAAGAGGCGAGCGATCATGACAGCGCCCACGACCATGGTGCGCATGCGGTCGAGGGCACGGCAGGCTACCACCCGCACGAAAGCCCGCTGCCGATCCTCATCCCGCTCGTCCTGCTGTCACTGGGCGCGATCGCATCGGGCTTCCTGTTCGCCCACTATTTCGTCGAGCCGGAAGGCGGGGCGGAATTCTGGAAGGGCTCGCTGTTCTTCAACGAACATCTCATGCACGCCAGCCACGAGGTTCCGGCATGGGTGAAGTGGACTCCGTTCGCGGTGATGTTGGTCGGCCTCGCGATCGCCTACCGCAACTACATCCGCCAGCCGGACGCGCCCGCTGCGTTCGTCGGCATGTTCCCGCAACTGCACCGCTTCCTGATGCACAAATGGTATTTCGACGAGCTCTACAACTTCCTGTTCGTCCGTCCGGCGCTCGCGCTCGGCCGCTTCTTCTGGAAGCGCGGTGACGAGCAGACCATCGATCGCTTCGGCCCGCACGGCGCGGCGACGGTTGTCGCCGTCGGCAACCGCCTCACGACCCGCGTCCAGTCGGGTTACGTCTATAGCTATGCCCTGGTAATGCTGCTCGGCCTGATCGGCGCGGCGACCTGGGTCTTCTGGTGGGTCAAGTGAGCCCGATGAACGGCATTCCCATCCTTTCCATCCTGATCGCGGTCCCGCTGCTGGGCGGCGCGCTGGCGCTGTTCCAGTCGGCCAACGGCGCGCGCTGGACGGCACTCACCGCGACGCTGGTCAACTTCGTCCTCGGCATCTTCCTGTGGACCGCCTACGATCCGAACGGGGCGCAGTGGCAGTTCCAGGAGCTGATCCACCTCGGCGGTCCGCTGAACTATGCGCTCGGCGTCGACGGCATCGCCGTCCTCCTGATCGCGCTCAGTGTCTTCCTGATGCCGATCTGCATCGGCGCCAGCTGGCGCTCCATCGACAAGCGCGTGCCGGAATATATGGCGGCCTTCCTGCTGATGGAAGCGCTCATGATCGGCGTCTTTACCGCGCAGGACCTGCTGCTGTTCTACATCTTCTTCGAGGGTGGCCTCATCCCGATGTACCTGATCATCGGCATCTGGGGCGGCGTCGAGCGGATCAAGGCGAGCTACAAGTTCTTCCTCTACACGCTGGCCGGCTCGGTGCTGATGCTGATCGCCATGCTGGTGATGATCGGCAAGACCGGCACGACCTCGATCCCGGTGTTGATGAACACCGACTTCGACCCCTCGCTGCAGTGGTGGCTTTGGCTGGCCTTCTTCGCCAGCTTCGCGGTCAAGATGCCGATGTGGCCAGTCCACACCTGGTTGCCCGACGCGCACGTGCAGGCGCCGACCGCCGGTTCGGTGATCCTTGCTGGCGTGCTGCTGAAGATGGGCGGCTACGGCTTCATCCGTTTCAGCCTGCCGATGTTCCCTGAAGCGTCGGCGCAGCTGATGCCGTTCGTGTTCGTCCTGTCGGGCATCGCGGTGGTCGTTACCTCGCTGATCGCGCTGGTCCAGCATGACATGAAGAAGCTGATCGCTTATTCGTCGGTCGCGCACATGGCGTTCGTCACCTTCGGCCTGTTCGCCTTCAACCGGCAGGGCATCGAGGGCGCGATGCTGGTGATGCTCAGCCACGGCCTGGTGTCGGGAGCCCTGTTCCTGTGCGTCGGCGTCATCTACGACCGCCTCCACACACGCGAGATCGCGCGCTACGGCGGCCTGGCCGACAACATGCCGAAATACGCGCTGCTGTTCCTGCTGTTCACCATGGCCAGCGTCGGCCTGCCGGGCACTAGCGGTTTCGCTGGTGAATTCCTGAGCCTGGTCGGCACCTACGAGGCGTCGAGCTGGGGCGCGATCGTCGCGACGACGGGCATCATCCTCGGCGCGGCCTACATGCTCTACCTCTACTGGCGCATCTGTTACGGAACGCAGAAGAACCCCGATGCCGCGGCCATGCCCGACCTCGATGCGCGCGAACTGTGGCTGCTTGCCCCCATCGCGGCCGCCGTGATGTGGATGGGCGTCTATCCCGAAAGCTTCATCCGGCCGATGCGCGCCGACGTCGGCCGCCTGCTCGAACGGATCGAGCCGGCCGCGCCGCAGGGCGACGCGCACCTGACCGCCGGCAAACCCGTCAAGCCCGCCGCCCACGCGGCTGAAGGACAGCATTGATGAACACCGCCGCCGTCCTTCCCGAAATCATCCTGACCGTCGGCGCGATCCTGCTGATGATGGTCGCCGCCTTTACCGGACGGAAGGGTGTGACCCTCACCAGCTGGGGCGCGGTCGCGTTGCTGCTGGGCGCGAGCGTCGCCCTGATCGGCGCGCCGCAGACGGCCGGGCCGCTGTTCGGCGGCCTGATCGTCGCCGACAGCTTCGGCGCGTTCGGCAAGCTGATCATCTTCCTCGCCGCCGCGGTGGCGATCGTCGCCGCGCATGGCTGGTTCGAACGCGAGAGCGAGCATGGCGCCGAATACCCGGTGCTGATCCTGTTCAGCGCGGTCGGCATGTCGGTGATGGTTGCCGCGACCAGCCTCGTTACGCTCTACGTCGGCCTCGAACTGATGAGCCTCGCCTCTTACGTCCTCGCCAGCTATCGGCGCACGGACGAGCGCTCCGCCGAGGCCGGCCTCAAATATTTCGTCCTCGGCGCGCTGGCCAGCGGCATCCTGCTCTATGGCCTGTCGCTGCTCTACGGCTTTACCGGCACCGCTCAGTACAGCGGCATCGCCGCCGCCTTCGCGCGTGACGGGATGCACTCGCTCGGCCTGCTGTTCGCGCTGGTGTTCACGCTCGCCGGCGTCGCGTTCAAGATCAGTGCCGTGCCGTTCCACATGTGGACTCCGGACGTCTACGAAGGCGCGCCGACGCCAGTGACCGCCTTCTTCGCCTCCGCGCCCAAGGTGGCGGCAATGTTGCTCGGCGTGCGTATCTGCCTCGATGCGATGGGTCCGGCGATCGACGCCTGGCGACAGATCATGATTTTCGCCGCACTGGCCTCGATTTTCCTCGGCGCTGTCGCGGCTTGGGGCCAGACAAATATCAAGCGACTGCTAGCCTATTCGTCTATCAACAATGTCGGCTTCGCACTGATCGGCCTCGTCGCCGGCGGCGAGAACGGCGCGGCGTCGGTCCTGACCTACATGGCGGTCTATGTCGTGATGACGCTCGGCGCCTTCCTGTGCGTGCTGCGCCTCAAGGATGAGGACGGCCAGCCGGTCGAAGCGATCGATCGTCTTTCCGGCCTGTCGCAGTCGCGCCCCGGTCTTGCGCTGGCATTGGCGATGTTCATGTTCTCTCTCGCCGGCATCCCTCCGCTGTTCGGTTTCTGGCCGAAGCTGATGGTGTTCAATGCCGCCGTGGCGGAGGGTTACATCGCGCTGGCGGTGGCCGGCATCCTCGGCACGGTGGTCGGCGCTTTTTATTACCTGCGCATCATCAAGGTGATGTACTTCGACGCGCCCGCCGCGCCGATCGCCAAGGCCGGCACCGCGCTGGAAAGCGTGCTGATCGGCCTCGGCGCGCTGATCATCAGCCCGCTGGGCTACCTGCTTATCGGGCCGCTCGGCGACGCAAGCCTCAACGCCGCACGGTCGATCTTTTGACGATCCGGATCGTCGAGCGCATCGGCTCGACGAACGCGAGCCTGCTGGCAGACACCTTGGTTGCGGAAGGTGACTGGCTGGTCGCCCTTCGCCAGGATGCGGGGAAGGGGCGTCAGGGCAGGACTTGGGAAGGGCTCGACGGCAACTTCTTCGGCTCGACCCTGATCCGGTTGCGCGAGGCAGATCCGCCACCGCACACCTTGGCGATGGTCGCCGGCCTCGCTCTTCTTGAAGCCGTTGAAGGCTTCGCCGCCGACGCTCCGTTCTGCCTGAAATGGCCCAATGACTTGATGCTGGACGAAGCCAAGCTAGCCGGGATCTTGCTCGAGCGGGCCGACGACCGGATCGTCGCCGGTTTCGGCGTCAATCTTGCCGTCGCGCCGAGGATCGAGGGGAGGAAGACGGCGTCACTCGATGCTCGGGTGTCCCCGCAAGACTTTGCGCCAACCCTCGCGGACGCCTTCGCCCGCTTGCTTGGCGCGTGGCGCATGGCAGAGCCGTCGACGCTCATCCGCGCGTGGGAGGCGCGGGCGCATCCGGCGGGTACACCGCTGACCGTCCACACGTCCGAGAGCGATCGGATGGCCGGCACCTTTGAGGGCCTCGAACCCGACGGCGCGCTCCGCCTCCGGAAAGCCGATGGCTCGGTCGAGATCGTCCGTACCGGCGACGTGTTCTTCCGTTGAGCGCCCCACGCGTCTAAGAGGCCCGCATGTTGCTTGCCATCGATGCCGGAAACACCAATGTCGTCGCCGCGCTGGTCGACGGCGAAGAGATCAAGGCGCGCTGGCGCATTGCCACCGATCCGCGCCGCACCGGCGACGAATATGCGGTGTGGATCCACCAGCTGATGGAGCTCGACGGCTTCACCCGCGCCGACGTCAGCAAGGTGATCATCGGCACCGTCGTTCCGCGCGCGCTGCACAACCTCGACGTCTTGAGTCGCAAATATTTCGGCGTCGAACCGCTTGTCGCCGGGCAGGGCAAGGCGTCATGGCCGATCCGCCTCGACGTGCCGGATCCGGCCAGCGTCGGCGCCGACCGCGCGCTCAATGCGATCGCTGCCCAAGCCGTGGCCGAAGGCGACCTGATCGTCATCGACTTCGGCACCGCGACGACGTTCGACCACGTCGACTTCAGCGGTGCCTACAAGGGCGGGATCATCGCGCCGGGCATCAACCTGTCGCTCGATGCACTGGTCAGCGCTGCGGCCAAGTTGCCGCGCATCGCCATTGCCGCGCCCAATGGCGGATCGGTGATCGGCGACACGACCGAGAAGCAGATGTTGAGCGGTGTTTACTGGGGCTATGTGGCGTTGATCGAAGGGCTTGTTGCGCGAATGAAACGTGAAATCGGCCGTCCGGTGACGGTCATCGCCACCGGCGGTCTTGCCGCCCTGTTCGACAAGCATACCGAGGCGTTCGACCGGATCGAGCCGGATCTCACTATCCGCGGACTCGCGATGCTGGCGGAGCGCGCCTCGTGACGCCCGGCAAGGAATTGCTTTTTCTCGCGCTTGGCGGGTCGGGCGAGATCGGCATGAATGTCAATCTCTACGGCACCGAGGGCAAGTGGCTGATGGCCGACCTGGGCCTCACCTTCGCCGATACAGATTATCCGGGCATCGACCTCATACTCCCCGACCTCGAGTTCATCGAGGAGCGGATGAAGGACCTGGTCGGCATCGTCCTCACGCACGGGCATGAGGACCATATCGGCGCGCTCCCGTATATGGCGGCCGACCTGAAGGTGCCGCTGTACGCCACGCCCTTCACCGCGGGGCTGATTGCCGGGAAGCTCGAAGAAGAAGGGTTGACCGGTCAGGTCAAGCTGGTCGTCATCGAGCGCGGCGGATCGATCGACCTCGACCCGTTCAAGGTCACCTTCGTGCCCATCGCCCACTCGATCCCGGAAGGGAATGGGCTGCTGATCGAGACGCCGCACGGCAACGTCTTCCATACCGGCGACTGGAAGATCGACGAAACGCCGGTGCTGGGCGAACCGACCAGCGAGGAAGAACTGCGCGCGGTCGGCGACAAGGGGGTACTGGCGTTGGTCTGCGACAGCACCAACGTGTTCCAGAACACGCCGTCGGGCAGCGAAAAGAGCGTTCACGATGGCCTTCGCGACATCGTCGAAGCGGCCAGGGGTCGCGTCCTCATCACGACGTTCGCCTCCAACGCGGCCCGCCTCCAGACGCTAGGCAAGGTCGCGACCGAAACCGGCCGGCGGCTGTGCGTCGCCGGGCGCAGCCTCGATCGGATCCTGCGCGTCGCGAGGGCCACGGGATACCTCAAGGACTTCCCCGAAACGGTCGATTTCCAAACCGCCATGCGTCTGCCCAAGCGCGAGGTGATGATCATCGCCACGGGCGGACAAGGCGAGCCGCGCGCCGCCCTCGGGCGGATCGCATTCGACAATCACGACCTCAAGATCGGCGAGGGCGATACGGTCGTCTTCTCGTCGAAGCAGATCCCGGGCAACGAAATCGCCATCGGGCGGATCATGAACGCGCTTAGCGATCTCGGGGTAAACATCGTCACCGAACGCCAGGCGCACATTCACGTGTCCGGCCATCCGGGGCGGCCCGAACTCGAGGCGATGTACCGCTGGATGCGTCCGGAGATCGTCGTGCCGGTTCACGGCGAGGCGCGGCACATGCGCGAGCAGGCGCGGCTGGCGCTGGCGACCGGCGTTCCCGCCAGCATCGTCCAGAAGAATGGCGACCTCGTCCGCCTGTCGCCGAACGGTCCGAAAAAGGTCGGGGAGGAGCGGGTCGGCCGCCTCGTGCTGGACGGCGATGTGATCCTCCCGGCCGACGGCGCGACCCTCGCCGAGCGTCGCAAGATGGCTTACCAGGGCTTGTTGACAGTGGCCTTGCCCTGCGCCGCGGGGGAGCCCTTGCGAGCTGATCCCGTAATCCGTCCGTTCGGCGTCCCGGTCGAGGCAGACCGCGCCGACTTCCTTGCCGACGCCACCGACGCTGCCCGTCGCGCCTACGATCCGAAGGCCGATACTGAAAAGGCGCGGGAGGCCGTAAGGCTCGCCGTCCGCCGTTGCGCCACCGTGTGGACGGGCAAGAAACCCATTGTCGATGTCATCTTCGCGGAAGGGGATGACCGGTGAAGGCGACGTCGATCCTTGCGATCTACTTCCTGTTCTTCTGCTTCAGCGCCTTCGTGACGCTGCCGTTCGGCATCAAGACCGCTGAGGAAGCGGGCGTCGACCTGGTGCCGGGCCAGGCGCCGAGCGCACCGCACCAGTTCGACCTGCCTCGTCACCTGCTGCGCGCGCTGGCCATCGCTTTCGTCCTGACCGCCCTGTTCGTGGCCAACTATATCTACGGTTGGATCGATATCAGCGACGTTGAGGCCATCGACCCGATCCGAAGCGCCTAGCGCCGCCGCTCCACTACCGGGGCGAGGGCAGCATAGAGCTTCCCGATATCGCTCGACATCATCGTCACCGCGATCGGTCCGCCGTCGCGCTCCGACGTCATCCGCCGCAGCATCGCTTCGAAGTCATGGACAAATCGGTCGACCGCGTGGCGGAATTCCCCGTCCGTCTCGTAGTGCTGCGACAGGTCACGCGATTCCGAGGATCCCATCAGGCGCGCCGCACGCCGGGTGAACACGCCGCGATTGCCCTTGAGATAGCTGCTCCATGCCTTCTCATCGACTTCGTCGCTGAGGATCTTCTGCACGTCGATCGCGGCCGAGTGCATCGAATCGATCAGGAGGGAGACGCGGCGGCTGAAATCTTCGCCGTCGTCCTTCTTGGCCGCCTCGCGGCTCTTCTCGACATAATCTTCCAGCGCCACCGCGCTCTGGCCGATGGACAGCATCTGCTGGGTCAGCCGGTCGGACGCGGCGCGCGCGCTTTCGACCGCTTTGACCGCGACCCGGTCGACCTCCGCCAGCTGCTGCGCCACCGTGTCGCGGACGACCTGCTCAAGCGCCGCGCGTGCGCTGTCACCGAGTGCCGATGCACTTTCCGGGATGGCGGCGCTGATCGCTTCACGCGCCCTCTCGCCTGCATGGGCAGCGGCCTCGCGCACCTGGTTGAGTGCGCCGAGCAACGCGGCGCTGGTCTCGTTCGACAGGCGATCGGCCTCGCCAGATGCGCCGGCAATGGCATCGCGAAGAGAGGCGATCCGCTCGCCCGCGGCGGCGATGCCGCTGTCGAGCTGGCCGCTGAGCGCCGCCCATTGCTGCGCCTGCGCCTCGAGGACCTGCCCGCCCGAGGCAATCCGTTCGCTGGCCTCGACCGCCGCGTCGCGCGCACCGGTGATGAGCGGGTGGGCGTCGCTGCTGGCCTGGTAAAGCCGGCTTGCCCCGGCCTCCGCTTCGCCCAGCGCGGTGCCAAGTTCGTTCGCCACGACCGCTGCCAATTGCCCGATCCCGTCGCGCAACGCCTGCGTCCGGTCGTGGAGCGCGAGCAGCGCTTGGTCGTGACCTCCGGTGTCGCTTCCGAGGGCGTGAAGTTCCTCGCGAAGCTGGCCGATCTGGGAAGACACGCGGCGCGTGCGGTCGTCGCCGGCTTCGGCAAGCGCCACAAACCGCTGGTCGAGCGCGACGAGGCCCTGGTCGAGATCGGCCACCAGCCGCTGGGAAGCGCGGTCCTGCTCGGCAATTTGCGACGACAGCCGGTCGAGTGCGCCCTGCGCGCTGTCGAGCCGCTGGCCCAAGGCGTCGGTCGCCTCGAGACCGGTGCGAGACAAGCCCGCTTCGGCCCGTTCGAGGAGGGCGCTGACGGTCGCTGCCTGCTCGTCGATCCCGGCGCGCACCTGGCTCAGCGCTTCGGAGGCACGGACCAGGAGGTCGTCGACCGATGCGGTGCCGACCGCGGCGGTTTCGCCGAGGCGCGCCGCGGCGGCCGCACCCGCGCTTTCGATCTGCGTGAGGTGCACCATCAATCGTCCGGCCGCTTCGCCGACCGTCGCGTCGGCGGAGCGGGTCTCTTCCGACAGGCGCTGGACCTGGCCCTCGAAGCGCGCGGCCTGATCCGTCGCGCTGGCGCCGGCATCGCGGAGCGCGGCGGCCATGCGCAAGGCGCTTTCCTCGGCGCGCGGAAGGTCGCCCAGAATGACGCCGAAATCGGCGCGCGCCGCGTGGGCGGCGCGGTCGAGCGCCTCGGCATGCGCGACGAGTTCGGCACTTCCGGCGCGAAGGGTCTCGGTCGTGCCGTTGATACGGGTGGCGGCGGCGTCGCCGTGCGTCATCAGCTCGCCGGACATCTGGCCGAGCGCGCGGTAATTGTCGTCGATCTGCTGTGACAGGGCACCAAGCACGGTCTGCAGCGCCTGCGCTTCGTTGCGCATCGCGACCACCGAGCGGGTGAACGCTTCCGATTCCTTGCGACGCGTCCGGCCGAAAATGATCCACACGAGCCCAAGGAGGGCGAGGGGGCCCGCGGCGACCGCCAGCCATTGGGCAACGACCGGATCCGAAAGCGGCGCGGCAGCCAGCGCGCGGCCAGCCGCCCATGCGGTATAGCCGACCCACAGCGAAGCCGCGATGCCGAGTGCGATGCCCAGAACCTTGCGGCCGCCCGCGCCGGTTTCCACCGCAGGCGCGGCCCAATAATCGCTGCCGAAATGGGCTACCGTCTCGAGTTCGAGCGGCATGTCGTAGTCGGACATGCTGCCTTCCTGTTCCAGCGGTTCGAAGTGCGCCTCTTGGTCGGCGCCCGTGCGGCTCGGGTGGGTCATGACGAGGGAGTTTACCAATTTTGAGCTCCAAGCAAAGCGCAAAGCCCGTATCGCGAGGGGTTGTTTTCGCCGACGCGCATGGGGCAGGGAGGGGTTCGACCACGAGGGGAGCGTGAATGGCGATTGGCGCGCTGATTGGCGCCTATCAGGAAGACGATGCGGGCGGGCTTCGTGCCTTGCTTCCCCTCGCTGGGGAGGCGCTGCTCGACTATCAGGCGCGATGCCTGGCTTCGGCCGGCGCCGCGCCGATCATCGTCTACGTCGAGAAAATTCCGCCGGCGTTGCAGCTGGCGTTCGAGCGGTTGCGATCGGACGGGATCAGCATCGTCGCCGTAAGCGACGCGGCCGAGGCGGCGAGCCGGTTCGAGGCGGGCAGCGACTTGTTGCTCTTGGCCGATGGCGTCATTCCCGACCTGGAAGCCCTTACCCGGCTTGTCGAAGGGGACGAATCGCGGATCCTGACCGTCCCGGATGACGAACCGCACCAGGCGTTCGAACGGATCGACGGTGCCCGGCGCTGGGCCGGCCTCGCCAGACTGGATGCAGGCATGGTCGGCGCAACCGCCGCGATGCTGGGGGACTGGGACATCCAGTCGACCCTCCTGCGGCGCGCGATCCAGGCCAATGTCGCGCTCGAGCCGGCGCGGGTCGGCGAAGGCGCCGGCCCGTTCCTGGCCGAAGACCATATCTCGATCGTCAATTTTGAACGGCGTCTGCTGGTGGCCTCGCGCGGCCAACGGAGCGATGCCGTGGCGCGCTTTATCCTGCCTGTGGTCGAGGAGGCGAGCACCGAGCGGCTGATGGAAAGCCGTATTCGGCCCGTAGCACTCCTATGGACGGCGATCGTCCTGATGCTCGCGGGGGCCTTCTGCTTTACGCGGGGATGGGCGGCCGCGGGGGTGGCCCTGCTCGTTCTGTCGACGCCGCTCGACCTCGTGGCCAAACGCTTGGCGATGCTGCGCTTGCGGCCGCTCCCATCCCATTTGCTTGCCCTGAGGTTGCTATGGCCGGCTGCCGGCCTTGCGCTTCTGGCGCTCGGCTGGTTCGAGGCGCGCAACGGATCGGGATGGGGCGCGATGGTGGCGGCGCTCAGCGCGCTGGCCTTTGCCGAAGCCGGTCGAATCGAACGCTCGGACGCGGAGTTGGCCGGCGGCCAGTGGCTCTTCGCTCGCCGCAACCTCATCTTCCTGGCGATCCCGTTCGCCTTCCTGTCCCGCTGGCCCGTCTTTCTTGGCCTGGCCGCGCTTTATGCTGCCGTCAGTTTCTTCGTCCTGCAGCATATCCGTCACGGATTGGGACAGTCACCGCAGCGTTAGAGACCAGTTAAACGCTCGCGTGTTAACGCACTCATGATGATGCCCGTCGAATGGCCCATCGCCGCGCCCGCGGCGAACCGAACCACGACGCCTGCGCTCCCGCGGGAACGGGGCCGGCTGGATTCCATCCGGGCCGATTTCTTCCTCGACGACGCGCACCGGTTGAGCGAGCAGGAACGGGCCCTGATGGGGGCGATGCTGGCCGGCCTGATCGATAGCCTGGCCGATGAATTGCTGGCCTTGGTGCAGCCCTTGCTGACGGCGCGGATCGAGCCGGTCCGCCAGCAAATTGCCGCGCGCCTGTGGAGCGAGGGGGGATTGGCGAGCGACGGGCTGGTCGCGCTGCTTGTTCGCCGAAGCGATGAACAGCGGTTGATGGCGGGCGGTCGCCGCTCGGCCGACGGACGCGGCTCGGTCGACCAGCTCGTCGCCGATGCGGACGAAGGCGTCGCGGTCGCGGCCATGGCGCTGACGGTCGCCCGTGGACGACGCCGCGATCGGTTTGGACGGATCGGCATCGATTTTGACGACTTGCCCGAAGCCGATGCCCGCGACTTGGTCTTCCGACTGGCGGCGACGGCGAGGATCGAGGCCGAGCTCGCCGGACAGGACGCAGACGAGGACATGGCCCGCGCTGCCGACATGCTCTTGTCGCGTCGCTCTCCTGACCAAGGTCTCGATCGCCAGTCGGTGTCGTTAGCGACCGCGATGCGCGCCGCGCAACGTGACGACAGTACGGAATTCGACCGGCTTTGCGTCGACGGGGAAGCGGGATTGGTGGCGGCACTGCTTGCGCTTCGCGCCGGGATCGATCCGAGCACGGGCTGGTGCCTGTTGGCCGAGGAAGGGCCGAGGGAAGTGATGTTGCTTGCCCGGCTGGCCGGATCCGAGCGATCGGCAGCCGCTCGACTCCTCGCGACGCTGGGCGATTCTCTTGGAATCCCCGACCCGGCTTCCGCGATCAGCATCTTCGATGGCCTGACCAATGCCGAGGTTGAAGAGCGGCGGCGCTGGTTCCGATTGCCCCCGTCATATCGTGACGCGCTTCGCTGGATCGAACACCGTGACTGAAGCGGCAGAGCGGGTCACGGCCAGGGTCGACCGTGACGGGATGCTGGTAGCGGCGGATCCGCCAATCGCGAGCCTGCAACTCGCCGCCGGATCAAGCGTCGGCCAGCCGATTGCGGTCCCGCAACTGGCATCGCTCGCGCGTTCCGCGCAGTCCTTGATGGTCGCGCTGTCGCGCCCTGTGCTCGCGGCGGATGACGAGCACGACCTTGACCTTTGGGTCCGCGCTGACCCCGATGCCGATGGCGTCACGCTGACTGTTGAGCGGGTGAGCGAGCGGCCGGCCAGCCCCGCGCGCCTCGATCGTACTGCCCGGCTCGATGTGGACCAGGATGCGACCGAAGCGAACGAACCCGAGCCGCTTCACTGGGCGGTCGATGCCAGCCTCGCCGTGACCGATCTGGCGGACGGCTTTAGCGCGCTGGTCGACGTCGACGAGTGGCGGGGACTCCCCCTCACACGCCTTTTTCGCCTGATCGAAGACGAGGATGGCTCGCTCCCGTTGCTGGCGGCGCTGGCCTCGCGCGAGGATTTTGCCGGGCAGAAAGTCGAACCGCGCAGGGGAGGACCCACGATCGTCCTGACGGGAACGGCATCGCTAGGGCCCGATGGCCGCTTCACTGGCTTTAGCGGGGTCGCGAAGCGAGAAGGTGGTGACGACGCCGCAGCGGAGGAAGCCGCCGACATGCTCGACGAGGCAATCGATTCGGCGATGCGCTCGCCGCTCGACCTGATCATCGATGCCGCGGACCGGATCGTCGAACGCAGCGACGGGCCACTGCGAAGCGATTATGCCGGCTATGCGAGCGACATCGCCGCGGCTGGCCGCCACCTGTTGGAAGTGATCCGGTCGATGAGCCGCGACGCGGGAAGCGAAGTGGAGCCGATCGACCTTGGTGCCGCGGTCGTCGAAGCGGTGGCGCTGGTCCGGCCCATAGCGGAGCGCCGGGGCGTGTCGATCGAAACGTTCGATCCCGATACCCCGCTGGAAGTTCGCGGTGAACGCCGCGGGATCGTCCAGATCGTCGCCAATATCCTCGGCAACGCAGTGCGTCATTCCCCTGATGGCGGCACGGTGGCGGTCGTGTTCGACGAACACAGCAAGCGCGTCCTGCTGACGATCGCCGACCAGGGACCGGGCATTTCCCGCGCCGACCAGGCACGCATCTTCGAGCGCTACGAACAGACGGGCTCGCCCGAACTTGCAGCACAAGGCACCGGCCTCGGCCTCGCCATCTCGCGCCGGCTTGCCCGGGCCATGGGCGGGGAAATCTCGCTGGTCAGCGCGCCCGGCGAAGGGGCGCGCTTCACGCTCGAACTCGACCGCGCCTAGCGCTCGCCGATGCCGACGTAATCGCGGCTGGTGGCGCCGACGTAGAGCTGGCGCGGACGGCCGATCTTCTGCTCAGGATCCGAAATCATCTCGTTCCATTGCGCGACCCAGCCGACGGTGCGGGCAAGCGCGAACAGCACGGTGAACATTTCGGTCGGGAAGCCGATCGCGTTGAGAATGACGCCCGAATAGAAATCGACGTTCGGATAGAGCTTCTTCTCGATGAAATAGTCGTCCGAGAGGGCGATCCGCTCGAGTTCCTTGGCGACGTCGAGCACCGGATCGGAAAGGTTGAGTTCCTTGAGCACCTCGTCCGCGGTCTGCTTCATCACCTTCGCGCGCGGGTCGAAATTCTTATAGACGCGGTGGCCGAAGCCCATCAGGCGGAACGGGTCGTTCTTGTCCTTCGCGCGAGCGATATATTCCGGGATTCGCTTCACGTCGCCGATTTCGCGCAGCATGTTGAGCGCGGCCTCGTTGGCGCCGCCATGCGCCGGGCCCCACAGGCATGCGATGCCGGCGGCCATGCAGGCGAACGGGTTGGCACCCGACGAACCGGCGAGACGCACGGTCGAGGTGGAGGCGTTCTGCTCATGATCAGCGTGGAGGATGAAAATCCGGTCCATCGCGCGTTCGATGATCGGATTGACCTGATATTCCTCGGCCGGGACGCCGAAGGTCATGCGCAGGAAATTGCCGACGTAGCTGAGCGAATTGTCCGGGTAGAGGAACGGCTGCCCGATGCTGTACTTGTAAGCCATCGCCGCCAGCGTCGGCATCTTCGCGATCATCCGGTGAGAGGCGATCAGGCGCTGCTGCGGATCGGTGATGTCGGTGCTGTCATGGTAGAAGGCCGACAGCGCCCCGACCACGCCGCACATGATCGCCATCGGGTGCGCATCACGCCGGAAACCGCGGAAGAAGGTCGCCAGCTGCTCGTGCACCATGGTGTGGCGGCTGATCGTGTAGTCGAATTCCTTCAGCTCATCGCCGGTCGGCAGGTCGCCGTGAAGCAAAAGGTAAGCGACTTCCATAAAAGTGGACTGCTCGGCCAGCTGGTCGATCGGGTAGCCGCGGTGAAGCAGGATGCCTTCGTCGCCGTCGATGAAGGTGATTGCACTCTGGCACGACGCGGTCGAGGTAAAGCCCGGATCGTAGGTAAACATCCCGGTCTGGCCGTAAAACTTGCGGATATCGACGACGTCCGGACCGACCGACCCTTCGAGGACCGGATAGGCCTGGTCCTTGCCGTCGGCGGCGATGTTGACGGTCTTGTCGGTCATGAGGTCGGCTCCATTTGGTCGGCGATGCGGGCGAGGCTTTCGTCGCGGCCGAGAAGTAGCAGCACGTCGAAAATGCCCGGCGAGGTCGTCTTGCCCGTGAGCGCCGCGCGGAGCGGCTGGGCAAGTTTGCCTAGCTTAACTTCGTGGTCTTCTGCAACCTTTCGCACCGCAGCATCGAGCGGATCGTGGCTCCAATCCGCAAGGGCCGAAAGGGTTGCGTGCGCTGCAGCAAGAAGCGGCCGTGCCTCGTCGGTAACGAGGGCTGCCGCTTTCTCGTCAAGATTGAGCGGACGGGACGCGAACAGGAAGGTCGCGCCGTCGGCCAACTCGTTGAGATCATGGGCGCGCGCCTTGAGTTCCGGCATGGCCCGCGAGAGAAGGGCGGTGTCATCGGCGTCGAGGTCGAGCTTCGGCGCGACCAGCGCCGCCAGCCGGTCGTCGTCCGCTTCGCGCAGGTAATGGCCGTTGAGGTTGAGCAGCTTTTTCGTGTCGAACCGCGACGGCGACTTGCCGACATGGTCGATGTCGAACCATTCGACTGCCTGCTCGCGGCTGATGATTTCGTCGTCGCCATGTCCCCAGCCGAGCCGGAGAAGGTAATTGGACAGCGCTTCGGGAAGAATGCCCATTTCGTCGCGATAAGCGTCGACGCCGAGGGCACCGTGGCGCTTCGACAGCTTGGCGCCATCGTTGCCGTGGATCAGCGGGACGTGGGCGTAGGTCGGCTCGATCCAACCCATGCCGCGAATGATCGCCAGTTGGCGGAAGGCATTGTTGAGATGGTCGTCGCCGCGGATGACGTGGGTGACGCCCATGTCATGGTCGTCGACCACCACCGCCAACATGTAGGTCGGGGTGCCGTCCGAGCGGAGCAGGACGAAGTCGTCGACTTCGGCGTTGGCAACCTTCACCTCGCCCTGCACCAAGTCGCGGATGACCGTATCGCCATCCTTCGGCGCCTTAATTCGGACGACGAAGGGCTTGCCGTCCTCGCCGGCGGCCGGCGTCCGGTCGCGCCATTCGCTGTCGATGCGGAACGGCTTGCGCTCGGCCTGTGCCTTTTCGCGGCGCGCCTGAAGTTCGTCGGGGGTGAGGTAGCATCGATAGGCGTGGCCGGCGTCGAGCAAGGCCTGCGCCACTTCCGCGTGGCGACTCGACCGTTCGAACTGGAAGATAGCCGGCTCATCGCCGTCCAGGCCAAGCCAGCGCAGCCCGTCGAAAATCGCCTCGATCGCGCTATCGGTGGAGCGCGCGCGGTCGGTGTCCTCGATCCGCAACAGATATTTACCGCCATGATGGCGAGCAAACAGCCAGTTGAAGAGCGCGGTGCGAGCGCCGCCGATGTGCAGGTAGCCGGTGGGCGAAGGCGCGAAGCGGGTGACGACGCCGGGAATTTTGGGGCTCGGTTCGGACAACATCTTCTCGCTTGCGTTTGGGCGCTCTTTGCTCTTCTCTGCGCCAGCCGATGGACTGGACGAGCGCCCCTAGCATAGTGGTCGCGCCGCCGGAACCGGCACGGCGCCCATTATTCGCGCCCCGCGTTTCCGCGCTTTTCGAGACGATCGAAACCTTCCTCGAACGCGAGCGTGCCCAGCTTCCGGCATGGTTGGTCGTGGCCCTCGCGGTCGGTATCGCCGCTTGGTTCGTCATCGGCGACGCACGCGGCTGGGTTGGTTTTGCCATCGTCAGCCTGGGACTGGCAGCCGCGGGCAGCGTCTTCGGACGGCGGACGGGACGGGCCCTGTTGCTGGCCGGCCTGGCCATGGCCTTGGGTCTGGGCTGGGCGTGGCTCCGATCGGAACGTGTCGCCGCACCAGTCCTGGATCGGCCGAAGGTCGTCGAATTCGAAGGACGCGTCGAGAAGGTCGAATTACGCGCGGCGAAGGGCGATGCGCGGCTGACACTATCGCTTACGGATCCCACTCTCCCGCCGCGCATTCGCGTGACCGTCCCGGAAGACACGGGCGCGGCGCTTGGGCGCGGCGGCAAGGTCAGGATGAAAGCGCGGCTCCAGCCCCCACCGCCGATGGTCTTTCCCGGCACCCATGATTTTGCGCGCGACAGCTGGTTCGCCGGCATCGGCGCGGTCGGAAAGGCGCTGGGGATGCCGTCGATCGTCGAATCCGGGCATGCGCCGCCACTCGACCGGGTGCGGCACGGGCTCGAGGAGAACATCGCCGACCAACTCGACGGCGCCGAGGCGGGAATCGCGACGGCGCTGGTCACCGGCACACAAGCCGCGGTGCCCGACGAGGACGCGGATGCGATGCGACGATCGGGGCTGACGCATCTTCTGTCGGTCAGCGGCCTTCACATTGCGGCGGTCGTCGGCGCGGCGATGTTCCTCGCACTTAGACTGCTGGCGTTGAGCGAGAGGATGGCCCTGCGGTTCAACCTCGTGCTGGTCGCCGCCGGAGCGGGTGCTGCGGCGGGTATCGGCTACACTCTACTCACCGGGATGCAGGTGCCCACCGTTCGCAGCTGCGTCGCTGCGCTTTTGGTCCTCCTTGGGATCGCATTGGGAAGGGACGCGATCAGCATGCGCCTGGTCGCTAGCGGCGCACTAGTGGTGCTGATCTTTCGGCCGGAGGCCCTGGTCGGCGTCAGTTTCCAGCTTTCCTTCACCGCGGCGGCAGCGATTGTCGCCCTCCACGGATCGGCGTGGGCCCGCCGATGGCTGTCGAAGCGGGAAGAGGGCTTCGCGGCGCGGACCCTTCGAGGCCTCGCCGGCCTGCTGGCGACCGGGCTGGTGGTCGAGGCTGCGTTGATGCCGCTGACCCTCTACCATTTCCACCGCGCGGGGCTCTACGCGGTGGGGGCGAACATGCTCGCCATCCCCTGGACGACCTTCGTCGTCATGCCGCTCGAATTCCTCGCGCTTCTGGCCGAACCCGTCGGCCTGGGCGGTCCCGCGTGGTCGCTCGCCGGCTGGGCCATCGGTCGGTTGATCGCGCTGGCCCACTTCGTCGCGTCGGCGGAAGGGTCGGTGGCGACGTTGCCCAACATGCCTCCCTTCGCCTTGGCATCCATGGTCATCGGCGGGCTTTGGTGCGTGCTCTGGATCGGCAAGGTCCGGATTTGGGGAGTCGCACCCATCCTCTTCGGCGCGGCGTGGGCCGCAAGCGCGAAGACGCCCGACTTGCTTGTCAGCGGAGACGGGCGCCATGTGGCGATCCTGACTCCGGACGGGCGGCCGTTGCTGCTGCGTGAGCGGACCGGCGATTTTACCACCGACCTGGTCAGCGAGACCGCGGCGTTCGACGGCGTTCCGGGCTTCTGGCAGTCCCTGCCGGGCACGCGCTGCAGCCGCGATGCGTGCGTCGCCGACGTGGTGAGGGAAGGGCGCGCCTGGCGCGTCTTGGCCATCCGCACCCGCGATAGCATTGCTTGGCGCGAACTGACCGGCGCATGCGCAAACTCTGATATCGTGATTGCCGACCGTTTCCTTCCCCGCGGATGCACGCCGCGCTGGCTCAAGCTCGATCGGCCCGCGCTCGAGTCCACCGGCGGGCTGACGATCAGGCTCGGACAGGCGCCGCTGGTCGATACGGTGGCGGCGCGGCTTGGCCAGCACCCGTGGCGGCCTCTTGCGCGGTCAAGGCCGCTCCCCTAGGGGCCGCTCGATGAACGATGCGGCAAGGATCGAGCCTGAAGGCGCCGGCGAAATCGTCTCCACCCTGCGCGCGCTTCTTTCCGACGTGCTGGGGATCGATCCCGCGCGCGTGGCGGCCTTCGAGGACGATACCGAACTGTTCGGTGCCCTTCCCGAATTCGATTCGATGGCGGTCGCGAATCTGCTGACGGGTATCGAGGAACGCCTTGCGGTGCTCATCGAGGACGACGACGTCGAGGCCGAGGATTTCGCGACCTTCGGTAGTTTGAAGGTCTTCGCGGAGCGGCTGGCGCTCCGCTAGTCCCTCACTCGGCGGCTTCCAGCGCCTCGAACTCTTCCGCGGCCAGGAACTTCTCCGCGTCCAGCGCAGCCATGCAGCCGGTGCCGGCGGCGGTCACCGCCTGGCGATAGATCTTGTCCATGACGTCGCCGCAGGCGAACACGCCGGGAATCGAGGTCCGGGTCGATCCGGTCTCGACTTTGAGATAGCCGTCGTCGTCGAGGTCGAGCTTGCCGGCGAACAGTTCGGTCGCCGGCTTGTGGCCGATGGCGACGAACGCGCCTTCGACGTCGAGCCGGCTGATGTCGCCGGTCTTCACGTTGCGGATATCGAGGCCGACCAGCGCTTCGGGCTGCCCGCCCGCGACGAATTCCGCCACCTCGCTGTCCCAGATGATCTTGATGTTGGGGTGCTTGAAGAGCCGTTCCTGCAGAATCTTCTCGGCGCGCAGCGAATCGCGGCGATGGATCAGCGTGACGTCGTGGCTGTGGTTGGTCAGGTAGAGTGCTTCCTCCACGGCAGTGTTGCCGCCGCCGATCACCGCCACCTTCTTGCCACGGTAGAAGAAGCCATCGCAGGTCGCGCAAGCGCTCGCACCCTTGCCCTTCATATGCTCCTCGCTCGGCAGGTTGAGCCACTTGGCCTGCGCGCCGGTGGCGATGACCAGTGTGTCACCATGATATTCGCCCGAGTCGCCCTTGAGGACGAATGGCCGGCGCGAGAAATCGACTTCGTTGATGTGGTCCCACACCATCTTGGTGCCGACATGCTCGGCCTGAGCCTGCATCTCTTCCATCAGCCACGGTCCCTGGATGACGTCGCGGAAACCCGGGTAATTCTCGACGTCCGTCGTGGTGGTAAGCTGGCCGCCGGGCTGGATGCCCTGGACGACGATCGGGTTCATGCCGGCACGGGCGGCATAAATGGCGGCGGTAAGACCGGCGGGGCCCGATCCGAGGACGATCAGGCGGCTCGACATGATGTTCGACATGGGCGTGATGTAGGGGGGCTTGCGGCGCCTCGCAACGCCGTTTCGTCCGTCTGGACTAGGGCAGGAAAATGGGGGTCGGATCGATCACCGGCGGCAGCGGGCGGTTGATCTTGCAATCGACCTTTGACGTGCTCTCGCGGACGGGATGATCCTTGTCGCGGTTGCATTGCCACGACGAACGCTTCTGCTCGACCTTCTGGGCTTGGTCGCCTCCGGTTCGCGTGCCTTCGCCAGCATAAGCCGCCGCCGGGAGGGCGGACGAGAGCATGGCGAGAAGCAGCAGCTTGCGCATGCCGCTTACGTAACGACTTTCGCAGTGAACGGCAAATGAATGCCGACGGCTCTTAAACCAGTCTGTCGCTCCATCCGGCCTGCCCCGTTAGGTCAGACCAGTCGCGACTGCTTGAGCGCGGCGCCGATGAAGCTGGCGAACAGCGGGTGCGGTTCGAACGGCCGGCTCTTGAGCTCGGGATGGAATTGGACGCCGATGAACCAGGGGTGGTCCGGCCGCTCGACGATTTCCGGCAGTTCGCCGTCGGGCGAGGTGCCGGAGAACACCAGGCCGCCCTGTTCGAGGACGTCGCGATAGTGGTTGTTGACCTCGTAGCGGTGGCGATGGCGCTCGCTGATTTCGGTGGTGCCATAAACCGTCGCGACGTGGCTGTTGCCCTTGAGCCTTGCTTCATAGGCGCCAACCCGCATCGTCCCGCCCATGTCGGTGTCGGCATTGCGCTTCTGGAGACCTTCCGCGCTCATCCATTCGGTGATCAGGCCGACGACCGGCTCGTCGGTGTCGCCGAACTCGGTGGTCGAGGCGGTGGCGATGCCGGCGGTGTTTCGCGCGCCCTCGATGCAGGCCATCTGCATGCCCAGGCAAATACCGAAGAACGGAACTTCGCGTTCGCGGGCGAAACGGACGGAAGCGATCTTGCCCTCGCTGCCGCGCTCGCCGAACCCGCCGGGGACGAGGATGGCGTGTAGCGGCTCGAGCTCGGCGGCGAGGTTGCCGTCGTCCTTCTCGAACAGCTCGGCATCGATCCAGCGGATGTTGACCTTGACCCGGTTGGCGAGGCCGCCATGGACCAGCGCTTCGCGCAACGACTTGTAGGCGTCGGGCAGGCCGACATATTTGCCCACCACGCCGATCGTGACCTCGCCTTCCGGATGGTCGACGCGGTCCATGATATCGGTCCAGCGGGTGAGGTCCGGTTCCGGCGCGTCGGTGATTCCGAACACCTTGAGGACTTCCGCATCGAGCCCCTCATTGTGGTAGGCGAGGGGGACATCGTAGATCGACCGGGCATCGAGCGCCTGGATGACGGCCGACGGCGGGACATTGCAGAACAGCGCGATCTTGTTGCGCTCGCTCTCCGGGATTTCACGCTCAGCCCGGCACAGCAGCACGTCGGGCTGGATGCCGTAGCTGGTCAACTCGCGGACCGAATGCTGGGTCGGCTTGGTCTTCAGCTCGCCCGCGGCGGCGAGGTAGGGGACCAGCGTCGTGTGCACGAAGGCCGCGTTGCCACGCCCGAGCTCGTTCTTGAGCTGGCGAATGGCCTCGACGAACGGCAGCGATTCGATGTCGCCGACCGTCCCGCCGATTTCGCAAATGACGAAGTCGAGACCGTCGACGTCGGCCAGCGCGAACTCCTTGATCGCGTTGGTGACGTGGGGAACGACCTGGACGGTGGCGCCGAGATAGTCGCCGCGCCGTTCCCGCGCGATAATATCGCGGTAGATGCGTCCCGAGGTGACGTTGTCGCTCTGGTGCGCCGACACACCGGTGAAGCGCTCGTAGTGGCCGAGATCGAGATCGGTCTCCGCGCCGTCGTCCGTCACATAGACCTCACCGTGCTGGTAAGGGCTCATCGTGCCGGGGTCGACGTTCAGATAGGGATCGAACTTGCGGATCCTGACGGAATAACCGCGTGCCTGAAGGAGCGCCCCGAGGGACGCTGCGAGAAGACCTTTGCCGAGGCTGGAGACCACGCCGCCGGTGACAAAAACATACCGCGCCATGGGAGTCGGGCCTTAAGCAAGCGGACGGGTCCCGCGCAAGCGGGCGAATCGCCGGAGTGAAGAAAAAAGTGTGCGCTTACTGCGCGAGCGGTACCGCCGGGGCCGGCGCGGGCTGCTGCGCCGGTGCCTGCTGGGCCGGCGCATCGGTCGCCAGCGACGTATCGATCTTGGTCGATTCGCGGCTGACGCCGGCAATCGCGGCCATCACGATCGACAGGATGATGAATACGCCGCCAAGCACCGCCGTCGAGCGGGTCAGGAAATCCGCGGCGCCGCGGGCGGTCATGAAACCTGCCGACGAACCGCCGACGCCAAGCCCGCCGCCTTCCGACCGCTGCATCAGGATGACGCCGACCAGGGCGGCGGCAATCAGGGTCTGGAGAATGAGCAGGAAGGTGAACATCGACGGGGCTTTCGTGGAACGGGAAGACTTTCGGCGCGCGCTGTAGCCAGCACGCGCCGAAAGGGCAAATGGGGACTAGTTGGCTGTTGCGCCAGCCTTGGCGGTCACGCCCGCCTTCGCGTCGCCACCGGCGGCCGGAGTCGACACCGCGGCGTTGGTGGTCGCCGTCGCGGCGCCGGCTGCGCCGAGCTGCTTGGCGAGGTCGGCCGCGCTGACGCCGACCGTGGCGCCGGTCGCACCGCCGGCGATCCCGTTGCGCGGCAGTTCGATCGTCTGCCCGCTGCCGAGGGTAATCAGCACCTTGGCGGCATCGATTTCCTTGATGGTGCCGAGCGTGGTGCCTTCAAGGCCCTTCACCGGCTTGCCGACGGCAAGCGATTCCTCAGCCGCCACGACTTCCTTTTCGTAGAAGCTGTTGAGCTGTTCGCGGTTCATGGCGAGATAAAGCTTGCCGTTCTCGAGCGCGAAGCTGGCCGGGTTGACCGGAACCTCGTGCTTGTCCGTCGCCACCGTCGCCATGCCCTTGTCGACCTTGGCGATGGCACCCACCAGCTGGCGGTTCGCGTCATACACCTGCATGCCCGGCGAAATCTGCGACGGCGCGACTTGCGCGACGGCAGGGGTGGCAGCGGCGAACAGGGCGGCGAAAACGGGGACGATGAACTTCTTCATGATGATCCTTCAACGCTCCAACGGTAAATTGGCGCTCACCTTATCGCATTGTTCCGATTGATAAAGCCTGAACCTCAGGCGGCGGCGTCGATGATCGGCGTGAAGTCGTCCGCTTTCAGGCTCGCCCCGCCAACCAGCGCTCCGTCGACATCGGCAATCGCGAAAATCTCGCTCGCGTTCGACCCCTTGACCGATCCCCCGTAAAGCAGACGAATGGCATTTCCGGCCTCGCCATACGCCGCCACCAGCCGGCCTCGAAGCGCCGAGTGCATGTCTGCGATATCCTCGACCGTCGGGATCTTGCCAGTTCCGATCGCCCAGATCGGTTCGTAGGCGACAGCCAGACGCCCCGGCACGCCGGCAGAGGCAGCGTCGCCCTGGGGGAGGGATGCATCGAGCTGGCGGGTCACGGTCGCCACCGCATCGCCCGCGGCGCGAACCTCGTCGCTTTCCCCGCAGCAGACGATGACGGCCAGACCGGCGAGGAGCGCAGCTTCCGCCTTGGCCCGAACGTCCCCGTCGGTTTCGCCCTGCGCCTCGCGCCGTTCGCTATGGCCGACGATAGTCAAGGTCGCTCCTGCGTCGAGCAGCATCGCGGCCGAAATGCAGCCGGTATGCGCACCCTTGGCAGATGCGTGGACGTCTTGTCCGCCGATCGCAAAGCCGGAGGCGTCGCGGGCAGCGCGCTCTATCAGGGTGGAGGGCAGGCACAGCGCAACGTCGCACGTAGCCTCATGCGCAGCGATCTTGCGCACTTCGACGAGATCTTCGGCGGTGCCGTTCATTTTCCAGTTGCCGGCGACGAGCTTGCGCATCTCAATTCCCCTGTTGTCCGCCGCGCGTCCTTGTCTGGCGGCTAGGCGGCCCCTAAAGCGGCCTTCGACAAATTCCAAACGCGCGAGTGTGTTCGACATGGTCTCTTCTGTTCGCCGCTTTTCCCAATCGAAAGCGGGCGCCGTCCTGATGGTGCTGTTCCTGGTGGCAATCCTGGCCAGCTTCGCATTGATGGACATCAACCAGTTCAAGAGCACGGGCATCGGCGGCGGCTATCTTGCCAAGGCTGGCGACCAGAAAGTCACCGAGCGCGAATTCAGCAGCATCGCCGAACGCGCATTGGCTGTTGCGCGCCAGAGCAATCCGGAAGCGACCATGGCCAGCATCGCCGGCGAGCTTCCCGACATCTTCAACCAGCTGGTCGACGAGCGCGCCCTGCAGGCGTTCGGCAATGCCCATGGCCTGCTGCTGTCCAAGCGGCTGGTCGACGGCCAGATCGCGTCGCTGCCCAATGCCAAGGGCCTCGACGGCAAGTTCAGCGAAGAGGCCTATCTCGGCTTCCTGCGCCGCGAACGGCTGACCGACGCCGAACTGCGCGATGCGCTGGCGGCCGACGTCCGCTCGCGCCTGCTCCTGACCCCGGTGGGCAGCGGCGCGCTGATGCCGATCAACGTATCGACCCAATATGCCTCGATGCTGATGGAGCAGCGGAGCGGAGAACTCGCACTGGTCCAGACCGATGGCTTCACGGCGGGTCTTTCGCCGTCGGATGGCGACCTGGCCGCTTACTATAACGCCAACAAGGGCAAGTATGTGGTGCCCGAACAGCGCGTCCTGCAGCTCGCGTCGATCGGGCCCGAGCAAGTCGCGGGCGTGCAGCCGAGCGATGCCGATGTCGCGGCCTACTACAAGGCGAACAGCGCCAATTACGCCACAACGCCGCAGCGCGTGATCAGCCAGGCGACCGTTGCCAATGCGCAGGCGGCCAATGGCATCGCGCAGCGCGCCAAGGCCGGCGGCAACTTCGCTGCGGCCGCCGCGCCCGCAGGGGTGGCCGCGGCCGACACGACGCTCGGCGTCCAGACGCTGGCGCAATATCGCGCGCTGGCCGGTGATGAAGCCGCCAAGGCCGTGTTCGCCGCGCCCAAGGGCGGGGTGGTCGGGCCGGTCAAGACCCAGTTCGGCTGGACCGTCGCGAAGGTTGAGGACATCCGCGACCAGCGGGGCAAGTCGCTGGCGCAAGCCAAGCCGGAGATCGTCGCCGCCCTTGTCGAGGCCAAGCGCAAGGACGCGCTCGCCGAGCTGGTCGGCAAGGTCGAGGACATGATCGCCGACGGCTCCAGCCTGGCCGAAGCAGCCAAGGCCAATGGCCTGAGCCTCGTCGAAACGCCGCCGATCATGGCGCAGGGCGTGTCCCGGACCAACGCGAACTACGCGCTCCCGGCGCAGTTCAAGGGCGCGCTGAAGGCAGGCTTTTCGCTCGGTTCCGACGAAGACCCGGTCGTCGAGGGCGATGCCGCCGGTGCGAACTACACGCTGGTCGGCGTGGGCCGGATCATTCCGGCGTCGCCGGCGCCGCTGGCCGAGATCAAGGATCGCGTGCGCGCCGACTGGATCCAGAAGCAGGCGATGGCCCGTGCCCGCGCTGTCGCGCAGGACATCGCGGCCAAGGTCGCCAAGGGTATGAGTGTGACCGACGCCGCAAAGGCGAGCGGGCAGGGCAAGGCGCAGGTGCAGCCGATCACCGCGCGTCGCCTCCAGCTCAGCCAGGTCCAGCCGGACGCGGCCGTGCCCCTGCGCATGATGTTCTCGCTCGCCCAGGGCAAGAGCCGCATGGCGGCCGACCCGCAGGGCCGCGGCTTCTTCGTCATCAAGACCGACAAGATCGTTGCAGGTAATGCGATGACGCAGCCCGGCCTGATCGCCGAGACGCAGAAGGCGTTCAGCCAGACGCTGGGCCAGGAACTGGCGCAGCAGTTCATCGCGGCGGTCCGCACCGACGTGAAGGTCAAGCGCAACGAGGACGACATCAAGGCGGCACAGGCCCGGATCACGGGCCCAACGGCCGCCGAATAGTCTCGTGCGCCGTCCCCGGCTGCTGCTGGTCGACAATGTCGACAGCTTCAGCTTCATGCTGGCCGACTATCTGATCGTGGCCGGGGCCGACCTCGACATCGTGCGCAACGACGAGGTTTCTGTCGCCGAGGCCATGACGCGCGGGGTGGACGGGATCGTCGTTTCGCCAGGGCCCGGGACGCCCGAAGCGGCGGGCATTTCGGTGGACCTGGCCCGCGCCGCGGTAGAGGAATGCCGTCCGTTCCTCGGCGTCTGTCTTGGGCACCAGGCCCTGGCGTTGGCCTGCGGAGGGAAAGTCGGACGCGTCCCGCCGGTCCACGGGAAGATCGCGTCGGTGACGCATGACCGCAGCGGCTTGTTCGCGGGCTTGGCGAGCCCGCTGCGATTTACCCGCTACCACAGCCTTGCAGTCAGCGAATTGCCTGAGCCGCTGCTGGCGCAGGCGTGGACCGACGACGGCGTGGTGATGGCGATGCGGCATGCGACAGCGCCGGCACACGGCGTCCAGTTCCACCCGGAGAGTGTCACGAGCGAGGCAGGGGCGGCCCTGATCCGCGCTTTCGTTGAAAGTTGTCGGGCCGCTTGACGGGAAACCTTTCGTTGCCTACACGTTCTACATTCGTTCCGTAAGAGGGGCCGATCGAATGTTGACCGCCAAGCAGAATGAATTGCTTCGTTTCATCAACGAGCGCCTGTCGGCGTCGGGCGTCAGCCCAAGCTTCGACGAAATGCGCGAGGCGCTGGACCTCAAGTCGAAGTCGGGTGTCCACCGGCTGATCAGCGCGCTTGAAGAACGGCAGTTCATCCGCCGCCTGCCCAATCGAGCCCGCGCGCTCGAGGTGCTCAAGATGCCGGATGTCGCTGCTCCTGTTGCGGCAGTCGCGGCGGCGCCCACGTCCAAGCCGATCGTTCCGGCGGCGGCGAATGACACGATCGACATTCCGCTGCATGGCCGCATTGCCGCGGGCACGCCGATCGAGGCGTTGCAGGGGCAGGAGAGTTTCTCCGTTCCGGCGGCGCTGCTCGGTCCGGGCGAGCATTATGCGCTCGAGGTGTCCGGCGATTCGATGGTCGAAGAGGGCATCCTCGACGGCGACTTCGCGCTGATCCGCAAGGTCGACATGGCGCGCGAGGGCGAGATCGTGGTGGCGCTGATCGACGATGCCGAAGCGACGCTGAAGACTTTCCGCCGCGAGGGACAGATGGTGCGGCTCGATCCGGCCAACCGCCACTACGAGGCGCAGCGCTATCGACCCGAACAGGTCCGTATCCAGGGCCGGTTGGCCGGGCTGATCCGTCGCTACTGACCTTTACGGCGTGGCACGCTCCGCGCTCGTCGGCTAAGCCGCGTGCGTGACATACCCCGATCCCGTTCCCAAGCCGCTCGATCACCTCGCATTGCGGGGAGCGCTGGACGCCGTGGCGCTGGTCGCGGGTGAGGAGCACCTAACCTATGCGGCGCTGGACCGCTCTGTGGGACGCATTGCCGCGCGCCTTTTGTCGTACGGGCTGGAACCGGGCGACCGAGTGTCCAGCTGGACGGGCAAGACGCGCCTGGCATGTCTCTTGCCCTTGGCAACTGCGCGCGCCGGGCTGGTCCATGTGCCGATCAATCCGCTGCTCAAGCATGGACAGGCGGCCCATATCCTAGCGGACAGCGGCGCCCGGCTGCTAGTCGGCAACTCGGCGCGACTTGGGAGCCTTCAAGCTGGAGAACAGGCGGAGGCGCGCCTTGTCGCGCTAGAAGATTGGGCCGATGGGGACGAAAGCCTGCCTCCGTCCAACCATCGGTCGGACGCTTTGGCCGCTCTTCTCTACACGTCCGGCTCTACCGGTCGTCCCAAGGGCGTCATGCTCAGCCACGCGAACCTTTGGCTCGGAGCGATCAGCGTCGCCTACTATCTCAGCCTTTCCGAGACCGACCGCACCCTATGCGTTCTTCCGCTGGCGTTCGATTATGGCCAGAACCAGCTCCTTTCCACGTGGGCAGCGGGAGGATGCGCGATCGGTTTCGACTATTTGCTGCCCAACGACGTGAAGAAAGCCATTCGGCGTCATGACGTCACGGTCCTGGCGGGCGTCCCTCCGCTCTGGCACCAGCTTGCCGCGCTCGATTGGGCGGGTGGGGAAGGTGCGTCTCTCAAGACGCTCACCAACAGCGGAGGTCACTTGCCGGAACCGCTTGTCCGCCAATTGCGCCATCTGTTCCCGCATGCGCAAATCCATTTGATGTACGGTCTGACCGAAGCGTTCCGCTCTGCAAGCCTCGACCCCAATCTAGTCGACGATCATCCCGACAGTGTCGGCAAGGCCATTCCTTTTGCGGACCTGAAAATCATCCGGCCCGATGGTTCTGAAGCCAGCCCCGGAGAGGAGGGCGAGTTGGTCCATTCCGGCCCGTTGGTCGCGCAAGGCTACTGGCAGGACGCCGAGCGCACGGCCGCCCGGTTCCGGCCCGACGGTGTTCACAGCGGCGATCGCGCTGTCATTGGCGAAGACGGGCTCTTGCGGATCCGCGGCCGCGACGACGCCATGCTCAAAGTCAGCGGCAACCGCTTGAGTCCACAGGAAATCGAGGAACTGGCAATCGCCAGCGGGGCGGTGCTCGAAGTTGCCGCGTTCGGAATAAAAGACGCCGAGGCTGGGCAGGTCGTCGGTCTGGTGGCCGTCGCCAACGGTGACAATGCCGAAATGCGGCTCAAGTCTTGGTTCACTGCGCAGGCGCCGGCGTTCATGATGCCCCGCAAGATCCGTTGGGTTGACCGGCTACCCACCGGCGCGACCGGCAAGCTCGATCGGGTGACGATGGAAGGGATGCTGGCGTGAAGCCGATGGGACCGATACCAGCGGGCTTCTTGGCGGCCGACGACGGGACGTTGATCGTCGGTGGTGTCTCGGCGAACAGGCAGGTCATCGAGACCCCGCTCTTCCTTTATGACGCAAAGCGCATCTCCGCCCAAGCGGAGAAGTTTCGCGCCGCATTCCCCGGCATGGCCCTGCATTATGCCGTGAAAGCAAATCCTTATGGCCCATTGCTCGCGCACCTAGACACGTTCGTCGATGGCTTCGACCTGGCGAGCGCCGGCGAGCTGAGCCGCCTCGAGGCCAGCGCAGGGTTGTCGAAACCCGTAAGTTTCGCAGGCCCCGGAAAGCGCGACGACGAACTGCGTTCGGCCATCGCCAAGGGCGTGACGATCAATATCGAATCGGAGAGCGAGGCGAAGCGGGCGCTGGCCATCGCCGAGCAATTGGGCGCGACGCCCAAACTCGCAGTGCGCGTGAATCCGCCGTTCGCGCTCAAGGGTGCGGGGATGAAGATGGGCGGGCTCGCCAGCCCGTTCGGGGTTGATGCGGCCCGGGTGCCTGCGCTTGTCCGCGCGTTGCTTGGGGCAGGAGCCGATTGGCGCGGCTTTCACGTGTACGCCGGAAGCCAGGTGCTGCGCGCCGACGCCTTGATCGAGGCGCAGTCCGCCACATTGTCGCTGGCAGGATCGCTGGCGGGCGACATCGGAGCGGCGCCGGCGGAGGTCAATCTCGGCGGCGGTTTCGGCATTCCCTACGCCCCGGGCGACGAGCCGCTCGACATCGCGGCGGTCGGAAGCGCGCTGGTAGCGGCCTTGGCGACTCGTCTCCCGATCCTTGCCGATACGACGTTCGCCATCGAACTCGGCCGTTGGCTGGTGGGCGAGGCGGGCGTCTATCTTACGAGGGTCATCGATCGGAAGGAAAGCGGCGGTCGCACCTTCATCATTACCGACGGCGGCCTCCAGCACATGCTCGCCGCGACCGGCAATTTCGGGCAATTGCTGCGACGCAACTATCCGATCGCGAACGCCACGCGCTTTGTCGAGACGCCGACCGAAGAAGTGACGGTAACCGGTTGTTTGTGCACGCCGCTCGACCTTTTGGGCGACGAGGTGATGCTGCCGCGGACCGAAATCGGAGACCTGATCGCGATCTTCTGCGCGGGAGCCTATGGCCTCACCTCCAGCCCGCAGGCATTCCTCTCGCAACCCGCCGCGACAGAGCGGCTGGTTTAGGGATAGAGGGCCTCGACAAAATAGAGCCCTTGGGGCGGAGCGTTGTACCCGAGCGCCTGCCGGTCCTTCGCCTCCAGCGCCGACTTGACGTCCTCGGGGGTCCATCGGCCCTGGCCGACCAGGGCGAGGCATCCGACCATCGATCGGACCTGGTGGTGGAGAAAGCTGCGGGCCTCGGCGCGAACGTGGATTTCCTCGCCCACGCGCTCGACCGTGAGGCGGTCGAGCGTCTTGAGAGGGCTTTCGGACTGGCAATTCACCGATCGGAACGTCGTGAAGTCATGACGTCCGATCAGGAAATCCGCGCCGCTTCGCATCGCGTCGGCATCGAGCGGAAGCGCGATGTGCCAGACTCGTCCACGGTCAAGCGCCGGCGGGGCACGTCGATTGAGGATCCGGTAGAGGTAACGCCGGCCGATGCATGAGAAGCGCGCGTGCCAATCGTCGGCGACGGGCTCGGCCGCGGTAATGCTGACAGGAGCGGGCCGGGCAAGGGCGTTGGCGCCTTCGCGAAGGCGATGGGCGGTCAATTCCTTGGCAATGTCGACATGCGCCGTCATCGCCAGCCCGTGCACTCCGGCGTCCGTCCGCCCCGCGCAGTGCAGCCTCACCTCTTCGCCAGTCATCCGGCCGATCGCCTCTTCGATCGCCTGCTGGACGCTGGGGCCATGGTCCTGGCGCTGCCATCCCATGAACGGCCCTCCGTCATATTCGACGGTGAGGCGCCAGCGGGTCATGCGAGGCGCGTACCTGCGGGCAGGGGGAAGCCCCGGAGGAAGTTCTCCACCCCCATCGCGCCTTTGCCTGCACGCTGGAGGGTCCGACAGTGCAGCGAGTCTTCCCCGCAGGCCACCACCAGCGGTCCGCCGACGATCTCGCCGGGCGCACCGTCACCGTCTACCGTTTCGGCATCGAGCAGCTTGATGCGTTCGCCGTTCGCTTCGAACCACGCGCCGGGGAAGGGAGCCAGGCCCTGGACATGGCGCTGGAGTTCCGAGGCGGGGCGCGACCAGTCGATACGCGCTTCGTCCTTGGAGATCTTGGCCGCGTAGGTGACGCCGTCATCCGGCTGCGGCACCGGTGGACACGCGTCGAGCGCGTCGAGCACATCGACCATCATCGATGCGCCCAAAAGCGACAATTCTTCCGTAAGTTGCGCAGCGTTCTTCTCGTCAATCGGCAGCTCGCGCTTTAGCAGCTTCGGGCCAGTATCCAGTCCGGCCTCCATCTGCATGATCGTCACGCCGGTGACGTCGTCGCCGGCCATGATCGCGCGCTGGACCGGGGCGGCGCCGCGCCAGCGCGGAAGGAGCGATCCATGAACGTTGAGGCAGCCATGGACGGGAATGTCGAGGATCGGCTGCGGTAGGATCAGGCCGTAGGCGGCGACCACGGCCACGTCGGGCTGCAGAGCTCGGAAAGCAGCCTGTACTTCTTCATTGCGTAGCGAAACGGGCGTGCGCACCTCGATGCCCAGCTCCCGCGCGCGCATCTCGACCGCTGTCGGCTGCAGCGCCTTGCCCCGGCCGGCGGGCCGTGGCGGCTGCGAATAGGCCGCCACGACGTCGTGCCCGGCGACAACGAGGCCGTCGAGCGTCGGCACGGCGAACGCCGGCGATCCCATGAAGACGATACGCATCGGCCATGGCCTTAGGCGATGCTTGCGCGGCCCGCCAATCCCCCTATCTGTTCTCCCCATGGCATTGCACCAGATCGAGGCGCTGACTCAGGCGCTAGGACGGCTCCCCGGCCTCGGCCCGCGCTCGGCGCGGCGGGCGGTGCTGCACTTGATGAAAAAGCGCGAAGCGGCGCTCGAGCCGCTGCTGGCGGCGCTGCAGGCAGTGGCCGATACCTTGTCGACCTGCTCCACTTGCGGGAATGTCGACACCAGCGACCCTTGCAGCATCTGCAGGGACCCGCGCCGCGACGACAAGATGCTGTGCGTTGTCGAGGAAGTCGCCGACCTGTGGGCGCTGGACCGCTCGCGGCTCTTTCCGGGTCGGTTCCACGTGCTCGGCGGCCGCTTGAGCGCGCTGGAGGGCGTGCGCCCCGAGGATCTCGCGATCGACCAGCTCATGCGTCGTGTCGCCGATGGCGGCGTCGACGAGATCGTGCTCGCCATGAACGCAACGCTGGAGGGCCAGACGACCGCCCACTATCTGGCCGAACGGCTCGAGAAATTCCCTATCCGGATCACGCAGTTGGCGCACGGCCTTCCGGTCGGAGGTGAACTCGACTACCTCGACGAGGGCACGCTGGCGCAGGCGCTGCGGGCGCGGCGACCGGTCAGTTGATGCAAAGGGCCGGAGCGACTACATCGCCCCCATGGCCATCCTTAAGATTTACGAGACGCCGGAGCCCGTGCTTCGCGAAATTTCCAAGCCGGTCGACAAGGTCGACGACACCGTTCGCGCGCTGATCGCGGACATGTTCGAAACGATGTACGACGCGCCGGGCATCGGTCTTGCCGCGGTGCAGGTTGGCGAGCCGATCCGCCTTCTCGTCATGGACCTCCAGGAGCCCGAAAATCCCGACGATCCCGAAAGTCCGGTGATCAAGGAGCCCCGGGTGTTCATCAATCCCGAAATCCTCGAGACGTCCGATAGCGAGGTGCCGTACACGGAAGGCTGCCTATCGGTGCCCGACCAGTATGCGGAAGTCATGCGCCCCGACCGGATCAAGGCCCGCTGGCTGGACGAGAACGGCAAGAGCCATGAGCAGGACCTCGATGGCCTGCTCGCGGTCTGCCTCCAGCACGAGATGGATCATCTTGAGGGCGTGCTGTTCATCGACCATCTGTCGAAGCTTAAGCGCGACATGGTGTTGAAGAAACTGGCCAAGACCCGCAAGGAACGCGCGGCCCGGGCCGCCTAGGTCAGACTCCGAACGTCACGCGGCCTTCAACGTCGATCGACCAGTCCGGATTGTAGGCGATTTCCCACGCGTGCCCGTCGGGATCGGCGACGTATCCGCGGAAACCACCGTGCGGTGGGGCGTCGGCGGGTCTTAAGGTGCGGCCGCCATGCGCGGCGAGGCGATCTAGAAGCGCCTCCACCGCGCCTTTGCTTTCCACATTGTGGGCCAGGGCGACTGAGCCCGGAGCTGCCGCTGCGCGCGCCATGTCTTCGGCCAGCTTGTCGCGAAGCCATAGTCCGAGCACCAGCCCGTTCATCTGGATGAAGACGATCTCGTCATTTTCGAACACAGGTGGCCAACCGAAGCCGTTGACGTAGAAACGGCGGCTCCGGTCGAGGTCTTCGACTCCCAGCGTGACCACGCTGATGTGGCGCGGCACAGCCATCGATCAGTCCTTAGGATTGATGCTTTCCGCAGCACGGCGGCAGTCGGCGGCGCATTCCCGGCACATCTGCGCGCACAGGCGGCAGTGGTCATTGTCGTGCTTTTCACACTCCGCCGCGCATTCGTCGCAGGCGCGGGCGCACAGTTCGAGCATCTCGACCAAAATATGCTCGTTCGATCCCGTGCGACGGGCGCCGAGGCGGGCGGTCGTGTCGCAAATGTCGGCACAGTCGCTGCACAGGCGGACGCACTGGTCCATCTTCATGTCCTCGGCGACGCAGGCGTCGGCGCAGCTCAGGCACATTTTCGCGCAATACATGGCGTGATGCACCGCATCACCGAGCGCCTGGTTGACGTGGCCCGAGCGGACGACATCTGGGTGGAAACCGATCATTTTGCGAATGGACATGAACCCTCCTTCATTGCCTCAAGCGAACGGCAGGGTGGGCCGAATGTTCCGCTTGAGCAAGGGCCCCTTCGCGACTAGGGTTCGCGTTTCGTTCCGTGCGTGATGGAGGGGCCGGTGGATTTGGTGGCGGTGCTGATGGCGGTCGTGGCGCTGGCGATCGGCGTAGGCCTCGGCTGGCTGCTCGGCGCGCGGGGCGGCGAACAGGCGAAGGCGGCTTCGGAAAGCCTGCGACTCCAACTCGACGGCGTGCGTGAGGAGCGGGATGCGGCGCGGGGCGAAGTGGAGCGGGTGCAGCGGGAACGCGAGGTCGCCACAGGCGAATTGTCGGCGCTGCGCGCGGCGGAGGCGGTCCGCGAGGAGAAGCACGCCGAGCAAATTGCCCAACTCGTTGAAATCCAGGAAGGCCTGCGGGCGCAGTTCGCCGAGGTCGGCGGGAAGCTGCTGGAAAGCGCCCAGCGTCAGTTTCTGGAACGCGCCGACCAGCGTTTCAAGGAATCGGAAACGGCTTCCGGCCAGACCCTCAAATCGCTTCTTCAGCCCGTGCACGAGCGCCTCCAGCGCTACGAAGAGGCGGTGGGAAAGGTCGAAGAGGAACGGCGCAAGGACTTTGGCCTACTCACTGGCCATATCGAGGCGATGAAAAGCGGCACGGAGCGGGTCTCCGCCGAAGCGGCCAAGCTGGTAAACGCGCTTCGCAATGCTCCAAAGGCGCGGGGTCGTTGGGGTGAGCAGCAATTGCGCAACGTGCTCGAAAGCTGCGGTCTCAGCGAATATTGTGATTTCCAGACGGAAGTCAGCAGGACTGATGAAGACGGCGGCCGATTGCGCCCGGATGTCGTTTTGAAAGTGCCGGGCGGGCAAAGCCTCGTCATCGATGCGAAGGTCAGCCTCAATAGTTACCAGGACGCGTTTGGCTCGGTGGACGAAGCCGAGAAGGCGGCGCATCTTTCGTTACACGCGAGCGCTATCAAGGCGCATGTCAACGCGCTTGGCAACAAGGCCTATTGGTCCCAGTTCTCAGACGCGCCCGACTATGTCGTCATGTTCATCCCGGGCGAACATTTCCTTTCCGCCGCACTTGAACAGGACGGTGAGCTTTGGGACTTCGCCTTCGACAAGCGGGTGCTCCTTGCGACACCGACCAACCTGATCGCGATCGCACGCACCGTCGCGGCAGTCTGGCGACAGGAAAAGCTGGCTAAGGAGGCGCGGCAGATCGGTGAGTTGGGCAAGGAACTCTATGATCGGTTAGCCAAGGCGGCGGGCGATCTTCGCAAAGTGGGCAGCGGCCTGACCAGCGCGGTCAATAATTACAACAGCTTCGTTTCAAGCTTCGAAGGCCGGTCACTAGTCACGGCCCGCAAGTTCCGTGACCTAAATATCGAGCCGGGCGCTCGCGAGATCGAGGTCGTGCCGCCGGTCGAAGCGCTGGCGCGCTACGGCAGCGAAGCGGCCTTGCCTTCGCCGAACAACGACGAGGACGCCGCCTAGGCACGAACGAGCGTGATCGCGCCGCTGCTGCTCGTCAGCGTGACCTGGTTGCCGTAGCCGCTGACCGTCAGCGGCCGGGCAAGCACAGCCGAGGCGGCATTTTCAAAGTGCATATCGGGGCAGGCCATGCGGGTCGCCATGACGGCGCCCACCGACAAGGTCGCGTCGTTCTGGCTGTAGCCGGCGCCCATGCTGTTGCAGCCGAACTTGGCACTGAGCCGCGAATCAGCGCCGAAATTCATGAAAAAGGGTCCGCTCGGCGGCGTCGGCTCGCCATTGACGGTGGCCACGCGCCAGTTGGTGCCTGACAGCGCGGTCGCGCTCATGCCGCCCGATGGTGGCGGCGTGCCTTCGCCGTTCCAGCCGGCCCAGCCGGTCGACGCGCCGCAGCCGCGATAGTCGCGGCCATCGACCCGGACCTGCACCGTGTCGGGGTAACGGCGGTCGCTCATCCCGTCGCTGCACGGCGCGTGGACGATGTTCGCGTTGATCCGGGGTGTCTGGTAAATTTCGCCCGCCACGCCGTTGATCGGACGCGGTGTGGGTTGCACGACGCGAACGATGTGGCCCTGGTCGGTGAAGATCATGTCCCGCCCGATATCGAGACTCCAGAACGGTTCCGTGCCGGTGGCGCGATAGGTCACGTCCCCGGGCAACACCGGTCCCGGCCCACTGCCCGGCGGATAGGGACCGAGCTCCCCCGGATAGGTTGTGCAGGCCGTAAGGGCGAGGGTGGAGAGCGCTGCGGCGAAGATCGTTTTCATGCCGCAACAACCCATTCTGAGGTGGCCTAGTTCCGCCAACTGGCCCGGATGTGGAAGGCCATCACCGCCGTGGCGACCGCCGCGTTGAGGCTGTCGGCCTTGCCCAGCATCGGCATTTTGACGAGCAGGTCGCACTGTTCCTCATAGGCCGACGGCAAGCCCTGGCTCTCGTTTCCGACGAGCAGGAAGCAGGGCTGTTCATAGAATGGCTCAAGGTAATCATGATCCGTGTTGAGGCTGGTGCCGACGAGTTGGCCCGGCCCTTGGCGAAGCCAGCCGACGAATTCGTCCCACCGTGCCGTGGCCACCGCTTGCGTGAAGATCGCCCCCATCGAGGCGCGGACCGCTTCGACCGAAAATGGGTCCGCGCTATCGTCGACCAGGATGAGGCCGCCAGCGCCCGTCGCATCGCCGGTGCGCAGGATGGTGCCGATATTGCCCGGATCGCGGAGTGACTGCGCCACCAGCCACAGGGGCGAGGCCGAGCGGTCGACCTTGGCCAGCGACGTGTCCGGTTGGCGGAACGCGCCGAGGATCGCCTGCGGATTATCCTTGCCGCTCATTTTCGACAGGATGTCCGGCATGGTCTCGATCACGTCCGCGCCCTTGGCTTCCGCCTCGGCGACGATCTCGGCCGCCAGCGGGTGCACGCCGCCGGCAGGAGCGTAGGCGATGATTTCCGGCAAGTGGCCGCAATCGCGCGCTTCGGCGAGGATGCGCAGGCCCTCGGCCAGGAATAGCCCTTCGTTCTTGCGCGTCTTCTTGTCGCGAAGCGCCCGGATGCGCTTCACGGTCTCGTTGGAAAATCCGGTGATGGTCCGCGGCATCGCCGCCTTACTCTTCGCCGAACTTGTCTTCGACCATCGCCGCGAGCTGGTCCAGCGCATCGCCGCAACCATCACCATCACAATGGATGACGATCGTATCGCCCATTGCCGCGCCCAGCATCATCAGCCCCATGATCGAGGTGCCGGTGACTCGGTTGCCGTCCTTTTCGACGATCACTTCCGCCGGGAGCTGGCTGGCGAGATTGACGAACTTCGCGCTCGCCCGGGCGTGGAGGCCCCGGCGATTGCGGATTTCGAGCGTCCGCGAACAGCCGCTCAAGCTGCCGCCTCGCCCAGGATTTCGGAAGCGACAGAAATGTACTTGCGGCCCGCTTCGCGCGCCGCGGCGACGGCGGCACGAACCGTCATCGCCTTGCGCGCGCCCTCGAGCCGGATGAGCATCGGCAGGTTGACGCCGGCGATCACCTCGACATCCTCGCTCTTCATCAGGCTGATGGCGAGGTTCGACGGGGTGCCGCCGAACAGGTCGGTCAGGATGATGACGCCCTTGCCCTGGTCGCAGCGCGCCACGGCCTCGGAAATCTCCTGGCGGCGTTGCTCCATGTCGTCGTCGGCGCCGATGCAAATGCCCTCGACCGCCTGTTGGGGGCCGACCACATGTTCCATCGCGGTGATGAACTCGGCCGCCAGTCGGCCGTGGGTCACCAACACAAGTCCAATCATTCACTCACCCGCTTCATCTGCGCCCGCCGAACCTGAAGTGGCGGGTAGTCCCTCGATCCGATCGCTGGGGGGCGAGGCGAGGTCCCGATGGCGCACATTCGGCGAAAAGCCGGCACCGCGCAACCGTTTCGCCATTTCAACCGCCGCCGCCACCGATCGGTGCCGTCCCCCGGTGCAGCCGAATGCCACCGTCACATAGGATTTTCCGGCCGCCCAATAGCGGGGAATCAACGACTTCAACAGCCCCTCGATGCGGTCCATCGTCTCGCCAAATGCCGGGTCGGCTGCGACGTGCGCCTGGATGGCCGGGTCGAGGCCGGTCAGCGGCCGCAAGCTATCGACCCAGTGCGGATTGTCGAGAAAGCGCATGTCGAACACCAGGTCGGCGGTGCGCGAAATGCCCTTGGCGAAACCGAACGAGCTGATGGTCACGACCGGCTGGCGCACATAGTCGCCGAACCGGCGCACCAGTTCGCCGCGCAAGTCCGTCGGCGTCATGTCGGTGGTGTCCAGAATCCCGTCGGCCGCCAACCGAAGCGGCGCCAACAGGCTCCGCTCGCGTGCGATCCCGTCTTCGGCGGGCCGGTCGGGCGCAAGGGGGTGCCGGCGGCGGGTTTCGTCGTAGCGGCGAACGAGTTCCGCACCTGCGCAATCGAGAAACAGGATTTCGGGGCTGACGCCGGCAACCGCGGCCAGTTGGCCAGGCAGGGCGTCCGGGTCGAATCCCCGGCTGCGAGCATCCATGCCGACCGCGACCGGCCGTTGGGCACGGTCATCTTCGGCGCCGTGGACGAAGGCCGACAGCAGCGCCGTAGGCAGGTTCTCAACGCAATCCCAGCCCATGTCCTCCAGTGCATCGAGCACAGTCGACTTGCCGGCCCCCGACATGCCGGTGACGAGGAGCAGGCGAGGGAGCGCGGTCATGAGCGCGTTGCTCGCGCCAGCGCCAGCGCAATCTTGGCCGGGGTGGAGGCGCTCGTCGCGTCGAGGCGGACCAGCGGGACGGCGACGCCGAGGAAGCGCCGCTCCAGTCCCGCGTCAGGCATCCTTGGAACGTCGCTGGTCAGTTCGACGGCGAGCGTGATTTCGGTGTCGTGCGCAGCCTCGACCTCAATGATGCCGATGCCGCGGACTTCCATCCGGCCCCTGATCGTGGCGGGGGCGCTTGCGATCAATCGGTGGCGGACCCTGTGCACGATCGTCTGGTCGTCGCTGACCAGCGTGAAGCCGCGGTCGAACAGGCGCAGCGCGAGGTCAGACTTGCCGGACCCGGACGGGCCGAGAATCAGGACCGCGTGGCCGCCGAACGCCACGCTGGTGGCATGGACGGTTTCGGACGAAAGGCGGTCGGTCATGGCGTGTCCGCCGCGGGCAACCGGATGATGAAACGCGCGCCGGAAGGGGCGTCGTCGCGGTCGGTCACGTCAATCTCTCCGTCATGGCCTTCGACGATGGCACGGGCGATCGCCAGCCCCAGGCCGGAGTGCCGTCCGAAGTCTTCGCTCTCGGGCCGCACCGAATGGAAGCGGTTGAAGATCGCTTCCCGCAATGCGTCGGGGACGCCGGGACCTTCATCGTCGATCCGCACGAGGATGGTGTCGCCGACATGGCTGGCCACGACCTCGACCAGTCCGCCGGGCGGTGAAAAGCTGACCGCGTTGTCGATGAGGTTGTCGATCGCCCGCGCCAAGCGGCCGGGTTCGCCGAGCACCATCGTACTGCCTTTGCGCGGCCGAGCGAAGGCGATCCGCACGTCGCCGGTCAGACGCCGGCCTTCCCAGCTTCGCGCGATCTGGTCGACGAGGGCCCCTAGGTCGACAGGCTCGAACCGGGCGCGGGCGAGTTCGGCGTCGGTCCGCGCGGCCTCGCTGATGTCGCCGATCAGCCGATCGAGCCGCAAAACGTCCTGCCGGACGACGTCGAGCAATTGGCTGCGCAGCTTCGGATCGTCGATCCGCTCGAGGCTGTCGACGGCGCTTCGCAGCGAGGCGAGGGGATTCTTCAGTTCGTGGGTCACGTCCGCCGCGAACGCCTCGATCTGGTCGATGCGGTGGCGAAGTGACTGGCTCATGTCGCTGACCGATCGCGCCAGCATGCCGATCTCGTCGCGGCGCGACGGAAGTCGAGGCACCCGCACTTCCCGGGCCCGTCCCAGACGGACACGATGGGCCGCGAGTGCGATACGCCGCAGGGGCCGTACGATCGTGCGGGCAAGAAACAGCGAAAGAAGGATCGACAGGACCGTCGCAGCGATCAAGACGCCGATCAGCGTCCGGCGCTGGGCCCGAACGGTCCGGGTGAAGTCGCGGTCGTTGGCGGTGATCAGCAAGGTCGACCCGCCGGCGACCGGCGAGGCGGCCGAGAAGACCGGCGTCAAATCGGCGGCCGAGCGGATGTTGACCGCAGGCTGGCGCGTGCGGGCGGATTCCTCGACTTCCTCCCAGGCCGACGCCCGATCGACGGCAGGCTCCGCGAATTCCTCCGGCATCTTCTCACCGACCAACCAGGCGAACCCGCGGTCGACCGCGCGGGCCAGCCCCTTGCGCCACGCCTCGGCAGCCGGATCACGGAATTCGTAGGTCGGGCCGCTTAGCGCCCATCCGTCCGCGGCCAGCGATCCATCCTCGGCATAGACGCGCACGCGGGTCGATGTTCGCTTCCCGAGCCGGGCGATAAATTCTTCGCGCTGGGAGGCGGGCAATTGGCCGATGGCGGCGGCGGCAAGCTGCGCCTCGTTTTCGATCCGCCCCGCGCGTTCGTTCTGCAACTGGTTGCGATAGGCATCGAGCGTCAGGATCGCGAGCGCGAAGATGCCAAGCGTGAGGATGTTCACCGCCAGGATGCGGTGCGCCAGCGTCCATCGCCCCGACCAGGTCAGGACAAGGTCGGCCTCGTCATTCTTCGCCGAATCGATAACCGACGCCATACAGTGTCTCGATGGCGTCGAACTGGCCGTCGACGGTTCGGAACTTGCGGCGGATCCGCTTGATGTGGCTGTCGATGGTGCGGTCGTCGACGTAGACATCGTCCTGATAGGCGATGTCGAGCAACTGGTTGCGACTCTTTACCACCCCAGGCCGCTGGGCGAGGGCCTCGAGGATCAAAAACTCGGTGACGGTCAGCGTCACGTCCTTGCCGTCCCAGAACACCTTGTGCCGCGCGGGGTCCATGGTCAGCCGGCCGCGCTCGATCAGCTGCGGGATGTCGTCGGCGTCGCCCCCTTCGGAAGGATTGGCCGCGCTCCGCGCCAAATCCTGGCGGCGAAGAATGGCGCGAATTCGCGCGATCAGCAGCCGCTGGGAGAAGGGCTTGGCGATATAGTCGTCGGCGCCCATCGCCAGCCCCAGCGCCTCGTCGAGTTCGTCGTCCTTCGACGTGAGGAAGATGACCGGAATGGAGCCCATTTCGCCGCCCGCTTCGCGAACCCGGCGGAGGAGTTCCATGCCGTCCATCTGGGGCATCTTGATATCGAACACGGCGAGGTCGGGGGGATTATCGGCGAACGCCTTCAATGCGGACGCCCCGTCGGAATAGACGCGGGTCACGAACCCTTCCGCCTGGAGCGCGATCGACACCGACGTCAGGATGTTGCGGTCGTCGTCGACCAGCGCGATCACCTGGCTCATGCCCGCTCCCTCATGGCCAAGAGCGGTAATGTGCCCGTCCTGACAAGACAAGCGGTGCCATGCGCGAGACGGCCTAGACGCTTGCCACTGGCGTCGGTATAGGCCGCACGCATACGTATGCGGTATCAATCGGCTTCTGAAGAAGTCGTTGTTTTCAGGGAGAATTGACAGTGAGTGAGCGCACCCCCGCGCATGGCCTCGACGCCCAGGGACTGACGACCGCGGCGACGCTTCACTGGAATTTCGGCACGGCGCCCCTGGTCGAGGCGGCGATCGAACGCGGCGAGGGCGAACTGACTGCCCATGGCGCCTTGCTGGTCGACACCGGCAAGTTCACCGGCCGCAGCGTCAAGGACAAGTACATCGTCCGCGATCCTTCGACCGAGGACACCATCAACTGGGGTCCGATCAACCAGGCGATGAGCGAAGAGCATTGGGCGAACCTCAAGGCCGACTTCATGGCCGAACTGGCCAAGCAGGAAGAGCTCTACGTCGCCGACCTGTTCGGCGGTTCGCAGCCGGAATATCGCGTCAACGTCCGTGTCATCAACCAGATGGCGTGGCACAACCTGTTCATCCGCACCCTGCTGGTCCGTCCGACCGCCGAAGAACTGCCGGGCTTCGTGCCCGAGTATACGATCATCAACCTGCCCAGCTTTAAGGCCGACCCGGCCCGTCACGGCTGCCGCAGCGACACGGTCATCGCGGTCAACTTCACCGACAAGCTGATCCTGATCGGCAACACCGAATATTCGGGCGAAATGAAGAAGGGCGTGTTCGGCCTGCTGAACTACCTGCTCCCGGCGCAGGGCGTGATGCCGATGCACTGCTCGGCCAACATCGGCGCCGACGGCAAGAGTGCGATCTTCTTCGGCCTGTCGGGCACTGGCAAGACGACGCTGTCGGCCGACGCCAGCCGCACGCTCATCGGCGACGACGAGCATGGCTGGTCCGACCAGGCGGTCTTCAACTTCGAAGGCGGCTGCTATGCCAAGATGATCAACCTCTCGGCAGAGGGCGAACCGGAAATCTACGCGACGACGCAGATGTTCGGCACGATCCTCGAGAACGTCGCGATGGACGAAGCGACGCGCGAGCTCGACTTTACCGACGCCAGCAAGACCGAGAATACCCGGGGCGCCTATCCGATCGAGTCGATTCCGAACCACTCGGAAAAGAACCTCGGCCCGGCGCCGTCGAACGTCATCATGCTGACCGCCGACGCGTTCGGCGTTCTGCCTCCGATCGCCCGGCTGACCGCCGACCAGGCGATGTATTATTTCCTTTCGGGCTACACCGCGAAGGTCGCCGGTACCGAGATAGGCGTGACCGAACCGGAAGCGACCTTCTCGACCTGCTTCGGCGCCGCCTTCATGCCACGTCATCCCAGCGTCTACGGCAACCTCCTCAAGGAGCGGATCGCCAAGGGCGGGGCGCAGTGCTGGCTGGTCAACACCGGCTGGACCGGCGGCAAGTATGGCCTCGGCAAGCGCATGCCGATCAAGGTGACCCGCGCGCTCTTGAACGCGGCGCTCGACGGCAGCCTCAATCAGGTCGAGTTCCGCAAGGATCCAAACTTCGGCTTCGAGGTCCCGGTCGCCGTGCCGGGCGTTGACACCGCGATCCTCGACCCGCGCTCGACCTGGGCCGACAAGGACGAATATGACGCGACGGCGGCCAAGCTGGTCGACCTGTTCGTCGAGAATTTCGGCCAGTTTTCGGCTCACGTCGAAGAGGGTGTGCGCCAAGCGGGACCGACCGTCGCCGCCTGAATGCCCGGCCATACGGATCGGGCTCTCGAGTTAGAAAGCCCGATCCGATGACCGAATACCCTGTCCGCCATTTCGAGACCGATGCCGCTGTCGCCCATGTCGGTGAAGGGCTTCTTGCGCGTTCGCTCCGCCGGGATGAATGGACTCACGAGGCGCACCTTGCGGCAACTCTCTACTTGTTGGTGAAGCATCCCGAGATCGAGCTCGATGCCGAGCTTCCCGGACTGATCCGTCGGTTCAACGAAAGCGTGGGCGGCATCAATGACGACACGCAGGGCTATCACGACACGATCACCAAGGCCTACCTGCGCGGCGTTCGCCTGTTCCTGGCCGAAGCGGATCGGACCACCCCGTTACACGAGCTGGTCAACGACTTGCTTCATTCCCCGATGGGTCGCAGCGACTGGCCGCTACGGTTCTTCTCGAAAGATCGGTTGATGAGCGTGGAAGCCCGTCGGCATTGGATCGAACCCGATGTCCGGGTGATGCCCTAGGCGCAGGTCGCGGGCCCTCGGCGGACGGCCACACCGGATTGTTCGGCATCGACAATATCGCCGACCTCGCAATGCGGGAACTGGTCGACGAACCGGGCTTCACCGATCCCGGTCGGGGTCCGCAGCCCGACGATGGCGGTGCGATGGTCCTTCGAGATGGAGATCGCGACTCGGGTGACTTCCGCGCGCACGGGAATCCATGCCGGTTCGGGATAGAGCGTCATCAGCAATCCGCCGAGCGCAACGGCGGTCACGGCGACGAACGGAACCCAACGGCTGCCGCGGTCTGGCACGGGTCAGCCCGGCGGGGGCAGGGCGTCGGGACGTCCGACATAAAGGCAATTGCCCTCGACGCGCTCGACGCGAACCTTGTCGCCCGGCGCCGCGGGGCCACCCCGCGCGGTCCATTCGCCATCCCCCAACCGTACGCGCCCGCCGTGATGGTCCACCGCCTCGACCACCGTGGCACTTCGCCCGGCGAGACGTCCTATCGGGTCGTTGAGGATTTGCTGGTCGGCGTGATGGGGCTGGGCATACCAGCGCTTGCCAAGGGCGACGGCCAGCACCGCGTAGATGGCGAACAGCGCGAGCTGGCCGGCGATGCCGAAGCCGAACAGCAGTGTAAAAAGGCCGGTGACGATGGCCGCCGCGCCGATGAACAGCAGGAAAAAGCCGGGTGCGAGGATCTCGGCGGCGAGCACCAGCACGCCGCCGATCGCCCAGATCCAGCCCGGTTCGATGTCAGGCATCGCGGCCCGCCTTGGGCACACCGCGCGGCGCCGGCGGGGCGGGCGGCACGGAATCCGCCCCCAGCGCTTCCTTGGCGATCGCGCCGATCCCGCCGAGCGAGCCGATCAGCTGGGTCGCCTCGACCGGAAACAGGATGGTCTTGGCATTGGACGAGCGAGCGAACTCGGCGACCGCCTCGACGTATTTCTGCGCGACGAAATAGTTGATAGCCTGCGCGTTGCCGCCGGCGATGGCGTCGCTGACCAAGGTGGTCGCTTTGGCTTCCGCCTCGGCCGACCGCTCGCGCGCCTCGGCCTCCATGAACGCGGCCTGCTTGCGGCCTTCCGCTTCGAGGATCCGCGCCTGCTTCTCGCCTTCGGCGCGCAGGATTTCGGACGCCCGCGACCCTTCGCTCTCGAGGATGGCGGCGCGCTTTTCGCGCTCGGCCTTCATCTGGCGGGTCATGGCGTTGACGATGTCCGACGGTGGGCGGATGTCCTTCAGCTCGACGCGGGTGATCTTCACGCCCCATGCCTCGGTCGCGTGGTCGACGACGCTCAGCAGCCGCGCGTTGATCTCGTCGCGCTTCGACAGCGTCTCGTCGAGGTCCATCGATCCCATCACGGTGCGAAGGTTGGTGGTCGAGAGCGCCAGGATCGAATTGTAGAGGTCATACACCTCGTAGGCGGCCTTGGCGGCGTCCAGCACCTGGAAGAACACCACGCCGTCGACCGCCACCATGGCGTTATCCTTGGTGATGATTTCCTGGCCCGGGATGTCGAGCACCTGCTCCATCATGTTGATGCGCTGGCCGACGCGGTAGAAGAACGGCGTCACCCAGTTGAAACCGGGCTGCGCCACCCGCACGAAGCGGCCGAAATATTCGATCGTGTAACGATAGCCCTGGCGAACGATCTTGACGCCCATCAGGATGAAGACGAGCACCAGCACGACGATGGCGATCAGAAAGGTTGTAAGCATGTCATTCCCCCAAACACCGGCCCATGTTGCCGCCGACTTGGGCGCGGGTGAAGGGAAATCGGCATGACCTTGTCGCTTTTCGATCGGCCAGCGGTCCTTTTCCTGCCCGCCAGCCGCCCGTCGGCGATCGAGAAGGCCCGAAACAGCGCTGCCGACCTCGTCATCCTCGACCTCGAGGATGCGGTGAAGGAGGCGGACAAAGACGGCGCCCGCGCGGCCGCGATCGACGCCTTGTCGGCGGAATGGCCTATGCCGGTGGCGATCCGCGTCAACGGCACCGAAAGCCGCTGGCATGACGAGGATGTCAAAGCCGTCGCCGAAAGCCCGGCAGCGCTCGTCGTTCTTCCCTCGGTTCACTCGGCTGACGAGGTGTCGGCGGTCAAGCGGCGCCTTGCCAAGCCGCTCGCGGCCATGATTGAAACGCCAGCCGCTGTCCTTGACGCGCCCTTCATTGCGAGGGCCGCCGATGCCTTGATCGTCGGCACCAATGATCTCGCCGCCGGACTTCGCCTCCCGGCAGGTGCGGGGAGGGCGGCGATGGCCAGCGCGCTCCAGATGACGGTTCTGGCGGCGCGCGCGGCGGGCGTCGCGGTGTTCGACGGGGTCTTCAACCGGCTCGACGACAGCGACGGATTTTGCGCCGAAGCGCGGGAAAGCCGCACGCTGGGGTTCGACGGCAAGACGTTGATCCATCCCGACCAGATCGCCCCGTGCCACGCGGCCTTCGCGCCCACCGACGCCGAACTCGACCGCGCCCGTCGCCTGGTCGATGCCGCGTCCGGCGGCGCGGAACGGTTCGAAGGCGCGATGGTCGAGGCCATGCACGTCGACGCGGCGAAACGGCTGCTGGATCGAGGCGCGCGCTAGGCCCTGGACGGGCGAGGGGGTTGGCGAATCGCCGCCCATTTGCCATGGGCCGATATGGCCGACCTTCTCCACGACGACATTCCGCTGGGTCTCACCTTCGACGACGTGCTGCTGCAGCCGCTCGAAAGCGATGTCCTGCCTTCCGGCACCGACACCACGACCTACCTGACCCGCGACATCCCGCTGCGCATTCCGCTGCTCAGTGCCGCGATGGACACGGTGACCGAGGCCGACATGGCCATCGCGTTGGCGCAACTCGGCGGCATCGGCGTCCTCCACCGTAACCTGGACATCGAGGCGCAGGCAGCGGCGGTGCGGGCCGTCAAGCGGTTCGAGAGCGGGATGGTGGTCAACCCGATCACCATGACGCCCGACCAGACCTTGGCCGAGGCGTTCGAGCTGATGAAGGCCAACAAGATCAGCGGAATCCCGGTGGTCGAGCGGTCGGGCAAGCTGGCAGGCATCCTGACCAACCGCGACGTCCGCTTTGCAGAGAACCCGCGCCAGGCGGTCAAGGAACTCATGACGGCCGACAACCTCGCTACCGTGCGCGAAGGCGTCGGTCAGGACGAGGCCCGCCGCATCCTGCACCAGCGACGGATCGAGAAGCTGCTGGTGGTCGACGATGGTGGACACCTCGTGGGCCTGATCACCGTCAAGGACATCGAAAAAGCGGTCGCCTCGCCGCTCGCCACCAAGGACTCCGAAGGCCGCCTTCGCGTTGCTGCCGCATCGACGGTCGGTGATGCCGGGTTCGAGCGCGCCCAGGCGCTGGTCGAGGCGGGCTGCGACTGCATCGTGATCGACACCGCGCACGGCCACAACCGCGAGGTCGGCAAGGCGGTCGAGCGGGTCAAGGCGCTCAGCAACCGGGTGCAGGTCGTCGCCGGCAATGTCGCGACCGCCGACGCCGCCAAGGCGCTGGCCGATGCCGGGGCCGACGCGATCAAGGTCGGCATCGGCCCGGGGTCGATCTGCACCACGCGCATCGTCGCCGGGGTCGGCGTGCCGCAGCTTTCGGCCATCATGAACGCGGCGAAGGCGGCCTCGGAGCGCGGCGTGCCCGTTATTGCCGACGGCGGCGTGCGGACCTCGGGCGATATCGCCAAGGCGCTGGCCGCCGGCGCGTCGACGGTAATGGTCGGCTCGCTGCTGGCCGGAACCGAGGAAGCTCCCGGAGAAACCTTTCTTTATCAGGGCCGTGCTTACAAGTCCTACCGCGGAATGGGAAGCGTCGGGGCGATGGCGCGCGGTTCTGCCGACCGCTATTTCCAGCAGGACATCAAGGACCAGCTCAAGCTCGTGCCCGAAGGGATCGAGGGGCAGGTGCCGTACAAGGGACCGGTTCGCGACATCGTCCACCAGCTGGTCGGCGGCGTCCGTGCGGCCATGGGCTACACCGGCTCGCGCACGATCGAGGAACTGCAAACGCGCGCCCGTTTTGTGCGCATCACCAACGCCGGCCTCAGCGAGAGCCACGTCCACGACGTCGCCATCACCCGCGAGGCACCGAACTACCCGACGCGATGACCCCATCGGCGCGAGTCCAGGCGGCGATCGAGATCCTCGACGAGGTCATCGCGTCGGCGCGTGACAACGGCCCGCCGGCCGACCAGATCGTGACCCGCTATTTCAAGGCTCGGCGCTACGCCGGTTCGAAGGACCGGCGCGCGGTGCGCGAACTCGTTTTCCGTGCGATCCGGGCGTTTGGCGAACGGCCCCAAAGCGGTCGTGCGGCGATACTCGGCCTTAGCGACCAGGATGCGCTGTTCGACGGTAGCCCTCACGGTCCGGCGGTCGTCGGTACCGAGGTTCGCGCCGATCGATCCCTGCTGCCGGGATGGATCGTGCCCGAACTGTCGCCGCTCGTGGCGGAAGCCGAGTGGCCGGCTTTGCTCGAACGCGCGCCGCTCGATGTTCGAGTCAATGCCTCGCGGGCCAATCGTGACGTCATGGCGTCGCAACTCGACGGAGCCGTCCCGACGCCGCTCAGCCCGTGGGGCCTGCGCCTGCCGTCTGACAGCAAGGTGGACCAGACCGAGGCGTTTCTCGAAGGAATGGTCGAGGTCCAGGACGAGGGCAGCCAGTTGATCGCACTCGCTTGTGCGGCGAGCGATGGCGAGCGGATCCTCGACCTGTGTGCCGGAGCTGGCGGGAAAGCGCTCGCATTGGCCGCTGCCGCGCCGGGCGCGCGCATCCTCGCCACCGACACCAACCGCGCCCGCCTTTCCCAACTGGAGCCGCGTGCCGCGCGAGCGGGGGCTTCGGTCGAGGCGCTGTTGCTCGATGGCGGCAGGGAAGCCGAGCAACTCGCGCCATTCGAAGGACAGTTCGACTGCGTCCTGGTCGATGCGCCGTGCGGTGGATCGGGAACCTGGCGCCGCAATCCGGAAGGGCGGTGGCGCCTTACCCCCAAGCGCCTTGCCGAGCTCGAAGCGCTCCAACGCCACGTTCTCGGACTTGCCGCTCCGCTCGTCCGCCCGGGCGGCGCGCTGGTCTACGCGACCTGCTCGATCCTGACCCGCGAAGGCTCTGGGCAGGCCGCGGATTTCTTAGGCCGGCATTCAGGTTGGAACGTGCAGGATGCGCTGCAAGTTGGAGGACGGGTGGACGGTGCGGGCCGGTTGCTCACGCCGGGCCACGACGGAACCGACGGCTTTTTCGTCGCGCGCCTCGTGAAGCCATGCTAACGCGAAGGCAGAAGTTGGAGATGATCATGCGTTTTTCGCCGGCTGTCCTTGCTCTTGGCCTCGCTGCCTCGACCCTTTCCGTCGCGGTCAGCGGCCAGCGCCCCGACGACCAGATCAATCCGCAATCGGTCAGCCTGCAAAAGCAGGGCGAGGCTGCCCTGGCTGCCGGCCAGTTGGCCGCTGCCGACGACGCGCTGGAGACGGCGCTGGTGGTCGATCCCCGAAACCGTGGTGCGTTCGTCAGCCTCGCCAAGGTGGCGATCAGGCAGAAGCTCTATGGCAAGGCGGTCAAGCTGACCAACAAGGCGCTGGTACTCGAGCCGACCGACCGTTCGGCCTTGCTCGTCCAGGGTGAGGCAATGATGGACCAGGGCGCGGTCAAGCGGGCGCAGGAGAATCTCGCGAAGTTGCAAAAGGTCTGCAGTGGCAGCTGCACCGAGGCGGCACAGCTTTCCGCGCTGATCCAGAAGGGTCCGGCGATGGCGGCCGCGCAGCCGGCCACCAAGGCCGAAACCAACTAGCTCAGCGCGCGCGCGAGCGCGACGAACTCCTCGACGCTGACCGTTTCCGCACGCCGCTCGGCCGCAATGCCGAGCCCCGCAAGTGCGTCGAGCGCGCCCTCGACCGACTTGAGCGACTGGCGGAGCATCTTGCGACGTTGGCCGAAGGCCGCGGCGGTCAATCGCTCCAGAACCTTCACGTCGACGCCCTCCGGTTCCGGCGCGGGCTCGATGTGGACCACGGCGGAAGCGACCTTGGGCGGGGGGACGAAACTGCTGCGGTGGACGGGCATGGCGATGCACGGCGCCGCCCGCCATTGGGACGCAATCGCCAGGCGGCCGTAGGCGGGCGTGTCAGGGGCGGCGCCGATCCGCTCCGCGACCTCGCGCTGGAACATCAGGGTAAGGCTCTTCCAGAACGGCGGCCATTCCACCCCGCCAAGCCAACCGAGGAGGAGCGCGGTACCGACATTGTAGGGAAGGTTGGCGACGATATGGGCTCCGCTGCCCACCTCGGCCGCAACATCCACCTTCAGCGCATCGCCTTCGATTAGGCGGAAGGTGCTGGGGAAATCGGTCAGCAGTTCCTCGAGCGCCGGGATGCAGCGGCTATCCCGCTCCACCGCGACGACCCGGGCGCCGGTGTCGAGCAGGGCGCGGGTCAGGCCGCCCGGCCCCGGCCCGACCTCGAACACGGTGTCACCCGGCCCGAGCTGCGGAATGGCCGCGATCCGCGCGAGGAGCTGTCGGTCGAGAATGAAGTTCTGGCCCAGCGCCTTCGAAGCGCTCAACCCGTGACGGGCAATGACCGCGCGGAGCGGTTCGGCCTCGCTCATGCCGCGAAAGCGGCGCGATGGACTGCGCAGCGCGCCGCCATGCCGATCGCGGCCGCCATCGCCCGCGGGTCCGCGGAGCCGCGGCCCGCGATATCGAATGCGGTGCCATGATCGGGGGACGTCCGCACGATCGGCAGGCCAAGCGTCAGGTTCACGCCGCTCTCGAAATGCAGCGCCTTTAGCGGGATCAGCGCCTGGTCGTGGTACATGCACAGCGCCGCGTCATATCGGGCACGCGCCGCTTCGTGGAACATGGTGTCGGCGGGGTAGGGGCCGGTGACGTTCCAGCCGTCGGCACGAAGCGCTTCGATCGCCGGGATGATGATCTCTTCTTCCTCGCGGCCCAGCGCGCCGCCTTCACCGGCATGGGGGTTGAGGCCGGCGACCGCCAGCCGCGGTTCGGCAATCCCGAAATTACGCTGGAGGCCGCGCAAGGTCGCCCGCGCCCGCGCTTCGATGAGCCGCGGCGTCAGGCTCTCGCTCACCTTGGCGAGCGGCAGGTGGGTCGTCACCGGCACGGTGCGCAAGGTCGGCCCGGCGAGCATCATCGCCACGTTTCCGGGCGCGATGCCGCAGCGTTCGGCGACAAATTCGGTCTGTCCGGGGTGGGCGAAGCCGATCCCGTAGAGCTGCTGCTTGCTGACCGGGCCGGTGACCACCCCTGCCGCACCGCCGGAGCGGGCGAGGCCGACCGCCAGCTCCAGGGCATCGAGCGAATTGTGTGCGCCGGCGATCGACGGCAGTCCCGGCATCACCCGTTCGGCGGATGCCAGCGGGAGCATGGGAAGGCCGACGTCGAACGCGCTATCGGCTTCGCGAGGATCGTCGATCGTCGCGATCGGGCCGTCCCAGACGGCGGCCAGCGCCGACGGGTCTCCGACCGCCATGAACGGTGGCAAGTTGAACGATCCGCGATGGTCCCAGCACTTGCCGACCACTTCCGGTCCGACGCCCGACGGGTCGCCGAGGGAAATCGCCAGTGGCAGGGCGGGAAGCGGCGTCATCCGCCGTGCCGCGCCTAGCGGAACTCGATGATCGCGTCGCGGCGCAGGTCGCGCAGGTAACGGCGGGCACGGACGTTGACGCGCTCGTCGTTCAGTCGATTGAGGACTTGGTCGTAGGTCGGCATCGACGCATCGGGCACGTCGCGGCCGCACAGCACGAGCACGCGGACCGATTCCTTTTCCCGGCCGAACGGGCTGGTAGCCTGGCCGATCTGCATCGGCAGGAGCATGTCCTGAAGCGCCGGCGGCAGGTCCTTGAGCTTGACCTGGTCGGCCTGGACGACTTCGCCGTTGAAGTCGTTGGCCAGCTTCTCCGCGCCGCCGCAACCGCCGACCGAACGCGAGGCGGTGACGAATGCGTTGAGCTTCGCCTCCACTTGCGGCTTGGTCATGCCGGGGGCGAAATTCATCGTCACCTGCTTCAGGGTGAGAACCGCATCGCGCGGATCCGAAACGAGCACCTTGCGGCTATCTTTAAGCGCCAGGATCGAGAAGCCGCCCGGCACTTCGACCGGCGGCGACACCGTGCCGGGGGAAAGATGGGTCAACGCCGCGGCGAGCGGATCGGGAAGCTGTTCCGGGCGCACCCAGCCCAGATCGCCACCCACGGCCGCTGTCGAAGCTTCCGAATATTGACGTGCCGCACCGGCGAAGGGCAGGCCCTTCTGCAGCGCTTCGATGATCTGCATCGCGTTGGCATAGGTCTGTTCGCGCGTCTTGCCCGACGACGACAGGAAGATTTCCCCGACGTTGAACTCCTCGGTGCCCTTCGACGCCTCGAGCTTGGCGAGGACCGATTTCACTTCCTCGTCGCCGACCGTCACGCCGCTTTCGATCCGAGCCTGTTGCAGGCGCCGCCAGGCGAGTTCGGATTCGATCTGCTTGCGCAGCGAGGCCATCGAGCTGCCGGACTGGATCAGCATCTTTTCGACGCCGTCCGAATTGGTCTTGAGCGTTTCGGCGAAGCGTCCAACCGCCTTGTCGACTTCTTCCGGCTTGACCACGATTTCTTCGTGCTTGGCGGCCTGGATCTCGAGGGTCTCGTCGATCAGGTTGCCAAGCACTTGGTTGCGATACCGGCCCATGTCGTCTTCCGACAGCTGGCGATCGTTGCCTGCAAGGAGCATCGCGACGCGCTGGTCGACGTCGGTCTGGGTAATGACCTCGCCATTGATCAGCACCGAAGCTTTGACCGTCGGCTTCAAAGGCGCGCCGTAGACGACGAGTTCCTGCGGGATACGGAGCGAGGCGGAGCTGTTTGGCGTCGGCTGGGCCTCCTGCGCCACGGCAGCCGCGGCGACCGCGCTCCCGGCGAGGAGGGCGGCACAGGCCGCAAAACGGCTGAACTTACGACCGGTCATTGTCACCTTCGTCTGCATAAAATCCCTACATTCCAACGGGCTGGCTTCACGTTCCCTTGGCCTTCACTCGCTGAACCGGAGCTTAGCGACCGAGCCCCTTGAGGCCGATATGGAACGAGAATGTGCTGCCTTTGCGGAAATCCCCGATGCGCTCATAGTCGCGCTTCCACGACAAACCAAGTTCGAGGCAATCGTCCTCGTAATTGATGCTCGCCCGGTGGCGCGCCGGGGCGAAGCCGTCGGCCAGACTCAACGGGTCTTCGGCCTCGTCGGTGAGGTCGAGAACGGTCGAGGCGAACGCCGACCAGTATTTGGCGAACTTCACTCGGCCGGCGACGCGCAATTCTTCCTTGTCGCGCAAATCCTCGACGGTGGAAGAAATGTTGCGGTCGAGTTTGAGGTAGCCAAGCGTCGCGTAGGTGTTGGTCGTGCCGACCGTCAGGTCGATTTCGTTCCGGCGGAAAGCGAAGCTGTCCTTGTCGATCCGGTAACGGTGGGTGATGTCGATGAACCGCCCGAACCGCACCCGGGTACGGCCGACGATGTCACTGAGCCGGTCGGTGAGGCCGGTACCGTCGGGAAACAGGCTTGGCTGGCGGTTCAGGCGATAACTCTGGCCGATATTGGCGTCGACCGACCAGTTGGGACGGTCGAGACCATAGTCGAGGCCATAAGTGAGCCGCGCGCCATCTTCCCAACGGTCGTAGCCGGGGAAGCGGTTGAGGGCGAACAGGTTGCTGTCCTCAAGGTCGACCGCGCGGCTGTCCTCGTTGGGGATGGCCAGGTTCTTGGTCTGCGGACTGTAGGCCAGTTGGACGCGCGGCACGACGCGCTGCACCCCGCCGAGGAATCCGCCAACCAGCGGCCAGCGCACGTCGGCCGCAAGCGCGCCGATGAAGCGGTGGTTCCAGCCTTCTTCGCCACGATAGATGACGACCGCCGTCTCGCCGGTACCACTGGTGTGGTAGAGGTCGGCGCGGCCGAGCGCCGTCAGCACGATTTCCTGTCCCATCGGTGTCAGGCGGCGGATATCGTATTGGGCACTGGCGAAGGCGCGCTGGCTGTCCTGCCCGTCGATGCGCAGGATGGCGAGGCTGTTCGCCTGGAGCTTGAGCGCGCCGCCATCGAAGCCGACGTCTTCCAGCCGCCAGCGTGCGTCGAGCGCGGGCAGGGCGATCGGGATCGACTTCTGGACGTCGTCGATGCGCAAGCCCTGGAACGCCCAGCCGGCGAGCGAGATGTAGCTGTTCGGGCTGAGCCGCTCGAGCGCCACGCGGTTGCGCAGCCGGTCGTCGTTGGTCAGGTCGTAGCGCCGGGTGACCGTCTTGTCGGTTGCCGCGCGCAGCGATGCCGTCAGGCGCCACTCGGGCGTGAGCTGGAAACGGCCGTTGGCTTCGCCATACGCACGGATCGCCTTGCGCTCGGTCTGCTCCAGCCGCACCCGGTCGGTTTCGAACACCGTGCGGTCGATCTTGCCGTACGTCAGGAACCCGCCGAGCTGGAACGCGCCAAGCTGGTTGAGCGAGCGATAGCGGGCTTCGACCGCCGGGACGTTGCCCGTGTATAGGTGCGGCGTGATCGTCAGGTCGCGGGACGACGACAGGCGCACGTAATAGGGCAGGGCAACCTCGAGCCCGTTGCGGCTCGACAGGTTGAGGTTCGGCATCAGCGCGCCCGTGATCCCGCCCTTTTGCGAGCCATCACCGATCGAGAAAACAGGCAACAGCGGCAGATCGATGCCGAGGATGTTGAGCCGGCCGCCGCGGAAGCTGATCCGCGCCTTCTCCGGATCCTGCACGACATTGCGGGCGCTGATGTACCAGCTCGGGTCCCTCGGGCAGCCGGCCTCGGTCGTCATCGGGCAGGGGGTATAGACTGCGTCTTCAAGCGTCGTCTTGCCATCAACACGGACGCCCCGGCGCGCGGCGATGCGCCCGCCGGTGTCGAGCGTGATGAGCAAATTCTCGATGACACCGTCGCGTAGGGTGTCGGTCAGCTCGACCTTGTCGCCCAGCAGCTTGTCGCCGGCCGGCGAGAAGATAACGACGTTTCCATCGGCGTAGACCTTCCCGGTCACCCGGTTCCACCTCACCCGGTCCGCGGCCAGGTAATAACCGTCGCGGGACATGCGAACCGCGCCCTCAGCAGTGACGATTTCGCTCTTGTCGTCGTAGTTGAGTAGGTCGGAAGAGAAATCGACGACGTCCTCCGGAGCGGTCGGTTCGGTGGCAGTGACGGGGGAGGCCGCTTCCTGCGCCGCGGCAGGGCGGGCCGCCAGAAGCAGCGGCAAGGCCGTCCAGCACGCAAGCCTGATGCTCTTGATCCCCACCGGTCCCGCCGTCTTTCCCACGCAATGCCTTTCGATGGCCTATTGCACCTTGGCGAGGGGGCGGCAATCCGTCTTGCACGGATGGGCGGGCTTTGCCTTTGCCGCGAGTTGGCCTAGGAGCGCGGCCAGATTTTCGCTTCCGTACGAGGTTCCAGCTCCATGCAAATCCGTTTCGCCCAGACGCGTCCCAGCAGCGACGACGCGCTCGTCCTTTTCGCCCGTGGAAAGCAGCGCCCGGCGTTCGACGGCCTCGGCCCGGTCGGCGGCGCGCTGGATCGCCAGCGGTTCGAGGGTGAAGGAGGAAGCACGGGCGAGGCGTTCGGTCCCAATGGCCAGCGGATCATCGTTGCCGGCCTCGGTGCCAAGCCGGATACGGCGTCTGCCGAGCAGGCGGGCGGCGCGGCGGTCGCCAGGCTGCTGCGCTCGGGCGAAACCTCGGCGACGTTCGACCTGACCGGCACCGGCCTCGACAGTGCCGCAGCCGCACGCCTTGTGCTGGCGGCGGCGCTGCGCAGCTGGAGCTACGACCAGTATCGCACCAAGCTGAAGGACAAGCAGAAGGTCAGCCTCGAAGCGATCACGGTCGTGGGCGCCGACGACGCTGTCCAGAAACTGTGGGCCGAGCGCTATGCCGCGCTTGTCGACGGCGTCGCGCTGACCCGCGAGCTGGTCACCGAGCCGCCGAACATCATCTATCCGGAAAGCTTCGCCGAGCGCGTCAAGGCGAGCGTCGAGGGCACCGGCCTCAAGGTCCGCATCCTCGGCCGCGACGAGATGGCGAAGGAAGGCATGGGTGCGCTGCTTGGCGTCGCGCAGGGCTCGGTCCGCGAACCCAAGCTGCTGGTCCTCGAATGGAACGGCGGCAAGGACGGCGACAAGCCGGTCGCCTTCGTCGGCAAAGGCGTGACGTTCGACACCGGCGGCATCTCGATCAAGCCGGCGCTCGGCATGGAATCGATGAAATGGGACATGGGCGGCGCCGGCGCGGTGGCGGGCGCGATGAGAGCGATCGCCGGGCGCAAGGCCAAGGCGAACATCGTCGGCATCTGCGGCCTCGTCGAGAACATGCCTGACGGCAATGCGCAGCGGCCGGGCGACGTCGTGACGACCATGAGCGGCCAGACGGTCGAGGTGATCAACACGGACGCCGAAGGCCGTCTCGTGCTGTGCGACGCGATTTCCTGGGTCCAGAAGCATTTCCAGCCGACGACCATCGTCGACCTTGCCACGCTGACCGGGGCGATGGTGATTACGCTCGGCAATGAACAGGCCGGCATTTTTTCCAACGACGATGGCCTCGCGGCCAAGCTGATCGCTTCCGCCGCCGACACTGGCGACAAGCTGTGGCGCCAGCCGCTGGGCGAGGCGTACGACCGGCTGATCGACTCGCCGATCGCCGACATGAAGAACGTCGGCCCGCGCGAGGCCGGCTCGATCACCGCCGCCCAGTTCATCCAGCGCTTCGTCAACGAAGGAGTCGCCTGGGCGCACCTCGACATCGCCGGGGTGGCGTGGAGCGACAAGCCCCGCTCTACGTCCGACAAGGGCGCGACCGGCTACGGCGTGCGACTGCTCGACGATTACGTCGCCCAGAACCTGGAAGGCTGAACCATCTGCGGGTCGACTTCTACCAACTCGGCCCGGGCACCCAGCCCGATGGCGTGATCGCGGCGCTGGCGAGCAAGCTGGTCGCCGATGGCGAGCGGCTGCTCGTCATGCACGGCGAAGCGGGAGAAATTACCCGCATCGATCGCCAGCTGTGGGACCAGGGGCCGCTCAGTTTCCTCGCCCACGGGATCGCGGGGGAAGGGGAGGACAAGGTTCAGCCGATCCTCCTGTCGCGCACCAGCGATGCCCCCAACGGCGCCCGCAACCTCGTCATCGCCGACGGCGAATGGCGGGATGTCGCGCTCGGCTTCCACCGCGCCTTCTTCCTGTTCGGCGACGAGACGATCGAAGCTGCGCGGCTGGCGTGGAAACTGCTGAGCGGGCGCGACAACGTCGAGCGCCATTACTGGGCGCAGGAAGACGGCCGTTGGGTCAAGAAGGGCTAACCGACGGCCAGTGGCTGGCAGATTGGCCGCTTCGCCACGTCCGCCGCCAATGAGTTGAGCGTCGCCTTGTCGCCGAACAGGGTCAGGTTGGGCTTGATTCCCCGCCCGGTCGAATATTGCAGCAACTGCTGGGCGAGCAGCCCGTTCATCCGCGCTCGGTAGGTCAGCACTTTCAAGGTCGCGCCGATGTCGGTCAGCATGCTGTCCGACACCGGACCCTTGGCATTCTGGATCAGCTGGAGCCGATACCAGAGTTCCTGTTCTTCCATCACGAACTCGTTGTAGCGGGCAATGGTCGGGTAGACGGAGGCCAGGCCGGCCTTCTGCCGAGGATCGAAGTGCCCGAGGACGCCGTTGCCGACCGCGTCCTCCCACGCCGCAGTTTCCAACTGCCGATAGGGCGTGGCCCCGAAACTGCCGATGGCCGGCAGTTGCCTCGTACGCCTTGCGGCGGCGTAGATGTCCTCCAATTGCCGGGTGCGACGGTCGAGGCAGGGCTGGATCATCGCCCGCTCGGCGAACGTGGCCATGTTGTAAGCCAGTTCGGCATCGATCGCTTCGGTTCCCGACGTCGCCTTGCGTTTCCAGTCGGCGTCCTGCGCGAGCTGCCCGATGCCGAGCGCGATCAGAACACCGAGGATGGTGACGAGGATGTCGCGGTAGAAGTCGGTCGAGGTCAGGATAGCGCGCCAGTGCGGCTCTCGCTTCGATGTCGCTTCATCCATCGCGGCTTGCATCCCCCGTTGCCCGAAACTAGAGGGGCCGCACTTTCTTCCCCAAGTCAATCCGACGGAGCAAATCCATGGCGGTTACCCGCACCTTTTCGATCATCAAGCCCGATGCCACCCGCCGCAACCTGACCGGCGCGGTCACTAAGATGCTGGAAGACGGCGGCCTTCGCGTCGTCGCCTCGAAGCGCATTCACATGACCAAGGAACAGGCCGAAGGCTTCTACGCGGTCCACAAGGAGCGGCCGTTCTTCGGTGAGCTGGTCGAATTCATGATGAGCGAGCCGGTCGTCGTCCAGGTCCTCGAGGGTGAGGACGCCGTGAAGCGCAACCGCGACATCATGGGCGCGACCAACCCGGCCGATGCCGACGAAGGGACGATCCGCAAGACCCACGCCCTGTCGATCGGCGAAAACTCGGTCCACGGTTCGGACAGCGACGAGAATGCGGCGACCGAAATCGCCTACTTCTTCCAGCCGGAAGAAATCGTCGGCTGACGCAGTCCTGCGAGCGATTTCGAAACGGGCCGTCGGGGACAATCCCCGGCGGCCCTTTTCTTGATTTTCGCCACCGACCTTTTAGGCGAGGGACATGGCCGAAGCGTCCGAAACCATCGAAACCCTCGAACACCGCTATTTCCGCGCGTGGCTCCATCGTGACGAGCGGACGATCAAGGCAATGACCTCGCGCGCGTTCCGCCTGGTGTTCGCGACGCAGCCCCCGGTGCTGCTCGACGATCGGAGCTGGGTCGACGCGGTGGGCGGGCGGTTCCGGTGCGATTCCTACCGCTTCACCAGTTCGCCGTTCGTCCGGCAGAGCGGGTCGGCCGCGGTGTTCGCCGCGCGGGTCGAACTCGACGCCGGGATCGATGGCAAGCCGGTCAAGGGCGACTACTGGATGGTCGACGTGTGGCGCAAATCGCGGATGCGCCGCCGCTGGCAGCTGGTCGAACGGGTGCTCTCCCGGCCGATCGACGACAAGATTGCGGCCGACGACATCGGCGCGCTTCAGCAATGGCGTCCGAAGGCTAGCCGCGCGACCAGCCGGTCAGCCTGAGGTCCTTGCCCCCGAACAGCCCACCGCCTTCCCAGCGGTAGCGGATGCGATAGGTGCCGCCGCCTCGCCGGTCCTGTCCTGCCTCGACATAGCGCGCCTCGACCTTGACCGGGATCGAGCCGGTCTTTTCGCCGTCCTTGGGCTTGCCGACCATCGACTGGATCGCGCTGGCCGAGACCACGCCGTCGCTGCCGATGTCCACGCCGCGCCCGTTCGCCGTCAGGGTCAGCGAATCGAGGGCGTGGCCGCTTTCGACGGGCGAGAGAAGCAGCGACTTGCCGTCGTCCTGCACCGTGCCGCGAAGGGCGAGGGGGATGGCGCGCGCCTTCTCCACCGCGACGACCGAGGATTTGTCCTCGGCCTTGTCGCTGCCCCAGCTGTTCCACAGGGCAAGGCCGGAAATCACCAGGCCTGCCACGGCGACGAATTCGCCAAGGTTGATCCAGCGGCGGCGGATCTGGGCGTCGGACGTCTTGGGATCGGTCATGCGCGCTGCCTAGCGGTTACTCGTGGCGCCGTCACGCGTCAGAGCAACGGACTGACCATCGCCAGGGCATTCTGGAACAGTCGCCGAGGCAGGCTGGTGCTCCCGACCACGTCGAGGGTGACGGGGCGGCAGTCCGCCAGCCATTCGTCCTGCCGGGCGCGGATCACGCGCGCGAAATCCTCGTCGTCGAACAGGATGTTGTTCTCGAAATTCAGCTCGAAACTGCGCCGGTCGAGGTTGGCCGACCCGATCAGGCCGACCCGGCCATCGGCGACCATGGTCTTCGCGTGGAGCAGGCCGCAGCGATATTCGAACAGCTCGACCCCGCTTTCAAGGAGGTCGGCGTAGTAGCTTCGGCTCGCCGCGGCGACGATCCGGCTGTCGTTCCGCTCGGGCAGGAGGAGCCGTGTCTTCACGCCGCGGCGCGCGGCCGACAGCAGCGACGACAGAATTTCCTCGTCGGGAACGAAATAGGGCGTCGTGATGACCAGCTCCCGCCGCGCGGCGTGGATCAGCTCGGCAAAACAGGCGCTCATCGCGGCATAAGGAAGGGTAGGGCCCGTCCCGATGACCTGGGCGATGATGCTGCCGGGTCTGGACGGGGGTAGGTCGTTATTCAGAAGGTCGCTGAGGTCTTCGCCTTTCTCGCCCATCCAGTCGGACACGAACAGGAATTGCCAGTGACGGGCGACCGGGCCTTGCCAACGCGTCATGACGTCCACCCACGGTGCGTAGTGCGGCTTGACCCGGAATTCGGGATCGGCGGCATTCTGGCTCCCGCACCAGGCGATATCATTGTCGATGACCACCAGCTTGCGGTGGTTGCGCAAGTCGACCCGGCCGCGGATCAGCGTCCAAAGCGGATTGCCGACGGGGAGCGCGACCTTCACCTCGCAGCCGGCGTCGGCCATCGCTTTCCACCGCTTGGAATTGATCAGGGCGCGCGAGCCGAGGGCATCGGCCAACAAGCGGACTCGTACCCCGCGCCGGGCGGCCGCCATCGCCGCGTCCTGCAACTTGCGACCGTTATGGTCGTCGAGCCAAATGTAGGTGCAAAGGTGCACCGTCTGCTTGGCGGCGGAAATGTCGGCGCAAATCTCGTCGATCGCGGCATTGCTGTCGCGCGACAGGGTGGCGGCGTTACCGGACGTTGGCGACAGGCCGTTGACGCTCCGCGCGAAGGCGAAGGGGGCGCTGTGGGGGCATTCGTTGGCGCACTCGAGTGCGGTTTGGTCTCCGGCCGGTCTTGGAAGGGTCGCGTCCACCTTCCGCCCGCGCTCGCGTCGTCGGGCACCGACCCGCGCCTCGCCGAGCAGGAGGTACCCGATCATGCCCACGACCGGCGCGATGATGATGACGATCACCCACGCCAGGCGTGCGGCGGGATCGCGATGGGGGCGCAGGATGGCGCGGGCAAGGACGACCAACTCGGCCACGGCGATCACGCCGGTCAGGGCCATCCGCTCCGGCGTCACCGGCGCGTCGCTCCGTCAAAACCTGTCGGCAACGTCCATCAACTTCGTCAGCCGCGGCGGCGCGGCCTGCCGCCAGCTGCGCTCGAGCCAGTCGCCGACCATGTCCCAGTCGAGGTCGCGGCGGTTGAGCTTGACGCCAAGCCAGCCGCTCGCGCCGTAATATTTGGGCCAGTAATAGGCGTCGGGATTGGCCTCGATCAGGCCGGTCATTTCGTCCGGCCCGCTGGCCTTGACCAGTAGCCCGATGGCATCCTCGCCATGGTGCCGGTCGGCGATGATCGCGAACAGCTTGGCGTTCTTGTCGCTCGACCCCACGCCCCAGCCGGGCGAGCCATGACTGGTCTTGCGCAGCACCTCGGGAAGCGCACTGGCGAGTGCATCGACCCGCTCCTCAATCCAGCCCGCGTCGTTCGACCGTGACACATAGGCGGAAAGGGTCCGCGGATAGAGTTGGTGCTCGGCGATCAGCACGCGTGTTTCAAGCGCCTCGGCCGAATCGTCCGGGAGGATCGCGACCTCGACCTGGCCAAGGATTTCGCCCGAATCCACGTCGGGCGTCACGACGTGGACCGTGGCGCCGGTCACGCCATCGCCATTATCGATCGCCGATTGATGGGTGTGGAGGCCCTTGTATTTCGGAAGCAGGGAAGGGTGGATATTGACCATCCGACCCGCCCAGCGCTCGACAAAGGCGGCGGGAATGATCCGCATGAAACCCGCGAGTGCGACAACGTCGACCTTCGCAAAGGTCAGCCCATTCTCCAATTCATCCCAATAGGATGTACCCAGCTTCTTGCCGTCGAGTCTCAAGACGTTGGCGCCCTCGGCCTCGGCGAGATCGAGACCGGCCGCGTCGGGCTTGTCGCCGCTGACAAGGACAATCTCGAAGGCGCAATCCTCGGCCTTGGCGGCGTAGAGGAGCGCCGCCATGTTCGAGCCGCGCCCCGAAATCAGGACCGCGACCCTCGCCTTATCCATGGTGCGTGGCCGTCCAGTCCCCGCGTCCGCTCCACGTTTCGGCGCTGCCACGCACGGTGCAGCCTTTCTCGCCGGATTCCACCTCGCCGATGCGGAACACGTTTTCGCCCGCGGCTTCGAGGTCAGCGGTCACGCTGTCGGCCTGCTCGGGCGACACGACCGCGACCATGCCGATGCCGCAGTTGAAGGTCCTCGCCAGTTCGCCCGGCTCGATGTTGCCGCCGGCCTGGAGGAAGGCGAACAGCCGGGGCAGCGGCCATGCATCGGCGTCGACGACGGCGTGCGCACCTTCGGGGAGCACACGCGGGATATTCTCGAGGAGGCCTCCGCCCGTGATGTGCGCCAAGGCCCGAATGCGTCCTTCGCGGACCAGCGGAAGCAGGCTCTTCACATAGATGCGGGTCGGTTCGAGGAGATGGTCGGCCAGCAGGCGATCCGCGTCGAACAGGGCCGGGCGATCGAGTTTCCAGCCGTTCCGCTCGATCAGGCGGCGTACGAGGCTAAAGCCGTTAGAATGGACGCCGGAACTGGCGAGGCCGAGCAAAACGTCGCCGGGCTGGACGGCGCTGCCGGTGAGGGCCTTCGCCCGATCCACCGCCCCGACGCAGAAGCCGGCGAGGTCGTAGTCGCCTTCCGAATACATGCCCGGCATTTCCGCCGTCTCGCCGCCGATCAGTGCGCATCCGGCGATGCGGCAGCCATGGGCAATCGACGCAACGACCGCCGCGGCCGTCGCCTGGTCGAGCTTCCCGGTGGCGTAGTAATCGAGGAAGAACAGCGGCTCCGCTCCTTGGACGACGAGGTCGTTGACGCACATCGCGACGAGGTCGATGCCGACGCCGTCGTGACGGCCGGTGTCTATCGCAAGCTTGAGCTTGGTGCCGACGCCGTCGTTGGCCGCGACCAAGAGCGGGTCGTCGTAACCAGCCGCCTTCAGGTCGAAGAAGCCGCCGAATCCGCCCAATTCGGCATTGGCGCCGGGCCGCGCGGTCGACTTGGCCAAGGGGGCGATGGTCTTCACGAGCGCATTGCCCGCTTCGATGTCGACGCCGGCATCGGCGTAAGTCAGCGGTTTTGGGCCCGTCTCGTCGCTCATGGCGTGCCGGTTAGCCACATCGCGCTTGGATTTCCACGCCGTTGTCGCCAAAAGCCCCCTATGCGCCGACCCAGACGCTTCTTCCTGCCCGCCCTCGTCCTCCTCGTGTTGGCGGTCCCGGCCGTCCTCGCCCAGATGGAAAGCGGCGACCGTGGCATTCTGCCGGTCGACAGCAGCCAGACCCTCGAAATCAACGGCATCCATGTCGATGTCGGCGGCAAGGACAGCCAGGCGGCCCGCTTCGCCGGCTGGCGAATCGCCCAGCGCGAGGGGTTCAAGGCATTATGGGCAAAGGTTCACAAGCGGCCGGCCAGCGAAGCGCCGAACCTTTCCGATTCGACGCTCGACGGGCTGGTCAGCTCGATCGTGGTGGAAAAGGAGCAGGTCGGACCGACCCGCTACATCGCCGACCTCGGCATCCTTTTCGATCGCCAGCGGTCGGGCGAATTGCTCGGCGTCGGCGGTCCGACCCGCCATTCGGCGCCGATGCTGCTCATCCCGATCATGATTAGCGGCGGAACGCCGACCTCGGTCGAGCTCAAGAACAGCTGGCAGCAGGCCTGGGCCGAATACCGCACCGCGCAAAGCCCGATCGATTATGTGCGGGTGTCCGGCAATGGCGCCGACCCGCTGTTCGTCAACGCCGCGCAGGTCCGCCGGCCCGGGCGTGGCTGGTGGAGGAACGTCCTCGACCTGTATGGCGCCGCCAACGTGTTGGTCGCCGAGGTCGACGTCGAACGGCTTTACCCGGGCGGACCGGCCCGCGCGACCTTCGTGGGCAGCTTCGGTCCCGACCGCAAGCTGCTCGGCACCTTCTTCCTCGAAGCGAAGAACAGCGCCGACATGCCGCGTATGATGCGCGAAGGCGTGGCGAAGATGGACGCGCTGTTCGCACAGGCGCTCGCCGCCGGTATCGTCAAGGGCGACGCTTCGCTGATCATCCAGCCGCCGCCCCCGCCGCCGGAAGAAGAGCAGGCCGAGGTCGACGGTCCGAAGGGGCCTGTCAGCGTGATCCAGCTGATCTTCACCGCGCCGGATGCCGCGAGCCTCAGTGCAGCCGTGGGCCAGCTCCGCGCGATCCAGGGGGTCGATGCAGTGACGGAGCGGAGCGTGGCCCTCGGCGGGACGTCCACCCTGATCGTCAGCTGGCATGGCGACGCCTCGTCGCTTCGAGCGGCCCTGATGGCGCGAGGATGGGCCGTCGATTACGTTGGCGGCATGCTCCGCGCCGTAAGGCCGGTCGCGCCGCCGCCGCCGCCCGTCGCTGCGCCGGCCCCGCCGCCGCCACCGGTCCCGGCGCAATGAAGACGCCGCAGGACCAGATCGCGCTCCCGCTCGACTGGCCCCAGGCACCGGATGAGGACCGTTTCCTCGTTTCCGACGCGAACCGCGCGGCGTTCGACCATTTCCGGCAATGGAGTCTTTGGCCGGTCAAGGCGACGATCCTGACCGGTCCACGCCGCTCCGGCCGATCGCTCCTGGGTCGGACATTCTGCAACCGGGTGCACGGCACGCTGGTCGAACGCGCCGAGGCGCATGACGAGGAGGCGCTGTTCCACGCATGGAACGCGGCGGCCGACAGTGGCCGTCCGCTGGTGATGATCGCCGACGCGCCGTTCGTCCCGTCACTTCCCGACCTGCGCACACGCCTCGCGGTCACGCCGGTGATCGCTATCGGCGAACCCGACGACCTGCTGTTCAAGGGCGTCATCCGGCTGCTGTTCGCGGACCGGGGGGTGCATGTCCCGGACGAGGTGCTCGGTTATCTCGGCAGCCGGGTCGAGCGCAGCTACTGGAATGCCGAACGAATCGTCGAATCGATCGACCGCTTCGCCATCGCCGAGCGCGCGCGGCTTACCATTCCCACCGTCCGCCGTGCCTTGGCCGAGGGCGGCCTAATCGACCAGCGCGGCGCGGCATGAGCGCGGCCACGCACCCGGAGCGCTATTTCAATCGCGAGCTAAGCTGGCTGGCGTTCAACCGCCGCGTGCTGGACGAAGCATCCAACCCCGGCCACCCGCTGCTGGAGCGGCTGCGCTTCCTGTCGATCTGTGGCGCCAACCTCGACGAATTTTTCATGACGCGAGTGGCCGGTCTCAAGGGCCAGCAGTTACGCGGGATCGAGGAGCCGTCGGTCGACGGGATGACGCCCGGTCAGCAGCTGGAAGCGGTGTCGGAGGCCGCCGATGCGCTGGTCATCGCCCAGCAGGCCGAGTGGCTGGTCCTGCGCGAAGCGCTGGCGGAGGCGGGGATCGCCGTCATCAGCGCGGACGAGCTGACCAAGGACGAAGCGGAGTGGCTCGAGGGCCATTTCAGCGACCAGATCCTGCCGGTCCTGACGCCGCAGGCGCTTGATCCCTCACACCCGTTCCCGTTCATCCCGGGCCGCAGCTTCAGCCTCGTCTTCACGCTGGAGCGCGGCCGCAAGCGCGAGCGGGTCGACGAACTGTTGATGATCCCGCCGACCTTGCCGCGGTTCGTCCGCTTGCCGGGGCAGGGGACGGTCGCGCGCTTCATCGCCATCGAGCGGGTCGTGCGGAAGCATTTCGACCTGATCTTTCCCGGGTTCGAACAGGTCCATTGGGGTGCGTTCCGTGCGCTACGGGACAGCGATATCGAGGTCAGCGAGGAGGCCGAAGACCTCGTCCGCTACTTCCGTTCGGCCATCAAGCGTCGCCGGCGCGGCCGGGTGATCCGCCTCGAGTTCAGTGCGGACACGCCGCCCGAACTCGAAGAGCGCGTGCGCGACGGCCTTGGCGCCGACAGCGCCCTGATCGCCGAATCGAGCGGTTTGATCGGCATCGCCGACCTTGCCGGCCTGGTCGACGTCGAGCGCCCCGACCTCAAGTTCCAGCCCTACACCCCGCGCTTTCCGGAGCGAATCCTCGAACATGACGGCGATTGCTTCGCGGCGATCAAGGGCAAGGACTTCGTCGTCCACCATCCCTACGAAAGCTTCGAGGTGGTGGTCGCGTTCCTGCGGCAAGCCGCGGAAGACCCGGACGTCGTCGCCATCAAGCAGACGCTGTACCGCGCGGGTAGCCAGTCGCCGATCATCGACGCGCTGGTCGCGGCCGCCGAGGCCGGCAAGTCGGTCACCGCGGTGGTGGAATTGAAGGCGCGCTTCGACGAGGAGCAGAACCTGCTCTGGGCAAGCCGCCTCGAACGCGCCGGGGTGCAGGTCATCTACGGCTTCGTCGAGTGGAAGACCCACGCGAAGGTGTCGATGGTCGTACGACGGGAGGGGGCGCGCATGCGCACCTACTGCCACTTCGGCACGGGCAACTACCACCCGACGACGGCCAAGGTGTACACCGACCTCAGTTACTTCACCGACAGCGCACCGATGGCGCGCGACGCGGCCAAGCTGTTCAACCTCGTCACCGGCTATGTGCAGCCCAAGGGGCTGGAAAAGCTGACGCTCAGCCCGCGGGGCCTGCGCGACAAGGTCATGGCCCTGATCGATTCGGAAATCGCCAACGCCAAGGCGGGGAAGCCGGCTGCGATCTGGGCCAAGATGAACGCGCTGGTCGATCCCAGGGTGATCGACAAGCTGTACGAAGCCAGCGGTGCGGGCGTCACGATCGAGCTCATCGTGCGCGGAATTTGCTGCCTGAAACCCGGCGTTTCCGGCCTGTCGGACCGCATTCGCGTCAAGTCGATCGTCGGGCGCTTCCTCGAGCATAGCCGGGTGTTTGTCTTCGCCAACGGTGGCACGCTACCGCATAATGGCGCGAAGGTCTTCCTGTCGTCGGCCGACTGGATGCCGCGCAACTTCGATCGCCGGGTGGAAGTGCTGCTGCCGATCGACAATCCGACGGTCCACGCCCAGGTCCTCGACCAGGTGATGATCGCCAACCTGATCGACAATGAGCAGAGCTGGGTCCTCCAGCCCGACGGCAGCTACCAGCGCGAAAAGCCGGGAAAGCGCCATTTCAACATCCACGACTATTTCATGACCAACCCCTCGCTGTCCGGGCGCGGCGCGGCGCTGGCGGGCAAGGCGGTGCCCAAGCTCAAGCTGGCGCAGCGCGGTGGGAGCGAATCGTGAGGGGCGATTTCGGTCCGGTCGGGATCATCGACATCGGGTCGAATTCGGTGCGCCTGGTGGTGTTTGCGGGCAACGAACGCGTGCCGGCGCCGCTGTTCAACGAAAAGGTGACGGCGGGCCTCGGTCGCGGCGTGGCACGAGACGGCGCTATCGACCAGGAAAGCCGAGACAAGGCGCTGACCGCGCTGGGCCGCTTCGCACGGGTGGCCAAGGCAATCGGCGTGAAGAAATTGACGACGGTCGCCACCGCCGCGGTTCGCGACGCCAGCAACGGCAAGGCGTTCCTGAAGGAGGTCATCGCGCTCGGCCTCAAGCCGCGCCTGATCGATGGCAGCGAGGAAGCGGAACTGGCCGGACTTGGCGTGTTGTCCGCCTTCCCGCGGGCCAACGGTATCGTCGCCGACCTTGGCGGCGGTAGCCTCGAACTGGTCGGCGTGGCGCGTGGCATGGTCGGGGAGGGGGTCAGCCTCCCGCTCGGCGTCCAGCGGATCGAGGGACGCAGCGTCGGCGTCCTGCGCAAGGCGATCGGCGCGGGCCTGCCGTCGAAGTTGCTGGCCGGCGCGGCGCGCGACCACGCGCTCTACCTCGTCGGGGGATCGCTGCGCGCTCTCGCCCAGCTCGACCTCGCGCTGCTCGACCATCCGCTGCCGATCCTCCACCATCACCGGATCGATCCGGCCCGCTTCGGCGAGCTGGAAAAAGCCGTTTCGACAATCCCGCACGAAGAGCTGATGCGTTCGATGGGCATTTCGCCGAGCCGTGTCGTCACGCTCGCTCCCGGCCTGGCGATGCTCCGTGCGCTATCGGAGCAGCTTGAACCCAAGCGCATCCTGACCAGCGCCTTCGGCCTGCGCGAGGGCCTCCTCTACCGCGACCTGTCCGACGCCGTGCGCCGGGAAGACCCGTTGCTGGCGGCGTCTCTCGAGGCGGCGCAGCGGCTTGGCCGCTTTGGCGATCATGGCGCCCTGCTGGATGACTGGCTGTCGGACCTGTTCGACGACGACCCGCCCGAGGCCCAGCGCTACCGACTGGCCGCGTGCCTGCTCGGCGATATCGCCTGGAACGCGCATCCCGATTTTCGCAGCGAGCGGGCGGTCGACCTCGCCATCCACGGCAACTGGGTCGGCATCGACGCCCATGGCCGCGCGCTTCTCGGGCGCACGCTCCATTCGGCGTTCAGCGGAAAGGGCCTGTTCGACCGCCGGCTCGCGGCCTTGCTCCGCCCGGGCGAGGAAGAGCGTGCCGAGGCGTGGGGGCGGGCGATCCGCCTCGCCCAGCGCCTGTCGGGCGGCACGGAAGTGCTGCTTCGCCGCACCAGCCTGACGCGACGCGGTCGCAAGGTGATCCTCAAGCTGCCGACCAAGTCGGCAGATCTCTACGCCGCCCCGGTCGAACGCCGACTCGTCGCGCTGGCCAAGGCGATGGATCGCGAAGGCGTGGTCGAATTCGGCTGATTTAAGTGCAGGCTACGGTCGACACGCGGTTCTGCGCGTCGAGGCCGACGGTCAGGCGGCCTTCGCGGAATTCCATCGTCACCATCTGGCCGAAACCGACCCAGCGGATCACCGATGCGCCCGACGCGGCCAGCATTTTCGCACCCACATCCTGGCTTGCCGGTTGGCCGACGAAAGCCTTGGCCGGCGCCGCGTCGCAGCGCAATGTCGGGCTCATCGGGGCGGTGGTCGCACAAGCGCCAAGGGCGATGAGCGGGGCAAGGGCAAGGAAACGCATCTTATTCTCCGGTCGTTTCCCGACCAATGAACGGGTCAGGCCACCGGTTCCTGCACTTCGAGCCGGCTCATCTTGAGCTTGCCATTTTCGGTCGCGAAACCGAGCCGTCCTTCGACGAGGTCGAGGGCATCGCGGCCGAACTGCTCGAACCGCCAGCCGCTGAGGATACCGAGGTTGCTGCGAACCCCGGCAGCGAGCGCTTCGAGGTCGTCCGAGCGGGCGATCAGCTTCGAGGCGACGCCGACTTCCTTGGCGCGAATCTTGAGGAGAAGCTTCAACAGGTCGCTGACCAGCGCGGCGTCCTTGGTGAGGCCCGGATGGCGCGGTTCGCGCGACGGAAGGTCGTCCGGCCCCATCGGCTCGGCATCGGCCAGCGCGTTCATCAGGCGCGCGCCGATGTCGTTATTGCGCCAGCCCGAAGACAGGCCGCGCACCTTGCCGAGGTCGTCCTGGTTCCGCGGCGGATGGCTGGCCAGTTCGTTCAGCGTATCGTCCTTGATGATGCGGCCGCGCGGCAGGTTCTTGCCTCGCGCCTCGGTCTCGCGCCAGCCGGCCAGCGCCTTGAGGCGACCCAGTACCGCCGGATTGCGGCTCGGCAGCTTGAGGCGCTTCCAGGCGTCCTCCGGTTCGAATGCGAAGCTCGACGGATCGGCCAGCCGCTCCATTTCTTCGTCCAGCCAGTCGCCGCGTCCGGTCTTCTTCAGCTTCTGTACCATCTTGGGGAAGATGACCGACAAATGCGTGACGTCGGCGATGGCATAATCGAGCTGGCGCTTGTCGAGCGGACGGCGCGACCAGTCGGTAAACCGCGCGCCCTTGTCGAGGCTGTGGCCGAGCATGCTCTCGACCAGGTTCGAATAGCCGATTTGCTCGCCATAGCCCAAGGCCATGGCCGCGATCTGGGTGTCGAACAGCGGCACCGGCACCTTTCCGGTCAGGTTATGGATGATCTCCAGGTCCTGCCCTCCGGCATGGAAGACCTTCAACACTTCGTCATTGTTGACCAGCAGGTCGAGCAGGCTCGTCATGTCGAGGCCGTCGGCCTTGGGATCGATCGCCGCGGCTTCGTCGGCGTCGGCGATCTGAAGGAGGCAGAGTTCCGGCCAGTAGGTGTTCTCGCGCATGAACTCGGTGTCCACGGCGACGAACGGGGAGGCGGATAGACGCTCGACCAGGGCATTGAGGGCGTCGGTGGTGGTGATCAACGGGTGAATTTTCATGTGGGCCGCGCCATAGCGACCTGTGCGCGCCTTGACAAAGGGCGGTTCGACGGGTGAAGCGGCGCCCGCGATTTTTCCCGCATCAAACAGTCACTTTTGCCGAATAGGGCCATCCATGCACGCCTACCGTTCCCACACCTGCAACGACCTTCGCGCCGCCGACGTCGGCTCGACCGTCAAGCTGTCGGGCTGGATTCACCGCAAGCGTGACCATGGCGGGGTGCTGTTCGTCGACCTGCGCGACCATTATGGCCTGACGCAGATCGTGTGCGACGTCGATAGCCCGGCGCTGCCGATCCTCGAGGGCCTGCGCGTCGAAAGCGTGGTGACGATCGAGGGCGAGGTGAAGGACCGCGCGGCGGGCACCACCAACGCCAAGCTGCCGACCGGCGACATCGAGGTGTACGCCCGCAGCGTCGAGATCCAGTCGAAGGCCGACGAGTTGCCGATGCCGGTGGCCGGCGAGCAGGAATATCCGGAGGATATCCGCCTGCGCTATCGCTACCTCGACCTGCGCCGCGAGCGGCTGCACGCCAACATCCTGCTGCGCTCGAAGGTCATCTCGTCGATCCGCCGCCGGATGATCGAGCAGGGCTTCACCGAGTTCCAGACGCCGATCCTGACCGCCTCGTCGCCGGAGGGCGCGCGCGATTACCTCGTCCCGAGCCGCGTGCACCCGGGCAAGTTCTACGCGCTCCCGCAGGCGCCGCAGATGTTCAAGCAGCTGCTGATGGTCGCCGGCTTCGACCGGTACTTCCAGATCGCGCCCTGCTTCCGCGACGAAGACGCCCGCGCCGACCGTTCGCCGGGCGAATTCTACCAGCTCGACTTCGAAATGAGCTTCGTTACCCAGGACGACGTGTTCGCCGCCATCGAGCCGGTGCTGTCGGGCGTGTTCGAGGAATTCGCGAACGGCCGCAGCGTGACGCAAGGCGCCTATCCGCGCATTCCGTATCGCGAGGCGATGCTCAAGTACGGCAGCGACAAGCCCGACCTTCGCAATCCGCTGATCGTCCATGACGTCGGCGACCACTTCGTCGGCTCGGGGTTCGGCCTGTTCGCCGGCATGGTCGAAAAGGGCATGAAGGTTCGCGCCGTCGCCGCGCCAGCCACCGCCGAGAAGAGCCGCAAGTTCTTCGACGACATGAACGACTGGGCGCGTCAGGAAGGCTTCGCCGGCCTCGGCTACGCGACCCGCAAAGGCGGGGAGTGGGGCGGTCCGATCGCCAAGAACCATGGCACGGAGGGCATGGACAAGATTGCCCAGCAGCTCGGCATCGGTCCGGACGACGGCATCTTTTTCGCCGCCGGCAAGGAAGGCGATGCGGCCAAGCTCGCCGGCCTGGCCCGTAACCGCGTCGCCGAACAGCTCGGCCTGATCGAGGAAGGCGCGTTCAAGTTCTGCTGGATCGTCGACTTCCCGATGTTTGAGTATGACGAGGACGCCAAGAAGGTCGACTTCAGCCACAACCCCTTCTCGATGCCGCAGGGCGGGATGGAAGCGCTGGAAGGCAAGGACCCGCTCGATATCCTGGCGTGGCAATATGACATCGTCTGCAACGGCGTGGAGCTGTCGTCGGGCGCGATCCGCAACCACCGTCCGGACATCATGTACAAGGCTTTCGAAATCGCGGGCTACACCCGCGAGGAAGTCGACACCAACTTCCCGGGCATGATCGGCGCGTTCAAGTATGGCGCGCCGCCGCACGGTGGTTCGGCGCCGGGCATCGACCGCATCGTCATGCTGCTCGCCGACGAGCCGAACATCCGCGAGGTGATTGTCTTCCCGATGAACCAGAAGGCCGAGGACCTGCTGATGAACGCGCCGGCACCGGTGACGACGAAGCAGCTTCGCGAACTGTCGATCCGGGTCGTCGCCGATGGGGACGCCAAGCCGGCCAAGGCGTAAATTCGGGCAAATTTATCACGGGTTACGGCAAAGCGCCGGTCGCCTCGGGCTAAACGAGGTTAATCGGTTGCAGGCCTGTTAAATTCCCGTTAGCCATCGCGCCGTGCCGATCAATTTCAGCGCTTATGAACGGGGGGCGCCGTTCGAGGGGGATGCTGCTGCGGAGCTCGCTTCGCTGCAACAGCGCATTGCTGCGCTCAACCTCGCGCAGGTCGTCCACGGCAAGCGCGCGTTGGTCATCTTCGAAGGCTGGAGCGGGTCGGGTCGCAGGGCCGCGCTCAAGTCTCTCGCCGCCGGTTTCGATCCGCTCCACCTCAACGTCAGCCATTTCCGCCGCGAAGACATCGGGCAGGACCAGCGCCACTGGTTCGCGCCGTTTTGGGAAATCCTCCCGAGTGCGGGCGAGACCCGGCTTTCGCTCGGCAGCTGGTACAGCCGCGCACTCGACCTCAAGCAGGCAGGGCGCGCGGATGACAAGCTTTGGACCCGCATGCTCGACGAGATCAACGAGTTCGAGTCCCAACAACGCGATCACGGCACCGTGCTGGTGAAGCTGTTCTTCCATGTCTCCGAAGCCGTCCAGCGCCAGCGGCTCGAGGCTCGGCTGGCGGATCCCTGGCTACGCCACCTGGTCGACGAAGGCGAGATGCGCCGCCTCGAGCAACGCGATGTCTATATGCCGCTCCTCGGCGAGGTCTTCGAATCGTCGAACATGCGCTGGGCGCCTTGGAATGTGATCGACGCAGGGGACATCCAGGCGGCCCAGATCGCCACCCTGACCCATGTTGCCGACGCGCTGGCCAAGGCGATCCCGGTCGAACCGCCGAAAGAGGCCACGGTCGCCGAAATCGTCGATTTCCAGGCGCGCCGCCGCGGTTAGCGCTGCGCCTCCGGATAGCGGATGGCCATCACCTCGTAGCTCTTTTCCCCGGCGGGCAGGCGCACAATCCGCTCGTCCCCGACCTTGGCACCGACCAGCGCGCGGGCGATCGGCGCTTTCCAGCTGATCCGCCCGCCCGTCGCGTCGGCCTCGTCCTCCCCGACCAGCGTCAGCGTTCGGCGATGATCGTCTTCGTCGGCGAGCTCGACAGTGGCCCCGAAGCGCACTTCGCTGCGAGCGATCTGCGCGGCAGGATCGACGACCTTGGCCGCCTTCATCGCCTTGGCGAGGTAGCCGAGCCTGCGGTCGATCTCCCTCAGGCGCTTCCGTCCGTAGATATAGTCGCCATTCTCCGATCGGTCGCCGTTCGATGCCGCCCAGGCGATCGTCTCGACCAGCTGCGGCCGATCGACGCCGAACAGCCGGTCATATTCCGACCGCAGTGCGCGAAATCCCTCGGGGGTGATCAACCGCTCGTTACTCATGCGCCGGACTTAGCCGGAAACGGCGCCCCGGTTGAGGTAATAAGTGAGCTGGCGCTGCCCTGCCGGCGTGCTGGGGTTCATCGTGTCGTAGACGACGCTGTTCTCGAGCACCCGCTGGACGTAGCCCTTGGTCTCCTCGAACGGGATTTTCTCGATCCAGCCGAGCATGTCGACGCCAGGCGTGCGCGGGTCGCCATAGTTGCGGACCCATTTGTTCACGTTCCCTGCGCCGGCGTTGTAGCTGGCGACTGCCAGTGGGTAGCTTCCACCCCAACGGTCGAGCAGGCGCTGGAAGTAGGCCGAGCCCAGCATCACGTTGAACGCCGGATCGGTGACGAGGCGTGAAGAAGCGAAGGCAACGCCCATCTTGCCCGCCTGCTCTTCGCCGGTCGAAGGCACGATCTGCATCAGGCCATAGGCGTTGGCGTGGCTGACCACGCTGGGATCGAAGCTGGATTCCTGCCGCGAAATGCCATGGGTGAGGCTCCAGATCCGGCCGCCCGACGGGGCATAGCTGAGCGTCGGGAAGGCGGAGCGGTAATAGAAGCTGTCGCCCGCGTTGCGCGCCGCCCGCGCGACCCAGACCGGCAGGTCGATGCGGCCCGTCGCCGATCCCAGCTCCGACGCCATGATGCGCGACTTGTGATCGTCGAGGCTTTCGGCGAGCGAACGGACGAACAGTGCCTGCTCGGATCGCGTCCCGACCTGCAGGATGCGGCGATAGGCCATGACGACAGGCGAGCGGGCAAACGCGGCCCGGTCGCCGTCGCTGACCATGAGGCTGGGGAGCGCCGACGGAACGGGCATCGCCCGGCCCAGCCGTTCGAGGGCCAGCTGGCCGTAGAACTGGTCGGGGCTGGCCGCCGTCCGCTCCAGAAAGGCGCGGGCTTCGGCGGCCCTGCCGGCGCGGGCGGCCGCCTGACTGGCCCAATATTGCCCCTTCGCCGCGACCTGGAGCGAACGCCCGGCCTTCGAATAGGAATCGAACGACGCAACCGCCGCTGCGGGCCGCCCGAGCGGACCGATCGCCGTCGTCCCGGCCAGCCAGTCAAGCGAGGTCAGGTTGTCGCGGACGGCGTAGGGCTGGTCGCGCGGATCGATTCCCGGGGCCAGGACATCATCCGTCTGGTGGGCGATGTCGTACGCCTGCTGCCAGCGGCCGTCGGCGGCCGCGCCGCGGGCGAGGATCAGCATCATTTCGGTAAAGCGCTCGGCATCGGCCGGAACGGTGCTGAACCGGTGAGGCCGGGCAAACAGGGCGCGGGCCGATATTTCGTCGCGGCGGTCGCGCAAGTAGCGCGCACGGTCCATCATCAGGCCGGCATCGGCGGTGACGGTCGGCGCGGCGGCAGCATAGACCGTTTCGGCTGCGCTATCGCCGGACTGGAGGGCGATGCGCGCATTGAACCCGGCCTTGCGGGCGGGCGTCGCCAGGTAAGCGAGCCGAGCCGCATCGCTCGGCCGCTTGGCGAACAGCAGCGCGTCGATCCGCCGGTCATGGTCGGAGGCGACAAGGTTGGCACCATAGCGCGAGAGGATCTGCACCTCGTCGTTGGCGGGAAGGTCCGCACTGGCCCAGGCGCGTCGCGCGGCGATCAGCGCGTCGGCGCCGCGACCGGTGGCGGCCTGGGCATCGGCCAGCCGGGCCCAGCCGTTTCCGCTTGTCGGTAGCTTCGTACGGAAGAAGTTTGTCACCAGGGCCGGGTTTTCGCCCGGCTGCATCGCCTTTTCCGCTGCCGCCCGCATACTGCTCTCGCCCGGGAAACCCGGTGCGGAGTTGAGGAAGCTGGCGTAGGTGGCGAAGCTGTAGTTGCCACCCTGGCGCAGCGCGCGCCAGTTGGCGATCCAACCGTCGGCGGCCGTGGTGACAGGGACCGATCCCCAGTTGAAATGCGACGGCGCATAGACCTGCTGGGCAGGCGGCGTGACGCGCGCAGGGGCGGGAGCAGGCGTGGGCGCCGGCGCCGGTGCCGGGTTCGTGCTGTAGGTGACCGAAACCTTGCTCTTCTTCTGGGCGAACGCCTCGGAAGGCGCGAGGAGGGCGGTGGTGGCGAACAGCAATGTCCAGGCGGCGTGTTTTCTCATGCTGGACATCGTGCGCTCCCCCTCCTTATCAGGCGCTGAACGACGGGAGCTTCCCGCCGCAGGAAGGATCGTAAGCATGTTTTTCGGATCGATTCCGGCGCTGGTGACGCCGTTTGCGGCAGGACGAGTCGATCTTGCGATGTTTCGAGACTTCGTTGCCTGGCAAATCGAGCAGGGCAGCCACGCGCTCGTCCCTTGCGGGACGACAGGCGAAGGATCGACCCTGACGAATGAAGAACACCGGCAGCTGATCGAAGCGGCGGTCGACGTCTCGGCGGGCCGGGTGAAGATCCTCGCCGGCTGCGGATCGAACGACACGGCCCATGCGGTGGAATTGACCAAGGCGGCGCGAGACGCCGGTGCGGACGCGGCGCTGCATGTGCCGCCTTACTACAACCGCCCGAACCAGGACGGCATTTATCTCCACCTCTCGACCATCGCCGACATCGGTTTTCCGGTAGTTCTCTACAACGTGCCGGCACGCACCATCACCGACATCGCCGTCGAAACGATGGGCAAGCTGGCCAAACTCGACACCGTCATCGGCGTGAAGGATGCGACCGGCAATCTTGCCCGCGTCGCGCTGCAGCGGCTCGCCTGCGGCACCGATTTCGTCCAGCTATCGGGGAATGACGACATGGCGCTGGGGTTCAATGCCATGGGCGGCGTCGGCTGCGTCTCGGTGACCGCCAACGTCGCGCCCAAGCTGTGCGCCGACTTCCAGGACGCCATCCGTGCCGGCGACCAGGCGAGGGCGCTCGACCTCCAGGACCGGCTGACGCCGCTCCATGCGGCCATGTTCTCGGACGCCTCGCCGGGGCCTGCCAAATATGCCGTGTCGCGGGTGTTCAAGGATTTCCCGGTCGACTTGCGCGCGCCGATGACGCCGCCGTCCGACGCCTCGAAGCGCGCGGTTGACGCCGCGCTGGAGCATGCAGGGCTTATCTGATGGCAGCGCCCATCCGCCCCGTGGAATTCGACAAGACCATGGTCGTCGCCGACAACCGGCGCGCCTATTTCGAATATTTCGTGGAAGAGAAATTCGAGGCCGGAATCGCGCTGGTCGGGACCGAGGTGAAGTCGCTGCGGGGCGGCGAGGGATCGATCGCGGAAAGCTACGCCACCGTCGAGGGCGAAGAAGTGTTCCTGATCAATGCGAACATCCCGCTCTACAAGAACAGCGGCTACGTCACCCACGAGCCGCGGCGGCCCCGCCGGCTGCTCCTCAACCGGCGGCAAATCAACAAGCTGACCGGCGCCATCCAGCGGCAGGGGCTGACACTCGTTCCGCTGTCGATCTACTTCAACACCAAGGGCAAGGCGAAAGTCGAACTGGCGCTGGCCCGCGGCAAGAAAGTCCACGACAAGCGCGAGACGATCAAGCAGCGCGACTGGAAGCGCGAACAGGGTCGTCTGCTTCGCGATCGCGGCTGACGTTCGTCGGGCGAGGAGTGCCGTTCATCGAAGCCTGACTGCGCCGTTCCGCGCGCGCGGCACTGTCGAGCGGTTCTTCGCGGCCGCCCGGTCGTCGCGTCCTTTTCTTTCAGGGAGTAAAAGTCCGATGCGTCTTCACGTCATCCTCGCGGCGACGACCGCCCTTGCCGGTTGCGCCGCCGGCCCCACCACCACCACTGGTAGCACGGCCGACGCGCCGGTTGTCGCTGCCGCGACGGCGGTGCCGAAGGCCTCGATCGGCGAATACGGATTCGATTCGGCCGGTATGTCGACCAGCGTCGCACCGGGCGACGACTTCTACAAGTATGCCAACGGCACCTACCTTGCGAACACCCCGATCCCTGCCGACAAGTCGAGCTTCGGCATGTTCGAGCAGCTTCAGGACCTGTCGGACCAGCGCACCAAGGATATCCTGCAGGCGGAAAGCGCGGCCGGCACCTCGAAGGTCGGGATCGCCTACAAGACCTTCCTCGATACGGCCGCCATCGAAGCCAAGGGGATGGCGCCGATCCAGCCTTGGCTGGCCCAGATTCGCGCCGCCAAAACGCGCGACGCCTATGTCGCGCTGTTGGCCGAGGCCAAGAAGAACGGCGTGTCCCAGCCGCTGGGGATCGGTGTCAGCCCCGATGCGAAGGACCCCAACAGCTACACCGTCAGCGTTCGCCAGGCCGGCCTCGGCATGCCGGACCGCGACTATTACCTGAGCAGCGATGCCAAGCTGGCCGAAGCCCGCGCCGCCTATGGCACGCACCTCGCCAACATGCTGACGCTGGCTGGTGAGGCCAACGCAGCGGCCCGCGCCAAGGCGGTGCTCGATTTCGAGACCGCGATCGCCAAGGCCAGCTGGACGCGTACCGAAAGCCGCGATGCGGACAAGACCTACAACAAGATGTCCGTCGCCGAGCTCGAGAAGATGGCGCCCGGCTTCCCGTTCGGCCGCTTCCTTGCGGCCACCGGCCTGACGACCGACACGGTCGTCGTCGCCCAGCCGAGCGCAGTGAAGGCGATCGCGGCATTGCTCGCCAAGACGCCGGTCCAAGTGCTCGACGACCAGCTGACGGTCCGTTCGCTCGGGGCGTTCGCCTCTGTCCTGCCTGCGGCGGTCGACCAGGAGAATTTCCGCTTCAACAGCACGATTCTGTCGGGTGTGCCCCAGCAGCGCGATCGCTGGAAGCGCGCGGTCGATTTCACCAACGGCGTCCTGACCGATGACGTGTCGAAGCTTTACGTGGCGAAATACTTCCCGCCCGAAGCGAAAGCGGCTGCGGACGAAATGGTTGGCAATATCATCGCCGCGATGGGCAAGCGGATCGACGCGCTGGCATGGATGGCGCCGGAGACCAAGGTCAAGGCCAAGGCCAAGCTGGCCGCCTTCACTCCGCGGATCGGCTACCCGTCGCAGTGGAACGACTATGGCGCGCTAGACATCAAGGCCGGTGACGCGTTCGGCAATGCCCTGCGCGCCAACCGCTGGGCGTACGACTATAATCGGAACAAGCTCGGCAAGCCGGTTTACCGTTGGGAGTGGGGTATGACCCCGATGACGGTGAATGCGCAGGCCAACCCGACGCTGGTCGCGATCACCTTCCCGGCGGCGATCCTGCAGCCGCCGTTCTTCGATCCGCACGCCGACGCGGCGGTCAACTATGGCGGCATCGGCGCGGTCATCGGTCACGAGATGAGTCACCACTTCGACGACCAGGGCTCCAAGTTCGATACCGAGGGCCGCCTGACGCAATGGTGGACGGACGCCGACATCGCTGCGTTCAAGGCGCGTTCGAAGCAGTTGGCCGACCAGTTTAGCGCCTACGAGCCGCTTCCGGGCAAGCATGTGAACGGCGAACTGACGCTGGGCGAGAACAGCGCCGACCTGGCCGGTCTCAGCGCCGCTTACGACGCCTACCTGGCCTCGCTTGGCGGCAAGGCGCCGCCGGTGATCGACGGCACGACTGGTGCCGAGCGCTTCTATCTAGGCTGGGCGCAGGTGTGGCGCCGCAACTACCGCGAAGCCAACCTGATGCAGCGGCTGCTGACTGACCCGCACGCCCCGTCGGAATATCGTGCCGATATCGTGCGCAACATGGATCCGTGGAACGAGGCGTTCAAACCGCAACCCAGCCAGAAGCTTTATCTTGCCCCGGAAGCGCGAGTGCGTATCTGGTAAGGGGTGCTTCACCAGCAGCTGACCTCGCTTGACCAGGTTCCGCTAGACCGCGGCTGGCGCTGGCTCGTCCCGGCGCTGGTCGCGGCGGTGGCCGCCAGCGGGGCACTGCTGTTCTTCATCGCTGGCGACTCGCTGTTGGGCGGCCTGTTCGCCGCGGCGCTGGCGGCGATGCTGGTCTCGGCCTTCGTGGTCGACCGCCGCGCGCATCGCCTGCCGATCGCCCCGCCGCCCTTGGTCGCCGACATGAGCCTGGCCGCGACGGCTCTGTCGCGGATCAATGACCCGGCATTCCTCACCGACCTTTCAGGCGAGATGCTGATGGCCAACCAGGCCTGTACCGATCGCTTCGGTACGCAGCCCCGGATCGCCGACCTCGGCGTGGACGAAAGCGGCGATCCGGTCGGTGACCGCCTTCGCCGTCTGGCCGCGCGCGACGGGGAAGCATCCGCAACGGCGGTCCGGCGCGGATCGCAGACATTTTCGATCGACGTCGCACGGACCGGCGCCGCCGGCGACCGCCTGTTGTGGCGGGTCATGGCGGTCGCGGCCCCCGATCTGATGACCATCGCCGCCAAGCGGATTGCCGGCGCGACCGGCGAGCGGCTGGCGGCAGCAGGTGTGCTCGCGGCGTTGGTCGATTCCAAGGGAAAGCTGCTGGCCGCCAACCCGCCGTTCGCGATGCGCGCGTTGAGCGACGACACCCATTCGCGGCAGGACATCGCCTTTTCGAGCCTGGTGGAAGAGCTCGACAACGGCCGGCTTCGCCTCGTGGCGGAAGGCGAGAACGGCGACTTGCTGCGGGCCGTCCATGTTCCGCTCGATCCGACGAGTGAAGGCGGGAGCGGCACCATTTTGATGTTCGACTGCAACGACGGCGCGCGTGTCGCGCACTCGGCGAACATCCAGGCACTGCTGGAGATGATGCCGATCGGCCTCGCGCTGGTCGACCGCGACGGGCGGTTCATTACCGTGAACAAGGCCTTCCGCGCCGCGGGCGGCCTCGGACCGGTCGACATGCCGTCGTATCCGGGCGACCTGGTCGTGAAGGAAGACAAGGCGGCGGTGGCCGATACCGTGCGTCGTCACGCCCGCGGCCCGGCGATGTCGACCGACCTGCCGGTTCGCCTGACCCAGCAGCCGGGAGAACCGGTGGCGATGACGGTCGCCGGCCTTCGCAACCTCGGCGAAGCGGCCGTCCTCCTCCTGCTCAAGGACAATAGCGAGGAGGCCAAGCTGAAGCGGCAGGTCGCGCAGGCGACCAAGATGCAGGCGGTCGGCCAGCTCGCCGGCGGTGTCGCGCACGACTTCAACAACATCCTGACCGCGATTATCGGCCACTGCGACCTGATGCTGATGCGCCATACGCCGGGCGACAGCGACTATGACGACATCCAGCAGATCAAGTCGAACTCGAACCGTGCCGCGGGCCTGACCCGTCAGCTGCTGGCTTTTTCCCGCCAGCAGACGCTGCGCCCGCAGGTCCTCCAGCTTCCCGACGTAGTGAGCGAGGTGTCCCACCTCCTGAAGCGCCTGCTCGGCGAGACGGTGCAGCTGGTGGTCAAGCATGGCCGCGACCTGGCACCGGTCCGCGCCGACCCTGGCCAGCTGGAGCAAGTGATCGTCAATCTCGCGGTCAACGCGCGAGACGCGATGATGTCGAAGGGCGGCGGCACGCTCACCATTCAGACCTATTCGGTGAAAGCGGCGCAGGTCGCCGACCTGGGGTCGGACATCCTGCCGGTGGCCGATTACACCGCGCTGTCGATCGCCGACACCGGGACCGGCATCGCCGCCGGCACACTGGGCAAGGTGTTCGAGCCCTTCTTCACCACCAAGGAAGTGGGCAAGGGAACCGGTCTCGGCCTTTCCACGGTCTACGGCATCGTCAAGCAGTCGGGCGGTTTCATCTTCGCCGACAGCAAGGTGGGCGAGGGGACGCGCTTCACCATCTACCTGCCGATCCATGTCGTCACGAAGGACGAGGAAGCGGCCGCCGCGGCCGTGCCGGTCAAGGCCGGCGACAAGGAACTGTGGGGCACCGGGACGGTCCTGCTGGTCGAGGACGAGCCGATGGTCCGGACGGTGGCCGAACGGGCGCTCACCCGCCACGGCTACAAGGTCGTCACGGCAACCAACGGGGAAGAGGCCCTCGATCGATTGGCGGATCCCGACGTTTCCGTCGACTTGCTGATCAGCGACGTCGTCATGCCCCTGATGGATGGCCCGACGATGGTGCGCGAGGCGCGCAAGACCTATGCCGACATGCCGATCCTGTTCATGTCCGGCTACGCCGAAGAGCAGTTGCGCAAGTCGATCGACATCGAACATGTCGCCTTTCTGCCCAAGCCGTTTTCGGTCCAGGAACTTGCCGAAGCAGTGCGCAAGGCGCTGTCCGAAGACAAGAAGCGCGGATAGCCGCGATTTTGGGTTTCGCTTCTGCGCCGTTACGACTTAAGGAGGGCGGGAAATGAGCCAACCGCGCCGCATCCTGATCGTCGAGGACGAACCCCTCATCGCCATGATGCTTGAGGACTTCATCGATTCGCTCGGCCATGAGGTGGCCAGAAGCTGCGAATCGATCGACGAGGCGCTGGCCGCGGTTCGCGAAGGCGGGTTCGATCTTGCCGTCCTCGACGTTAACCTGAAGGGCGAAAGCGTGTGGCCGGTGGCAACCGCGCTCAAGAGCGAGGGCGTGCCGTTCCTCCTCGCTTCGGGCGGCCATGTCGAACCGCCGCCGAGCGAATTCGCCAACGTCACCATGATCGACAAACCCTACACGATCGACCGCGTCGGTCCCGCGATCGAAGCGGCACTGGACGCTTCGGACGCCTGACTTCGTTCCCCTCTTGTTCCGCAGGAACAAATCGGATACGACCATCCTCGGCAGGCACCGCTCCGGTGCTCGATTGACGAGGAGACAGGGATCATGGCAGCGCAACTCAAAGTCGTCGGCAACCAAGGGGACAAAGTGAACACGGATCGGGAGAAGGCGCTCGAGGCAGCGCTGGCGCAGATCGATCGCGCCTTCGGCAAGGGCTCGGCGATGAAGCTGGGCAGCCGCGAGGCGATCGAGATCGAGACGATTTCGACCGGCAGCCTCGGGCTCGACATCGCGCTCGGAGTCGGCGGCCTCCCGCGTGGCCGCGTGATCGAGGTCTACGGGCCGGAAAGCTCGGGCAAGACGACGCTGGCCCTCCACGCCATCGCCGAAGCGCAGAAGACTGGCGGCACGGCCGCTTTCGTCGACGCCGAACATGCGCTCGACCCGGTCTACGCCAAGAAACTGGGCGTCAACATCGACGAGCTGATCGTGTCGCAGCCCGACACGGGTGAGCAGGCGCTGGAGATCGTCGACACGCTGGTCCGCTCGAATGCGATCGACGTGCTGGTGGTCGATTCGGTCGCAGCATTGGTGCCGCGGGCCGAAATCGAGGGCGAGATGGGCGACAGCCACGTCGGCCTGCAGGCCCGCCTGATGAGCCAGGCGCTGCGCAAGCTGACCGGTTCGATCAGCCGCTCGCGCTGCATGGTGATCTTCATCAACCAGGTCCGGATGAAAATCGGCGTGATGTACGGCAACCCGGAAACGACGACCGGCGGCAACGCGCTCAAGTTCTACGCCTCGGTCCGTCTCGACATCCGCCGCACCGGGCAGATCAAGGACCGCGACGATATCGTCGGCAACACCACCCGCGTGAAGGTCGTCAAGAACAAGGTCGCGCCGCCGTTCAAGCAGGTCGAATTCGACATCATGTACGGCGAGGGCGTGTCCAAGGTCGGCGAAATCCTCGACCTCGGCGTCAAGGCCGGCCTGGTCGAGAAATCGGGCGCCTGGTTCAGCTACGACAGCATCCGCATCGGGCAGGGCCGCGAAAACGCCAAGACCTACCTCAAGGAAAATCCCGACGTCGCCGATCGCCTGGAACGCGCCATCCGCGGCCAGAAGGACGAGGTGGGCGAAGCGATGATGGTCGGTCCGTCCGAAGGGGACGATGTCGAATAAGGAATAAGGGCTCGGCCGGGGGCCGCTGCCATGCGCTCGGTCGATGGGCGTCCGCCAGTTCCCGGCGGGCGCCCTTTTCCTTTTCGCCCTACGGATTGCACTCCGGGACGGGGTCGGGACATTTCCGCTTCCGCTCGACCACCAGGTGGCCGCGCTCGGTGATCAGGACGATCACCAGCGCGACGGTACCGCAAGACACGAGGCCGATCAGGAACGGCAGGGTGGTCCCATCGAACTGGCGGCCGATGACGAAGCCGATGGCCGCTCCGCCGACCGAGGCGGTGACACCCTGTACCGACGAGGCCGTGCCGGCGATCGGCGCCATGTTGCTCATCGCCAGCGTACTGAGGTTGGCCGAGCAGAAGGCGAAGCTGACCATCAGCAACGCCTGGAGGGCGACGAAGCTGGCGAGCGACTCTCCGCGCCACGCGACGAACAGGTGAATGACGCCAGCGGCCAGGAAGCCCAGCATGCCGAGATGCCCGACGTGGCGCAGCCCGAACCGCGTCACCACCCGCGAATTGGTGTAGGCCGCGATGCTCATCGGCGCGGCGACCGCGGCAAAGACGAGACCGATGGCCTGGGGCGCCTTGAACACGTCGAACACGATCTGCTGGATCGAGGCGATGTAGGCGGTCAGCCCACCGAAAATGAACGTCGCGGCGAGCGTATAGCCGAGCGAAAGCCGGTCGCTGACCACCTCCCGGGCCGCAGTCGCGATGGCCGCGGGATTCAGCGGGCGCCGGAACTCCGGATGCAGCGTCTCGGGCAGCCGGATCATGCCCCAGACCCACATGATCGCGGCATAACCGGCCAGCACCAGGAAAATGAGGTGCCACTCGCCCAGAAACAGGATGGCCTGGCCGATCGAGGGCGCGATCACCGGGATGATCATGAATACCATGAACACGAGGCTCATCACCTGCGCCATCGCCGGTCCTTCGAACAGGTCGCGGACCATCGCCGTGACCAGTACCCGCGTCACTGCGGCCGATACCCCCATCGCGATGCGGAATCCGATCAGCATGGCAAAGCTCGACGCAAGCGCGCAGCCGAGCGCGAACGCCGCATACATTGCGACCCCGACGGCGAGGATCGGCTTGCGTCCGAAGCGATCGGCGATCGGACCCCACAGCAGCTGGCCGAAGCCGAACCCCAGCATATAGGCGATCACGATCAGCTGCCGATCGTTGTCGAGGGCGATGCCCAGCGTGTCGCCAATGGCAGGCAGGGCCGGGACCATCGCGTCGATCGCGAAGGCGTTGAGTGCCATCAGGCCGGCCAGAAGCGCAACGGTTTCGCGCCGGCCAGGCACCGCCTTGGTCGAAAGGGCAGGGTCGAACATCGCCGCGGCGCTGGCCTATGCGGGCGCAGGATGCAACAGTGCCGGCCAATATCTTCGGGAGAGAATGATGATCGGACGGCGCACCTTCCTGCAGACGGCGGCCTTTTCCGCGGCCGCAAGCGCCCTGCCGCCGCCGCTGCTGGCCGCATCGTCAATGCCGTTGCCGCCGCCCATCGGCGCTGCCGAGCGGCTCCAGCGCATCGCCCGCGCACAGGCCCGGATGAAGGCGACCGGCGTTGCCGCGGTGCTGGTCGAGGCGGGGCCGAGCCTCGACTATTTCACCGGCGTCCGTTGGGGCCGCTCCGAGCGGCTGACCGGCGTCGTCATCCCGGCCCAAGGCAAGCCGGTCGTCATCACGCCGTTCTTCGAGCGCCCGTCCGTCGAACAGACGCTGATCATCCCCGCCGACGTCCGCACTTGGAACGAGGACGAGGAACCGCTGAAGTTCGTCGCGGACGCGATCCGCGAGCACGGCGGTGCATCGGGCAAGGTCGGGATGGAAGAGACCAACCGCTATTTCCTTGCCGACCGATTGGCCAAGCAGCTTCCGAAGGCCAAGATCGTCAGCGCGAACCCGGTCGTGCGCGAAGTGCGGATGCGCAAGACTCCGGCCGAGCTCGCGCTGATGCAGGCCGCGACCGACATTACCATCGACGCGATCCGGGACGTCCATGGCCAGTTGAAGCCGGGGATGAGCGCGGGTGACGTGTCGCGCTTGCTGTCGAAGGCCATGACGTCGCGCGGCGGCGACGACGACTGGGCGCTCGTCCTGTTCGGGCCGGCCGCGGCGCTGCCGCATGGCACGCGCGAAAAGCAGGCGCTGAAGCGCGGCGACGTCGTGCTGATCGACACCGGTTGCGCCGTCCACGGCTACCAGTCCGACATCAGCCGCACCTTCGTCTTCGATGCCGATCCTTTGCCGGAGGTGCGCAAGGTCTGGGAGCAGGTCGCGGCCGGCCAGAAGATCGCCATCCAGGCGGCCCGGCTAGGTGCCGCGGCGGGCAGCGTCGATGATGCGGTCCGCGCCGCCTACACCCGCTGGGGCTACGGACCGGGTTACAAGCTGCCCGGCCTGTCCCACCGCACCGGCCACGGCATCGGCATGGAGGGGCATGAACCGGTCAACCTCGTCCACGGCGAAACGACGCCGCTGGCCGTCGGCATGTGCTTTTCCAACGAGCCGGGCATCTATCTGCCGGGCAAGTTCGGCGTCCGCCTCGAGGACTGTTTCCACATGACCGAGGCAGGGCCGAAGTTCTTTTCGACCCCGCCCGCCTCGATCGACCAGCCGGTCTAGCGCTTCGCCTGGTCTTCCGCGCCCGGCGGCAGCGCGGGGACGTGGCTGGGGGCGTGCGGCGGCTCGATGTCCGCCGGCTCGATCGGATCGAGCGCGCCTTCCCACTTGGCCACGGCGACCGAGGCCACCGCATTGCCGACCACGTTGGTCGCGCTGCGGCCCATGTCGAGGAAATGGTCGACCGCCAGGATCAGCAGCAGGCCGGCTTCCGGGATGTCGAACAGGCTCATCGTCGCCGCGATCACGACCAGGCTGGCACGGGGCACGCCCGCCATGCCCTTCGACGTCACCATCAGCACCAGCAGCATGGTGACTTCCTGCCCGAGGCTGAGCTCGATGCCGTAGGCCTGCGCGATGAAGATCGTCGCGAAGGTCATGTACATCATCGACCCGTCGAGGTTGAACGAGTAGCCGAGCGGCAGGACGAAGCTGGCGATCCGCGGCGGGACACCGAACCGGTCGAGCGCTTCGAGCGTGCGCGGGTAGGCCGCTTCCGACGAAGCGGTCGAGAAGGCGAGTACGATCGGGTCGCGGATGTAGCGGACGAGCAGACGGGTCCGGCTGCCGACGATCAGGAAGGCCGCGCCGATCAGCAAGCACCACAACAGGACCAGGCCGAGATAGAAGCTGCCGACGAATTTTCCGAAGGTGAAGATGATCTCCGGTCCCTGCTCGGCGATCGCCGCAGTCACCGCCGCGAACACCGCCAGCGGGGCGACGCGCATGACGTAATCGGTCACCTGCAGCATGACGTGGACCAGCGATTCCACGCCGGCGACGATCGGCTTGCCCTTGTCGCCGATGGCGGTCAGCGCGACGCCGAAGAAGATCGAGAAGACGACGATCTGCAGGATCTCGTTCTTGCTCATCGCCTCGAAGGCCGATGCGGGCACGACGTGGGTGATGAACTCCTTCAGGGTGAAACCGGTCTTTTCGATCCCGCTGGCGGCATCGGTGGCGGGGAGGGCCAGGTCGAGACCGACGCCGGGCTGCAGCGTGTTGACGAGCACCAGGCCGAGCAGCAGCGAAATGATGCTCGCGCCTATGAACCAGGCGAGGCTCTTCACCCCGACCCGGCCGAGTGCCGCGGTGTCGCCCATGTGCGCGATACCGGCGACCAGAGTCGCGAACACCAGCGGCGCGATGATCATCTTGATCAGCCGCAGGAACAACGTGGTGATGATGCCGAGGTACTCGGCGATGTTCTTCAGCTGCGCTGCCGATTCCGGCGTGCCGTTGTCGATCGAGGCGTTGATCGCCCAGCCGGCGATGAGGCCCAGCACCAATGCGAACAGGATGTACCGGGTCAGTTTCTTGGCCAAGACGTGGCTCCCCTTTGAATGCTGGACGCGACCCAAGCGGTTGCGCCGCGCGAGGTCAAGGCTTGCAGGGGTGGGGTGCGGCCGCCATGGCAGCACGATGAACCTCGACGAACTCGAACCGAAATACACCACCATCCTGTGCGACGTGTGGGGCGTGATCCACGACGGCGGGCGGCTGTTGCCCGGCGCGCGGGACCGACTGGAGCGGTGGCGGGACGAAGGACGCAAGGTCGTGCTGGTCACCAATGCGCCGCGCCCGGCCAGCTCGATCGAGAACGACCTGTTCGTGCTCGGGCTCGACCGGAGTGCGTGGCACGACGTGTCCTCCAGCGGATCGGCCGGCATCGCGGCGCTGACCGACCCTGTGCGGCCGGTCGGCTTTATCGGCACCGCGACGCACCGCGCCATCCTCGGATCTGAAGGGGTGATGGTCGTCGAAGAGGGCTTCGACGAGGTCGCGGTGACGGCCCTTGACGACTTCCCGATCGCGCCCGCGCAATTCGGCGATTGGCTGGAGGAATGGCGGCGACGCGGCATCGTCTTCCACTGTCTCAACCCTGACCGCGTGGTGATCGACCGTGGGCAGCGGGTGATGTGCCCGGGCGCGCTGGCCGACGTCTATGTGGCGATGGGCGGCGACGTACGCTGGTACGGCAAGCCGCATCACGCGATCTACGATCACGCCCTCATGCTCGCCGGCCACCCGCATCGCGACACCGTCCTCGCAGTGGGCGACGGCGCGGCGACCGACCTGGTCGGTGCCGCCCGCCAAGGTTTCGACGCCCTCTTCGTCACGGGCGGCATTCATGCCGGCGAGACGCTGCCGGACAGCTTTTTCGCCGAACATGACCTCGGCGACTGGCGGCCGATCGGCAGCGTCGAGACGCTCGCCTAGGCCGGTTCGGCCTGGTGCTCCTTCACCACCTTGTCGGCCAGCGTGCCGTTGAGTTCGGCGAGGTGGTCGTAGCTCGCTTCATAACTCGCCAACCCCTGGCTCATCGAGCGCAGTTCCGCCTCCAACCCGTCAAGCTCGGCCTCGGGGATCAACGCTTCCACCCGGTCCCAACCGTCCCAGCCGTCGCGCGGTCCCATGCCCTGCATCTGCCCGCGCCTGCCTGCCAATGCAGATCCGACCTTGGACGATGAAGAATTGGGCGCGACCACGACGAGTTTCTGGACCGGCTCCAGCAGGTGCGGCGCGGCCTGCGCCAACGCCTCCTGCATCGCCATCCGACCGGCCAGCCGGAAGGCCAGTTCGCTACTATCGACCGTGTGATAACTGCCGTCGGTCAGCGTCACCGCAACGTCGACCACGGGGAAGCCAAGCGGCCCCTTGGCCAGCGCGTCCTTCACCCCTTGTTCGACCGCCGGGATATATTGCCGCGGCACCGCGCCGCCGTGGATCTTCTCCGAAAACTGGAAACCCTCGCCGCGCGACAGCGGGCGGATTTCGATGACGACGTCGCCGAACTGCCCATGGCCGCCCGACTGCTTCTTGTGCCGGCCGCGGGTGCTGACGGGCTTGCGGATGCTTTCCTTGTAGCCGATCGACGGCGCGCGATGGCTGACGTCGACGCCGTAGCGGCGTTTGAGCTTGGCCAGCGCGTTGTTGAGATGCTCGTCGTTGACGCCGCGCAAGCGCATTTCATGGCTCGCATCGTCCTGCTCCAAGCTGAGGCTCGGGTCTTCCTCGACCAGCTTGTTCAGCGCACCGGACAGGCGAACGTCGTCCTTGCGGTCGCTCGGCTCGATCGCCATCGCGGCGTTTCGAGAGGGAAGGTCGACTTCGACCGGGGCGGGCAGGCAGCCGCGCATGCCGATCCAGTCGCCGGACTTCACGCCGTCGACCTTGCCGATCGCCACCAGGTCGCCGTTCCTTGCGGCCGTCACCTTGGCGGTCTTGTCGCCCTGGACAGAGAAGAGCGCGCCGATCCTGGCTGGCTCGCCATTGCTGGTGGCGAGGTCGCTGCCCTCGGCGATGTTCCCGCCCAGCGCGCGGGCCAGCACCAGCCGCCCGATCGCGCCGCCGTGGTAGACTTTAAAGGCGTAAAGCGAAGGGCCTTGCACGCCAAGGCGCTGGGCCGTGCTTTCCGGCCCCGGCGCCTCATGACGGAGCGCCTTGAGCAGGCGTCGGACACCCCAGCCATTATCGGCCGAGCCGAACAACACCGAAACGCCGAGGTTGTCGGCGGTCTCGTGCGCCAGGTCGGAGAAGATGGTGCCGGGCTGCGGCACCTCGTCCATCAGCAGCGCTTCCAACAGCGCATCGTCATGGTCGGCGAGTTGTTCGAGCATCTGCGTGCGCGCCTGCGCCTCGCGGTCGGCGAGGTCGGACGGCATCTCGATCTGCTCGGACGGTTTGCCCGGGACGTAATGGAAGGCGCGCTCCAGCGCCAAGTCGACGAAGCCGGTGATCTTGTCGCCCTCGCGGATCGGGATCTGGCGGCCGATCAACGGCGACACGCTCATCGGCTGCAGGGCCTTGAGCAGGTCTGCGATCGACCCATGCGCCTGGTCGATGCGGTTGACGAACAGCAGGTGGGGGATGCCCAGCTCGTCCAGTGCGCGCAGCGCGGGCGCCGCCAAGGGCGCGCGGGCCGGGTCGGGGTCGACCACGACGATGGCGATGTCGGCGGCGGCGATCCCGCGCGCCGCGTCGGCGGAGAAGCCGATCGAGCCCGGCGCGTCGAGGATCGCGAAATCCTGGCCGAGATAGGTGAAGTGCATGAGGTTGAGTTCGGTCGAGCCACCGCGGCTGCGCGCTTCCGCGCTGCTGTCGCCGATGGTGTTACCCTGTCCGGTGGAGCCCTGCCGCGGGATGGTGCCGCTGGCGAACAGCAGCGCCTCGGCCAGGCATGTCTTGCCCGCGCCGGCCGGTCCGACCAGCGCGATGACCCTCGTGCCCTTGATTTCTCCCGGCATGCGACTCTCCCTTCGTCCGTCGTGGTGGCGGGCGCGAGAGCGCGTCGGGGAGGGCGCGCAAACGCGCTTACCGAAGCTCAGGAGCGTCGGACTCTTGAGGCGGAAATGCAAGGGGCGTCTGCCGCGTGAAGAGGGCGTCACGGCGATGCGTCACGGTCGGGTGGGACAATTCGTCCAATTGCCGGCGCGGGGGGACGAAGCCATGTTGCCCTCATGACAATCGAGACAAAGGCCCTGCTTCGCGAGCTTTGGCAGCGCGGGCGCTGGATCGTCGCTATGGGTGTGGTTCTGGCCGGACTATCGGTCCTCTACCTCGCGCTGACGGGCGAGCTGTTCTTCCACATGGTCGTCGCGACCCTGGGGGGCGTGTTTTTGACCGTCGTCCTCGGTTCGGGACTGATGGCGGCCTCGTTCTTCAGCAACAAAAGCGGCCACGACGCCATCGTGACCGATGCGACCCGCCAATAAAAAAAGGCCCGCGAACCGAAGCTCGCGGGCCCTGATATTTCGCTTCCGTCAGCCTACGCCGCCGGCAGCAGCCTCTGCTCGCCGGCCAGCTTCAGCAACGCGGCCTGCAGTTTTTCGAACGCGCGTACCTCGATCTGGCGGATGCGTTCGCGGCTCACGCCGTAGACCTGCGACAGGTCTTCCAACGTCTTGGGATCGTCGGTCAGCCGGCGCTCGGTCAGGATGTGACGTTCGCGCTCGTTGAGGCTTTCCATCGCATTGCCGAGCAGTTCGTGGCGCACCTGGCGCTCTTCCTCTTCCGCCACCAGCTCGTCCTGGAGCGGGGCGTCGGAGACGAGGAAGTCCTGCCACTGGCCTTCACCTTCGGTCGAGGCGAGCGGCGCGTTGAGGCTGGCGTCGCCGCCCATGCCCATGCGCCGGTTCATGCTGACCACTTCCTCCTCGGTCACGCCGAGGTCGGTGGCGATCTTGCGGACCGCGTCGGGCTTGAGGTCGCCCTCTTCGAACGCATCGATCTGGTTCTTCATCCGGCGAAGGTTGAAGAACAGCTTCTTCTGCGCCGCGGTGGTGCCCATCTTCACGAGCGACCAGCTGCGCAGGATGAATTCCTGGATCGAGGCGCGAATCCACCACATCGCGTAGGTAGCGAGGCGGAAGCCCCTGTCCGGCTCAAACTTCTTCACGCCCTGCATCAGGCCGATGTTGCCTTCGGAGATGAGTTCGCTGACCGGAAGGCCATAGCCGCGGTAACCCATGGCGATCTTCGCCACGAGGCGCAGGTGCGAGTTGACCAGCTGCGCGGCGGCGTCGGTATCGCCCTGCTCGCGCCACTGCTTGGCCAGCCGGAATTCGACTTCCGGGGCCAGGATCGGGAATTTCTTGATCTCCGACAAGTAGCGGTTGAGGCCAGCCTCGCCGCCAGATGCCGGAATGCTCAGGGTTTTCGCTTGCGCCATTGCTTCTCGTTCACTCCCCGGCGCAGCCGATCGATCACCGTCGGCCTCACCGCTCAATCTTTATACACCAAGCCGGTTCAACAGTTCCTGAATATCCGGCGGAAGGGCGCTATCGAACGACAGACGGCCTTTTGTCACCGGGTGGACGAACCCCAAGTGCGCAGCGTGCAGCGCCTGCCGGTGAAAATCCAACTCATTTAGCAACTGACTGTGATTGCTTTTCCCGCGGGCGTAGACTGGATCGCCGAGCAGCGGGTGTCCGATCGAGGCCATGTGGACGCGAACCTGGTGGGTCCGGCCCGTTTCCAGCTGGCATTCGACCAGCGCCGCCTGCTTCAGCGTCTTCAGCTTCTTCCAGTGGGTCACCGCACGCTTGCCGCGACCTTCCTCGACGATCTCCACCTTCAGCCGGTCCTTCGACGAGCGGGCGAGGGGGGCATCGACCTTGCCGCTGACCCGCGTCGGCACGCCATGAACGATGGCTAGGTAACGCCTCTCGATCGAATGGTCGGCGAACTGCTTGGCCAGGCCTTCGTGCGCCGGATTGGTCTTGGCCACGACCAGCAGGCCCGACGTGTCCTTGTCGATCCGATGGACGATGCCCGGGCGGGCGACGCCGTTGATCCCGCTCAGCCGCCCCTTGCAGTGGTGCAGGAGGGCGTTGACGAGTGTCCCGTCGCGGTTGCCGTGCGCGGGGTGCACCACCAGTCCCGCCGGCTTGTCGACGACCAGCAGATGCTCGTCCTCGAACACGATCGTCAGCGGAATGTCCTGAGGCTCGTTATGCGCTTCCTGCGGCGGCGGCACCGCCAGCGTGTAGGCCTCGTCGCCCCTGACCTTGAAGGCAGGGTCGCGAAAGGCCGTTCCGTCGACACTCAATGCGCCCGATTTCACGAGCGTTTTCAAACGCTCGCGGGAGATTGTTGGCAATTGCGCTGCAAGCGCGCGATCCAGCCGCCAGCCTTCCTGGCCCGCGTCCAGCGTCACGCTGATGATGTCATCCCCCGGCATCCGGAGAGCGATATGGTGTCGAGGGGCGACTTCTTCAATGCTTGGCGCGTCGGGCCGAAGCGTTTACGCATTGCCCATGAACGCCATCGATCTCGCCAGCCTGATGTGCAGCCGCCTGTGCCATGACCTGCTCTCGCCGGTCGGGGCGCTCAACAACGGCATCGAATTGCTCGCCGACGAGACCGACCCGGAGATGCGCGAGCGCTGCATGGAATTGCTCGCCGAAAGCGCCCGGGCCAGCGCCAACAAGCTCAAGTTTTTCCGTCTTGCCTTTGGGGCAGGCGGCGGGTTCGGTGAGGAAATCGAGACGCGCGAAGCCCGCATCGCGCTCGAAGGTCTCTACGGCGCCGAAAAAGGCATCGATCTGGGCTGGATGGTCAATCAGGACCGGATGGCCAAGGGCGCGGTCAAGCTGCTGCTCAACCTCGCCATGATCGCCGGCGACGGCCTCGTTCGCGGTGGACGGCTCGATGTCGGTGCCGAACAGGCCGACGGGGGGCTCGAAATGGTCATCCGGGCCGAAGGGCCGCGCATCCTGATCGATCCGGTCATCCGCGAGACGGTCGCGACCGGCGGCAACGGCCAGGTCGAAAGCCGCGCCGCCGGGGCGTGGCTCGCACACAGCCTTGCCAAGGAAGCGGGCGGCTCGATCCAGCTCAGCCCGCCCGAGGCCGAAGCACTGCTGATCGGCGTCACGCTTCCCGCGCAGGGATAACGACGCGTTAACTCCTTGGCCCCATACAGGCGGGTGAAACCGACCTGATTTTGGGGCTCAAATGGACGACCTGATTGCCGATTTCGTCGCCGAAGCGCGCGAAATGCTGGAAGCACTGGGCGGCGAGATCGTCGCCTGGGAAGCCTCGCCCGACGACCGCGCGCGCCTCGACAGCATTTTCCGCTTCGTCCACACGGTGAAGGGCAATTGCGGCTTTTTCGACTTCCCGCGCCTCGAGACATTGAGCCATGCCGCCGAAGACGCCTTGGCCGACTGTCGTGCCGGCCGCCGTTCGCCCGACGCCGCGCTGGTCAGCGCTGTCCTGGCCGTCATCGACCGGATCGGCGAGATGATCGCCTCGATCGAGGCCGGCAACGGCGTTCCGGAAGGCAACGACGGCGACCTGATCGCCGCGCTCGAGCCGGGCGCCGAAGGACCGGCCCAGCCGGCCGCCGCGCCGGTCGCCGAAGCCAAGGTCCAGGCCGCTGCTACTGGCGGCGCCGCGCCGCGCACCATCCGCCTGTCGGTCGAACTGCTCGACCGCGTGATGAGCGGCGTTTCCGACATGGTGCTGGCCCGGAACGAACTGGCCCGCCGGTTGCGCGAGACCGAGGCCGACGTGACCGTAGACGGTGCGTTCGAGCGCCTCAGCGGTATCATCGCGGAGATGCGCGACGCCATTACCCGGACGCGCATGCAGCGGATCGAGAATCTCTTCGTCGCCCTGCCGCGCATGGTCCGCGACCTTTGCTCGGAACTGGGCAAGCAGGTGCTGGTCGATATCGAAGGCGGCGACGTCGAGCTGGACCGCGAGATGATCGAGATGATCCGCGATCCGCTGACCCACATCATCCGCAACGCCATCGACCATGGCGTCGAAGCACCGGGCGACCGCCTCAAGGCCGGCAAGCGCGAAATCGGCATGCTGCACGTGTCGGCGCGCCAGTCGGGGAACCAGATCCTCATCGACATCGTCGACGACGGCAAGGGCATCGACGGCAAGCGGCTGGTCGAAAAGGCACTGGCCAACGGCCTCCTGACCAAGGACCAGGCCGCCGCGCTTTCGCCCCGCGAACAGCTGGCGCTGATTTTCGAAGCGGGCCTGTCGACGGCCCAGGCCGTGACGTCGATTTCGGGCCGCGGAGTCGGCATGGACGTCGTCCGTTCGAACGTCGAACGGATCGGCGGCGTGGTCGAGGTCGACAGCACCCCGGGCAAGGGCACGCGCATGACGCTTCGCGTCCCGCTCACCCTCACCATCATCCCGGCGTTGACCGTCTCGATCGGCCGCCAGCATTTCGCCATTCCCCGCGCCGCGATCGAGGAAATCGTGCGCGTCACCGGCACCACCGTCACGCTCGAGGAACTGGGCGGGGCGGGGGTTGCGACCATCCGCGGCCGCCGCGTGCCGATGCTGGCGCTGGCCGACGTCCTCGGCATCGAATCGCCAATGGCTAATGAACAGCGGACGATGGTGGTGCTCAAGCCTGCGGGCGGCGACGTCTATGCGCTGGCGGTCGACAAGATTCACGACCATGAGGAACTGGTGGTGAAGCCCGCCGCTCCGGCGGTGATGGCGACCGGCCTTTATGCCGGCACTACGCTGGCCGACGACGGCTCCCCGATCCTGCTGTTCGATCCCGCGGGCCTCGCGGTCGTCGGCGGCGTCAAGTTCGAGACCCAGGAGCGGACCTCAGCCCGCGTGGCCGAGACCGCGAAGACGGTCGAGACCACCGAAGTGCCGGTCCTGCTATTCCGCGGCCTCGACGGCGGCCGCCGCGCGATCCGCCTCGGCGTGGTCGACCGGATCGAGGAAGTCCACGCCGCGCAGATCCGCTTCGGCGCCGGTCGCCTGCGCGTCCAGCTGGGTGACAGTATCCTGCCGCTCGCCGGAATCGACGCCGCACCGACCGACGGAAAGGTCCGCGTCTTCCGCCTGTCGGACGGCGAGCAGGAACTGGGCTACGCCTTCGCCGAGGTCATCGACATGATGAGCATCGACAAGGATGTCATTCCCGCACCGACCCCGGGCCAGGTCGCCGGCGTCACCTTGATCGGTGAAGAACCGGCCGAGCTGATCGACGCGCACTGGCTGTTTGCCGAACTGGCGGGCGCGGTCAGCGTCCCCGCAGGCAAGCAGGTCTGCCGCCTGCCGTCGGGCGACGCCTGGATGCAGAACATGCTCCGCCCGATCGTCGAGGCCGCGGGCTACCACGTGGTCGGCGAGGACTATGACGGCGATCCCGACCTCACCATCGCCGCCGACGAATGGCCGGTCCGCCCGATCCCGCAGACCACGGGCCGCGTGCTGCGCCTGTCGGCCGATCCGGACGCCTCGGACGGGCAGGAAACCATCTATCGATACGATCGCGCCGGCCTGCTGGTCGCGCTGAAGCGCACGGGGACCAAGGCCTGATGAACGAACTCCTCCTAATTGTCCGCCTCGGCGGGGACCGGGTCGCCTTCCAGGCCGCCGGCGTCGAAAGCGTGGTCGAACTCGACACGCTGATCTCGGTGCCGCGCGCACCGGCCCATGTCGCCGGCCTGTCGGCGCTTCGCAGCCGGGTCCTGACGGTCATCGATTGCCGGCAAAGCCTCGAGCTTGGCCGCACCGAATTGAACGACGGCGCGATCCACGAAGCCGCCGTGGTCGAATATGACGGCCATCACTACGCATTGACCGTCGACGCGGTCGAAGACGTGGTCGAGGCGCAGAGCGATCCGTCGCCCGTCCGCGGCGCGATGGCCGCCGGCTGGGAACGCGTTGCGCGCGGCATGGTGGAAACGGAGGAGGGGCCGATGCTGCTGGTCGACGTCGCCGCCCTGATTACCGGCCCCGCCACTGAGCGCGCGGCCGCTTAATCGACCGGCTTAAGGGCTTGGTTACCTCTTCCGGTCTACACGACATTACGAACTAACGGGAACGACACGCATGAAGACCTGCCTCATCGTCGACGACAGCAAGGTGATCCGCAAGGTCGCCCGTCACATCCTCGAGACGCTGGAGTTCCAGGTCGACGAGGCCGGTGACGGCCGCGAAGCGCTCGACCGTTGCGAAGCCAGCATGCCGGACGTCGTCCTGCTCGACTGGAACATGCCGGTCATGAGCGGCATGGAATTCCTCCAGCTGCTCCGCCAGCGCGGCCACGGCGACCAGCCGAAGGTCGTGTTCTGCACCACTGAAAACGACATGGCGCACATCCGCGCCGCGCTCGAAGCTGGTGCGGACGAATATGTGATGAAGCCGTTCGACCGCGAAACGCTTCACGTCAAACTCCAGCTCGTCGGCGTCGCCTAAGCCCTCCTGTGGCCGGCGGTCTCGCCTCGAAGCGGTCCGGGCAGGGGTCCGGTGCCGCCGACGGCCTGCGCCGTCGCATCCGCCTGATGATCGTCGACGATTCGATGGTCGCCCGGGCGGTGCTCTCGCGCATGGTCGAGGCCGATGGCGGGTTCGAGATCGCGGGCGTTGCCGGGACGGCCGAGCACGCGATCGAGGCACTGGGCCAGGTCCAGGTCGACATCATCCTGCTCGACCTTGAGATGCCGGGTCTTGGCGGCCTCAAGTCGATTCCGGCCATCATCGACGCGGCTCGCGGCGCGCGGATTCTGATCGTGTCCAGCCTTGCCGAAGAGGGCGCCGAAGCGACCGTCGCCGCGCTGGCGCTGGGCGCCACCGATACGCTGGTGAAGCCGGGCGGTGGGCGCCTGTCGGGCCGTTTCTCCGACGTGCTGATGCAGAAGCTCTACGCCATCGGCCATGCCAGCCGCCGTGCGCCGGCGCCGGTGGCTTCGCCCGTGCCGGTGCGGCCCGCGCCGGTCGGCCGGGCGGCGCTGATGCCGCTCCGCGCGATGGCCGGCGGCCCGCTCTCGATGCTGATGATCGGGTCGTCGACCGGCGGCATCCACGCCATCGGCCAGCTGTTCGAAGCGATGCCGAAGAAGATCGGCTGCCCGATCCTCGTCACCCAGCATCTGCCCGCACCTTTCATGCCGGTGTTCGCCCGCCAATTGTCGGCCGCGGCGGGACGTGAGGCGGTGATTGCCGAAGAGGGCATGGACTGCCGTCCCGACCGCATCATCGTCGCGCCAGGCGATGCGCACGTCACCGTCGAACTGATCCGCGGCAACCCGCGCGTCCGCCTCCTGAAGGGCCGGTCGGCCTCGGGCTGCCTGCCGTCGGTCGATCCGATGTTCGCCAGCGCCGCCGCCGCCTACGGTCCGGAGGCTCTTGGCATCGTCCTCACCGGCATGGGCCGCGACGGGACCGAGGGGTCGCACAAGCTGGTCGCCTGTGGCGGCTCGGTCGTCGTCCAGGACGAGGCGACTTGCGCGGTGTGGGGAATGCCACGCGCGGTGGCGGAGGCCGGCCTGGCCTGCGCCATCCTGCCGCCGCAGGGTATCGGCGTGTTGGTGGAAGAGCGTCTTCGGGAGGCCGCGTGCAGGTAAGCGATAGTAGCAGCCGGATCCTCGCGGGACTCCTCGAGGCGCGTACCGGCCAGCAGCTGACCATGAGCCGCCGGTGGCGGATCGAAACCGCACTGTCCTCGCTCCTTCGCGAGCGCGGAATCGCGTCGCTCGACGAACTGATCACGATCCTCGTCATGGGCAAGGAGCCCTCGCTGTCGCAGCAGGTGGTCGAGGCGCTGCTCAACAACGAGACCTATTTCTTCCGCGACCGCACCCCGTTCGACCAGATCAGCCAGGTGATCCTGCCGCGCCTGCAGGAATTGCGCGGCGCCGAGCGGCGGATCCGCATCTGGTCGGCCGGCTGCTCGACGGGGCAGGAGGTCTACAGCCTGGCGATGATGTTTGCCGACGAGCCGATGAAATGGGTCGGCTGGACCATCGACATCCTCGGCACCGACGTGTCCGAAGGCGTCGTCAACCGCGCCCGCTCAGGGCTCTATTCGCAGTTCGAGGTCCAGCGCGGCCTCGGCATCACGCAGATGATCAAGTGGTTTGAGGAAACGCCGGAAGGCTGGCGCGCCGCCGAGGGGCTGCGCAAGAACGTCCGCTTCCAGGTCCATAACCTGCTGGAGCCGGTCCCGCACCCGGGCCAGTTCGACATCGTCCTGTGCCGCAACGTGCTGCTCTACCTCAACGCCGACAAGAAAAGGCTGGCGTTCGACCGGCTGGCCTCGGCGATGGCGCCCGACGGCATGTTCGTGATGGGCGCGGGCGAGACGGTGATCGGCCAGACCGACCGGCTGTCCGCCGACCGCGGGTGGCGCGGCGTCTACCGCCTGGCCGACAGCGGGCTGGTCGACCGTCGCGCGATCGGGGCTTGACCCCAACCGCACACGCGCTTTGATGGCGGCATGGACTTCGTCGAACGCCCATCGCCCAACTTCAACGAGCGGGCGCTCCCGGTGTCGATCATCGTCCTCCATTACACCGGCATGCCGGGTGCGGAAGGCGCGCTTGACCGGCTGACCAGTCCCGACGCCGCCGTTTCCTGCCACTATCTTGTGGACGAGGACGGCACGACCTACCGACTGGTCGACGAAGAAAAGCGCGCCTGGCACGCCGGCAAGAGCTACTGGCGCGGAGTCACCGACATTAACTCCGCGAGCGTCGGGATCGAGATCGTCAATCCCGGCCACGAGTTCGGCTACCGTCCGTTCCCGGACGAGCAGGTCGCCTCGGTCATGGGCCTCGTGCACGACATCAAGGCACGGCACGGCATCACCCGCGGCAACATCGTCGGCCATTCGGACATCGCCCCGGCCCGCAAGGAAGACCCGGGCGAGCTGTTTCCGTGGTGGGAACTGGCCAAGCGCCGCCTTGCCTTGCCCAGCCCGACCCGCGACCTGATGGATCCCTACTGGACCGATGCCGGCTTCCTCCTGGCGCTCGAACGGTTCGGCTACGACGTCACCGACAGCCAGAAGGCCGTCATCGCCTTCCAGCGGCGCTTCCGCCCCGACCTGATCGATGGGATCATTGACGGGGAGTGCAGGGCCAAATTGCTGGCGCTCTTGCTGCCCCGCCCGCAATAGACCATATCGCCGTCCGCCAGGGGACCGGGCGACCGCGGCCTTCTTCGGAAGGGCGAGGAAAGTCCGGGCTCCACGGAACGACGGTGCCGGGTAACGCCCGGCCGGTCCTCGCGCAGGTGAGGATCGAGGGACAGTGCCACAGAAAGCATACCGCCCATCTTCGGGTGGGTAAGGGCGAAAGGGTGCGGCAAGAGCGCACCGCGCGGCTGGCAACAGGCGCGGCACGGTAAACCCCACCGGGTGCAAGACCGAATAGGGGCGGCATATGGGCCTGTTCCGGCCCCGTCGCCCGGGTTGGTTGCTGGAGGCATGGGGCAACCCATGTCCTAGAGGAATGGTCGCCCAGGTGCCGCAAGGCGCTGGACAGAACCCGGCTTACAGGTCCCCTGGCAGTTTTTCGACGGCGGGCGGTGGAAGAGCTCCTTCGCCCGTGCGAGTGTGGAATCGAATGGCAAAGCAGAAGCGAACCGACGATTGGGGCTTTCCCCGTTGGCGCCCGTACGGCGCCAAGGGCCGCGAGGCCGCGCGCGTCCGCTTGTGCGACCGCGAAGGCTGCGACAACCCGGGCGACCGGCCCGCGCCCAAGGCCCCCAACAGCCCCGAGCGCTGGATGTTCTGCGAGCCTCACGCCGCGGAATACAATAAGAATTGGGACTATTTCGCCGGCCTCGGCGCCGAGGAAGCCGCCCAGCGCGCCGCATCCGAGGGCCGCGAAAGCTCCGCCTTCCGGTCCAGCGCCCATTACGCCTGGGCAGGCCCCGGCGACGGCAACCGCAGCCGCGACGAAATGCGGGCGCTCGATGCGCTGGGCCTCGACAGCGATGCGGACATGAAGGCGGTCAAGGCCGCGTACCGCCAGCTTGCCAAGGAAAACCATCCGGACGTCAACCAGGGCGACGCCGAAGCCGCCCAGCGCTTCCAGCAGGTGCAAGCCGCTTACGACGTGCTCCGGAAAGCGGATGAAAGGCGTTCGGCCGCGGCCTAGACGTCCAGCATGAAGGTCCCGGTCGCCTTCGCCACCGGCCGGGCTTCGTCCCCGGTATGCGCGATCCCGGAAATGAATGCGATCTTCGACGTCAGCTTGTCGCAGCGGCAACGCGCGATGACCGTCTCGCCCTTCGGCGCTGGCCGGAGGTAATCGAGCCGGAGGTCGATCGTCACGATCGGCTGGAAAAACCCCATCTTGTGCCACACCGATGCCCCGCCGCACGTGTCGAGCAGGCTGACGATCGCGCCGGACGCCAGGAAGCCGCTTTCCTCGACCCCGACCAGTTCCTCGCGCCACGGCAGCGCCAGTTCGATCCAATCGCCGTCGGTGCGAAGATAATCGAGGCCAAGCGCCTTGCCATGCCCGACCGACCGCGCCAGTTCGAAGAAGCGCTTGGGGTCGAACCCGCCCCCGGCTGCCGCCGCGTCGATTTCGGGCAGTTCGCTCATGCCAACCGTGCCGCCGTGTCGCGGACCAACGCAATCATGTTCGGAATGCCCTGCGTCCGGTTCGACGATAGTTCTCGGCTAAGATCGAACGGTGCCAGCGCGGCGGCGATATCGGTCTGCGCCACTTCTGCAGCCGGCCTGTCCTGCACCGTGGCCAGCACCAGCGCGACCACGCCCTTGGTGATCGCCGCGTTGCTGTCGGCGAGGAAATGTAGCCGGTCGCCCTCCCGCGTCGGGTAGACCCAGACGCTGGCAGAACATCCCCGCACCTTGGTCGCGTCGGTTTTCAGCGCGTCGGGCATCGGCTCGAGCTTGCGCCCCAGCTCGATCAGCAGGCGATATCGCTCTTCGCTGTCGAGAAACTCATATTCCTCGGCGATTTCGTCGAGGCGGGGGAGGGTGGTGGTCACACCGCGGCCCTAGCCGCGCCTCAGCGATCGCGCAAATCGTCGATCTGGCGCGCCAGGCTGCTTTCCTTGTCGACCGTGATCCGCTCGAGCGTGTGGAGTCGCTCCTTGAGCATCTTCACTTCCTCGCGCAGCCGTACGGTCTCGCGGTCATCGACATAGTCGTCTTCATCGTCGCGGGTCGTATCGAAATGCCCGAAGCCCATGCGCGCGCCAAAGCCCATCATGCCTCGCCGGCCGCTACGCGGGCGCATCCCGTATTTGGCCATCTGCTTGACCTTGATGATCTGGCCGATGGTGGTGATGGCGATGATGGCGATGACGAATTCGAACGGGTTCATACGCGGTCGTTTTCCTGTTGCGAGGGCAGCGTCGGCATTTCCCTCAACGCTTCGATCTGGGCGGCGGTCTCGTAGCCCTTGTCGGTGATGATCTTCTCGAGGACACGCACCCGGTCTTCGAGCTTGTGCTTGGCTTCTCGCTCGCGGCTCGCTTCGGCCAGCGCGATTTTCGTTCGTGCGGCCAGTTCGCGCTTCTTGTAGCCGAGCCAGCCCCAGCCGAGTCCGCTGCCGATGGCGACGATGGGGACGAGGGGTCCGAGGTCCATGGACGCGTTCTTACCCGTTGACCGCGGTTTGCGACAGCGCTTTCGGACGAAGTGCCTCGATCTGCGCCGCCGTCTCGGCACCTCGATCGGTCACGATCCGCTCCACCACCGCGAGGCGCGCCTCGACGTCTTTCGAATGCGAGACATATTGCGCCGCCTTCTCCGCTGCCAGCAATGCGTCGATCTCAAGGCGCTTTTCCTTCAGCTGGAACCAGCGCTTGGCGAAGTAGAAGACCAGGAAAGCCGGCGTGCCCATCGCGAAAAGGATGGCGCTAAGCTCGGGAAGGGAAGGGCCCATGGTATGTTCCTTGAAAGAGGGGACTACTGGATGTCATTGCCGGTCAGGCGCGGCGCGCGCAGCGCCTCGATCTGCCCGGCCGTCTCGATGCCCTTGTCGGTGGCGATCTGTTCGAGCACGCGCACCCGATTTTCGAGCCGTTCGACGTGCGCCGCATATTGGGCGGCCTTTTCCGCCGTTTGCTGGCCCATCAGCTCCATCTCGCGTTCGCGAAACTTCAGCCGGCGTTTATAGACGTCGCCGAGCACGCCGAAAATCACCGGGATGCCGACCACGATCATGAAAAAGCCGAGTACGAAATAACCGCTCATTCCGATTGCTCCTGCTTAACTGTCACTACCGAGGCGGCGCGGGGATCGAAGCGCATCGATCTGCGCGGCGGTCTGGACCCCTGAGTCCGTCACGATCCGTTCGACCGTCTCCAGCCGGTCCTTGATCGCCCCCAGCTCGGCGCGAAGTTGCGCGTTCTCGGTGGTCAGCAGCTTGATGCGTTCGATCGTTTCCCCGTCCTTGCGGGGATGGATGGCCATGCCCCAGGCATTCTGGAGCGGGTAGCCGTTCTTGATCTTGAGCCAGGTGTTGAGCACCGAGCTGCCAACACCGAGCGCGACGATGATCGCCACTACCGGGGTCAGTTTCAGAACGAATTCGAGCACGCCTTGGACTTCCGGGTCCATGTCATTTCCCCCTTTGGTTCGTCGGGATTACCGCAGGTCCTCGATTTCGCGGGCAAGGCTGCGGTTTTCGCTCAGCACATAGCTTTCGACGTCGGCCAGCCGGCGGTTGACGTCGCGCAGCTGGCTGCGGATCTGTCGCGCGCTGCGGGCCGGCGAGGCGCGAACGCCCTGCCAGAAACGCTGCTGCTCGGGTCCCCCGACATAATCCAGCTCGCGGGGACGGTCCGGCGCGATGAAGCCGGCGATGAAATAAAGCGGCAGGATCGAGCCGCCGCTCATGAACAGCGCCGCGAGCATCATGAAGCGGACCAGGCTCGTATCGAGGCCGGTGTAGTCGGCGATGCCGGCACAGATGCCGAGAACCTTGCCCTCGCGCTTGTTGCGATAAAAGCGGGTGCGGCTGGCGGGTTGCATGCTCATTCCACGGCCCCCCGGCTCCGGCTGCTCTTCGGCAGGCGCGACATGCGCTCTTCCAGTTCATCCAGTTCTTCCAGGAGTGCCCGCGGCGCCGCTCGCTCGCTGGCCCCGGTCGTGCCGGGCAGGCAATGCTGGCGCCAATCGGGGTTCTCCGCTTCGATGATCCGCTCGATCGAGCACATCCGCTCGTCGAGCCGGCGCGCTGCGTCATAAAGATCGTCGAGCAACTTCTCGTCGGGCAGCGTCAGCGTCGCCGACTGCTTCCACTTGGTAATGTAGTGGAAGATGAGCCACGGCAGCCCGATGAAGATCGCCGCAATCGCAAAAAACGGAATGAAATCTTCGCCCACTTATTCCCCCTTGGCCTGCATCTTGGCCTTCAAAGCTTCCAGTTCGGCGTCGACCTTGTCCGACGCCTTGAGATCCGCGATTTCCTCTTCAAGGCTCTTCGGACCGGTCATGCCCAGCGCGTCGGCCATACCTTCCGCCATGTCCGCGCGCCGTTCCAGCACGTCGAACCGCGAGAAGGCCTCTTCCGAGCGCGGACCGCCGAGAATTTCCCGGGTGCGGGCGCGGCTGACGGCGCTCTCGATGCGGTTGGCGATGGCGTTCTGTCGCGCCCGCGCCTCGCGCAGCTTGCCCTGTAGCTTGGCGATGTCCGCTTCGTAGCTCTTGAGCGTCTCGTCGATCTGGCCGATCTCGGCGCGCAGCCCCTCGGCCATGTCGGCGGCCTTCTGCCGCTCGATCAGCGCCGCCTTGGCGAGATCCTCGCGGTCCTTCGACAGCGCCAGCTCGGCCTTCTCCGTCCAGCCGTGCTGCATGTCCTCCAGGCGGATCAGCGCGCGGCGCATCTCCTTGCCGTCGGCGATCGACCGTGCGGCCGAGGCGCGGACTTCGACCAGCGTCTCCTCCATTTCGAGGATGATCATGCGGATCATCCGCGCCGGATCTTCGGCACGATCGAGCAATTCCGCCATGTTGGCGGCGACGATGTCGCGGGTTCGAGAAAAAATGCCCATCAACAACTCCGAAACTTCACAGGTCCTGTTGCGTAACCTTCTTGCAGCGTTCGTGCCAAAAACTCCGTAGGCGCGCAGTTTCGCGTTTTCCGCCGATTTTCGACCAACGGAGGGTCGAAAAATCTTGCCAGATGGTGGGATTTGCCACCACATGTTGGGCAAGGAAAGACCCAGACATGGAACGCGCCAACCAGTTCGTCGGACAAAGCCTGGCTTTTCTCGACAGCGTCGAACGGGCAAGCCGTGCGGCTGCGCTCAACCGGCCGGTCCTCATCATCGGCGAGCGCGGCACCGGCAAGGAACTGGTCGCCGAACGCCTCCACCACCTGTCGGGTCGTTGGGCGGGACCGCTGGTCACGATGAATTGTGCCGCGCTGCCCGAGAATTTGATCGAGGCCGAGTTGTTCGGTCATGAGGCCGGCAGCTTCACCGGCGCGTCGAAGACCCGCCAGGGCCGGTTCGAGGAGGCTGATGGCGGCACGCTGTTTCTCGACGAGCTCGCCACCCTTTCGTCGCCGGCGCAGGACCGGCTGCTGCGTGCGGTCGAGTATGGCGAGGTCACCCGCATCGGCGCGTCGAAGCCGATCAAGGTCGATGTCCGCATCGTCGCCGCGACCAACGAACACCTTCCCCGCATGGTCGAGGAAGGCCGGTTCCGCGCCGACCTGCTCGATCGCTTGAGCTTCGAGGTGGTCACCCTGCCGCCGCTACGCAATCGTGAAGGCGACATCGCCATCCTCGCCGAACATTTCGGACGGCGCATGGCGGTCGAGCTCGATTGGCCCAACTGGCCCGGCTTCAACGGGCCCGCACTGCAGCGGCTCGAAAGCTACGACTGGCCCGGCAATGTCCGCGAATTGCGCAACGTCGTCGAGCGCGCCGTCTATCGGCACGAGGACCCCGAGCGCCCGGTAGAAGCCATCCAGTTCGACCCGTTCCGCTCGCCCTGGGCACCGGTCGAGCGCCGCGGCACGGGCGACGAACCCGAGCAGGTCGCCTCTCCCGCGCCCACGGTTGCGGTTCAGGCGGCGTTCCCGGAAAGCACCGACGACCTCAAGTCCTCGGTTAATGCCTATGAAAAAGCGCTTCTCGAAGAGGCGCTTACGCGGCATCGTTACAACCAGCGCTCGACCGCGGCCGCCCTGGGCCTGAGCTACGACCAGCTGCGCCACGCGATGAAGCGGCACAAGCTGACCGAAAACGCGGGCGGCTAGCCTTTCCCTTGCAACGCGGCGGGCCTAGGGACGTTGGCCTGATACGCGACCCCAAGAGGAGACCATCATGCCTTTCACCCTTCCGGACCTGCCGTTTGCCAAGGACGCGCTCGGCGACGTCATGAGCGCGGAAACGTTCGAGTATCATCACGGCAAGCATCACAAGGCCTATGTCGACAAGGCCAATGGAATGCTGGCCGAGAAGGGCCTCGAGGGCGCCAAGCTGTCCGACGTCATCCAGGCCGCCAAGGACAAGGGCGACAAGGGCCTGTTCAACAACGCGGCGCAGATCTGGAACCACAGCTTCTTCTGGCAGTGCCTTGCGCCAGAAGGATCGAACAAGCCGTCGGGCAAGCTGGCGGAGATGATCGCCGGCGACTTCGGCGACCATGCCACGCTGGTCGACAAGCTCGCGACGGAGAGCACCAACCACTTCGCCTCGGGTTGGGGCTGGCTGGTCCTCAACAACGGCAAGCTGGAAGTGACCTCGCTCCACGACGCCGACACGCCGCTGGTCCACGGCATGACGCCGCTGCTGACGCTCGATGTGTGGGAGCACGCCTATTACATCGACTACCGCAACGAGCGGCCGCGCTACCTGAAGACGGTGCTCGAGAAGGTTATCAACTGGGACTTCGTTGCGCAGAACCTCGACGGCGAGGGCGTCGGCCGGGCCGACCAGCAGAGCTGAGCTTTCCGGCCCAGGCCACCGAAATCGGGGCGGTTTCCTTCGCGGGAAGCCGCCCTAATTTTTGAGGCGGTAGCCGGTCTTAAAAATCCAGGTGATCGCCGCCAGCGGCAATAGGATGGCCGCCCCCATCACCGCTACGCAAGCCGCCAGCGGCACGTCGGTCGCGCCGAAGAACGTCCAGCGGAACCCCGCCACCAGGTAGAGGATCGGGTTGAAGTGGGTGATGGTGCGCCACGGCTCGGGGATCGCCGCCACCGAATAGAACACACCTCCGGTGAAGGTGAGGGGGGTCACGACGAGCAGGGGCACGACTTGCAACTGCTCGAAATTCTTCGCCCAGATGCCGAGCGCGAAGCCGAGCAGGCAGAATCCGGTCGAGATCGCCAGAAGGAACACCACCATCCAGAACGGGTGCGCGATGTGCACGCTGACGAACAAAGTGGCCGTCACCAGCGTCACCAGCGCGAGGATCACCGCCTTGCTGGCGGCCGCGCCGACATAGGCGATGACCGTTTCCAGTGCCGACAGCGGCGCTGAGAGCAATTCGTAGATCGTGCCGGTAAACTTCGGAAAATAAATGCCGAAGCTGGCGTTGAAGATCGATTGGGTGAGCACCGATAGCATGATCAGGCCGGGCACGATGAAGCTGCCGAAACCGACCCCGCCCATCTGCGTCATCCGGTTGCCGATCGCGCTGCCGAAGACGAGGAAATAGAGGCTGGTGGTGATCACCGGCGCGACCAGGCTCTGCCACAGCGTCCGGCGCCAGCGCGCCATCTCGAAGCCGTAGATGGCCCGCATCCCGTTCCAGTTCATTATGCGGGCTCCTGCTCGGAGTCGGCGGAGTGGACCAGCCGCACGAAGATATCCTCGAGGCTCGACTGCTCGGTCGACAAATCCTTCCAGCCGATGTGCCGTTCGTCGAGTGCGCGGAGCAGGGGGCGGATGCCGGTCTCGTCGGCGTGGCTGTCGAACTTGTAACTCAGTGTCCGGCCGTCATCCTCCAACTCTAGTCCGGAGCCGAGCCCGTCCGGCAGCGCTGCCAGCGGTTCTTCCAGCGAAACCTTCAAGGTCTTCTGCCCCATCTGGCGCATCAGGTCTGCGGTATCGCCCAGCGCCACCAACTCGCCCTTGCGGATCACGCCGACGCGGTCGGCCATTTCCTCGGCTTCTTCGATGTAATGGGTGGTGAGGATGATCGTCGTGCCGTCAGCTTTGAGCGCCCGCACCATGTCCCACATGTCGCGGCGCAGCTCGACGTCGACGCCCGCCGACGGCTCGTCGAGGAACAGGATCTTCGGCTCATGGCTCAAGGCCTTGGCGATCATCACGCGCCGCTTCATGCCGCCCGACAATTCCATCATTCGGGCATTGCGCTTGTCCCACAGGGACAGGCGGCGAAGGATCCGCTCGATCACCGCGGGATCGGCCGGCAGGCCGAACAGGCCGCGGCTGAAGCTGACGGTGTTCATCACGCTTTCGAACGCGTCGGTGGTCAGTTCCTGCGGCACCAGCCCGATCATCCGCCGGGCCGCGCGATAATCCTTGTCATGGTCGTGCCCGCCGACATTCACCGTCCCGGCGGTCGCGGTGACGATGCCGCAAACGATGCTGATCAGCGTGGTCTTGCCGGCGCCGTTTGGCCCCAGCAGCGCGAAAATCTCTCCCGGCATGATGTCGAGATCGACGCCCTTCAGCGCCTCGGTGCCGCCGGCATAGGCCTTCCGCAGGCCTTGGATCTGGAGGATGGGCTGACTCATTCTCAATCCAAAGGTCCGGGGTCGGCGATTTCCGCCGCTTCCTCGCGATTGAGGCCGTGGCGCATCAGCATCGGCACGTTGGCGATGGCGAACAGGATCGTCGCGGGCAGTGCGCCCCAGAGCTTGTAACCGATCCAGAAATCGGTCGTCTGGGTCCGCCATACCACCTCGTTGGCCGCCGCCATGACGGCAAAGAACAGCGCCCAGTTGCGCGTCAGCTTGCGCCAACCTTCTTCATCGAGGCCGGGGTAGGCGCTGCCGAGCACGCTCTTCAGCACCGGCTTCTTGCTCCACAGGCCGAACGCCAGGATGCCGGCAATCAGAAGGTAGTAAAGCGTCGGCTTGATCTTGATGAATGTCTCGTCGTGCAGCCACAGCGTCAATCCGCCCATCACGACCACCATGAAGGCGCTGAAAAGCTGAAGCACGGTGACGTGGCGGACCAGCGCATAGCTTACCGCCATCGCGACGATGATCGCCGCCATGAACGCGCCGGTCGCGGCGAAAATTCCGAGCTTGGCGTTGGCGATGAAGAACAGCGCCAGCGGCCCGACGTCGAGCAACAGGCGGATGAGCGGCGACGGTTCGCGAGGCGCTTGTTTGGCCATTCGCCTACCTTTCACCACGGAGACGAGGAGCACGGTAATCGGACCCAGCAGCATGGCAGTCGCAATCCGGCAAGGACGAGGCGAAAACGCGCGAGGGAAGTGAGAAGGCCCTAATCATTCGCTTAAACCCGCAATGGCACGCGCGACCGCCCGAGGATCGAACGGCCGCAGGTCTTCCATGCCCTCGCCGACGCCAATCGCGTGGATCGGCAGCCCGAACTTCTCCGCCGCCGCGACCAGGACGCCGCCGCGGGCCGTGCCGTCCAGCTTGGTCATGACGAGGCCGGTGACGCCGGCGTCGCGGGCGAAGACTTCGATCTGGTTCAGGGCATTCTGTCCGGTGGTGGCGTCGAGGACGAGGAGAACGTCGTGCGGCGCTTCCGGGTTCAAACGCCCGAGCACGCGGCGGACCTTGCTGAGCTCGTCCATCAGGTGCGCCTTGTTCTGAAGACGTCCCGCGGTGTCGACGATCAGCGCGTCGATCCCGGTCGCGGTGGCCTGCTTGACGCCGTCGAACACGATGCCGGCCGCGTCGCCGCCTTCCTTGCCGCAGATCACCGGCGCACCGATGCGATCGCCCCAGATCTTCAGCTGCTCGATGGCCGCCGCACGAAAGGTGTCCCCGGCGGCCAGCAGCACGCCATAATCCTGTTCCTTGAGCAGGTGGCCGAGCTTGCCGATGGTCGTTGTCTTGCCTGACCCGTTGACGCCGATCACCAGGATGACGTGCGGGCGCGGAAAGCCCCAGACGTCGAGTGGCTTGGCCACCGGCGCCAGGATCTTCTCGATCTCTTCGGCGAGGATGGTGCGCAGGCCGCGCTCGTCGAGTTGCTCGAACCGCCGTGCGGCGATGGCGTCACGGATCCGCCTGGACGCCTCGGGGCCGAGGTCGGACGCGATCAACGCCTCCTCGATATCGTCGAGGGTCGAGGTGTCGAGTGCCTGCTTGCTGACGATACCGTCGAGATTCTCCCCGATCCGGTCCGCCGTCTTCTTGAAACCGCCTGTCAGGCGTTCGAGCCAACTCATTCAAAAACCCCGATTAGAATATTGTTGTCGCGCCCGATGATGGTCGCGGAACCGAGCGCACCGCGCGGGGCGCCCGAAATACGTACCGGCGCGAAGGTGTCGCTATGGCCCTTATCGCTATTTTCGATCAGCACGCGCTGGCTGCTGCCCAGCTGGCGGTCGAGCCAGGCGGTTCGGCGGGCGCCCGCCGCTTCGCGAAGGCGTGCCGCGCGCGCTTTGACGATTTCGCGCTCCACTTGGGGCATGCGCGCCGCCGGCGTGTTCGGCCGGGGCGAGAATGGGAAGATGTGCGCTGCTACCACGTCGCAATCGTCGAGCAGCGCCAGAGTGTTGCGTGCGGCGTCCTCGCTCTCGGTCGGGAAACCCGCAATCAGGTCGGCGCCAATCGTCGCCTCGGCATTGGCCTTCTTCAGCGCCTCGACCGTCGCGACCGACTGCGCCCGGCTGTGTCGACGCTTCATCCGCTTGAGGACCAAGTCGTCGCCCGCCTGCAGCGACAGGTGGAAATGGGGGAGGAGCCGCGTCTCGCCCGCCACCAGTTCCAGCAGCGCCTCGTCAATCTCGACGCTGTCGAGCGAGGAGAGGCGCAGGCGCTGGAGACCGGGCAGGTCGGCCAGCAAGCGCTGGCACAGCAGGCCGAGCCCGCCGTCATAGTCGGTGATGTCGACGCCGGTAAGGACGATCTCGCGCGCCCCGGCGTCCAGTTCGCGCGCCACCGCATCGCGCACCGCCTCATAGGGCAGGGACCGCGATGGCCCGCGCGCCTGCCAGATCGAGCAGAAGGTGCAGCGATGGTCGCAGCCGGTCTGGACCGCCACGAAACTGCGCACCCGCGCCAGGAAGCCGGCGGCCACCGGCGGCACGCCTGCCGCCATGACGTCACGCGCCACTACCTTGTTTTTGCTCGCAAAAGCGGCCGCGTCATATTTGTCGGCGTTGCCGATCACCTTGGCCACCTCGGGCATCGCCGCGAACGCCATCGGGTCCAGTTCGGCCGCGCAACCGGTGACGATGATCTTGCGGCCCGGCGTCTCGCGCCACGCGCGGCGGATCGCCTGGCGCGTCTGGCGCACCGCCTCGTTGGTCACGGCGCAGCTGTTGACGATCAGGTCGCCGTCGCCCGCCAGCCCGCGCATCGCCTCGCTCTCGGCGAAGTTCAGCCGGCACCCTAGCGTCAGCGTCTCCGCGCCCATCAGCGCAGCGCCTCGAGGTCGAGCTCGCCCGAATAGACATGCGTCGCCGCGCCGCGCATGCGGATCGGCTCGCCCGGTGCCCACGATATGGTCAGCGCGCCGCCCGGCATCGATACTTTCACCGGCGAGGCGACCTGCTTGTTGCGGATGGCCGCCACCGCCGTCGCGCAAGCACCGGTGCCGCACGCCAGCGTCAGGCCCGCGCCGCGTTCCCATGTGCGCAGCTTCAATGCGCTCTCGCCAGCGACTTGGGCGACATTGACGTTCACCCGCTGCGGGAACACCGGATCGTTCTCGATTGCCGGCCCCAATGTTTCCAACGGGATGGCGTCGACATTTTCGACGATGAAGCAGATGTGCGGGTTGCCGACGTTGACCGCGTCGCCGCCTTCCAGCGCGCCCCAGCCCATCGGCACGGGCCGCGTGTCCATCGGGTCGGCCAGGGGAATGTCGCGCCAGTCGAACTTCGGCTCGCCCATCGCCACTTCGACATCGGCCCCATCGGCCGCGCCCTCGATGATCCCGCCCGCCGTCTCGATTGTCGCCGCGCCGGTCAGCGCGACCACGCAGCGGCTGGCGTTTCCGCACGCTTCGGCCACGCCGCCATCGGCGTTCCAGATGTCCATGCGCAGGTCGGCGACATTGCTGGGCGACAGGCGGATCAGCTGGTCGCAGCCGACGCCGGTGCGCCGGTCGGCGATCGCCTCGGCCAGGCGGGCATCGACCTCGAACGGCTCGTTTCGCGCGTCGAGCACGACGAAATCATTGCCGAGACCATGCATCTTGTGAAAAGGGCGCTTCACGCCGCGGGACTTAGGGAGCGCGGGGGGATTAGTCCATGGGAGTCGATTATGGCGCGTGCCGCCTCTGAAGTGATGCAAGCGATCATCCACGCGGCGGTCGTCGACGCGCTCGAAGCGCTGAAGGCGTCGGCCAAGGGCGTGCCCAACACGCTGCTCCGGGAAATCGGCACCATCCACCGCAACGCCGCCTTCGCCGACCTTCCCAAGGAGGTCCAGGACGCGATCGCCAGCTCGACCCGCGCCGCCTTCGCCCAGCTGCTGAAGGACGGCTACGTCATCGGTCCCAAGGGCCAGGTACAGGTCCAGCGCCCGATGGACCGTGTGCCCGAACGCGAGCGCCGCGGCCCGCCGTCCGACCGACGCGACAACCGCAAGGGCCCGGGCCGGCGTGGTCCGGGAAGCCCCGGTGGCGGTCGCCCGAGCGGTCCCGGCGGCCCGGCGCGCGGTCCTCGTGGCCCGCGATGAGCGTTGCGGCGGCACCCGCCGTCCTCGATTTCTGGTTTTCTGAAGTCGGCAAGGACCGCTGGTTCGCCAAGGACGCCGCGCTCGATGCCGAGATCGCCCGCCGCTTTGCGACGCTCCGCAACGGCGTTCTGGCGTCATGCGCCGAAGGATGGCGTCACAGCGTCGCGACGCTGACCGCCGCCATCCTCCTGCTCGACCAGTTCAGCCGCAACATCCATCGCGACAGCCTCAAGGCGTTCGAGGCCGATCCCCTGGCGCTCTCCCTCGCGTTCGAAGCGCTCGACCGCGGCTGGAGCCACGACGCCCCGACGGACTGGCGTCAGTTCCTCCTCATGCCACTGATGCACAGCGAAGACCCCGCCATCCAGGACAGGTCGGTGGCGGAGTTCTCGGCGCTAGGCGACCCGCTCAACCTCGACTTCGCCCGCAAGCACCGCGACCAGATCACCCGCTTCGGCCGCTTTCCAGGCCGCAACAAAGCGTTGGGCCGCGTCTCGACGGCGGAAGAGCGCGCCGCCCTCGCCGAGGGGGCGGCCTTCTGAACCTTGACCTCCCGCCCGCCAACGCGTAGGGGCGCGCCTGTCTTTACGGACATACATCGCTGAAGCCTTTCGGGGCGCGCTGGCCGGTGAGGTTTCACCCGCCGGCGTTGTTTGCGTTTTGCCCGTAGTTGTTTTGAGGATTTTGGATGTTCGACAGCCTTAGCGATCGCCTCAGCGGCGTCTTCGACAAGCTCCGCGGCCGCGGCGCGCTGTCGGAAGACGACGTTCGCGGTGCAATGCGCGAGGTCCGTGTCGCCCTCCTCGAGGCCGACGTAGCGCTGCCGGTCGCCCGCGAATTCGTCGACAAGGTGACCGAACAGGCGGTCGGCGCCGAAGTCATCCGCTCGGTCACTCCCGGCCAGATGGTCGTCAAGATCGTCAACGACGCCCTCATTGAAATGCTGGGCGGCGAGGACACCGACGGGCAGGGCGAGACGCTCCACCTCGACGTCAATCCGCCCGCGGTCGTGATGATGGTGGGCTTGCAGGGCTCGGGTAAGACCACCACCACCGCCAAGCTTGCTAAGCGCCTCACTGAAAAGGACCGCAAGAAGGTCCTGATGGCCTCGCTCGACGTCGCACGCCCGGCGGCGCAGGAGCAGCTGGCTGTGCTCGGCCGCCAGGTCGGCGTCGAGACGCTGCCGATCGTGGCCGGCCAGTCGCCGGTCGACATCGCCAAGCGCGCGCTCCAGTCGGCGAAGCTGCAGGGCTACGACGTCCTCCTCCTCGACACCGCCGGCCGCCTCCATGTCGACGATGCGTTGATGGGCGAGATGAAGGCGGTCGCCGCCGCCTCGAACCCGGTCGAGACGCTGCTCGTCGTCGACAGCCTGACCGGCCAGGACGCGGTCAACGTCGCCAAGGGCTTTGCCGGCGAGGTGGACCTTAGCGGCGTCATCCTCACCCGCATGGACGGCGATGCGCGCGGCGGCGCGGCGCTCAGCATGCGCGCCGTCACCGGCAAGCCGATCAAATTCGCCGGCGTGGGCGAGGGGATGGACGCGCTCGAAGCCTTCCACCCGAGCCGCGTCGCCGGTCGCATCCTGGGCATGGGCGATGTCGTTAGCCTCGTCGAAAGGGCCGCCGAAGCGGTCAAGATCGAGGATGCCGAGAAGCTCGCCGCCAAGATGGAAAAGGGCAAGTTCGACCTCGACGACCTTGCCATGCAGATCCAGCAGATGAAGCGGATGGGCGGCCTTGGCGCTTTGGTGAACATGATGCCCGGCATGAAGGGCATGAAGGGCGCCGCCAACGTCGATGACAAGGCGCTGGTCCGGCTCGAAGCGATGATGACGTCGATGACGCAGAAGGAGCGGACCAATCCCGCCCTCATCAATGCGAAGCGCAAGATCCGCATCGCCAACGGCAGCGGGACCACCGTCCAGGAGGTCAACAAGCTGCTCAAGATGCACCTCGAAATGTCCAACGCCATGAAGCGGCTCAAGAAGATGGGCGGCTTCGGCAAGCTGGCCGCCATGTTCGGCGGTGGCGGCATGGACAAGCTGATGGGCGGTATGCCCGGCGGCGCGGGCGGAATGCTCAATCTTCCCGCCGGCGGCCTTCCGGGACTTCCCGGCGGATCGTCGCCGTTCAACCTCCCGCCGGGCTTCGACAAGTTCGGCAAGAAATAACGTAACGCACTGAATTAACACGAAGGAACAGAACAATGGCAGTTGCAATCCGTCTCGCCCGTGGTGGCAGCAAGAAGCGTCCGTATTACCGCGTCGTCGTGGCCGACAGCCGCAATGCCCGTGACGGCCGCTTCCTCGAGAAGGTCGGCACCTATAACCCGCTGCTGGCGAAGGATTCGCCGGAGCGCATTAAGCTCGACGCCGATCGCATCAAGCATTGGCTGTCGGTTGGCGCGCAGCCGTCGGACCGCGTCGCCCGTTTCCTCGACGCCGCCGGCATCCAGGAGCGCACCGCCAAGAATAACCCGCAGAAGGCGGAGCCGGGCCAGAAGGCCAAGGATCGCCTGGAAGAACGCGCGTCGAAGGCCGCCGAGGCTGAAGAGGCGAAGGCCGCTGCTGCCGCTGCCGAGGCCGAAGCTGCTGCCGCTCCGGCGGAAGAGGAAGTGAACGAAGCCCCCGCCGCGGAAGAAGCCGCCGCCGAAGCCCCGGCCGAAGAAGCTGCGACCGAGGAGGCCCCGGCCGCCGAAGCCGAGACCAACGAAGCGACGCCGAACAGCGACGCCGGCGACGACGCCGCCGAAGTGACGGGTGAGAGCGCCCAGGCGCCCGCCGAAGGCGAAGCCGAAGAGAAGGCCGAGTAAGCCTTGATGCCGGTCACCGACGAAAAGCGCATCGCGCTCGCCGCGGTGGCCGGCGCCCACGGCGTGAAGGGCGAGGCCCGGCTGAAGCTGTTCACGGACAGCGTCGAAGGACTCGCTCATTACGACCGCATCTACTTGGGCGGGAAAGAGGTGAAGCTTCTTTCCGTGCGCGACGGCGGCAAGGCCGCCATCGCCCGCTTCGAAGGCGTCAACGATCGCGGCGCGATCGAGGCGCTGCGAGGCCAGCTGGTCGAAGTCGACCGTGACGCCATGCCGCCACTCGAAGAGGGCGAATATTATCACGCCGACCTGATCGGCCTGACTTGCTTCTCAAAAGATGGGGAGACCGTCGGCTCGGTCGTCGGAGTCGATAATTTCGGCGCGGGCGACCTGCTCGACATCGAAAAGGTCGACGGCAAGCGCGCACTGATCCCGTTCAAGGCCGGTATCGCCGACGAGGTCGACGCCCGGATCGTCCTCGACCCCGAGTTTCTCGCCTAGGCAGCGGGTTCCCGCAGGAGCGGTCGCTCCTTCGCCAAGTCGTTGCGGATGGTCGTCGACGCGACGCCGCCTTCGCCCATCGCGTGGCTGATCTGGTCGAGGCCCTTCACCACGTCGCCGGCTGCATACACGCCCTCGACGCTGGTCCGCTGGTGATCGTCGGTGACGATGCAGCAATCCTTCGACAGGTCGCAGCCCAGCATTTCCGCCAGTCCGACATGGGTGTCGCTGCCTAAGGCCGGATAGATCGAGGCGAAGGTGAGGGTGCCCGACGGCACCGTCACGGCAATTTCGCCGTCACCCGGCTCGATGACGTCGACCGGCCCGTCGACCAGCGTCACGCCGGCATTTTCCAAGCGCTGGCGGTCTTCCTCGTTGACGTCGATCGGCCCTTCCGGATCGATGAGCGTCAGTTGCGCCGTGTAGCTTCTCAGGAACATCGCTTCGCCCGGTCCGCGATCGGCGTTGCCAATCACCGCCACGCGTTTGTCCGTCACCTCGTAGCCGTCGCAGATCGGGCAATAACGGATCTGCCCTTCGGCCAGCGCCGCATCGTGGAGTTCCTCGTCCATTGGCGGGCGCCGGTTCGTCACGCCCGTCGCAAGCAGCACCGAGCGGGAGCGGACGGGGCCCGACCCCCATTCGGCGGTGAAGATCCCGTCCTCGCCTTTGTCGATCCGGGTCACCTGGCCCTGTTCGATGCGGGTACCGTATTTCCGCGCCTGCTCGCCCATCCGCTGCAGCAATTCCGTGCCGGGAATGCCGTCGGGGTAGCCGGCGTGGTTGTGGGTGCGCGGGATCCACGCCGCGCGGCTTTTCCCGCCATCAACGACGATGATGTCGAGGTGGTATCGCGACAGATAGATTGCGGCAGTCAGGCCGGCCGGCCCGCCGCCGACGACGAGGCAATCGATGACGTCATTCATGGAGAGGCTCAAGCGTTGGCGGCGGGGGAGGTTCCCAAGTCGCGGAGCCGACGCCGACCGAGGCTCGGTTCGACGTCGAGGTCGCCCGCTTCCATGATCTCGCTGCGCAGGTCGCTACGCTTTTCGTGGATCGAGGCGATGACCGGGCCCATCGCCACGCCGATATCGACCAGGACGGCTTCCGACAGCTGGAGCGAGGCCTCCATCGCTTCGGGCACCGCGTCGGTCACGCCGGCCTTGTACAGCTTGGCGGCATGGGCGGTGTCGCGGGCCCGGGCGATGATCGGCAGGTCGGGATAATCGGCGCGCAGCCGTCGCGCGATGCGCTGGGTCAGGACCGGGTCATCCATGGTCAGGACGATGGCCTTGGCGCTGTCGAGGTGAAGTTTCTCGAGCAATTCGGCGCGCGAAACGTCGCCGAACATCACCGCATAGCCGCTGGACCGCGCCTCGGCGAAGCCATCGATGTCGCTATCGACCGCAAGGTAAGGGCGGTTGTGCGTGGCCAGCATGTCGGCCACCACGCGACCCACGCGGCCGAAACCGAAGATGATCGTCCGGCCCGCGACCGCCTGGTCGTCGAAGCTGTCCGGATGCTGCTCGTCCACCCGCCGGGCAAAGCGCCGACCAAGCGATGCCAGCAGCGGGGTAAAGGTCAGGCCGATCGCCGTCACCGCCGACCAGAAAGCGACCGTGTCGGGCCGCAGGATTCCCGCCATGCCCGCCGCGCCCAGGACGATCAGTGTCGTCTCCGACGGGCTGGCCATCAGCAAGCCGGTCTCGGCCGCCACGCCGCTCCGCGCCCCTGCCATGCGCAGGAGGAGGCCCGTGACCAGCGCCTTGACGATCACGACCGCGACCAGCGCGCCGACCATCATCGGCCACTGGTCGACCAGGTCGGCGATGTTGATCCGCATGCCGACCGTGATGAGGAAGATGCCCAGCGCGAGGCCCTTGAACGGCTCGACCACCACCTCGACCTCGTCGCGATACTCGGTCTCGGCGATGACCAGGCCGGCGATCAGCGCGCCGAGGATCGGGGAAAGTCCCGCACCGGCCGTCAGCGTCGCGGACAGGATGACGACCAACAGCGAAATGGCGAGGAACAGCTCGGGCTTCTTGGACCTGGCGGCCTGCGCGAACAGATGCGGCAGCACGAAGCGGCCGACCACTAGGATGCCGATGATGACGAGGCTGCCCTGGAGGGCGATCTTGCCTAGCGTTGCGCCGACGTCGCCGGCGGCCGCGCCGCCAGTCGCGCCGATCAGGAACAGCATCGGCACCAGCGCGAGGTCCTCGAACAGCAACATCGCCAGCGCGGCCCGCCCGACCGGGCTTTGCGTGCCCGAAATCGGCAGCACCAGCGCGGTCGAGCTCATCGCCAGCGCCAGCGCCAGCCACAACGCGCTTTGCGTCGGCCAGTTCACGGCGACGAGGAAGCCGCCGATCAGTGCCGCGGTCCCCAGCATCTCCGCGGCACCGATCCCGAACACCATCTTGCGCATGGCGAAAAGGCGGCGGAAGCTCAGTTCGAGGCCGATCGAGAAAAGAAGAAGGACAATGCCGAACTCTGCGTAAGGCTCGATGCCATCGGGGTCGGTGATCGAAACGGCGTGGAGCCACGGATATCGGGGAACCAATGCACCAAGGCCGTAGGGGCCGGCGATGATCCCGACCAGGATGAACCCGATGACGGGATTGATCCGGAACCTCGCGAAGGCGGGGATGACGATACCCGCCGCGCCAAGGATCGTAAGTGCGTCCGACAATGCCGGGGTTAGGTGAAGTCCTCCTGCCATGCTGCCCTTTGAGCATGGCGGGCGCGGCTTGTCATGGGCACCGGGCAGGTTTTCGGGCGTTTTTCCGCCAAAGGAGACACGAAATGACCAAAACTTTCCACAAGGGCGAAAAGGTCGAATGGGATTCCTCGGGCGGTCACTCGGTCGGGAAGGTCGTGAAGAAAGTGACGTCGACCACCCACATCAAGGGCCACAAGGTCGCCGCGTCGAAGGACAATCCCGAGTATATCGTCGAAAGCGACAAGAGCGGCGGCCGGGCCGCGCACAAGCCGGAGGCGCTGACCAAGGCCTGACGCGAAATTCCTGTCCTACAAGGCCGACCCTGTGGCATCTCGTGACGCCATGACGTCGCATGTGATCCTTAAGTTCACACCTTGGAGGCCGTTTCCCGTGACCTTTGCGAACGTAAGGCGGGGAAATGGCTGACGTCCTGGTGGTCGGCGGCGGCCCAGCAGGAATGATGACCGGCTACCTGCTGGCGCGCGCCGGCGTCAGCGTGAAGGTGATCGAGAAGCATGCCGACTTCTTTCGCGATTTCCGCGGCGACACGGTCCACCCCTCGACCATGGAAATCCTCGACCAGCTCGGCCTGCTCGACCGCTTCCTTGCCCGCGCCCACAACCGCATATCGAAGGCTCAGATCCGGATCGGCGATCGCGACTGGACGATCGGCGACCTGTCGCACCTCGATACGCCGGCGCCGTTCATCGCCATGATGCCGCAATGGGATTTCCTCGACTTCCTGCGCGACGAGGCGACGACATTCCGCGCCTTTTCCCTGTTGATGGAGGAGCCCGTTGCCGACTTCATCGAAGAGGCGGGCAGGGTGGTCGGCGTCCGGTACGCCTCCGGACGCGAGGAGCGGGCAGGCAAACTGATCATCGCCGCGGACGGCCGATCGTCGATCGTCCGCTCGCGTGAGATGCTGCCGCTCACCGTCCTTGGCGCGCCGATGGATGTGCTGTGGTTCCGGCTGCCCAAGGCCGACGACGGCGGTGACGCGCTACGTGGCTCGATCCGGCCAGGACGAATGATCGTCCTGATCGATCGCGACAGCTACTGGCAGACTGCGTTTTTGATCGGGAAGGGCGAGGAGGCGACGGTTCGTGCAAAGGGCATCAAATGGCTGCTCGACGAGGTTCGCTCATCGTTTCCGAATCTGAGGTTCGAAGGCGATCTTCCGGCTTCGCAGGACGACATCAAGCTGCTGTCCGTGGCCGTCGACCGCCTCGATCGCTGGTCCCGGCCGGGCTTGCTAGCGATCGGCGACGCCGCCCACGCGATGAGCCCGATCGGCGGGATCGGCATCAACCTTGCGATCCAGGACGCCGTCGCGACCGCCAATGCCCTCGCCGCGCGCCTGGCGACGGACGAGAATGTCGATCCCTACCTGGCTCTGGTCGAGCAGCGCCGGCTCCTGCCAACGCGTCTCATCCAATCGGCGCAAGTAGCTGCACAGAATGGGGTAATCGGCCGTGTGCTGGGCGGCGGCGAGGTCCAGGTGCCGGCCATCGTCCGCCTGCTCGACCGCTTTCCGCTGCTCCGCCGGATCCCGGGCCGACTGATCGGTCTCGGGTTTCGGCGGGAGCGGGTTCGATCACCCGCCGCCGGCGTGGTGCGGGCCTAGCGGTGCGCTGGCCGGCTTGGCGCTGGTCTCCCCTGGTTTCGGCTTGGACCAGTCGATACGGTAGAGGTCGAAGCGCCGGTCGCCGAGATTGCGCACCGTGCCCTCGGCCCGGGCCCACTGCAGGTCGGCCAGATTGACGTCGCTGATCGTCAACGTCTCGACATTCTCGGTCGCCTCCGCCGCGATGCCGTCGCGGGCGAAGGGGAAGTCGCATGGCGTCAGGATACAGCTCTGTGCATACTGGATGTCCATGTTGTCGACGTTCGGCAGGTTGCCGACGTTGCCCGACAGGACGACGAAACACTGGTTCTCAATCGCCCGCGCCTGGCTGCAATAGCGCACCCGCAGGTAGCCCTGCCGACTGTCGGTGCAGAAGGGCGTGAAGATGATCCGCGCCCCTTCGTCGGCCAACCGCCGCGCCAGTTCGGGGAACTCGCTGTCGTAACAGATCAGCACCCCGATCGGCCCGCAGTCGGTCTGGATCGCGTCGATGCTGTCGCCGCCCTTGATGTTCCACCAATAGGCCTCGTTCGGCGTCGGGTGGATCTTCTCCTGCTCGTGCACCGCCCCGTCGCGCAGGCAGACGAAGGTAACGTTCTGGATGTCGCCGTCGGCGGTGCGGGTCGGGTGGGAGCCGCCGATGATGTTGATGTTGAACCGCATCGCCATGTCGCGCAGCTCGTCGCGAAGGCGCGTGGTGTAGGTCGTCAGCCGCTCGATCGCCTCCATCGGCGACAGCGCCTTGGTCTCGCAGCTCAACAGCGAGAGGGTGAACAGCTCGGGAAAGACGATGAAGTCGGCGCCGTAGTCCGACGCGACATCCACGAAATAGCGGATGTTTGTCATGAAATCGTCGAACCCGGTGACGGCTCGGGCCTGCAGCTGGCAGGTCGCGAGGCGCACGCTCTCCACCCCGCGCGGGATGCGGGTCGCGGCCGGCTTGTCGGTATCGACGTAGGGATTGCGCCACACCATCCGCACCGCGAACCCGCCCGACTTCTTGTCGTCGTCGAGATAGTTCTTGATCAGCCCGGCGGGTTCGAACCCGTTGGCCAGTTGGAAACGCAGGACGGGATCATGGATCTGCCCACCGGTCACGGCCTCGAGATACGCCTCCGCACTGGCGACCTTGCGCTTGTGCTTCGAATAGTTCGGCATCCGCCCGGCGAAGACGATTCCCTTGAGTTCCAGCGTTTCGGCGAGGTGCCGACGTTCCTCGTACAGCCTGCGCCCCAGTCGCTTCCCGCGGACCTTGGGATCGACGCACATTTCGTAGCCGTAGAGCCATTCGCCCTTGGGATCGTGGGTCGAACCGAAGCCGGAGCCGCTGATTTCGCGCCAGCTGTGGTTCGAAAAGGCGCGTCGTTCCTTGACGCGGATCGACGCGCAGTAGCCGACGATCTGGTCGTCGAGGACGGCGACGAAACAGCCGTCGGGGAAATTGTTGATCTGCCCGCGGATTTCGCCCGGCGAGTAGGTCGCCATATCCTCGTAGGCGCGATCGATCAGCGCGACGATACCCACCGCATCCGCCGGCTTGGCGTTGCGGATATCGAGACGCGCCTGTTCCTTCTGGCGGACCAAAATATTCCCCTTGAAGCGGTGTGACTGGCGCCGCGTCGAAATGCGCGGCACTCCGCCTGAACCGGCCAGCGGGGAGGGCGTTCCATTTTTTCGCGCTTTTCAGCCTTTGCTCACGATGCGCTCATGACCGCTTGCCCGTCTCTATGGACAATGGGCGCCCGGAGGTAACTAATGACCCGATCCATCCCACCACTCGCCCTGGCCGCCGCTGTGCCGGCGCTGCTATTCGTCGGCATGTGCTTCGTCGCGATCGACAGGCACAGCCACTCGGCCAGCGACACGCTGACAAATCTCTACCCCTATGCCGGGGTAACCTTTCTGTTGTGGGACTGGCTGGCGCGCCGGTTGGCCGAGCGCGCCAGCTAGCAAAAAGTCTTACGAAGCCATGGCCTTGTCGAGGTTCTCGACGATCGCTTCGAAGAACTGCTCGGTGGTCATCCACGCCTGTTCCGGCCCGACCAGCAACGCCAGGTCCTTGGTCATCTTGCCTTCCTCGACGGTCTCTACGCAGACGCGCTCGAGCGTTTCGGCGAAGGTGACGACGTCCGGCGTGTTGTCCATGCGCCCGCGGAACTTGAGGCCTCCGGTCCAGGCGAAGATCGACGCAATCGGGTTGGTCGAGGTCGCCTTGCCCTGCTGGTGCTGGCGGTAGTGGCGGGTGACGGTGCCATGAGCCGCTTCCGCCTCGATCGTGCCGCCGTCCGGAGTCATCAGCACGCTGGTCATCAGGCCGAGGCTGCCGAAGCCCTGCGCGACCTGGTCCGACTGGACGTCGCCATCATAGTTCTTGCAAGCCCAGACGAACTTTCCGCTCCACTTCAGCGCCGAAGCGACCATGTCGTCGATCAGGCGGTGCTGGTACTCGATGCCGGCCTTGTCGAAGTCAGCCTTGAACTCGGCGTCGTAGATTTCCTGGAAGATATCCTTGAAGCGACCATCGTAGGCCTTGAGGATGGTGTTCTTGGTCGACAGGTAGACCGGCCACTTGCGCTGCAGGCCGTAGTTCAAGCAGGCGCGAGCGAAATCGCGGATGCTCTCGTCGAGGTTGTACATGCCCATGGCGACACCCGCCGAGGGGAACTGGAACACCTCGTGCTCGATCTCCTGGCCGTCCTCGCCGACGAACTTCATCGTCAGCTTGCCGGGGCCCGGCACCTTGAAATCGGTCGCCTTGTACTGGTCGCCGAAGGCGTGACGGCCGACCACGATCGGGTCGGTCCAGCCCGGGATCAGGCGCGGCACGTTGGAAATGACGATCGGTTCGCGGAAGACGACGCCGCCGAGGATGTTGCGGATTGTGCCGTTGGGCGACTTCCACATCTTCTTGAGACCGAACTCCTCGACGCGCTGCTCGTCGGGGGTGATGGTCGCGCACTTCACGCCGACGCCGTACTGCTTGATGGCGTTGGCGGCATCGATGGTCACCTGGTCGTCGGTCGCGTCGCGGTTTTCGATCGACAGGTCGTAATATTTCAGGTCGATGTCGAGGTAGGGCTGGACCAGCCGTTCGCGGATCCACTGCCAGATGATGCGGGTCATCTCGTCGCCGTCGATCTCGACGAGCGGGGTGGCTACCTTGATCTTGGTCATGAAACGGTCCTGTCGTTGGATGAGGGATTGCGGCGGGCCTTAGGGTTTCGCCCGTGTCTAGGCAACCGCGCGGATTGCGGGGCGTTGGCCCTGACCTTAAGGGAGCAATATGGCCATTATCGAAAAACCCGACAGCCACCTGACGCAGGTCAAATGGCGCTTCCCCTCAATCCACCCGGAAGGGCGCAAGTTCGCGCTCATCGCCGCGTTCATCACCTTTGCCGCCTTCGCGCTTGGCGCCGGTTTCCTCGGCTGGCTTCTGGTCGGTGTGACGATCTGGGTGCTGGCCTTCTTCCGCGATCCGGTCCGGACCACCCCGCAGGACGACCGGCTGATCGTCGCGCCGGCCGACGGGCTGGTGACGATGATCGTGCCCGTATCCGCGCCGCCCGAATTGGCTGGCGCCGGCGGGCTTGAAGGCAGCTTCACCCGGGTGTCGATTTTCATGAGCGTGTTCGACGTTCACATCAACCGCACCCCGATTGCAGGGACAATCAAGCGCATCGCTTATGTGCCGGGCAAGTTCCTCAACGCCGATCTCGACAAGGCGAGCGAGGACAATGAGCGGCAACACTTCTTGGTCGAGCGCTCGGACGGCCTGAAGATCGGCTTCACGCAGATCGCCGGGCTCGTTGCGCGGCGGATCCTGTCGTTCGTCAACGAGGGCGACCAGGTGAAGGCGGGCGAGCGGATCGGCCTGATCCGCTTCGGCAGCCGTGTCGACGTCTATCTTCCGGCCGGCACGGGCGCGCAGGTCCTCCTCGGCCAGCGGACGATTGCGGGTGAAACCATCCTCGGCGAAATTGGCGTCGATCCAGCGCGCAAGGGCTACAGCCAGTGAGCTTGCCGCCGCGGGAGGTGAGGGGGCTGCCCTATCGCGCCTTCGTGCCCAACGCGATCACGGTGATGGCGCTGTGCTTCGGCCTCACCGGCATCCGTTTCGGCTTTGCCGGCGAATGGGCCAAGGCCATGCTGTCGATCGTGCTGGCGGGCGTTCTCGACGGCATGGACGGACGCGTGGCCCGCGCGTTGCGGGCGCAGAGCCGGTTCGGGGCCGAACTCGACAGCCTGAGCGACAACATTGCCTTCGGAACGGCACCCGCGTTGATCATCTTTTTCTGGTCGCTGTCGCAGGCGCCCAAGTTCGGGTGGACGGTCAGCCTCGCGCTGGCGGTGTGCTGCGCTCTGCGTCTCGCCCGTTACAATGCCCGGATGGACGAAGAGCAGCCGCACAAGGCGGCGGGTTTTAACACCGGGGTGCCAGCACCGGCCGGCGCCGGCCTGGCGTTCGTGCCGATCTTCCTCTGGCTGATCACCGACGCGCCGATCTTCCGTGCCTGGCAACTGGTGATGCCGTGGACGCTGTTCATTGCGGCGCTGATGATTTCGAGCCTGCCGACCTACAGCTGGACGTCGATCCGGATCCGGCGCAGCTGGCGCATCTTCGCGTTGGCGGGCGTGGCCCTGCTGGGCGCGGCGCTGGTCAATGAACCATGGATCACCTTGCTGGCGGTTAGCCTGACCTACCTCGCGACCGTGCCGTTCAGCATGGCCGCCTACGGACGGGTCAAGCGGCGGCGCGCCATTCCGGCTGCAGCCGGACGGGGCGACGGGCCGATCCTGCCCGCGGCTGGTAGCGCACACTGACCGGCCGAACCGACTGAGGAGGCTGAGCGAGCATCGAGCGGCCCGATAGGGCGGCCGCGATCTTGCCGCCGTCTTCGGCCATCGTGTCGAGCACGAACTTCACGGCCAACCACAGGGCGGCGAGGAAGGCGAGGGTGGCGAACGGTGCGAGCATCGGCATTGTCCCTTTTCGTTCCGGCTGAACCCGCCTGTGGATAAATCGTTCCAAAACGGGCCGTTTCAGCATCCTATGGGTCGGATGTTCTCCTTGTGTTCCGATTTCGTCAAGCAAATTTGTTCCACCTTCGTTCTTTTTCTTGCACGACTTGCCTAGGCGCTTGAAAAGGCTGGGGTCTTGGTTTAGGGGGGCCGGCATTCCACAGGCGGAACCACCATACCGGTGCCGGTCGCAAGATCGGTCACAGGTTCCGACCGAGGTATAACCGGAAGGAGATATCCCTATGGCGGCACCTGTCGTCACCATGCAGCAATTGCTTGAGGCTGGCGCCCACTTCGGCCACCAGACCCACCGCTGGAACCCGCGGATGAAGCCGTACATCTTCGGCGACCGCAACGGCGTTCACATCATCGACCTGTCGCAAAGCGTTCCGCTGTTCGCCCGCGCGCTCGACTTCGTCCAGCAGACGGTTGCCCGCGGCGGCAAGGTGCTGTTCGTCGGTACCAAGCGCCAGGCGCAGGACGCGATCGCCGAGGCGGCGCGCTCGAGCGGCCAGCACTTCGTCAACCACCGCTGGCTTGGCGGCATGCTGACCAACTGGAAGACCGTGTCGAACTCGATCAAGCGCCTGAAGACGCTTGAAGAGCGCCTGTCGGGCGACACCGCCGGCCTGACCAAGAAGGAAGTGCTGACCTTCACCCGCGAACGCGACAAGCTCGAGAAGAGCCTGGGCGGCATCCGCGACATGGGCGGCCTGCCGGACGTCATGTTCGTTGTCGATTCGAACAAGGAAGAGCTGGCGATCAAGGAAGCCAACGTGCTGGGTATCCCGGTCGTCGCGATCCTCGATTCCAACTCGAACCCGAACGGCATCGCGTTCCCGGTTCCGGGCAACGACGACGCCAGCCGTGCCATCCGCCTCTATTGCGAAGCCATTGCCAGCGCGGCGATGAGCGGCAAGACCGGCGAGCGCACGTCGAAGGGCGAGGATATCGGCGCGATGGCCGAGCCGCCGGTCGAGGCCGCGCTCGAGGCGTAACGCCCGCGACGCATTTCACGTCAATGGAACGCGTCGTGGGACTGGTAAGGCCCCGCGGCGCGTTCCTGTTTATTACCAATTCGGAGACAACACATGGCTGAGATCACCGCTGCTTCGGTGAAGGAACTGCGCGAGCGCACTGGCGCCGGCATGATGGACTGCAAGAAGGCGCTGGCTGAGAACGCCGGCGACATGGAAGCGTCGGTCGACTGGCTGCGCGCCAAGGGCCTCGCCGCCGCCGCCAAGAAGGCCGGCCGCACCGCCGCCGAGGGCCTGGTCGGCGTCGCCACCGAAGGCACCAAGGGCGCGGTCGTCGAGATCAACTCGGAAACCGACTTTGTCGCCAAGAACGAGCAGTTCCAGGAGTTCGTCCGCGAAGTGTCGAAGCTGGCGCTGGCCGCCAACGGCGACGTCGAAGCGCTGAAGGCCGCCCAGTATCCGGGCGCCGGCACCGTCGAAGCGAAGCTGACCGACAACATCGCCACCATCGGCGAGAACCAGTCGCTGCGCCGCACCCAGCTGCTCGAAGTGCCGCAGGGCGTCGTCGTCAGCTACGTCCACAACGCCGCCGCCCCGAACATGGGCAAGATCGGCGTGCTGGTCGCGCTCGAAAGCGCTGCAAACGCCGACGCGCTGAATGCGTTGGGCAAGCAGCTGGCGATGCACATCGCCGCCGCCAACCCGTTGGCGCTCAACGCCGAGGGTCTCGATGCCGACCTGCTCGCTCGTGAGCGTGCGATCGCGGTCGAAAAGGCCAATGAGAGCGGCAAGCCGGCCAACATCGTCGAGAAGATGGTCGACGGCACGATGGCCAAGTTCGCCAAGGAGAACGCCCTCCTGTCGCAGCTGTTCGTGATGGACGGCAAGACCCCGGTGGCCGACGTCGTCGCCGCCGCGGGCAAGGACGCGGGCAGCGAGGTCAAGCTCGTCGACTTCGTTCGCTTCCAGCTCGGTGAAGGAATCGAGAAGGAAGAAAGCGACTTCGCCGCCGAGGTGGCCGCGGCCGCCGGCGTCAAGAAGGACGAGCCGGTCGCCTAAGCGGCGGGTTCGCCAAAAACGACCGCACCGCGACATCTTCGCGGTTGGCAGCGGGGCGGGGGCGTCTTAAAGCGCCTTCGCCCCGTTTCGTTTGCCGGAGAGACCATGACCCGCCCGCGCTTCAACCGCATCCTCCTGAAATTGTCGGGAGAGGCGTTGATGGGGCCGGGCCAGTTCGGCATCGACCCGCAGACCGTGGCCAACATGGCGTCCGAGGTGAAGGCCGCCAAGGATGCCGGCTTCGAGCTTTGCCTGGTCATCGGCGGCGGCAACATCTTCCGCGGTATGGCCGGCGCTGCGCAAGGCATGGACCGCGCTCAGGCCGATTACATGGGCATGCTGGCGACCGTGATGAATGCGCTGGCGATGCAGAACGCGCTCGAGAACCTTGGCGTCGAGACCCGCGTGATGTCGGCGATCAAGATGGACCAGGTGTGCGAACCGGTGATCCGCCGCCGCGCCGAGCGCCACCTCGCCAAGGGCCGGGTGGTGATCTTCGCCGCCGGTGTCGGTAGCCCCTTCTTCACCACCGACAGCGGCGCCGCGCTGCGTGCCGCCGAGATGAAGTGCGACGCGCTGTTCAAGGGAACCAGCGTCGACGGCGTCTACGATGCCGATCCCAAGAAGGTCGCCGATGCCAAGCGCTTCGAGACCGTCAGTTTCAACCAGGTGCTGGCCAAGGACCTCAAGGTCATGGACGCCAGCGCCGTCGCGCTGTGCCGCGACAGCAACATCCCGATCGTCGTGTTCAACATCCGCGAATCCGGCAACCTTGCCAAGGTGCTGGCCGGGGATGGCGTTGCGACCGTCGTCACGAACGAGGAGTAAACCCATGCCTGCTTACGACAAGAACGACATCCAGCGCCGCATGCAGGGCGCCGTCGAGAGCTTGAAGCACGATCTGGCCGGCCTTCGCACCGGGCGCGCGTCGACCGCGCTGCTCGATCCCATCCAGGTCGAGGTCTATGGGGCGAACATGCCGATTTCCCAGGTCGCGACCGTCTCGGTGCCCGAGCCGCGCCTGATCTCGGTCCAGGTCTGGGACCGCTCGAACGTCACGCCGGTCGAAAAGGCGATCCGCAATGCCGGCCTCGGCATCAACCCGATTGTCGACGGCCAGGTCATCCGCCTGCCGATCCCGGACCTCACCGAAGAACGCCGCAAGGAATTGGCCAAACTCGCCGGGCAGTATGCCGAGAAGGCGCGTGTCGCCGTGCGCAACGTCCGCCGCGACGGCATGGACGCGCTGAAGACCGACGAGAAAAAGAAGGAAATCAGCGAGGACGAGCACAAGCGGCTCGACACCGAGGTGCAGAAGCTGACCGACGACACGATCAAGGACATCGACGCCGCCGCGCACACGAAGGAACAGGAAATCCTCGGCAAGTGAGCGCCGCGCCGACCCCGGCGGCCGATCACGGCGGCACCGGCGCCGTCCCGCGCCACGTCGCGATCATCATGGACGGCAACGGCCGCTGGGCCCAGGCCAAGGGCCTCCCGCGTGTTGCCGGTCACCGTGCGGGCGCGGAAGCAGTACGCAAGGCGATCCGCGCCGCGGCTGATACCGGTGTCAAGGCGCTTACGCTCTATGCCTTTTCATCGGAAAACTGGCGTCGTTCGGACGAGGAAATTGCCGACCTGACCGGCCTGATGCGTTTCTACCTCGAGCGCGAATTGAAGACGCTCGAAAAGGAAGGCGTGCGGCTCAGGCTTATCGGCGATCCGTCTGCGTTCGGCCCCGAGCTCTCCGCCCAGTTGCAGCGGGCGGTCGACCGGACGGCCGACAATCGCCGGCTCACCCTTGTCATCGCGCTCAATTACGGATCGCGGGCGGAGATCGCCGCGGCGGCCCGCAAGGTTGCCGCCGAGTGCCCTGCCGACCAGATCGATGAAGCGGCGCTCGACGCGGCGATGATGACCGCGGACCTGCCGCCGCTCGACCTGCTGATCCGTACGTCGGGCGAGGTGCGCCTCAGCAATTTCCTCTTGTGGCAAGCGGCTTACGCCGAATTGCTGTTCCTCGAACTGTTGTGGCCCGACTTCGACGAGGCGACTTTTGCCGACGCCGTCGCTCATTTCGCCGGCCGGCAACGGAGGTTCGGCGGACGATGAGCGAGCTGGCCAAACGGACGATCGTCGGCGTGCTGCTGATTGCGGTCGCGCTGACCGCCGCCGCCCTCGGCGGCTATGTGTTCGCCACGCTGGCCGGTGTGGCTGCCTGCGTGATGTTCTACGAATGGCAGCGACTGGTGAAGGGCTGGGGGCCGCTCTGGTCGATTGGCGGGTTCGCCTACGCGCTGGTGCCCGCCTTGTCCTTGCTGTGGATCCGCGAACGGCCGGAAATCGGGCTGTTGCTCCTGCTCTGGGTGTTTGTCGTCACCTGGTCGACCGACATCGGCGCCTATTTCGCCGGACGCACCTTCGGCGGGCCGAAGCTCGCGCCGTCGATCAGCCCGAACAAGACGATCAGCGGACTGATCGGCGGGATGACCGCGGCCGAGGCATTGGGGTCGCTGTTCGCCTGGCATTTCGACCTTCCGCCCGCGCTGTTTTTCCTCGCCGCGCCCTTCGCTTTCGCGGCGCAGATGGGCGACCTGTTCGAAAGCCATCTCAAGCGCGAGGCCGGGGTCAAGGACAGCGGCAACATCTTTCCCGGGCATGGCGGGATGCTCGACCGCCTCGACGGCCTTGTCGTCGTCGCCACCCTGACGGCGGTCGCTTCGCTTTCGAGCCTGCTGTGACCCGCCGCACGATCACGGTCCTCGGTGCGACCGGGTCGGTCGGCCAGTCGACGCTGGACCTTGTCGGTCGCTCGCCCGACCAGTTCGAGGTCGTCGCGCTGACCGCCGCCAGCCGCGTCGCCGAACTGGCCGACGCCGCGATCCGGACTGGTGCACGTCTTGCGGTCATCGCTGATGAGGCCAAGCTTCCCGAACTGCGCGATCGACTCGCCAACAGCGACGTGAAGGCCGCCGCCGGCGAAGAGGCGCTGTCCGACGCGGCATCGGGTGGGGGCGAGTGGGTGATGGCCGCCATCGTCGGATGCGCAGGCCTCAAGCCGGTTATGGCCGCCGTCACGGCCGGCAAGACCGTCGCCCTGGCCAACAAGGAGGCCCTCGTCACGGCCGGAGCGCTGATGACCGATGCGGCGCGCCAGGCCGGCGCGAAGATCCTGCCCGTCGACAGCGAACATAACGCCATTTTCCAATGCCTTGCGGGGTCGGCCATCGACGACGTCGCAAGGATCGTGCTGACAGCTAGCGGCGGCCCGTTCCGCTGCAAGTCGCTGGCCGAGATGAAGGCGATGACGCCGGCCCAGGCCGTGGCCCACCCCAACTGGTCGATGGGCGCGAAGATCAGCGTCGATTCCGCGACGATGATGAACAAGGGCCTCGAACTGATCGAAGCCCATCACCTGTTCGGCCTTCCGGGCGAGCGGATCGATATCGTCGTCCATCCGCAGTCGGTCGTCCACTCGATGGTCGAATATGTCGATGGATCGGTCCTCGCGCAGATGGGCTCGCCCGACATGCGCATCCCGATCGCCCACGCGCTGGCCCATCCTCGCCGGATAGCGACGCCTGCCGAGCGGCTGGACCTGGTGAAGGCGGGGAGGCTGGACTTCGAGGCGCCGGACGAAGACCGCTTTCCGTCCTTGCGGCTGGCGCGTGAAGCCCTCGAGGCCGGCGGCGCGGCGAGCATCGTCCTCAACGCCGCGAATGAGGTCGCCGTCGCCGCCTTCCTCGACGGCAGGATCGGCTTCCTCGATATCGCGGCGCTGGTCGACAAGTCACTGGAATCGCAGGCTGGCTTGGCTGCGCCTCGCTCCGTCGAAGAGGTTCTCGACATCGATAGGGTGACCCGCCAACAGGCGGGGATGCTTATTCGCGAGCAGGTGGCCTGATGCCCCAACCGCCGCTCTACTTCATCATCCTCGCCTTCATCCTCGCGATCGGCCCGCTCGTCTTCTTTCACGAGCTGGGCCATTACCTCGTAGGACGCTGGTTCGGGATCGGTGCGGAAACCTTCTCGATCGGCTTCGGCCGCGAAGTTGCGGGCTGGACCGACAAGCGCGGTACGCGGTGGAAGGTCGGCTGGCTGCCGCTCGGCGGCTATGTCAAGTTCGTCGGCGACATGAACGCGGCAAGCCAGCCCGGCGATGCCGGCAGCGACGACCCGCGCGCATTCCAGAACAAGCCGGTATGGCAACGCTTCCTCGTCGTGCTGGCCGGGCCGGCGGCGAACTTCCTCCTCGCCATCCTGATTTTCGCGGCATTTTTTGGCATCTTCGGCAAGCCCGCCACACCCAGCGTGGTCGGGGTCATCACGCCCGGAAGCGCCGCGGAGGCCGCCGGCATCCTGCCCGGGGATCATATCGTCCGGATCGCGGGCCAGAGCACGGACACGTTCGAGGACATTACGCGGATCGTCTTCATTCGTCCGGGCGAGCGGGTGCGCATCGACCTTGAGCGCAACGATACGCCGATAACCGTGGTCGCCAACCTCGCCGATGTGCAGGACCGCGACCAGTTCGGCCAGCCCTACCGCAAGGGGCTTCTCGGCGTCGGCAAGAGCGAGCGGGTCATGACCAGCCTCAGTGCGTGGCAGCTCGTTCCTGAAGGCGCGCGCTACACCTACGCCCTGACCCGCTCGACGATCGACGGGATCGGCCAGATCATCGGCGGGCGACGGTCAGCGAAAGAACTGGGCGGGCCGATCAAGATGGCGCAGATCGCCGGCCAGCAGGCATCGCTCGGCGGGTTCGAGTTCGTCCAATTGCTGGCCCTCTTCTCTATAAACCTTGGGTTCATCAACCTCTTGCCAGTTCCTATGCTCGATGGCGGGCACCTGGCCCTTTACACGATCGAAGCCGTGCGGCGTCGACCGGTGGGGGAACAGGCGCAGGAGTGGGCGTTCCGTGGCGGCCTCGCGCTGCTGCTGGCGTTGCTCCTGTTCACGACGGCCAACGATATCCTCTCAATTGGTCTGTTCGACCGGATTGGGCGCTTGATTGGATAGGTTGGTTGGGGCAGGGCGGAATTTGACTTTTCATGACTGCCGGAACGGCGCGCAACTTCGGGGCGGGACCACAGTGAAATCCACCAGTAAATCTCTTCATCGCGTCGCGACCGTACTGCTTGTCGGGACGATGTTGTCTTCGGTTCCGGCAATGGCGCAGGAAGCGGCTCCGGCACCAGTCGCCGCGGCGCCCCAGGCGGCGGCACCGACCAGCGGTACCATCCGCTCGATCTCCGTCCGCGGTGCGGAACGCCTCGAGCCGGCGACGATCGTGTCCTACGCCAACATCGCACCGGGCCAGGAGTATACGCTCTCGACCCTCGATACGGCGCTTAAGGCCCTGTACGCGACCGAGCTTTTCGCGGACGTGGTCATCGATGGCGGCGACACCGGAAACATCGTCATCAACGTCAAGGAAAATCCGGTCATCAACCGGATCGTCCTGGAGGGGAACAAGAAGCTCAAAGACGACAAGATCACGCCGGAAATCCGGCTGGCGCCGCGCCAGATCTTCACCCGCTCGAAGGTTCGCGCCGATGTCGAGCGCATCGTCGAACTCTACAAGCGCGAAGGACGCTACGCCGCGACGGTCGACCCGAAGATCGTCGAACTCGACCAGAACCGCGTCGACCTGGTGTTCGAGATCCACGAGGGCGACAAGTCCAAGGTCCGCGCGATCAACATCATCGGCAACGACACGTTCGGCGATGGCCGCCTTCGCAAGGAGATGTTTACCAAGCAGGCTGGCGGCGTGCTCGGCATTTTCAAGTCGAACGACAGCTACGATCCGGATCGGCTGGCGGCCGACCAGCAGAAGCTGCGCGCCTTCTACCTGACGCAGGGCTATGCCGACTTCCGCGTCGTGTCGGCGCTGGCCGAACTGACGCCTGACCGCCGTGACTTCGTCATCACTTACGTCGTCGAGGAAGGGCCGCGTTATCACTTCGGCACCGTCGAGGCCGATAGCTCGGTCCGCGACCTTCCCAAGGAAGACGTGCTGAAGCTGGTCAAGGCCAAGTCGGGTGACTGGTTCGACGCCAAGAAGGTCGAAGACGACATCACCGCGCTGAGCGAAGTGGCGGGCGCCAAGGGCTATGCCTTCGCGCAGGTCAATCCAGACTATATCCGCAACGAAGAAAACCGGACGATGGACGTGGTATATCGCCTGGGCGACACGCCGCGTGTCTATGTCGAACGGATCGACATCACCGGCAACACGGTGACGCGCGACAAGGTCATCCGCCGCGAATTCCGCGTCAACGAAGGCGATGCCTTCAACTCGATCCGCGTCAAGCGTTCGCAGGACCGCATCCAGAGCCTCGGCTTCTTCCAGGACAAGCTGGAGATCAAGCAGACGCCGGGCTCGTCGCCCGACCGCGTCGTTCTGGGTGTTGACGTCGAGGAAAAGGCGACCGGCCAGCTTGAACTGTCGGCCGGTTATTCCAGTCTCGAAAAGATCGTCTTCGCCGCCGCCATCTCGCAACGCAACTTCATGGGCAAGGGGCAGGTGCTCTCGGCCAACGTCAACTGGTCGGCCTATTCGCGTTCTGTCGGTCTCGGCTTCACCGACCCCTACTTCCTCGACAAGCAGGTGACGCTCGGCGGCGAGGTCCACCGCAGCGATTACAAGAGCTTCAACTACCTCGATAACTCGCGCAACACGACCTATCAGCAGGTGCAAACCGGCGGCTCGGCAGTGTTCGGCTTCCCGCTTAACGAATATATGACGGCGGGCCTGCGCTACTCCTTGAACAACGACAATATCACGCTCAACAAGGACAATTTCTACACCGACTTCGGTGACGGAAACGGCCTGGTCTGCGATCCGGCAAAGGCCGGTTCTTACTTGTGCGACGAACTTGGCGGGCGGGTGACGTCGGCGCTGACGGGTACGATCACCTTCGACAATACCAACGGCGTGCGCGCGACGCGCGGCATCCGCGCCAACCTTATCCAGGAAGTCGCGGGTCTCGGCGGGCAGGTGAAGTATGCGCGCTCGCGCATTGATGCGACCAAGTACAAGTCGATCGGTTCCGGCTTCGTCCTCTCGGCCCACGTCGAGGGCGGCTACATCAACCCGCTCGGTACGGACCGCGGCGAGTTCATCGATCCGATCCGGATCACCGACCGCTTCTTCGGCCCGCAGCTGCGCGGTTTCGACATCCGTGGCATCGGCCCGCGCGTCCGCCGCCAGAGCTACGATTCGACCGGTAACATCGTCGAGAATTCGGGCAGCGTTTCCGACGCCCTTGGCGGCCGGGCCTATTACATGGGCCGGCTCGAGCTGGAGCTTCCGACCAACGGCGGCTTGCGCTCGCTCAACATGCGGCCGTCGGCCTATGTCGACGTCGGCTCGCTGTTCAAGCTGACTCGTCCGGCGCTGGTTGACGACTACGGCTATTGCTACATGGCCAAGACCGACACCACCGAGGCCCAGACGGTCGATATCCCGCAGGACAACCCCGCGTTCGACTGCACCACGCTCGGCGCCAGCTTCCGTCGCGTCAACGGAAGCCGTCAGACCTTCCTCGGCGACAGCGCCAAGCCGCGCCTGTCGATCGGCATCGGCATGAACTGGGTCTCGCCGTTCGGTCCGCTCCGCCTCGACCTTGCCAAGGCCCTGCTCAAGCAGGACGGCGACGACACCAAGCTTTTCTCGTTCAACGTAGGAACCCAATTCTGATGACCAAGATTGCGATTCTCGCGGCCGCTTCGGCCGTCCTCCTGACCGCCGCGCCGGCGTCGGCCCAGCAGCTTCCCGCGGCGGTGATCGCGGTGGCGAACATCGACAAGGCGTCGAATGAGTGCAACGCTTGCAAGACCGCGCTGGCCTCGCTTCAGAGCCAGCTTAACGCCATCAAGACGCTGCAGACCCAGCTTGGCACGCCGCTCGAAGCGGAGCAGAAGACGCTGACGACCGCGGTGCAGGCATTGAACGGCAAGGAGCCGGACGCCGCGCTCGCCGGCCGAATCCAGGCGTTCGACCGCAAGCAGCAGGACGCGAACCGCCAGCTGGCCGCCCGCGACCAGGCATTCCAGAACAACCGCGCCTACGTCATGCAGCAGATCGGCGCCAAGCTCGAGCCGGCGCTGACCACCGTGATGGCCAAGCGCGGCGCGACGATGATCGTCGACAGCCGCGTTGCCCTCCAAGCATCCCCGGCACTCGACGTTACCAACGACGTGATCGCCCAGCTCAACTCGACGCTGTCCTCGATCGCGACGACCGCACCTGCCGCTGCCGCCGCGCCGAAGGCCGCCGCCCCGGCCAAGCCGGCCGGCCGCTAAGCCGTGAGCGAAGGGGGTTCGGAGGGGACCGTCGGTCCGCTGGACATCCGGCGGGTGATGGATGCGCTTCCGCACCGCTACCCGATGCTGCTGGTCGACCGTGTCGAGGAGATCATTCCCGACCGGTCGATCCGCGCCGTGAAGGCGGTGACGTTCAACGAAGGCTTCTTCCAGGGACACTTTCCCGGCCGTCCGATCATGCCGGGTGTGCTGATCGTCGAAGCACTGGCGCAGGCCGCCGGCGTGCTGGCGGTCGAAAGTCTCGGCCTCGCAGGATCGGGAAAGCTGGTCTATTTCATGGCCATCGAAGGCGCCAAGTTCCGCCAACCGGTGGAGCCGGGTTGCCTGCTTCACCTCGAAGTGGAATTCGTCCAGAAGCGTGCCAGCGTCTGCAAGTTCGCCGGCCGTGCGCTGGTCAACGGCAAGCTGGCGGCCGAAGCGCAGTTCACGGCAATGATCGCGGACCCGCCTAAGGCTTGAGCGCAAACCCCGGGCCGTCTTTCACGACCCGGAACGACTTTTCGAACGCCGGATGGGCCAACAGCCCGTCCGGCGTTTCGTTTGCGACCACTTGCCCGCCATCGATCAGCAGCGCGCGGTCGAAACGGTGCAATTGGGAAAGGTCGTGCAGCGCGACGAGCACGGCCGCACCGCGCGCCGCTTCTTCGTCGACCCGGTGGAGGAACCGGAGGACCCAATAGGGATCGAGGTTCGAAAGAGGCTCGTCGAGCAGGAGCAAGGGCGGCTTCTCCGCCAGGACACGGGCCAGCAGCACGCGCGCCCGTTCGCCGGTCGACAAGCCGTTCGATGGCCGTTCCGCCAACCCTTCGAGTTCGAACGCGCCGATCAGTGCATCGATGGCCGCGTCGTCCCGCATCGCGAAACCCAGCCCGATCAAGTCGCGGACGGCGATCGGCCAGTGCAGATCGCGCGATGCAGGGAGGAAGCCGATCATCTTGCGGCGCATCGCCGGTGGCGCATCGAACAGCGACTTGCCGCCGATCGTGACCTCGCCGCGATCATATTCGAGTCCCGCGAGCGCCCGCAGGAGGCTGGTCTTGCCGCCACCGTTCGGGCCGACCAACGCCCACCGCATGCCGGGCTCGATCTCGAAAGCGATCGGGGCGAGGCGGCCGGAAAGAGTGAGATCCGAGACGACGATCATGCCTTCCATCCCCGGCGCATCGAAGCGATCAACCAGATGAGGAGCGGGGTCCCCGCAATGGCCGTCACCACGCCGACCGGCAACGGCCGGTTGAGCGGCAGGTCGCGGACGACGAGGTCGGACAGCGCCATCAGGCCGGCACCGATCACGCCGGCCGGCGCCAACGCCCGTCCGGGAAGGCCCCGCGTCAAACGCCTGGCAAGGTAGGGGGCGGCAAGACCGATAAAGCCGATCGCGCCGCACACCGCGACGCAGGCCCCGACCGCGACGGCCGCCAGCAACAGCGTTTCCCGCGCGAGGCGCGAGGGCCGCATGCCAAGCGACGAGGCGACATCCTCCCCCAGCGCCAATTGGTCGTAAGCGCGGCTTCTCCTGATCAAAAGGGCGCAGGCGATGGTCGCAGGAATGACGGCCGCGAATGCCTGGCCCAAGCTCCGGTCGACGAAGCTGCCCATCAACCAATCGAGGGCGTCGTAAAAGGCAAACGGCGACGGAGCGAGCGCGAGGGCAAAGCTGGTCCCGGCTCCGAGGGCCAGCGAAATGGCCAGGCCCGAGAGCAGCAGGGTCGCGCTATCGCTTCGCTTCCCGGCCAGGGCGAAGAGCAGGGCGAGGGCCGCGACCGCGCCGGCGGCCCCGAAGGCCGACAGCGCGAGCGGGGAGGAAACGCCCAGCCAGTAGCCGCCTAGGACCGCACCGAGCGCCGCGCCGCTGGACGCCCCGCTGATGTCCGGCGAAGCGAGGGGGTTGGCAAACACCGCCTGGAGCGCGGCACCGCTGATGCCCAGAGCCGCGCCGTAGGCAAGGACAAGCAGCACGCGCGGCAGGCGCAGTTCCACCAGCAAGAGGCGTGCGAGTTGCGGATCGCGCTGGCCGACCTCGACCAGCGTCGCCAACGGCAAAAGAAGGTGGGCCGCCGCGAGGAGGATGACGAAGATCAGTGCTGCCCTCATCGTCGGCTCCTCAAGCTCATGACTTCATTGAGCATGAGGGGGCCGGCGCATGTCCAGGGCCGCCCATCAGTATGGATCTTGATCGACGTCGACGCACGGACCAGCGGATGATCGAGCCAGCGTTGGCCAAGCGACATCTGGCCGGAGCGGTAATCCGACAGGAGCAAGGCCGCGGGAGGATGGACCGCCAGGCGTTCGAGCCGGACCTTTCCGCCGGGTACAGGCAATTGCCGGAAGCCGGCCAACGCCATCCATTGCGCGCTAAGTCCCGTGGGGTCGACGCTGAGCCCCCCGCCTGACAGGAAAAGGGTCGGGACGGCCGAAGGGACGGTGCGCCGAAGGATGGACAGACGTGCGGCCCATGCGTCGGCCTTGGCCCCGGCACCGAGAAGTGCCCCCACGGTCGCGACGTTGGCCGCCACCTGCGCGGGCGTGGCAGGGTAGGGAAGGACGACCGACTTCCAACCCAGACGGCGCGCGAAGACCTGCGTCGACTTCGCCCCCGGACTGCCCACCGACAAGACGACCGTGGGCTTGACGCCGAGCAGGCTTTCCGCCCGCCCGCCATAGGATGGAAATCGCCGTGCGCGCTGCCACAGCGGCGATTCCGCGGGGTCGCGGGAAAGACGGCTGACCGCCGCCACCTGCGTGTCGCGCGCGAAGAGCAAAAGATACTCGTCCGCGCACAAGTCGAGCGAGGCGACCTTCAGCGCGGTGCTAGTCGCCAAGGCGAACGCGAATACCGCCATGCACGCTCCTCCCTTCGCTGCGATAGCCGACGACGTCCTCGTGCACCTTGTCGAACGCGTTGGACACCCGGGCGGTCAGGTCGACGCGGGTAAGGACGCGATAGGCGACTTGCGCATTGGCCAGCCAGTATCCGGGGAGTTTCACCGGGAGGAACAGATCGTAGTCGACGTCGCGCTGGGCGCCCGTACGCGCCAACATCGCCCCGTAGATCCAGCGTCCGGCCTGGCCGTCCAAGGCGACATGACCGCTATGCCGCGGCCGCCTCAGCTCCGTGCGGCGCGCCCCGCCGTTCGGTTCGTCGGCATCGAGCCAGGCGTAGGCCGCGCTCAACCGGAGGGCATCGGAGGCGGCAAAGCCCCCCTCCAACTCGAGGCCCCGGCGATGACTGACTTCATCCAAATTCGTGGTTGTCAGTTCCAAACCGCTGTAATCGGCCACGATTTCGTTCGTCAGACGTTGTTTCCAGACGGTCGCCGCAGCAGTCCATTGTCCACGGGCATAGCGCAGCGACACTTCGCCGCCGCGCGACCGCTCGGGCTTCAAGTTCGGATTGCCGACCGAGAAACCGGGAAAACCGAACAGGTCGTAGAATGTGGGCTGGGCAATGCCCTCGCCGTAGCTCGCGGCCAGGGTGACGGCGCCGGTCAGGGGAAGCGTGGCGCCCGCCCGGACGGATGTGGCGTCGTCGAACGCCGAGAAGAAGTCCCTTCGGACAGTGACGTCGGTCCTGACAGGACCGAGTTGGCCGCGCCATTCCGCGGTCAGCGCATGGTGGCGACGACGGGCATCGACATCGGCCTTGAAGGTCTCGCGCTCGGTTTCGGCGGCGAGGATGAAGCGCTGCCTTCCGATGCTGTCGCCGGCTTGGACCGAAAGGGACCGGCGGGCGCCTTCGGCAGCGGACAGGAAGACGTCGTCGAGGTAGTAGGCGTTACGGGATCCCAGGAGGCTGGCGTTGGCGGTGACCAGCAGGTCGTCGGGCCGGCCATAGGTCAAGCCGACACGACCCGCAGCGAGCCGATTATGACTCTCATCGAGCGTGTCGCCCCGCACCCAACCGACATAGCCATCATATTCGCTGGTGCCGCGGGTGAGGAAGGCCGCGCCGTCGAGCGACAGGTCGGCACCGATCATGGTGCGGCCGGACGCGCGGACCGATCGGTTCGAATAGCCGTCGCGGTCCCCATGCCCGTCGAAACTGTCGACGCCGTTCGAGCGCTGCGCGGCGATGCCGATGGAAAGGCCATTGTCTGCATCGCCGAGGCCGGCGCGCGCCGCACCGCGCCAGGTGCCGAAGCTACCCGCCTCCGCCATCGCCTGCGACCCGCCGCCGGTCGGTCCGGAAACCGCCACGACGCCGCCGATTGCTTCCGACCCCCACAGGGCCGACTGGGGGCCGCGAACCACCTCGATCCGGCTCGCCAGGTCGGCGTTGAGCAGCTCGAAACGCGGAGCGTTGCCGGCCGCCGGATCGTTGACGCGGATTCCGTCGACGAACAGCAGGGTATGATCCGCTTCGGCGCCCCGGATCCGGACTTCGGTCAACGATCCTGCCGGGCCGCTGGTCGATACCGCAGCGGTGGGCACAAGCCGCAAGTAGTCGACCGCCAACGGCGAGCCGATTCGCGCGATCCGCTCGGCATCGACCAGCGTGACGCTCGAGGCGGAATCGTCCATCTTTTCGTCCTCGCGCGAGGCGATGACGGTAATTTCCTGGGGTTCGTCGGCAATCCAGATCATGTGGGTCTCCCATTCCGTGACTGTCGTCTCGGAGGGGAGGCGTGCGCCGACCCACGCCGCGCGGCTGGTCCCGGCCGGGCAAACGGACGACGGACCGGGGCGGGTATCTGACTGGCCGCCCCGCACGGGCAGCTCACAGTTGCGGGCACAGTGCCGGATTTCCGCCGGCTTCCCCCTTGGCCGGTGGCATTACGCCGCCGGAACCCTGGTCGCGGGGCGCTTGCTGCGCCGCACCATGCCGCCTTGTCAAGCGGGGACGGTTTCGCTAGGGGGCGCGCTCACCTTTCAAGGCTGGTCGGAACCAGCCGCGCATGAAGGAATCAAAGTCATGAAGACCGATACCCATCCCGACTATCACTTCATCACCGTCCAGATGACCGACGGCACGCAGTTCCAGACCCGTTCGACGATGGGCAAGGAAGGCGACACGCTGCAGCTCGACATCGATCCGCTGGCACACCCGGCGTGGACCGGCGGCACCCGCATGCTGCAAGACGGTGGCCAGGTCGCGCGCTTCAACAAGCGTTTCGGCGGCCTCTCGCTCGGCAAGAAGTAAGCGCTCGTGGCAGGCGCTGGACTTCACCCGGCGCCTGTCCTCGAGACCCAGCGCCTGATCCTCCGCGGCTTCGTCGCGGGGGACTTCGACGCGCATAAGGCGATCATGGCCAAGCCCGAGGTCAACGCCTTTCTCGGCCCGCCGATGTCGGACGAGGATTTGTGGCGCCGCATCGTCTCGTCGGTCGGCATGTGGCCCGTGTGCGGCTACGGCGGCTGGATGGTCGAGCGCAAGGACGACGGCCGGATCCTCGGCAACGTCGGCATCTTCGACGCCCGACGCGGTATCGGCTGGGACGGCGAACCCGAAATGGGCTGGATCTTCGACAGCGACGTCCATGGCCAGGGTTATGCCGGCGAAGCGTGCCGCGCGATGCTGGCCTGGGCCGACGAGCACCTAGCCGGCCAGACGCTGTGGGCGATGATCACCCCCGAAAACACAGCCTCGGTAGCGCTGGCCGAACGCCTCGGCTTCGCGGCCGAGCCGTCGCGTGACTACAAGGGCGAACTGCTCGCCGTCCTCAGCCGTCCGCTAGGGGCCTAGAAAGCGGCAATCCCGGTAATAGCGCGCCCGAGGATCAGGGCGTGGACGTCGTGCGTGCCTTCGTAGGTGTTGACCGTTTCCAGGTTCGCCGCGTGGCGCATGACCGGGAATTCAGCCGAGATGCCGTTGCCGCCGTGCATGTCGCGGGCGATGCGGGCGATATCGAGGGCCTTGCCGCAATTGTTGCGCTTGATGAGGCTGATCGCCTCCGGGACGAGTTCACCTGCTTCGAGCCGACGGCCGACGCGCAACGCCGCCTGCAGGCCGAGGGTGATTTCGGTGACCATGTTAGCGAGCTTGAGCTGGACCAGCTGGTTCGACGCCAGCGGACGGCCGAACTGGTGGCGGTCGAGCGTGTACTGGCGCGCAGCGCGATAGCAGTCCTCGGCCGCGCCCATCGAGCCCCAGCCGATGCCGTAGCGGGCGCGGTTGAGACAGCCGAACGGACCGGCCAGGCCCGAGATGTCGGGGAATAGCGCGTCCTCGCCGACCTCGACACCGTCCATGACGATCTCCCCGGTGATCGAGGCGCGAAGCGAGAGCTTCTCCTTGATCTTGGGGGCCGACAGTCCCTTCATGCCCTTTTCGAGGACGAAGCCGCGGATGCGGTTATCGTGGTGTTCCGACTTCGCCCAGACGACGAACACGTCGGCGATCGGCGAATTGGTAATCCACATTTTCGCGCCCTTGAGGCGGTAGCCACCGTCGATCTTCTCGGCGCGAGTGCGCATCCCGCCGGGATCGGAGCCGGCGTCCGGCTCGGTCAGGCCAAAACAGCCGACCAGCTCGCCCGACGCGAGGCCGGGCAAATATTTCCGCTTCTGCTCCTCGGTGCCGTAGGCATTGATCGGATGCATCACGAGCGAGCTCTGCACGGAACAGGCCGAGCGGTAACCGCTATCGACCCGCTCCACCGCGCGGGCGATCAGGCCGTAGCTGACGTAGCCGAGACCGGCCCCGCCATATTCCGGCGACACCGTGGCACCAAGCAGGCCGAGCTGGCCCATCTCGCGCATGATCTCGCGATCGAAGTCTTCGTGGAGGTAGGCGTCCTTGACCCGCGGCAGCAGGTTTTCCTGCGCGTAGCCCTCGGCCGTGTCGCGAACCATCCGCTCTTCCTCGGTCAGCTGGTGTTCGAGATCGAACGGGTCTTCCCAGTTGAACGGCAGGATTTTCGGCTCGGCCACGGCGATCTCTTTCGAATGCGATTCAGGAATGCGGGGCCTTTACCGCCCCCGGCGGCAGAGCGCCAGTCGCGTCCACGCCAGCTGCGCGAAGCAGGACGTGCCAGCGCTCCATCCGGCCCTCGCGGAGTGCCTCTTGCCCCCGACGCGGCGTAAAGCGCCGTTCGGTCGGGCGCATCGCGGCCGCGGCCGTCGCGATGTCGGGATAGAGACCCGCGCCGACCGACGCGAGGATGGCGGCGCCGCGCGCGGTCGTCTCAACGTCGTCGGGCCTGATGACGTCGATACCCAGCATGTCGGAAAGATCCTGCGCCAGCCAATTGTTGGCGCTCATCCCGCCATCGAGTCGAAGTTCGCGCCAGGCAACGCCGCAAGCCGCAAATTCGTCGGCGAGATCGACCACTTGGTGGGTGACCGCCTCCAGCGCGGCGCGAGCGAGGTGCGCGCGCGTGGTCGCAAAGCTCATGCCCGTCACCATACCCCGTGCCTCAGGCGCCCAGTAGGGCGCGCCAAGCCCGGCGAGCGCGGGCAACAGCATGACCCCGCCGCTGTCCTCGATCGAGGCGGCGAGCGCCTCGCTTTCGCCAGCCGTGACGATCAGGCCGAGCTGGTCGCGCAGCCATTGCATGAGGCTGCCGGCGACGAAAATCGACCCCTCGAGTGCGAACGACCGTCGACCCGCGCCGTCGACCAGTACGGTGCCGAGCAGTCGGCCGGGTTCGCGCGGCGCGGCCTCCCCGGCATTGACCAGCGCGAACGCGCCCGTGCCGAGTGTCAACTTCGCTTGGCTCGGCTCGAGGCAGGCCTGCCCTATGGTGGCCGATTGCTGGTCGCCAACCATCGCGCAAATCGGGATGGGCACTCCGAACAGGTCCGCGTGAGTAGTCGCCAACTGCCCGAAACAGGGGCCGATCACGCCCAAGGCGCTCCGTGGCACGCCGAACAGGTCGAGCATGGCCGGCGACCAGTCGGTCGCATCGAGATCCATCAGCAGGGTGCGCGACGCATTCGACACGTCCGTCTGGCGCTTGCCGGCGAGCTTGAACAGCAACCAGCTGTCGATCGTGCCCAAGGCCAACCTATCACCCAAGGCCTGCGCTTCGGGCTGCTGCGCCAGCCACGCCATCTTGGTGCCGGCGAAATAGGGATCGAGGCGGAGACCGGTCGTGCGTTGGACCAAGTCCTCCTGGTCTCGCAATTCTTCGCAGCGGGACGCCGTGCGACGATCCTGCCAGACGATGGCCCGCCGGACGGCCAGTCCGGTCTCCAAATCCCACGCGACCGTCGTTTCGCGCTGGTTGGTGATGCCAATGGCGGCGATGCGTTCCGGCCCGCCGGCGGCCTCGATCACGGCCCGGGCACAGGAAAGGGTGCGCTCCCAAATCTGGTTCGCGTCATGTTCGACGAGGCCCGGCGCAGGATAATGTTGTTCGAGCAGCTCGGCGTGGACGTGCAGGACGCGGCCTTCGCGGTCGTAGAGCACCGCTCTGGTGGAGGTCGTGCCCTCGTCGAGCACGAGGAGGTGGGATCGGTCCATGTGCGCCCCGTCTTGTGGCGGAGAGGGTGGGATTGGCTACGCCGATCCCGCCCGCGACTGCCGTGGCACTTCCGTCACTGGCGGAGAGGGTGGGATTCGAACCCACGGTACGGTTGCCCGCACGGCGGTTTTCAAGACCGCTGCCTTAAACCACTCGGCCACCTCTCCGCGCGCCACGCCGCTTCAGCGCCCCTTCAGCCTCGCCCGCCTATGCCGGGCCGACGAAAGGTGCAAGCGGCGGGACGAACCCGCTGGCGCCTTGGGGCGTTGGATGGCTAGTTGTAAGGCGTAATGAGGCGGGGCGAGGTGATCCGGATGGGCATGATGGCGGCAGTGGCACTGGTCATGATGACCGGCGCCAGCGCACAGCAACTGGATCCGCTGGCCCCGCTGCCCGAGCGTGGGTCCGCATCGCGTTCGGTTTCCCCGCAATTCGTCTACCGACCGGCAGCACCAGCAGTGCAGGCGCCGTCCGGTTTCGCCGGCTACAAGCTCCAGCTGGCGACGAGGGCACGGCGCGAAGGCGTACGCGAAGCGACTATCGTCTCCGCGCTGTCGGGGCTCGAACAGAATGCGCGGGTGATCCAGCTCGACCGCGGCCAACCGGGCGGGGTGAACAACCCGAACGCCATTCCGCCGTTCGCCCCGTATCGGCGAGCCCATGTCACCGACGACCTGATCCGACGCGGACAGGCGCGCTATGCCACCAATTTCACCCGCCTCGCGGCGATCGAACGGCGGACCGGCGTCGAGGCATCCGTACTGATGGCAATCTACGGCCATGAAACCAGCTATGGTGCGGTGACCGGCGGGTTCGACCTGCTGCCAGCGCTGGCTACGCTGGCCTACGAGGGCCGTCGCCGTGAACTGTTCGAAAGCGAATTCGTCGCCGCATTGAAGCTGCTCGACCGCGGTACGCCCCGCTACCGCCTGAAAGGAAGTTGGGCCGGCGCGACAGGCTATCCGCAGTTCATGCCTTCGACGGTCCTGCGGTTGGCCACCGACGGAGACGGGGACGGCGTGGCCAATATTTGGTCGAGCGAGCCGGACGGTCTTGCCTCGATCGCCGCCTACCTTCGCGAGGCGGGCTGGAAACCCAATGTCCACTGGGGGATTGCCGTGCGCACGCCGGCGACCCTGAACCGTGCCGCGATAGCCAACCGCATGACGGCCCCGCGTTGTCCCGCCGTCTACAAGCGGCACAGCCAGTGGAAGTCGCTTGCCGAGTGGCGTCGCCTCGGAGTGCAGCCACTCGGAACGACGAGGGGCATCGGCGAGAACGAAATGTTGAGCCTGCTCGAGCCGGATGGCCCGAACGCGACCGCCTACCTCCTCAGCACCAACTATCGCGCAATCCTCGACTATAACTGCTCGAATTTCTACGCATTGTCGGTGGGATTGCTCGCCGATGCGATTGTTCGCCGCTGACCCCCTCGCGCAAGCGGACATGCCGCGTTAGGGAAGGGGCATGAGCAGCCCCTTTACCCGCATCGCCCTCCTGTCCGCTTCCGCCGCGATTCTCGCCGTGCCCGCACCTGCCGCGGCCCCGCCGTTCGAGACCGCGGCGCCGATCGCCTACATGATCGACCTCTCGTCGGGCGCGGTGCTGCTGGACAAGAACGCCGACCAGAAGATGCCCCCGGCCTCGATGGCAAAGATGATGACCACCAATGTCGCGTTCGAGCTGATCGACCGCGGCGAGCTGCCGCTCAACAAGATGTGCACCGTGCGCCCGGAAACCTGGCAGAAGTGGCATGGCCCGCAGGCCGGTTCGACCATGTTCCTGTCCGTCAACGAGCAAGTCAGCGTCGAAAACCTCCTTCACGGCATCGTCACCCTGTCCGGCAATGACGCGTCGGTCGTGCTGGCCGAATGCATTGCCGGAACAGAGGAAGCGTTCGTCAACGTGATGAACGAGAATGCGGCCCGCCTCGGCCTCAAGAACAGCCATTTCGGCACCGCCAACGGCTGGCCGGACGAGGGCCGCACCTACGTCACCGCGCGAGATCTTGCGACGCTGGCGCGGGCGGAGGTGGAAAACCACCCCAAGCTCTACAAGCAGTTCTATGCCCAGCCGAACTTCACCTGGGGCAAGACGATGGGCGCGGGCGCCGACATCACCCAGGCCAACCGAAACCCGATCCTCGGCAAGGTCGCCGGTGCTGATGGCCTAAAGACAGGCCACACCGAAGAGGCGGGCTATGGCTTCACCGGTTCGGCCGAACAGAACGGTCGTCGCCTCATCATGGTCGTCGCGGGCCTGAAAACCTACAACGACCGCATCACCGAGAGTGTCCGCTTGATGCAGTGGGGCTTCAACGCCTGGCAGGCGAAGCCGCTGTTCAAGGCCGGCACCGTGCTTGGAAAGGCGCAGGTGCAGATGGGCGGATCGAACAGCGTCGACCTCGTCGCGCCGCGCGACCTTGCGATCACCATTCCCGCCGGCGTGCTGTCCAAGGTCGGCGGCATGAAAATCCGCTACCAGGGCCCGGTGAAGGCACCGTTCAAGAAGGGCGACCATATTGCCGACCTCGTCGTCACCACCTCGACCTCGGGCGAACAGGTCATGCCGCTGGTCGCCGCCAACGACGTCGGCGAGGCCGGTTTCTTCGGGCGCTTCTGGGCGGGCCTCAAGCAGCTGGTCGGCATGGCCTGATGCCGCGCGGGCGGTTCATTGCCCTCGAAGGCGGGGAGGGGGTCGGTAAGTCGACCCAGCTTGCCGCCTTGGCCGAAGCGCTTAAGGGGCGCGGCCTGTCGGTCGTCGTCACGCGTGAACCCGGGGGAAGCCCGGGAGCGGAGGCGATCCGCAAGCTCCTGCTCGAAGGTGACGGACCGGGCTGGAACCCTCGGGCCGAGGCCCTGTTGTTCGCCGCCGCCCGGTCGGACCATATCGAGAGGACGATCAAGCCGGCGCTCGAGCGGGGCGATTGGGTGTTGTCGGACCGGTTCATCGACTCCAGCCTCGCCTACCAAGGGGAGGCGGGCGGCCTCGGCATTGACGCCGTCCGCGACCTCCACCGCTTCGGGAGCCTCGACTTCTTGCCCGACCGGACACTGGTCCTGGCGCTGGAAGGCGACGAAGGCGCGACCCGTGCGCGCGTTCGCGACGGTCATGCCGGGGATCGCATCGGCTCTCGACCGCCCGCCTACCATGCCTCGGTCGATGCGGGCTTCCGCGCGATGGCCCAGCGCGAGCCGGATCGCGTCAAGCTGGTCGATGCTGCGGGCAGCGCACAGACCGTGACGGCGCGCCTGCTTTATGCATTGGGCGACCTGCTGCCGTGAAACTTGTCGGTCAGGATCGGGCCGTGGACCTGTTCCTCACGGCGTGGAGAAATCGCCGGATCCACCATGCCTGGCTGCTGGCCGGTCCGCGTGGGGTCGGCAAGGCGACTTTCGCGAAGGCGGCGGCAAGGCGTGTATTGGCGGATGCCGCCGGCCCGGAACCGCAACTTGCGGGCCTCGGCGTCGAGCCCGATCACCCGGCCGCGCGCCTGATCGCGGCCGGAAGTCATCCCGACTACCGCTTGCTCGAGCGGCTCGAGAGGCCCACCGGGGGACTGGCGCGCAACATTAGCGTCGATCAGGTCCGCTCACTGTTCGAGATGCTGAGCGTCACGCCCTCGCTCAGCCCTTGGCGGACGATCATCATCGATGCTGCCGACGATCTCGAAGCGAGCGCGGCCAACGCGTTGCTTAAGATGCTGGAGGAGCCGCCGGCAAACACGCTGTTCTTCCTCGTAGCGCACGCGCCTGGACGTCTCCTTCCGACCATCAGGTCGCGCTGCAGAAGGCTGGATTTCCAGACACTTGGCGATGACGTCATGGCGTCGCAGGTGCGACTGGCAAAACCGGATCTTGCCGATGCGGCGGTGGCGGCGCTGGTCGATTACGGTCAGGGGTCGATCGGCCGGGCGCTGGCCGCGGCCGATCTCGACCTGCCGCCCTTGGTGACGGCGGCCCAGCTTCTGATGGCCGAAGGTGACCGCGACAATGCGCGCCGGTCGCAGCTATCGAAGGAACTGGCCGGCAAGGCGGCGGCAGATCGCTACGCCGCGTTCCTGCAGATGGTGCCCGGCCTCATCGCCGCCGAAGCGCAGCACGCTACCGGCCCACGGCGCGAGCGCGCGCTCGACGCTTACGAGAAGGCCCGCCAGACGGCCGCCATCGCGCCGCGCCTTTCGCTGGACCCGGCCATGACGGCGTTCCAACTTGGCGGGTTGCTCGCCAGCCTTTCCTTGAAGGCCTGAGGCGGGACGGGTAGGGCGGCGCCAATGTCCAAGCCCTATTACATCACCACCGCCATTTCCTATCCCAATGGCGAACCGCACATCGGCCACGCCTACGAGGCGATCGCCGCCGACGTCATGGCCCGTTTCCGGCGCGCGGAAGGCCGCGACGTCTTTTTCATGACTGGAACCGACGAGCATGGCCTGAAGATGGCCCAGGCGGCGAGGGCGCGGGGCCTTGCACCCAAGCAACTAGCGGACGAAATGTCGGGAAAATTCCAGGCGATGTGCGACATGCTTGATGTGTCGTATGATCGCTTCATCCGCACCAGCGATCCCGGCCACCACGCCGCTGCCCAAGCGATCTGGAAGGCGATGGAAGCCAACGGCGACCTTTACCTCGATCGCTACGAAGGGTGGTATTCAGTCCGAGACGAAGCCTATTACGACGAAGGCGAGCTGGTCGACGGTGAGGACGGCGCCAAGCTGTCCCCGCAGGGAACGCCCGTCGAGTGGACGATCGAGGAAAGCTGGTTCTTCCGGCTCTCTAACTACCAACAAAAGCTGCTCGACCATTATGCCGCCAACCCGGACTTCATCCAGCCGGCCAGCCGCCGAAACGAGGTGCTTCGCTTCGTCGAGGGCGGGCTGAAGGACCTGTCGGTCAGCCGGACGAGTTTCGACTGGGGGATCAAGGTGCCGGGCAGCGACAACCACGTCATGTACGTGTGGCTCGATGCACTCACCAATTACATTACGGGCGTCGGTTATCCGAACGGCGGCGAGGCGTGGGACAAATATTGGCCGGCGGATTGCCACCTGATCGGCAAGGACGTGGTGCGCTTCCACGCCGTCTACTGGCCGGCCTTCCTGATGTCGGCGAACATCGCGCTGCCCAAGCTTGTGTACGGTCACGGTCACCTTCTCGCCAAGGGCGGGGAGAAGATGTCGAAGAGCCTCGGCAACACGGTCGAGCCGCTTGCCGTCGCGGAACGCTATGGCGTCGATGCCCTACGTTACTACCTGCTGCGTGAAGTGAGCTTTGGGCAGGACGGCGGGGTCAGCGAGGAATCGCTGATGACCCGCGTCAATGCGGAGCTGGCGAACAGCTTCGGCAACCTCGCCCAGCGCAGCCTGTCGATGGTTTTCAAGAACTTGGACGGCGTCCTTCCTGCTGCCGGAGAGGCTGATGTCGACCTTGAATTGCAGACTTTGGTCGCGACCGCTGTCAATTACGAAATGCCGCGCGACTTCGATCGGTTCGCCTTTTCCTCTGGGATCGATGCATGGCTACGAGCTGTTTTCGCATGCAATCAATACGTGGACGAACAGGCTCCTTGGGCACTTAAGAAAACGGATCCCGAACGCATGGCGGCGGTGCTCGGAACAATCGTAGCTTGCGTCCGCGCACTTGCTACAGGGATTGCGCCGGTCGTGCCGGCCTCAGCGGCCAAGATCCTCGACTTCATCGCCTCGGGAGAAGGCGCTTCCATCGCGCAGCCAACGCCGGTCTTCCCGCGTTTGGAGTTGGCGGAGGCGTAAATGACGCTGATCGATAGCCATTGCCACCTCAACTACGAGGGCCTTGCAGACCGGCAAGACGAAGTGCTGGCGGCAGCTCGGGCGCGCGGCATTGGCGGATTTCTGAATATTTCGACCCGCCAGCGCGAGTGGAATGACGTCATCGCCACCGCCGAGCGTGAGCGCGACGTGTGGGCGACGGTCGGCGTCCATCCGCACGAAGCCGACGCACATCCGGACCTCGGCGCCCAGATCCTTGTCGATGCCGCCGAGCATTCCCGGGTGATCGCTATCGGGGAATGCGGCCTCGACTATTTTTACGACAAGTCCGACCGCTCGGCGCAGCGCGAGCGGTTCCAGGCTCATATCGAGGCAGCGCGCGAGACAGGCCTGCCGCTGGTTGTCCACACGCGCGACGCGGAAGAAGATACCGCCGAGATCCTGACCCGCGAAGTCGGGAAGGGGGGTGTCACCGGCGTCCTCCACTGCTTCACCGGATCGGCCTGGCTGGCAAAGCACGCGATCGACCTTGGTTTCTATGTTTCAATGTCCGGTATCGTGACGTTCAAGAATGCGGCCGAGCTCCAAGCGACAGCTAGGGAATTGCCGCTAGATCGGCTCTTGGTCGAGACCGACAGCCCGTTCCTTGCGCCCGTGCCGAACCGCGGGAAGACCTGCGAGCCCGCTTTTGTCGCCGATACCGCGGCGTTCCTCGCGGATCTGCGAGGCGAGCCGCTTGACGAACTGGCAGCAGCGACGACCGACAACTTCTTCAAACTCTTCAGCAAAAGCCGCGCGTGAAGGTTCGCATTCTCGGCTGCGGGACATCGTCCGGTGTGCCGCGGATCGGGAACGACTGGGGCGCGTGCGATCCTGCCGACCCGCGCAATGCGCGCTTGCGCGCCTCGATCCTGGTCGACTGCGATGGTGAAAGCCTGCTCGTCGATTGTGGACCCGACCTTCGCGCGCAAATGAACGCGGCGGGCAGGGACCGCGTGGACCGCGTGATCGTGACCCACGATCATGCCGACCACTGCCACGGTATCGACGACTTGCGTCAGGTCTCCCATGCCTTGGGTGCACCGGTTCCGGTCCATGCGCGCGCCGACGTGATCGAGCGGCTGGCAGCGAGGTTTGCTTACGCATTCGAAGGCACGCGGCCGCTTTATCCACCCGTGCTAGATGCCAAGCCCATCGAGATGGATATGCTGCTGGGTGGGGCACAGGTCCACTTCGTCGACCAGCCGCACGGCGGTATTACATCGCTCGGCATGCGGTTCGACTGGCATGGGCAGTCCATCGGATATGCCATTGATTTCCATGAGATGACGGACGCCATGCGGACACTTTACGAGGGTGTCGACCACTGGATCTGCGATTGCCTGCGACGGCGTCCTCATCCCACCCATGCCCATCTCGACGCTGTCTTGGCGTGGGCGGAAGAATTGCAGGTCGGCAAGGTCTGGTTGACGCATCTCGATAACAGCATGGATTATTCGACGCTATCGGCCGAGCTTCCGGCGTGGGCCGCGCCCGCGCATGACGGCCTGGAGATCGCCTTGTGACCAACGACACGATGATGGGCTCGCTCTACCTCTTGCTGGCGATGTTCCTGGTCGTGGGCGGGCTGATCAGCCGTCGCGAGCCCGCGGCGAAGTTGCTGAAGATGGCGCTGGCTTGGGTATTGATCTTCGGAGCTGGCTTCGTCGTGTTCAGTTTCCGCGACGACCTCGGCTACGTCGGCCAGCGCCTGAGAGCCGAAGCCACGGGCGCCCCGATCGCCGACCAGCAGGAAGTCCGCATCCCAATGGCGATCGACGGCCATTTCTGGGTCGACGGGCTGGTCAATGGCCGGCCGGTGCGCTTCCTGGTCGACAGCGGCGCATCGGTGACGACCATCGGTCGGCCGACGGCGCAGCTTGCCGGACTGAACGTTAGCGAAGCGCGGAACCAGGAAGTCCAGACGGGCAACGGCGTCATCCACGTCGCGGCGGGCCGTGCGGACGACGTGAGCGTCGCCGGTATCTCGCGCCGGAATATGCGCGTGCACGTCGCCGATACCGACGATTTGAACGTCCTGGGGATGAACTGGCTATCGACCCTCAAGGCCTGGAGTGTGGAGGGCCGCTGGCTGGTGATGCGACCCTGACAACCAATATAATATTTACATAATACATATTATCAGACTTGTGCTGGTCTGAGGCTGCTGCCCCTCTAAGCCAGCTCCCCCCATTTGAAATTCGCAGGGATAATAACCATGCGAATTTTGCTCAAAAATGAGCAACGCGCTGCCCAGCCATCCGGCGTTGATGATCGACTTCCTAACAGTCGAGTTGCCCGATCCCGTTGGGATTCCAGTGAACGCTGGCCACGTGCTCCGCATCGCAGAAGATGGCCGCGTTGAATGGCAATGCCCGACGCGAAAGAACGTGCGTGGAAGCTGGGATAGCAACATGACGTTCCGAGCCATTGGCGCCGAGTACGTCGAGGAGAGCCCCGGCCTCGTTGGCTTAGGAGCCGCGCGGAGGGAAAGCGGCCTCGAGATTTCCGGGAATCCGGCCAAGTTCCTGCAAGGTCATAATCTGTTCGGTTCTGACGACGTCCGCCACGTGCTGGCTGACGTGGTCGAGAAGGCTAAAGCTGCAATCTGGCCTGAACTGCCGTTTAACGCCGAGATTGATTTCTCAGAGGGCTACATCAGTCGGATTGATCTCACCGGCTCGTGGCTGCTCGATCGGGATGCGGATGTCCTTCCCGTCCTTCGGGCGATGGAGGACGGGGTTTGGTGCCCGTATCGCGGTCGTGGTGTCATGGATAGCGGCGGGTCGACCCTCTACTATGGACGCGCTGCGAAGGGAAAGCGCGCGAAGGACTGGGCCCTCAAGCTTTACTCGAAAGGGCGCGAAATAGGCGCGCACCCCCTTCCCCGTCCGGCCTATGCGGTCGCCGGACTTCTAGAGGAAGTAAACCGAACGATCCGCGTCGAACTGACATTGAGAACTGCCGAGCTAAAGCGGCTCAAACTACAGAAAGTGGGTCAGTGGACCCCCGCCAAAGTGCGCGAGATATGGGAGGCCTACGTGAGCAAACTCGATATGCGAAAAATCGTCGTGAACCTCGACACCGTCGACCTGGGCGAAATCGGCCTCAAGCCTCGCCACTCCCATGCTTTGGCGGCGTGGCGCGCTGGGAACGATCTTCGCGCCGGCATGGCGCCGTCTTCATTCCGCCGGCTCCGCAAGGAACTTCTGGACGAGACAGGCTGGGATATCGCTACGCGTTTTGCGACCTTGTCGAACGTCGTTCCATTCAGGCGTCATGTCGAGGTGGTCGGGGCTCCTCGGCCTGAATGGTCGGAAGCACTAACGGCCGCGCTCGCGACTACTGCTGCTTAGACGTCCGTTGCCTGCTGGTCCGACCGTGATACATTTCCCCCACGAGTCGTAGGTGCGCTCCCTAGAAGCAGCCTTCCATCGAGGAGGCCGGACGTATCCCTAGTCGCGCGACCGAGATCATCCAGCAACTTGAATTCCGACCGGTCAACGGGGGTTTTCTGCGATGTTCGTCGCGGCGTAGGTGTCTCGGGCGAAGCCGCCCTCCAAAGCACTTCAACCCGCTTCCCCGGGTCCGATAGAATGTGGCCCGCAGAAGCGGGGCCTTCTGTCACCTGACGAACGCAGCGCCGCCGCTCGACGAGGTGCTCTTCGGCGAATCCCGACGGAGCCTCATCCCGAGAACGTGGCGCTGGTAGCAACGTATCCGCCTTCGAAGCTTGGAATGCCGGTTCGCGAGTTTATCCGCACCAAGATCAAGAAGTGGCAATCGGGACCAAATGGACAGACGAGCTTCTTTCTGTGGTGCGGGTGGCTTACAGTTTGCGACGATTTGCGGAAGCGATTGCTGACTCTCGAGCGCACGACGGAAGGGCAGCCAATCTCGCGGGCCACAGCAAAAAAACTAAGGGCAGCCTTCGAAGCGCTGGAAAGCGATCTCGATGCGAACAGCCCTTACTGAAACGTGCGAAATTGTCTCAAAAAATGAGACATCCTGCGCCATTGAAACGAGAGCCGGTCGGTTTCTATGCTGCGAGGATGGGTATGAGTCTCGCCATTGAACAGCAAATCGACACGGCGTCGCGAATGGCGCTTAGGGCGCACGTCCACTTCGACCTTTGGTGGCTTACCGCTAGTCAGGAGGGACGCTCGCGCCATCCTGCAATTGGAGAACACTGGGAGCATCTTCGCTTCCTACAGCATGGGCAACTGGCGGGTGTCGTAGGCGAGATCCACGCGTTGCTTGACGACGACAAAAGAACGATCTGCCTGCCTGCTATTTTACGCGAACTGGAGCGTCAGCGGCACATTCAACTTCCGGAGGTCGCGCGAAATCTGAAGGCAGCTCGTCCGGCGTTCCGAAAACTTCAGTTGCTCCGCAACAATGTCTTTGCACACCGAACAGCGAAGAAAACGTACGAGGACATGTTCAAAGATGCGAATATCCGCATCGACCAACTCAAAGCGTTGATTGCGCTTTGCATCGGTCTGACAAACGAGCTCTTGGGCGCAATTGGAGAGCCGTTTCGGGACCCCTCACCGCTGCCCGGGGAGCATTACGCGAAGATGCTCGATCAGCTCAAAGTTCCCCGGGGCGCATTCACGCCGGACGAACTCGATAAGTGGCTGGACGGAGCCAAATAGGAAAGCTTCCGGCCAGGGGCCGGGAGATGCCACGTGGCGAACGCGGGGGAGGCAATGTCAAGGGAGTGGTGCGGGCGCAGCGAAGCGAGCCACGGTCCCTTTACATGCCGGGGGCAGCGCACCCAGGAACGTGCGAATTTGTCCCGAAAACGGGATTTCCTTTGCGTCGATGGATGTCCGCGATGGGTGGGATGCGGACACTAATCGTCGTCCTTTAAATTATCGAAATACTATTGCAATTTTTTGATAGCGGTGACGCTCATCGTTATATTGGAACAAACTGAAAGACAAAGATCATTCGAATCGCATTTGAGCTCCTTTATGAAGCCGCGAGCCCGGACAAGTGCCCCATCTAGATTTTGGAGAGTGCGCCTCACTTCCGGTTGTCTCGAGCCCAAGACGACGCACCTTTTATCGTCGAGATTACTTAGGGCGCCTCGACTTTCGTACAATGAGACACCTTCTGGATTAGCTTCAATGTATCCTTTTAGTTCAATTGGCTCGACGGAACTATTCGCCGTCATAGCTCTGTCAAAGTCGATATCCCTCGACGGCGCTACGCAACTAACGAGTCCCGGCGCCAAAAAAAATGCTATGATCCGGTTCATCGGATTTCCCTTTGAAATGCGTTTGACAACCTATGGTAGTGCCGAGGCCCACCGGAGGCACCACGGTAAGAAACGGCGAACTTTCGCCAATTTGCTTCCTAAATTTGTTTTCTCGAAGCAACACCTTCAAGACCATACGTCTCGCGCCAATGGGCCTAGGTGACCACTAAGAATGGAAAGCGGATATCCTATTCTGGATGCCCCGCGTGGATTCGAACCGCGACCGCCGCAGTCAAAGTGCGGTGTCCTACCCTAAGACGACGGGGCAAAGCCGGTCCGACCAGCTTTCAGCACACCGAAGTTTCGGCGGCAATGGGTCGTTAGCGGTCGCCAGGCGCGCACGACCACAAAGGGTGCAAAGTGGCCGTGGTCAGGATCGCTGAGAACGGGTCGCTCACGCTGCGCGGAAGGCTAGCCCTGAACCATCTTCAAGACGTCGTCCAAGTCAAATACATCACACTGAAGCCTGATTGTATTCAGGGCAAAATCCAGACCCATTTGATAACCTCGGTCAAAGTCCGAAGTCCCGGTCAATTCCTTTAGGTCGTTTTCCAGGTTCAGGATGGTGTCCCGAAGCATCAGAGCGTGGGCATTTGGTTCGGTTGACATGCCCAACAATGGCAAGTCTCCTTAATGTCCGCAATGGGTCGTTAGCGGACGTCTAACGAACATCACCGTGAGTGGAAGAAATTGTGCACCCCGAGGAGGATCGCTCTTGCCGCATCGCATGGCGGGCCTGCCAATGTCGCTACTTCCATTGAATCGACGCGTTGCGTCCGCGTGTCTTTGACGAGCCAATAGCCGTAGACGTCGATGTGAGGGCCGCCGAAGCCTCCGTCTTCGATTTGAACGAACCAAGTTTGACCCTTACGTCCGGCGGTTACAAAGCGGCGAGTTGGAAGGGCAGGAGCGGTTATGTTGTCGTTGGGACTGAATTTCCCGCCACGCTCCGCCACTGTTCCGTCCGCGAGGATTCGCTTTTGAATTTCTTTCGGTAGCTCGGAGAAGTTCTCCACGAAGGAGGTGTCAGCAGGAAGTGAGCAAGTTCCGCTCGCGGAAAAGCTTAGACCTGCGAGTGCCAGCCCGATTAATAACAAACTGCACTCCCTCAAATGAAAGCATCTTCCCTTAGGATTGCCCGTGGGGATCGGGAATGCAACGTCTGGAATGGGTCGTTAGCGGTCGTACGGGTAGAGCCTCCGCATCACTCTAGCGACAAGGTGCGAATTCGTCCCGAAAACGGGATTTTCCAGAGATAGTCATTCAGAAAGGCGCCTCGGACTATTGCGGGGCGTGCGGACATGATGCATTATGTCCGTACGGACGCTATCGGCGGGGACTGCAATCCCTCTCTCTCTGGCCCTTCCTTCCTCGATGGCGCCGCTAGCGTCCGTACTGAGGGCAGCATGGCGAAGATGACACCAATGGAGAGGTTCATTGCGGAAATCCCTTCCGATCGCCGCCGAGCCTTCGATCTCCGCCAGTCGCAGGCTGGGCTGAAGCGAGTGAATGTCACGGTTCCTGAGAAGCACGTGGACAATCTCAAATTGGTCGCGCGCTTTCTCCGGAATATGGATGACGAAGACGTGGATTATGTTCTGCGTACGCTCGAAGAAGGCCTCCGCTGCGATTATGAAATGATGGATGACGAGCTTGCGGCGGGCCGTTCGCCTCATGGAGCGAGCCCCGCTCCCGGCGATGCGCGCCCGCAGCGAAGCGAGGACGCGCAGCCCGGGGAGCGGGAGGGACGATGATGGCGACCTCTCCGCGTCAAGAATACATATTATCAGACTAACGGAGATGTGACGTTGGATGCCCCCCCGAACCGGATTTCTGCCGAAAATGCGCCTGCACGCGGCGATGCGAGAAACGGAGATGCGCTGTCCCGCCTCGTCTCGATCATGGCCCGGCTACGCGATCCGGACACCGGCTGCGAATGGGATAGCGTCCAGACTTTCGAGACCATCGCCCCGTACACGATCGAGGAAGCTTATGAGGTCGCCGACGCGATCCATCGCGGCGATCTCGCGGACCTCAAGGGCGAGCTTGGCGACCTTGCGCTCCAGGTCGTGTTCCACGCCCGCATGGCGGAGGAAGCCGGCCACTTCGACGTCGGCGACGTTTTGGACAGCATTTCGGACAAGCTGGAACGACGTCACCCGCACATTTTTGGCGGTGCTGAAGTCGGTGGTCATCACCTATGGGAAGAAATCAAGGCCGCCGAACGCGCTGCCCATCCCGATCAAAGCGCGTTGGCCGGCGTTGCGCTATCGCTGCCGGCACTGGAACGGGCTGCCAAGCTGCAGAAGCGTGCAGCCCGCACCGGTTTTGACTGGCCCGACGTCGAAGGTCCCAAGGCGAAGATCCGCGAAGAGCTGGACGAGATCGCCGAAGCGCCACCCGAAATGCTCGAGGAAGAGGTCGGCGACCTGATCTTCGCCGTCGTCAACTTCGCACGGTTTCTGAAGATCGATCCGGAAGAGGCGCTTCGCAAGGCCAACAGGAAATTCGAGCGGCGTTTCCGCACGATCGAGGCCACGCCCGGCTTCACCGAAATGACGTTGGAGGACCAGGAAGTGCTTTGGACGGCGGCCAAGCAGGCCGAAAGAGCCTAGAGCGCCTCGTAGCGCGCCCAGTTATCGGCGCTGAGTTTGACCGACAGGTGCATCGTCTCGCCATCGAGCGATTGTGCGAGCACCTGGCCGCGGGCATGGAGCCAGGCCAGTCGCGTGCCATCCGTCGCGGGGACGTCGATCCGCCGCGTTTCCGCGCCGTCGTGCAGGCGATCGGCGATGGCCTGCCGAAGCTCGTCGATCCCCCAGCCCTCGAGCGCCGACACGCATATGACGTCATGCCGCCGCGTCGCTTCGTTGACGACCGCGATCCGGTCTTCACCTTCGATCAGGTCGATCTTGTTCCACACCTCGAGACGCGGCGGGCTATCTGGCTCGTCGAGGCCAAGGCTCTGGAGGACCGACGTTACGTCCGCCGCCTGCGCTTCGCTGTCGGGGTGCGCCAGATCGCGGACATGAAGGATGAGGTCGGCGGCCGCGACCTCTTCCAGTGTCGCACGAAATGCGGCGATCAGTTCGGTCGGCAAGTTCGAAACGAATCCCACCGTATCGCTCAGGATGGCCTTGTCGAAGCCGGGCAAACGCACGTCGCGCATGGTCGGATCAAGGGTCGCGAACAACAGGTCCTCGGCCATGACGTCGGCGCGGGTCATGCGGTTGAACAGGGTCGACTTGCCAGCATTGGTGTAGCCGACGAGTGCCACGACCGGCCACGGCGCGCGCTGCCGACGGTCGCGGTGCAAACCGCGGGTCCGGCGCACCTGCTCCAGTTCCTTCCGAATCCGCGCCATGCGGTCGCGGATCATCCGGCGGTCGGCCTCGATCTGGGTTTCACCCGGGCCGCCGAGGAAGCCGAAGCCGCCGCGCTGGCGCTCGAGGTGAGTCCAGCTGCGCACCAGGCGGCCCGCCTGGTAGTCGAGGTGGGCCAGTTCGACCTGCAGCCGGCCTTCCGCCGTCGCCGCGCGTTCGCCGAAGATTTCGAGAATGAGGCCGGTGCGGTCGATGACCTTGCACTTGGTCATTTCTTCGAGCGACTTCTGCTGCACCGGAGACAGGGCGGCATCGACGATCAGCAGCTTCGCCTCGTCGGTTTCCGCCATTTGTGCAATCTCTTCCGCCTGCCCCTTGCCAAACAGGCTGGCGGGCCGCGCCTGACGGATGCGGAACGCCTTGCGACCGACCACGTCGATCCCGATCGCTTCGGCCAGGCCCTCGGCTTCTTCAAGCCGCGCGTCGACCGAACGCATCGCGCCGCCGATGTCCGGCAGAACGACTAGCGCCCGCTCACCGCGGCCGATCCCTTCCTCGTCGGACCGGTTGAAGACGCTCACGCGGGCTCCGCGTCGTTGCCGTCCGCAGAGACGTCGGCATGCAGCGTGGAAATGGCGTGTTTATAGACGAGTTGTTGCTGGTCCCCGCGGCTGACCAGCAGCGCGAACTGGTCATGCGCCTCGAGACGTCCCTGCAGCATCACGCCGTTCATGAGATAGAGCGTCACCGACGACTGCTCCCGTTCCGCTGCGAGAAGAAGCTGGTCCTGGAGCGAGGCACGCCCACCCCCCTGCCCTTCGTCCTCGGGCAGGGCGTGGCGCTGGGCCGGAACGATTGTCGACACGGCGTGCTTGTAGACGAGCTGCGACTCCCCATCCCGCCTCAACAGCAGGGAAAAGGCGTCGAATCCGGTAATCACACCGGAAAGCTTGATCCCCTTGACCAGGAAGATGGTTACGGGCGCCCGGCTTTTTCGACATGCATTGAGGAACAAATCCTGCAAATTCGGTGATTTGTCGCCCATGCTTTAGTCGCGTCCTTCATCCTTGTCGCCGATGCCCAGCGCCTTGAGTTTGCGGTGCAGAGCCGAACGTTCCATGCCGATGAACGACGCGGTGCGCGAGATGTTGCCGGAAAAACGGCGAATCTGGACCTTGAGATATTCACGTTCGAAATTCTCGCGGGCTTCGCGCAGCGGCGAGCCCATGATCGCCATCGAGGCGGCCGGCACGCCGACCATGCCTTGGGTTTCCACGACTTCCGGCGGCAGGAGGTCGAGCTCTATCCGTTCGACCCGGTCGCCGGGCGCGAGGATCATCGTCCGCTCGATGATGTTGCGAAGCTGCCTGACGTTGCCCGGCCAGTCGTGCGCCTGCAAAGCCGCCAGCGCATCCTTCGAAATGGCCGGCGGATGGACACGCCGGTCGGTGGCGAAGCGGGCGAGGAACCGTTCGACGAGCACCGGAATATCCTCGCGGCGTTCGCGCAGGGGCGGGATTCGGACCGGAACGACGTTGAGACGATAGAACAGGTCCTCGCGGAAGCGCCCATTCTGGATTTCGTCGGCCAGGTCCCTCGCGGTGGCGGAAAGGACGCGGACATCGACCTTGATCGGGCGCTGCCCGCCGACGCGCGAATAGCTCTGGTCGGTCAACACGCGGAGGATTTTTCCTTGGGTCGTCAGGGGCATGTCAGCGATTTCGTCGAGGAAAAGCGTGCCGCCATGCGCCTGCTCGAGAAGGCCAGGCCGGGTCACGCCGCCGGTCTCGCTGCCAAACAGCTCTTCCTCGACCCTGTCGGGGCTCATCATCGCCGACGAGACGACGATAAAGGGGGCGCCGGCACGCGGGCTCCAGTTATGGATCATGCGCGCCGCGATTTCCTTCCCGACCCCCGCCGGACCGGTGATCATCACGCGGCTGCCGGTCGGCGCCACGCGTTTGAGTGTCGCACGGACGGTGTTGATGGCGACCGAGGTTCCCGACAAATTGTCGTCAGCGCCCATCTTCTCCTTGAGCGCCTCGTTCTCGCGTCGAAGGCGATCTGTCTCGGTGGCACGGGCGACAAGATGCAGCAGCTTGTCGGCCTTGAACGGTTTCTCGATAAAGTCGACCGCGCCTTCGCGTATCGCCGCCACCGCCGTGTCGAGGTTGCCGTGCCCGGAAATGACGATCACCGGCAAGGTCGCGTCGCGACGCTTGATCTCCTCGAGGATCTGGAGGCCGTCGAGGCGAGATCCCTGAAGCCAGACGTCGAGCAATACCAGGCTGGGCCGCCGGTCCTCGACCGCCTCGATCGCCGCGGTGCTGTCGGCTGCGGTGCGCACCGAATAGCCTTCGTCCTCGAGGACCCCGGACACCAGTTCGCGAATGTCCGCTTCATCGTCGACGACCAGCACATCGAGCGCCATCAGCCAATCTCCTCATCATATTCGCCATCGTCGCCGACCTTCGGTGCGGGCAGTTCCTCGCCCGCGTCGGCCATGTTTTCCAGTCGCGCCCGGTCGAACCGGATGCGGACGTGGGTCCCCCCGCCCTTGCGGTCGAGGAAAGCGATTTCACCCATATGTTCTTCGACGATCTTCTTCACGATCGCGAGGCCGAGGCCCGTGCCTCTCACCCGTGTCGTCATATAGGGTTCGGTCAACCGCTCACGATTTTCCGGAAGGCCGATGCCGGTATCGAACAGATCGAGGAAAATCTCGTCGCCTTCTTCGCGGATCGTGAGTTCGACCTTATCGCCTTCTGGCGACGATCCATCGCGATTGCGTTTAGCTTCAATCGCTTCGACTGCGTTCTTGACGATGTTCGTCAACGCCTGCCCGAGCTGGCGGCGGTCGCAGACCATCGGGATATTGGCGGACGCCGGATCGATCGCGAAGCTGATCGCCGGGTGCGCGACCTCATGCAGGAACAGTGCAGCCCGCGCGATCTCGTGGACGTTCTCCTGGCGAAAGACCGGTTTCGGCATTCGTGCGAAGTTGGAGAATTCATCCACCATCCGGCGCAGGTCGCCGACCTGCCGGACGATGGTTTCGGTCAGCCGCGAGAAGGTGTCAGGATCGCTTTGGACTTCCTCGCCATACCGCCGCTGAAGGCGCTCGGCCGCCAGCTGGATCGGGGTCAGCGGGTTCTTGATTTCGTGGGCGATGCGACGCGCGATGTCGGACCATGCGGCGCGGCGCTGGTCGCTCAGCTGGTCGGTAATGTCGTCGAACGTCAACACCGAGCCATCGGCAGTGCGCATGCGCTTGACGGCAAGTGTCCGCTGGCCGCCCTCTGCATTGACGCTGACCGTGGCATCGCGCGCCTCTCCGGAGATAAACTCCTGCAGGTCCGGCGAAATCTCGGCCAGCAGCATGCCTTCGAGCGGCTCTTCGCCCTGGTTAAGCAGGGCCTCGGCCGAGCGATTGATGAGAAGGATCCGCCGTCCCTCATCGAGCGCGATGACCCCGGCGCTGACCGATGACAGCACCGCCTCGATAAAGGCGCGGCGAGTGTCGAGCTGCGCGTTGGCGGACTTGAGGGCGCCGGTCTGTTCTTCCAGACGCCCCGTCATCCGGTTGAAGGCGGTGGCCAGAGTCGCGATTTCGTCCTCCTGGTCCTCGATCGGGACGCGGGCCGAGAAGTCGCCCTCCTCGATCCGGCCCGCCGCGTTGACCAATTCGCCCACCGGTCGAAGGAGACGATCGGCCAACCGCAGGGCCGCGAAAATCGCCAAGGCGACGATGACCAGCGAACCGATCAGCAATGCGAAATTGAATCGCAGCTGGTTGAGCCGGGATTTCGACAGCAGCGAATTATAGTCCTTGAGGACGGCGTCCCCTCGCCTCACCTGCTGTTCGAATTGCGGATCGAAGACGCGGCTGGCGTAAAGATACGTATTCGGACCGAATTCCAGGCGCGTCAGGGCGCCTACTCGATCGGTGGACGGGATGGAAACGCTGGTCCGGCCTTTCAGCGCGGCGATCTTGTCGCCGGTAATCATCTTGTCGAGCGGGCGGTCGTACGGGTTGACGAGCGCCAGCGTACGGAGCTGCCCGTCCTGCCCGATGTTCAGAATCGCGGCTTCCGACAGCTTCCGGTAATAGACCTGCTGACCGAAGAATTCGATGAATCGGGGGTCATCGATGCTGATCGTCGCCAGCGGTGCGGCGAGATCGCCGGCCATCGTCACGGTTTCCCCGCCGACCGCTTCGACCTCGCGCTCGTACGCGCTACGGGCCAGCGCAACTGTATTCTCGATCATGCTGCGCGCGCGATCGGAGAACCAGAATTCCAGTCCCGACTGGAAGAGAAGCGAAGCGAAGATCGCGACCAGGACCGTCGGGACCGCGGCGATGACTGAGAAGAGCGCGACAAGCTTGGTGTGCAGGCGTCCCGTCCCCATCCGGCTTTCAGCCCGCGAGGTCGCCAGGTTTCGCGATAGCAGGACCATCAGCGCGATGGCCGGGATCAGGACGCCGATGAGCAGCGACGCAATCAACAGCGGCGACAGGAAATTGCCGGGTGCGGCATCGCGGCGCAGGACGCCGACGGTGAAAACCAGCATCGCCAGCATGAACACGCCAAGACCGTAACTGGCGTAGCGATAGAAGCGCCCGCTCGCCTTCTCGCGCTCGATCCATGCGGCGCGGCGCTGGGCGGCGGTCAGGGGTTCGGAATCAAGCGTACGGGCGTCCATTCACGACCGCCCTAGCATGGGCGCGTTGCAAAAAGAACACACCTATTGCGGGGATGCGATCAGGCCGCCGAGCGGCTGAGCCAGGGCGCGTAGAATTCCTTGAGCATCGACACGACGACACCCGGATCGTCCTGGGTGTTCACGCGATTCCGGAACTCGGCAGAACCGGCCAGCCCCTTGGTGTACCAGCCGATATGCTTGCGGGCGAGATTGACGCCGGTCTGACGCCCGTAGAGAGCCTGCATTTCCTCATATTGCTCGAGGATGGTCGTTAATTGCTCGTCGAGCGACGGCTCCGGCTTGTCCCCGCCCCCGCCGAGGTCGGCCATCACCTGGCCGAGCAGCCACGGACGGCCGTAGGCGCCGCGGCCGACCATGACGCCATCGGCGCCCGACTGGTCGAGCGCCGTGCGGGCATCCTCACGGCTGCAAATGTCGCCGTTGACGATCACCGGCAGGCGCGTCGCCTCCTTGACCTTGCGCACGAAGCGCCAATCCGCGCTCCCCTTGTACATCTGGTTGCGGGTTCGGCCGTGGACCGTGATCATCTGCGCGCCGACGTCCTCGGCGATGCGCGCCAATTCCGGGGCGTTCAAGCTGTCGTGGCACCAGCCCATGCGCATCTTGACGGTCACCGGCACCTTCACCGCCTTTACGGTGGCGTCGATCAGGCTGGCGGCCAGCGGCAGGTCGCGCATCAGGGCCGAGCCCGCGTCGCCGTTGACCACCTTGCGCACCGGGCAGCCCATATTGATGTCGATGATCGCGGCACCGCGCTGCTCGTTGAGCTTGGCGGCTTCCGCCATCTCGTTCGCGGTGCAGCCGGCGAGCTGAAGGGACACCGGCTCCTCGCTGGGATCCCACGCGGCCTTCTGAAGGCTCTGCCGGGTCTCCCGGATCATGGCCTGGCTGGCGATCATCTCGCTGACCGTCAGGCCGGCGCCGTAGCGCTTGACGATCTTGCGGAACGGCAGGTCGGTGACGCCCGTCATGGGCGCCAGGATGACGGGCGCGTCGATGGCCACCGGGCCGATGGTGATGGGCTTGAAGCTGCTCATGGAAGTCGCGCGCCTTTACAGGAGCATGGCCCTTGCGGCAAGGCGCGCGACTGATGGCCAAAACCCCCGTTTACGCACTGATCGTCGCCGCCGGCTCGGGAAGCCGGATGGGCGGTGACGTTCCCAAGCAATTTCGCATGATTGGCGGCAAGAGCGTACTGGCCCACGCCATCGACGCCATGACGTCACATCCGCGGGTTACCGGCGTTCGGATGGTCGTGGCATCGGGACAGCAGGAAGTGGCGCGACTGGCCATCGGCGACCGCGACGTTGGCGAGATGATCGCAGGCGGCGCCGAGCGGGCCGACAGTGTGGCGAAGGGTCTCGCTGCCCTCCCCGAGGACTCGATCGTGTTGGTGCACGACGCCGCCCGCCCCTTTTGCCCGCCGCTTGTCATCGACCGGTTGCTCGACGCACTCGACAAGGCCGACGGCGCGGTGCCTGTGCTCCCAGTCGCCGATACGTTGGCGAGGAGCTCGGCAGGAGCGCTTGACGGCAATGTCGAGCGAAAGGGGCTGGTCCGCGTCCAGACACCGCAGGCGTTCCATGTCGGCGATCTCACCTACGCAATATGCGAGGCTGGCACGTCGCGAGCGACCGACGAGAGCTCGGTCCTGCTTGCGGCCGGATTGAAAGTGGTGACGGTGGAAGGCGACCCGATGCTTGAGAAATTGACGTCACCGGCAGACTTCGCCCGTGCCGAAGCACAACAGGCCGCGCTGATGGTCAGCCGGACCGGGCTCGGTTTCGACGTCCACGCCTTCGCCGGCGAAGGACCTATCATGCTGGGCGGCATCGAGGTGCCGCACGACAAGGGCCTGGCCGGACATAGCGATGCCGACGTCGTGCTCCACGCGCTGACCGACGCCGTGCTCGGCGCGGCAGGCCTTGGCGACATCGGCCAGCATTTCCCTCCGTCCGACCCGCGATGGAAGGGCGCCTCGAGCGACCGTTTCCTCGCCTTCGCCTGCGAACAGGTGCGCATCGCCGGCGGAGTCGTCGATTTCCTCGATTGCACCGTCATCTGCGAAACGCCCAAGGTCGGCCCTCACCGGGAGGCGATGCGCGAAAGGGTTGCGCAAATCGCCGCCCTCCCCACCTCATCGGTCAGCATCAAGGCGACGACGAGCGAGCGCCTCGGTTTCACCGGGCGCAGCGAAGGGATCGCGGCGCAGGCCGCGGCCACGGTGCGGATGAAAGGCTGACATGGGCGAATTCCTCCTCCCCTATGGACTGGTCGCCAAGGCGCGCGACGTGATCGAAGCCAATCGCTCAGCCGGTCGCAGGATCACCGTGGCCGAAAGCTGCACCGGCGGCCTGGTCAGCGCGGCATTGACGGAAATTCCGGGCGCCAGCGATGTGTTCTTCGGCGGCTTCGTGACCTACTCGAACGAATCCAAATCGAAGCGCCTCGGTGTCGGCGATGACGTCATTTCGACATTCGGCGCCGTCAGCATTGCCACGGCCTGGGCCATGGCGCGTGGCGCGCTCGAAGGGTCGGACGCGGACTTGGCAGTAGCGATTACAGGGATCGCGGGCCCCGATGGCGGCACGCCGTCGAAGCCCGTCGGGACCGTCGTGTTCGCGCGTGCCGAACGCGGGCAGCCGGTGGAGGAAATCCACGCCGACTCCAAATTGCTCGACGCATCGGGTGGACGTTCGGGCGTGCGCCTTCAGGCGGCGCTGACGGCGCTCGAGTTGCTGCTACCGTAAAGCGCGGCGGCGCGCTGTTCGAATGCGCCGGTCATGCGGCGAAGCGCGCGGTCGAACATGGCGCCCGCCAGGCTTTCGAAAATGCGGCTCTTGAAAGCAAAGTCGACCGAGAAGAACAGGTTCGTGCCGCCGTCATCGGCGTGCTCGAATTTCCATTCGTTTTTCAGATATTTGAGCGGACCTTCTACGTAATCGACGCAGATGTGGTCGGGCCGTTGCTTGGTCACCTTGGAGGTAAAGCGCTCCTTGAACGCATTGAAGCCGACGATCAGGTCGGCGACCATTTCGGTCTCGCTGTTCGAACGGACTCGGACGGCCGTCACCCAGGGCAGGAATTCGTCGTAGCGCGCGACATCGGCAACGAGCTCGAACAGTTGTTCGGGCGTGTAAGGAAGGTGCTTGGTCTCGCTATGCCGCGGCATCAGGCGAGCACGCCCCCGGTCCGCGCCAGCTGCTTGTTGCGCGCGTCCTGCATCTTCTTGAAGTCGTCGCCGGCGTGATAGCTCGAGCGGGTCAGCGGCGTCGCCGCGACCAGGAGGAAGCCCTTGGCGCGCGCGATCAAGGCATAGGCCTTGAACGCGTCGGGATGGACATATTCCTCGACCTTCGCATGGCGCGGGGTTGGCTGGAGATACTGGCCCATGGTCAGGAAATCGATGCCGGCCGAGCGCATGTCGTCCATCACCTGGTGCACTTCGAGCCGCTGCTCGCCGAGGCCGACCATTACGCCCGACTTGGTGAAAATCGAAGGGTCGAGCTTCTTGACCTGCTCCAACAAGCGCAGCGACGCATAGTAACGCGCGCCCGGGCGAATAGTCGGGTAAAGCCTGGGGACGGTCTCGAGATTGTGATTGTAGACGTCCGGCCGCGCCGCGACGATCGCCTCGACCGCCGCTTCGTGCTTGTTGCGGAAGTCTGGCGTCAGGATTTCGATCGTCGTGCTCGGCGTGGTCTTGCGGATCGCCTCGATCACCTTGACGAACTGGCTCGCGCCGCCGTCCGGCAGGTCGTCGCGATCGACCGAGGTAATGACGATATGCTCGAGCCCCATCGCGGCCACCGCGTCTGCGGTATTCTGCGGCTCCATCGGGTCAACCGCGCGCGGCATGCCTGTCTTGACGTTGCAGAAGGCACAGGCCCGGGTGCAGGTATCGCCCAGGATCATCACCGTGGCGTGCTTCTTTGTCCAGCATTCGCCGATGTTCGGACAGGCTGCTTCCTCGCAGACGGTGGCGAGGTTCTTCGAGCGCATCAGGCGACGGGTTTCGGCGTAACCCTCGCTGGTCGGCGCCTTGACGCGGATCCAGTCGGGCTTGCGCTGCTTCGGGGGCACGGGGAGCGGTGCGTTCATGGCGGGCCAGATAGCGATTGCGGCGCCCGCTTGCCACCCCCTGCCTCCGCGGCGTAGGCACGCCCCGACTTTCGAGGAGATGATGCGTGAAGGGTTTCGGCGATCTGTTGGCGGGTTACCGCCGTTTTCGCGACAAGCGCGTGACCGGGGCCGCCGCGGAATGGCGCGAGCTAGCCGAGGGCCAGTCGCCGCGCGCCGTGATCATCGCCTGCTCCGATAGCCGGTCAGATCCGGCCACGATCTTCGACACCGACCCGGGCGAGATTTTCGTCGTTCGAAATGTCGCCAACCTCGTCCCGCCGTTCGAAGAAGGCGGCGGCCTCCACGGCGTGTCCGCCGCGCTGGAATTTGCCGTCACGCAGCTCGGCACGCCCGAGGTCATGGTGATGGGTCATGAACGCTGCGGCGGCATCAAGGCTGCCCTAACCGGCGCGTTTGCCGGCGCGAAGGCCGGCGAAGGCGGGTTCATCGACCGCTGGATGGGCCAGATCGAGGGTCCCGCGGAAAAGATCGCCCACGACCACGGCACTGACGAAAAGGCCGCACGGATTCTTGAAGAAGCCGCGATCCGCCAAAGCCTGGCGAACTTGCGTACTTTCCCCTTCATCGCCGAACGGGAGCAGGCCGGAACACTCAAGTTGGTCGGCTGCCATTTCGCCATTTCGGAAGGGACCCTCTACCTTCTCGACGAGGCGGGCGGCGAGTTTGCGCCGGCCTAAGGAAAGGGCGCGAATCCCTCGCAGGATTCGCGCCCAAGCCTTTGTACTAGCTGAAAGAACTAACAGCGGGTGTTATAGTCGTAGTGCGGCTGGCCGTACTGGTCGACGTAATAGCAATAGCCGCGCGTATCGCGGTAGTACTGGCGGCCCTTGATGACCGATGCGGCCACGCCGCCCAGCACGGCACCAGCCACCGCGCCGGCCACAGGGCTGACGCCCGGAACGACAGCGCCGACAGCAGCGCCGGCGAGGCCACCGATCGCGGCACCCGTCGCGGCGCGGCGAGCCTGGTCGTTATTCTGGTATCCATAGCCGTTGTTGTAGCCATAAGGATCGGTCGCGCAGGCCGTCAGCGAGACGGCGGCGGCAGCCGTGGCAGCAAGAGCGAACTTCTTCATCGTCAACCTCCGTACAATCCCTCCCCCGATGGGCTGTTCAAAGTGTGAAAGGCGGTTTCGTTCCGCCTCCGATGCGATAAGAGGGATGAAGTGAAGGGATTTGAGCGATGACGAACGGCAACGGCGGCATGGAAGCCGAACTCAACATCGCCCTCCTGATCGACGCCGACAACGCCAGTCCCGACCACCTCGACGAGGTGCTGCTGGTGCTCGGTGAGCTCGGCACGATCAACATCCGCCGCGCCTACGGCAACTGGGCCAAGGCCAGCCTCAAGGGCTGGGGCGCGCTGACCGGCCAGCACTCGATCATTCCCGTGCAGCAGTTCGACGTCGTCAAGGGCAAGAGCGCGACCGACATGAAAATGACGATCGAGGCGATGGACCTTTTGTATCGCGGCCATGTCGATGGGTTCGGAATCATGTCGAGCGACAGCGATTTCCTCCCGCTCGCCCAGCGCATCCGCGAGGACGGTCTCCCCGTCTATGGCTTCGGTACGGGCAAGACGCCGGCCAGCTTTCGGCAGGCATGCACCCGCTTTTTCGATGTCGCCGCCCTGGTGGCCGAAGAAGCCGAAGTCATGGAGGCGCCGGCGACCGAAGAAGGCCAGCCGCCGATCGATTCCGAGCTGCTGAAGCTCCTCGGCGCTGCCTACAAGGCGTCCAAGCGCGACGACGAAGGCTACGCTTCGCTCAGCGAGCTGGGGCAGCGCGCCAAGGCGGTGTCGAGCTTCGCCGTCCGCAATTACGGCTTCAACCGCTTGTCGGAATTGATCAAGGCGCTGCCCAATTTCCAGACCCGCCTCGGCGATGACGGCCGGATGCAGGTCAAGCGGCTGCGATGACCGGCGCGCATGCTGACGGCATCGCCCTCGCTTTGCCGCTCCAGAACTATCACGCCCTGTCGTTAGCCTTTCTCGCCTCGGCCCGCCGCGGAACTGCCTGAGGAACGCTCAAACGCGCTGCCCGTTTTCACGGTCGAAGACCATTCGAAAAGGAGCGACGCGATGTTTGGCAAGGATGAAAGCCCCGAGACCCGGCTGAAGAAGGAATTCTGGAAGGAACTCCAGTCCGACCGTACCCTCATGCTCGGCCTCAAGGGCGTCGACGATGATCGGACGCGGCCGATGACCGCCCAGGTCGACCTGCCCGACGGCGCCGACAAGGAAGATGGCGGGCCGATCTATTTTTTTGCCTCACGCAACGAAGGTATCGGGAATGACCTGCGCAGCGGCGCCGATGCCGTCGCAACGTTCGTCAGCAAGGGTCACGACGTGTTCGCCCACATCCACGGCACGCTCGAGGAATCCACCGACCGCGCAGTGATCGACCGCCTGTGGAATCCAATCGTCGACAGCTGGTACAAGGACGGTAAAGACGACCCCGACCTGATCCTCATCCGCTTCAACGCGACGCGGGCCGACGTCTGGGAATCGACCACCGGCGCCACCCTCAAGGCGGCCGCGCTCAAATGGGCTTTCGACATCGATCCTGGCAAGGAACAACAGCACGAGCATCAGGCGGAAGTGCAACTGTAATCCTGTCCACTCGAACCAGGCACCGGCGTCATGACGTCGGTGCCTTTTTCTTTGACTTCGTTACGGGGGCGCACCAGCCTCGGCACTGTCCACAGGGGAGAGAATTTCCATGTTCAACGACCGTTACGCCGCGAAGGCCCAAGGACTGCTCCGCATCGTCACCGCGCTGCTGTTCACGCTTCACGGCACGTCGAAGCTGTTTGGTTTCCCGCCCTTCCCGATGGACCTTCCCCCAACCGGATCGCTGCTGTGGATCGGTGCCATTCTCGAACTCGTGGGCGGCCTGCTTGTCCTCGTGGGGCTGTTCACACGGCCCGTCGCCTTCATCCTGTCGGGTGAGATGGCGGTCGCCTACTGGATGTTCCACGCGCCGCAATCGACTTTCCCGTCGAGCAATGGCGGTGAAGGGGCCATCCTCTACTGCTTCATCTTCCTGTTCCTCGCGGCCGCCGGCCCCGGTGCCTTCGCCGTCGAAAACCGGCGCGCGCCGGTGCGTGTCGACGACGAACTGGCATAAGCTTTTCGGCGGGCGGCGGTCGCGCTGACCGCCGAAATCGCGTATGGGAAGAGTCGACACGAACGCTTGAACAAGCCGGAGGTCGACCGTGGAAAATCCGATTGTGGACGAAGGGGGCTTGAGCGAACGCTGGGCGCCCCAACTGTTGAGCGTGCTCCGTATCGTGATGGCGCTGCTGTTCCTCGAACATGGCACCAGCAAGATCCTGATGTTCCCCATGTCCTCGGCCAGCGGGCCGCCGATGTGGAGCCTGTTCTGGGTCGCCGGGATGCTTGAACTGGTCGGCGGGCTACTGCTGCTGGTGGGCTTCATGACGAGGCCCACGGCGCTGTTGCTCTCTGGCGAAATGGCCGTTGCCTATTTCATGGTGCATGCGCCCCGCGGCGCCTTCCCCGTCCTCAACGGCGGCGAAGCGGCCGTGATGTTCTGCTTCGTCTTCCTCTATTTCGCGTTCGAGGGGCCGGGTCCGTGGAGCCTCGACGCGAGCATCCGCAAACGCGGACTCGACCAGGCGCCGGAAGGCTATGCCAACCTTCGCCATAGCGCCTGAGCGTCAAGCGAGCCGAAGGACAACCTCGACCGTGGCACCTTCGCCGATGTTGGCGCGGCGTCGCACGTCCGCCTTCAACGGCAGTATCCAGTCGTCGCCCGATGGAAACAGCGACGTCGTCCAGTCGACCCCATCGATAAAGGCGGAGACTTTGACCGAGTTGAAGCCGCCGCGCATGCCGAGCGTGTCGAAGCGAATCGCGTCCGCTACCTCGCCGCTGACCGACAGGAAGTGCCAGCTGCCCTTCCCTTCGCCCCAGCGCCAGACGGGGGCGACGACCCGATAGGCCTCGCCCCCGCCCGCCATCAGCGGCTCAGTTTCTTGTAGGCGAGACGCGTCGGGCGGTCGGCGGCGTCGCCGAGGCGGCGGCGCTTGTCTTCTTCATACGCCTCGAAGTTGCCTTCGAACCATTCGACGTGGCTGTCGCCCTCGAACGCGAGAATGTGGGTCGCCAGACGATCGAGGAAGAAGCGGTCGTGGCTGATCACCACCGCGCAACCGGCGAAATTCTCGATTGCGTCTTCGAGCGCGCCCAGCGTTTCGACGTCGAGGTCGTTGGTCGGTTCGTCGAGCAGCAGGACATTGCCGCCCTCCTTCAGCATCTTGGCCATATGGACGCGGTTGCGCTCACCGCCCGACAGCTTGCCGACGTTCTTCTGCTGGTCCGGGCCCTTGAAGTTGAAGGCACCGACGTAAGCACGGGTCGACGCGTCCTGGCCGTTGACCTTCATATAGTCGAGACCATCCGAGATTTCCTCCCAGACGTTCTTCTTCGGATCAAGATGGTCGCGGCTCTGGTCGACGAAGCCGAGGCGCACCGTCTCCCCGATGCTGATCTTGCCCGAATCCGGCGTTTCCTTGCCGGTCAGAAGCTTGAACAGGGTCGACTTGCCGGCGCCGTTGGGGCCGATGACGCCAACGATGCCGCCTGGCGGGAGCGTGAACGACAGGTCCTCGAACAGCAACTTGTCGCCGTAAGCCTTTGAGATGCCCTCCACCTCGATGACCTTGCCGCCGAGGCGCTCCGGCACCTGAATGACGATCTGCGCCTTCCCGATGCGGCGGTCGTTCTGCGCTTCCTGCAGCTGCTCGAACTTGCGGATACGCGCCTTCGACTTCGACTGGCGCGCCGCCGGGGTCTGCCGGATCCACTCCAGTTCGCGAGCCAGCGCCTTCTGCTTGCCGCTCTCTTCGCGGCTTTCCTGCTCGAGGCGTTTGGCCTTCTTGTCCAGATAGGTGGAGTAGTTTCCTTCGTACGGATAATAAGACCCGCGATCGAGCTCCAGGATCCATTCGACGACGTTGTCGAGGAAGTAGCGGTCGTGGGTGATCATCAGCACCGCGCCGGCATATTCCTTGAGGTGATTTTCCAGCCACTGGACGCTTTCGGCGTCGAGGTGGTTGGTCGGTTCGTCGAGCAGCAGGATCGAAGGCTTCTGGATCAGCAGGCGGGTCAGCGCCACGCGGCGCTTTTCACCGCCGGACAGGTCGGTCACCGGCCAGTCGCCCGGCGGGCAGCGCAGCGCTTCCATCGCGACCTCGAGCTGGTTGTCGAGCGTCCAGCCGTCGACCGCGTCGATTTTTGCCTGAAGGTCGCCCATTTCTTCCATCAGCGCGTCGAAATCGGTGTCGTCCTTGGGATCGCCCATCTCCGCGCTGATCGCGTTGAAGCGCTCGACCAGGTCGGCGGTCTCGCGAGCGCCGTCCTTGACGTTCTCGAGCACGGTCTTGGTCGGATCGAGCTCCGGCTCCTGCTCAAGGTAGCCAACGGTGATGTTCTCGCCCGGCCAAGCCTCGCCGGTGAATTCCTTGTCGATGCCGGCCATGATCTTGATCAGGGTCGACTTGCCCGCGCCGTTCGGGCCGACGATGCCGATCTTGGCACCTTGGTAGAATTGCAGGTTGATGTTCGACAGCACCGGCTTTTGCGCACCGGGGAAGGACTTGGTCATGCCCTTCATGACAAAGGCGTATTGGGCGGCCATGGGGTCGCGATTCCTCAAGCAAGATTGGAAAGTTGGCGCGGGACATAGGGGCAGACGGCCCGAATTGCCAGTGCGCGCTGTCCGCTAGTCGCGTCCCTGCATCGCATCCACGCCCGGGAATTGGTAATCGCGGAACTGGTCGCGCAACGTTCGCTTCGACAGCTTGCCAGTCGCCGTGTGCGGCAATTCGTCGACGAACTCGATCGCGTCCGGAAGCCACCATTTCGCGACCTGGGTCGACAAATGCTCGCGCAGGCGGACGGGGCAGACCTCGGCGCCCTCACGACGCACCACGCAAAGGAGCGGCCGCTCGTCCCATTTGGGATGGGCGACGCCGATCGCGGCGGCTTCGGCAACGCCCTCGAAGCCGACCGCCGCATTTTCGAGTTCGATCGAACTGATCCACTCCCCGCCCGACTTGATAACGTCCTTCGACCGGTCGGTAATCTGCATCGTCCCGTCGGGATGGATCGTCGCGACGTCACCGGTATCGAACCAGCCATCGTCCTCGACCGCATCCCCATCGGCCTTGAAGTAGCGCTTGATGACCCACGGTCCGCGGATTTCGAGGTTGCCGGAGCTCTCGCCGTCGCGGGGCAACTCGTTGCCTTCCTCGTCGACGGTCCTCAACTCAACGCCGAAGGGAATGCGCCCTTGCCGCGCCGTCCAGGCGACTTGTTCGGCCTCGGTCTTCTCTTCCCACCCGGCGGGCTTGCCGCCGAGCGAACCGATCGGCGACGTCTCGGTCATCCCCCAGGCATGGCCGACGTCGATCCCGCGGTTGCGGAACCACTGGATCATCGCCCGCGGCGCGGCCGAGCCGCCGATCGTGACGTAACGCACCGGTCCGAGGGTATCGCCGCTCGCCTCGATATGCTGGATCATCCCGACCCAGATCGTTGGCACGCCGGCCGAGTGCGTGACGCCTTCCTCGCGAAACAGGTCGACCATTCGCTTGGGTTGGTAGTCCGCGCTCAACACCAGCTTGCACCCCGTCAGTGGAGCCGCCCACGGAAGGCCCCAGGCGTTGGCATGGAACATCGGGACGATCGGCAACGCGGTCGAGCGGGCGGAAAGGTTGAAGCAGTCGGGCTGCACTTCGGCCCAAGCATGAAGGAGCGTCGACCGATGCTCATAAAGGACGCCCTTGGGATTGCCCGTCGTGCCGCTGGTGTAGCAAAGCGCACAGGGCTCTCGCTCATCGCCCTCGACCCAGTCGAATGCACCGTCCTGCGAGGTAATCCAGTCATCGAAGGCGATGTCGCCTTCCCACCCTGCCGGCGGATCGAAACAGACGTAGGTCTCGATCGTCGGCCAGCGTGGTTTCATCATTTCGACCAGCGGCGCGAAGGCGTGGTCGTACAACAGGACGCGGTCTTCCGCGTGGTTGGCAATATAGTCGAGCTGGTCCGGAAACAGACGCGGGTTGAGCGTGTGAAGCACCCCGCCCGCGCCGATCGCCCCATACCAGGCGACGAGGTGGCGACTGTGGTTCATCGCCATCGTGGCGACGCGGTCACCTTTCGCAATGCCCAGCGCAACCAGCGCCTGCGCCATCTGGCGAGCTTGGTGCGCGACCGTCTTCCAATTGGTGCGTGTGATGCTGCCGTCGCCCCATGCCGACACGATTTCGCGATCGCCATGCTCGCGCTCGGCATGATCGACCAGCCGCATGACGCGGAGCGGCCAGAACTGCATTTCCCCCAAACCGAGCACGCGAAACACCTCCCCCTGTGGAGGTTGACCGAGCTTTACCATCTTTGTCCGGTTCGGACGGGAATGCAAACCTTCAGAAAGGCAGCTTGAATCCCGGGGGAAGCTGCATGCCGGCAGTCATCGACTGCATCTGCTCGCCCGCCTTGGCGTCGGCTTTGCCCTTTGCATCGTTGAGGGCAGCGGCGATGAGGTCCTCGAGCATCCCCTTTTCGTCGGCCTTCATCAGGCTATCGTCGATCGACACGCCGAGAATCCGGCCCTTAGCGGTGGCACGGATCTTGACCAACCCTCCGCCCGACGCGCCTTCGACCTCGACCTTGTCGAGGTTTTCTTGCGCCTTCATCAGCTCGGCCTGCGCGGCTTCGGCCATTTTCATGATGTCGTCGAGATTGGGCATGTCAGTCGTCCTTGGGATCGAGGCCTTCGAGGCTGGCCTCCGGAAAATGATCGGTCAGCGCGCGGATCGCGGGATCGTCCATCGCGTCGGTGCGGCGTTTTTCCTCCGCCATCGTATCCTGCTGCTGGATGGAGGGGGCGCCACCTTCCTGGACCATGGTGACCTTGACCGCCGCGCCGGTCGCCTGCTTCGCGGCCGCTGCCAATTCGCGCACGAAGTTGTTGCCGAGGGGGCGAAGCGGCTGGAGCACGACCTCGTCGGCCGCATAGCTGACGAGGCCGACATGGCTGCGCAACTGTACTGCAAGGAGGTGCTGGCCGACACCGTCGATGGCGTCGATGAACGCCCCGTACGTAGCGGGCTTCGACGATTGTTCGGCAACCGGCGGCGCTGGCGATGCCACGAGCGGCGGAGCAGCCGCAGGTTGCGGCGCTGCGGCAAGGCCGCCCTCTCCGGTTAACTGCCGCAAGAGAGTGGCCGGATCCGGAAGCTCGGCCGCATGGATCAGGCGGAGGAGTGCCATCGTTGCCGCCTCGTGCGGGTCGGGCGCGACGGTGACGTCCTGCAATCCCTTGAGTAGCAGTTGCCAAAGGCGATGGAGGTGCGGCCAGCCGATGCGCGCCGCGATGTCCGACGCGGCCTCGCGCTCCTCCGACGAGGTCAGCAAGTCGGCACTCGCGCCGGCTTTTACCCGGCTGACGGCGTGGAGACTTTCCATCAAACCGCGCAGCAAGGCCGCCGGGTCGATCCCCAGCGCCTGCGCATCGTCGAGCTGCTTCAACGTCGCGGTCACATCGCCGGCCAGCACGTTCGACAGGAGGCGGCGGATGCGTCCGCGATCGGCAAGACCCAGCATGTCGCGGACCTGGTCGGCGGTGACGGTCCCTTCGGCATGGGCGATGGCCTGATCGAGGATCGACAGGCCGTCGCGGGCCGATCCTTCGGCGGCGCGGGCGATGACCTGCACCGCCTCGTTCTCTACCGTTACGCCTTCCTTTTCCGCCACCGCGGCGAAGTGGGCAGCGAGCGATTCGGCCGGGATCCGGCGCAGGTCGAACCGCTGGCAACGCGACAGTACCGTCACCGGCACCTTGTTGACCTCGGTCGTGGCGAAAAGGAACTTCACATGCGCGGGCGGCTCTTCCAGCGTCTTGAGCAGCGCATTGAACGCGCTCTTCGACAGCATATGAACTTCGTCGATGATGTAGATCTTGTAGCGGGCGCTAACCGCCGCGTAGCGCACCGCGTCGATAATCTCGCGGACGTCGTCGACGCTCGTGTTCGACGCGGCGTCCATTTCGATCACGTCGATGTGGCGGCCTTCGGCGATGGCGCGGCAAGGCTCGCACACCCCGCAGGGATGGATGGTCGGTCCGCCCCGCCCGTCCGGGCCGATGCAGTTCAACGCCTTGGCGACGAGACGCGCGGTGGAGGTCTTGCCGACCCCGCGAACGCCGGTCAGCAGGAAGGCATGGGCGATCCGACCGCGGGCGATGGCATTGCCCAGAGTCGTCACCATCGCATCCTGGCCGATCAGCTGCTCGAACGACTGCGGGCGGTATTTGCGGGCAAGGACGCGATAGGGCGAGCTTTCGGCCACCTTTGCATCGGCAACCGCCTCGACGACCGGCGCCATCGCGCCTTGCGGCAGAATCGGCTCCGGAGCGGGCGCCGGTTCGGGTGCGCCAAACATCGCCCCCTGCCCGGCTTCCTCGAGCTCGGCGGCGGTCGGTTCGTCCTTCTTGTCGTCCTTGGGCGGCAGGTCGCCGAACATGTCCCCGGAATCACTCATGGACATGGTTCTATCGGCTGGCCAAGCGCTTGTCGAAGCGAATGGCGGCCGATCGCGACAAATTTTGGAGGAAGGTGGAAGCCGATGACCCGGGGCGAAATCGTTGTGGCTGCTTCCTTCCGGACCTGACCAGGTTGGCGACAACCCCGCCCACCGACTTCCGAGGGCGCATATGGCGATGACGGCCCCGTCCGGCAAGCCCTATCGGTCGAGGTTTACCGCACCACCGGGCATCTGCACGGTCAACGTACCCTCGGGCACCATTACCTGGCAGGCGAGGCGCGACGTGCGCGTGACGTGAAAGGCGAAATCCAGCAGGTCGTCTTCTTCTTCGCTGGCCGCCGGCAACCTTTTGAAATCCTCGGCGGCGACGATCACGTGGCAGGTGGAGCAGGCCATGGCTCCTTCGCAACTGCCTTCGAGCGGCTGGCCGTTGGCCTGCGCCAGGTCGAGCAGGTTGATGCCAGCCTCGGCGACGACTTCCCGATCGAGTTCGCCGTCCGTCCTGAGGAAGCGGACGGTGCTCATGCCCACGCCTCCTGCTCGCGCGCGACGCGATCGATGTGCCGACACGCGGACTGCATTTCCGCCTCGCCCGTGTAGCGCCCGAAACCGAGGCGGATCGAACTTTTGGCCTCACGGTCGTTGAGGCCCAGCGCGCGCAGGACATGGCTCGGACGGCCCGATCCTGACGCGCAGGCGGAGCCGAGCGAGAAAGCGATGTTGCGAAGGTCCGCCATCAGTCGCGCGGCGTCGAGCCCTTCGCGGCGAAGATTGAGGTTGCCGTGATAACGCCTTTCCCCGCTTCCGTTCAAAATCCATCCGTCGCCTAGCGTTACCAGTGCAACCTGCCACAACTTCGCAAGATGAGCGGCGTCCGTCTCGGCGCGTTCGATCATCAGGCGCGCTGCTTCGCCGAAGCCGACGCAAAGCGCTGGCGACAAGGTGCCCGAGCGCAGGCCTTCCTGCTGTCCCCCGCCGTGGATCATGGGGCGCGGCTCATGCCCGCGCCGCATCCACAGGCCGCCGATGCCCTTGGGTCCGTAGATCTTGTGGCCGGAAAGCGCGATCAAATCGGCTCCTTGCGGCATTTCCGCCCGGCCGAAACCCTGCACGGCGTCGCACAATAGCAACGCCCCTGCGCCGTGCGCCATTTCCGCCAGCGCATCGACCGGTTGGACGACCCCGATTTCGTTGTTGACCAGCATCGCGGCGACCAGTGCGGTGCGGCGATCGATCGCATCGCGCGCCGCCTCCATGTCGACGATGCCATCGGGACCGACCGGCAGGCGGACGACCGTCACGCCCTTTTCCTCGAGGGCATCGACCGTATCGAGCACGGCAGCATGCTCGGTGGCGATCACCACGACCTTGCGCCGCTCGGTCCGTTCCATCGTCCCGGCAATCGCCCAATTGAGCGCTTCGGTCGCCCCGCTCGTGAAAATGAAGCGGCCTTCGTCGAGGCCGACGGCGGTCAGCACGCGGTCGCGCGCCACCTCGATGGCGGCGTCAGCCTCCCTGCCCCAGGTCGAGGGACTATGCGGATTGGCGAATTTCTCCTCGATCCAGGGGCGCATCGCCGCCGCCACTTCGGGCGCAACGGGGGTGGTCGCCTGGTAATCGAGGTAGATCATGCGGCCTTGCTGGCGCCCGCGCGTTCGGCGATCCGCCGGAATTCCGTCAGGAAAGCGTCGACGTCCGCCTCGCTCGTTTCCGGGCCGAACGACGTGCGCAGGTAGCCGGCCGCCACGTCGGGCGCGACGTCCATCGCCGCGAGGACATGGCTGGCCTTGGCCTTGCCCGACGAGCAAGCGCTCCCCGCCGATACCGCGAGACCGGCCAGATCGAGCTGGACCATCATGGCTGCGCTGGTCGCGCCCGGCAGGGAGATCGCGCCGATCGTCGCCACCCGTGGCGCGCCTTCAGCGATGATGACGCCGCCAGCAGCTTTCACCCCGTCTTCGAGTTTCGTCCGAAGTGTCTGCATTTGCTCCATATCGTAAGGCTTCGCATCCAGCGCCGCTGCAAAAGCATAGGCGCCCGGCACGTCCTGCGTGCCTCGCCGATACCCCTTTTCCTGCCCGCCGCCGCACGGCTCGAGCGCGCCCAAATCCTTGACCAGCAACGCGCCGATCCCCGGCGGACCGCCCAGTTTGTGCCCGCAAATGGCGATGAAGTCCGCGTCCGGCAGCGGCAACTTCGACGCTCCCTGCGCACAGTCCGCGAGAAGGAGCGAGCCGGCGTCGCGGATTTTCTCGGCGAGGCGGTCTATGTCCTGCACCACGCCGGTCTCATTATTGACCTGCTGGATCGCGACCAATGCTGGGCCTTCGGCCAGGACCTTATCGAGCGCGACCTCGTCGACGAGGCCCTTTTCATTTACCGGGAGAACGGTCGCGCCCTCGCCCATCGCGAACGGCACGATGGCATGCTCGGTCGCCATGAAGGCGCGGCCCTTGGGGCAGGCACGCTTGCCAACGATCTCGACCGATTCGCTCGCGCCCGAAGTGAAGATGACGTCATGCCGCCATCCCAGCGCGTCTTTTAGGGTCTCGCGCGCCTCTTCGAGCAGCGCCCGGCTGCCGCGCCCTTCGGCGTGCGGGCTGTTCGGATTGCTCCAAGCCTCCATCGCTTTCAGCAGCGCATCGCGGGCCGGGGCAATGATGGGGGTGGTGGCGGCGTGGTCGAGATAGGTGCGCGTCATGAAACCGTGGGAATCCTGCCGATTGCCAGATGAACGCCCCACCCTATATAGGCTCCGCCCGCACGGGTTAACCCGCCGCGTGATCCTTTTCGTCGAACAGTCGAGCCGCACCTATGCCCGAAGTCATTTTCCCCGGACCCGAGGGTCGTCTCGAAGGCCGCTTCACGCCGGGTCCGCGCCCGCGCGCACCGGTCGCCATGATCCTGCATTCGCATCCGCAGGCCGGCGGCACGATGAACAACAAGATCGTCCAGCTGCTGCACAAGGACTTCGTCCGCCGCGGCTTTGCCACCTTGCGGTTCAACTTCCGCGGCGTCGGGCGCAGCCAAGGCACGTTCGACAACGGCATCGGCGAACTGTCGGACGCCGCGTCGGCCCTCGATTGGGTGCAGCAGATTCATCCGGAGGCCGAACAGACCTGGGTCGCCGGAGTCAGCTTCGGTGCCTGGATCGGCATGCAGCTCTTGATGCGCCGTCCGGAGATCAAGGGTTTCATCTCGATCGCCCCTCCGGCCAACATGTACGACTTCTCGTTCCTCGCCCCCTGCCCCTCCTCGGGCATCATCATCCAGGGTGAAGCGGACGAGGTCGTGGCGCCGAGCGCGGTGCAGAAGCTGGTCGACAAGCTTCGCACACAGCGCCACATCACCATCCATCACGACACGATCCCGGGTGCGAACCATTTCTTCGCCAACGAGCTCGACCTGTTGATGGGGAGCGTCGATCGCTATCTCGACATGCGCCTCGACCAGGATTTCGCCGGCCGCTGAGCGCCTAAAGAGCCCAGATCAGGACATTCGCGAACAGGACGAGTGCGGCGCCGACCATCAGAAGGCCGCGCTGGCGATCCGCCTTGCGCAGCGCCATCTTCACGCCCCCGATCAGGAGGAGGCTGGCGGCGATCATGCCGATGGCTAACGCCGCGTTGCCGAATGTCGTCATTTTCGAGCCGATTTTCCGCCGATTTTCAGGAACTCTTAACCGCTGTGGCCGATAATCCGGAGCATGGCCAGTATCGAACAGCGTGAAGCACGCCTGGAAGAAGCGTTCGAGCGGATCGAGGAAACGATCCTGCCGTGCATCGCCATGATGCTGGATACCCTGCTCGACGCGTCAGCCAATCTCGACCAGCTCGACCCCAAGGCGCTCGCCGCCGAACTTCAGACGCTGGCCGCCGAACTCGAGGAATTGACCCGCGCGGTCGAAAACTCCTCGCCGTCGCACCTCGAGCCGGGCGAATACCGCACCGTCGCCTGATCAGCCGACCAATCGCGCGTGAAGCGCAGGGTCGATATTCCCGCCGGACAGCATCACCACCGTTTCGCCGACCGGCTCGACCTTTCCGGCCAGAACCAGCGCGAGCGCCGCCGCACCGCCCGGTTCTACTGTTAGGTTGTGTTTCTCGAATGCCCACCGCACCGCGGTCGCAACCTCGCCTTCGCTTGCCGCGTAGGCATCGGCATTGCGGGCTTGCAGGATGCCGAACGTGATCGGCGAGACACGGGGCGTCTGGAGGGCGTCGCATAGCGTCGGCGGCGCATCCGCCTCGACCGGGACGATGTCACCCAGCGCCAGCGACCGGCGCATATCGTCCCACCTTTCGGGCTCCGCGATCGCGATGCGCGATGAGGGACAGGCAAGCGCCAAGCCAGCAGCCAGCCCGCCGCCACCGCAAGGCGTGACGATCAGGTCGGGCTCCCTCCCCAGCTGCCTCACGATTTCCAGTCCCGCCGTTCCCTGCCCCGCGACGATGTCGGGATCGTCGAAGCTGGGCACCACGATCGACCCGCGCTCGGCCGCGATCCGCGCGGCGATTGCTTCCCGGCTTTCGGTCCGCCGGTCGTAGAAGACGATTTCCGCGCCGTGCCTCCTGGTCCCCGCGACCTTCAGCTCGGGCGCATCGGACGGCATGACGATCAATGCCGGAATGCGCAGCCGTTCGGCGGCGATGGCCACGCCCTGCGCATGATTTCCGCTGGAAAAGGCGACCACCCCGCGCCGGCGCTCCCGTTCGTCCATGCGAAGCAACCGGTTGCTCGCCCCGCGCAACTTGAACGCGCCGCCCTCCTGCAGCGATTCGCACTTCAGCCACAGCTGGTGGTCGTCGATCCGCGCTTCGATGAGGGGCGTCTCCTTCACGAAACCGGCGATGCGCCTGTCCGCGGCGATCACGTCGTCGAAAGTCGGCCTTAGCGTCATCGTTCAACCTCTTCATCCGCAATGGTTTTCGTCGAGCCGTGCAACCGTGGGGACCAATCGTCCCCCTAGCGGTCGATGGGGTCCAAAAAATCTTTACATGGGGGACCCCCGCCCATATATCGCGCTCCCGCTGCCCCATGGGACTTCCAACCGCAAGGCAGCTTAAACCTGTCGCACTACCGTTGGAGGTCCCTTGAGTTGTTCAAGCATCATAGCGCGCTGGGGCTAGCTGCCGCCCTTCGACCGGTTCAGCCGGTCACGCTTCTTCGACCGCACGCCGCAACCCGTGCCGCCCGCTTCTTCACGGAGAAGTTTCCGGGCAAGTCGCTGTACGCGGTGAAGGCCAATCCTTCCCCCGACCTGCTGCAGGTCCTGTGGAATGGCGGGATCACGCACTACGATGTCGCCTCGCTCGGCGAAGTCCGCCTGGTCGCGGAAACGCTGCCCGAGGCCACCCTCTGCTTCATGCACCCGGTCAAGGCCGAGGAATCCATCGCCGAGGCCTATTTCACCTACGGCGTGAAGACCTTCAGCCTCGACACGATCGAGGAGCTGGAGAAGATCGTCCGCGCTACGAAGGGCGCCAGCGACCTCAACCTGCTGGTTCGCTTGCGCGTCTCGTCGGATCATTCAAAGCTCAGCCTTGCGTCCAAGTTCGGTGCGGCGCCGGAAGACGTGAAGCCGCTCCTGATGGCGACCCGCCAGGCCGCCGACGCGCTCGGCATCTGCTTCCACGTCGGCAGCCAGGCGATGAGCCCGGCGGCTTACGGCGAAGCGATGGAGCGCGTGCGCTCGGCGATCGTCGAAGCGGCCGTGACGGTCGACATCGTCGACGTCGGTGGCGGCTTCCCCAGCTGGTACCCGGGTATGGAGCCACCTGCGCTCGAGCAGTATTTCGAGGTCATCCACAACGCGTTCGAAGCGCTGCCGATCAGCTATTCGGCCGAACTGTGGTGCGAGCCGGGCCGAGCGCTTTGCGCCGAATATGCCTCGGTCCTCGTCCGCGTCGAGAAGCGCCGCGGGCATGAGCTCTACATCAACGATGGCGCCTATGGCGCGCTGTTCGATGCGGCGCACATCGGCTGGCGCTATCCGGTCAAGCTGGTCCGCGAGGAGGCCAGCGACACCAAGGACATGGCGTTTAGCTTCTACGGTCCGACATGCGACGACCTCGACCATATGGCCGGGCCGTTCATGCTGCCGGCGGACGTCCAGCCGGGCGACTATATCGAGGTCGGTATGCTGGGTGCCTATGGCTGCGCCATGCGCACCGGCTTCAACGGCTTCGGGGTCGAGGAACGGGTCATCGTCGACGACGAGCCGATGGTCTCGCTCTACGCCGACGCGGAACGCGAGCCCGCCTCGAACGTCATCACGCTGTAAGCGTACCTAAGGAAACTTGCTTGTGGGCTCCTGCCTTGGCAGGGGCGCCGCAGCGCATTGTTCAGTGATTTGGAGAAGCTTCACATGACCACCGACACGCTCAACAAGGTCGTCGCGGACGAGAGCAAGATCAACGATACGCGCAAGGCCGAGCTGCTGGCGAACGAAGTCGAGCACATCGACATCACCAGCTTCGATGCGCGCCCGATCGTCGACGCGATGGGCAAGATGAGCTTCACCAGCCGCGACCTCGCCCGCGCCGCCAACATCTACAACGAGATGCTGAGCGACAAGGACTGCTCGGTCATCCTCGTTATCGCCGGCTCGACCTCGGCGGGCGGCTGCATGGATCTCTACACCCAGCTGGTGAAGTCGAACATGGTCGACGCCATCGTCGCCACCGGCGCCTCCATCGTCGACATGGATTTCTTCGAAGCGCTCGGTCACAAGCACTACCAGGCGCTCGAAATCCCCGACGATGACACGCTGCGCTCGCTCTACATCGACCGCATCTACGACACCTACATCGACGAGGTGGCGCTGCAGGATTGCGACCACACCATCGGCAAGATCGCCGACAGCCTGGAGCCGCGCGCTTACTCGAGCCGCGAGTTCATCAAGGAAATGGGCAAGTGGCTGGCCGACGGCAACGCCAAGAAGGCCAACAGCCTGGTTCAGACCTGCTACGAGCATGACGTGCCGATCTTCTGCCCGGCGTTCGTCGACAGCTCGGCCGGCTTCGGTCTCGTCAAGCATCAGGTCGACGCGATGAAGCGCGGCGGCCACTACATGGTGCTCGACGCCATCGCCGACTTCCGCGAACTGACCGACATCAAGATCAAGGCCGGCACCACCGGCCTCCTGATGATCGGCGGCGGCGTGCCGAAGAACTTCACCCAGGACACCGTCGTCTGCGCCGAGATCCTCGGCCACGAGGACGTCGAAGTGCACAAGTACGCAATCCAGATCACGGTCGCGGACGTGCGGGACGGCGCCTGCTCGTCGTCGACGCTTCAGGAGGCCGCTTCGTGGGGCAAGGTGTCGACCGCGCTCGAACAGATGGTCTTCGCCGAGGCGACCTCCGTCCTGCCGCTGCTGGCAAGCGACGCCTACCACCGCGGCCACTGGAAGAACCGTGAGAAGCGGGCATTCGCCAAGCTGTTCGACTGATTGATTTTTCCTGACATTCAGGCATTTTGCCCCCTCACACCATTGCCGGTGTGGGGGGGCTTTTTTTCATGGAAATCGATCCGCTGCTGGGACCCGTCGTGTTCCTCGTCGCCTGGACCCTGGTGATGATGATCTGGATGGCCGCCACTCGCCTGCCTGCCATGCGCAAGGCGGGGATCAAGCCTTCGCGCGGGGGCCGTGGGCAGGACCTGGAAGGCATCGTTCCGCCGCAGGTGCAGTGGAAGGCGCACAACTACATGCACCTGACCGAACAGCCGACGATCTTCTACGCGATTGTTTTCGCGCTGATCCTGATGGGTGCCAGCGGGATGCGCTCGTCGATCTGGTTGGCGTGGGGCTATACCATCCTCAGGATCGGCCACTCGCTGATCCAGTCGACGACCAACGTCGTCAAATACCGCTTCACGCTATTCTTGCTGAGTTCGCTCTGCCTCTTCGGCCTTACCGCGCAGGCGCTTTATATCGTCATCGACGCCTGGGCCCGCACCCACTAACGCAGGAAGCAGGCCGCCAGTTCGACATGGGTCGACCAGCGGAACTGGCCGACCGGGAGCACCCATTCTAGGCGGTAGCCGCCGTCGACAAGGATCCGCGCATCGCGTGCGAACGTTCCCGGATTGCAGCTGACGTAGGCGATGCGGGGAACCGACGAAGCGGCCAGCGCCTTGACTTGTTCTTCCGCCCCCGACCGTGGCGGGTCGAGCACCACGGCGTCGAATGCTGCCAGTTCCGCGGCATCGAGCGGGCGGCGGTAAAGATCGCGATGCTCGGCGGCGACATCGGGCGCGGCCCGTTTCAAGGCGAGGATGGCATCGCGCGAGGCTTCTGCAGCGGTCACCTGGCCGTCCAGCGCCAACGCGAACGTGCCGATACCGGCGAACAGGTCCGCGCTGGATTTCGCGTCCCCCTCCGCCTCGCGAACGGCGGCAACCAGCGCCGCTTCGCCGTCAGCGGTAGCCTGCATGAAGGCAGCGACCGGCAAGGGCACCTCGTGACCCGACAACGACACCGTCGCGGGGACGGGCTCGTAGCGCACCTCGGGGCCGTACCCCTCGTCCATCGCCAGCCGGGCAAGGCCGTTGGCGTCGCCGAATGCCGACAAGGCCTCGACGGCTTCCAGTCCTTCAGCGGAAAACCCGCGAATGAGGAGGTCCGGCCCTTCATTAGCCAAGGTGAGGGCAACTTCGCCGGCCTTGCCCGTCATGCCGGTTAGCAACCGCCGCAATGGCTTGAGCAAGCCGAAAAGCGTGGGGTGCAGAACATGGCACTCGACAAGGTCGACGACCTTGTTCGACCCTGCTTCGTTGAAGCCGAGGACGATACGGCCGCCGGCTCGCAAGGCACGAAGGGTAGCGCGGCGGCGTGTCCGGGGCGGTGAAAGATGGGCCGGGCGGATCTCCGCCGCCAAGTCCTTTTGCGCAAGCGCCCCTACCACCCGGCTTTCGCAATAGGCCGCATAGGCTTGGTCGGTCAGGTGCTGGAGCTGGCATCCGCCGCACGTCGGAAAGTGACGGCATGGCGGCACCTGATGCCCCTGTCCTTCGACCAGCCTGCCGTCGACCAGCATGTCCCCCGGCACGCCAAACGCTACATGCGTGCCATGTTCGCCGACACCGTCGCCGCGCGCGGCAATGCGGACGATACGTTCGGTCACGCCATCGCTTGCGGAATGGCGTCGATCAGCGTGTCGGCTGTCATCGACGGGCCGGCTTTCTCGGCCGCGCGGCCATGGACCCAGACACCCGCGCAAGCCGCGTCGAACGCGTCCATGCCCCGGGCCCTAAATGCGGCGATGATTCCGGACAGCACGTCCCCCGTACCCGCGCTCGCCAGCCATGCTGGTGCCGGCGGTGCGAAGCCGATCCTGCCGTCGGGTGCGGCGACGAGGGTGTCGGGCCCCTTGTAGACGACGACATTACCGCAGGCTTGGGCCGCCTTCTGCGCACGTTCGGGTTTCGATCCTTCGAGAGCGCCGAACAGCGCCTTGAACTCGCCTTCGTGGGGGGTGAGGATGCAATCTTGCCCCTTCAGCCGCTCCGGCTCGCCGACCAGGCGGATGGCGTCGGCGTCGATCACCTTCGGCGCCTTGCTGGTCAATGACAGGGTCAAAACGACCGGGATGTCGCCAAGGCCGGGACCAACGACGATGCACCCGATCCGCTCGTCGTTGAGCTGCGCGTCGCCGGTCTGGACGATGCTGTCCGGCAGACCCTCGATCGGAAGCGAGGTTGAGATTCGGACATAGCCTGCACCGGCTGCCTGCGCGGCCCGTGCCGATAGCGCGATGGCACCGGGCATTGTGCCGGCCAGCGCATGGACGAGGCCGCGCGAATATTTGTGCGCGTCGGGCGCGATATCCGGCAAGTGCGGCCGTCCGATTTCGAACCACTGCTCGTTCGCGTCGATCCCGATCCGGTCCAAGACGATTCTCCCCATTTTTTCCATGGCGGGCATCAGGCGATGCGCGGGTTTCAGGGCACCGAAGGTCACCGTCATGTCGTAACGCGGGACGGACGACAGGATGGCGCCGTCGTCGGTCCGAACGCCGCTTGGCAAGTCGCACGCGATGACTACAGACGCCTGCTCGGCGAGGTGGCAAAGTCGTTCCGATACAGCGGGTTCCAGAGGTCGGCTCAGTCCCGTTCCGAACAGGCAGTCGACCAAGACGGGCGCAGCTTTCGCGTCGTCGAACGACTTTTCGCCCAATACCGCGACGGTCGCCGGCCACCCCGCTTCGGCGAGGTATCGCGCGGCAACACGGCCGTCGCCGCCGTTATGGCCGGGACCGCAAAGGAACAGGACCGGGCGCACCCCTGTGAAGCGACGGATCGCCTCGGCCAGGGCCCGGCCCGCACGATCCATCAGGACGTCCACGGGCGCTCCGCTGGCCGCTTCGGCACTGCGCATCTGGTAGGCGGTGAGGATTGGTCGGCCCATGATGGCCGCGCCCTAGCGCAGGAAGGTCGGCAAATTCCACCATTCTTGCGGACAGGCCGCCGCGGCCCGATCGCGCGCACCCTCGTCCTCGAACAGTGCGAAGCAGGTCGCGCCGCTCCCTGACATGCGGGTTAGGTCGGCGCCCGACTGGCCGGACAGCCACGCGATCACGTCACCCACCGCAGGGCAGAGCGCTTCGGCAGGCTCCTGCAGATCGTTGCGACCCTCGCGCCAATCGTCCAGCGATCCCCGGTCCTGCCCGTCCCATCGGGCGAACACCGCCGCGGTCGACAGGCCTTCGAGCGGGTTGACCAGGAGAACAGGCTTCCCCGCAACGCCGACATCGACCAGTTCGAGTTGGTCACCCGAGCCTTCGCCCCGGGCCGTCATGCTCAGCAGGCAGGCCGGAACGTCGGCCCCCAGGGCGGGCGCAACGGCCGCCGCGTGGGACGGGTCGATCGACCACAGCCGCGTCAGCAGGCGAAGCGCGGCCGCGGCATCGGCCGATCCGCCGCCGATCCCGCTGGCGACGGGCAAGTTCTTTCTGAGCCTCAGGTCGGCACCCAACGTCACCCCGGACGCTTCGGCCAGCGCCCGGGCGGCCTTGAGGACAAGATTATCTTCTTCGCCCGACAATGCGTCCGCGAACGGCCCCTCGACCGACAGGCTGAACGTGTCTGCCGCCTCCGCCGACAGCAGGTCGCCGTCAGTGCAGAAGGCAAAGACGGTCTCCAGCTCGTGGTAGCCGTCGGCACGCTTGCGCCGGACGTGCAGCGCGAGGTTGAGCTTGGCCGGGGCCGGCTCCCTGATCCGCATCAGGGCGCGGCGGTGGCCGGAGTCAGGCCGAGGTCGAGCTTGTTCTCGATCCGCGCCTTGTCATCCTTTTCGGCGGTGACGAGCGCCGCCCGCCAAGCGAACCGCGCCTCCATCCGCCGCCCCGTCGTGAACAGGGCATCGCCGAGGTGCTCGTGGATTTCCCACTGCGCAGGGTCGGCGGCCGCCGCCTTGCGCAAGGCATCGATCGCCTCGGCGGTGCGCCCACGCTTGAACAAGGCCCAACCCAGCGAGTCCGTGATCGACGGATCGTCCGGCCGCATCGCCAGCGCCTTGCGGATCATCGCCTCGCTGCCGACGACATCCTCGCCCCTTTCCAGCTGGCCATAGCCGAGGAAATTGAGCAGCAACGGTTCGTCGGGCGCGATTGCGAGCCCGGATTTCAATTCGGCACGGGCCTCGTCCCAGCGCTTCACCTTTTCCAGCTGGTCGGCCCGAAGCAACGAGAAGGTCCACGCCCGCGGATCCTTGGCGGCGACGGCCAGCGTCTTGCCGCGAAGGTAGGCATCGGCCGAGGCGGCCGGCTGCTCCAGCTCCCCCAAGACGTTGCCGAGTAGCGCCCAGTCAGACGACGTCGCATCTTTCGCGGCAACCGCTGCCTGCGCCATTGAGAGCGCTTCCGGGCCGCGCTTGAGTGCGAGCAGGTCGCGGGCAACGATTTCATGCGCATCGACCGCGAACGGGTCGCTGGCCGGCACCTGGCGCGCGACCTCGAGGGCGGCGCTGTCCTTGTCCTGCCGTTCGTAGAGGAGCGCGAGGAGCAACATGCCTTCGCTGCTGTCGGGCGCGGCTAGTCGACCGACCTGGGCGAGCGTTACGGGCAGCGCGCGATCGTCGCTTTCCGCCAGCGCCGCCGCGAGCCGGAACATCTGGGCCGCCACGCCGCGCGCGGGTGTATCGATGGCGATGCCGGGCGACGCCTTCCCGGCATTCGCGCGCACAGCCGGCGACAGGCCGGCGATGAAGCTCGCTGCACCTTCGCGGTCACCGGTCCGCCGCAGCGCTTCGGCAACGGCCAGCCGCATCCGGTCGCCGCTACTGCCCGCCTTGGCCAGCAACTGGGTGGCAAGCGCCCTGGCCTCCGCGGTGCGCCCCTGCCGGAACAGGAGATAGGTCCGCTGTTCGTCGATCGATGGCGCCAGCAGGCTGGATTTCGCGCCGCTGGTCGCCAGTGCGCCCGCGCCGTCGCCGCCGCCTTCCGCGATCGACCAGGCGCGCAGCAGCGGGGCGAGGAACCCGCCGTCGCCTTCGCCGGTCTGTTCGTTGACGACCTGGAGTGCGTCCTTGGTCTTGCCGCGATTGAGCGCGTCGGCGACCAGCAGGAGTCGCGCATCGAGCGCCAGCTTGTCGAGCGGCATGCCGCGCGCCAGCGATAGGGCCAGCGGGAAGTCACCGGCGCGGATCGCCGTGCTCGTCGCCTGGCGTGTCAGCGTCGTATCGCCGTTCGCCTTGGCGATGGTCGCCAGAAGCTTCGCCGACCTGACATCGTCCCCGAGCGCCGCCGCGGTGCGCGCCTCGACATAGGTGGACAGATTGGTGCGCGGCGGGCCGATGCGAAGGACGGGCTTGGCCGCGAGCGGGGTCGCTGCCGTAACCAGCAGGCCGGCGACCAGGGCGAGACGGCTACATGTTGGGGTAATTGGGGCCTCCTCCGCCTTCCGGCACGACCCAGTTGATGTTCTGGGTCGGGTCCTTGATGTCGCACGTCTTGCAGTGGACACAGTTCTGCGCGTTGATCTGAAGCCTCGGTGAACCGGCCTCCTCGACGATCTCGTAGACGCCCGCCGGGCAGTATCGCTGCTCGGGCGCATCGTAGAGCGCCAGGTTGACTGCGATGGGGACTTCCGCATCCTTCAGCGTCAGGTGGATAGGCTGGTCTTCCTCGTGGTTGGTGTTCGAAATGAACACCGAGGAAAGCCGGTCGAACGTCAGGACGCCGTCAGGCTTGGGATAAGCGATCGGTCGCGCCGCGTCCTTACGGCGGATATGCTTGTGATCGGCCGTGTGCTTCAGCGTCCAGGGTGTGGGAATCTTGAGCCAGTTCAGCCACATGTCGGCACCAGCGAAGATCGTGCCCCAGAAGCTGCCGAAGCGTGCCACGCCTGGCTGCGCGTTACGGACGGTTTTCAGTTCCTTGGCAATCCAGCTCGAGCGGACCGCCGGTTCATAGTCGGCCAGTACATCGCCGCGGCGGTCGGCCTTGACGGCGGCGTAGGCGCTTTCGGCCGCCAGCATCGCCGACTTCATCGCCGTGTGGGTGCCCTTGATCCGCGGCACGTTGACGAAGCCCGCCGCGCAACCGATCAGCGCGCCGCCCGGGAACGCCAGTTGCGGCACCGCCTGCCAGCCGCCCTCGTTGATCGCCCGTGCGCCGTAACTGACCCGGCGCCCGCCCTCGATTTGCGCACGGATCGCCGGATGAGTTTTCCAACGCTGGAATTCCTCGAACGGCGACAGGTAGGGATTTTCGTAGTCGAGCGCGGTCACGAAGCCGAGCGCCACCTGGCCGCCCGCCTGGTGGTAGAGGAAGCCCCCGCCCCACGCGTCGTCAAGCGGCCAGCCTTGGGTGTGGATGACCCGCCCCGGCTCATGCTTCTCGGCAGGAATTTCCCACAACTCCTTGATTCCGAGACCGTAAACCTGCGGACCACTGTCCTTGCGTAGGTCGAACAGACGGGTCAGCTCCTTGGTCAGGTGGCCGCGCGCACCCTCCGCCAGGAAGGTGTAACGGGCATGGAGCTCCATGCCCGGCTGGTAATCCGGCTTGTGGGTGCCATCGCGCGCGACCCCCATGTCGCCGGTGGCCACGCCCTTGAGGCTGTCATCCGCGTTGAATAGCAGTTCGGCGGCCGCAAAACCCGGGAAGATCTCGACGCCCAGCGCTTCGGCCTGCCCGGCCAACCAGCGCGTCAGGTTGCCGAGGCTGACGGTGTACGTGCCTTCGTTGTGCATGAAGGGCGGCGTGAAGAGGTGCGGAATGGCGAATTTCTTTTTCGCGCTCAGCACCCAGTGGTGGTTTTCCGTCACAGGCACCTCGGCGAGCGGGCAATTTCGGTCCTTCCAGTCGGGAATGAGCTCGTCGAGCGCCTTGGGGTCGACCACCGCGCCCGACAGGATCTGTGCGCCGACCTCGCTTCCCTTCTCGAGGATGCATACCGACAGATCGCGCCCGTCGGCCTCGGCCAGCTGCTTGAGCCGGATCGCCGCGCTGAGCCCCGCCGGGCCAGCGCCGACGATCACCACATCATATTCCATCGATTCGCGCTGGCTCATCCACCGTCCCTTTGTCGCGCCGTGCGCTCGGCTCGGCCTCTCCAAGGCTTTCCCCTTCCTTGACCGCGGCGTCAACCTTCGCTGAAGGTGGGCATATGGGTGGGGAAGCCAACATCGACCGGTCGATCGCCGCGAGCCTTTTGGGCTGGTGGCTGGACGCGGGTGTCGACGTCGCGACGGGTGACGATGCGCGAGACTGGTTGCGTCAGGTCGAGCGCCCGGTGCCTCCCGAACCGAAAAAGGCCGCGCCGAACCTCAAGGCGCCCGCCGCCGAGGACCTGGCCGCGCTGCACAGCTTCCTGGCGACCGCCACCGGCCTGCCGCTCGAACGCCCGGGCGCGCCGCGAATCCTGCCGGTGGGCGACGAGGAGGCGGCCTTGATGATCGTCGCCGACCTGCCCGGGGCCGTCGAGGCCGCGGAACAGCGACCGCTGGCCGGCGACAGCTGGCTGCTCTCCGAACGCATGCTGGCCGCCATCGGGATCGCCCCGGACAAGACGTACATCGCCCCGCTGGCCTGCTTTTCCACCGAGGGCATGCGGGCCGATGCCGACGACATCGCGCGCTGCGGCGCTCTCGCCCGCGACCATGTCCGCCTCGCCAAGCCCAAGCGCCTCCTGGTGCTGGGCGACGCGTCCGCCCGCGCACTGACCGGCCAGCCGCTGGCCCGGGCGCGCGGCAAGGTCCATCGGGTCGAGGGCGTGCGCGCCGTCGCCACCTTCCATCCCCGCTGGTTGCTCCAGCGACCGAGCGACAAGGCGCTGGCGTGGCGCGACCTGCAGTTGCTGATGAGCGAGGACGATTGATGCGGCATCTGGCCCTGTTCCTGATGGCGAGCGCGCTGCCCGCCACCGCTGCGTTCGCCCAGCAGGATCCGCTGGCGCCGCTGCCCAAGGCGGGAGACTCGCCGACGGCCCCCGCGCAGGAACTCACCCCGCCGCAGCAGGCGGGCCAGGAAGTCGACACGGTCGTGCCGGTGGCCGCGCCCCGGTCGATTCCGCGCGACTGGCCGGGCGTCTTTGCCGCGATCCGCGCCGGCGACTGGGCTGGCGCCCAGGCGGGTATCGCGGCCCTTCCGGATGATTTGATCCGGCCCTTCGCGATGGCCGAATATTACACGGCCAAGGGTTCGCCGCGGGTTGACCTTCCACAGATCACGGCGCTCCTCACCCGCGCCCCCGAGCTGCCGCAGGCGCCGCAGTTGCAACGGTTGGCGATCACCCGAGGCGCACTGACACCTCCGCCCATCCTCACCCCGCGCGAACTCCGGTTCCTCGGCTCTTCGCCCCGCCGCCAAAGGGCGCAGGGCCTGTCGGGCGATCCGCTGCTCGAAGCCTTCCGCCAGCAGGTCGCGCCGTTTGTCGACGCCAACGACCCGGCGTCGGCCGAGGCCGTGCTGATCGCTCAAGGTCCGCTGATGACTTCGGAGGCTCAGGCCGAGGCCGGGCAGCGGGTGGCGTGGATCTACTATGTCGTCGGACGCGATGCCGATGCGCTGCGGGTCGCTAACCAGTGGCGGGCGCAGGCCACCGGCGAATGGGGCGGCCAGGCGGCATGGATCGGCGGCCTTGCCGCTTGGCGCATGGGCGATTGCAACGGCGCACTTAACGACTTTCGCGATGCGACCCGACTGACCGCGGACCGCGAGCTCGCGACGGCCGGCCTATTCTGGGCGTCACGCTCGGCACAGGCCTGCGGCCGCGCCCGCGAAGTCCAGCCCTACCTCCGCCAAGCCGCAGCGCGCGGTCCCGACAGTTTCTATGGCCTCCTCGCGCGCGAGACTCTGGGTATGGGCACGACGCTCGACACGCCGCGCCGGGAGGACACCGCGGCAATCGACAACCTTCCCAACATCCAACGCGCGCGCCTCCTCGCCCGCATGGGCGAGCGCAATTTCGCCGATCAGTTGATCCGATACCAGGCGCGCATCGGCACGGCCGACGAGCACGACGACCTCGTCAGGCTGACCCGCGAACTCGAGCTGCCGGGCACCCAATATTACCTCGCCCACAACGGCCCGCCCGGCGCGCGCGTGTCTGTCTCCGACCGCTTCCCGACATTCCGCTGGAAGCCCGCTGCCGGCTGGCGCATCGATCCTGCGCTGGCGATGGCGCACAGTCGGCAGGAAAGCGACTTCCGCGCCGGCGTGATCAGTTCGGCCGGCGCGGTCGGCCTGATGCAGGTGCGGCCGGGCACGGCGGGCGATTTCGCCCGCGCCCGCGGCACCGCGCTCGGCAACCTCGCCGATCCTTCGACCAACCTCGAATATGGCCAGAGCTTCATCGAGATGATGCGCGGCAAGCCGGCCACCCGCGGCCAGCTGCTGAAGGTCATCGCCGCCTATAACGCTGGTCCGCTGCCAGTCGATCGTTGGAACTATATCAATGACAAGGGCGACCCGCTCCTGTGGCTCGAAAGCCTGCCGTACTGGGAAACGCGCTACTACGTGCCGTCGGTGCTGCGGAACATGTTCGTCTACCAAGGGATGGACGGCCGCGACCAGCCGGCCCTGAAAAGCCTCGCCCAGCATCAATGGCCGGCCTTCCCGACACGCTGATGTTCTTGTAATGTTCTCGTTGGTGGCGCATCCTTGGCGGATGCCCCTCGAGTCGACCCGGGCGCGCGGCGCGCCGACCAATGCCACCCCCACCCGCTTCAATTTGCAGGAGCGGATCATCGATGGCGACTGGCGGGACGAAAGTGCGCTGATCGACGGCGACGCGCCGGTTCGTCGGACGACGGTGACGATCGAAAAGCCCAAGTCGATCCTTACCCGCAACACGTCGCCGGACATCGGCTTCGACCGTTCCATCAACCCGTATCGTGGCTGTGAACATGGCTGCATCTATTGCTTCGCGCGTCCGACCCACGCCTATCACGACCTGTCGCCCGGCGTCGATTTCGAAAGCCGCCTGTTCGTCAAGCCGGATGCCGCCAAGTTGCTCCATGCGGCGCTGTCGCGCCCCGGGTACGAGGTGCGGCCGATCGCGCTCGGCACGAACACCGATCCCTACCAGCCGATCGAAGAGCATTGGCGGGTGACGCGGTCGATCCTCGAACTGCTGCTCGAAACAAAGCATCCGTTCACCATTACCACCAAGTCCGACCGCGTCCTTCGCGACCTGGACATCGTATCTGCCGCCGCGAAACTCGGGCTGGCGGCGGTCGCCATGTCCGTCACCTCGCTCGATCCCAAGATCCATCGCACGCTCGAGCCGCGGGCGCCCGCGCCTCGCAAACGGCTGGCGGCCATCCGTGCCTTGGCCGCGGCGGGCGTACCAACCCACGTCGCCATCGCCCCGGTGGTCCCGCAGATCACTGATCACGAGATCGAATCCATCGTCGCCGCGGCGGCCGAAGCGGGCGCGATGAGCGGCTTCTTCTTGCCTGTCCGCCTGCCGCACGAAGTGGCCCCGCTGTTCCGGACGTGGCTCGATACGCATTATCCTGACCGTGCCGCCAAGGTCATGGCAACGATCCGCTCACTGCGTGGCGGCCGCGACAACGACCCCAATTTCTTCACCCGGATGAAGGGCCAGGGCGCCTGGTCAGAGCTCATCGCCGCACGGTTCGAAAAGGCGGCCAAGCGTCATGGTCTCGGCATCCGCCAGAAAATGCCACTGCGGTGCGACCTGTTCGAACCGCCGCAGGGCGACCAGCTTCGACTGCTCTAGCGGCGCCGCTCGACGAACGGCGGTGACAGGGCGCGGACCGGTCGTTACGCCTGTTGCCCATGAACAGGCTCCTCCCCCTCCTTCTCGCCGGCGCGATCGCCGTTCCCGCCCTCGCCCAGCAGCCCGCACCGCCGCCGCCGCCGGTCGACCCTACGGTCGTCGCGCTTCGCGACGCGGCGCTGAAAGACGATTACGCCTGGACCATCACCGAGGGCCTGACCACCGAGGTCGGCCAGCGCCTCGCCGGAACCGAGGCCGAAGCGCGCGCCCGCGCCTGGGCGGTGGCCAAGCTGAAGGGGCTCGGCTTTTCCAATGTCCGCGTCGAAGAGTTTCCGCTGCCGGTGTGGACGCGGGGAGCTGAATCGGCGGAAGTCGTCGCGCCCTTCCCTCAGAAGCTGGCGGTGACGGCGCTCGGCAACAGTGCCTCGACCGGCGCCGCCGGTATCACCGGCGACCTCGTCATGTTCGACAGCGTCGACGCCTTGCGCCGCGCGCCCGACAGCGCGGTGAGGGGCAAGATCGTCTTCGTCGACCATCACATGGCGCCGACCCAGGACGGATCGAGCTACGGCCCCGGCGGTACGCCGCGCCGTGCAGGCCCGACCGTCGCCAGCCAGAAGGGCGCGATCGGAATCATCGTGCGCTCCGCCGGCACCGACCATCATCGCCACCCCCACGCCGGCGTGCAAAGCTTCGCGGAAGGCGTCATGCCGATCCCGGCCGGCGCCATTTCGGTAATCGACGCCGAGCAGCTGGCGCGCATCTTCAAGCGCGGCAAGCCGGTCCGACTCCACCTCCAGCTCGTCTCGTCGACCCGCCAGGGCACCTCGGGCAACGTCATCGCCGAAGTGCCCGGCCGCATCCCGGCCCTGCCTCCCGTGCTGGTCGGCGGCCATCTCGACAGCTGGGACCTTGGCACCGGCGCGATCGACGACGCCAGCGGTGTCGCGATCGCCGCGGCCGCGGCCAAGCGGATCATGGACGCGGGCCAGCCCGAGCGGACAATTCGCGTCGTCTGGTTCGGGTCGGAAGAAGTCGGCCTGTTCGGTGGCCTCGATTACCGGGCGAAACATGGCAAGGAGCCGCATCACGCGCTGCTGGAAAGCGATTTCGGGGCCGACCGGATCTGGCGCGTGACCAGCAAGCTCGGAGCGGACCGCAAGGCCGAGGCGCAGATGCTCCAGGCCGCGCTGGCCCCGCTCGGCATCGTCGGCGGCCCGACCGACGAGGCCGAAGGCAGCGATATCGGACCGATGATCGCCGACGGTCTGCCCGCCGTGGGGCTTAGCCAGGACGGGACCCGCTACTTCGATTATCATCACACGCCGGACGACACGCTCGACAAGGTCGACCCCGAGCAGCTGCGCCAGAATGTCGCGGCGTGGACCGCGGCCCTGGCCATTCTCGCGGGCCCCGTTCATCGGGGAGCAACCTATTCCGGCAAGCGGCGTTGAGGGGCAAAACCCTTTAAGCTGAAAGGCTTGCCGAATGCGTAGTTTTGCTCCTCTCCTCGCCGCAATCCCGTTGGTCTTCGCCGCTGCCGCCTGCCAGGTGACGACCGACAAGGGCAACGACAGTGTCGAGGTCGCCTACAACGAAGATCTCGCCGCCAATGCCGCTTCCGACGCGCAGAACATCGGCGCGGACATCGGCAACGTCGCGGAGAACGTGGCCGACGATATCGGCAACGACGTCGACCGCGAAGCCGACAAGGTCGACAACAAGGTCGTCGTCGACACCAACGCTTCTAACTAAGCGCAGGCGCTTCCCTCGCCCCGCGGTCGCTGCTAGGCGCGGCGGCGTCGGGGAGTAGCGCAGCCTGGTAGCGCATCTGCTTTGGGAGCAGAGGGTCGCAGGTTCGAATCCTGTCTCCCCGACCAACCATCCGGGAGATGGTTGGGCGGGGAGACCCCCGACCTTCTCAGGCGAGACCCTCGACCAGTTCAAAAAATCGAAGTCGTGTTGTGGTGGGCCCGGCAGGATTCGAACCTACAACCTGGCCGTTATGAGCGGCTGGCTCTACCGTTGAGCTACAGGCCCTAAGCCCGCGCTTAGCCGTCGTGGCGGTAGCTTCGCAACCCGCTCAGCGCTGGGCCGGGAGGAAGAGCGTGACCGCGCTTCTATCCACGGTCACATCACCGCCCACGGTTTGCGCGAGGCCACGCACGAGACGGAAGGCGAAGACCACGCCGGCAGGCGTCCCGTCGGTCGCGTCCGCGTCGAAGAATTGCGGGCCCGCGATCGGAACGAGGACGGCGGGAAGGTTGACCGCCATCGAACATTTCGCGCCCTTCGAGCGGATGTCGACCGACAGCTTTTCGCCCTCGACCGCCGCGTCGATCACCGCTGTCAGGAAGCGGCGGACCATGCGCTCGGCCAACTCGGGTTCGAGGGCGCAGTTCTTTTTCCCGTCGTCGACATGGTAATCGAGGCCGACGCCCTTCGCACCGGCCAGCGCGGTCATCTCGCTGGCAATGGGCGGAAAGGCCTCGGCGAACTGCGTCCCCGCCCCCGTCGAGCGGGACTGCAATTTCGCCGCCAAGTCGAGATCTTCGACCGCGGCGAGCAGCGTTCGGGCCTGCGAAACGATGCCCGCGGCGCGCTGGCGGTAATTGCGGTGCGCCGGGCCCAGGAACTGCCCGTCAATGATCTCGGCAAAGCCGATGATTGCGTTGAGAGGTGTCTTGATCTCGTGGACCAGCTCACGCAGCGAATCCGCGTCGTCTCCGCGTTTCTTGCGGCGCCCCGCCTTCTTCGGGGGGGAAAGGTCGATCCGGCGGGCAATCCCGCGATAGCCGACGAAGCGTCCCTCACCGGTCGAAAAGGCGGGCGCGCCGCTCACGCGCCATTCCCCGGTAAATGGCGCTGCCGGCATCATGGGGACGTCGACGAACGGGGCGCGGCGGTTGAGCAATGCCCGGCTCTCCTCCGCCATCAGCGCTTCGCCGCGATGCCCCGCCAGGACGCGGCCGATCAGGGCGGCACGCGGCGCGCCGTCGACCCAGGCAATCGCACCGGCGCTATCGCTTTCCCAACGAAAGAGAGTCGGTGCTTCCGGCGCGACGGTCGGGCCGGCCACAGGAACGGCCGTTGGCGCAGGAACCTCTGGCTCGACGTCTTTCCGGCGCCGCTCGATCCGTGCCACCATTTCGCCGATGGACGGCGCGGCGGTGTCGGCTTTCTCGGTCAGTTCGAGCGGTTCGGGAGCCGGCGGAAGCGGCGCCCCGTCAAGCGCGAAGAACAGCCTGCGCACTTCCTCGCTCGCGACCGCGGCGACTTGCGCCCGCCCTTCGTCATCGAGCGTCGTCGCGGCGAGCAGCGGCGCGGCAACGTCGAGCCGGTCGGCGGCGAACAAGGCGACCAGCCGCGCATCGACGGGTCGTCCGGCGATCGACCGTGCGGTCGCGGCGCGCACGGCGTCGGGGACGGTATCGCGGTCGGCCAGCGCCATTTCCAGCGCGCGGGCGACCAGCGCCGGATCACTGTCGGCGCGGACCTTTGACAGGAGGTCGATCAATTGGCGCCAACGAACCGCCCGGTCGCGGTCGCCCGCCACCGGATGCTCAAGCACCGTCTTGATCCGGTCATCGAACCGCACGCCTGTCTGTCTCCAATAGCCGTATCCCCGCAAAGCGCATGGGGGCGCCCTTACGGCCAGTGCCATGACGTTAACCGTCCTATGACGGGACAGGAAGGCCGATCCCCCACCGGCGGACACGAAAAAGGGGGCGCCGGTCGCCCGACGCCCCCCGTTTCGCGTTAACCAGTCCGCGTCAGGCGCGGCTGTTGGCGTAGGCCAGCCAGAACTGGGCGAGCGACGCCTTCGGCCCGGTAACGGCCTTGAGCGCGGTCTCGGCACCGGCCTTGTCGCCCGACATGGCGAGCGCCATGCCAAGACGCAGGTTGGCGGTCGCGACGTCCGCGCCGCTCATGCCCGCCACCGCGCGGTAGACCTTGGCCGCCTCGGCATAATTGCCGTAGCCATAGTTCGCATCGCCCTGGGCCATCGCCGACTTGGCATTGCCCGACGCGATCGCCTTGGCGGTGGCCGCGGCCAGGCCGGCCTTGTCGGCGCCGACCTTGCCGGTCGCGACCTTCAGCATCGACGAGACTTCCGAGTTCGACGCGCTGAGTGCGTTGGCGGCAATACCGGCCTTGATGACGGCCTCGGTCTCGCCCGGATAACCGAGCTTCGACGACAGGTTGGCAAAGCGCGCATAGTCGGCGGTGCCGGCCATCGCCTTGGTCGCCATTTGGAGGCGGTAGACGTCAATCAGGTCGTTCTCCGGCAGCTTGCTGTCCATCGCCAGAATGCGCAGCGCATCGCGCCAGTTGGTCGAGGTCGGATAGGCCATGACCCATTCGCGGGCGAGATCGACCGACTGCGGGTTCTTGGTATCGAACGCCATCGCGACGGCGTGCTTGTACCAGGCTTCCGGCGCCTTGCGGCCGGCGGCCTTCTCGGCGGCGATTGCCTTCAGCGCGAGCGCCGGGGCCTCGGCCTGGCGACCCGTCTTGAAGCGGCTTTCGGCGAGCAGGATGTAGGCTTCACCGGCGGTCGGGTTGGCCGCGACGACGCGGTCGAGCATGGCCGACGCGCCGGCATAATCCTTCTGGTTGAACTTGATCTTGGCCGAGTTGAGCAGCATCGGCGCGACCTGCGACTTGGTCGAGGTCGGGTTGGCGGCCAGCGCGTCGATCGCGGCGGCGATGCCGGCATTGTCGCTGGCCTTCACCGCGACGTTGAGGTTGATCTGGGTCAGCACGCAACGCTCGGCGTCGGTCTTCACCGCGGCTTCGGCCGCGGCCCTGGCGGACGCGGTCTTGGCGGCGTCGCCGGCGGTCACGGCATCGTTGTAGCCGGCCAGCGCTTCACGCGCCTTCTTGCCGAGTTCGCTCGGGCACATGGCGGGCGCTTCGGTCGCAGCAGCCGCCGTCGCGGTCTGGGCGGCGGCCGGCGAAGCCACGGCAGTGGCAAGGGCCAGCGCCGAAACGGTCAGGGTCAGTCGCATTTGCACTCTCCTCCACGCGGCTCCCGTTTCCCTTTCGCGGGAAGCATCGAACCGCTCTCAAATATCGATGTGCGCGCTCTAGGCTTGGTCGGCACGCGATGCCAGCGGCTTTGCACGGCTCGCCCTGAATGCGCCTTGAACTGCCGTTTTTGACCCCGTTCAGCTTGGCCGCTAGCGAGGCCGGCGTGATCATCCTCCTGTCTCCCGCCAAGACGCTCGATTTCGAGTCCGCTTTTACCGATGAGCCGACCCGGCCGCGCTTCTTGGTCGATGCCGGCAGGATCGCACGTGCTGCCGCCAAGCTGACCGCCGACGACCTGGCCGCCCTGATGCACATCTCGGACGACCTCGCGACGCTGAACCGCAAGCGCTTCCGCGGCTTCGTCCGCGCCCCCAAGCGACCGGCGATTCGCGGGTTCGCCGGCGACGTCTATCGCGGCTTCGACGCCGCCAGCGCGGATCCGGAAACGATTGCCTACGCACAGGACCATCTGCGCATCCTGTCGGGTCTCTACGGGCTGCTTCGCCCGCTCGACGAGATCAAGCCCTATCGGCTCGAGATGGGGACGCGATGGTCACCCGAGGGCGGAAAGCTGACCGATCATTGGGGCGACAAGGTCGCCAAGGAACTGGCGAAGCAGGTTCGCGCCGAAGGCTCCAACCTCATCCTCAACCTGGCCTCCAACGAATATTTCGCGGTCGTGAAGGGCCAGCTGCCCGCGAAATTCCGCATCGTCGCTCCCGACTTCAAGGTGCGCACAGCCAAGGGCCTGCAGTTCCAGAGCTTTACCGCCAAGGTGGCGCGCGGCGCCATGGCGCGCTGGGTGTGCGACGAGCGTGTCGCCGACCCGGCGGCCCTCCCTGATTTCGATCGCGACGGGTGGCGGTTCGATGCCGAAGGATCGGTCCCCGACGCCCCGCTGTTCGTCCGCGACTGACAACGGGCCGAAATCCTCGCGTGCGCACGTGTACGCGCGTGTGCGCGGGGGTGGCGCAGGTGGCCGTGATGCTCTAGCAGGGAGTGGATGGGGGCTGCCGGCGGATTCGCCGGACTTTCCCCGCGTATCGAACCGTTAGACGACGACAGGACCTCCCTTGGCGACCCAGCCTCCGATCGACGAACAGACCCCGCCTCCCGCCGGCGGCGACATTGCCCCCATCTCCATCGTCGAGGAGATGAAGACCAGCTACCTCGACTATGCGATGAGCGTCATTGTCAGTCGTGCGCTGCCGGACGTCCGCGACGGGCTGAAGCCGGTCCATCGCCGCATCCTGTTTTCGGCCAGCGAGAACGGGTTCTTCTATAACCGGCCCTACCGTAAGTCGGCCCGCATCGTCGGTGACGTCATCGGTAAATACCACCCGCATGGCGACACGGCGATCTACGACGCCCTCGCGCGTATGACCCAGGACTGGTCGATGCGCGTCCCGCTGATCGACGGCCAAGGCAACTTCGGCTCGATGGATCCCGATCCGCCCGCCGCGATGCGTTATACCGAGGCGCGCCTGGCCAAGGTTACCGGCTTCCTGCTCGGCGACCTCGACAAGGACACGGTCAATTTCCAGCCGAACTACGATGCGAGCGAGAGCGAGCCGCAGGTCCTTCCGGCCCGCTTCCCGAACATCCTGGTCAATGGCGCCGGCGGCATCGCGGTCGGCATGGCGACCAACATCCCGCCGCATAACCTCGGCGAAGTGCTAAGCGCCTGCCGCGCCTACATCGACGACCCGGCGATCACGATCGAAGGGTTGATGGAGCATGTGAAAGGGCCGGACTTCCCGACCTCGCCGCTGATCCTCGGCACGTCGGGTATTCGCAGCGCCTACACCACGGGCCGCGGCTCGATCCTGATGCGCAGCCGCGCGCATGTCGAGGAAGGCCGCGGCGACCGCCGCTCGATCGTCCTCACCGCGATCCCCTACCAGGTCGGCAAGTCGGGCCTGGTCGAAAAAATCGCCGAAGCCGCGAAAGACAAGCGGATCGAGGGCGTCAGCGACATCCGCGACGAATCCAACCGCGAGGGCGTGCGGATCGTCATCGACCTGAAGCGCGACGCGACCGCCGACGTCGTCCTCAACCAGTTGTGGCGCCACACGCCGGCGCAATCGAGCTTCCCGGCGAACATGCTGGCGATCCGTGGCGGGCGTCCCGAAACGCTGACGCTGCGAGACATCATCGAGAGCTTCGTCAAGTTCCGCGAAGAGGTGATTACCCGTCGCTCGAAGTTCGAGCTGAACAAGGCGCGTGAACGGGCCCACATCCTGCTCGGCCTGGTCGTCGCGGTCACCAATCTCGACGAGGTGGTGAAGCTGATCCGTGGCTCCGCCAGCCCGGCCGATGCCCGCGAGAAGCTCTTGGCGCGCGAATGGGACGGCGATCCGATCCGGCCCTACATCCGCCTGGTCGAGGCAATCGAGCCGCAGGCCGAGGGTGCAACCTATCGCCTGTCGGAAACGCAGGTGAAGGCGATCCTCGACCTGCGCCTGCATCGCCTGACCGCGCTTGGCCGCGACGATATCGGCAACGAACTCGAAGGCCTGGCGACCAGCATCACCGAACTGCTCGAAATCCTCGGCAACCGTGCTCGCCTTTACGAGGTGATGCGCGCCGAGTTCGACGAGGTCGATACCGAATTCGCGACCCCGCGGATGAGCGAAATCGCGCCGGCCGCGGACGGCATCGACGACGAGGACCTGATCGAGGTCGAGGACATGGTCGTGTCGGTGACCATGACCGGCTACATCAAGCGCACTCCCCTCGCGCTGTTCCGCGAGCAGAAGCGTGGCGGCAAGGGCCGCAGCGGCATGAGCACGAAGGACGAGGATATCGTCACCGAACTGTTCGTAACCTCGACCCACAATCCGGTGCTGTTCTTCACCAACATCGGCCGCGTCTATCGTATGAAGGTGTGGAAGCTGCCCGAGGGCGGTCCGACCGCCAAGGGCCGGCCGATGGTCAACATCCTGCCCTTGAGCGCGGGCGAGACGGTCACGACCGTCCTCCCCCTCCCGCAGGACGAGGAGGAGTGGAAGAACCTCCACATCATGTTCGCGACCGCGCGCGGCACGGTCCGCCGCAACTCGATGGACGCGTTCAACAACATCCCGACCGCCGGCAAGATCGCGATGAAATTCGGCAACGCTGATGACGGCGAAGGCGAAGAGGAAGATTCGCTCGACCGCCTGATCGGCGTGGAGTTGCTGACCGAGGCCGACGACGTGCTCCTGGCCACCCGCAACGGAAAGGCGATCCGCTTCGAATCGACCGCGGTGCGCGAATTCCAGAGCCGTGCGTCGATGGGCGTGCGCGGCATCCGCCTCGTCGACGACGACCAGGTCATCTCCATGTCCATCCTGCGCCGCGGCGGCAACACGCCGGAAGACCGCGAGGCCTACCTGAAGTCGCCGCGCTGGCGGGACAACGAGGGCTGCGAGGGGCTGAGCGCCGAGAAATGGGCCGAGATGGCCGACAACGAGCAGTTCCTGCTGACCATCACCGAGAACGGTTACGGCAAGCGCAGCTCGACCTACGAATATCGCCGTACCGGCCGCGGCGGACAGGGCATCATCAACATCGTCACGTCCGAACGGAACGGCGGCGTCGTCGCCAGCTTCCCGGTCACCCCGGGCGAATCGCTGATGCTGGTCACCGACCAGGGCAAGATGATCCGCACCACCGTCGGCGACATTCGCATCACCGGGCGCAACACGCAGGGCGTCACCATCTTCAACGTCGCCAACAAGGAACGCGTCGTCTCCGTCGCCAAGATCGACGAGAGCGAGGAAGAGGAAATCGAGGTCGACGGCGGCGACGAGATCGCTCCCACGCCCGACGGCGATACTGCCGAGGACCTGGCGGCCGGTCCCGACAACGGCGAGTAAGGCGGGCTCGGGTCGGGCGGTGAGGTCCTGACCAGCACCCCTTCTCCTGCGACAAACGGCGGCAACCGCAACGCTCCCCGGGGCGTTCCTTGGGTATTCAGTACCAAGGAGACCTACATGCCCCTCGCCAACAACGCCCTCGTCCTGGTCACGGACGGTCGCAAGACCCTGTTCTTCCGCAACGAGGGCGACGCGAACCAGATCGACCTGCGCACCGAAGCGCACGACGAGCGCGAGGACGCGCACAGCGCCGGGGATCTTGCGACCGATGCGCCGGGCACCGTGCAGCAGTCCGCCGGATACGGTCATTCGACCTACGAGGAGACCGACTTCAAGCAGCTTGAGGAAGATCGCTGGGCGCATAACGCGGCGGAGCTGGTCAACAAGCGCGCGCTCGAAAACGACTTCGACGAGTTGGCCATCATTGCCCCGCCGAAGACGCTCGGCGAACTTCGAAAGAAGCTTCACAAGGAAGCCGAAAAGCGCGTTGTCTGTGAAATCCCGAAAGAGATGACCGGGCGGCCCATCCCGGACATCGAGGCGCTGATCGTCAACAGCACCAAGGCGGAAGAATTGGCCGACGTCTAAGGCGTCAGGTCGACCACCTCTGCGTCGGCTGCCACCGCTTTCCAAAGCAGGGAGCGGTGGCAATCGGCCGCATCGCGTTCGAAGCACAGCAGCGCGCAAGGCTTTTCAGTCGCCAGTCGCTTCATTTCCTCGCCCGCCACCATCGCTTCGGGTAGCGACAACTGTTCAACGTACACTCGCTCGAGGGTCTCGCGGTCGCCGCGTTTGGCGGCACTCCGACCTTCTGCGGGCGTGCCGAGCGCCTTCAAGTGAACATAGTCAATCCCAGCCTCGGCCAACGCTGCGCGCAAGGGGGTTTTGGAAAACCCGGGCCGGCGCGACAGCGGTAGTGCGCGCACGTCGATGACGCGCAGCACGCCCGCATCCCGCAGCGCGCCGAGGAACTCGTCCATCGTCGCGCCTTCGTATCCGATGGTAAATAGCTTCATGGACTTCAATGTAGGAAGGCTATAGCCGCCGCGCCATGTCCCACGACGTCCACATTATCGGCGGCGGCCTCGCCGGATCGGAAGCCGCCTGGCAACTCGCCGAAGCAGGCCTGAAGGTTCGGCTCAGCGAAATGCGCGGCGGGGGCGACACGACGCCCGCGCACGAGAGCGACCGGCTTGCCGAGATGGTCTGCTCGAACAGCTTCCGCTCGGACGATGCCGAGAATAACGCCGTCGGCCTGATCCACCAGGAAATGCGTAAGCTCGGTTCGCTGATCATGGCGTGCGCGGATCAGCACCGGGTCCCCGCCGGGTCGGCGCTGGCCGTCGATCGGGAAGGCTTTGCCGCAGAAGTCACCGCACGTCTTGCCGCCCACTCCAACATCGAAATCGTTCGAGAGCGGGTCGACAAACTCCCCTCCGAGCGATTGACGATCGTCGCGACGGGCCCGCTTACCGCGCCCGGCCTCGCTTCCGCGATCGCAGGCAAGACGGGTAGCGACGCGCTCGCCTTCTTCGACGCCATCGCGCCGATCGTGCATCGCGACAGCGTCGACATGGACGTCGCCTGGATGGCGGCACGCTGGGACAAGGGTGGCAAGGATTACATCAACTGCCCGATGACCAAGGAGCAGTACGAAGCCTTCGTCGCCGAGCTCAATGCCGGCGAAAAGACCGAGTTCAAGGAGTGGGAGAAAGATACGCCCTACTTCGAAGGCTGCATGCCGGTGGAAGTGATGGCCGAGCGCGGGGTCGAGACGTTGCGCTACGGCCCGATGAAGGGCGTCGGCCTCGACAATCCGCACAGCGCGACCCCGGAGCATCCCAACGGGCGCTGGCCCTACGCCTGCGTGCAGCTTCGCCAGGACAATGCGCTCGGCACGCTTTGGAACATGGTAGGTTTCCAGACCAAGCTAAAGCACGGCGAGCAAGTGCGCATTTTCCGGATGATCCCCGGCCTTGAGAACGCCGAGTTCGCGCGGCTCGGCGGTATTCACCGCAACAGCTTCATCAGGTCGCCCGAACTGCTGGATGGGCAGTTGCGACTGAAAGCCCAGCCCAACATCCGCTTTGCCGGCCAGATCACCGGCTGCGAAGGCTATGTCGAAAGCGCGGCCGTAGGCCTCCTTGCGGCCCGCTTTGCCGCAGCAGAGATCAAAGGCGAGCCCTTGGCCCCTCCCCCGCCCGAAACGGCACTGGGCGCGCTTCTCGGCCACATCACCGGGGGCGCCGACGCCGAGACGTATCAGCCGATGAACATCAACTTCGGCCTGATGCCGCCGCTGACCGGCCCCAAGGTAAAGAAGGGCGACCGCAAGAAACTCTACACCGATCGGGCCCGCGCGGCATTCGACCGGTGGATCCAAGCAGGCGCGTCGATTCCCGCTTAACATGGATTGCAGTACGGATTAGCGTCCTGGCATGCAGCATGTGTCGCGTCGGCTTTTCCCCATCCTCACCCTCGCCGCGTTAGTGAATGCGCCGAGTGCCGCCAGCGAACCCTTGCGTGTCGGTATCGCCGATTTCCCCGCGCTGCCCCCAGGCTGGACGATGAGCCGGGAGGGCGACGTCCTCCGCTTTTCGCCCGCCGGTCAGAAGCTCTCGATCTTTGCCGTTCCCGTCATCAAGGCCGAACCGCGCGCGGCCATCACGGCACTTGCCTCCAGAGCCAAGGATTGCCCGTTCCCGATCAAGTCGCAGAGCGTGGGCGTCCCCGACTTCGGCTTCGATGCGGTGACGAATTTCGACTTCGACACCCCGCCGAGCAGTGGAAAGACCATGTTCGGCGGCGTCCTTGCCAAGAACCAGGACGCCGTCGCGCTTCTGCTGTGCAGCGACAATGCGCCGTTCGACAAATACCAGGCGGACTGGAGCGGCCTGATCCGCGGCATCCATCGGACCGGCTGGGTCGACGAAGACTGGAGCGGAAAAACACCCGCGCACTGGACGCCGGACCGGATCGCCGCGATGCGCCAATTCGTCGAGGACGGCATGAAGCGGCTCGCCATCCCGGGCGTCGCGATCGCGCTGATCGATAACGGCCGGATCGTCCACGAGGAAGGGTTCGGCATCCGCCAGCTGGGCCGTCCGGAAAAGGTCGACGCCCACACCCGGTTCGGGATCGCGTCGAATACCAAGGGCATGACGACACTGCTGCTCGCCCGCTTGGTTGGTGAGGGAAGGCTGCGGTGGGACCAGCCCGTGCGCGAAGTCATGCCGCAACTCCGCCTCGCCGATCCGGCGATGTCGGACAAGCTGCTCGTGCGTCACTTGATCTGCGCCTGCACCGGGTTGCCGCGGGCCGACTTCGAAGGATACTTCGTCGATCCGCACGCCAGCAGCCAACTGGTCATCGACGAGCTCGCGCGGCTGAAGCCGACCAGCGGCTTCGGCGAACGATACCAGTACAGCAACACCCTCGCCGCGGCCGCGGGCATCCTGGCCGGTCATGTCGCCTTTCCCGAGATGGAGCCGCTGGCGGCCTACAACCGGGCGATGAAGGAGATGGTCTTCGCGCCGCTCGGCATGACGGAGACCGATTTCGGCGATCCCCGCACCCAGCGTGGCAATTTCGCCGAGGCGCACTCGACCGACCCCGTCGCCGGCCAGTTCCTCGCGCCGCAGGGCGTGAACGCCACCCTCCTGCCCTACCGGTCGACCGGCGGCGCGCTCAGCAGTGTCCATGATGTCGCGCTGTTCGTCGCCAACGAGCTCAACGAAGGCCGCCTGGCCAACGGAAAGCAGTGGGTCGATCGCGCCGCATTGCTTGCCCGTCGCCAGAAAGGCGTGAAGTTCGGGGCTACCGGCTATTACGGCATGGGCCTGATGATCCGGATCGCCGGCAAGCGCGATGTCCTTTCGCACGGCGGCGACATGAACGGCTATCACAGCCAGTGGATGGCGCTTCCCGGGACAGGCATGGGCGCGGCGATCCTGACCAACAATGATGCGGGAAAGCCGCTGGTCAGCCGCTTCAATCGCCGGGCCCTCGAGTTGCTCTTCGGCGGGGAGCCGCTGGCGGCCAAGTTGCTGGAAGTCGATGCGGCAGCGCAGGATCAGGAGGTCGCCGACCGCCGCGCCCACCTCCACCCCGTCGGCGAATTAGGCGACACCCTGGCGCCAGCCTATGCCAATCCCGTCCTCGGAAATATCCGCGTCATCCGTGCAAAGGAAGGCGTGACGTTCGATTTCGGCGCATGGCAAACGCCCGTCCTGGCGCTCGACGACGCGGTGGCGCCCGGCGGCAAGAGCTTGTTCGCGGCGCATGACGAGATCGACAGCACCATGATTTTCGTGCCCGGCAAGGAAGCGGACGGAACGCCGACGCTGACGCTCAGCGATGCCCAGCACCACTACGTCTACCGCGCCGTGCGCTAGTCCTCGAAGGCCTCGATGATCGGGCAAGGGCCAGTCGATCCCGAGCCGCACTGCTTCGCCAATCGGGCCAGCCGGTCACGGACCTCCTGCAACTCCGCGATGCGGGCATCGAGGGCGGCCACCCGCGCCGCCGCCAAGGCGCGGACTTTGGGCCGTTCTTCTAGACGGTCGAGCGCAATCAACTCCCGGATCTCTTCCAGCGTGAAGCCTGCCGCCTGCGACCGCCGGATAAAGCGGAGCCGTGAAAGGGCGTCGCCGTCATATCGGCGGATAGCGCCGACGGCGGCCGGAACGTCCATCAGCCCGCGGCGCTGGTAATAGCGGACGGTCTCCACGCCGACGCCGCCAGCGCGCGCGAGGGCCGAAATCGTCATGTCGGCGCGCGCTTGACTCTGTACCATGGTACGCAGGGTAAGTGGTCCGGGAACGCGATACAAGGAACGAACAATGTCCGCCCATTCGGCGATCGAATCCCATCCCACGGCCCGCCTGTTCCGCATGGTGATTCCGGGCCACACCTGTCCCTACGGGCTGAAGTCGCTGCATCTGCTCAATCGGGCCGGCTATCGGGTCGAGGACCATCCACTCCGGACTCGCGAGGAAACCGAGGCGTTCAAGGCCGAGCATGGGGTGCCGACCACGCCGCAGACCTTTATCGGCGATCGCCGCATCGGCGGCCATGACGATCTGCGGCGTTTTCTCGGCAAACGGGTCTCTATCCCGGGCGAGACCAGCTACCGCCCGGTGATCGCCCTTTTCTCGATGACCGCACTCCTGGCCCTGTCCGCGACCTACGCCGTCGACGGAACGCCCTTCACGTTGCGCGCACTGCAGTGGTTCATTGCTTTCTCGATGGTCGTGCTGGCGCTGCTCAAGCTGCAGGACGTCGAGAAATTTTCGACCATGTTCCTCAACTACGATCTGCTGGCGAAACGCTGGGTGCCTTACGGCACTATCTACCCCTTCGCCGAAGGAATGGCCGGCGTCCTGATGGCGTCGCGAGCGCTCGACATTGTGTCGATCCCGATCGCGCTGTTCATCGGCTCGATCGGGACGGTGTCGGTGTTCAAGGCGGTCTATATCGACAAGCGCGAACTCAAATGCGCCTGTGTCGGCGGGTCCAGCAACGTGCCGCTCGGTTTCGTCTCGTTGACGGAGAATCTGATGATGATCGCCATGGCGGTGTGGATGCTGGTCCCGGCCCTTGCGCCCATGTCGGTCCATTAGGCGTTGCCGCGTCATGGGTCGCGACCTAGGTAAAAATCGATGAAGACGCTGACGCAATGGCTGTTGCTGATCACGCTGCTGCTTGCGCCGCTGGCGATGCAACCGGCCGCCGCGGCGAATCCGTCATCGAACCACCACGCCACGATGGCGTCGGGCGAGGGTCACTGCCAGCCGGCCTCGCCCACCAAGTCACACCTAACCGCCGACTGTTCGATGGCCTGTGCCAGCGCCCTTCCCGCGGTCGACTCCCTCCCCATGGAGACGCCCGCTTCTCCCGAGGCGATAGCAGTGACGGTGCCGTCCGCCTTCCTGGCTGGGCTCACCCCGGAATCCGCCACTCCGCCGCCCCGCCACGGCTGAATTCAATTCTCTTTCTTGAATTCAGACAGGCGGTCCTCGCGGACCGCGACGGAGACATGACGTGAAGACGATTTTCCTCGGGGCGGCGAGCGCATTGGCGCTGGCGGCCCTCCCCTCGCCGGCCTTGGCACAACATGCGCAAATGCCGGGCATGGCGATGCCGATGCCTGAAACGAAGGCGCCCGCGAAAACGAAGCCCGCGGCCAAGAAACCGTCTGCCAAGAAGCCAGTGGCGAAGGCCGCCACAAAGCCGCCTGCAAAACCTGCAGCTAAAGGTATCGCTTCCGCCCCTCCGGCCGCGCCGATGGCCCCTGACATGCGAGGCATGCCCGTACCGCCCGCCGCTGCCCCGAACCAAGCGCCGGCCATGGACCCGGCCATGCCAATGGATCATTCCCAGATGGACCACGGCACGAGGCCGCACATGCCCGGCATGGACATGGACCATGGCGGCCACGCGATGCGCGGTGCACTGGGTTCCTATCCTTCGACCCGCGAAGCGTCTGGGACTGCATGGCAGCCCGATACCAGCGAGCACGAGGGCCTGATGACGCAATCGGGCGACTGGATGCTCATGGCCCACGGCAACCTCACCGCCGTCGGCAGCGTCCAGGGCGGCCTGCGCGGGGATGACAAGTTGTTCGTCGAGGGAATGGTGATGGGCATGGCGCGGCGCGATTTCGCCAACGGCGACGCGCTGCAGTTTCGAGCGATGATCAGTCCCGATCCGCTGATGGGCAAGGCCGGTTATCCGATCCTGCTCGCGAGCGGCGAGACGGCCGACGGCGTGCACCCCCTACTCGACCGCCAGCACCCGCACGACTTCTTCATGGAGTTGTCGGCCAGCTATTCGAAGCAATTGGGCGATAAGAGCAGCGCGTTCATTTACGCCGCGCTGCCCGGCGAGCCCGCGTTCGGCCCGCCGGCCTTCATGCACCGGCAGGCGATCAGTACGTCGCCGGAAGCGCCGATCACCCACCACTGGCTCGACAGCACCCACATCAGTTTCGGCGTGCTGACCGGCGGCGTGGTTCTCGACCGGGTGAAAATCGAGGCCTCGCGCTTCAATGCGCGCGAGCCGGATCAGCACCGCTGGAATATCGAGACCGGTCCGCTGGACTCGACCTCGGTCAGGCTATCGTGGAATCCTGCGCCCGAGTGGTCGCTGCAAGGCAGCTGGGCTTATTTCAAGGATCCGGAACAGCTCGAACCCGGTGTCGACCAGCGCCGCCTATCGGCCAGCGCCGCCTATACCAGGCCGCTGGCGCGCGGATGGTGGGCCACGTCGCTGGCCTGGGGCCGCAAGACGGCCGAAGGCGAAAGCGATGATGCCTTCGCACTCGAGGGCAGCGTGAAGCGGGACGCCTGGACCCTCTTCGGCCGCGCAGAGATCGCCGAAAACCGCGAACTGCTGGACGATCATGTCACTGACGAGCACGGGCCCGCCTTCCGGGTCGGTAAACTCTCGCTCGGCGTGGCCCGCGACCTGGCCCTCTCCGGACCCTTCAAGGTGACCGCAGGTATGACCGGTACGGTCAACTTCGTCCCGTCGGGCCTTGCCGGCTCTTACGGCGGCAAACACCCGTTGGGCGGCATGGCGTTCGTGCGGGTCGGGCTGAGGTAACGATCAGCCGCAGGAGCAGGCCGGTTTCGGTGCACGGGGCTTGGGCGCTGTGGTGGCATATTCACCCCGGCTCAAGCCCTTGCTCTTATCGCTATCGGCGATTTCGAACTTGTCGATCGTCTTGACCGCCCATTCCTCGAAACTCAGCTTGCCGTCACGGTCGAGGTCGAGCTTGGCGAACGGCTTGCGACGGGGCTCGACCAGCTCGGCCAGCGTGATCGTCCCGTCCTTGTTCTTGTCGGCCCGGTCGAAACGTTTCTCTTCCTTCGACTTGGGGTCCGCGCTGGGCGCGCTGCCGATCGGGGAAAGCCGGACCGGCGCCGCCGGGGCGGCCAGTCGCGCTTCCGGCGCGGGCGGCAGCTTCGGCTCCTGCGCGCGGCTGCTGAACAGCACGACGCCGCCGGTGATGAAGAGCAAGGTGGCGAGGAGGCCGGCAACGATACGCGCCATGGGAACTCCATACGCAAACGATCCGGCGCCGATGACGCTAGGGCCGTTGCGGAGGCGTTTCAATCCCTATTGGATGCGTCCGGTGAATCCGTGCTTGAGCAGCGTCCATGCCCGTCCGGGCGTCGCCTGGGGTTCGAACGGTGGACCGCCCCGCTTCACGTCGCGCGCCGCAAGGGCGGCCAAGGCCGTAACCGGTCGCAGCGCCGGCACGAAGCGCATCGCCACGTCCTCGTCGCTTTTGCCCAGCTGGAAATAACCCCGCCGCGCCGCATCGGTCACGGCGAACAGGCGCCCGGCCGTCGCCAGCCGCTCGTCCGTCGCGCCCAGCAGCTTTCCGGCGATACCGAATAGCCGTTGGCCGCGCTGCGCGACACGGCGCATGTCGGGCGTCTCGTCCAGTAATGTGGCCCAGCCGTCTTCGAGCGCCGCCAGTTCCTTGCCGCCGATCCCTCGAGCGACCAGTTCCCCCGCCGCCGCCCGGAGCCGGGGTTCGGCGGGCGCGTCAGCAAAGTCGAGCCGTTCCAGCGCCTCGCGCCACCACGCCAGTCTGACCGCGCCCAGCGCCGGCTGAGTCGACGAAGCAACGACGTCGGCCATCGCCGTATCGATCGCCATAAGCGCGTCGAAGGCCGGTCGCACCTCGTCCGGCCAGTAAAGGCGGACGAGCGCGAGGTCGGTGTCAGCGATAGCAGACCTTCTTGGCCGCCTCGACCACGTCCGCAGCCTTGATCAGCGCCAGCTTCTCGAGGTTGGCGGCATAGGGCAGCGGCACGTCTTCGTCGGTCACGCGGGTAACCGGCGCGTCGAGATCGTCGAACCCTTCTTCCATGCAGATCGCCATGATTTCGGACGAAATCGAGCAGGTCGGCCAGCCTTCTTCGACCACCACGACGCGGTTGGTCTTGGCGAGGCTGGTGAGGACCGCCTGCTTGTCGAGCGGGCGCAGCGTGCGAAGGTCGATCACTTCCGCCTCGATGCCGTCCGCCGCCAAGGTTTCGGCTGCTTCGAGGCTGACCCCGACACCGATCGAGTAGCTGACGATGGTGACGTCCGTTCCCTCGCGCATGGTACGCGCCTTGCCGATCGGAAGGACGTGATCGTCGAGTGCCGGCACGTCGAACGACTGGCCGTACAGCAACTCGTTCTCGAGGAAGACGACCGGGTCGTCACTGCGGATGGCGGCCTTCAAGAGGCCCTTGGCATCCGCGCTGTCGTACGGCGCAATGACCACCAGGCCCGGCACGCTGGCGTACCAGGGACCGTAGTTCTGGCTGTGCTGCGCACCGACGCGGCTGGCGGCGCCGTTCGGACCGCGGAACACGATCGGGCAGCGCATTTGGCCACCCGACATGTAGTTGGTCTTCGCCGCCGAATTGATGATGTGGTCGATCGCCTGCATGGCGAAGTTGAAGGTCATGAACTCGATGACCGGCTTCAACCCGCCCATTGCGGCGCCCGAACCCAAGCCGGCGAAGCCATATTCGGTGATCGGCGTATCGACGACGCGATCCGGGCCGAACTCGTCGAGCAGGCCTTGCGTCACCTTGTAGGCGCCTTGGTATTGGGCGACTTCCTCGCCCATCACGAAGACGCGATCGTCCTTGCGCATTTCCTCGGCCATCGCGTCGCGCAGCGCCTCGCGGACGGTGGTCGGCGTCATCGCCGTGCCTTCCGGGATTGCCGGATCGGCCAGTGTCGAGGTGTCGCGCTTCGGGGCCACCAACTGCGTGGTGCCGCTGTCGGCCTTCACCGGTGCCGGCGTCGCTTCGACACCCTGTTCGGCGGGAGCCGGCGCTTCGGCCGCGGCCGCGGGCGTGGGCGCGGGCGTGGGCGCGGCGGCTTCGCCCTCACCGCCCATCATGGCGATGACGGTTCCGACCTTCACCCCGTCGGTGCCTTCCGGCACGAGGATCTTGGAGATGGTGCCTTCGTCGACTGCCTCGAACTCCATCGTCGCCTTGTCGGTTTCGATTTCGGCCAGGATGTCGCCCGACGACACATTGTCGCCTTCCTTCACCAGCCACTTGGCCAGCGTGCCCTCTTCCATCGTCGGCGAGAGCGCGGGCATCTTCAGTTCGATCCCCATCAGTAGGTCTCCACCAGAACGTCGGTATAGAGCTCGGCCGCTTCGGGCTCGGGCGCTTCTTCAGCAAACTTGGCAGAAGCCACGACGATATCCTTGATTTCCTTGTCGATCGCCTTGAGTTCGTCTTCCTTCACGCCGAGCTTGGCGAGCGCGGCGGCGGCATGGTCGATCGGGTCGCGATGCTCGCGGTAATCCTGCACTTCTTCCTTGCTGCGGTACTTGGCAGGATCGCTCATCGAGTGGCCGCGGTAGCGGTAGGTCAGCAGTTCGAGGATGATCGGCCCCTTGCCCGCCTGGGTCCAGGCCATCGCCTCTTCCGCGGCGCCGCGGACCGCCAGCACGTCCATGCCGTCGCCCTGGATGCCGGGAATGCGGAAAGATTCGCCGCGCTTGTAGAATTCCGGCTCGGACGCCGAGCGCTCGACGCTCGTGCCCATCGCGTAGCGGTTGTTCTCGATCGCGTAGACCACCGGCAGGTCCCAGAGCTTGGCCATGTTGAAGCTCTCGTAGACCTGGCCCTGGTTGGCTGCGCCGTCGCCGAAGTAGGCGAGGCAGGTGCCGCCGTCCTTCGCGTACTTGTGCTTGAAGGCGAGGCCGGTACCGAGCGCGACCTGTGCGCCGACGATGCCATGCCCGCCGTAGAAGCCGTGCTCGACCGAGAACATGTGCATCGAGCCGCCCTTGCCCTTCGAAATTCCGGCGGCGCGGCCGGTCAGCTCGGCCATGATGACATTGGGATCAATGCCATAGGCGAGCATGTGGCCGTGGTCGCGGTAGCCGGTGATCACGCTGTCGCGGCCGACCTTCATCGCCGACTGTAGGCCGACGGCGACCGCTTCCTGGCCGATGTAGAGGTGGCAGAAACCGCCGATCAGGCCGAGGCCGTAGAGCTGGCCCGCGCGCTCCTCGAAGCGGCGGATGAGCAGCATCTGCTTGTAGAAGTCGAGCAACTCGTCCTTGGTCGCCTTGTAGGGCTTCGGCTCGGCGGGCCGTTCACGGTTGGGCAGCGCAGCCTGCGCGGGTTTCGACTTGGCGGATTGCGCCACGCGTCTCTCCATATTCAAAGGTTCGCCGGCGCTATAGGAGCGCGAAGGCGATGCTGGCAATGCCGTAGCGGCAGGTGACGCAGCAGCGTCGATTACTTGAAGGGAACGATCACCTCGTCACCGCGGACCAGGCCGAGGTCGCGGCGCACCAGTTCGTCCGCCAGATCTGGATCGGCCTTGTGCGGATTGAGGGCCGCGGAGCGATGGCGAAGGCGGTCCCGCTCCTGCTGCAGGCTTGCGAGTTCGGCCTGCCGGCTGGCCAGCGTATGCTTGTAGCCGCCGAGCGCTAGAAGGCCGTTCGGACCCGCCACCGCGTAGCCCGCGAAATTGCCGACGACGACCAGCGCAAGCGCCGGCCACATCGCGCGGCGCATCAGGTTCAGGCTTTTGGATCCCCCGGTCATCGTTCTTTCACAGAATCACAGCGGCGTCATGAAGGCAAGGGGTTTATCGCCTTCGATTCAAAAAGTTTTTTAGCCGACGTAGGCCCGCAGCGCCGAAGCGCCCGGATAGCGCGCCGCATCGCCCAACTCTTCCTCGATCCGCAGCAGCTGGTTGTACTTCGCGGTGCGGTCGGAACGAGCCAGGCTGCCGGTCTTGATCTGCCCGCACGCCAGCGCGACAGCAAGGTCGGCGATCGTCGAATCCTCGGTCTCGCCAGACCGGTGGCTCATCACCGCGGTGTAGCCGTGGGTCTGTGCCAGGCGCACCGCATCGATCGTTTCGGTCAGCGTGCCAATCTGGTTGACCTTGACCAGGATCGAATTGGCGATGCCGTCCTCGATCCCCTGGGCCAACCGCTGTTCGTTGGTCACGAAAAGGTCGTCGCCGACCAGCTGGACCTTGGCGCCCAGCGCATTGGTCAGCGCCTTCCAGCCGTCCATGTCGTCCTCGCCCATGCCGTCCTCGATCGAGGCGATGGGATACTCTGCGCAAAGCGAGGCAAGATATGCGGCCATCTCGTCGGGCGAGAGCGACAGGCCTTCGCCAACCATCGCGTATTTGCCGTCTTTGAAAAATTCGGTCGCCGCGCAGTCGAGCGCGATCAGCACGTCGTCGCCCAGCTTGTAGCCGGCATCGCCGACCGCTTCCCCGATGAAATCGAGCGCGGCGCGGGCCGAGGCGATGTTCGGCGCGAAGCCGCCCTCGTCGCCCACCGCAGTCGCAAGGCCCTGCTTGTGCAGCCGGCCCTTCAGCGCGTGGAAGATTTCCGTGCCACAGCGCAGCGCCTCGCCGAAATCGGGCGCACCGACCGGCATGACCATGAATTCCTGGAAGTCGATCGGATTGTCGGCATGGGCACCACCGTTGAGAATGTTCATCATCGGCACCGGCAGGACATTGGCCCCCACCCCGCCGACGTAGCGGTAGAGGGAAAGGCCGCGCGCTTCGGCCGCGGCCTTGGCCGCCGCCAGGCTGACGCCGAGGATCGCGTTGGCGCCCAGCCGGGCCTTGTTGTCGGTCCCGTCGAGCGCGATCAGTTCAGCATCGATGACGGCATGGTCCTCGGCGTCGAAGCCGAGCACCGTGTCGGCGATCTCGCCGTTGACCGCCCGGACCGCCTCGCTCACGCCCTTGCCGCCCCACCGGCCCTTGTCGCCGTCGCGCTTCTCGACCGCTTCATGCGCCCCTGTCGACGCACCCGACGGAACGGCGGCGCGGCCCATCGAGCCATCCTCCAGCGTCACGTCGACCTCGACCGTCGGATTGCCGCGGCTATCGAGGATCTGGCGGGCGTGGATGTCGACGATCGCGGTCATGCTTGCTCCTTCGATGAACCGGCGCGTGGGTTCGTTCGACGAGGGCCTATAACCGCCGCGACGAGCCGTGCAACTTTCCTTCGCACTTGCGGAACGGCCCCGCGCTTCCAATCATTGTTCACCTGAAACGTAAGGAGGCGTAAGAGATGGCCGACACCGAACTTCCCGAAGGCACTGACAGCATCGTGGCGGGCGCCGCCGAAACGACCAGCGAGAAGGAATTGATCGTGAAGGAACCGACGGCCCGCAACAAGGTGGTGGATACGGTCCGTGCCGGCAGCGACAAGCTGTCCGGCCAGGCAGCCGACAAGGCACGCGACCTGGTCGGCCAGGGCCTGACCCGGTCGAGTGAAGCCATCGGCAATGTTTCGAAGCTGATCGGCGACACCGCCGACGGGCTGGACGAACGGCTCGGCACCGACGTCGGCGATTATGCCCGAAAGGCCGCCTCAAGCCTCGAGGATGTCGCCAACAAGCTCGCCACGAAGGATGCCGACGAACTGATCGACGACACCCGTGCCTTCGTGAAGAAGTCGCCCGGCGTCGCCCTTGGTATCGCTGCCGTCGCCGGTTTTGCGCTCGTCCGGCTCGTCAAGTCGGGCCTCGACGCCGGCCGCGACGACGACCGGTAAGGCCATGGCTTCGGGGGCAGCAGACGAAGACGAGCGGGCGATCGGAGAGCTTTTCGGTCAGCTGATCGATGATGGAAAAGCCTACGCGCGGGCCGAGGCCGAACTGGCCAAGGCCCGTGTCCTAAGCGAAGCCGACCGGGCCAAGAGGCCCCTCATTCTCGGCTTATTCGGCGGTGCGATGGCCTTTGTCGCGCTGATCGCCCTCGTGATGACCCTTGTGCTCTCCGCGGCCTCCTGGCTCGGGCCGTTGGGCGGTGGCTTGCTCGTCACCGCGTGCCTGGGCGCTCTGGCCTGGTTGCTGCTCGCCATGGCCCAGTCTGCATGGAAGGCCCGGCCGTGACGCCACGGATCGACAATGCGCGGCGTGAGGTCGCGGACGCCCGGGCCCGGCTGATTGAGACAGCCCGCGAGCTCCAACAGCGGCTGGCGCCGAAGACGCTGGCACGGGATGCCTGGGAAAGCGCCAAGAACAAGGGCGCCGACATCGCGGAAGACGCCGTCGACGCGGTGAAGAAAAGGCCGATTGCGGTGGGCGGCGTGCTCGCGGCGCTTACCATGTTCCTCGCCCGTGACCCGATCAAAGACGGGGTCAGCAATTTCTACGAGGCGATGAACAAGCGGAAGAAAGCGACGAAGGACAGGCCGAAACGGAACGCCGCGCCCAAGTCGGCGGTTCACGACAAGAAGAAACCGGCCCCCGCGCCGCGCCCCCGTGCGCCGCGCAAACCGGCCGCGCCCAAGGTGGAGAAAGCGTCATGACGTCACCCAAATCCCGAACCCCGGCCCAAGAAGATCCGTCGCTGCGCGACCGCGCCGGCGAAGCGCTCGGAAGCGCGCGCGAGCGGGCTATCGACGCCTACGACCAGGCCCGCGAGAGCGCGGGCAACGCCGGACGCAAGGCGGGCGAGCAGATTGCCGATGCGCCGATCCTGGCGCTGGCCGGAGGCCTTGCCGCGGGGGCGCTGATCGCGGCCCTCCTGCCGAAATCCAAGGCCGAACAGCGCGTCCTCGGTCCCGTCGGCGAGCGGCTCAACACCGCCGGCCGCGATGCCATCGGCGCGGCCAAAGAAGCCGGTGCTGCAAAGCTGGGCGAACTCAACATCACCCGCGACGCGGGCGCTGACATCGTCCGAAAGGTGATGAGCGGAATCGGTGAAGCGGCCCGTTCGTCCGGCCAAGCGGCAGTCGGCACGATCCGCACCAAGGAATAGGCTCGCCCCGTTCCCGCTTTGCAGCCTGCCCCGCTTTGTTGTAGCGGGCGGCCCATGAGCAAACTCCACCTCGTGTTCGGCGGCCGGGTCAAGGACCCGCGCGGCCTCGATTTCGCCGACCTGAAGACGATCGATGTCGTCGGCTTGTTCGACAATTACGCTGACGCCGAAGAAGCATGGCGCGGCGCGGCGCAGCGCACTGTCGACGATGCCGAGATGAAATATGTCGTCGTCCACCTGCACCGTCTGCTCGAGCCGGAGAGCGACGGGATCAAGCGCCCCCGCTAGACACAGGCCTCAGGCCTTCCGGTATTTCCAGAGCAGCAGCGGGCGTTGCATCAGCAGCCCGCCGACGAAGCCGCCGATGTGCGCCGGCGTCGCCAGCAGCATGCCCGACGTGCTCATCAGTGCGGTCGTCATCCATTGCAGGACGACCCAGGCGACGAGCAGCCAAAGCGCGTGGAGCGTGCGGTCGACCGCGAAGCGACCGGTAACCCGTTTCACCTTCCCGAACATCAGCGCGTAGATACCGAACAGTGCGCTGATCGCCCCGCTCGCCCCGATCATCGGGTTGATCGAGCCCGGGTCGACCGCCCACTGCGCCATTGCCGAGACGTAAGCGCCGACGACATAGGCGAACAGCAATGCCCCTTTGCCGAGTACCCGTTCGACCTGTGTGCCGACATAGAGCAGCACCAGCATGTTCATGCCCAGGTGCGCCGCGTTCCCGTGTGCGAAGGTCGCGCTTAGCGGGGTCAAGAGCGCCGGCACCGCGCCGGGCCAGTCGACCAGGCCGGACAGGCGCGCCGGCACGAAGCCGACGGTATCGGCGAAGCTTTGCTCCGGCCCGGTCGCCCACAGCGCCAGCGTGACGATCGAGGTCAGCGCGGCGAGGACGATCGTCGCGATGGGCCGCTGGCGCACGGCCGGGGCTTCGGAGACGAGCCTCAAATGAACTCGATCTTGGCGACTTCGTAATAACGGTCGCCGGCGGGCGTGGTCACCTCGACCTCTTCGCCCACTTCCTTGCCGATCAGCGCTCGGCCGAGCGGCGAGTTGTAGCTGATCCGGCCGACCTTCGCGTCCGCTTCCTGCTGGCCGACCAGCTGGTAGGTGATCTTCTTGTCGTTTTCGTCAAGCAGAGACACCGTCGCGCCGAACACGACCTTGTCGCCCGACAGGGTGGTCGGATCGATCACCAACGCGCGGCTAAGGCGATCCTCGACGTCGGCGATCATTGCCTCGACCTGCCCCTGCCGCTCCTTGGCGGCATGATATTCGGCGTTTTCGGAAAGGTCGCCATGGGCGCGCGCTTCCTCGATCGCGTCGATAATCTCGGGCCGCTCGAGCTTGAGCCGCTTCAGTTCCTCGGTCAGCTGCCGGTGGCCCTCGGCCAGCATCGGCACCTTGTCGCTTGCCATGGTCTTCGTCCCCTGCCGCACATCCCGAAAAGGCGCCGATGGCCGGCGCTCCTCCTTCGGAAATGTGGTGAAAATCCTTATTCGGAAGCCGAATAATAGGACTGGAGCGAACGGACTTCAAGCTGGTGGCCGCGCATCGCGCCGATGGCGTTGGCGGTGGCAAGGCTGGCCGGGGCGGTCGTGAAATAGGGCACCTTGGCCTTCAGCGCCGCCTCCCGGATCGCCTGGCTGTCCTTCAGCGACTGCCAGCCTTCGGTGGTGTTGAACACCATCTGCACCTGGCCATCGACGATCCGGTCGACGATGTGCGGCCGCCCCTGCGCCACCTTGTTGACCCGTTCGACCTCGATGCCGTTATCGGCCAGGTGCGTCGCCGTGCCGCCGGTGGCGATCAGCTTGAAACCAAGCTCGACCATCTTGCGCGCCGCCGCGAGGATATGGTCCTTGTCGCTGTCCTTGACCGACACGAACACGGTCCCGCCATCGGGCAGCCTGACCCCGCCGCCGAGCTGCGACTTGGCAAACGCGATGTCAAAATTACTATCGATTCCCATCACTTCGCCGGTACTCTTCATTTCCGGTGAAAGAACTGGATCGGTCCCCGGGAAGCGGGCGAAGGGGAATACGCTTTCCTTCACGGCAACGTGGCCGATGTCGCGGTCGATCGGCAGGAACTGACCCAGTTTCTCTCCCGCCATGACCAGCGCCGCGATCTTGGCGATAGGACGGCCGATGGCCTTGGCGACGAACGGCACGGTCCGGCTGGCGCGCGGGTTGACCTCGATCAGGTACACCTCGCCGTCCTTCACCGCATATTGGACGTTCATCAGTCCCTTGACCTGCAGCGCGAGGGCCAGCGCCTCGGTCTGCCGCTCGATTTCGGCCAGCACGTCCTTGGGCAGGCTGTGCGGCGGGATGGCGCAGGCGCTATCGCCCGAATGGACGCCGGCTTCCTCGATGTGCTGGAGGATGCCCGACACCGCGACCGTCTCGCCGTCGCTCAGCGCATCGACATCGACCTCGATGGCATCGCGCAGGTAGCGGTCGATCAGCACCGGCGAGCTACCCGACACCTGCACCGCCGTGGCGATGTAATGATCAAGCTGCTCCGGGCCGTCGACCACCTCCATCGCCCGGCCACCCAGCACGTAGGACGGACGGAGGAGTACGGGGTAGCCGATCTTCTCGGCCACGGTCAGCGCCTCGTCGCGGCTGCGCGCAATGCCGTTGGACGGTTGCTTGAGGCCGAGCTTGTCGACCAGCTTGGCAAAGCGCTCGCGGTCTTCGGCGAGGTCGATGCTGTCCGGGCTGGTGCCGAGGATCGGAATGCCCGCCGCCTGCAATTCGCCCGCCAGCTTGAGCGGAGTCTGTCCGCCCAACTGGACGATGACGCCCTCGAGCGTTCCCTTCTCCTGCTCCCGCGTGACGATTTCGAACACGTCCTCGCCGGTCAGCGGCTCGAAATAGAGCCGGTCGGAGGTGTCGGGGTCGGTCGACACGGTCTCCGGATTGCAGTTGACCATGACTGTCTCATAGCCCTCTTCCTTCAGCGCGAAGGCGGCGTGGCAGCAGCAATAATCGAACTCGATCCCCTGCCCGATCCGGTTCGGCCCGCCGCCGAGGATGACGACCTTCCTGCGGTCGGAAATCTCGGCCTCGTCCTCCGCCTCGCCGAACAGCGGCGCTTCGTAGGTCGAGTAGAGATAGGGCGTCGCCGCGTCGAACTCGGCGGCGCAGCTGTCGATCCGTTTGAACACCGGGCGCACGCCGAGCTTCAGGCGCGCCTTGCGCACCTCCTCTTCGGTCACACCGCCAGTCATCGCCTTCAGCGCGTCGTGAACGACCCCGCCCCCGCGGGCCGCCGCTTCGGATGCACCGCGCTCGACATTGGCCGATCGAAGCGCCAGCTGCGCCAGCCGCGCGTCGGAAAAGCCCATCGCCTTGAGCCGCCGCATCCCCATCGCATCGCGCGGCAGGCCGGCATTGCGCACTTCCTCTTCGGCGCGGACGATTTCCTGCAGCCGCTCGAGGAACCAGGGATCGAAGCCCGCCAGTTCGTGGATCCGCTCGACGGTAAAGCCCTGGCGCAGCGCCTCGGCCGCGACCAGCAGCCGGTCCGGCGTAGCGCGGCCGAGCGCATTCTCGATTTCCGCCGGCGGCGCGCCTTCCAGCACGCGCACCCGGTCGAGGCCGCACATGCCCGTTTCCAGCCCGCGCAGCGCTTTTTGAAGGCTCTCGGCGAACGAGCGGCCGATCGCCATCACCTCGCCGACCGACTTCATCGCGGTCGACAGTAGTGGTTCCGCGCCCTTGAACTTCTCGAACGCGAAGCGCGGGATCTTGGTCACGACATAGTCGATGGTCGGCTCGAAGCTCGCCGGTGTCGCGCCGCCGGTGATGTCGTTGGCGATTTCGTCGAGCGTGTAGCCGACCGCAAGCTTGGCCGCGACCTTGGCGATCGGGAAGCCGGTCGCCTTCGACGCCAGCGCCGAAGAGCGCGAGACGCGGGGGTTCATTTCGATCACGATCATCCGCCCGGTCTTCGGATCGACCGCGAACTGAACGTTGGAACCCCCTGTTTCGACACCGATTTCCCGAAGGACGGCAATCGAGGCGGAGCGCATCCGCTGATATTCCTTGTCGGTCAGGGTCAGCGCCGGGGCGACGGTGATGCTATCGCCGGTGTGGACGCCCATCGGGTCGACGTTCTCGATCGAGCAGATGATGATGGCGTTGTCGGCGCGGTCGCGCACGACTTCCATCTCATATTCCTTCCACCCGACGAGGCTCTCGTCGATCAGCACCTCGGTGGTCGGCGACGCCTCGAGGCCGGTGCGGACGAAATGCTCATATTCTTCGCGGTTGTAGGCGATCCCGCCGCCGGTGCCGCCGAGCGTGAAGCTTGGCCGGATGACCGCGGGCAGACCGACGTTCGCCAGCGCTTCCTGCGCCTCGTCCCAGCTATGGACGACCGCCGAGCGCGGGCTTTCCAGCCCGATCCGGTCCATCGCGTCGCGAAACAACTCGCGGTTCTCGGCCTTTTCGATCGCCTCGGCGTTGGCGCCGATCAGCTTGACGCCCAGCCGGTCGAGCGTGCCGTCCTTGGCCAGCGCCAGCGCGGTGTTGAGCGCGGTCTGCCCGCCCATCGTCGGCAGCAGCGCATCGGGCTTTTCCGCCTCGATGATGCGGGTCACCACCTCGGGCGTGATCGGCTCGATATAGGTCGCATCTGCCAGCTCCGGATCGGTCATGATCGTCGCCGGGTTCGAATTGACGACGATGACGCGATAGCCCTCTTCCTTGAGTGCCTTGACCGCCTGGCTGCCCGAATAATCGAACTCCGCCGCCTGGCCGATGACGATCGGGCCGGCGCCGATGATGAGGATAGAGGCGATGTCAGTGCGGCGGGGCATTTAGTATCCTAGTTCCTCGAAGGCAGCGTAAATTCGGTCAATTGCTTCCGACGGCTGCACACGAAATATCTCAGTCGCCGAACCGCAATCTCGGCGGTGCAAATCCGTATTCTTCCAAGGCTTCATCGCGCGCTGTTCGATTTGGTGAGCCTGCGGATGATAAAGGGAAATCCATCTAAGCTCGACTTCCCCAAGACCAAAGGCTCGCATCCAAAAGTTTGGCGCCTCCAATCGACTATCGGAGTGATCCGGACGAGTTGCCGAATAGCCAATCTTGATGTGCGGGTCGTCCGAAGGAGTGAGCGAGTGTGCCAGCACGTACACGTAACCGGGACCCTTCTTACGACGAGGGATCACCGCATCATCCCCACGAATTTCTGGAAAAGGTAAAAGCTGTCCATCGGCCCGGGGCTCGCCTCGGGGTGGTATTGGACGCTGAAGGCGGGTTTGTCGGCCAATTCGATGCCGCAATTGCTGTCATCGAACAGACTGACATGGGTTTCGCGGACGTTGGCAGGGAGCCCGTCGCGCTCGACTGCGAAGCCATGGTTCATGCTGGTGATCTCGACCTGGCCGTCGGCAAGCCGCTTGACCGGGTGGTTGGCGCCGCGGTGGCCCTGGAACATCTTCGAGGTCTTGCCGCCCACGGCGAGCGCGAGGAGCTGGTGGCCGAGGCAGATGCCGAACAGCGGCTTACCGCTCTCGAGCATGCCCTGGATCACCGGAATGGCGTATTCGCCCGTCGCCGCCGGGTCGCCCGGGCCGTTGGACAGGAAGAAACCGTCGGGGTTCTCGCTCATCACCTGGTCGAACGTCGCCGTGGCGGGCAGCACCGTGACCCGCGCCCCGGCCTCGACCAGGTTGCGGAAGATGTTGCGCTTGGCGCCATAGTCGATGGCGACGACATGCGGGGCGTCGGGGTTCGCATGGTCGAGCTTGTAGCCCTTGCCCAGTTCCCACCGGCCGTCCGACCAGCGAAAAAGCTGCTCAGACGACACTTCCTTGGCGAGGTCCATACCTTCGAGACCGGGCCAATTGGCGACCGCCTTCTGCAGCGCCTCGACGTCGAACTCGCCCGTCGCGCTATGCGCGATAGCGATGGTCGGCGGGCCTTCCTTACGGACCAGGCGGGTCAGCGCGCGGGTATCGACACCGCTGATGCCGATGCGGCCCGTGCTCGCCATCCAGGTCGGGAAATCCTGGCCCGAACGGAAGTTCGACGGGCTGGTCACCGGCTCGCGGACGATCGCGCCCAGTGCATGGGCCTCGCCCGCCTCGACGTCTTCCTCGTTGGTGCCGACGTTGCCGATGTGCGGGAAGGTGAAGGTGATGATCTGCTTCGCGTAGGAAGGATCGGTCATCACTTCCTGGTAGCCGGTCATCGCGGTGTTGAAGCACAGCTCGCCGACCGCCTGCCCTTCCGCGCCGAAGCCCTTCCCCCAGACCGTCCGCCCGTCGGCGAAAACGATGACCCCCGTCGCTCCTTCGGGACGCGCAGACGTGGGGCGTGGGTCGGCCAAGGCAAAGGCTCCTCAAACGGTTTCGGCGATGTCGCTAAGCGATGGCCGCTACGCGCCTAACGCCGCAGGGTCAACGCCTGTGCAAACAAGCGCTTGGCCATTAGGACTGGACGTTTCCAAAGGGAGCCGAAATGATTCGCGACGACATCAAGGCCGCGCTGGTCACCGCCATGAAGGGCGGCGACAAGGAGACGACCTCCACGATCCGCCTGATCCAGAGCGCGATCAAGAACCGCGATATCGAGCTCCGCACCGCCTCGACCCAGCCCGACGACGATGCGCTGGTCACCGAGGTGATGCAGAAAATGATCAAGCAGCGCCGCGAATCGGTCGAAATGTACCGCACCGGCAATCGCGAGGAGCTGGCCGCCAAGGAAGAGGCCGAGATCGTGGTGATCGAGCGCTTCCTCCCCGCACAGATGAGCGAGGACGAAGCCAAGGCCGCGATCGGCGGCATCATCGCCGAACTGGGCGCGAGCGGCATGAAGGGCATGGGCCGCGTCATGGCCGAGGTGAAGTCGCGCTTCGCCACCTCGATCGAGCCGGCCAAGGCCAGCGGCCTCGTCAAGGCGGCGCTGTCGGCGTGAACCTCTCCCCGCAGTGGTTAGACGAACTGCGGGCAAGGACGACCTTGTCGTCCGTCATTGCGCCGACCGTGAAGCTCCAGAAAGCGGGTCGCGAGTACAAGGCGTGCTGCCCGTTCCATAACGAGAAGACGCCCAGCTTCACGATCAACGACGAGAAGGGCTTCTACCACTGCTTCGGCTGCGGGGCGCATGGCGATGCCATCCGCTTCCTGACCGACCATCGCGGCCTGCCCTTCATGGACGCGGTCAAGGAACTGGCCGGCAAGGCGGGCATGGACGTCCCCGCCGCCGACCCCAAGGCCAAGGAGCGGCAGGAACGCGCGGCGGGTCTTCACGACGTGATGGCCGAGGCGCAGCGCTGGTTCGCCGCGCAGCTCGACGGCATAGAGGGCGGCGCCGCGCGCGACTATCTCGCCAAGCGCGGGATCGACGCCGCGGCGGTGCAACGGTTCGGGATCGGTTTCGCGCCCGACAGCCGCGGCAAGCTGAAGGCCGCGCTTGAGCGGTTCGGCGAGCAGGCGCTGGTCGACACCGGCATGTTGATCAAGCCGCCGGCCGACGAGGGCGACAAGCCCAGCTATGATCGCTTCCGCGGCCGACTGATGATCCCGATCCGCGACCAGCGCGGGCGGGTGATCGGCTTCGGCGGCCGCATCATCGGCCAAGGCGAGCCGAAGTATCTCAATTCCCCGGAGACGGTCCTCTTCGACAAGGGCCGCACCCTCTACAACATCGACCGCGCTTCTCCGGCCAGTCGCAAGACAAACCGCCTCATCGTGGTCGAGGGCTACATGGACGTGATCGGCCTCGACCGCGCCGGTATCGCCGAAGCGGTTGCCCCCAACGGCACCGCGGTCACGCCGGAGCAGCTCGAGCTGATGTGGCGGCTGGAACCGGCGCCGATCCTTTGCTTCGATGGCGACAATGCGGGGCAAAAGGCCGCGATCCGCGCCGCGTTGCGCGCGCTTCCCCTGCTGGGGCCCGAGCGGACCCTTCGCTTCGTCGCCCTCCCCTCCGGCCAGGACCCAGACGACATCGTCCGTGCCGGCGGCAAGGCGGCGATCGAGGCGCTGCTGGCCGAGCCGGTGCCGCTGGTCGAGCGGCTATGGGCGCACGAACTCGGCGCGCATGCGCTGACTACCCCGGAAGCACGCGCCGGCCTCAAGGCCCGCCTTCTCGCCCATACCCAGGCGATCGCCGACCCCACCGTCCGTCAGCTCTACCGCGACGAATGGCTGCAGCGGTTCGATGCCCTCGTCCGTCCGCAACGCGGCGCTTCCGGTCCGCGTGGCCGTGCCTTCACGCTCCGCGACTGGAAGAAGCGCAACCTCGAGGCCGAACGCTTTCTCCAGCCCGCCGGCATGCAGGAAGAAACCAGGCGCACGTACCGCCAAGGCATCGAGGCGCCGATCGCCCGCGCGCTCCTGACGGGTTTCCGCCTGTTCCCCGACGTGCTCCACGACCATGTCGAAGACCTCGCCTTCCTCCCGATCGCCGATCCGGGCGCGGCGCATCTGCGCGACACGCTGGTCGAGGCGACGCTCAAGGCCGACGATCTTGATCGGGAGCAACTCGCCACCATATTGGCCGCAGAGGGCGTGGCCGGTCAGCAACGGCAGGCCGCGATGCGCTTTTCCTTCACCCGCCCCGGCACCGATCCGGCGCGCGCCAGGGCGGACCTGGCCGCCGCGCTCGAAGCGGCTGTGGCGGGACCGGAGATCGAGGCCGCACTGGCCGAGGCGACGGTGAAGATGAAGGGCGATATCTCTGAAGACACCTTTGCCGACCAGCAGCGTTTGCAGGCGGCAAGGCAACGGTATCACGACAGGCTGGCACAACTGGCCGGCAATGGCTAAGCGGCCCTAAAGTAGAATCTGGCGATATGGCGAAAAACGACACTCCCGAGACCGACAACAGCGAAGCCGGCGATGCGCCGCTGATCGACCTCAATGACGTTGCGATCAAGAAGCTGATCGCGCGCGCCAAGAAGCGCGGCGTCATCACGGTCGATGAACTCAACGAAGCGCTGCCCCAAGACCAGATGTCGTCCGAGCAGATCGAGGACATCATGTCCGCGATCAACGACATGGGCGTGCAGATCGTCGAAAATGACGACAGCGACGACGAGGACGCCGAAAAGGAACCGGACGAGGAAATCGAGCCGATCGGCGACGACGGCTCGCCCCGCCCCGCGGTCGCGACCAAGAAAGAGCCGACCGACCGCACCGACGATCCAGTGCGCATGTACCTGCGCGAGATGGGCGCGGTCGAACTCCTCAGCCGCGAGGGCGAAATCGCCATCGCCAAGCGCATCGAGGCCGGCCGTGACACGATGATCTGGGGCCTGTGCGAAAGCCCGATCACCTTCACCGCGATCATCGAATGGTCGAACAACCTCAACGAAGGCACCATGCAGCTGCGCGAGATCCTCGATCTCGAAGCGATGCTGTCGAAGGGTCCGACCGCCGAGCAGATCAGCGAGAGCGAAGAGGGTGAGGACGACGACGGCGAGATCAGCGAAAAGACCGCTGGTCCGACCATCAAGGAAGAGGAAGACGTCGAGGAAGAGGAGTCCACCGACGAGGAGGACGAACTCACCGAACGCCGCACGCCCAAGCAGAACGACGACGACGACGAGGACAACACCCTCTCCCTTGCCCAGATGGAAGAGGCGCTAAAGCCCGTCGCGCTGGAAAAGTTTGCCGCGATCACGGGGCTCTACAAGAAATTCTCCAAGCTGCAGCAGGCGCGCCTCGACGCGATGAACGCCGGCGCCGCCTTCCCGCCGGCCGACGAAAAGAAGTATCAGAAGCTGTCGGAAGAACTGACCGCGCTCGTCGAGAGCGTGCAGTTCCACAACGCCAAGATCGAATATCTCGTTGACCAGCTCTATTCGTACAACCGTCGCCTGACAGCGCTGGGCGGCCAGATGCTGCGCCTGGCCGAGCGCCACCGCGTGCCTCGTAAGAGCTTCCTCGACGAATATATGGGCAACGAGCTGGACGACAGCTGGCTCGAGCGGGTGAAGGGCCTCGACAAGAAGTGGGCCGCCTTCGCCGATGCGGAGGCAGACAGCGTCGAGCGCATCCGCGCCGAAATCAGCGATATCAGCCAGCAGACCGGCATGGCGCTCGGCGAGTTCCGCCGCATCGTCAACCAGGTCCAGAAGGCCGAGCGCGAAGCCCGCATCGCCAAGAAGGAGATGGTCGAGGCGAACCTGCGCCTCGTCATCTCGATCGCCAAGAAATACACCAACCGCGGCCTGCAGTTCCTGGACCTCATCCAGGAAGGCAACATTGGCCTGATGAAGGCGGTCGACAAGTTCGAGTACCGCCGCGGTTACAAGTTCAGCACCTACGCTACCTGGTGGATCCGCCAGGCGATCACCCGCTCAATCGCCGACCAGGCGCGTACCATCCGCATCCCGGTCCACATGATCGAGACGATCAACAAGCTGGTCCGCACTAGCCGCCAGTTCCTCCACGAAACCGGCCGCGAGCCGACCCCGGAAGAACTGGCTGAGCGCCTCTCCATGCCGCTCGAGAAGGTGCGCAAGGTGATGAAGATCGCCAAGGAGCCGATCAGCCTCGAAACCCCGATTGGCGACGAGGAAGACAGCCACCTCGGCGATTTCATCGAGGACAAGAACGCCGTCATCCCGGTCGACGCCGCGATCCAGGCGAACCTCAAGGAAACCGTCACCCGAGTCCTCGCCTCGCTCACCCCACGTGAGGAGCGCGTGTTGCGCATGCGCTTCGGTATCGGCATGAACACCGATCACACGCTGGAAGAAGTCGGGCAGCAGTTCTCGGTCACCCGCGAGCGCATCCGCCAGATCGAGGCCAAGGCGCTACGCAAGCTCAAGCACCCGAGCCGCAGCCGGAAGATGCGCTCCTTCCTCGACCAGTAAGCCGAGGACGGAGCCGTCCATGTTGAGTACCGACGAAGCATGGAAGAAGTGGGGCCGTGAGGACCCCTATTACGGCGTCCTGTCGCACGACCGGTTTCGTGCGAACGTCATCGGCGAACACCGGAACGAATTTTTCGACAGTGGCCGCGCGACGGTCGACCATGTCCTGGCGCAGCACGAGCAGCAATTCGGCCCCTCGCGGCGAAGCCGGGCCCTAGATCACGGGTGCGGTGTCGGGCGGCTTTCGCTCCCCCTTGCCCATCACTTCGACGAGGTTGTCGCGCTCGACGTGTCGCCCGACATGCTTTCGGAAGGCGCTGCCAACGCCGCTGAGGCTGGACTAACCAACATCCGCTTTGCTGCGGCCGACGATGGCCTGAAGCACGCCCCCGGCACGTTCGATTTCGTGATGAGCCTGATGGTGTTGCAGCACATCCCCGTGCGCCGCGGCCTGGGGATCATCGACGCGCTTGCCGATCGCGTGGCGCCGGGCGGCGGTTTTTACATCCACCTGTCGATCCGCACCGACCGCGGCTTTCCGCGCTGGCTCTACTGGGCCAGCGCCAACATCCCGGGCGTGAAGCTGTGGCAGAACATCGATGCCGGCCGCCCGTGGAATGCGCCGGCGATGCAGATGAACGATTATCCGCTCGACCGCATCATGAAGCGCCTCGCGGGCCGCGGGTTCGAGCCGGTTATCGTTGATCGCGAAACCTATCCCCGTTTCGTGACCCTCGCCATCGCCGGACGACGTCCGGCAGACTGAAAAACGTCGGACAGACGACTCGCCGACTTCAGCATTCATTCACGGCGAACTGTGCTATATGCCCGTCCGGTAAGGGTTTTTATTCTCGAGAAGGTTCAGGACGTCATGCGTATCAAATCGATTTTCGCCGCCGTCGCGCTCGGCGCGTCGTCGCTCGCACTGGCCGGCTGCCAGACCGGCTTCTCCACCCAGGTGTCGCGCTACCAGGCGATGCCGGCGCCGCAGGGCCAGACCTTCTTCGTCGTGCCGGTCGATGCGCGCATGTCGGGCGGGCTGGAGTTCAACCATTTCGCGGGCATGGTCGCCCAGGCGATGCAGGCGCAGGGCTATACCCCGGCCACCTCGCCGCAGACCGCCTCGATGATCGTCAACTTCAACTATGGCGTCGACCGCGGCCGGACCGAACTGGTTCGCGACCCGCTGATGTACGATCCCTATCGCGACACGTTTGGCACGCCCTACGCCCGTTACGGACGGCCCTACTATTCGCGCTGGGGCTATTACGGCGCCCGCTCGCCCTTCTACTACGGATGGGACGATCCCTTCTATTCGGGCTTCGGCGGATCGGGCTACTCGCGGCGCACCGTTTACCAGAGCTTCGTCGACATCGACATTCGCCGCCGCACCGACAACGCCGGCCTGTTCGATGGGCACGCCAAGGCCAAGTCGACGGGCGACAACCTCGGCGTCCTCGTGCCGAACCTCGTGACGGCCATGTTCACCAACTTCCCCGGTCAGTCCGGCGAGACGGTGAAGATCTTCGTGCCCGCCTCGAAGCAGGTGCAGCAGCGCTAGGCTGACGGAACAAGAACAGCAAAAGGCTCGTCCGGATCGCTCCGGGCGGGCCTTCTTCATTGTCTTCCAATGAAGCCGGGCCGCCCTCCCCAGCGGCCCGGTCCGCGCGGAGCGCTTAGCCCTCGAGCTGGCGGGTCAGCAGGCGGATGTCGGCGTCGAGCTCGGCATCTGCGGCGCGCAGCCGCTCGATCTGCTTGACCGCGTGGATCACCGTCGTGTGGTCGCGCCCGCCAAAGCGGCGGCCGATATCGGGAAGCGACTTGGGCGTCAGTTGCTTCGACAGGTACATGGCGACCTGCCTTGGCCGGGCCACTTCGCGGGCGCGTCTCGCGGAGGTCATTTCCGCCTTGCGGATATTGTAATGGTCGCTGACCTGGCGCTGGATCTCGTCGATCGAGATGCGGCGCTGGTTGGCGCGCAGCACGTTGGCCAGCACTTCCTCGACGAATGGCAGGTCGATCGTGCGGCCGGTCATCATCGCGTAGGCAGCAATGCGGTTGAGCGCACCTTCCAGCTCGCGGATCGAATTGGTCAGGCGGCGGGCAAGGAATTCGACCACGTTGGCCGGCATTTCGACGCCCGGCAGCATCGCCAGCTTGGCCTCGATGATGTTGAGCCGAAGCTCGTAGTCCGCCTGGTTGATGTCCGCGACGAGGCCCCAGCTCAGGCGCGACAGGATGCGCGGGCTGATTCCGTCGAGGTCCTGCGGCGCGCGGTCCGAGGTGATCACCAGGCGCCGACCGGCGGTGATGATCTCGTTCATCGTGTGGAAGAATTCTTCCTGCGTCGAATCCTTGCCGGCGATGAACTGGACGTCGTCGATCAACAGCAGGTCGGCCGAACGCAGCCGCGACTTGAAGCCGATGGTGTCGTTTTCCTTCAGCGCGCGGATGAACTCGACCATGAACTTCTCCGCCGACATCGACACGACGCGGGCGTCGGGATGGCGTTCGAGGAAATCCTGGCCGATCGCGTGCAGCAGGTGGGTCTTGCCGCGGCCGGTTCCGCCGTGGAGGAACAGCGGGTTGAACACCACGCTCCCTGCGCTGGCGAGGGTCCGGGCCGCCGTCGCCGCGACCTCGTTGGCCTTGCCGACGATGAAGGTCTCGAAACGATAGCGCGGGTCGAAGTTCGGCGCGTCCGGGCGGCGCTCCGCAGGCGCGGGTGGCGCCGGGATTTCTTCCATCACCAGCAGCGGCGCCGGCTTGGGCGCATCGGCGCAGGCGATGATCCGCACCGAACGGACGATCGGCAGGACCGTGCGCCACGCCAGCTCGAGCCGGTCGCCAAAGTGCGAGGTCACCCAGTCGGCCATAAACTGGCTCGGCATGTGGATTTCGATTTCCCCCGACTCGCCGTCGAACGGCCCAAGGGACGCGGGCTTCAGCCAGCCGTCGAAGCTGCGGGCACCGACATCGCGGCGCAGGCCGGCGCGGATCGATTCCCACGCGGCATCCAGCGGGGCCGGGACATCGGCTTGGCGCATTTCGTCCCTATCGCCCTGCACTGGCTCGCGCCTCCTCGGTTGGTCGTTGCGCAAGACACGACGTAGCATTCCACGCCGGCGATACCGGTGTGGCACATGGTGCCGTTTGCCTTGCCCCCCGCGGCAGATTCGCCGTCGGAAGGGCTGTTTTGAAAGCAGCGCGCCGGCCTTTCAAGCGCTAAATTTTCGCTAAATAGAAATAAAGCGGCTTGACACCGGAAAGCGGTGAAATTCCGTAAAAACCAAAGAAAACCGCCGTTTTTCTTTACGTTTCAAATCGCGATGTTTGCGAATCGCGGGAATTGCTCACTTTTTTGAGTCACGAAAACGAAACGGGCCGCCGGATCACTCCGACGGCCCGTTTCAGTGCGGGACAAAAGCCCCGGTCAGGATCGATTAAAGACCCGAAACGGCCTTGGTCAGGCGCGAGAACTTCCGCGAGGCGGTGTTCTTGTGCATCACGCCGCGCGCCACGCCGCGGGCCATCTCCGGCTGCGCCGCCTTCAGCGCCTCGGCCGCTTCGTCCTTCTTGCCAGCCGCAATCGCCGACTCGACCGCCTTGATGAAGGTGCGGATACGGCTGACGCGGGCACCGTTGATTTCGGCGCGACGGTTGTTGCGACGGATGCGCTTCTTGGCTTGCGGCGTGTTCGCCATGGATGGTCCTCGTAAAGTCTTGTCGGCTCAATGAAAAATCGGCGCGAGCCATAGCTGGCTGCACCGGCGTGGCGTCCCCCTAGCGAAAGTGCCGATTCGCGTCAATGACGAACGCGTTACCGCTGGCAGGAGGGGCAGAAGAAGGTGGACCGCCCGCCCTGGACGATCCGCTTCACATGCCCGTCGCACCCGCCGCGACAAGGCTCGCCTTCCCGGTCGTAGACGTCGAACGTCTTGGAAAAATAGCCGAGCTCGCCGTCGGGCGCCGCGAAGTCGCGCAGCGTCGATCCGCCCGCCTTGATCGCTTCTTCCAGCACCACGGGGATCGCCTCGGCCAGCCGGTCCAGCCTTTGCAGCGAGATCCGCCCCGCCTCCCGTCGCGGGTCGATCCGCGCGCGGAAAAGCGCCTCGCACGCATAGATGTTGCCGAGGCCCGCGACGATCCTTTGATCGAGCAGCATCAACTTGATCGCCGCTTTGCGACCCTTCAGCCGCTCCTTCAGCCAGCGTGCGGTCACCGCGTCGCCGAGCGGTTCCGGCCCTAGCCCCTCGAACCCCGCAAATCCCGCGAGCTCCTTGGTCGGGACGAGGTCGACCGAGCCGAACCGGCGCGGATCGTTCAGGCTGAGCACCCTCCCCGAATCCGTCTCGAGAACCAGGTGGTCATGCTTGTCGAGGCTCTCCGGGTCGATCCGCCAGCGCCCCGACATGCCGAGGTGGAAGATCATGGTGTCGCCGCGGTCGGTCTCGATCAGCCCGTATTTGGCCCGCCGCCCCAGCGTGATCACCCGCGCCCCGGTCATCCGCTGTCCCAGGTCTTGCGGGAATGGCCGACGCAAGTCGCCGCGTCGCGGCTCGACGCGCTTCAGGCGCTGGCCGTCCAGCACCTTCTCGAGGCCGCGCACGGTGGTTTCGACTTCGGGAAGCTCGGGCATTGCCGAGTGCTATGGCGCAGCGGCGCGTGTCCCGCTAGAGCCGCCCCCATGCAGGACAAGGTCAATTTCGGCGACCAGCTCGTCACCCCGGAAGAAAAGACCCGCAAGGTCGGCGGCGTCTTCACCTCGGTCGCCAAGAGCTACGACGTGATGAACGACCTGATGAGCGGCGGCATGCATCGTCTTTGGAAGGACAAGTTCGTCGCCCGGGTCCAGCCGCGCGACGGCGAGACCATCCTCGACATGGCCGGCGGCACCGGCGACATCGCCTTCCGCATGGCCAGGCGCGGTGCGCGCATCACGGTCAGCGACATCAATCCGGACATGCTGGCCGTCGGCATGGAGCGGGCCAAGGACAAGGCGATCGACGGCCTGACCTGGCAGGTCGAGAATGCCGAGAAGCTAACCTTCGCCGACAACAGCTTCGATGCCTACACCATCGCTTTCGGTATCCGGAACGTCACCGACATCCCGGCAGCACTCCGCGAAGCGCACCGCGTGCTAAGGCGAGGCGGGCGATTCTTCGTGCTCGAATTCTCGACCAGCGAGTGGCCCGGTTTCGGCAAGGCCTATGACCTCTATTCCGAGCACCTCATCCCGAAGATCGGCAAGGCGGTCGCGGGTGACGAAGACAGCTATCGCTACCTCGTCGAATCGATCCGCCGCTTCCCGCGCATGGCGGCCTTCAAGCGGATGATCGAAGAGGCCGGCTTCGCCTCCACCAAGGTCGAGCCGATCCTTGGCGGCGCCGTCGCCATCCATTCGGGCTGGAAGATCTAGCCGCCCATGGCCTCGTCGCTCGTCCACCTCGCCCGCCTGCTGAAGTGGGGCCGGACCCTCGCCCGCCACGGCGCGCTGCGGGGCATCGAGAACGACCCGATGACGCCGCCGGCGGTGCGCCGCCTGTGCAAGGTGGCGCGGTTCGGCACGGGGAGACACCCGGCGCCCGACTATGCCGCCGCGCTGCAGGAAATCGGTCCGGCCGCAATCAAGCTCGGCCAGGCGCTCGCTACCCGTCCCGACCTGGTCGGCGACGAGGCCGCCGCCAACCTTCTCCAGCTGCAGGATTCGCTCCCTCCTGCCCCGTTTGCGGCGATCAAGGCAGAGATTGAGCGCGCCCTCGACGCGCCGATCGAGCGCTATTTCACCTTGATCGACGAGGAGGCGGTCGGCGCCGCCTCGATCGCGCAGGTCCACCGCGCCGTCACGACCGACGGCCGCACGGTCGCGGTCAAGGTGCTGCGCCCCGGCGTCGAAGATGACTTCGCCAAGGCCATCGAGACCTACGAATGGGCCGCCGCTCACGTCGAAACGCTCGGCGGCGAAGCGGAGCGCCTGCGCCCACGCGTCGTCATCGCCTACTTCAAGCAATGGGTTCGCCGCGAACTCGACCTGACGCGCGAGGCCGCATCCGCGTCCGAGCTTCGGCAGAACATGACGGCCGAGCCCGGCTTCTACGTCCCCGAGATCGACTGGCGGCGCACTGCCCGGCGCGTGATGACGCTCGAATGGCTCGACGGTGTGAAGCTGACCAAGCGCGACGACCTTTTGGCCGCCGGCCACGACCCCAAGGCGCTCGCCGCGACCCTCGTCCGCGCCTTCCTGCGCCAGGCGGTAATCGATGGCTTTTTCCACGCCGACCTCCACCAGGGCAATTTGTTCGCCCTCAGCGACGGCCGCCTCGCCGCGATCGATTTCGGCATCATGGGCCGCATCAACCGCCAGGCGCGGATGTGGCTGGCGGAAATCCTCTACGGCCTGATCACCGGCAACTACCGCCGCGTCGCCGAAATCCATTTCGAGGCGCAGTACGTCCCGGCTCACCACGACGTCGACGAATTCGCCACCGCGCTGCGTGCCGTCGGCGACCCGATCCGCGGCCTTCCGGTCAAGGACATCAGTGTCGGGCGAATGCTCGAGGGCCTGTTCTCGATCACCCGCGATTTCGACATGCAGGTCCAGCCCCACCTGCTCCTGCTGCAAAAGACCATGGTGATGGAAGAAGGCGTCGCGACCGCGCTCGACCCCGACATCAACATGTGGGAAACCGCCGAACCCTTCCTCAAGGAATGGATCCGTGGCGAGCTGGGGCCGGAAGCCTACTACGCCGACCGCATCATCGACGTCGTTCGCGCGCTCAAGAAAATCCCGCATCTGATCGAAAAGATCGACGCCCAATACCCCGAGCCGGGCGCCGCCCCGCCCGCTCCGCCGCTGGCCGAGGTCGAGTTGCTGCAGCCCAGGCGCGGGCTCGGCCTGATCGCGACGGCCATCCTTTCCGCGGCGCTGGGTGCGGCGGCAGCGCTCGCGGCCGTCCACCTCATTTAGTCGTCGAAGAAAAACCTATCGCTGACAGCGCTTTGCGCCTAAGGGCGGCCCATGCCCCATCAGCACCTTCCTTCCGCGCTCGCCGCGGCGCTCGACGCGCGTGGCTATGACGCGCTGACTCCGGTCCAGGCGGCCGCCGCCGATCCGGCCGCCGTCGGCCACGACCTCATCGTTTCCGCGCGCACCGGTTCGGGCAAGACCGTCGCCTTTGGCCTCGCCATGGCGACCGACGTCATGGACGGCGACATGATCGCCTTCGCCGAGGGCCCGCTCGCCCTCGTCATCGCCCCGACGCGCGAGCTGGCGCTGCAGGTCGCCAAGGAGCTGACCTGGCTTTACGCGGAAACAGGCGCGCGCATCGTCACCTGCGTCGGCGGCATGGACCCGCACAAGGAACGCCGCGCGCTCCACGCGGGCGCGTCGATCGTCGTCGGCACCCCGGGCCGCCTGCGCGACCACCTCGAACGCGGCGCGCTCGACCTTTCCAGCCTCAAGGTCGCGATCCTCGACGAGGCAGACGAGATGCTCGACATGGGCTTCCGCGACGAACTCGAGGAAATCCTCGATGCTACGCCGGAAGGCCGCCGCACCCTGCTGTTCTCGGCCACCATGCCGCGCCCGATCATCGCGCTGGCCAAGCGCTATACCAAGGACGCGCACCGCATCGACACGATGGCCGAGACCACTGGTCACGCCGACATCGCCTACCAGGCGCTGGCGATCGCCCCGGCCGATACCGAGAACGCCGTCGTCAACCTGCTCCGCCTCCACGAGGCCGAGACCGCGATCCTGTTCTGCGCCACGCGCGAAGCGGTGCGTCGCCTTCATTCCTCGTTGAGCGACCGCGGATTCAAGGCCGTCGCGCTGTCGGGCGAGATGAGCCAGTCGGAACGCAACCAGGCGCTCCAGGCGCTGCGCGACAAGCGCGCCCGCGTCTGCGTCGCGACCGACGTCGCCGCCCGCGGCATCGACCTTCCCTCGGTCACGCTCGTCGTCCATGTCGAACTGCCGCGCGATGCCGAGGCGCTCCAGCACCGGTCGGGCCGCACCGGCCGCGCCGGTCGCAAGGGCACAGCCGTCCTCCTCGTCCCGTTCCGCGCCCGCCGCCGGATCGAAGGCCTTCTCCGCGCCGCCAAGATCCAGGCCGACTGGATCGCCCCGCCGACCGCCGAGGACATCAAGAAGCAGGACAAGGACCGCTTGTTCGCCAGCCTCGCCCTCGCGCCCGAAGCGGACGAGGACGACCAGCAGTTCGCCAACGAACTCGCCGCCGCGCTGACCCCCGAGGCGATGGCTTTGGCGCTGGCCCGCGCGCTCAAGACCGACCTTCCCGCGCCCGAGGACATTCTTACCGGCGAACGCCCCCAGCGCCATGCCGGCGACGGTCCGCCGCCGCCGCGCGAAGGGTTCGAGGACAGTGTCTGGTTCCGCATCAACGCCGGCCGCCGCCACAACGCCGACCCGCGCTGGCTGCTGCCGACCATCTGCCGCTACGGCCACCTGACGCGCGGCGAGATCGGCGCGATCCGCATCGCCACCCACGACAGCTATTTCGAGGTGAAGAGCCGCTCAGCCCAGGCGTTCATTAAGGCGCTGCGTCGCGCGAAGATCGCGCCGGAAGACGAGGGCATGATCATCGAGCAGGCCCAGCCCCGCGGCGAAGAAGCCCCCCGCACTGAAGGCTTCCGCCACCGCGCCCCGCAGCGCCAGCACCGGAAACACGCGCGGGCCTGATCCTATCGACCGCTGTTCGCGCGATCAGGGCGTCCCGTTTTGCGTAAGTGTACCCTTAAGTACGACATTGCCGGTGCCGTCTTCGATCGACATCATGTGGACGCCTCGCACATCGTAATAGAGTTTGTTGCCTCGATGATAGAGGCAAGCATCGGCTGACGTGCCGTTGCTATTGAGGCACAGTTTCTGCCCGTCCGACGCGCGGACGACGGCGCCCGTCACCGCCATGTTTGTCGAATTGACGACGTTGGTGACGACATGGCTGGGATCGCCGCCCATGACGCTCGAGAGGGCAGCGATGACGTCGCTGTTCGCCGCCATCGGCCAATAGCCATTCGGGCCTCCAACGCAGTAGGCGCAATTAAAGCCTTGAGACGATCCAGGTTGGCGAGTCACTGCATATGCCGTGTTCGCCCTTGTGCCGGCGACAGCATGATTCTTTGTCAGGACAACCTGGTGACCGATGACGTCGAGCGCGGAAGCGCCCCGTTGCACCTCGACATCATCCTCAAATCCCACCGCTGAATTCCAGAACGCGGCCTGCGGCCGGATCTGAACGATCGTGTTGCCCCCAAAGCAGTTGCCACTGGGCCGTGCCTTCGTCCCCCCGTCGTTCGCCGACGCGAAGCAGTTCCCCGCGAGGGCAGTATAGAAGTACGGATCGGTCGAGCGGTTGCTAGTCGCATGTGCGACGTTGACCAGGGCGACGAGCGCCGAGACGTTGCCTCGCGCATGGCTGCCGTCGACGTTGATCCCGAAATAGGCGTTCTGGAATCCGTTGGCCGAGGCCGCGTTCAAATCGTAGGAGTTGGTGTTGAAGAGATATGCGGCCTGAATCTCCGTGCTCGTCGTAGTGCCGTAAAACCCGCCCGACTGGGCGTTGATCGTCGGGCCTGCCGAACCGTCGGCAGGCCCATGAGATCGCGACTCCGTTTCGACACCATCGGACGTAAGGCGCAGACCGTCCGGACATATTTTCGCAAAGTCTGACGTCGTCCCCGGAACCGGTGAACCCACTCCGGCACGCCAGCACGATCCCGATTTCGCGACGGAGATCGACGACGGCGATCGTTGCGCGACGGCTAGTGTTCCGAGGAGCGCAAGCGCAAGCGTCGCGACAATGGCAAAAACACGCATGGGCAAGTTCCTCATCCATCCCGGCGCCCGTCACGCCGTCATCCACAACGTCGGAAAACGAAAGCGGGGCGCAAAAAGCGCGAACGTCAAATCTCAATTGAGTGTCCTAACTTTGTTCGGTCCGCTGACGATGTCCGTGGTTTTATCTCCGCCCCTACCGACACTTTAGGTTCACACGTCGAATGCCGTTTTCCGCGAACTTTGCGACCGTACGCGCGGCTCGACAGGCCGCCGCGCATTGTGCAGGAGAAAACGAATGGCTCGCATCCTCCTTATCGTCGGTGGCGGTATCGCTGCCTACAAGGCGTCCGAACTGATCCGCCTCGCCCGCAAGGCCGGCCATTCGGTGGTGCCAGTGCTGACCGGAGGGGGCGCGCATTTCGTGACGCCGATGACGCTCGCCGCGCTGGCCGAGAGCCCGGTCTACACTTCGCTGTGGGACCTGAAGGACGAGACCGAGATGGGTCACATTCAGCTGTCCCGCGCCGCCGACCTCATCCTCGTCTGTCCGGCCACCGCCGACCTCCTCGCCAAGATGGCGGCGGGCATCGCCGACGACCTCGCCACTACCCTCCTCCTCGCCACCGACAAGCCGGTCATCGCCGCCCCGGCCATGAACGTGCGCATGTGGCAGCACGAGGCGACCCGCGCCAACGTCGCCACCTTGCAGGCACGCGGCGTCACCGTGCTCGACCCCGACGAGGGCGAGATGGCGTGCGGCGAATATGGTCCGGGCCGCCTGCCCGAACCCGCCGACATCATGGTCCGCATCGCGCCGCTGCTGAAGGACAACGGCGCGCTGTCGCTGCCGGGCCAGCGGCCACTCGAAGGCAAGCACGTCCTCGTCACCGCCGGCCCGACCCACGAGCCGATCGACCCGGTCCGCGTCATCGCCAACCGGTCGAGCGGCAAGCAGGGCTTTGCCATCGCCGCCGCCGCCGCCCGCGCCGGTGCCCGCGTCACGCTCGTTGCTGGCCCCGTTGCGCTGGCAACGCCCGCCGGCGTCACCCGCATCGACGTCGAGACGGCGCAGCAAATGGCCGACGCCGTATCGGGTGCGCTGCCCGCCGACGCCGCCATCCTGGTCGCTGCCGTCGCCGACTGGCGCGTCGCGAACCCGTCCGCGACCAAACTCAAGAAGGGCAGCGGCGCGCCCTCGCTCGACTTTGAGGCCAATCCCGACATCCTCAAGATGCTGGGCGAGAGTCCCGACCGCCCCCGCCTGCTCATCGGCTTTGCCGCCGAGACCGACGCCGTCGTCCCCAACGCCGTCGCCAAGCGCAGCGCGAAGAAGGCCGACTGGATCGTCGCCAACGACGTCAGTGGCGACGTCATGGGCGGCGCCAATAACCGCATCCACCTCGTCACCGAACGCGGCGTCGAGGACTGGCCCGAAACCACCAAGGAGGAGGTCGCCACGCACCTCGTCCAGCGCATCGCCGAGGAACTCGCTTGACCGTCCGTATCCAGATTTCGCGCCTGCCGCACGGCGAAGGCTTGCCCCTGCCCAGCTACGCCACCCACGGCGCGGCGGGCATGGACGTCGTCGCCGCCGAAGACCTCGACCTCCAGCCCGGCCAGCGCCACGCGGTCGCCACCGGTTTTCGGGTGGCCATTCCCGAAGGCTATGAGATCCAGGTCCGTCCGCGATCCGGCCTTGCGTTCAAGCACGGCATCAGCGTGCCCAACACGCCCGGCACGATCGACAGCGACTATCGCGGCGAATTGAAGGTGTTGATGATCAACCACGGCAGCGAACCCTTCGCCGTTCGCCGTGGCGAGCGCATCGCGCAGCTGGTTCCCGCCGTCGTCACCCTCGCCGCGTTCGACGAGGTCGAAGAACTCGACGACACCGCTCGCGGTCACGGCGGGTTTGGCAGCACCGGCCAGTGACGGGCGGACAATGAACTTCTCGGACGACGAGCTCGACCGCTATGCGCGGCACCTCGTCCTCCCCCAGTTCGGTGGGCTGGGCCAGCAACGGCTGAAGGACGCACGGGTCATCGTCATTGGCGCGGGTGGGATCGGCGCGGCGGTCATCCCGGCGTTGGCGGGCGCGGGTGTCGGCCACCTGACGATCGTCGATCCCGACCGTGTCGACCTCAGTAATCTGCAGCGCCAGCCGCTGTACGTCACCGGCCAGGTCGGCATGGGTAAGGCATTGCTGGCCGCGCAGTTCGTCATGGCGCGCAACCCGCACGTCGCGGTGTCGTCGATCGTCGAGCGGCTCGACCCGGCCAACGCGCTGACGCTGCTCAGCGGCCATGACCTCGTCATCGACGGCACCGACAATTTCGCCACCCGCCTGGCGGTCGCCGACGCCTGCGTCGCGTTGGAAATTCCGCTGATCAGCGCCGCCGCCCAGCAATACCAGGGCCAGGTCGCCCTTTTCCGGGCCCGCCCCTGTTACCGCTGCTTCGTCGGCGACGCCTTCGACAACGACGACTGCGATACGTGCGCGGAAACCGGCGTGCTCGGCGCGCTGACCGCCACGGTCGGCAGCTTCGCCGCCATGATGGCCGTCAACCTGCTCTCGGGCGTCGGACCGGACCCGGCGGGGACGCTCCACCTGTTCGATGGCGCGTCCCTCGACTGGCGAAAGATCAGGCTTTCTTCGGACCCTTCGTGCCGGACTTGCGGGCCGGACTCGGTTTCGCGGCCTTCTTTTTCTTCTTAGTCGCCGGCCCCTTGGCCGCCTTGGCGTCGATCAGCGCGACCGCCTCGTCGAGCGTCACCGCCTTGAGATCCGCCGACTTGGGAAGCGTCGCATGGGTGGTCCCGTCGGACACATAGGGTCCGAAACGACCTTCGAGCACCTTGATCTCCTTGGCACTTTCCGGATGCGGCCCGAGCACCGCGATCGGCTCGCGGCTCGCCCCGCGCCCCTTGCCGCCGCCCGCCGCGGCTTCGGCCAGCTTGTCGACCGCCGCGTTCATGCCGGTCTCCAGCACCTCGGCCGTCGTCTTGAGGCGTGCGTACTTGCCGTCATGCATCAGGTATGGCCCGTAACGGCCGATCGACGCGGTGATCGGCAGGCCGGTTTCCGGGTGATTGCCGACGGTCCGCGGCAGCGCCAGCAGCGCTTCGGCCATGTCGATCGTCAGGCTGTCCTGCGGAACGTCCTTGGGCAGCGAGGCGCGCTTGCCGTCACGTTCGAGGTAAGGGCCGAAGCGGCCGACCTTGAGCTCGATGCCGTTGCCGATCTCCGCCGGCCCCTCGCTGGCGCCCTCGCCGCCCTGCCCGAACGGGCGGGTGTATTTGCAGTCGGGATAGTTGGAGCAGGCAACGAAAGCCCCGAACTTGCCGCCCCGAAGCGCCAGGTGGCCGGTGCCGCACAGCGGGCAAAGACGCGGGTCGCTGCCGTCGCCCTTGTCCGGGAACAGCCAGGGCGACAGGAACTCATCGAGCGCGGCGGTGATGTCGCTGGGCTTCTGCTCCATGACCTCGCCCGCCTTGGGCTTGAAGTCCTTCCAGAACATCTCGAGCAGCTTGACCCAGTCGAGCCGGCCGCCGGAGACGTCGTCGAGTTCTTCCTCGAGCTCTGCGGTGTAGTCGTAGCTGACGTAGCGTTCGAAGAAGCGTTCCAAGAACGCCGTCACCAGCCGCCCGCTCTCCTCGGGCAGGAAGCGATTCTTGTCGACGCGGACATATTCGCGATCCTTCAGCGTCTGCAGCGTCGCGGCGTAGGTCGACGGACGGCCGATCCCGAGCTCTTCCAACCGCTTGACCAGCGACGCTTCCGAATAGCGCGGCGGCGGCTGGGTGAAGTGCTGGGTCGCCTCGACGCCGGTCTTGGCCGGCGCGTCGCCAGAGCGAAGCAGCGGCATGCGCCCGCCGTCCTCGCCTTCGGCATCGTCGCGGCCTTCGTCGTAGAGCGTCATGAAGCCGGGGAAGACCACGACCTGGCCCGTAGCACGCAGCGTCGCGCGACCCGGTCCGTCGACCAGTTCGACCGTCGTCCGCTCCAGCCGCGCCGAGGCCATCTGGCTGGCCAGCGCACGGTTGAAGATCAGCGTGTAGAGCTTGCCATGGTCGCCCGAACCGGCGCGGTCCTTGTGGAAATCGGTCGGCCGGATCGCTTCGTGCGCTTCCTGAGCATTCTTCGCCTTGGTGCTGTAATGCCTCAGTTTATCGGGCAGGTAGCCGGCGTCGTATCGGTCCGCGACGGCCTTGCGCGCGGCGCTGATCGCCTCGCCCGCCATCTGCACACCGTCGGTACGCATATAGGTGATCAGCCCGTCCTCGTAGAGCGACTGGGCGAGGCGCATGGTGTGGCTGGCGGCGAAGCCGAGCTTGCGCGCGGCTTCCTGCTGCAGCGTCGACGTGGTGAACGGCGGCGGCGGGTTGCGGGTCAGCGGCTTCGTCTCGACCGCCTGCACGGTGAACTTGCCGTCCTCGACGACCTGTTTGGCCGCATTGGCGCTGCCTTCGTCACCGATCGTCAGACGGTCGATCTTCTGCCCGTCAAGGTTGACGAGGCGCGCGGTGAACGGCGTGCCGTCGGCCTCGAAGGTCGCTGCGACGGCCCAATATTCCTGCGCCTTGAACAGCTCGATCTCGCGCTCGCGGTCCACGACCAGGCGCAGCGCGACGGACTGGACGCGGCCGGCCGACTTGGCGCCCGGCAGCTTGCGCCACAGGATCGGCGACAGGGTGAAGCCAACGAGGTAATCGAGCGCGCGGCGCGCCTTGTAGGCGTCGATGAGGTCGGTATCGAGCTCGCGCGGGGCGGCCATCGCCTCGGTCACCGCCGACTTGGTAATGGCGTTGAAGGTGACGCGCTGGACCTCACCGGGTAGCGCCTTCTTCTTCCGCAGCACTTCCTGGACGTGCCAGCTGATCGCCTCGCCCTCGCGGTCGGGGTCGGTCGCGAGGATCAGCGCGTCGGCCTTCTTGGCCTCGTCGGTGATCGCCTTCAGCTGCTTCGCCTTGTCCGGATATGTTTCCCAATCCATCGCGAAGTCGTGGTCCGGATCGACAGACCCGTCCTTGGGCGGCAAATCGCGGACATGGCCGTAGCTGGCGAGAACGCGGTGGCCCGCACCCAGATAGCCTTCAATGGTTTTCGCCTTGGCGGGCGATTCGACGATGACGAGTTTCAAGCGCGTGGCATTCCTTACGTGTGTACGCGCGAGTGTCGGAAAACCTCCTGCCCGCCGTCAAGCGCTCCCCTATTGCACCGTGAAGTCCGGCGGAAGCACGCATTTGCCATGGTCGTAGCGGCCCACTGTGCGGATCACTTCCTGCGGCAACGGCTCCAACCGCTCACCCGAGACGAAACTCGCCAGCACACGGCGGATCGAGGTGGCAAGGCGCGTGACGACATAGCAGTCGACGTCCGGCTCGCCATGCGGATTGCCGATCCCGCTGTCGTCCGTCAGGAAAATGTAGCGCGACTGGGTCAGCGCCGCGGCGGCCCGCATGAAATATTCGGCGCGATCATCGACCCCCGACGCCGCCACGGGAACGACCTGCACCCGGCGGGCGCGAGCGGCCTCGACGGCGGCGAACGCCCTGCCCTGTAGCTCGTCATGCGGCGGCGCGTCGGCGACGAGCAGCATCACCTTTACCGCGTCCGGCCGCCACGCCTGCCCGGTTGCGCGGATCAGGGCCTGGTCCATCGCTTCGGGCATGTCGCCGCCGCCATCCCCGCGGGTGCGGTCGAGATCGGCCTGGACACTGTCGAAATTGGCCGTCAGCGGCAGGGTGCGGGTAACGTAATCGTCGCCCTCGTCGCGATAACTGACGACGCCGACGCGGATGTCGAGCTCGCGATACTGGCGCGACAGGTCGCCGACGATCGATCGCAGTTCGGACTTCAGATAGGCAATCTCGTCGCCCATCGAACCGGTGGAATCGAGCGTGATCATCAGGTCGAGCTTGCGCACCGGCCGCGCCGAACCTCCGATCACCAGCGTCTGCATTTGTCCGCCCGCCGACCCGTCGATCTGGACCTGCCGCCGGGCGCCGCCGGCGCTCAGCGTGACGTTCGTGCCCAGCCGGTCGCGGTCGGGGAACAGCGTGACCTTGCCGTCGGCCAGCGTGGCGTAGCTGACGCTCGCCCCGTTGGCGCATCGCACCGTTACCGGCACGAACGGCGCCGGCCGGCCGGCACGATCTTCGACCGCAACCGTCAGCACCCGCTGCGTATCGACGCGCGGGAGGCCGGTGACCGACTGGCCCAGCTGGCGCGCGGCGCGCCAGACGTAGCGGGCGTACAGCCGGGGATTGAGCAGGTCGTCATGATCGCCCGCCGTCAGGAGGCCCGCGGGCGGCGATTGCCACGCGGGCGCCGGCATCGAGCGCATTTCCTCGCTGGCCACGACTTCGGGCGACGGCGGGGCCGGCGGTGCCACCGGTGAAGGCGGCGCCACAGGAGCCGCTTCGGCGCGCGAACGCTCACCGGTCACCACGACCGACTTGCTCACCGAATCCGCCACCGGCGCCGGCGGGGCCATCATCGGGGGCGGCGGCGGTGGTGGCGGCGCCGGAGGAGGAGGCGGTGCGGGAAGCGGCTCATAGCTGGACGATTGCAGTTGCTGGCCGGGCGGCAACTCGGCCGGGAGCCGTTCGAGCGGTGGCGCCTGCCGGCACAGGTCGGCCGGCGGGGTCGGCGAGCGCGCGTCCAATCGCGCGTTGATTGTGAGTCCCGCAACACCCGCGATGGCCGTCGAGGCCAGGAGAACAGCAAATCGCATACGCCCCTCCAAATATGTGATGATGTAACATGCCTGTTTGAGCGAAGCTGTCAACTCGCATTTATCCGGGAGCCAACTTAAAGTCCGTTCGTCTATTCCGGATGAAGCCGATGATCCTGTTTTGCGCCCTGACGCTCACCGCTTGCCAGTCCGCGCAGCGGCCGATGATATCGATGGCCCCGATGCAGCCGCGGATGCGCTCCGCCCCGTTCGAATCGACGCTCCTCGCCATCCATAATGCGGAGCGCGCCCGTGTTCGGGTCGCGCCCGTTTCGTGGGACCCTGCGCTCGCTGCCAGCGCTGCCGCTTACGCCCGGCGCATCGCCCCGCTCCGGCGCCTCGTTCATAGCCCGAAGGCCGAGCGGCCCGGCGCCGGGGAGAATTTGTGGATGGGAACGCGAGGCGCCTATCCTCTCGAAACGATGGCCGGCATGTGGGCAGGTGAACGACGCTACTTCCGTCCCGGAATTTTTCCCGGGAACAGCAGCACAGGCAACTGGGCGGACGTCGGCCATTACACGGCGATGATCTGGCCCACGACGACCCGGATCGGCTGCGGTCTCGGCGTGGCCGGCGACAATGAGGTGCTGGTCTGCCGATATGCGCCGAGCGGGAACATTGACGGACGCCGCGTCCCCTAGCTAACCGCTTGGCCCCATGACCATCCTCGTTACCGGCGTGGCCGGGTTCATCGGCTTTCACGTCGCACACGCCCTGATGAGCCGCGGCGAGCAAGTGGTCGGGATCGACAATCTCAACGACTATTACGATCCGTCGCTGAAACGCGCGCGCCTGGCCGAACTGGCTTCGCGCCACGACAACCTTTTCCGTTTCATCGAGACCGATTTCGGCGATGCGGCCCCCCTCTCTTCGGCGCTCGAGGACGTCGATTTCGACCGGATCGTCCACCTCGGGGCGCAGGCCGGCGTACGCTACAGCCTCGTCAACCCGCAGGCCTATGTCCGCTCGAACCTGGCCGGTCAGGTCAACATGCTCGAACTCGCCCGGCACCGCGGCGTTGCGCACCTGGTCTACGCCAGTTCGTCGTCGGTTTACGGTGGCAACACGCACCTGCCCTTCCGGGTTGAAGACCGGGTCGATCGTCCCATTTCGATGTACGCGGCGACCAAGAAATCGTGCGAGCTGATGAGCGAGAGCTACGCGCACCTGTTCCGCATTCCACAAACGGGCCTTCGCTTCTTCACCGTCTACGGTCCGTGGGGTCGGCCCGACATGGCGATGTGGCTGTTCGCCAAGGCGATGATCGAGGACCGGCCGATCCAGCTGTTCAACGGCGGCGACATGCGCCGCGACTTTACCTACATCGACGACATCGTGGCGGGCATCCTCGCCTGCCTCGATCATCCGCCGGCGGACGATGGCATCGAAAAGCCCGGCGGGAGCACCTGCCCGCACGCGATCTACAACATCGGCAACCACCGCGCGGAAGAATTGACCTGCGTCGTGAGCCTGCTCGAGCACGCGCTCGGAAAAAAGGCGATCGTCGATCGCCAACCCATGCAGCCCGGGGACGTTACGGAAACCTATGCCGACATCAGCGCTATCCAGCGCGACCTGGGATTCGTGCCGAAAACGACCATTGACGAAGGGGTTCCGCGTTTCGTTGAGTGGTTCAAGGCCTATCACGGGCTGGACTGAACGACGCCGACACAAGGAGCTTCCCGCATGGCGGTCCCGCCGATTTTCGACAAGCTCCGCCTGCCGGTCATCGGCGCCCCGCTGTTCATTATCTCGCACCCCGCGCTGGTCATCGCGCAGTGCAAGGCGGGGATCGTCGGCAGCTTCCCGGCACTCAACGCCCGCCCGGCCAGCCAACTCGACGAGTGGATCCACGAGATCACCGAGGCGCTGGCCGCCCACGACCGCGATCATCCGGAAGCACCGTCCGCCCCGTTCGCGGTCAACCAGATCGTGCACGCCACCAACACGCGTTTCGAGGAAGACGTCGCGATCTGCGAAAAGTGGAAGGTGCCGATCGTCATCACTTCGTTGGGCGCGCGGCCGGAACTCAACGACGCAGTTCACTCCTGGGGCGGGATCACGCTTCACGACATCATCAACGACACCTTTGCGCACAAGGCCATCGACAAGGGCGCCGACGGCCTGATCGCGGTGGCGGCAGGTGCCGGTGGGCATGCCGGCAAATGGTCGCCCTTCGCCCTCATCCAGGAAATCCGCGAATGGTTCGACGGACCGATCGCCCTCTCCGGCGCCATCGCCACCGGCCGCGCGGTGCTGGCGGCGCAGGCGATGGGGGCGGATTTCGCCTACGTCGGCTCACCCTTCATCGCCACGACCGAGGCGCGCGCACCGGACGAATATAAGGCCGAAATCGTCGCCAGCGGCGCCGCCGACATCGTGGCGTCCTCGCTGTTCACGGGCATCCACGGCAATTACCTCAAGGGCTCGATCGTCCGTGCCGGCATGGATCCCGACACCCTTCCGGAAGCCGATCCCAGCAAGATGAATTTCGGCGGCGCCAAGGCGTGGAAGGACATCTGGGGGTCGGGCCAGGGCATCGGCGTCATCAAGGACGTGGTCGGCGCCGGCGACCTGGTCGCGCGGTTGGCATCGGAATATGCCGAAGCTCGCGCAAAGATGTGCGCCTAGGCAAGCGTCGCTATCTTCTCACGCCATGACGGCGGCAGCGGCACCGGCCGGCGACTTTCCCGTCCTACATAGACATGCGTGAAATGTCCTTCGGCGGCGGGCGCTGAAGCGCCTTCGTCAAACACGCCGAGGCGATAGGTGACGCTCGAATTGCCGACTTTCTGCAGGGCGACACCGATCTCGACCGTGCCGGGATAGGCGAGCGAGGCGAGATACCGGCAGCCGGTCTCGACGACGAGCCCGATCGGGTCGCCCTGCTCGATGTCGAGGAGCTCTGCCTCGACCAGCCACTGGTTCACCGCGCTGTCGAACCACTGGTAATGAATGGCGTTGTTGACATGACCGTAGGCGTCATTGTCGGCCCAGCGAAGGCTGACACGATGCCACCAGCGATAAGCGTCGCGGCCGCGCGGCGTGTCGCGGCTCACCAGGCGGCCTCGTAAAGGCGCCGTGCATCGTCTTCCCCGATCGGGCACGGGTTGTTTACCAGCAGGCGCTGCTGCTTCATCGCCTCGCGGGCGAGCAGCGGCGCCTCGTCCTCACTGACGCCGTGGTCGCGCAGGCGCAGCTTGAGGCCCGACCGCGTGGCCATCTCGTCCATGGCCGTGATCAGTGCGGCGCACTTCGCCTGGCTTCCCCCGATGCATTCGGGCGCGACGATCTCGGCCAACTCGGCATAATGATCGCGCGCCGCCTCGCAGTTGTGCTGCAGCACATGGCGCAGCATCAGCGCATTCGAAAGGCCGTGCGGGATGTGGTGGAGGCCGCCGAGCGGATAGGCCAGCGCATGGACCCCCGCGACCGGCGCGTTGGCGAAGGCGATGCCGGCATAATGCGCGCCGAGCAGCATGGCCGAGCGCGCGTCGAGGTCGTCGGGACGCTCGCAAGCGGTCAAGAGGTTGGCCGACAAAAGCTTCAGTGCCTCGCGGGCGTACATGTCGCTCAGCGGGTTCTTGAGCCGCGCCGAGGTGTAGGCCTCGATCGCGTGCACCATCGCGTCGATGCCCGTCGCTGCGGTCAAGGAACGAGGCTTGCCGAGCGTGAGCGTTGCGTCGAGCGCGGTCCAAGTGGCCAAGAGGGCAGCCGAATTGACCCCGCGCTTTTCGTCACCCTCGCACGTAATGACCGCGACTGGCGTCGCCTCCGAGCCGGTGCCGGCGGTGGTCGGGACGAGCGCCAGCGGTAGCCCCTGCCCTGTCGCCAGTCCGACGCCCCAGATGTTGTCGAGGTCATCGCCCGAGCCGATCAGGTAGGCCGCCAGCTTGGCCACATCCATCGGGCTGCCCCCGCCGAATCCGACCACTGTCGATGCGCCCCTGCCGGCCTCCACCGCGGCCATCACCGTCGCGCGCGACGGGTCGGCCTCGACCGAGTGGAAAATGCGCACTTCGCGACCCGCTTCGCGAAGCGCGTCGATCATCGGATCCGTCAGGCCGAAGCGCCGCACATCGGCATCGGTGACAAAAAGCACGTCGCCGTCAGGGAGCTTGGCGGCCAAGTCGACGGCACTGCCCGGGCCGGACAGGATCGACGGACCGTGGATGAAGGAAAAGGGCGTCATGGTTCCCGAGCCTATCGGCTCAGGCGTCGCGTTTCCACAAGTCGCGTTCGAGACGGCCCATCAGGGCGCGTGCCGGGCTGGTCGGCACTTCCTCGGCCACCTGCCCCTCGTCCAGCCGCTTGACCCGTTCGTAGAGGTCGGCGCTCGACGTGATGAGCCGCTTGGCGCTGTCGGGCAGCTGTTCGACGACCAGCGGGTCGCTCTCGTTGGCGTGGCCCAGGCGGCGTTCGGGCCGGCGCCCGTCGGCGGAGCGGATCTCGCCGCTCTCTACCGCGCGCTGGGTCAGCAGCCAGGCGACGATGTGCATGATGCGCGTCGTCACCTTCAGCGACTCGCAGGCGAACCCGACGCGGGCGAACGGCTCAAGTTGCTGGCGCTCGTCGCGCCCGGCCTCGTCGAAATAGGCGCGCGCCTCGTCCGCGAGGAGCATCGCCTCGGTATACAGGCTGTTGATCAGGCGCGGGGTGATCCGGCTTTCGGCCGCGCCGCCATCGAAGGAGTCGTTCATAGCCCTGTTCTTTGCCATGGCGCTTGCGACAAGAAAACGTCCGGAAGCCAGTGGTTTCATCTCCGTTTCGGATTGTCCCGGACGGAGACGCTTGCCGTTCAGGCGATGATGTCGGGAATCGCCGAGTCGGCGAGCAGCTGGATTTCGTCCTTGAGCTTCAACTTGCGCTTCTTCATCCGCGCGATTTCCAGCTGGTCGGCTTCCGGGTCGGCCGACATCGCGACGATATCCGCATCGAGTCGGCGGTGTTCGTCACGCTTTTCAGCAAGCAGGCCGATCGGCTGATCGTCGTTCATATCCCCTTTCCTTAACCCAGCGCTGTCCGGCGGTCACTATCGGCGAACCGCCCCGCGCCGGGGCCGGAACGAGTCGAAATGGCGCGACTTTCGACCGACTTCGTGATTTAGTCATGAGGTTGTCACGCGTCAGCCAACGAAAGGAAATTGACCGATGGACAAAGCCCAGGTTGAGGCACTCGCATCTAAACATGCCGCTCTTCACGCTCAGATCGAGATCGAAGAGCATCGTTCCCATCCCGACGACGATCTCCTCCACCGGATGAAAAAAGAGAAATTAAGGCTGAAGGACGCGATGGTCGGGCACTAGCGCCCGCGCGATACCAGCAAGAAGGGCCGGCCCCACGGGGGACCGGCCCTTTTCATTTGAACAAACGGAAAAGTGATTAGTCGTCGCGGCTGACGCGTTCGACCCGCTCGTGCTTTTCCTGTGCTTCCAGTGTCATGGTCGCGATCGGGCGGGCTTCGAGCCGGCCCAGCGAGATCGGTTCGCCGGTCACTTCGCAATAGCCGTATTCGCCCTCGTAAAGGCGGCGAACGGCGCTATCGATCTTGGCGATCAGCTTGCGTTGCCGGTCGCGGGTACGCAGCTCGATCGACCAGTCGGTCTCGCTCGACGCGCGGTCTGCCAGGTCGGGCTCGCGCAGCGAGTCGATCTGCAGCTGGGCCATCGTCGCCCGGCTTTCTTCGATGATCGATTCCTTCCAGGCCATCAGCTTGCCCAGGAAGTAAGCCTTGTGCTCGATGCACATGAAGTCGTCGCTGTCCGACGGACGGTAATCAGCCGGAAGCATGATGGCCGCAAAGTTGCCGCCGTCCCCGTAGATGTCCTTGAGCGCAGTCGCCATATCACCCTCCCCTGCACGCGTATCCGCCGCAGTCGGGCCGGGAACTCCCGGACCAACCGGGGGCGGAATTGACAAGATATTCCCGCTACTTAGCGATGAACACCGACAACCCCTGAAGCGCATTAGTTAATGTGGTTGAGCTTAACAAGAACTGACCGCACGCTTTTTCGACAAATCGGCAACCTGTGACCGATTCAGCGCACTTGCTTGCGGCCACTCCGTATCTTGTCCATCGAGCGGGGATGCGAATCCTCCTCACGAACGACGACGGGATCCACGCGGCCGGTTTCGCCGTTCTCGAACGCGTCGCCGCGACCTTGTCGGACGACGTCTGGGCGGTGGCGCCGCTCGAGGAGAATTCGGGCGCCGGCCACTCGCTGACCCTCACCAAGCCCCTTCGTATCCGACGGATGGGCGACAAGCGCTTCGGGGTCAGCGGCACGCCGACCGATTGCGTCATGCTGGCGCTTGCCCACCTGATGAAGGACGCCAAGCCGGTGCTGATCCTGTCCGGCGTCAACCGGGGTGCGAACCTTGCCGAGGACGTGACCTATTCGGGCACGGTCTCCGCCGCGATGGAAGGTGCCTTGGCCGGCGTGCCCTCGATCGCCCTGTCGCAAGCCTATTCCCGCGAAGGCATGGGTGACACCGTTCCATTTTCCGCGGCGGAAGGCTGGGCGACACGCGTGCTCGGCCCCTTGATCGACGCCCGCATCGAGCCGGGCACGCTGGTCAACGTCAACTTTCCCGCCCTGCCCGCCGATGCGGTCAAGGGCATTCGCGTTTGCCGCCAGGGACGCCGGGATTACGGCCGGCTGCAGGTCATCGACCGCAAGGATCCGCGCGGTTTTCCCTATTTCTGGTTCGGACTCGCCGCGACCGTCGAAACGCCGGGCCACGCGACTGACCTCGAAGCGGTCGCCGAAGGATATATCGGGGTCACGCCTCTCCACCTCGACATGACCCATGATCATTCCTTGAAAGTATTGTTGGGAGCTTTTGGCGGTTGAATCTTGGTTCCCTAGAATCCGCACGACGCCTCTAGCTCATTACGAAGTCTGAGTTATTTCGGAAGTTGCCAACGATCGAATCGTTACTCGATGGCAAGGCAGCCCTCGCTGAAAACTAATGGCCGGTCACGGGACGTCCGCTTCACGCCGACACGAGGGCTTTTCAGTCATTCGCCCCCAGCGATCGAAATCATTCTTGCCTTGGCCCAACCTGCGTAGGTTTGTATTCTCTGTCTATGTCGAACGACGCGATATTGGTATCGAAGCGGCGGCGGGCTGTGATGCGCCGCGCCCTCCGCATCTTAGGCGACAAGAATTTTGTCAGGCCTTGGATGGCACAGTTGAATGTCTGGTTGGGAGACAGTCCGAACTCGCTCCTCGAAACAGCGGAGGGTTTCGAGGCCGTCGATGTTTACCTCTCGCAAGTTGACTACGGCATCTACGTCTGAGCGTGGCCGAAAGCGGACCGACTCCTAACGGCCTCTGCACTGTACTCCCTGACATTCGTTGACATACGTCAGTCCTCGTTGTGTGACTTGGCGTTTCTTCATCGACCTGAGATCTCCCCAGTATGAACCCAAGCCTACGCAAGCTCGCCGTCATTCTACTTGTCCTCGGGGGGCTAATTGCCGCCTGGCTTTATTGGAAGACGCGGGTCGACGTGAGGATCATCCCCGGCCTCGAAGGGCCGGCGGCGAAAACTCCGATCCCAGAATCCGCGCCGCCGCGGGTCGAGGATCATGGCGGCGGCGGGCCGAGCCGGCTGGCGGTGCTTGTCACCGACGTCGACAGCGACTGGATCGGGATGGTGCGAGCGCTGAAGGCGCGCGGCATCCCGGCGACGTTCACCCGCGATGTGGGAGAAGCGACGAAGCACCATGCGGTGATCGCCTATCCGCTTATTAGCGGGAAGGCGCTGAAGGGCGAGGACATCCGGGCGCTCGCCGCCTTCGTTCGTGGCGGCGGCGGCCTGATGACATTCGATCTCGCCGGGGGCGGGTTGGAGCCGCTGTTTGGCATTTCGGGCCAAGTGCCCGACCGGGGCCGCAAAGCGGTGGCGTGGGACGGTGGCGCCACCACCCCGCTCAATGCCGCCGGTATGGAAGCCACGCTCGGCAGCCAGGCGATCAAGCTTGCTGGGGCGCGGGTGATGGCGCGCTTCGACGACGGCTCGGTGGCGATGAGCTGCAACACGGCCAGCGGACAGGCTTGTGTGCTTGGAATCGATGTCGGCAGCTATGCCAACCGCGCCTACAACTTGCGTGCCGAGCCGCTCGCCGGCGCATATGTCAACGTCTATGCCGACGGGCTCGACCGGCTGGTCGACGCGGTCCGCGATTTCTACGTCGCCAACGAGCCCAACGCCTACCTGATCGGCACCGCGCCGGCGCCCTTCACGGCGAGCCTAGTCATTACCCATGACCTCGATGCCAATCAGGCCCTCACCGATTCTGTCGAACTGGCCAAGGCGCTGAAGGCGCGCGGGCTGAGGCAGACCTTCTTCATGCAGACGAAATATGTCCGCGATTGGAACGACGACGTCTTCTTCACCAAGGACACGCTACCGCAGCTCAAGCAGCTGGAGGAGCTGGGCATGGAGGTGGGCAGCCACTCGGTGAGCCACGCCCGTGCCTTCAACATGTTCGAGACTGGCGACGGAAGTGAGGCTTATCCCGATTATCACCCGGTGGTGAATAGCCAGCAAACGGCGCATGGCGGAACGGTGCTCGGCGAACTCAGGGTATCGAAATATCTGCTTGACGCCGGTATTGGTCAAAGGACGGAGAGCTTCCGGCCAGGTCATCTGCGCAATCCGCCGAGCCTGCCGCAGGCGTTGGCGGCTAGTGGCTATCACTACACCTCCGACCTCACCGCCGCGAACGCGCTGACCAACTATCCCTACCAGCTCGTCGTCGGCCGGGCCGGGCCGGGGCTGGTCCCAGTGTGGGAATTCCCGGTGGCGATCGAGGACGAGGCCAAGCCGAGCTTCGCTGAACGCCGCGACGCCTCAATCGCGCTCATCGACCGGATCGCGGAGCGGGGCGGCGTGGCGACTATCCTCGTCCATCCGGATCACGGTCCCAAACGCGACGCCGAACTGGCGATTCTCGACCGCTATCGCGGCAAACTGTGGATCGGCCCGATGGGCGAGCTCGGCGCATGGTGGCGAGCGCGAGACCTCGCGGAAATCGATTGGGACGGCGCGAAACTGACCACGAAGGGCATTGTTCACGGCGTAAAGGTCAGCTTCCCGCGGCAGGGTAAGAGTCAGACGATCGAATAATATAGGCGCAGACTCAATCTCAGCCAAAAAGCGGACGGTCACTTTTGGAGCGCTTGGCGGTCGATTCTAGACCTGAATGATCCGTCTTGAAATCGGAAATGTCAAAATTATTTCCCCGCCGCCGGGTGCCAAATCGGGCCCGGTGACGGGCCTCGGCCTGGTGCCGATGTCCGCCAGTCGCTTCAGATGGAGGCCAGAAAAATGCCAAGTGCTTTCAACTTCGCGCCTTTCCGGCGCTCCACGGTTGGCTTCGACCGTCTCTTCGAACTGCTGGAGAACAGCGCCTCGGGTCAGTCGCAGGACAACTACCCGCCTTTTGACCTCGTCAAACTTGGCGATAACCAGTTCCGCATTTCGCTTGCGGTGGCCGGGTTCACGCAGGACGAGATCGACATCACCGCGCACCAGAACCAGCTCATCGTCAGCGGTCAGAAGCGCGAGGATGACGGCGCGACCTACATTCACCGCGGCATCGCCAACCGGTCGTTCGAACGCCGCTTCGGACTCGCGGACCACATTACGGTCACGGGCGCCGATCTCAGGGACGGCCTTCTCTCGATCGAGCTCATGAGAGAAATCCCCGAGGCGATGAAACCGCGCAAGATCGACATCGGTCGCGGCGAGGCTGCAGGGATCGACGCCCCGCGTCAGGATGGCCCGCAGCCGACGAAGCGGTCCACCAAGCAGCTGGAGAACGCCTGAACCATTGGCGGGCCCCGGCGCCCCGGGGCCTGCCGTTCTCGGGAACGACCACGGTGAGGTATTTTTTCAATGTTCACACCGACGATGGTGTAATCCCCGATCTCGTGGGGATGGACCTTCCGCACATCGAGGCGGTCCGAGAACACGCCGCCGCCCACGTCGTCGATCTTTGGGAAGCGCGCGTCTTGGCAGGCAAACCACCTTATGTCGGCTGGCTGGGAGTGGTCGACGAATTCCAACGAGCCGTTTTTCAGATACCGCTCTGACGTCTTCATTGCCTCTCGACCTGAATACCGGAGTTGGCCGTTAGCGGACTGTCCGCCTTGAAGGCCGTACCGCGCAAACCGGACGGACATTCGCGTCATTCCCGCACTTGGCACTGGTTGCCGTCTGGATCGGAGATGTGGCCCATCCTACATTGTAAACGGGAGCCCATAAGAGAAAAAGGAAGTTGCGGATGGACCGATCACAGATGGAAGAAATCGTTCGCCGCCGGCTCCTCGCCGCGGGTGAGGTTGCCGAAGCCAACATGACGGCTGAAGCAAAAGAACTAGCCCTCAAAATCCCCAGTCTACCCGACTTCCTGATAGAGCTTTCTCGGTGGATCCCCGCTGGCACGCAGGAGCCAAACCAAGAATAGCTGTAACTGACCGCTCGCGGACCGTCCCCTTTAAACCGTCGTTGCGGTTTCTAGGACCTTGTTGATTTTACCTAGGGGGGTCTGCCCCAGCGGACCTTTTCCAGTTGCGGTCAGGCCCGCAAATGACAACGATGGCCTGATGTTAACGGCTCTCCTCCTGCTCGCCACCGATCCAATTGTCGGCACAGCCCGCGTCGTAGACGGAGATACGATGGTGATCGCGGGCGGTGACATCAGGCTGTTCGGTATCGACGCTCCGGAGCTTTCGCAGATGTGCGATCGCAATGGTCGAAAATGGAACTGCGGGCAGGAAGCCGGCCGCAGGCTGGCGGAACTGGTAGCCGGGCGCACGGTGGCCTGCTCCGGACAAGGCACGGATCGATTTGGGCGGACAGTCGCGCGATGCCGTGCGGGCGACACCGATCTCAATCGACTCATGGTCGCGACAGGCTACGCAGTCGCCTTTCGGCGGTACAGCCAGGAGTATGTTTCAGCCGAGGAAGCGGCGCGGGTAAGCAGACGCGGCATTTGGGCAGGCACGTTCGACATGCCTGAAGAAGTCCGACATGCAGAGGCGTCGCCGCCCCAACAGCGCTACGAAGAAGCGCGCGGCCGTGTTGTCGTGCGCGCCTCGCCCAATTCGGACTGCAGGATCAAGGGAAACCGGTCGCGCCGGGGAGATTGGATCTACCATCTTCCCGGCATGCCCTACTACGAAGGAACACGAGCCGAGCAGATGTTCTGCACCGAAGCCGAGGCGCGTGCCGCGGGCTATCGGCGCTCCCGAGCGCGCTAATTCTCGGACGCGTCCCTGGGTGCCGCGGAATGGCTTTCGCTGATTTTGCCATTCGCCGTCGACGGCCATGTGTCCGTCTATGGCTGACAGCGAACAGTCTGGTTCCGGCGCCCGATAGGAACAACAAGACGCTTAGGTCTTGTCGGGGTCCCAAGGAGACGGCCGAGACATTAGGTCGCGCAATGCCTTTGTCGGGGCGGGAGGATTGCCGAGCGCTTGCAAGAAGAACGCGGACTCTTCGTCATTCAACTCGACGGTTATCCGATCCGATAAGTCTTTACATGCTGGATCGTTGAACGCGCCCTTCGCCATCGCCGGTCACTCTCTTTCCCTCCAAGCATAGCGACAAATTGGAAGACGAGCGACCAAAAGTGGCCGAAAGCGGACGGTCTCCTTAGCGCGCTTGGGACTCGATTTGAGACCTGAACAAACCCCCTTGAAACCTAAATTATCGAAATTATTTCCCCGCCGCCGGGTGCCAAATCGGGCCCGGTGACGGGCCTCGGCCTCGTGCCGATGTCCGCCAGTCGCTTCAGATGGAGGACATGGAAAATGCCAAGTGCTTTCGACTTCGCGCCTTTTCGGCGCTCCACGGTTGGCTTCGACCGTCTCTTCGAATTGCTGGAGAACAGCGCTTCGGGTCAGTCGCAGGACAACTACCCGCCCTTCGACCTCGTCAAGCTCGGCGATAACCAGTTCCGCATTTCGCTTGCGGTGGCCGGGTTCACGCAGGACGAGATCGACATCACAGCACATCAGAACCAGCTCATCGTCAGCGGTCAAAAGCGCGAGGATGATGGCGCGACCTACATTCACCGCGGCATCGCCAACCGGTCGTTCGAACGCCGCTTCGGGCTCGCAGACCACATTACGGTTACGGGCGCCGATCTCAGGGACGGGCTCCTCTCGATCGAGCTCACGCGAGAAATCCCCGAGGCGATGAAGCCGCGCAAGATCGACATCGGTCGCGGCGAGACTGCCAGGATCGACGGCCCAGTTCAGGATGGCGGGCAGCCGACGAAGCGATCCACCAAGCAGTTGGAGAACGCGTGAACCATTGGCGGGCCCCGGCACCCCCGGGGCCCGCCTATCTTGTGCCCGCGAAGTGCGATACTTTTTCAACGTCTGCGCCGAGGATGAGACAATTCCCGACTTGGTCGGCATGGAACTGCCGGACCTTGAGGCGGTAAGGCAGACCGCTGCTGCTGAGGTGACCCGGATCTGGGAGACCGGGTGATGGCGGGCAAGCCGCCCTACGTCGGCCGGCTCGACGTTCTCGATGGCCATCAGCGCCTAGTGATCAAAAATTCCTCCTTGATTTCGAACACGTCCCTCGGGGTTGCAAGATCGGCGTCACCGCCCTATTTGCGTTCCACTGTTCTATCACGCTGTAACAAGAAATGACGCAGAAACCCACTCTTTCCGCGGCGCGCGCCGCCCTTATCGATGACCTCGCCGAGGCGTTGGCGTCTATTGCCGATCGGGGCGAGGCGCGCGCCCTGCTGTCCGACCTGTGCACGCCGGCCGAAGTGCACACGCTCGCCGAACGCTGGCATGTCGCCAAGCTCCTCGACGCGGGCGAGATGACCTATCGTGAAATTCACGACGCCACAGGCGTGAGCACGACGACGATCGTGCGCGTCGCCCGCTTCCTCAAGCAGGAAGACAATGGGGGCTATCGCGCCCTCCTCGACCGGGCGAGAGCGTCGACATGAGCCCCGACCGCAATCGCCTCCACATGGCCATTCAGAAATCTGGGCGCCTCAGCGATCAGTCGCGCCAACTGCTGAAGGATGCGGGCCTGCGACTTGCCGAAGGGGGCAAGGCGAACCTCACTGCACGCGCCGAGAATTTTCCGCTCGACCTCATGCTGGTCCGCGACGACGACATCCCCACCTTTGTGGCGGATGGCGTCTGCGAGCTGGGTATCGTCGGGCAGAACGTGCTCGAGGAGTTTGCGCTGGGCGACACGGACCAGCGGATCGAGGTCGTGACGCGATTGGGTTTCGGCCGCTGCAGCCTCAAGATCGCGGCGCCGGAAAGCCTCAACTTTTTTCAGCCGAAAATGCTCGAGGGCCAGCGTATCGCCACCAGCTATCCGCGCCTCTTGAAGCGCTATTTGGCCGCGCAAGGCGTCTCGGCGGATATCGTCACCATGCGCGGTGCGGTCGAACTCGCGCCGCGGCTCGGGATCGCGCGTTTCATCTGCGACCTGGTGTCGACGGGTGCAACGCTCGACGCTAACGGCCTCGCGCCGGTGGCCGACGTGTTCGACAGCGAGGCGGTCCTGATCTGCACCCGCAAGCCGCTGGACGCCGCGCACAAGGACAAGGTCGATGCACTGATGACCCGCATCGACGGCGTGATCGCGACCACCGAAAGCAAGTACATCGTGCTCAACGCGCCCGAAACGGCGGTCGCGGCGATCACGCAGATCCTCCCGGGTGCCGAGGCGCCCACGGTCGTTCCGCTGGTCGGCCGGCCGGGCCACGTCGCGGTACAGGCCGTGTGCCAGGAATCGGTGTTTTGGGAGACGCTGGAGGAACTCAAGGGCGCGGGGGCCTCGGCCATTCTCGTCATGCCGATCGAAAAGATGATGATGTGATGCGCTTCGACTGGAGTAACTTAGAGACGCGTCAGATGGCCCTCGCGCGCCCGCGCGGCCGTGCCGACAGGGACCTGCTGACGTCGGTCCGCGCGATCCTCGACGACGTCCGCGCGCGCGGCTGGGCCGCTGTCGCGGCGCAGGCGACACGGATCGATGGCACCCCGCCCGAACGCCTGTCGGTCGCACCGTATGCGGCTGTCGGCAGGAATGATTTGGGCGCGCCCGCGCTTAAAGCGATGGCGCTTGCCGCGCGCAACATCGAGGCCTTCCACCGCGAGACCCTCCCACAGGACGTAGCGGTCTATCCGGCGCCCGGACTGCGCGTGGCGAAGGAATGGCGCACCGTCCGACGGGTTGGGCTCTACGTGCCGGGCGGCGTGGCGCCGCTCTTCTCGACGCTCATGATGCTGGCGATTCCCGCGCGCGTCGCGGGCGTCCGCGAGATCACCGTCGTCACGCCGCCCCGCCCGGATGGCGGGCTCGACCCCGCGCTGGCGCTGGCCGCCGACCTGTGCGGGATCGAGGCGATCTGGACGGTCGGCGGCGCGCAGGCGATCGGTGCGCTGGCGTACGGCGCGGGGGATATCCCCGCCGTCGACCTGATCTGCGGCCCCGGCAACTCTTGGGTTGCCGGGGCGAAAGCCATTGTCAGCGCCACGCCGGGTGGACCGGGGATCGACCTCCCCGCCGGCCCCAGCGAACTCATGGTTATCGCGGACGACAGCGCCCGGCCCGAGTGGGTGGCCGCCGACCTGCTGAGCCAGGCTGAGCACGATAAGGACGCGCAGGTCATTCTGGTCTCGACGTCGTCCAACGTCCTCGACGCGACGCTCGACGCGTTTGCCCGTCAGGCGTCGGCCGTCGGTCTCGCCCGGGCCGAGGTCCGCGCGATCGCGTGCGAGGACATTGCGCAGGCAGTCGACATCGCGAACCGCTATGCGCCGGAACACCTTTCGCTCGCCTGCGCCGACGCCGACCGCGTGGCCGCAGACATCGTCAGCGCCGGCGCCGTGTTTGTCGGCCACTGGGCTGCGGAGAGTTTCGGCGACTATCTGGTCGGGTCGAGCCACGTCCTCCCCACCGATGGCGCGGCGCGCTACACGGGCGGCGTCTCCACCCAGACCTTCATGAAGGCCATCACGGTTCAGCGGCTTTCGCCGGATGTCGCCAGCGCCCTTGCCTCGCCCGCGGCGGCCCTGGCGCGGCTCGAAGGGCTGGAGGCGCACGCCCGCGCGGCGGAAGCGAGGGCCGCGGTATGAGCCTCGTCCAGCGCCTTGCCCGCCCGGCCATCCTCGCCCTGCCGCCCGCCGACATCGCGGGCCCGCCCCAGCCCGGCACCGTCCGGCTGGACGCCAACGAGAATCCCTTCTCGTCCCTTGTCGGCGGTCGGGGCGACATCAACCGCTATCCCGAACCCCAGCCGGCGAGGCTCCGTTGCAGGATGGCCGATCTGTACGGCGTGGAAGCCGAGCGTCTGTGGGTGACGCGGGGCAGCGACGACGCCATTGACCTTCTTATCCGCGCCTTTTGCGAGGCCGGGCGGGACAGCGTCGCGATCGTCGAGCCGACCTTCTCCGCCTATCGCCAGTTCACGCAAGTCCAGGGCGCGAAGGTGATCGCGGCCCGGCTGTCGGACGATTTCGCGTTCGACGCGGCGACCATTATCGAGGCGCTGCGACCGCAACGCCCGAAGCTCCTGTTCCTGTGCACGCCGAACAATCCGACCGGGACCCCCGTGCCGCCGGACGCGGTGCGGTCGATTGCCGAGGCCCTCGCCGACACGATCGTGGTCGCCGACGAGGCCTATGGCGAATTTTCGGATCAGCCGAGCCTGGCGCAATCGGCAAACGGCAACCTTGTGGTCCTGCGCACCCTGTCAAAGGCCTATGGCCTCGCCGGTGCGCGCATCGGGTGCCTGATTGGCGCACCCGACATCGTCGAATTGGTGGCGCGGGTCTCTCCGCCTTACCCCCTGCCGGCCCCGAGCATCGAGGCCGCGCTCGACGTGCTCGGCGCGGAGCGGATGCCGGTACACCGCCAGCGGATTGCATCGATCCTCGCCGACCGGTCGCGGCTCGCATCGAAGTTGCGGGCAGTCGACGAGGTTGAGGCAGTTTGCGAAGGCGGCAATTTCCTGTTCCTCGAGGTCCGCGACCCTGCCGACCTGGCGGAAAGGCTGTCCGCCGCGGGCGTTCGAGTGCGTTTCCGGCCCCAGGCGGCGCCGGGCGGCGTTCGGATCACGATCGGGACCGAAGCGGAAAACGCGGCCCTGCTGGACGTATTCGGCCTGTCTGAGGCCGCGCCGTCGCGGACCGCCTCGGTCGTTCGTGATACGAAGGAGACGCGCATTGCGGTCGCCATCGACCTCGACCGGACTGATCCGCGCCAGATCGACAGTGGCGTTCCGTTCTTCGACCACATGCTCGACCAGATCGCGGCCCATGGCGGCTTTGCGCTGACCCTCACCTGTGCGGGCGATACACAGATCGATGCGCACCACAGCGTCGAGGATTGCGCGATCGCGCTCGGCCAGGCGCTCCGCACCGCGTTGGGCAACAAGCGCGGCATCGGCCGTTTCGGCTTTGCTCTGCCGATGGACGAGGCCGAAGCGCAGGTCCTGATCGATATTTCGGGCCGCGCCTTCGCGCGCTTCGACGGCGACTTTGCATCTCCGACTGTGGGCGATTTGCCGACCCAGATGGTGCCGCACATCTTTCGCAGCCTGGCCGATGGCCTTGGGGCGGCAATTCACGTCCGCGTGGCCGGCGACAATGATCACCACAAGGTTGAGGCCTGCTTCAAGGCCTTCGGGAGAGCTTTGAGGCAGGCGATCGTGCGCGAAGGCAAAGGCCGTGACGACCTGCCGTCGACGAAAGGCACGCTGTGACCCGGCTGGCCGTGCTCGACCTTGGCTATGGCAATACCGGCTCGATCGCGCTTGCCTTCGAGCGGCTGGGCATCGACGTCAAGTTGACGGACGATCCAGTTACCGCGGCGGCGGCCGACCGGCTAGTCCTGCCCGGCGTCGGGGCGGCAGGGCCGGCGATGGCGCGGCTTCGCGAACGCGGTCTCGACTCGGTGCTGAAAGAGCGCACGCGCCCGACCCTCGGCATTTGCCTGGGCATGCAGTTGTTTTTCGAGCGGAGCGCGGAATACCCATCAACGCCCTTGCTCGGCTTGCTGCCGGGCGAGGTTACCGGCTTCGCGCCCACGAGCGGCTTTCCGGTGCCGCACATGGGCTGGAGCCGCATCACCGGTGTCGACGATGGAATGGGGCTGGCCGATGGCGACTACCTCTATTTCGCGCACAGCTTTCGCTGCCCCGATGGCGCGTTCACGGCGGCGCGCACGACGTACGGGCCGGTGACGGTCCCGGCCGCCCTCCGGCGCGAAGATTTCTGGGGCGCACAATTCCACCCCGAGCGATCGTCGGCCGCGGGATCGCGGTTCCTCGAGGCTTTTGCCAAGTCATGAAACTATTACCGGCCATCGACTTAATCGGCGGACGCTGTGTGCGCCTCCAGCAGGGAGACTTCGCGCTGGAGACATCGTACGCCGATCGTCCCGACATCGCCTTGAAGCGGTTCGCGGATGCCGGCGCGGAGGAGGCGCACCTGGTCGACCTCGATGGCGCTAGGGCCCGCGAGCCGCGCCAACATGATCTGTTCCTCGAGCTCCTGCGTGCCAGTCAGCTGAAGCTCCAGGTTGCCGGCGGCTTCCGGACGCGCGACCAGGTGGCCCGGATGCTCGACGCTGGGATCGAGCGGGTCGTCATCGGCAGTCTGGCGCTCGACGATCCCGACGGTTTCGTGTCGCTGCTGAGCGAATTCGGCAGCGAGCGATTGACCCTGGCGCTCGATGTCCGGCTCGAGGGCGACCAGCCCCTTGTCGCGGGCCATGGCTGGTTGTCCGGATCGAGCCAGACTTTATCCGACGTGCTGCGGCAGTTCCCGCGCGTACGCCACCTCCTCGTCACGGACATTGCGCGCGACGGCATGCTAAGGGGACCCAATGTCCCCCTGATGCGCGCCGTAACCGAGCAGTTCGGGTCGGTCGCCCTCCAAGCGTCTGGCGGAGTGGCCTCGCTCGAAGACCTCACGTTGCTTCGCGACGCAGGCGCCGCCCGCGCCATCGTCGGCAAGGCGATCTGGGAGAAGCGGTTCACCATCGAAGAGGCGGTGCTTCATGCCCGCGGTTAGGATCATTCCCTGCCTCGATGTGGCGGATGGCCGGGTGGTGAAGGGCATTCGCTTCCGCGACCATCGGGCGGTGGGCGATATCGTCGAGTTCGCCGAGCGCTATCGCGACGAAGGCGCCGACGAGCTGGTGTTCTACGACATCACCGCAAGCGCCGACCGACGGAGCGTCGAGCTGAACTGGATCGAGCGCGTCGCCCGCGTCATCGACATTCCCTTTTCCGTCGCCGGCGGGATCGAGGACGTGGCCACGGCGCGCCGCGTCCTGGCATCGGGCGCCGATAAGATCAGCGTCAACTCGCCGGCCTTGCGCCGCCCTGACCTGCTCGCGGAACTGGCGGAAGCATTCGGGCGGCAATGCATCGTGCTCGGCATCGACAGTCTCGCCGGCGCCGACGGCCGATGGAGCGTGAAGCAGTTCACGGGCCGTCCCGAGGCCACTCGCGACAGCGGGCGGGAAACGATGGCCTGGGCGCGCGAGGCGGCGGCGCTGGGCGCGGGCGAAATCGTCCTCAACTGCATGTCCCGCGACGGGGTGCGCGGCGGCTATGACCTCGAACAGCTGCGGGCGCTGGTCGACGCGGTCGACGTGCCGGTGATCATCTCCGGCGGCGCCGGCGAGGCGCGACATTTCGTCGACGCGTTCCGGGTCGGCGCGAGCGGCGCGCTCGCCGCTTCCATCTTTCACGACCGCCAGCTTTCGATCGCCGATCTGAAGCGGGAGCTGACCCAGCAAGGCTTCGAGGTGCGCCGATGATCGATTCGGACCGGTTGGCGTGGGACAAGATGGACGGCCTGCTGCCCGTGATCGTGCAGGATCGCGACGGCATGGTTCGCATGCTCGGTTACATGAACCGCGACGCGCTGGAGACGAGCATCGCCAGCGGATGGGTGACCTTTTTCAGCCGATCCAAGGGGCGGCTGTGGACGAAGGGCGAGAGCAGCGGAAACCGTCTGCGCCTGCGCTCGATTACGCCCGACTGCGACGGTGATGTGCTGCTGGCAGTCGCGGATGCCGAAGGCCCGACTTGCCACCTGGGCAGCCCAAGCTGTTTCGGCGAGCAGACAGGAGCCTTCTTTCCACAAGGCCTCGAAAGCATCCTCCGTTCGCGGGCCGACGAGGACCCTGAAGCAAGCTACACGGCGCGGCTCCTTTCCGAGGGCACCGCGCGGATTGCGCAGAAGGTCGGCGAGGAAGGCGTCGAGGTCGCGCTTGCGGCCGTCACGGGGGAATCGGATGAGCTAGTCACGGAGGCCGCCGACCTGGCCTACCACCTGACCTTGCTACTCCAGGTCTGTGGCCGCTCGTGGGCCGATGTGGCGCGCGAACTTCGCACCCGTCACGACGCGAGCCGCGCGACGGCCTCGTCGTAGAGCGCGCGCGTGGCCGCGGCGATAATCCGGCCGCCGTCCCAATCCTCGCCGCCCGTCCAGTCGCCAATCGCTCCACCGGCGCCGCGAATGACGGCGACGAGCGCGTCGAGATCGTGCCGCTTGAGCCCCGTCTCGACCACTAGGTCGAGCCCGCCAGTCGCGACCCGGGCGTAAGCGAGCGCGTCCAAGCCATAGCGCGTCAGCAGCACCTCGTTGCGAAGGGCTTCAAACGCAGAAGCATCGCCGCCGGATAACAGGAACGGGTCGGTCGTCGCCAGCCGGGCACGCGCCAACGACGCACAATCGCTCGTGGTGACCGGCCTGCCGTCGCGCAAGGTTTGTCCCTCGGCAGCAATCAGCAGTTCGCCGAGCGAGGGACAATCGATCATGCCGGCGACGTGGCGACCTTCATCAAGCAGACCGACGAGCGTGCACCAGGTCGGCAAGCCGCAAATCAGCGCGCGTGTCCCGTCGATCGGGTCGATGCTCCAGTGCCATCTGGCCCCTTCGTTCGACCAGCCGGCCTCCTCGCCCCAGATACCATGATCGGGATAGGCGTCGAGCAGGTGCTGCCGCATCATCCGCTCGATGTCCCGGTCAATCGACGTCACCGGGTCGAACTCGCCTGCCCCCTTGTCGTCATAGCGAACCCCGTCGACGCCGGATTTCAGGCGCTCGCGCGCAAGCTCCGATAAGTGGTAAAATGTGGCGATGAGGCCTGCAGTCGCGTCCATTCAACCCTCTTAGGCAAAAGTGCGAGATGCACCTAGAAAGCGACCACGACTTTCTTTCCCAATCACGGGCCTTGAGCCGTTTAGGAGATTCAACCGGCGGCAAATGGCCGGAAGCCGGCACTGGACAACCGGAGTTTCGCTCCTCGTGCCGAGGTCGTGGCAGGCACCGCGCTAGGTCGGTGCCTGCCCTCGATCAGACTTCAACCGCCTCGGCGAGCTCCAGCGCGTCTTCTATGTCGACACCCAGATAGCGCACGGTGCTTTCGATTTTGGCGTGCCCGAGCAGGATCTGCACGGCGCGCAGGTTGCCGGTCTGCTTGTAGATCATAGCGGCCTTAGTTCGTCGGAGAGAGTGAGTGCCGAAATCGCCGGCCTTTAGTCCAATCGCTGTTACCCACTCGTCAACGAGACGGCCGTACTGTCGAGTGCTTAAGTGCTGAGAGTGATCTACCCGGCTTGGGAATGCGTAGTCCTCGACGGTCCCACCGCGTCGCTCAAGCCATTTCAAAAGACTTGTGCGCGCCGCTTCCAGGATCTCGAACTGGACAGGTCGGCCGGTCTTCCGCTGGATGACGAGGGCGCGGCATCGAACATCGTTTCCACTCACCAGGTCGCCGATCTTCAAGCGTACGAGATCACAACCTCGCAGTTTGCTGTCCACTGCGACGTCGAACAGTGCGCGGTCACGAACACGACCTTCCTGCTCGAGCCAGAAGCGAATGGCCCAGACCTCTTTCTGCTTGAGCGCACGCTTCGGACCAATTTTCCGTCCTGCATTCCAGGCGGGAAGCTTGCGACCAGCGGGATCGAATGACGAGTAACCCATGTCGTTTCTCCTCAGGGTCGAGATGACCAACGAGGAAACGGCCAAGGCTAATGACAGCTTTCGGGCTCACGTCGAACGGTTTCCGACGGCGAAGATGGGCGCATTTCGGACGTCTCAAGTATCCCGGATTACGTCCGGCACAAGTCGCGGGTGCTCTAGCCGCTTGAGCAGGACATGGCTCAGCGAACCTCGTCGACGATCGCAGAGCTTCGATCGAGTGCAGACTTGCGCGTTGCAAGAATTTCAATGAACGATCTGTCGCCAGTTGAACGGTCAACTTAGTCGAACGTCGATTGTGCCCGCGACGCCTACTGCCATCCATGCTTGGCGCGGCTTGACGCTGCAGCAATTCAGTTCGGCGTAATCAAGATCCAGCCGTCCAACAGTTGAAAAGCGCCGAGCTCCTTGACTTCGTGGCAGGCCGGGACTGCCTCCCCAAACGTCGTCGATATCGCGATCGGGTCACGAAAGTTGGTTTCGATGCAGATTGCCCGATTTTGTCGGTCGAGACGTGCGTGAAAATGCGGGGCTACGGAAACCCGTACATTAACGGTCGCAATTGACGTCGAGCGCTCAGTGCCGGGTGACTGCGCAAGCGCTCCAGCAGTCAAGATCCACAACCATGCGGGGCCTAGCGCTTTCAAGCACGATCTCCTTCGTGCTCCCCCGGCTAAGCTACTATTATTACGCGCAAGTTGGATGAAAATCCATTCCGGATGCAACTGACGCAATTTACTCAAATTTAATCGATGATGGTGTCTAATTGCTTCACGCTAGGTCCATTCCGGACCGAAACGTGGGGAAATGACATGACCAAATGGACAAAGAGCGCCGTCGCCGCGACGGTCCTGGCCCTTGCGACCAGCACCGGCGCCTCAGCGGCTCCCACTCAAGGAACGCTTGGGGCAACTTCTACCGGATCGATCAATATCAGCGCCACTGTGCCCGGACGCGTCCGGATCAGCGGACTGAGTGATGTAACGCTTACTCCGACTGACCTGTCGGTGGACGCAACGAACGCGCAGGACGTGTGCGTCTGGAGCAACACTGCCGGCCGCAAATACAACATCAAGGCGTCGGGCAGCGGTGCGGGCGGCGCGTTCGAGCTTTATGACGGAAGCACTTATTACCCTTACACTGTCGCGTGGAACGCTACCGGCGCTGGCAAGGCGAGTGGCACGGCTCTCGCGGCAGGGACCGCGTTGGCTTCGCTTTCTTCGGCTGCGACCAGTAGCGATTGCGCTGCCGGCGCTTCGAAGTCGGCTACGCTGTTTGTTTCGGTGGCGAGCCCGACGCTCCAAACGATGACTGCGAACAGCGCTGCTACGGGTACTCTCACCCTTCTAGTGGCGCCCGAGTAAAACTCGTGCAGCGGCGGCGTTCCCGATCGAGGCTTCGACTTGAAGCCCCGTCAATTCATGCATCTTTGTGCGGGTTCGCCGCCGCCATTTCGCTCATCGTTTGCGCGGGCGATGCCAATGCGCAGTCGATGAAAGTCATCGCGACAGGCTTCTCCGACGTAAGCTTGGGAACGCTACTAAACTTTCAGGCGACCACTCGCAGCGCTCAAAGCCTTTGCGTTTATGCCAATAGCAATGGCTCGCGCTATGGCGTGACGGCAGCTGGAAACGGTCCTGGCGGGAGCTTTGTGCTCTATGACGGAGCCAAGACGCTCACCTACGGCGTCGAATGGAGCAGCCTATCCGGACAAGCCAGCGGCACGTCAGTCACTGCCAATACAACCCTATCCGGTCAAAGTTCGACAGCGAATAACCAAAACTGCACAGGCGGGGGTGCGTCGACTACTGCTACGCTCATTGTTGCGATCCGCCCGTCCGATCTCAGCCCGGCTATTCAAGGCAATTACTCCGGCACACTCTTCGTCACGGTTTCGGCCGAGTAAGTCCCGTGATGCGCTCGATCACTTCAGCCGTTCCCTTGGGGATTATGGTTAGCGCACTGGTAAGTTCTCCTGCCCTCGCGTCCGATACCAAGGCGGAGAAAAGCAGTTTCAGCGTGTCGCCACCATCCGGCTTCGAGCAACTCGAGGCCGAGCGTGAGCTCGTGCTCGACGTCTATTACGGAGGCGAAAAGCGCGGAACCGCTCGCGTCGCAGTTTTCGGCGATCGGATACAGTTCATGGACGCTCGCCAAGCCCTCTCCTTTATCGACGATGCGTCGCCTGGCTCCGCCATCGGAGATTTGCTGCATCAGCCGCTCTCGGCCAACCGCGCACTCGCTTGCGGGCTCTCCGCGCCTTCCGGCTGCGGAATACTCAATCCTAAAAGTGTGGGCGTTATCGTGGACGAAGATCGCTTCCGAATTGATCTTTTCGTTGCACCAGGTCTTCGCTCTGCGAAGGTTCTGAAAAACGATATTTATCTGCCGGCAGCACCCACTACGCCCTCGCTGGTCAGCCTTTTCGGCGCGAACATTTCCGGCTCGACTTCTGGTGGTGAACCCCAATTCAGATTGCAAAATCGGACGGTTGCGGCCTTCGGCGCTAATCGGTTGCGCACAGATATTTCCATCGAACGCGAGCGGGGCATCAGCTTCGACAACCTCGTGGCTGAAAGCGATCGCGGCGACTTGAGGATGAGTGCCGGGATGTTCTGGGTCCCCGGGAGCGACCTCGTAGCCCGGCGAAAGATACTTGGCGGTGGAATCTCGAGTCAGTTCGAGACTCGTCGAAATCGTGAACAGTTTTACGGTACACCGATCGCTATTTTTTTGAACTCGCCGGCAAGGGTTGAGGTCTTCGTCGACGACCGCCTCATCTCATCCCAAGTCCTAAGCGCCGGGAATCGATTGTTAGACACGGCGAGCTGGCCAGCCGGATCGTACGATGCCCTAATCCGCATCCACGAACAGGGCCAGCCAGTACGCGAAGAGCAACGCTTCTTCTCCCGCGACGAAACCCTTGCGCCCTTAGGCCACCCTACCTTCCAGGTTTTCGGCGGCGTCTTTTCGAACGACGCTTCATTGGAGAAGGCACGCGGATTTCTGCATGGCGCCGTCGCATATCGAGTGAACAGGAACCTCGGTGTACGCGCCATGGCGATCGCCGTCAGAGAGAAAGTTATTGGGGACGTCAGCGCAACCCTCGTGACGCCAGTCGCGAACCTGACCGCCGGCGCCCTCGGTTCTAGTGCAGGTGACGCTGGCTTCGTCGTGCGGGGATATACTACGGCTTTGAAAGGGGTCTCAGCGAGCCTCGACCTGCGCAAGGTACATACCGAGGGCGATGCCCCCCTTCTCCCTCAATCCCATGGAGCCAGAACGTACGACCAGAACGCATCGTCGTCGTTCGACCAAGGGGATTTTCTGCAACTCACCGGGCAGCTCAGCGCCCGGCTGAAGAAAGCTACGGTTCGCTTCTCCGGTTATTTTAGGCGCTCGCCTTCTAGCGCTAACAGTTACAGCTACGGGCCTTCGATGGATTTGCCAGTCGTTAGATCCAGTCGCTTCAATATCGTGGCGGAGGGCGAAGCGCAGAAATCCGATGCTGGCTTTAAAGGCTACGTTGGTCTGCGACTCCTTCTAACCGACGGTCCTCGGGCCTTGGCAGCGAGAGGCGGCATTGACGTAGCTCGGGACCAAAAGCCGCGTTTGCGGGGCGAGGTACAAGGCTCGGTATACGGGGAGACGGGCAATACCCGCTGGTCCGGCAATGCCGCCGTGGGAACTGCCGACAGCTCCACCTATGCGCGCGCCGGCGCAGAGGTTCGCTCCCCGATGATGAACGGCCGAGGTGAAGTACTGACAGCCTTGGGTGGGGACACGCAGTACACGCTCACCGCCGAAACCGGCTTCGTCTTTTCAGATGGCCGCGCCGCTCTTTCGGGCGGCGAAATGCGGGATTCCGCCGTAATCGTTGAAACCGATGGCGACAACGGGGAGACCCTTGACGTCTTCGTCAACCAAGCGAAGGCCGGCACGACCAGCGTTGGGCGTCCCCTCACTATCTATCTTGAGCCATACCGAGAATACGAAGTGCAGGCGCGTCCTCATGACGCCGCGCTACTTAGTACGGATTTCAGTCCGAAGAAGATTGTGAGTTATCCTGGAAGCGTGACACGCGCCTCTTGGAGCGTCGCTCACATTTTCGTCGCGTTCGGACGCCTGATCAACGAAGCCGGCGCACCCGTCCGTGGCGCATCTATTTCCGGTGCGCATGGCGTGGCGGAAAGCGACGAACAAGGTTATTTCCAAATCGAAATGGCGCCGACAGACGATCTCGTTGCTGAGCTTGAAGGTCGAAAATGCGCCCTTCCGAGGTCCAAGGCTGAGCCGACAACTGGGTTTTTAAAGTGGGGAGATGTTGTGTGCGGATAGGTCGAAGTCTCTCCATCGCTGTGCTCGGCACCGCTTGTGTTGTGTTCGCGAGCCATGCGGCGAAAGCAGAAATCACCCTTAGCCAACTGGTGGTAGAGCTTTTGCCCACGTCTAAGGCAAGGGACGTGGAAATCTACAACGACGCGGACGAGCGCGCCTACGTGGTTGTCGAGCCGCGTAGGATCGTCAATCCGGGCCAAGGAACGGAAACTTCGGAAAGCCCCGTGGATCCGGAGCGCCTCGGCCTGCTGGTCTCACCGCGGAAATTAATCCTCGAACCGCACCAGCGTCGACTGATACGCATTGCTGACATCCGGTCGAGCGACCTTAACGAGCGTGTGTACCGTATCACCGTGAAGCCCCAGGTAGGCGATGTTACGTCCGCCAAATCGGGCCTGAAGCTCATGGTCGGCTATGATATGCTGATCATTGCGAGACCCGCCAGTTCCTCTTCTCCCAAACTGGTGGCCGAGAGAAAAGACGGCGCCCTCATAATCAAGAACGAGGGTAACTCGAGCGTGGAGCTCGACGGCGGCGAGCAGTGCCGGGCGGCAAAAATTGATTGTCGAAATTTGGGGAGCAAGAGGCTCTACTCGGGGGCGAGCTGGAAAGTCTCCCTACCCTACTCGACACCGGCGAAGTTCAATGTACGCGGTTCTGCGGGCTGGACATCGACGGTTTTTTAGCTTGGGCGACGCTTTACCTAGTAGAACGTTGTCCGGAATTCCGGATGCTTCAAAAAAAGCGAGGCGCTAACGCCGTGGATGCCGTGCGAAAAGGCGGAATTGATTATCTCCAGGAGCTCCTCGACTTTGAACGCCTTTTCTGCGGTTCGGGAGGGCGCCGATTGGATCCGCGAGGCGACGCGAAAAGATCAACAAGGTAGTTAGACTGCCGCCCCGGGAGCGCGAAGTCTCCGAACACAGCGCCAAAGGCATGTCCAACAAGGCCAGTGCTCTTGAGTTCGACCTGAGCCGAGGGGTGATTGAAGATCATCGGGCTAAAATTTTGGCGAAGAGGGTGAGCGGTACGCTTGCGAACTTAGTCTCAACCCTGTGAGCACCCCGACGTTCCCCGCCGAAATTGAACTCCTGGCTGCCGGCAATCGTTAGGGATCTTATTATATCGTTCAGTAGACGCTGACTGGCGGTGTTCAGAGCGAGGCCTGATGGATTACGACGAGTTTCGATCTCACGACTGGGACAAGACTCCACTCGGTCCGATCGAGCACTGGACGACGTCGCTGACTTGTTGGTCCGATTTTCTTCTGCGCTGCGCTCAGCCAGCGCTGATGCTGTGGGGTGAACATCGTGCCCTTCTTTTCAACGATGCATACGCAGAAATTTTAGGCCCAGGCTGCCTAGAGATTCTTGGGAGGCCGTTTGAAGAAGCAGCCGCCTTAATCTGGGACCAGGTAGCACCCTACGTCGAGCACGCCTTTGAAGGACATTCGGGAAATATAGACGATACCGAGTTCGCGACTTGGCAAAGCGGCTTCACGGAGAAACGCTTTTTCAGCTTTGCATACACGCCGATTTTTTACCCTGCCGACGCCCCAAAACCAGTCGCCGCTTTCTGCGCGATGGCTGACCGAACCGATAAAGTGCAGAGGAATTCGGAGTTACAAAGGCAGTTCGAGCGCCTTTACGAGATCTACGAAAATGCTCCCGGTTTCATTGCGATGGCTGAAGGACCGGAGCATCGCTTCACGTTCGCGAACGCGGCCTACCGTGAATTGGTCGGTAGAACGGACATCGTCGGCAAGACCGTAGCAGAGGTCCTACCGGAGGTAGTGCGGCAGGGATTTATCGAAATACTTGATGGGGTATTCAAAACCGGCGTTCCATTTGTCGGACGGGGTCTCCCCTTGACGTTGGATGATCCGGAGACCGGCGCCAGAAAACGTTTTATCGATACGATCTATCACCCAGTGCGGTCACCGACGGGAGAAATTAGCGGGCTCTTCGCTGAAGGACATGACGTCACTGAACAGGTCGAAGCCCAAGCACTTGCCGCGGCTCTCCAGGCTCAGCTTCTTCGCGTTTCGCGCACCACTGCGATGGAATCGTTCGGAACAGCGGTTGCCCACGAGATCAACCAGCCCCTTGCCGCGGCTGTCAACTACTTGAGTGTGGCTTCAAAGTTAGTCGGTGTGGACGGTCAAGAAGCAAAACTTGCGACCATGATTGAACACGCGTCGAAGGCGACGCTGCGCTCGGGCGAAATCCTGAAGAGATTGCGAAACCTGTCCAGCGCCGTCGAGGATCCGGAGCGCGTGGATCTAGTCAAAGTCGTGATCGAGGCGATCGCCCTGATGAAGATGGCTAATACGGACCTGTCAATATCAACAGGTGCGCTCGAGCGCTGCGATGTGCGGATCGACCCGGTTCAAATTCAGCAGGTTCTAGTGAACCTTATCAAAAATGGTCTTGAAGCTATGGCCGGTCAACACGAGTCTCTGATCGAGATCTCCGTCACCCGACGCGCTCCAGAGGCAATCGTCAGTGTCAAGGATCACGGGGCAGGGGTAATCCTAGATCGTCGTGATCATCTTTTCGATTGGTTTATGACGACCAAAGCCGATGGACGCGGGATAGGCCTACCGATCAGCAAACAAATCATCGACGCGCACGGCGGGAGAATTTGGGTCGAGAATGACGCAGAGGGCGCCGTGTTCCGTTTCTCACTACCTCTTGACGAGGGAGAGGATAATTGAACGAATCGGTAGATTTTCCGGTTCTCGTTATCGATGACGACGACGCTTTCACGGACTCATTGAAACACCTGCTCGAGGTCCACAATATCCTGGCGCATACTTTTCCGGACGCAGAGGCCTTCCTGGCTCGGAAGGACGCGACGCCGCGTCCCGCGATTGCGCTCGTGGACGTGCGAATGCCCGGCAAGACGGGGATAGACCTTCTTTCGGACGTCGTCAGTGACCCGCTTCTGGTCGTGGTGATGATGACTGGGCACGGCAATGTTCCACTGGCTGTCCGCGCCATCCAAAAAGGCGCCCTAGAATTTCTTGAAAAGCCATTCGCCGAAGCCAAACTCCTGGCTTCGCTCCGAATCGCCCAAGACGAACTTCGCCGTCGTGTCGAGGAATGGAACAACCGGCGGTCGCAGACTGAGAAGCTGGCGCAACTCAGTCGCCGGGAAAAGGCTGTGCTCGAACTCGTGAGTCAGGGGCGAAATACCAAGCAAATAGCGGAAGAACTTAAGCTCAGCGGCCGTACCGTGGAGATGCATAGGGCCAATCTCCTCCGGCGCCTCGATCTAAGGACCATGGCAGAGGCTCTCGCGCTCTTGCTGGACGTGCAGCACAGCGGATGATGTCCGGGATCCGTTGTTTGCAACCACTTTCGAGCCGTGCCACCGAGGAAAAAGGGCGCCTCCATTGAAGGCGCCCTCACGGTAGCGTCGGCACGCTGTAAGCGACGAACTAGACTAATATTAAGTACGAGAAAAGCTCAATCGCGACCGTTTCGGATGATATGATCGATCCGATTGGATTTGGCCAAATTGCTTCGACGGAAGTGTCGGCAGGCGACTTTGGGTCCGGTTCGGATCAATGACTAACCTTTTCTGGAAGGTCTGTTCGCTAAACGATTCCTGCCTGCTCAACCGCTCGCCGCAGGCCCGAGTTAGTCTTTTCTGGTCGTTAAGCACCTCGGTCAAAACCCCACAGGGGCGCGTTCGCTAAGCGGGCGCGCCCCGTCTTCTTACATTGAAATCATCAGCAGCCGGCCCTCGACTGATGAATCAACTTTTCGGAGGGTGTAACTTATCTGTCGGCGTACTCGCCTAGCGGCGGTCGCCCAGGTTTTCTGCCACCTCGTCCCCACATTCGGTGACCTTTACGCTCGAGGACGACTGCGGTCAGCTCGGCGCTCAAAATTACGGCCCGCATCCATGCCGATGCGTACATTTTCGGTCACGTTCCGAGAGCCGTGTGACCGTGGACGATCATCGATTGAAGAATCGCGGGCCCATTTCTGACACCTCTATAGGCCGCTCAGTCTCCAAGATGGCCTGACGGCTTTAGCGAACCCTTAGGGCGTTCAACCCTACGAGCGCATTAGCTTCCGGTCCCAGTAAGAGCGTCCAATTGTCTATCGACGAAGAACATCCGTCCCGCAAACACATGCGCACATCGCCCAAAGCGCGTGCGAGGGCGCGAGCCTTCCACTTGTTGCCGCTACGCTTCGAGCAACTCACCACCGGCGATCTCCTTGAAATCGACGATGTTCTTTCCCGCGAGATTGAGCAGTTGGAGACCGAACTGTGTGGTGCCGCACTTTCCTGGACGTCGGTTCGCGGGCCCCTCGTAAACTGGGAAACGGCATTTGCGATCACGACAATCTTGCACACAGGCTGCCGGCTAGCAGATCTCTATTCCTTGCGGGTTTACCAAAGCCCGGAAATCCTCAACTCGCAGGAGACACGCGAGGGTTTCTTCTTAGAGGACGGCGGCCTCTTCCTACAGATGGCTCCGCGGCGGCCCGAAGTCGCGTTCAAGCGATGGAAGGAGCGGAAGAAAAAGGCCGCGAAACTGGAGAAAGAGCGTGGTCGGTCCTCGAAGCAGGTCAGCTCCTCGGACGGGATTTCGCGCCGGAAAAAGGGCCGCGCGCAGAAGGCTCCGAAAGATGCGGCGCTCAGCTCAGATGTCTCAGCTGACTCGACGAAAAGCTCCAACTCACCTTGGGCGGTGACACGCTTTGAGCCGAGCTCGTTCGAAGTCTCAGACCCTCATCGTCTCGAACTCGATCCCGGCGAGTTAGCTCTGCGGCTCATCAATTTGCGAACGCCGCCCAGGGTATCAGGGGACCTACTATTTACTACACCGAAGGAAGAACTCTGGGCTAGGATCGAGTTCTGGTTACGAGACCGTCGGCCCGAGCACGCACCTTTGCCGAGGAGGGTGTCACGGAACGTCGAGAGCCTCGAACGGCGTGGCCGCCAACAGCTGATTGAGCAACACAAAGGCGATCCAGTAAGCGCCGCTCGCCAAACGGGGCGCTTCGAGGGCATCCATTCCGGCAAATATTACGGCACCTCTTCCTTTCCCGGCCGCGATACCCTGGGCCGCGCAATCACCGTCCGCCTCGGTGCCGAAAAGGTCTGTGACGAAGACGCAATTCGGCACGTTGTTGCGGTGTTGAAGGAGCGCGTGCGAGCAAACCCCGACAGTTTCGAGGCGCTCGCCGATTACACCGCGTTCATGGTGAGTTTTGCATTGGGCCATCGCGGCCATTTCGACTTCCTGCCGAGCACCAGCGCCATCGACCACGAGACAGGCTTCTGCGTCATCCACGACAAGAACACGCATGATCCGGCCCGAGCGCGGTTGGTCTGGGTGCCTGATGTCGTTCAAGCTCAAATTCGCGCATACGAAAGCGAGATCGGCACCCGGATGTTTCTGGAAACCGACGATGTGGCGCCCGAGCTTTGGAAAGATGCGCTTCAGGGAGAACTTAGGTTTCCTTCCGGCCGCTCTGGAGCTGTGGTCACCAAGCTACAAGCATTGATTTCCGCGGCTATCGAGTCGACGAAACCACCGTCGCGAGTCCCGGTGAACGTTGGGCGGCATTGGCTCCGTACGAAACTCTCCGGTCAGTGCGCTTCGATAACCATGGATGCTTTTCTCGGCCATTGGCACGAAGGAGCTGAACCATGGGCGCACGGGTCTTGTCTGGATCCCATAGCGTATCGTGCGGATCTTGAGCGGTCGCTGCCTAGCGAGTTGTTGAAGCTAGGTTTTGAGTGCGTTGAATCGCCGCGAAAGAACATCATGACCGATGAACGTCCGGTCATTACTCTTAATCTGGATCGTCGCAGGGCCGGTCATGCGACGAACAGCTTCTGCTCACCGCTGACGTGCTTGGAGCCCGGCAAAGGCGTCGGCCCGACACCGAATGAGATCCGCGCCGAGCTGATCACGTTCTCCGGTCCTATCAGCGCCGGAAAATTGGTGGCATCGGCCGTGTTCAACGGTGCCTTCCTCCGGTTCGAATCGCTGGACTCGTTACTCACGGGCATGTCTCGCTTTCTCGACGGCCACTCAACTCATTGGATCACCACCGTAAGGCGCCCAGCGCTCGGAGCCGGAAGGACTTCGAAAGTCCATAGATGGATTGCGGATGAGACAACTCGGCGGCACATCATCGCGTGGCGCATGGCCGGTAAGCCAGGCGCCGAGAACGGAGCGTTGCCTGCACTGCGACAATGGCTGACCGAAACGTTCGGCGAATATGTAGGCACCGAGTATTTCTTCGAAGCGGCGAGCGCCTACTGGTCGTTCCGACTGCCACCGCTTTTACTCGATCATGCCTTGGGCGAGGTTCCGTGCACCCAGCTTTCCGAAGCGAGCTGGACGAGGACAGTGGGCGGACGATATTTTCGCGAAAAGGGTTTGAAGAACGACAATACTGCGTTTCTCCCGGCGACCGATTTCGAAACGAGAAATGCTCAATCCCGGGTGCTTCACACCTTTCGTCGCACCCGTCGTCTTTCGGGTGAGCGTGATATCTTCGATCTGGTCGAGTATCGCAGGCGCGCCGGCGAGATCTCTGATGCAGGCGTCAAGAATCTCTGTGCAGAACTTCTCGCGGAGCGTCGCTCATACCTGCGCAAAAACGGATGGCTTTCACCTGGCAAGGACAAGCTACTCAGCTGGTGCGTTCACAGGCTGACATTCAGAAAAAGCCTTGGCGGCCTTCGTGGCCTCAAACCGATAACCGTGAAACTTGGACTTGCAGTGGCTGTCCATGAAATTTTCGGCCGCATAGTGACAAATGGAGACTTTGATTTCGATCGAGCCCAGCTTCGCGCTGCTGCAACCGACGCGCTAAGCAAGACTTCCGTCAAGAGGCTTGTTCGTTCAACCTTTCGCGATCTGGATCGATTTCTGATCAATCCAGAGGCTCTTCCTCGTAATGAGAAACAAAGGCATGAGGAGCGTTCGGAATCCCCAACTGAATTCGTCGAGGAGCGTAATCCTCAACCTTATGTGAGCGCTCACGTGATGGTCGAACGTGATTATCGCGCGCTCTTGGACCGCTTTGCGGACTTCGAGGGCGCTCGTGAGCTGCGACTGATCACCATGCTGGCGTATCGCGCCGGCCTGCGCATTTGGGAAATCATGGGACTGCGAACGAGCGACGTGATTGTTGCCGGGGACCACATCGAACTCCAGGTCACGCACACGGTGCAACGCCGTCTGAAAACCGAGTTCAGTCAGCGCATTATTCCGCTCCACGTGCTCCTTCGTCCCGAAGAGCGGACGGCCCTTTTGGAGTGGCTGGACGACCGTCGCGCATTGCAGCAGTTGATCCTGAGCGCCGACGACATTTTTCGCCCCAAGGAAAAGGCGAATGCAGCACCAGTCGAGAAGGCGAAGAATGAAGCCCTGCCACTCGGGGCGACCGAACGTGTGCGCTCAGTCAGCGAGATTGCCGTAGACCGGCTGTTCGGCGCGCCCTTTACCCGCGCGCTGATTGACACCCAAGCCGTCGAGGCAAAGATAAATCAGGCCATTGCTAGCCTCGAAGGATACCAATTCGGGAGTTTTGGATGGCTCCGGCACAGCTTCAGCAGTCTCCTCCTCCTGAAACTCGTGCTTCCTGACGATGCAAGTGTTGCTCAGCTTCCACCGCTGTTATTTCAGAGTGTGGCCTGGTCAGACCGCATGGCCTTGAAGAAGGCATTCTTCGGCAACGAACGGCTAGGCCATTCTGCCCTTCACGCCGTCAGCCAGGCGATGGGCCATTCTGCGATTGGCCAAACGCTTCATACCTATCAGCATCTGCTGGACGTGTTGGTAGCGTCCTACGCTAACCGGCAGGGAGAATGCACGGCAGATGTCCCCCTCGGCGAAATGCCTCGCGAACCCGCTGCCCTTGGGCGGACGCAAAACTCAAATGATAACGTTCCCGCAAGTGAGTATGTCCCGACGAGACATCGCGGACGAAATCCTAAGCCGAGATGGAACGGTCTGCTAAAGTCGGTGGATGCCAACGCCTCATTAGGACCAATTGCGACTTTTACGTCTGCCAACGAGAATGACGCCCTTGATCGGTCCCCCGAGAGACCAGTGACGCGCGTACCTTGGCCGGTCGTGCTGCTTTGCCTGAATGGCACCAACGTTCCGGACAACGTTCTAGCGAACTACGGCATTACAAAGAAACGGGCGACATCTTGGCGGTCTAAGGCCCTTAAACATTATAGGCGCTATTTCATGATCTCGGGACGATCGCTTCGCTTCACAGTACCGCACGGGGCGGTAGCTCAATACGAGCTGAACAGGCTCTGGGCCAGACTTGGAAATCGCGATAGCGCGCTGACAAATGACGAGCGCTCGGCCCTAGGCAACTTTGTGCATAACTTCGTGGCGCGGCGCGGCTTTGCTCGATTGTCTTCGGAGGCCGAAGCCATCCTGGTCAAGGGGTTGCTCTTAAAATTGGGCGTCCCTCAAGAGCACATCACCGTCGAAAAGAGTGGCGAGATTTGTGGCCGAGTTTACCTCAGTGTGCGCAAAACCGACTGGGATGCGCTCGGCTGGACATCATCTATCAAGACGAGAACCAGCCGACCGGTGAAGGTCTCAAAAGGCCAGACCCCAAACGGTGAGGCCCGTCGGACCTACGGCGACGGCCACGTGTACGGACGGAACCCCAACCATCATTTTCTCGTCCACGCTTACAAGCTGTTCCTGCTGATGCTCGTCCTTCTTGAAGACATAAAAGGCAAAGACGCGATTCACGCGCAAAGCAAAGCAGAGCCTAAATCGAACAGCAAAAAGAAGGGGCGAAGCAAGGCGACGGCTAAGCCAGTGCGCGAAATGGCGGCAACCTAGCAGGATTTCTTTGTCGACCGATGGTTTTGGGTCACCGCTTGTCGGACAAAACGGTGACCCAATCAAACTACCGCCAGATTTCTCGGAAAGCAGTCCATTCGTCGAAGAGAAGCTGCTGACCGTCGTCGGACAGCAATTCGTCGGCGAAGCCCCGCAGCCCGGTTCCATCCATACGCCGCGGGCAGACGAGCAGATGCGTGTGAACGGCGTTATCCGAGCCCACCTCTCCGGGGCGATGTTGGACCAGGATCGTCATCAAGCCCCGCTTACGCGCCAGGTTATTCAGGCAGAAAGCCCGGCTCTCCTCCCAGACGTGATGCAGCCGAGAGGCGTCCGGGAAGCTCAGTGTAGCGTAGACCAGCAGAGCGGGCTGAGACGAGAGTGCGGTGGCGTCGAGCATCTTCAGCGCGGACCCGACCGCATCGAGATAGTCGGGTGCGCCCGGCGGCAGGATGACCCCGTACCGGAATGCCGTGACGAGGTTCACGTCGAACGAGGCCGGATTGAGATTGTCAGAGCTCGCCGGCATGAGCTTGCGGATGGCAAACTCGGACGCGGAGTTGCGGTGCCCTTGGTAAGACTGCTTCAATATCCCGAACGTAAAGTCGGGATAGCTACCCAGCGGGTTGTCATAGAGCCAGTCCATCGGGTTGTCGGAGCGCTGCGCCTTCGCCTCAAAGTGGACCGGCGCCTTAATCACGGCCTTTTTGGCCTTGGTCTTGAGAACCTTCACCATGTTAGCGGGCTCCCATCAGATCAGTGATGGAGCGCATCGCAAACCCGAAGCCGTACTCGCGCTCGTAAAGGCTGGAGAACGGGGCGCGCGGCGATGCGAGGAGGCCGATCGGCAAAACCCGGAACGAACGCCCCTCACCTTGGCTGGGGACGAACCAAAGTTCGGACGAGGTATGGATCTGCCAGGGAATGTAGCGAGACACCCAGCGCTCGGCGTGAGCCATCAGGATATCGATCGTGAACGGCCGATCAGCGTGGTTGTCCTGCTCAACCCGGATAATCGCTACGCTGTCGCCCGTGATGTCTGCGAGCTCCGGCGCCTCCTCAGGATGGAAAGGAGGCGGAAGCGCGGTACCGACGAGGAGGAGTTCAGCCCGAGGTAAATGGATTGTCGGCCGCGCTGTGAGTCCAGCCGTCGGCCCCGCCACTGCCTGTCCGCCGATCGCCTGAGCAACGGCAGAAAGAGTGCCCGACACACGACATTCGACCGAAGGCGCACCTTCAACGTCACAATTGTACGTTTTGGCCCTTCGCAGCACAGGTGTTTGCGTCTCCCCGTTCCTTCCGCCCGGCACAATCCCTATCTGATGACAGAGCGCTGCGTTATTCTTCATACTAGATTCTCCGGTGCTTCTCCTCAGCTCCGCCTGGAGACGCACCAAGGTTTCATTCACTTGGCAGAGCTGCAAAGCTCCGCCCCTTTCCCGTTCGTCCTTCCCAATGAGAGATTCGCAATGACGGCTCAGCTGCACGGCCCGAGTTCGACGTGCTTTTCACTGTGGTTAGCTCGACGGCGCGGCGTCCCGCCATACTGAGAGCCAGGCTATGCCGAGCGAGTCCTGCACAGCTAGAAGGAGATCGCACCGTCACGCGAGATTCGGTATCACCTGATTGGCAGTATTTAAGGTGTTGGCCCAGCCCGAGATTTCGTTCTAGCTTGAACGGATGTTCGAGCAGTCGTCGCGTTCACTCACGCTCCTCAGTTACAGCGCCGGCGCCACGACTGCGCTACTCCTTTGCACCTTGGGTTTTCAGCAATGGGACACGGCCCGCTGGGAAGCCCGACAGCGGGTTGAGCAGCAGGAATCCACTTTTCGCTCGAACCTGGTCGCAGCCTATTTAACGTCCCTCCGTGACGTGGAAACGGGCCAGCGCGGCTATCTTGTCACCGCCGATCCAGCGTTCCTACAGCCTCTGCAAAAGGCGCTCGAGACACTCCCTAAGCAGGGCGCCAGCATTGAGAAGACGTTCGCTGGCTCTGGGAACGCACCGGCCTTGGCTCGCCAACTCGTTCTCGTGGGAACAGCACGGACGGCCCGCGCGATGCGGTCCGTGTCGCTCGTAGGCGAAGGAAAGAGCGGTGAGGCCCGAGCGCTCGTCGCCGAAGGGACTGGCAAACGGCTCATGGACCGAGCCCGAGCCCTCGCAGGCCAGATCAACGATAAAGAGACTAGTTCGGCGCGCGCACGGCAAGATGCTGCGCTTTCAGAACGAGCGGAGCGTCAACGGAATATCTATTTCCTGGAAATTGCCACGCTCATCAGCCTCGCGTTCCTCGTATACGCACTCGCTAAGCTGTTGGGGAACCTGCGGCGGACATCACGAACCCTGCGGGATTCGGCCGCTCGCCAGTCGGCGATTTTCGAAGGCGCGACGGACTCGATGATGATGCTGGACGCCAACGGCATCATTGAAAGCGCTAATTCGGCGACGGAGAAGCTGTTCGGCTTTGCAAGCGATGAACTCGTAGGACAATCCAATCTCAAGCTCTTCAAGACGCCGCCGACACAAGAAGTTAGCCAGGCCTATTTGGCGCGACTGGCGAACGGTGAAGAGCGCGATCAGAAGCAGATCTTCGAGGGGTGCCGAAAGGATCGGACGTCGATTGAGGCCGAGGTCGTCACGACGCCGATCAAGCTGGAGGATGGGCTTCATTTTCTCGCCGTCCTTCGCGACGCAACTGAACGACGTCAAATTGAGCGTATGAAGAGTGAATTCGTGGCGACCGTAAGTCATGAACTGCGGACTCCCCTCACCTCGATCGCGGGATCGCTGGGCTTAATCCTCGGCGGAGCTGCCGGAGAAATCAGCGAGAAAAGCAGCAGGCTGGTTCAGATTGCGAAGAACAACTGCGACCGGCTCATTCGCTTGATCAACGACATGCTCGACATCGAAAAGATCGAGTCTGGACAAGCACAACTTTCAATCCTGCCCATCGACGTCGGGGCCGCCGTCGCGCAGGCCATGGCGTCGATCGAGGGTCTGGCCAGAGAACATCAAATCCGGATCGATGTCTCGCATGTACGGCCTGATCTGCAAGTTCTGGCCGACGCTGATCGCCTCACGCAAATCTTGACCAATCTTGTTTCAAACGCGGTAAAGTTCTCACCCGCCGGGAGCGAGGTCCGGGTCGCTGCAGAGCCGACCAAAGATCGCGAAGTGGTCTTTTCCGTGGCCGACGATGGCCCGGGCATCAGTGACGAGTTCCGCCAGCGGATTTTTCAGAAGTTCGCTCAAGCCGACAGCACTGACAGTCGTTTAAAGGGCGGCACCGGCCTCGGCCTCAGTATCGTCAAGGAACTTGTCGAACGCATGGACGGCAAGGTCGATTTCACCAGTGATCCCGGCTCGGGGACAACCTTCACATTTACCCTGCCCCTGTCTTCTGGCGCGCACTGGGCGGGCTTATCGGCAGCTTCTCTTGGTCGCATGGAACAGGATGACTCTTTCCAGATCCTCCATGTAGACGACGACGCGGATACGCTTCGCCTGGTGGCGAGCGCATTCGAGGGCCGGGCCAGTGTCCATTCCTCTCCGAGCTTCCAGGAAGCAAAGGCCGCCCTCGAGCGATACGACTTCGACGCACTGGTTCTCGATATTTCGATGCCGGATGGTGACGGACTGGAGCTGATCAACCTCGCGAAGACCCGGGAGGGCTCAGAAACCCCTGTCGTGCTTTACACCGCGCTCGATGCCGCCCCTGGCGCGCAGAGCCCAGTGTTCGCCAGACTGACAAAGACGAAGGATGGTCTTGATACGCTCGTCGAGACTGTGGAAGCGGCCGCCAAGCGAGGGAAGTCCACAGGTCATGCCTAAGGTTCTCTACGTCGACGACGACGATGACATCCGCGAGATCGCGGTGCTTGCCCTCTCGCTGGACGCCACCTTCGACGTAAGACCTTGCTCGTCCGGCGAGGAAGCGTTGGCAGTCGCCGCGGATTGGTCACCTGATGTCATCATTCTCGATGTCATGATGCCCGGCATGGATGGCCCAGAAACCTTACGCCGGCTCCAGGAGAAATTGGGCGTGGCAATTCCACCGGTTCTCTTCTGCACGGCCCGCGCACAAAAGAGCGATATCGAACGGTACAAATCGCTCGGCGCTCTAGGTGTTATCTGCAAGCCATTCGACCCGATGATGATATCGGCGAATGTTCGAAGTTACCTGGACTGAGCGTGGAGGATCCGTTCGCCCCCTTGCGCGCTAAGTTCGTGGCAAGATGCAGGTCTGATGCCGAGAGTCTTCGCGCGCTATCCCAAAGCGACCCTGCCACGATCGACATTGTCCATCGACTCAGTGGTAGCGCGGGCACTTTCGGATATGCTGAATTGAGCAAGGGCGCCGAGGCCCTAGAAGATGCTCTGCGAGACGGAAGACCGGCCCGCACCGAGTGGGCCCGACTGCTCGAATTGTTGGACGCTGTTCAGGAAGACTGAAACCCCTTTCGGGTCATGCTGCCCCAGCCTTCGTGCTTCCTCAAGAACTGCCAAAGCCCGCGCACACGCCAGAAATTACTGAGCTGCCGGTATCCAAAATTCTCAATGACAGCGATGACTGTCATGATGGCCAGATCGCGCGCTCTGGAGAAGCGGCGCAGTTCCAGCTCTTCCAGGATCAACGTCGCAACACTGATGAAAATGCCAAACGTGAACGTGATCGCAAGATAGGCGAGAAGGTAGTTCACCGACAGCAATCCCACCGCCCAGAGCAAGGGAACCAGGACATATCCGACAAGCTCGATGATGGGGCCAAGGACGTCGACGACAAGGATCTGCCCGAAGCCGATGAATCCCACGCGGCCGTATCGAGGATTGAAAAGCATGTCCTTGTGGCGGGTGAAAGTCTCGAGGGCACCGCGCTGCCAGCGCGCTCTCTGACGGCCGAGAACGCTCACGTCTTCGGGCGCTTCCGTCCAGCACACGGGCTCCGGGATGAACTCAATCCGGTAGGGCTTCTTCTGATCGCGCATGTGCCGATGGAGTTTGATGACCAACTCCATGTCCTCACCAACGGTGCCATGTGAATAGCCGCCGACCTCGAGAGCGAGTCGACGCCTGAATAGACCAAACGCGCCCGAGATTACGGTCAGCACCTGCATTCGGCTCAGGGCGATCCGGGCCATCAGGAAGGCGCGGAGATACTCCATGATCTGGACAAGCGCGAGAAAGTTGCGGGGCATCCGGACCTTCGACACCCGCCCACCGTCCACGACGCTGCCATTGGCGAGGCGAATGGTGCCGCCCACAGCGACGACTTCGTCCGGCCGTTCGATGAATGGCCTTACCGCCCGAAGCAATGCATCTGCTTCGAGGATTGAGTCCGCGTCAATGGAACAGAAAAGCGGGGCTCGCGCGACGTTGATGCCCGCGTTCAGCGCATCGGACTTCCCGCCGTTTTCCTTGTCGATGACGAGTAGGTTCGCAATGCGCCGCGACGCATAGATGGCCCGGATGGGCGCGTGCGGTACCGTCCTGTCATAATATCGGTCCACCGGCTCCAGGCGGAAATGCTCAATCAGCCGCGCCAGTGTTTCGTCCTTCGAGCCGTCATTGATGACGACGACTTCGAGCTCCGGATACTGGAGCGCTAGTAACGAGGTCACGCTCTCCACGACGGTAACGGCTTCGTTGTAGGCCGGCGCAAGCACGGCGATCGGCGGGGCGCGATCGGAATAACGGTGCCAAAGGACGGACGAACTCGCCACGGGAGGCCGCTTCGCAAGCGAAACTGCCGCGTAAAGCAGCTGGACGATATAAAAAGCGACCTGGAGAAGACCGGCGCCGATCACTACCCATGCGACGATGCCAGCGAAGGCGACGGCGAGATCGGACCAATCATTCATCACGTGCAATCCCGAGTTCGGCGAGCGTCAGGGCGCCAGCTTCCTGGCGGTCGCTAGAGAGCGATCGAGCTGCGGCCCTCAGCGCCTCGATTCCAGGAGTGCCCAGTTGAGCGAGCGCCTCTCCGGCCCGAAAACGCACCCACCAGTCGGGATCGCCGAGCAGGTGATCGAGCTTCCCAATGGCTTCCGTCACCCCGATTTTTCCCGCGGCTTCAGCCGCCGCAGCGCGGATCCACCATGTTGCAGAACCCAGGTAATGGAGCGCCGCCGGCTTTCCTGCCGGATGACGAAGCGTCCCGAGCGCACGAAGATATCGCGCCAGGATTTCGTTTTCTTCGTCGGCGGCCAAAGCAAGACCATTGATGAGCGGCGCTGCGTGGAAATTGCCTAGCGCTGCGAGAGCGTCGATCCCAGCCGCTTTGACGACGGGGTCGACGAGATCATCCGCGAGAAGGCTCTCCACCTCTTCCGGATGTTCGCTTGCGATCCACTGCAGAATGCTGATGAGGAGAAGGGAGTTCTCGCTCTTGGTCAACGAGAGCCGTTCCACCAAGACACGGATTGGAGGAGCCCGATCGGACTTCGCCAACGATAAGGCCGCCGAAAGCCGCACTTCGCCCGCGTCGTCGTCGAGTGCCTTGTCCAAGGCGTCAGTCGCCAAAGCATCCGGGAAAAACGATAAGGCTTCCGCCGCGCCTATCTTCAGCCGAACGGAACCCTTCGAAAGACGGCGAAGAAGGTCATCGCGCGCACCCAGCTCGCTCGCCAAGGCCACGAACCTATCGCGTTCTGGCCCGCGAACCATCGCAATGAGCTCGACGATAAGGTCAGTCGATTGCCCATCACTAGCAAAGCCCCGGAGCACGTGCGACAGGTCGGCTTCGCCGCTCAGAAGTTTCGGCAAGAGGATCGCTCGGCGCGCTGCGGCGCGCCCTTCGCGGCGTTCGCTGACGATCCGCGCCGCTATCAGACCCATCATGATCAGGAGCGATGCGACCGCCAGGCCGATTGAAAGTTCCCAGAGTCCGAGAAGACTCATCTGAATTTGAGTTCCAGGCCAGTAGACAATGTCAGGCGCCGCTGCCCGCTGGATGGTGCGTCCCGCGCGATGGACGCCCTCCAGTTGACGCGATTGTTGATCGCCACCGCCGTCCCGCCGAATAAGCTCGTCGTCTGAATGGCTCGGCCTTCGGCAAGATCCGGCGCACGGGCCGCGCCGCCGAACAGGCGCACCGAACTCGTGACCATGGCATCAAATCTCGCCAGCCCCCCGCTCAGGTGGCGGCCGCCTGCAAAGATGTTGATCCATTGCCCCGAGAACCATGAGCGTCCGCTTCCAAAGTACTTCTGGAAGCCGGGCGAGATGGTCCACACGCGTCCGCTGGCGTACTTCGCGGCTCCGCTATCCCACGAGATCAAAAAAGGATCCGCGTTGCTGGAAAGCTTGCGAGTGCCGCCCGCTCTTACCTGCCAGACTGGACGGAAATCGGCGTCGGGTGTTCCGCCGATCGACGCATAATATGCGAGTTCTCCGCTCGGTCGCGCGTCGATACGGCTCTCAATGTACGTATCCGATAACCCGAACCTGTGATTTTTTTCGAGGGACGCAGTGATTTGCATGGCGACGGCAACAGGGGCGGACGTTGCGACGCGCCAGTCGGACCAGTCTTCCCCGCCTATCACCGCTGTTTTTGAGACGTCTAACGAAACCGATGGCCGGAACAGGTCGCCCGGGCCCTCTGGCGCTGACCGATCGAGGGAAGCCAAGCCATCCTTGGCGTCTTGGTATTCAGGGGCCAGTTTTAACGCCGTTTCGAAGGCAGACCGCGACCCTTCCCTGTCTCCAAGATCGCGCCTTGCGAAGCCGAGCTGGACCCAACCGTCTGAGTTATCCGGTTCCCGTCTGACCAGGTCTTCCAGGATCGAAGCCGCCACGTCCGGATGCCCGGCCCGCCTTTCCGTGACCCCGCGCTGGTAAAGGTCGCCGGACGCATACGGTTGCTCCTGCAACGCCAGCGCAGCCCAGAACAGTATCATCGGCGCGGCCCTCCCGTCAGAACGTTGAGTCGAGCAACGAGTTCTTCTGGCATGAACGGCTTAGAGAGAAAGTCAGAAGCGCCGAGATCCAGCGCTCCAACGATGTCCTGTTCTTGTTTGCGCGCGGTCAGCATCAGGACCGGCGTATCCCTAACCTCTTCATTCTCCCGAACGCGTTGGAGGAGCTCGAGGCCGTTTACCAAAGGCATCATGACGTCGAGCACGACGACCGCTGGTTTCAACTCGAGCAACTTATTCCAGGCTTCTCTTCCATCCGAGGCGGTCTCCACTTCGAAGCCCTTGAGGGTCAGCCGGTGAGAGAGAAGTTCGAGGAGCAGGTGATCATCATCACAAATAAGCACTGAAACGCGGTCGGACATGCACTCGCCTTTTTGGAGGTCTGTGGGATGAGGATACTGGCGGAACAAAGGCGAAAGAAAAACCCCTGGAGGACCGCTTCGCGCCCGAATGCGATGAGTTCACGGCAGGAGGCACCGCCCTTTCTGTCGCCGGAGGCTGCCGAGATCGGCAGCAGATGTTTTTCAACTTTATATAGGCTCTGGCCGACTTAGGTACTGGATCCCGCCCGTTCGTCGCCGCGCCCAAGAATACGGCAGCTCCCCCCTTCAATCCTTTGACGGCTTGATGCCGATCAGAGTGCCGTGAAACAACCGATACGGTTCCTTCAAAAAGGCTAACCTTACCCTCCCCTGTCAGTTTGCTCGCCTCCGACATCTGGCGATTTCATGACCCTCGACTTCGAATGGCAGGCGCCTCTCGCGCCCGACAACGACCTCTCACCGTCCCTCGGGCCCGATTTTGCCGGCGATGACACCGGTGCGCGGCCAGCTGCGGCCGACAGGGGACGCCCTTCACGCCGTTTCTATGTGCCGGTCCTCGCAAAATACCTCATCGCTGTCGGCCTCGCCGGGGCGTGGCTATTGTTCTCGGTCGTCGTATCCCAGGCTTGGCTGGCCGATCTCACGGAACTGACTTCTCGCTGGTTTGCGCTCACCGTGCTTACGTTCATTGCCTATCTCCCAGGCTTCATGAACGCGTTCCTGATAGTCGCGCTGCTGCTGGATAAACGGCCTCCGCGCTCGAGCCCGAAGAATTATCCCCCGCTTTCCATCTTGGTTGCCGCTTATCAGGAAGAGCGCACGATCGTTCACACGATGGCGAGCATCGCGAAAGAAACCTATCCCGGTTCCATTGAGCTTATCATCCTCAATGACGGATCGAGAGATGGCACGGCGGAAGCCGCGCGGCGTGGGCAGGAGGGCCTGCATTTTCCCGCAAACATGACCGTGCGCGTCATGAATTTCGTTCAGAACCGGGGAAAGTCGGCCGTTCTCAATGATGGTCTGGAGGCAGCGTCCCATGATCTCGTCGTTACGATCGATGCAGACACGCGCATCCGTGCGGACAGTCTGACGAAGTTGGTCGAGCGCTTCCTCTCCGACCCGCCTAACACCGCGGCCGTTGCAGGCGCGATCCTCGTCGGCAATTCACGAGCAAGCCTAATGGCTGGACTCCAGGAGTGGGACTATTTCCACGGGATCGCGGCGGTGAAGCGCATGCAGAGCATGTTTCACGGCACTCTCGTCGCACAGGGCGCGTTCTCTATCTACCGGCGAGATGCGCTACTCGAAGTAGGAGGCTGGGATCACGTTGTCGGCGAAGACATCGTCCTCACCTGGGCCCTGTTGGATGAGGGCTACCGCACTGGATATGCGGAAGACGCGGTGGCCTTCACGAATGCGCCCACAACTTATCGCCAGTTCGCGCAGCAGCGCCGACGTTGGGCACGAGGCCTGATTGAGGCACTGCGTCGATATGAGAGGCTTCTCTTTCGCCCACGGCTGACCACCATGTTCATCTGGTGGAATTGCTTTTTCCTACCGATGGACCTGATCTTTTCGGTGGTCTTCATCCCGGGTGTCATCCTTGCGTGCTTCGGCGTTTTCTGGATCGCGGGCCCTCTCACCCTCCTGACGCTGCCGCTAGCTGCACTCTGGAACGTCCTTATTTTTCGTATCCAACAACGAATGTTCCACGGACAAGGCCTGAGAGTGAGGCGCAACTGGACCGCCCTGGTCCTCTACATTCTTGGATACGCCCTGCTGATGCAGCCGGTGTCGCTTTGGGGCTATCTCACGGAGCTGGCGGGCCGGCAAAAGAGGTGGGGCACCAAGTGACCACCCGTTAGGACCTGTTTCTCGCCGTGCATATTGCGCGACGCTGGACGAAAGCCGGCTTCAGGTAACCACCCTTGCGAGCGATAGCAGAGTCCGTCGCGAAAAGGGTCTCGTCTCATCCGATCGGGTCGGGTCGGAAGCTGGCGGACGCGCCAACGACAGTGCGGTTGAGGTTTCCCCTAGCGAAGTCCATCGCTGCCAACCGCAAGCATTAGGTGGCCAAGTGTCCGGGCGACGTGCCGTTATCGAGATCGATATCCAAAGGTGGATACCCCAAGTGCTCTCGGAGGCGGCATAGGGCCATGTCGAGATGTGCGCCGATATCGGCGGGATACCCGCCCGCATCAAGCATCCTGAGCGCCGCTTCCATCGCATCGTGGACGCGGTCATCAAAATCCGAACGCTCGTGCACGCTTAGGCCCCCGAAAAATTCCTGCCGATATATAGACGAAGTCGGCGACGGTCCCCAAGCACAATTAAACCACGAATTCTGCCATCACCTTAATGACGCTCTCCGATCGTGAAGGACACCGTGGTGCCCGACCCGTCGGTCTTTTCGATCCATATTTTGCCGCCGTGGGCCTCGACGATCGTTCGCGAAAGCGAGAGGCCTAAACCCAAGCCTGAGCTCTTGGTCGTGTTGAGCGCCGCAAAGGGATCAAAGTTTGCCTGGAGACCCGCTCCATTGTCTCCGACGTCCACCCTTGCGGCATTCCCGTCCTTGGAGCGAACCGCTCGAAAGAAAATTTGTGGATCCCGTTCGTCCGGTATTGCCTCAATGCCGTTTCTGGCGAGGTTGAAGAGAACCTGCTTGAACTGCGCGCCATTCGTCCAGATCGTCGAAACGTTTCCTGCGATTTCAACCCGATAATTCACTGCGCGCCTTCCCGCGTATCCGCGCATGAGCACCATGACGCTTTCAACGGCTTCCTGAATGTCGACCTCTTCCAGTTCCACTTTTCCTGGCGTGACGAGATCGCGGGCGCCAGCGATGATCGCAGACACGTGATGCAATTGGTCTTGCGAAGCCTCGAGATATTGCCTGACCTTGGAATTAGGACCGCCTTCATCGAGGAGCCGCTGCACAGCACCAAGATAGTTGGCGGTGACGCCAAGAGGTTGGTTCAGTTCGTGGGCCAACGTCGCGGCAAGCGAATTCACGGATTCCAGTCGGGCAATTTCCGAGAGCCGCGACTCCATTTCGCGCGACTGTACGACGTGCGAGATATCCTGGTCTGTGCCGTGGATCCCGATAATCTCTCCTTCCGCGTTGAGGATAGGCGCGGCCACCACACGTCTCGCACTTGTCGAGCCGTCTGCCAGCACGGCGTTGAACTCCCACGTGCGGGGCTCGCCTGTCTCAGAGATTTTGCCGATCTCTCGCTCGAGCATCGCTGCGTCTTCCGGAGCGATATGACGCTTCACGTCCGACAGGGTCGAAATCGCCTCATCGACCCCCCGGCCGTACATCGCGCGAAGATTATCAGACCAGTAAAGGCGATCTGACTTCGGGTAGTAGTCCCAATCGCCAATAGCTCCAATCCGCTGCGCTTCAATGAGGCGGGCGTTTGCGTCCTCGAGTTCGATCATTCGCTGATGCCGACGGCGATTATAAACAATCGCGGCCGCGGCAGCCGCGCTGATGGCCAGAATGCCGGCCAAGGCTGCAAATAATTGGAACGTACGCCGGGATGCGACGCGTTCGTTCACTGCGGTGAGCGGGGTTCCGCTGGTGGCGAATAAATCATAATCTGCCAGGCGCCTGTGGCTGAAGATCCGTGGGATCCCGTCGAGCACGCTGGGCCCGACATAAGTCCCGTTTGGGTCCGCCAACTGCCGCTGCATGACAAGCCCACGAACCGGTTCACCGGCGCTTAGCTTGTTTCCAGTGCGGCGAGCACGGGTAATCCCGTCGAGACCAATCAAGGAAATCAGATCGTCTTTCGTGAAAGGGATGTTCTGCGCAAAATCCGTGAACCGATCAGCGTCCATCAGGACCGCTACGTATCCGGTATCCCCGTTAAACTTGCGCAAGGCTGCGACTTGCTGGCGACCTGATCCCACGGTCACGGGTGGTGTGATGATCAAGTCGCGCCGGCTGCGCGAAGCGTACTCGTCGAGTTGTTTGACCGTTTCGCCAGGAACAGGCGAAGTTCCCGAGAAAATTGGTGGCCGACCCGTGGAATGAACCACAAAGGCGTCGAACACCTTCGAGCTCAACACCGGTTCGGTGGCCACGGAAAATTGTCCGCTATTTATCTCCTCCAGATTGGCCTCGATATGCCTCGTCGCGAGGTCCGCCGTTTCGATGGTCCGCAGAACGAATTGCTCGAAGCCCTGAACGCGCGCCTCGTTTGTCCGCGTGACGGTCGCTAAAGCGAGTTCTTCGTCGAAATTGACCTGCCGATAAGTCAGCAATCCGATCCAGAAAATCCCAACCGCGGCCGCCAGAACCAGGATGGCTTCGAGCAATCGCGAGGGACTTCCCCGGCCCGCCTGCCGTGCATGACTAAAGCGAACCATGTCGGTGCCTCGTTAACTTATCGCAAACTAGCTCAGGCCTGCACGGAATCCATACCGTAGAAACCCCGTAGTATTTTCGACAGCTTTTCGCGTTGCGCGATGGCCGGCAGAAGGGAGACGCTCGGATAGTCAAGGAGAAGCTCGTGGCAATGCCAATGCTCGACACTTTCGACGGTCCCAATTTGCCGGCTCGTCGTCGTGGAAATTTTGTGAATGCGGCCGTTATCGTTGCGAACCGCGACCGCCAGGTCTCGCTGGACGCGAAATTGCAGCAAATCATCGCGGCACGAAGCGATCGCGCAAAATATTTCCCGGAAGACATGTTCGCGGATCCCGCCTGGGACATCCTTCTCGAGCTGGCCTTGGCCGAGCAACTGCAGCACCGCGTTAGCGTTACGAGCCTTTGCGTGGGCTCTCGAGTTCCACAAACGACCGCACTTCGTTGGATCAAGCATATGACCGACTTGGGTTGGTTGGTTCGTCGCAACGATCCCCTGGATGCTCGCCGCAGCTTCATTGAATTGAGCAAGGATACGTCCGAGAGAATGCGTGCGTACCTTTTGTCGGTCGATCCGGCCGCTGCGGTGTAGAGTAGCTTCGAGGAAACGATGCAGGATTATTGGATCGAGCGATTGGTTCAGACGAGTGAGCGGGCGGCGCTTAGCGCGTGCCCGAAGCACCGTGCGGTTTATCTCCGTCTAGTGGAAACCTACGCCGCCCTCGCAGAGAAAGATCTCAAATCCGTCCGCCGTCCGATCAGGCGGTCATTTCGTCAGGAGGATACGCAGGAGGTCCGCGAGCGATTTGCAGCCTAAGCGCTGCATCGCTCTTAAGCGATGCATTTCCACGGTCCGGACGCTGATTCCGAGGTCGTAGGCAATTTGCTTGTTAGAAAGCCCTTTCGCGAGGCGCTCTGCAACTTCGCGTTCCCTCCCGGTCAATAAATCGCGCGGTTTGACGCCGTTACCATGTTCGACCGTTAGCTCTTCTGCAATGCGATCGATTGTGCCCATCAGAACGTGATCTCGAAACGGCTTTTGAATGAAGTCGCGGGCTCCGAGCTTGATCGCCTTCACGGCTACCTCGATATCGCCGTGCGCCGTTATCATAATCGACGGGAAACGGGCGCGGCGCCCCTCTAAGCGGCGGATGACCTCGATACCATCCAACTCCTCCATCCGAAGGTCCACGAGCAGCACTCCCGCCGGAAGACTTTCGGCGCGCTCCAGGAATTCCAGGGGACTCGTATAGCATTGGACAACGTAGCCGTGCGCGGAAAGCAGCGCCTCAATCGAAAGACACATCTCTCGATTGTCATCAACAACATATACAGGAAAGCGCGTCTCACGTCCGGCTTCGAGCTGGCCGCATTTTGATGTCATCATGGTTAAAAACGGCCCTGTGTCAGAATACGCCCCCGGCGACACCAGCCGCAGAAGACACCGAGCGCGCCTATTTGCACACAACCACTGACGGGTTGCAACGTTTGGCTGCATTAATTCCCGTATCTTTTACGGTGGGCGGGAGCGTGGCTCAGGCCGCGTCGAACTGACCGAACGGGAGGGCGGGCGTCGAGAGGATTTCATTCTCAAACAGGCTCATCGCATTTTCAGCCGTATCAGGACGTCCGAAGAGGTAGCCCTGCATCAGCCGTCCGCCCAGCCGAGAAGCGTGGAGCGCTTGCTGAGAGGTCTCGATGCCCTCAATGACGCAATCGATCTGCATCTGCCGGGCGAGTTCGAGAACCGTTCCAATCGCGGCTCGGCATTTTGGATCGTCGACGATACTCTCGACAAAGCCGCCATCGATTTTCAGGACGTTGATTGGAAGGCGATGAACGCGGCTTAGGCTTGAAAGGCCGGCACCAAAGTCATCCAGTGCGAAGCGGAACCCCTTCTCCCTGAATTGCCCCAAGATGTGCACGGCGCAGTCGAGATTGACGATAGCCGTCTCGGTGACCTCAAAGGTGATGTTCTCCGGCGGAGCGCCGGCTGCTGTTACAATGTCGGCCAGGACTTCAAGACTACCCGGCCGCATCAAGTCATGGCCCGAGATGTTGATGAAGAGCGATCCGCCGTGCTCCCAGACAGGACATTCCCTAGCAGCTTTCGCCGCGATCGTCCGTGTAATGTGGGTCATCTGCCCACTGCTCTCAGCAAGCCGGATAAACTCCAGTGTCGAGACCTGTTCCAGACCGGGCGACTTCCACCGGGTAAGCGCCTCAACGCCGACGACACCGCTGGAGCGTACGTCGACAATCGGCTGATACTGAAGCGAGAGAAACTTCTCGAAACCCGGCTGACTGATGGCCGTGATGAGTTGCTGACGGTTCCGAAGCTGACGGTCATGATCCTGACCGTAAATGACGACGGAGACGCCCGGTTTTTCCTTCGCGGTGTACATCGCGTGGTCGGCTCGTTCGAGGAAGTCTTTCACGTTCAGCGCACCGCCGAAGTCCTCGACATATCCGAGCGAAGCGCCAACGCCGAAGGTCAGACCCTCAAAATGAATAGGCACACGGAGTACTTCTACGATCCCTTCTAGGACGTGCCGATCGGGGAGCCCGCCTGGCAGGTTGGTCGTGAAGAGAATGGCGAATTCATCGCCCCCCAATCGCCCTATGATTTGCCCAGGGTAATGATGGACAAGACGCTTCGAAAGAACTTGAAGCAGCTTGTCACCGGCGACATGGCCGAGACTGTCATTGATGTCCTTGAAACCGTCCAAATCCAAAATGGCCAGACCGATATGGTCATTCGGATATTTCTGGATCTTGCGTGCGAGCGCCTCCAGAAACGAGCGGCGATTTCTCAATCCAGTCAAGGCATCGGTCGAGGCAAGTTTGGTTTCTATGTCCGCGTGAGCGCGGGCGGCTCGCTCACGTAGCGAGATCGCTCGGCGCGATTTGGCCAACATCACGAGATCGGCCTGATAGAGAAAAACGATCCTGAGAACGGCGGCGAAAATAGCCGCCTGGATTACGGCGACTAGGTTGCCGTTCGGATGATTGAACGTGAGATAGACGATGCTCGACGGCACCAGGACCGAGAAGGCCACTAGCACGGCCGCGAACGGAGTGGCGCCGAGGCAAAGGACGGAAATAATGCCCGTGGCCGCGGTAAGGAGATGGATCAGGCCCTGATCGGGTCTTGGCGCGAAATAATAGAGGACCATCATCCAGCTGGTAAAAATCAAACCGATTGCCGGTCCTGCTCGATGGAGGCCCCTGATGGATGTCAACGCATCGCGCTTCTGCGGATTCGCTCCCGCAAGTTTCGTCCAGCGGTTCAATCGCAACACAACGGCGATCGATAGAACCGCGCTCGGTCCATAGACCGCCACCGCCGGAGCTGTGTCGCGAAAATGAGCAACGCACAAAACAACCATGCCGAGAACGAAGAGGTAAAGAGGCGTCAAGCGCCCCGCCAGCATACGGACGCTGAATTCCAGATCACCACACTCGTCGCGCACCAACTTGAAATCGCTGCGCGCCGCTCTGCGAAGTGCCTTCCTGAGGTTCATCGGCCCACTCACTCCGGGTAACGCCGCAAGGGATCGGTGCGACGTATTACAGACAGTCGCTTCAAATTTCACTCAGTTCTGAACAGAAGTAATTCAGATATCTTGTCATTTTTGCCGCTGCAAGGTCGGTGAGCTCGACGAGAGAAGAGCGTGCGTCGGTGGGGTTGTTTGTCGTAACGATAAAACCCCGCTCGCTGAGAACATTGATCCAGCGAAAGACTGTGGTCGCGGGCACACCGCTTTCCTCGATGACGCTGCCGCGCTTCAGTCGGATCTGCTGAACCTTGCTCACATACAGCGTCAGGAGGATATCCCATGCGGGGTCGAAGAACAGACCTGCGCCAAGAAAGGTATCGCGGTTTTCCCGGACCTTGCGAAGCTTTTTGACCAGTTCGAGATTGGCTTCAGCGTTATCTTGGACAAGACGGAAATCGGCATCGTTTGCTTGTAACAACTCCCGCGTGAGAGTTGACGCCTCCTCCGCCTCGACGGGATAGCCGCTAACCGGGACTTCGAACATTTCTGATCTCCACGCATCGCTTCGAAGGTATCCCTTCGATCCGGCGATATTCACACGTGGGATGTGAACAGAATTTCAGCATTTGGTCCGAAACGGTGCAAACTCTTTCCATTTCAGACGTATCGGGTTTCGCTGGGTCTGAAATCCCAGCAAGATCGCAGGGACGTCCGGGTCGTTATTTCGTCCGATGTGGGAGGTTTATCAGGCCACTCTTCACGCCCCTCACGCATTTCGAGAGAATGATTGGCGCTCTATTATTGCTGGCTCACAAAGATGAGCCGAATATCTCTCGTTCACAGGCAATCGTTGCCGAAGTGACTGCTCGTATTGAGCGGGCGGCGGTGGCTGACGAAGCGAGTTGGAAGCGGAGCGCGGACCGCGGCACGCACTCTTGGACCGAGACCCTTCCCACCGGCCAGACGGTTCAGTTCCGGATAATGGACTTCCAATGACGGCTCTCGGTTAGGAGAACTCGAAAGGATTGATGCCCTCCATTGCCTGTTTCCAGCCGCGCTGCCTGCACGCAAATGCAGAAGGATTTAGGCTTGGCACTGCCCGGAGAGTGGATAAAGTTCACTCATGACAAAGGCGCTCGATCGGCGGCGGACGGATCTCAGAGATAAGATATCCAGGCTGGAACAGACTCTTCCCGCTGGAACTGCTCTCATATTCTGCGACGACGAACTGCGTTATCTCGGTAATCTTGAACTTACAGCGACCGACGATTGGGACCGCAACATCGCCGAGAAAAGTGCTCAAGGCGCGACAGGCTACTTCATCGCACAACGGAGAAATTCAGATCCTGCCGGAGACAGCCCGAGCGTCGAAGCGATCGCCTCGCTTTGCGAATCTCACGGCCTGACATTGGTAAAATTCCTGCGATGGGAGCGCTTCTCTGGGAGCTAGCCGTGCCTCCGCACGTCCTACGACGACACGGATACAACTAAGAATTCATCCGAACCGCCAAAAAACTATTCGTGAGGCCGCGATCTGCGCCTGGAGAGCATGGCGGGGTCCGGTTTACCGGGCTATTTTTGTCGCACTGCCTCAAGAGCTTACGCGGTTGAAATCGACATCGTCCCGGGTTTAAGCATTTGGTTAACGTCTTGTTGTCTATTCGGGGGAAGCAACAACGCGATGAACCAACCTATGCCTGCCACGTCTCTCGCTTACGAAGCCTGTCCGGAGCCTGCCGGCCTGCCGATCGCGGTCGACGTCGACGGGACATTTCTTCATGTCGACACGCTTCACGAAGGTGTGGCCCTCCTCCTTCTGCGCCAGCCCTGGATGATCTTCGCGGTGATTGCCGCGCTGTTCCGCGGCAAGGCCGCGTTCAAGGCGTTCATTGCCCAGCGCGCGCCGTTGACCTGCGACAAATTGCCGGTGAACCGCCCGCTCCACGATTTGCTGAGGCAGGAACACGCCAAGGGTCGGCGCATCGCCCTGTTCAGCGCCGCCGACCAGTCGACCGTCGACCGTTTGTGCGAAGCCTATCCCCTGTTCGAATCGGGCCATGGGAGCGATGGCCGCCGCAACCTTTCCGGCAAGGCCAAGCTGGCCGTCATCCGCGAGAAACTGGGCGACGAGTTCGTCTATGCCGGCAATGCCCCGGCCGACTTTCACGTGTGGCGCGGATCGGCCGCCGCCATTGTCGTCAGCCCCAGCAGTCGTTTCACCCGGAAGGTCGAAAGGGCGCTCCCGGTCCATCACGCTTTTTCTGCCCCGCGGCGCGGGCTGAAGACCTGGATGCGCGGCCTGCGTGTCCACCAGTGGGCGAAAAATGCCCTCGTGTTCGTCCCGGCACTGATGTCGATCCCGAAGCTGACGCCCGCGCTGATGGGCGAATTTTTCGCCGGGTTCGCGGCGTTGTGCGCGGTCGCTTCGGCCACCTACCTCGTCAACGATCTGTTCGACCTCGACAGTGACCGGCAGCACCATTCGAAGTGCAATCGCCCGCTCGCCAGCGGCGCGATCCCGCTGCTCCAAGGGGTGCTCGCCGCAATCGTCCTGCTGGCGATCGGTCTTGCGTTTGCGTGGCTCCTGCCCCCGCTGAGTGGCGCGCTGGTCGTTGCCTACCTCGTCGGCTCCTTGGCCTATTCGTTCGCGGTCAAACGCATCGCGCTGCTCGATACGATTACGCTCGGCGCCCTGTTCACCGTACGGATCGCGGTGGGTGCCGCCATCCTGCGGTCGAACCCGCCGTTCTGGCTATTCGCCTTCTCGATGTTTTTCTTCACCAGCCTGGCGTTCGTTAAGCGCCACGCCGAACTGATCGGCCGCCCCCAGGACAGCGGCATCGTCCCCGGCCGCGGCTATGCGCCGGTCGACCTACCGCTGGTCGTGGCGGCCGGTACCGGCTGCGCGCTGTCGTCGATCGTCGTGTTCCTGATCTACATCGGCGGCGGCGAGTTCGACCGCTCCCTGTTCACCGATCCGGGCTGGCTGGGCGTCATTCCGGTGGCGCTCGGATATTGGGTGCTGCGGATATGGAGCCTGGCACTGCGCAACCAGATGCACGAGGACCCGGTACTGTTCGCGATCCGCGACAAGACCTCTTACCTCGTCGCCACTTTTGTCGTCATGGGGCTGTTGCTGGCGTGGTAGGACAGCCCCGTTCGTGGGGCCGCCGCCACCGCGCCGAACAACGATTGCTTTTTCCGTCATCGACCGCCGAAGCGGCCCGGTTGCTCGGAGAGACCGGACCGTTCCTGCCGTATGGACAGGGCCGGTCCTATGGCGACAGCTGCCTCAACGACGAGGGCGCACTTTTGGCCAGCGGTCGGCTCGACCACCTTGTCGCCCTCGACCTCGAACGGGGCATCCTCACATGCGAGGCCGGCGTTACCCTTGCCGCGATCATCGCCGTCCTGGGCTCCAGGCCGCTGTCCGATGGCGGCTATTGGGCACTCCCCGTCGTCCCCGGCACCAAGAACGTCTCGGTAGGCGGCGCGATCGCCAACGACGTTCACGGCAAGAACCATGAAAGTGCCGGCACATTCGGCCGCCACGTCCTGTCGTTCGACCTGCTTCGATCGGATCGGGGCGTGGTGCACTGTAGCCCGGATACCGAGCCCGAATTGTTCAGCGCGACGATTGGCGGGCTGGGCCTGACCGGCATGGTGCTCGCGGCGGCGATCAAGCTCGTCCGCGTGCCTGGCCTGTTGATGGAAACGTACGACCGACGGCTCGAGAACCTGGACGAGTATTTCTCGGCCACGAGCGATGACGCCGAGCGTCCGTACCGCGCCGCGTGGGTCGACGTCACCGCGCGCGGCAAGGCAATCGGTCGCGGAATCCACAGCGTGTCGCGGTGGGTCGAAGGCGCGCCGCCGCCCCCGAAGGGTGCGGGGCCCGCTATTCCGGTCGAGGCGCCGACCATCGCCATGTCGACCTGGCCTGTGAAGGCGTTCAACGCGCTGTACCGGCGCAAGCTCGGCATGGTCAGCGAGCGGCTGTCCCGTTCGCCGATGGACCCGGTGCTGTTCCCGCTCGACGGCCTGTCGCACTGGAACCGACTGTACGGGAAGCGCGGCTTCTACCAACATCAGTCGGTGGTCCCGCGCGAGATCGCGGCGGACGCGACCCGGGCCTTGCTCACCGAGATCGGTCGCTCGGGCGAAGGCTCGGCGCTCACCGTGCTCAAGGAATTCGGCGACCTCGAAAGCCCCGGCCTTCTGTCCTTCCCGATGGCCGGCACCACGCTGGCCGTCGATTTCCAGGATCGCGGCGGCTCTACCCTTGCGCTACTCGAGCGGCTCGACACGATCGTTCGCGAGGCCGGTGGCCGCCGCTATCCGGCCAAGGACGACCGCATGAGGATGGCCGACTTCGGCACTGGCTACCCAGCCTTCGACCGTTTCCGCCAGTCGGTCGATCCGCGCTTCTCTTCCAACTTCTGGCGACGGGTGACCGCATGACGACCAATTCCACCGACCGTTTCGCCCTCTACGGCGCCACCTCCGCCATCGGGTTGGCCGTGGCCCGCCTCTATGCGGCGCGCGGCGCACACATCTGGCTGGCGGCGCGCGATGGCGAGCGGCTCGACCGCGCCGCGGCCGACCTCAAGGCGCGCGGGGCCGCGTCGGTCGACGTGGCGACGGCCGACCTGTCGGACACGAAAGGCCTCGCCGCGCTGGTCGACAAGATGGGTCATGCCAACCATGTCCTGATCGCCTACGGCACCCTGCCCGACCAGCGCACCGCAGAGCGCGATACGCGCGCGGCGGAACGGCACCTGACGACCAACTTCACCAGCCCGGCCCTCCTGCTCGACCTCCTCGCGGCCAAGGCGCAGAAGGGCGACTGTCTCGCGACCATCACCTCGGTCGCCGGCGATCGCGGGCGGCAAAGCAACTACCTCTACGGCGCGGCCAAGGGCGGGCTCAGCCGCTTCATCGAGGGCCTTCGCCATCGCCTCGCGCCCGACGTCCGGGTGATCGACATTCGACCGGGCTTCGTTCGGACGCCGATGACCGACGGCATGAACCGCGACGGCGCGCTGTGGGCGGACCCCGAGGCGGTCGCCAAGCGGATCGTCGGCGCCATGACCGGCAAGCATAACGGAACGCTGTACGTTCCCGGCATCTGGCGCCTGATCATGACCGTCATCCGGTCGGTCCCCGCGCCCATCTTCCACAAGACCAAGCTGTGATCTCGGCAGCCCAGATCGCAGGTCGATACGTGGCCTTCGCCATCGTAGCGACGGCGGCCAATTTCGCCACGCAGATGATCGTCGCCGGCATCCTGGGACCCAGCGGGTCGATCCTGCCTCCGCTCGCCGCCGGCACGCTGGTTGGACTGGTGGTGAAGTTCGAGCTCGACCGGCGCTGGATTTTCCATTTCGTGCCCAAGAGCGCAGCGCATCAGGGCGGCACCTTCCTGCTTTATACGGGCACGGGCATCGCGACGACGGCGATTTTCTGGGGTCTCGAAATGCTGGCGGACAAGGTGATCGGCGGACCGGCCGGCCGATACATCGGCGGCGCGGTCGGCCTCGCGATCGGCTATGTCGTCAAATACCGCCTCGACAAACGCTTCGTGTTCGGCGGCGCGGCGGCCTAGGCGCCGACCAGCTCGCGCCCGATCAGCATGCGGCGGATCTCGTTGGTCCCCGCACCGATGTCGAGCAGCTTGGCGTCGCGCATGAAGCGTTCGACCGGCCAGTCCTTGGTATAACCGGCGCCGCCCAGCGCCTGGACCGCCTCGCCCGCCACCCTGAACGCGCTTTCGCTCGCCAGCAGGATCGCGCCCGCCGCGTCGAAGCGCGTGGTGTTCCCGGCGTCGCAATTCTTGGCCACGGTGTAGACATAGGCGCGCGCCGAATTGAGCGCGACATACATGTCGGCGACCTTGGCCTGCATCAGTTGGAAGCTGCCGATCGGATTGCCGAACTGCTTGCGTTCGCGGATGTAGGGCAGGACCACATCGAGGCAGGCCTGCATGATGCCGAGCTGGATGCCGGCGAGGACCGTGCGTTCATAATCGAGCCCGCTCATCAGCACGCCGACGCCGCCGTTGAGCGGCCCCATCACCTGCTCGTCCGCGACGAAGCAGTCGTTGAACACCAGCTCGCTGGTCGGCGAGCCGCGCATGCCGACCTTGTCGATCTTCTGCCCGATCGAGAAGCCGGGCATGCCCTTTTCGATAATGAACGTCGTGATGCCGCGCGAGCCGTCGCCGGTCTTGGCGTAGACGACCAGCGTCTCGGCATAGGCACCGTTGGTGATCCAGAACTTGGTACCGTTGAGGCGGTAGCCGCCGTCGACCTTGTCGGCGCGAAGCTTCATCGACACGACGTCAGACCCCGCCCCCGCCTCGCTCATCGCCAGCGCGCCGACATGCTCACCACTGATCAGCTTGGGGAGATACTTCGCCTTCTGCTCCGGGTTGGCCCAGCGGCGGATTTGGTTGACGCACAGGTTGGAGTGCGCGCCGTAGCTCAGGCCGACCGACGCCGACGCGCGGGCGATTTCTTCCTGCGCCACAACATGTTCGAGGTAGCCGAGGCCAAGTCCGCCGAACTCTTCCTCGACCGTGATGCCGTGGAGGCCCAGCTCACCCATCTGCGGCCACAACTGAATCGGGAATTCGTCCTTTTCATCGATCTCCGCCGCGATCGGCGCAATCTTGTCGCGCGAGAAGCGCTCGGCGCTGTCGCGGATGGCGTCGGCCATCTCGCCGAGCTGGAAGTCGAGGCCGGGCAGGTTGCTCATGAATGTCTCCTTGGCCCGCCGCCTAGCATCGGCACGGACGAGATACCAATGCTGGAAATAGGCGGCCCTAGGTTGCGGGCGCGTCGGGCTTGGTCTGCGGCTTCACCGCGCCGCGATGGCAGGTGAAGCAGGTCACCTTGGCATCCTTCATGTCGGCGACCTTGAAGGTTTCCATGTTGAGCGCGTGGACCATCCGGATCATCGCCCGCGCCGTTTCCTTTTCCTTTTTCGCATCGGATGCCGGATCGAGCTTGCCGTTCGTCTCGACGTGACAGTGGGTGCACTTAACGCCCAACGCGACCGTAAAGCCCTTCATCACGCCGATCAGCTGGCCGCGATTCATGTCCCTCGGCAGGACTTGCAAATTCTTCGGCCCGGGTGGCGGCGCGGCGGCCTGCGTCGTCAGTGCGTGACCGCCTGCGGCGGTGAAGGCGGCAAGTGCCGCAGCGAGCATCCAGCGGCTGGGATTCCCTGTTTTCATGGAGTGGAGCTTCCGCCTCCCCTTCCGCCGCGTCAAGCGCCTTGGAGTCATGGCCAACCGCGCCTATGTGCAGTTGCAGCAAAAAACGGATTTCTTCACGGAGCGCTTCCCATGTCCACCGATCCCACCGTCATCCTCGGCTACGCCCGCACCCCGATGGGCGCGATGCAGGGCGCGCTTGCCGATGTCAGCGCGACCGATCTCGGTGCGACGGCGGTGAAGGCGGCGGTCGAACGCTCGGGCGTGTCGGGCGACGCCATCGACCGTATCTATATGGGGTGCGTCCTGCCCGCCGGCCTCGGCCAGGCCCCGGCCCGCCAGGCGGCCATCAAGGCCGGCCTGCCCAAGTCGGTCCAGGCGACGACGGTCAACAAGGTGTGCGGCTCGGGCATGCAGACCGTCATCATGGGCGACGAGGCGATCCGTGCCGGCAATGCGGGCCTGATCGTTGCCGGCGGCATGGAATCGATGACCAACGCGCCGTATCTGCTCAAGAAGCACCGCTCGGGCGCGCGCATCGGGCACGACACCGCCTACGACCATATGTTCCTCGACGGCCTCGAGGACGCTTACGAAGCGGGCCGCGCGATGGGCACCTTCGCCCAGTGCACCGCCGACGAGTACCAGCTGACCCGCGAGGACATGGACGCCTACGCGATCGAGAGCCTGTCACGGGCCAAGTCGGCGATCGAGAATGGCGGCTTTGCCGACGAGATCGTCGCGGTGACCGTCTCGGGTCGCGGCGGCGACACCATCGTCGACACCGACGAAGCGCCTGGCAAGGGCCGCCCGGACAAGATCCCGCAGCTGAAGCCCGCCTTCGCCAAGGAAGGCACCATCACCGCCGCGACCAGCTCGTCGATCTCCGACGGTGCCGCCGCGGTCGTGCTGACGTCGAGGTCGGAAGCCGACGCCAAGGGCCTGAAGCCGGTTGCCACCATCGTCGCCACGGCTGCGCATGCGCAGGAGCCGGCGCAGTTCACCACCGCCCCCGAAGGCGCGATCCGCAAGGTCCTGGAGAAGGCCGGCTGGTCAGTCGGTGACGTCGACCTGTGGGAAGTCAACGAGGCCTTCGCCTGCGTCGCGATGTTCGCGATGAAGGACCTCGGCATCCCGCGCGACAAGATCAACGTCCATGGCGGCGCGACCGCGCTGGGCCACCCGATCGGCGCCAGCGGCACCCGCATTTTGGTCACCCTTCTCGGCGCACTGAAAGCAAAGGGCCTGAAGCGCGGCGTCGCCTCGCTGTGCATCGGCGGCGGTGAAGCGACGGCGGTGGCGGTCGAACTGGCCTAGGGCCGCCGATTCGCCGCGGCGATCGACATCTGCTACGACCTTCGTCCCTCAACAGAGGGAGACTTTCCATGCGCAAACTGGTCCTGCTTGGCGCTGCGGCGCTGCTCGCGTCGTGCAATAAAGCCGAGGCGCCGCCGGCCAATGACATGGCGATCAACGAGGCGATGCCCGCTGACGAGAATGTCGCGATGGACGCCAATGCGGCGGCGCCGATGGCGCTGGCCTCGATCAACGAAACGACGTGGGAGTTCAGCGACCCCACCGGCAAGGCGCTGCGCGAGTCCGTCGACGCCTCCGGCAACTACATCACGCAGTCGACCGACGGCGCACATGTTGACCATGGCACCGTCGTGATGAAGGACGGCAAGGCCTGCTTCACCAGCGCGATGACCAAGGACGGCGAGATGTGCTGGAGCGATCCGATGCTCGCGCCGGGTCAATCGGGCGAGACGGTCAACGCCAAGGGGGAAAAGCTGACCATCAAGCGGGTCGAGTACGTCCCGATGAAAATGCCTGCCTGACTGTCGGCCGGGCGAACGCCGTCACTCGATCGTTTCGCCCGGCTCCAGTCCGAATAGGTCGGTTTGCGCGATCCAGCCGTCCTTCGTCCCGAAGGCAATGTGACACGCGCGTCCGTCGCAATGGTCGATCCTGCCGACCGTGCCAGCCTCGACCCGATAGCGCACCGCGCCACCACTCGCCTTCGACGCCACTTCGCGCGGGGCGCCGTCCTTGACCATCGCGGTGCGGCGATCGCTGAGCAGCGTCACCAGCATCCAGCCCTGGTCGCCCTCGGGATCCTCGATCTTGCGCCAGTTCTCGTGCCGCTGGACGACCTTCACCGGCAGGTCGTAGCGCTTGTAGAGCCAGATGCCGGGATAGGTGCGCGCCGGGCCGGTGCGGGTCATCGCCTCGCCGCTGGCGATCGATGCCCAGTAGGGCACCTTCTTTTCGTCCTGCGCCGCCGCCGGCATCGCCAGCGCGCTCGCCAGAAGGAAGAAGAACGCCCCCGCCTTCACGATCAGGCGCCGGTCAGGATGCGGTCGACGAGCTGCTTCACGGTCGGCACGAAGCCGTTCGAATAGAACGGATCCTGCTTGAAGCGGAAGGCGGCGTGGCCCGCGAACATCAGGTTCTGCTCGACGTCGCCGCCATGGGCGATGTCCTGAAGGGTCTTCTGGATGCAGAACGAGCGTGGATCGGCCAGGCGGCCGGTCGAATTCTTCTCGTTGTCCGCCCAGGACGAGAAGCTGCACTGCGACAGGCAGCCCATACAGTCGGCCTGGTCCTTGCGAATGACCTTCATTTCCTCAGGTGTGACGAACACCAGCGTATCGTCCGGCGTCTTCATCGCCTCGGTGTACCCCGCGCCATACCACTCGCGCGCGTGCTGGAGATCGCCCTTGGTAACGAAGTAATTCTTGCGTGTGCCGACGCCGACATCGAGCACGAACTGGTGGTCGCCGATCTCTTCCTTGGTGAAAGCGATCTGGCGATGGCTGCGCGCGTCGAGGTTCTTGAGGAACGGGTTCAGCACCGCCGACGAATAGAAACCGGTCGGCGAGAAGCGGTGGAGCAGGACATCGCCTTCCTCCAGCGTCATCAGCCGCGCCTTCCATTCCGGCGGGATCGGGCTTTCCTGGGTCAGCAGCGGCCGGGTGCCGAACTGGAACATGATCTGCCCGAGTTCGGGATTGTCGATCCAGTCGTTCCACTCGTCGAGCCGCCAGACGCCGCCGGCCATCACGATCGGCACCTCGTCCGAAATGCCGCCGCCGCGCATCACTTCCCGCAGCGCCTTGACGCGGGGATAGGGATCCTGCGGGGCGCGCGGGTCTTCGGCGTTCGACAGGCCATTATGGCCACCGGCCAGCCACGGATCCTCGTAGACCACCGCGCCGAGAAGTTCGGCAACCTTCGAATAGGCCCGCTTCCACAGCGCGCTGAAAGCGCGGCCGGAGCTGACGATCGGCAGGTAATGCACGCCATATTCGGCGGCGATTTCGCTGAGCTTGTAGGGCATGCCCGCGCCGCAGGTGACGCCGGTGACGAGGCCCTTAGTGCGCTCCAGCACGCCGTGGAGGACGCGCTGTGCACCGCCCATTTCCCACAGCACGTTGATGTTGATCGCGCCCTTGCCGTTGGCCATTTCATAGGCCCGCTGGACCTGCGCCACTGCGCCGTCGACGGCATAGCGGATCAGCTCCTCATGACGGCCGCGGCGGGTCATTTCCTCGTAGACTTGGGGGATGATGCGGCCTTCGGGGTCGTAGCTGTCCGCGTTGACGGCGCTGACCGTTCCGATGCCGCCGGCAGCGGCCCATGCGCCCGAGCTCATGTGGTTGGTCGCGGAAACGCCCTTGCCGCCTTCGACCAGCGGCCACACTTCGCGCCCGCCATAGAGGATCGGCTTCAACCCCTTGAACACTCAAGTCTCCTTCGTCGTTGGCGCCCCTATACGGGTTTTGCCGCCCGATGCGCGAAAAAAAGACGGGACCGGCGAGTGAACGCCGGCCCCGTCCGAAGGGTTGCTAACAGGAAGGTCAGCAGGTGCGGGTGGCCTGGCGGCCGACCAGGGCGCCAACCGCGCCGCCGATGATCGCACCCACGGTCCCGTTGTTGCGGTTGCCGTAGTAGTAGCGGTTACGGCTGCTCTGGCGCTCGACTTCGCGGCCCAGGAGTGCACCGGCGGCACCGCCGACGATCGCACCGGTCGTCCCGCTCTTGCAGCGATAGCGGTCGTTGTACCGCTGTCCGTAATAGCGCTGGTTATACGCCTGCTGCCCGTAATAACGGTTGGCGTAACGCTGCCCGTAATAGGGCTGCTGGTAGCCGTACGACGGGTAATAACCGTACGACTGCGCCTCGGCCGCGGCCGGGACGGCAACGGCCGTGGCGGCAAGCGCGCTGAGCGCCAGGGTGGTCTTCTTGAGCATAGGATCGCTCCTCGAACATGGTTTCGGCGAAACGCGCCGTGTCGAGGTTGAAGCTAGCACCCGCTTCTGACGCCTACCTGAGCGGGGCTGTTATCTTCAGTTCAGTATGTAATCGAGACCGATGTCGACGGCAGGCGCCGACTGGGTGATGCGCCCGACCGAGATATAATCGACCCCGGTCTCCGCGATGCCCCTGATGGTTTCGAGATTGACCCCGCCCGATGCTTCGAGCGGCACCCTGCCATTCACCAGCGCCACCGCCTCGCGCAGGGTATCGGGTTTCATATTGTCGAGCAGCAGCCGCTCCGCACCGGCCTCGAGCGCGGGTTCGATCTGGTCGATCCGGTCGACTTCGACCTGCAGCTGGAGTCCGGTGTCCGCCGCCTTCGCAGCGCGCACGGCGTCCGCCACGCCGCCAACGACCCCGACGTGATTGTCCTTGATCAGCAGCCCGTCATCCATCCGCATCCGGTGGTTTTCGGCGCCGCCCATGCGCGCGGCGAACTTGGCGAGGAGGCGCAGGCCGGGGATGGTCTTGCGGGTATCGAGCAGGACCGCACCCGTCCCGGCAATCGCATCGACATATTTCCGCGTCAGCGTCGCGATCCCCGACAGGTGCTGGAGCGTGTTGAGCGCACTTCGCTCGGCCGACAGCATCGCACGAGCATCGCCGCGAAGGCGCATCAGGACGGTTCCGGCCGGCACCGCGTCGCCATCCTTGACCAGCGTTTCGATCACCACTTTCGGGTCGAGGGTGCGGAAGAAGGTTTCGGCCAGTTGCAGGCCGGCCACCACGATCGGTTCGCGGACATTCATCTCGGCAGTGAAGGTGGCACCGGCGGGGATCGTCGCGCGGCTCGTCACGTCGCCGCCCGAGCCGAGGTCCTCGGCGAGCACGCGGCGGACGAAGTCCTTCAGGTCGAACTGGACGAGGTCCGCGTTGGCTTCGTCCTGCACCGTCACTTCCACCACGCGTCAGGCTCCCTGTTGCCGTTCTTCCCAGCCCTAGGCGGGACGCGCGGCGGGTGACAACCCCTCGCTCAAACGACTTCGCTGGTCTCCTTGCTGGCGCCTTTGGTGGCACCCTCCGCAAGGCTCCAGACACCGTTCGCGCGGCGATAGCGCTGCGCGTCCTGCGCGGCGTAGCCGGTGCCGTCCCAGCCCTGCACGGTCACCGTGATGTCGTCGGTCCTCACGTCGATCATGTTGAAACTCTGCTCCTCGTCGCGCAGCCGGGTCGAGGTCGCTGTACCGGCTTGCACCACCAGGGTCGAACTGGCGCGCGTGACAAGATCGGGCGCATGATGGGTCGAGGCGCGGTGGTTGTGGCCGGCCAGCAGGAGGTCCACGCCCGCTTCCGCCACGACATCGAGCGCCAGGTCCTGCCGGCCCAGCGCCTTGCCCTTCTCCCCGCTGTCATCGACCGGCAGCGCGAACAGCGGGTGGTGGGTGACGAGGATGCGCGGGCGCTCGGCCGGTCCGTCGAACACCTTGCGGATATAGTCGACCTGCTCCTGGTTGATCCGGCCATCCTTGAACGTCAGCGATCGGGCCGTGTTGATCCCCAACACCGACGCGTCCTTCAGCTCGTGATGCGGACACAGTTCCTCGTCGATGAACCGGCGGTAGCGCGTCAGCGGCGACAGGAAGCGGCGAAGCACGTCGTACAGCGGCACGTCGTGATTGCCCGGGACACCGAGGACTTCGTGACCGCTTTCGCGCAACTGCCCAAGGAATTCGCAGGCCTCCTGGAATTGCTCGGTCTTGGCGCGCTGCGTGAAGTCGCCGGAGATGACGACCAGGTCGGGCCGCTCCTCGTCGATGCGGATGGCGACGGCGTCGACCAGCTTGGGATCGTGCGCGCCGAAATGAAGGTCGGAGAGATGTGCGATACGGGCCATAGACTAGGGAACGCCTCCCCGTTGCAAACGCTCCCTCGCCCGCCCATGCTCGGCGCATGGACCGCACCGAAGCCAACAGCGGCACGCGCCCCGTTTCCGACCGGCTGAAGTTCGACGAGGCAGGCCTCGCGCGATGGATGGAAAGCCGGGTCGACGGCTTCTCCGGTCCGCTGACGGTGACCCAGTTCAAGGGCGGCCAGTCCAACCCGACCTACCGCATCGACACGCCGGACCGGAGCTACGTCCTCCGCCGAAAGCCGCCCGGCAAGCTGTTCCCCGGCGCCCATGCGATCGAGCGGGAAGCGCGGCTGATGATGGCGCTCGGGCCGACCGCCTTCCCGGTCCCGCGGATCTTCGGCCTGTGCGAGGACGAGAGCATCATCGGCACGCCGTTCTTCGTCATGGACATGGTCGAGGGCCGCATCGTCTGGGAAGCGACCTTCCCCGGCCTCTCCCCTGCCTCCCGCGCCGCCCACTTCGACGCGATGAACGCGACCATTGCCCGCCTTCATACCGTCGATCCCGATGCCATCGGACTTGGCGATTATGGCAAGTCCGGCGGGTTCATCGAACGCCAGGTCGGACGCTGGGGCGCGCAATATGAAAAGGATGTCGACGCTGGCCGGGTCGAGGCCATGGACCGCGTCCTCGCCTGGCTGCGCGCGAACATGCCGGCCGATCGCGGCGAGAACCGCGTCGTTCACGGCGATTTCCGCTGCGACAACATGATATTCGATGCGCAAGCGCCCGAGGTGCGCGCCGTGCTCGACTGGGAATTGTCGACGCTGGGCGATCCGGTCGCCGACTTCGTCTATCACCTGATGATGTACCGCATGCCCGCCGGCATGTTCACGGGACTGAAGGGGCTGGACCTCGCCGAACTCGGTATCCCGAGCGAGGAAGATTATGTCGCCGCCTATTGCGCGCGCACCGGGCGCGACCACCTCCCCGATGCCGATTACCTCGCGGTCTTCGTCCTGTTCCGCCTCGCCGCCATTACCCACGGCATCCGCGGCCGCCTTGCCCGGGGTAGCGCCTCGTCTGCACATGCCGAAGCGACCGCAAAGCTCACCGAACCGCTGGCGGAACTGGCCTGGGCCCAGGTGGCTGAAGACAAGCGCTGACTCGCGCGCTCCGTCATTTCGATTAATATGAATTAAACATCTGCGGCGAGTCGCGCGCGGACGGTTGTCGTGCGGACTTGGCGCGGCTGGGGGAACGGTCGATGGACCAGGCGAAGCACTGGAAGGACGGGCAGGACAGCCTCGCCGACAGCGACGCGCCGTCGATCGCCGAAATTCGCCGCGACCTCCGGAAGATCCCGCCGGTCCGGCTTGCGGCGACTGGCTTCTTGTTGCTCCTCGCGCTAGTCGTCGCGCGGTTCAGCTGGCAGCTGCCGGTCAGTTGGTCGGAAGTGCGGGACGAGACGCGGGTGCATTTCCCCGCTCGCAGTGCGGAGGAGCGGCTAACCATCCCGCTGTCTCTCGACGCGGAGCGCGCTCTCTACGATTGGCGGGCCTACAAACGGGCCGCCGCAGCCCCGGTCGCGCCCGATCCACGCGTCACCCTCATCACCTACACACAGGAAACGCTGAAGAACACCGGCAAGCGCAGTCCGCTCGACCGCGCCATCCTTGCGAAAGCGCTCACGGCGATCGACGGCATGGGCGCCAAGGCAATCGGCATCGATATCCTGTTCGACCAGAAAACCCCCGAGGATGCCCAGCTGCTGGCAGCCATGCACGCCATGAAGACGCCGCTGTACCTTGCCTACACGACCAACGACGCCAACCCGGTCGACGTCGAATATTGGCAGCAGGAATTCATGGACCAATGGCATCGGCAGGTCGCCTCGCCCAATGTCCATAAGGCGTCGATTTCGGGCCGGGCCGATTCCGACAACACGATGCGTCGCTGGCCGCCGGCCCAGCCCGGGTTGCCGACGTTCATGCCTATCGCCCTGACAGGCAAGACCGCCCACATCGGCTACCAGGGCAGCGTCCTGTTCCGCGAACCGAAGCAGGCCGAATATGGCGTCTTCACCAAGCTGCCGATCGACACGTTCGACTTCCCCGAAGCGGCAGGTCTCGTCCGCGAACAGGTCGCGGGGCGGATCGTCCTCATCGGCGGCGACCTGCAGGACCGCGACCAGTTCGAGACGCCGGCCACGCCCTATACTTTCGCCACGACATCGGGCCTCGAAGTGCTGGCGACGGAGGTGGCGCAATTGCTCGACCGCCGGATGCCGGGGCAGGTGGCAGGCTGGATGCTGTGGGTCCTCGCCGTGCTCGTCATCGCGGCGGGCATGTTCACCGCGCTGCTCGACGTGCGGCCGTGGGCGGCGATCCTCGTCATCGTAGGGCAACTCGCCTTTTTCGGCGCGGTGCCGTTCCTGTTCGAGCGGATCGGCATGGACACCTACGGTCTTCCCGCCTTCGGCTGGCTGGCAGGATGGTTCGTGGCTTTTGCCGCGACCGGCTCGGCGGCGCAGGCGGCGGGGTCGGACCAGAAAAAATACGCCCAGTCCGCGCTCGGCAAATACCTGCCGAAGGACATCGCGGCCCAGATCATCAAGGATCCGGCCCAGCTGTCGCTGACTGGGGAAAAGCGCAAGCTGTTCACGCTGTTCACCGATATCGAGGGATTCACCACCCTCTCCCATATCCTGCCGGCAGAGCGCACCGCGGCGCTGCTCAATGCCTACCTCGACGGGATGAGCCACATCGTGCTTGAGCACGGCGGCACAATCGACAAGTTCGTCGGCGATGCGGTGGTCGCCTTCTGGGGCGCGCCGATCGCCCGCCCCGACGATGGCGAACGCGCCATCTGCGCCCTGCTCGCCGTCAACAATTTCACGGCCGGATTCTCGGAAGCCGGAAGCAATGACGCGGCGATGATGGGGCGGACACGCGCCGGCCTTCACTACGGCGACGCCGTGGTCGGCAATTTCGGCGGCGAAGGGCGCCTGACCTACACCGCGCTGGGCGACGCGATGAACTGTGCGGCGAGGCTCGAAGGGGCAAACAAATATCTCAAGACGGTGGCGCTGGTGAGCCAGGAGGCGCGCGACATGTCGGCCAGCACGATGTTCCGGCCGATGGGCCGGATCGAAGTGTCGGGCCGGTCGACGCCGCTGGTGGTGTGGGAGCCCGCCCCGCAGATGGCGGAAGAGCTACGCATGCTCCTGTCCCAACTCTGGACACGCTTCGACCAGGGCGATCTCTCGGCCCTCGACGAAATCGAACAAATTTGCTTAACGCATGATAAGGATGTCGCGCTGGCCGCCTTTGCCGTCCGGCTGCGCGAAGTGGGTCCCGGGGGAACGTACACCTTGAAGGAGAAGTAGGATGGCGAAGTTCGTGCGCAACCTGGTCGCTGCCGCCCTCCTTGCGGGCGTCGCTGCCGGCGCCAGTGCCGCGGTGCTGGTCGTCCGCTCGTCAGGCCCGTCGGCGAGCGTCTATCCGCCGGGCAAGGCCATCCCGGAATCGACCAGCCTCAAGCTCAAGGCCAACGATGTCATCGTCCTGCTCGACAGCCGCGGCACCCGCACCCTTCGCGGTCCCGGCGATTTCAGTGCGTCGGCCAGCGCGGGCGCCACGGCCAGCAACAACGCGCCGCGCCGTTCGGGCGGCATTTCGCGCATCCAGGCGGTACGCGGCGGCCCGACCGGCGCGACCCAGGGTCGCAACATCTGGCAGGCGGACGTGGCACGCTCGGGCGCGGTATGCGTCGCCAATCCTTCGGATCTCGGCCTCTACCGTTCAGGCAACCGCGACGAAGCGGACGTGATCCTGACCGCCGGCACCGGCAAGCAATCGGTTGTCCACTTCGAGCCGGGCCAGTCAATCGCGCGCTGGCCGGCCGACCTCGCGGTCGCGTCGGGCGCGAAGTTCAACGTCAAGGGCGGCGGCGCCAATTCGGACATTGTGGTCAAGATGCTGGGCGGCAATTCGGCGGGAATGGAAGCGGTCGCGCAGGATTTCATCCGCAACGACTGCCAGGCCCAACTCGACGTGCTGATCGACACCTTCACCGCCCCGCAGGACGGCAACGCCTCCTAGTCCAGGAGTTCGCCGCCGAGCAGGAGCAGGAGGCGCACGTCGATCGCCGCGCCGGCCGCCCGCTGGTCGGCGACGAAGCCCGCCACGCCGTCCTTCGGGACGAGGTGCACGTCGATCTCCTCCTCGACCTTCGTGCCGCCGGGGCGGACTCCGCGGGCCCGGACCAGCGTGAAGCCTTCGCTCGCCATGCCGGGTGAGGAATAGAATTCTCCCAGCCGCTCGACCCGGTCGGCCAGGAAACCGGTTTCCTCCTCCAGTTCCTTGATCGCCGTGTCCTCGATCCCCGCGTCAGGGTCTTCGTCGCCGACGAGGCCGGCGGGAAGCTCGATCACGCGCTTTCCCACCGGCACCCGAAACTGTTCGACGAGGATCACACGGTCGTCGTGTTCGGCAAGAATGACGACTGCCGTCATGCCGCGCGTGCGCGAGACATATTCCCATGTCCCGTCGCGCTTCATCGACAGATACTTGCCGCTCCAGACGGTCTCGGCGCTACTCACAACTCGATCAGCTTGTCGGGTATTTCGTTGAAATCGCCATCGGTGCGCGGGAATTTCTCGGCCAGCACGACGCCGATCCGGCCGATGGCCGCGACGATGCCGTCGCCGGGGCGGCCCTGCTTCGTTTCGGTCAGCAGGTCGGCCATCGCCTCGCCCCACGTATCAGGCGTCGTCACGGCCGTGATCGCCTCGTCGCCGATAATCTCCGCACGACGTTCACCCATCGACAGGTAGACCATCACGCCGGTCCGGCCGACGGTCCGCCGTTCGGCGGCCGCCTTGAACAGGATGACCGCGCGCCGGCGCACCCGCCGGGTCTTGGTCGCGGCCGGGGTCAGCGCCATGCGCAGCGGACGCCAGCGCATGATGAGCAGCGTGGCGAGAAACTTGAACAGGGTGATGCCGAGCAGTAGCGTCAACCACGCCCGCTGGCTCGGCGGCTCGGCCCAGCCCATCAGCATCTTCCACCAGAAGTCGAGGAGTGCCGGAAAGGCCGCCGCCATCGCCAGCACGAGAAACGCCACACCGATCGCGTAATGCAAGGCAACGTCGTGGTAGGCGTCGGACTGGTCGGTCGCCACGGCGACAATTTCGCCGTTGGTGCCGGCTTCCGCTGCCGCGATCGCGGCACTGACCTTGTCGTGATCGGCCTCGGCCAGTTGCATCACCATGATCCCGACGCTCCCCCGCCGCCGAACGAACCGCCGCCGCCCGAGAAGCCGCCGCCGCCGCCCCAGCCGCCACCGCTGCCGCCGCCCCAGCTGCTTCCGCCGCCACGGCTGGCCTTGCTGATGGCGTCGAGCCCCCACAGCACGACCCAAGGATCGATCCCGCCACGGCGACGTCCGCGGTAACGCCTGCCGCCGGCGACCGAACGGACCATCGGCAGCACGAAGAAAAAGATCAGGATGATGATGAAGATGGCGCTGCCGATATCGAAGCCGCCGCCTTGCGACCGCCGCGCAGCTTCCCGGGTGCCGATGTCCTGTGCCCGCTTGGCTGCCTCCGCCGCGGGCAGCTGCATCAGGCCGATGATCCGGTCCGATCCGGCGACGATGCCGCCGCCCATGTCGTTCGCCTTGAAGCGCGGCAGGATATCCTCGCGGATGATGACGCTGGAGACAGCGTCGGTCAGGAAGACGCGCGCGCCGTATCCGGTCTCGATCCGCACCTTCCGCTCGTTGGGCGCGACCAGCAGGATGACGCCGTCGTCCTGCTTTTCCTGGCCGATTCCCCACTCCCGGCCGAGCCGGTAGCCGTAGTCCTCAATCGTCCGCCCCTCGAGGCTGGAGACCGTCGCGACCACGAATTGGCGGCCGCTGGCCGCTTGGAGCGCTTCCGACTTCGACGTGATGTCCTGCACCTGCGCGGGGCTGAGCAGGTGCGCCTCGTCGACCACCCGCCCCGTCAGTTTCGGGAACGTCTGGGCGTGGAGCGGCGTGGCGGCGACGAGCACCGCCAGCCACAGGCCGGCAAGGAAGCGGATCATCTTACCCCGCGGTGTTGAAATCGACCTTCGGCGCGTCCTGCGCACCCGACGCCGCTTCGAACGGCACCTTGGGCTTGGCGCCGTAGAACACCTTGGCGCCGATCGCGTCCGGGAAGGTGCGAATGCGGGTGTTATAGGACTGCACCGCCTCGTTGTAGTCACGGCGGGCGACGAGGATCGAATTCTCGGTCCCCTCGATCTGCGACTGGAGCGCGAGGAAGTTCGCGTTCGACTTGAGGTCCGGATAGGCCTCCTGGAGCCGCTGCAGCGGGACGATCGCCTGCGTCAGGCGGTTCTGCGCATCGTTGAACGCGCGCACCTTCGCGGGATCGTCGAGGTCTGCCGGGCTGAGCGTCACGCGGGTCGCGTCGGCGCGCGCTTGCGTGACCTGCGTCAGCACCGTCGATTCCTGCTTGGCATAGCCCTTCACCGTTTCCACCAGGTTGGGAATGAGGTCGGCGCGGCGCTGGTATTCGCTTTGCAGGTTGCCCCACTGGGCGTTGACCTGCTCCTCGGCCGTCGGGACCGAATTGAGGCCGCAGCCGGCCAGGCTGACGGCGACGAACGGGACGAGAAGGACGGACTTGAACGTGCGCATGGGCGAACCCCCTGTTGGTTACACCAGCGAATCTAAGGCGGGGCTTGCGTCCTTTCAATCACTCCCGTTACGAATTGTGCGTCGCGACGTGATGAGGAGCCAACCATGTTCTCTGAATTCAAGACGTTCATCGCCAAGGGTAACGTCCTCGACCTCGCCGTCGCCGTGATCATCGGCGCGGCGTTCGCCAAGATCACCACCTCGCTGACCGAGGACGTGATCATGCCAGTCGTCGGCGCAATTTTCGGCGGCCTCGACTTCTCCAATTATTTCACGGTGCTCGGCCCGATCCCTGACGGGTTCAAGGGCAGCACGACCAGCTACGCCGACCTCAAGGCGGGCGGCGTAGCGGTGCTCGGCTGGGGTGAATTCATCACCGTCATCATCAATTTCCTGATCCTCGCCTTCATCATCTTCCTGATGGTCCGGCAGGCGAACAAGATGATCGCCGCCAAGGACGAAGCACCCGCCGGACCGAGCGAGATCGATCTGCTCACGGAAATCCGGGACGAGTTCAGGCGGAGGTAGGCGGAAGGAAAAGTGGGGAGCTTCTGTTGCCCGGTGCTCCCCGTACCGCTGGATTCCCCTTCTGTTGCCCGGCGGGGTCCGGCCGCGCTTTTGTCTTTGTAACGTAGACCGTTAGGCCGTCAGTTACGCAGCAATCGCAAGAGCCTCGTTATCGTTGGCACTTGTGTGAATGGCCCGTTGCGGGGGGCCAATCCGATCGGCAACTAGGCCTTTATTGCACTCGTCGATCCTGTTTCGCCCCCATCAGCAACGGCGCTTTTCAAGCGTCGCCGCTGGTGGTGGAGGCGCCGGGGTACTGCCCCCCGGGTCCGAAATGCCTATTCCACCCAATAATCTACCGACGTAGCCGGCAAGCCGGCATTGCCTAGATAGGGGTTTGAGGGCATTTCATCAACGTTGACATTCGTCGAATGCGACGGAACCGTTACGAAGTTCGTTGCGTTGGAACCATTCCATACGGTCGGACGCTTGCTCGATCATCTGGTGAACAAAGGGGAATTTTTCATGAAGAAGATTGCTTTCGCGCTGGTCGGCGCTGCCTCGCTCGCTCTCGCCGCCTGCGGCGGCAAGGGTGACGACAGCCTCGCTGAAAACGTCCAGGAAAACTACGACAACGCCGCCGACAACCTCGACGCGATGGCCGACAACACCGCCAATGCGGCCGAATCGGACGTCCTCGAGAACCAGGCCGACGCCCTGCGCGACGAAGGCGCCCGCAAGGAAGACGCGATCGACGCTGCGGACGTCAACGCTGCGGCGACGACTCCGGCGCAGGTCAACGCCATGTAATTCGGCTGGATTGGCCCTCGGGCCGATCCGTCGATTGGAAGGGCCGGTGGCTTCATGCCGCCGGCCCTTTTTCTTCGCCTGTGCGCACCCTAGGTTGTTTCCTATGCACGACGATGCGATCCCCGCCGCCACGCTGGTGACGATGCGTGCCTCAAAGGCGAGTGGCCCGCCGGAAATTCTCGTCGTCCGGCGCACCGCGCGGATGGCGTTCGCGGCCGGAATGATCGTCTTTCCCGGCGGCCGGATCGACGACGCCGACCGGCAACTGGCCGAGGCGCTCGGCGCGCCCGATCAGGCGGCCCAGGTCACGGCGATCCGCGAAACGCTGGAGGAAACGGGGGTCGCGGTCGCGCTCGGCGCCGTGGATCCGCTCCACGCGCTCGATCTTCAGGCCCTATTGCTCGACGGGCATTCCTTCCCCGAGCTGGTCGAGCGCGACGGACTGGCAATAGACCTTGGCGCCCTCACCCCGTTCGCGCGGTGGAAGCCGGCGTTCAAGCAACCGCGCAAGTTCGACACTCTGTTCCTGCTGGCCGCGGCGCCGCCCGGCGACTGGCGACCCAGGCCCCAGCCGGGCGAGTGCGATGCCGCCGAATGGGCCAGCGCGACCGCCCTGCTCGACCGGATCGCGGCAGGCACCGAAGGCGCCATCTTCCCGACGAAGCGCAACCTCGAGCGGCTGGCGCGCTATCCGAACCACGACGAAGCCGTCGTCGACGCGCGCCGCCATTCGCTCGAGACCATCGTCCCTTGGGTGGAGCCGATCGACGGCCAGGATCATGTCGTGATCCCCGAAGGGCGCGGTTATCCGGTCACGTCGGAACCGCTCACCACCGCCTTTCGCGCCTGAAAGTCGAATCGAGTCGCGGTGAGGAACGAAAAAGGCCCGCGGTTTCCCGCGGGCCTTTCCCTAGCGTCCGGGGCTTTCGCCCGAGGGACTAGCTGAGGTGCTTCGACAGATGCTTGTTCATTTCGAACATGGTGCACTTGTCGGTGCCGAAAACCTTCTTGAGCTTGTCGTCGGCAAGAATTTCCCGCTTGTTCTGAGGATTTTGCAGGTTGTTCTTGCGGATGTGATCCCACACCTTCGACACGACTTCGCTACGCGGCAGCGGCGCAGTGCCGACGATCGCTGCGAGATCCGCCGACGGGGTCACCGGACGAGCGAGCCCGCCACCTGCTTTGCGACCAGTCGATTCTTTTGCCATACGGCCCTCCTGTTAAGTGCTCACAGAGTAGAGCGAGATAATTTTCCCTTTGCAAGGGGAGTACAGAGGGAAAAGTGGGTTAACCGCCTCTTGCGCGGAACGGTACGACCCGGTTTTGCGCATCATGGCCAATATCGGCGCTCCCGCCGAAGGGGATGCCGGCCCGCGCGCACCAGTCCGGGACGATGGTTTCCGGCCCCGATCCGAACGGCGGGTCATTGTCCGGAATATCGCTCATCCGGCCCAGCCTGATACGGCTCACGGCGCGCACGGTCGGATGGCCGACCAAGTGGAACATTGTCCGGTCGATCTTGTAGTCGTGTTCGGCGACATCCTCGATCGACAGGTCGGCGTCGGTGAAGTCCGGCTCGATCGACGTGCCGAGCAGGTTCGAAAGGACGGTGAGGTTGAATGCCATCGCCCTGCCGTCGCCAAGACCCGGCTCCAGTGCCGTGCGGTCGCGCCTCACGATCCACGCCAGGGCCCTCTCGATCGCCGCCTGGCCGCCGTCCCGCAGCGCGTCCTGAACCATCGGCCCATGGGCGACGTTGAGGCCGGCCCGGTCGAAGGCGGCGAGCAGGAAGCCGGCGTCCGAATAGCCCATGTACAGCTTGCCGTGCGCCGCCGCCGGGATGTCGCTGGCCGCGGCCACGGCGATACGGTTGGAGCCATAGCCTCCACGGGCGAACCAGACGGCATCGACGTCCGGGTCGGCCATCGCCTCGCGAAGCGCCGCCAACCGCTGCATGTCGGGGCCCGCGAAATGTCCGCTGCTGGCGAAGCATTGGGGATGGATCTTGAGCTCGGCACCAAACCGCGCGGCCACCGCCGTCGCCGCCTCGGCGGCTTCGGGCTTCAAGGTGCAACTCGGCGCGACAACGGCAATCTTCATGGCGCAACTGATTGCACAAGCCGCCGCGCCCGCATAGGCGTCGGCGCGATGAGCAGCCGTTTCCATTTCTGCGGTGTCGGGGGCAGCGGGATGCTGCCGCTCGCCGCCATCGTCCGCGCTTCGGGTGCGACCGTCAGCGGCTCCGACCGCTCGCTCGACGGCGGCCGCCTCGCCGCCAAGTTCGATTATCTCAAGTCCCTCGGCATCGCCCTGTTCCCGCAGGACGGCAGCGGACTGGAGCCGGGCGCGACCCTGGTGACCTCGGCTGCAGTCGAGGACACGATTCCCGACGTCGTCCGCGCGCAGGAGCTGGGCCTTGAGCGCCTTTCGCGCCCGCAATTGCTTGCCCAGCTCTTGAATGCCGCTACCACCAGCGTCGCCGTCGGCGGGACCTCGGGCAAGTCTACGGTCACCGGCATGATCGGCTGGATGCTTCATGCGATGGGCAAGGCGCCGACCGTGATGAACGGCGCCGTGATGAAGAATTTCGCGAGCGCCGACGCGCCGTTCGCCTCCGCGCTGGTCGGCGACCCCGGGCTGTTCGTCAGTGAAGTGGACGAAAGCGACGGGTCGATCGCGCTCTACAAGCCGACCGTCGCGGTGGTCGGCAACATCAGCCTCGACCACAAATCGATGAGCGAACTGAGGAGCCTGTTCGGCGCCTTCCTGTCGCGCGCGCGCCGCGCCGTGGTCAACCTCGACGATCCGGAGACCCGCGCGATTGCCGAGGCGCTGCCGTCCGCCCATGTGATCAGCTTCGGCCTCGATAGCCCCGGCGCAGTTCTCACGGGCCTCGACGTCAAGCTCGAGGCCGACCGCTCGACCTTCACGCTGGCGGCCGGCGACGAACGTCACGAGGTCGCCCTCCCCCTCCCCGGCCGCCACAACATCATGAACGCGCTGGCGGCGCTGGGGGCAATCCACGCGCTGGGCCTGCCACTAGCCGACGCGGCGGCGGCGCTGGGCAACTTCGCGGGCCTCAAGCGCCGGCTGGAAACCGTCGGGACTGGCGGCGGGGTCACGGTGATCGACGACTTCGCGCACAATCCTGACAAGGCCGCAGCCACCCTTGCCACCCTTACCCGGCGCCCCGGCCGCCTGCTCGTGATGTTCCAACCTCACGGCTACGGCCCGCTCAAGCAGATGGGCGAGGAACTGGCGCGCACCTTTGCACAAGGGATGGGAGAGGAGGACCGCCTCTACCTGCCCGACCCCGTCTACCAGGGCGGCACGGTCGACAAGAGCCGCGGGAGTGACTGGCTTGCCGCTGCGATTGTCGAAGCGGGAGGCCACGCCATCCACCTGCCGACGCGTGAAGCGATCGCCGAGGCCATGATAGCGGAAGCGAAGGATGGCGACACGATCGCGATCCTCGGCGCCCGCGACGACACGCTGAGCGAGTTCGCCGCCGAACTGGTCAGGAACCTTGCTGCACGCGAGTGATTGTCCTGGAATGGCCAAACCAGGAAGCGTCATCGGTTGGATGCTCGACGCCAAGGAGCGTGGCCGATTGCTCCAGCAATTTCCACCGCGCTATGCAAAGCCGGTCGCGCACCACGTCACTCTCATGACCGACGCCGAAAAGGAGCCTCTTCCTCCCGACGTCAGGGCGTCGATCGTCGGTAGCACCGATGACGGCGAGGGTGTGCAGGCCATGGTCGTGACGATCGACGGGGAAACTGCGCGGCCGGACGGTTCGACCTACCACATCACTTGGTCGCTCAATGATGGCCGGCACGCGCGCGAAAGCAATGACGTCCTCAAGGAGCGCGGATGGGAGGAACTCGATCATCCTATCCCACTCACCCTCAAGCCGGCGCGGATTTGATGCCCAAGCTGTTCCTCGACTGCGATGGCGTGCTCGCCGATTTCGACGCCGGCGCGCGTAAGCTCCTGGGCACGAGCGCGCATGCATTCGAGGCCAAACACGGCAAAGGCGGTTTCTGGCGCCAACTCGCTAAGGCGGACAATTTCTACGGGAAACTGCCGTTGATGTCCGATGCTCGCGAACTGTTCGACGCGGTGAAGCACCTCGAGCCGACCGTGCTGACCGGCCTTCCGCTCGGCAAATGGGCCGCCCCGCAGAAGCTGGAGTGGGTCGAAGCGCACTTCCCCGGCACGCCGGTCATTACCTGCATGGCGCGTGACAAGGTGAAGTACATGGAGGCGGGCGACGTGCTAGTCGACGACCAAGAGCGTCACCGCCACCTGTGGGACGAGGCGGAAGGTATCTTCATCCACCATCACTCGGCGAAGCAGAGCCTCGCCGAGCTGAAGGCGGTGTTTCCCTCGATTAAGGCCTAAGCGGCGGCCGCCTGGTCGACCTTTTCCACCCACTCCGGCCAGAACACCGGCTCGCGGTTCGACCAGCCCGGCGCGGTGGCCGCGCTTTCGCTGATCGACTGCAGCAGCGTACGGCGGCGGTCGGGGTGAAGGTGCGGCAGGCTGGCGGCAGCGCAAAACGCCGACGGCAACCAGGGACGCACCGCGGCCCCGAGCAGACGCTCGTAGAGGAAGCGGAACGCCGCGAAGTTCGGCAAACGATCCTGGCCGAGGTCGAACGCCGACAGCGTCACCATCATGCCGAGGAACGGTTCGATCATGTCGAGCCCGCTGTCGTCCGGAATCTGCAGGCGCAAGTGGTCGAGCTGTTTGTAGAAGCGCGCCTGGGCGGAGATCGAGGCGGCCTCGATGTCGTCGCGGGCCCAGGTATCGAGCGGATCGGTGCGGCCGTAGGCGACGTCGAGCGAGCGGCGAATGTAGCGCTGGGTCGCCTTCGGGAACCCGGCGAATTCCTTCATCTCGCTAATCAGGAGCGCGCCGCCTGCTGGCTGGCTGGTCCTGGTCGTCATCGTCCACTCTCCCACCCGGTAAACCAATGGTGAGATGATGCGGCCGCCTTGGTTATCAAAGGCTTAACCGAACTCCCACCCCCCGTTCATCATGGAACAGGCAAAGCCGGAGCGGTTCAAGGTGAAAACGTCACCTCGCCCGAGATAATGTGGCGCTGTGGTTAATCGACCACAATATGTTGAGGAGCCGAATCGAAACGGATCAGCGTTTCTCGGGGAAACCCGATGACGGGGCGGGCTTGTCCGATCCTGGCGCGGTGACGGCTACCGGGTCCGATGCATCCATGGACTCGTCGCTGCCGACGTCGACCTTGGCGTCGTCGCTTTCGGGGTGTTTCTTCAGCTCCAGCTCGAGGTCGCGGTTCGGCGCCTTCTGCTGGGCCGGCGTTTTCTTGTCATGGTCGCTCATCGATTGGATCCTACAGGGTTCTTAAAAGGGCGAACGTCGCTCGCCCTTCCCCGTTCCCCGTTCGACCGACGGCGCGCCTCTTTCTACCGGACGGCAGGCGGCGGATTGCCCAAGACCGACGACGCGCGGTATCGCGGTCGGCAACATGGAACATCGCCTGCCCGTGATCGAAGACTTGTCCGCCCCACTGCGGCCGGGATTGTTTTCCGACTGGAAAATGGCCGCCAAGACGATTGTTGGCTTCTGGTGCTTCTACATCGGCACCGTGCTGGTCCGCGCCCTGCTCGGCCCGGAAGCGGCCAGCTCGATCGGGTTCCGCACCCTGAGCGGCATCCTCGGCCTTGCGCTGACCTTCCTCATCTACGTCGTGATGCGGGTCTTCACGCGCGACGGCAGCATGCGCAAGATGATCGTCACCGCGACGCTTGCGGCCCTGCCCGCCGCGGTCGCCGTCAGCTATTTCTCGATCACCATGGCGACGATGCGCTCGCCGATCACCCCGCAATCGCAGATCACGACGCAGGAAGGCGTGGCGATCGTCCAGCATGGCAGCAACGTCCGCATCATCCGTGACAACGGCAACGCGATCGAGGTCAACCTGCCCCCGGTGCGGGAAATCATCGCGTCCAAGATGCCGCGCCTCGTGGCCGACGGCACCGTCACCTGGTACTTCCTGTTCGCCGCCTGGTGCGCGCTCTACATCGCGCTGACCCAGCAGACCCGCGCTCGCCAGACCGAGCGTCGGCTGGCCGAGGCCGAAACCGCCGCCCACCTCGCCCAGGTTCGGGCGCTGCGCTACCAGGTCAATCCGCATTTCCTGTTCAACACGCTCAATTCGCTGTCGTCGCTGGTCATGACCGGCCGCGCCGAACAGGCCGAGGAAATGCTGCTCGCCCTGTCGACCTTCTTCCGCACCTCGCTCAGCCTCGATCCCAGCGCGAACGTCAGTCTTGCCGAGGAAATCGACCTCCAGCGCCTCTACCTCGATATCGAGCGCGCCCGTTTCCCGGACCGGCTGGAAGTGGAAATCGACGTGCCGGACACCGTTGCCCGGGCGCGTGTGCCCGCGCTGATCCTCCAGCCACTGGTCGAGAATGCGATCAAGTACGGCGTTTCGGGAACGCGTCAGAAGGTGCGCCTGTCGATCGTCGCGCGCCCGCTCGACAACAACCGGCTGCAGCTCGACGTGACCAACCGTGTGCCCGGAGGCGGCAAGCAGCCGCCGGTGGCCACGCACACCGGTACCGGCGTCGGCCTCAACAATGTCTGCCAGCGCCTGCAGGCGGAGTTCGGCGGCAAGGCCGATTGCCGCTTCGGCCCGATCCCCGGCGGATACCAGGTGTCCCTCGCCATCCCGATGGAAGATGAAGATGACTGAGCCCACCCTCGATATCCTTGTTGCCGATGACGAGCAGTTGGCGACCGAGCGGCTGGAGCTCCTGCTGTCCCGCCTCGAGGGCGCGCGCCTCGTCGGCACCGCGCCTGACGGCGAGGTGGCCGTCCGCAAGGCCGAAGCGCTGACCCCCGATATCGTCCTGCTCGACATCGCCATGCCCGGACTCGACGGGATCGAGGTGGCCCGGGCGCTGTCGCGTCTCGACCGGTCGCCCGCCGTCGTCTTCGTCACAGCGTTCGACCAGTTCGCGGTCGCCGCCTTCGAAGTCGCGGCGGTCGATTATTTGATGAAGCCGGTCGACCCGGCCCGCCTCGCCCGCGCGATCGAGCGGGCCCGCGCCTTCCTGTCGCAGGAACGGCCGACGGGCGACGGCGAGGGCAAGTCGAAATTCCTCGAGGAATTCTGGGCATCCGATCTTTCCGGCCTCGTCCGGATCGCCGCGCGGGATATCGACCGCGTGTCTGCGGAGCGCGACTACATGCGCCTCCACGTCGGCAACCGCAGCTGGCTGATCCATCATTCGATGAGCGCGCTGGAAGAAGGTCTCGATCCGCGCCTGTTCGTCCGGCTCCACCGGTCGGCGATCGTCCGGCGCGACTTCGTCACGGGCTTTTCGCGCAACGCCTCCGGTCGCTGGCTGGCGCGGCTGGCCGACGGTAGCGAGCAGGCCGTGGGCCGACTCTATTCCGACCAGGTGCGGGCAATGGCCGGCCGCTAGGGCTTAGCCCTCGCTGCCCTCGACCTTCGGTGTGCGGCGCGCGACCGTGCCCGTCACCGCGACGTCCATCACGACATTGCCCAGCGTCCGCATGATATCAGGCAGCACCTCGACGCCGATCAGAAGGGCCAGCGGCTCGATCGGTACACCCATCGCCAGCGCGATCGGAGCGATGGAGGTGACGAAGCTCAATGCGCCCGGGAGGCTGACCGCCCAATAGCTGGCGACCGACGCCACGGCGATGCCGGCAATCAGCACTTCGGCCGGCAGCGGCACCTGCATCCAGTAGGCGACGTAGATCGCCACGGCGATGTTCATGGCCGGCCCGGTCGCGCGGAACAGCGCCACGGCCAGCGGCAGGCCGATATCGCTGTTGCGTTCCGGAACGCCGAGCGCGCGCGCGCTGTTCAGCATCGCCGGAAGCGAGGCGAGGCTCGACTGGGTCGAGATGGCAACAGCCTGCGGTGCGATCATCGCCCGCGCGAAATCACCGAGGCGCCAGCCCGCGCCGAACCTGGCAATGGCGTAGCCGGCCAGCATGACGCAGAAGCCGATGGTCACCATCAACGCAATGTAGTGGCCGAGCGCGGCGAACACCGCGCCGCCAGCACCTGCGCCGACCGAAAACGCCAGCGCGAAGATACCGATCACGGCCAGCCTCAGCACCCACCCCACCATCACCAGCATGGTCTTTTCGACGGCCTGGAAGAAGGTGAAGATGCGATTGCGGCTCTCGGCGTCGATCCGGCTCGCGGCGAAGGCGAACAGGGCCGTGAACACCACCAGCGCCAGGATCTTGTCCTCGGCCGCTGCGGCGATCGGGTTGGTCGGGATGGCCGAGCGCAGGAAGTCTTCCAGCTTGGGGACCGACGCGGCGGCGCTCGACGTATCAACCGCCGACAGGCCCGCCCGAAGCGCATCGACCGACGATTGGCTGAGCGGGAACAGGTCGAGCAGCAGCGGCATCAGCACCGCGCCGAGGATCGCCGAACCGGTCAGGATGATGGCGAAGGTGACGATGCTGCGCCCCGCAATCCCGCCGCTGCGGGCGGCATCGGTACCGCCGGCGATCCCGGTGATCAGCAGCGCGATGATCAGCGGCACCACCGTCATCTTCAGCCCGTCGAGCCAAAGCCCGCCGACGGTCGAGGCGATGCGCACCATCGGTTCGCGCATCCCGTCGCCAAGGCCGGATGCCAGCGCCCCGGCGACCACGCCGAACAGCAGCGATCCCAACACCCAAAGCGAACCGCCCCGCAGGGCCGCCGGCGAACTGCTCACTTGGCAGGCTTCCGCAGCTTGATCATGAATCTGTCTGTCTTTCCGCGAATTTTCTCGTCGAACACGTTGAGGTCATGGGCATCGGCCGGGTTGGCGAGAAGGTTGCTCGTTGCCTCGATGATGAAGCCGGCCCGCTCGAAATCGGCGCGGGCCGTGGCCGGGTCGATCCGGTGATATTTCTCCACCACCGCCCGCGTGTCGCCGCCGGGCGCCGCGGCATGGTCGGTCAGCGCGACAATGCCGCCTGGCTTCATCGCCGCGTAGAGCGTTGCGATCCACGCATCCGGATTCATCCTCGGGATCTTGTACTTCGCGCTTTCCCAATAGAGGTCGTGATAGTCGAGGTTGAGGATCGCGAAATCATAGGTGTTGGGCGCGAAGGCCGGCGCCTGCATCGGGCTCGACATCAGCGACACATTCTTCTGCCGTGCCGCGAAGGCGTCGAAAGCGGTCTTGGCCTTGTCACTGCTGAACTGGGTCGGCTCCCACACCGTGACCTGGCCCTTGGGCCCGACGGCGGGGGCGACGATTTCGGCCCAGTAGCGGTTGGCCCCGAACAGGTCGAGCACGCGCATTCCCTTCTGGAGGCCGAAGAAGGCGAGCACTTCGGCCGGCTTGCGTCCGGCGTCGAGCATGACGTTCTCCGCATCGCGCGCGGCCGTCGCGGCCACCGACGCCTTGACGTTGGCCGGCGCCTGCGCCGCCACCGGCGCGGCTGCTGCCAGAAGCAGCGATATCGCCCAATACGTTCGCATGATGATGCCCCCTGTCGTCTCGTTCGGGAGCCGACGCTAGCCGCCCCCTCTCGCCAGCGGAAGAGGAACCACACCCCCGCGATGCCGTTTTTCGACCGATGGACGTCATCCGCCTCGCCGAACTGGCCCGCCTGAGCGAGGACGCGCTGCGCACGGCCGCGCTCGACGCCCCGCCCGATGAGGCGGACGCGCTGACCGACCGGGCCGGCGAACGGGCCAGCCAGGTCGAGCAGTTGCGGGCGCTCAAACGTCCGCACGGCGCGACGGCCGCCGCGCTCGAGCCGGTCCCCCACACTGTGCAGCCGGTCGCCGAGACCGAGGCGGCGCTAGCTATCGCGTGCGCGGAAACGCTCGCCGAGCCGGCACTCGACCCGGCCATCGCGACCCTGCTCTCCCGGATCGCTGCGTCCTGCCGCTAGTCCGGCACGACCAGTCGAGGGTCCGGTCGACCGGCCAGTGCGTTGTCGGTGCACCAATCAAAGGAGGAACACATGAGCATCTTCGGCAAGATCAAGGACGCGATTTTCGGTCACAAGACCGCAACGGCGCCTGAAGACCGCCCCCAGATCCCCGCGGGATGGGATGGCGGCGCGCCGACCGGTACGGCGGGCGCTCCGGCTGCACCGGCCCCGACAACGACCGCACAGACCGTCGACGTCGAGCAGGTGCTCGAGGCCAAGATGGCCGAAAAGGGCAACCCCGACCTCAATTGGCGCACGTCGATCGTCGACCTCATGAAGCTGCTCGGCCTCGATTCCAGCCTGGAGAACCGCAAGGAACTGGCGACCGAGCTTGGCTATACGGGCGAGAAGGACGGCAGCGCCGAAATGAACATGTGGCTCCACCGCGAGGTGATGAAGCAGCTGGCCGCCAACGGTGGCACGGTGCCCGCCGGCCTCGCCGACTAGGAAAGTTGCAATCCCCGTTCCGGGGGTGGGGCGGCGCTGTCACGGCGCCGCCCCTTTTCGTATCAGTAGCCCGGACGGCGAAGAACCAACGCGCTGTAGGTTACAGCCGTCAAGTCTCCGGCAGGCGCGGCGTCATCGCGCGCGAACTTTGTTCTGCGAGTGGAATTGCAGAGCGCAGCCGCTTCGCCTTGCTGTTGGGAGTCGACAGCCTCGCACGACGTGACCTGCCCACGGTCGTTCACCGTAATGAATGCGGCCAGCATGGCCAACCGGTCTTCGCCCTTGTGCCTTCCGACCTGGTCGGCCGCCTGCCGCGGGCCGAGGAGGACCCCTTCTTCCTTGACCAACGACCGGAATGCACGTTGCACGGGCGTCAGCGCCTTTGCGGCCACGCCTTGCAAGAGCGCGCACGCCTCCTGCTTCGCGCGACCTTCGTCGAAATAGCTTTGGCAGCCCGAAGGCTTGCCATCGGCGTCGAACGTCATGCTCGTGCGAAGGACACTGTCCTTCAGGGCCTGGTAGTCGGGCAACTGCCAACGAACGCGCTGTATGGCATGGCCGGCGATAGCTCGTCCCGCCGCATCCTTTCCGGTCACGAATTTCGCCCTTTTCAGGAAGATTTCGCAGGTCTTTTCGTCAAGCGCCCCGTTCTTCGACGATTTCATCAAAGAACATTGCGTCGGCTTGCCGTCGGCGCCGACGTCGACGCGCACGGTGACCGTGCCGGCCGCACCGCTCCGCAACGCGGCCATCGGATAGTCCTCCGAAGAAAAAAGCCCGGCAAGCGTTGGCAAGTCCGGCTCATCGGGCAGCACGGGATCGATGCCGACGGAAAGGAGGCTATCGATCGGCCGGCCAGCCGCGTCCAGCGCAGCATCGAGCTTCGCCTTCCGGCGGAGCGTATCGCAAATCGATTTCTCGATGTCCGGGGCGGCGGGACCGCCCACCTCCCACGCCGTCATGCGGCACGTTGTCAGCCGACCCTTCGCACTGACCCCGATTTCCATCGTCGCCGTGCCCTCCGGGAAATCCAGCGGCAGGTCGCGGACCGACAGTTTGGCCTGGTCCAATTCGTAACTATTGATGATGTTGGCCGTGCGGCCAGGCACGTCTGCCGCCACGGCAGTCGAAGCCGCAGCCGCCAGGAAAAACGCGAACATGTCCCCTCCTCATTCGGCGGACCCAGCGTAGCGTGAAATCGGCCGCTGTCACGGCCCGAGATGCCGGTCAGCGCCTCGCGATCAGGCGGTCGATGACCTTGCGCCGGTTTTTGAGGTCGATGCCGCCTTCCTTGTCCTCGAGCGCCTTGCGGATTTCTTCCAGTTCGGCCTCGCCGAGATGTTCGATGCCGATGAACTCGTTGCGCGCGCCCTCTAGTGCACGGATCAATTCGTCCAGCTTGGCCTGGATCGCCGCCGCGTCTCGGTTCTGGGCGTTCTGGATCAGGAACACCATGAGGAAGGTGACGATGGTCGTGCCGGTGTTGATGACCAGCTGCCAGGTGTCGGAGAAACCGAACACCGGCCCCGTCACCATCCAGACGAGGATCACGCAAAGGGCGACGGCGAATGCCCACGGCTGCCCGGCCGCGGCCGCCACGCCACTCGCCATGCGTTCGAACAGCCGGCTCAATCCCTACCCCTTCGATCGATCGAAATAGGCCGCATAATAGCTGACGCCATGGCGATCGGACCTGTCGGCCGCCGCGGCATCGAGCGGTTCATAATGCATCGTTCTGGGACCCGCGCATGCCTTTTCGACTTGCGCTGCCGGCATCGCCCTGTCCGGTCCGGCCAGCGTGCAGCCCACAACGTCGCCGTTCGCGTTGATCGACAGTGCCAGGCCGACCATGCTGAGCAGTTCGTGTTCGGGGGACCGTCCGACCGTCTGCGCCGCTTCCGGCCCGCCGACGGCGAACCCGGCTTCGAACACCATCGTCCGCCCGGCGCGTTCCTTTTCGGTGATCCACGGCGGGATCGTCGCTGCGAGCGAGGCACAGTTCTGTTGAACCACGCTCTCCGGGATGCGTTCGTCAGAACGACAACCAGAAATCGCGCCCTTTCCGTCGAACGTCATGAGCATTCGGCCACGCGAATCCGCGAACGGTGCTGGCCCCATCTTGGGCAGCAACCAGCGAACGCGCTGGGTATAATGCTCCGCCACCGCCCGTCCATCGGGCCCCTTGGCCGGTGTGAAACGCGCACGTTCGGACAGCACGCGGCAAGTCGCGGCGTCGAGCGAGGGAGACTTGGACGTGTCGATCACCGAGCAGCCGGTGACCCGCCCCGCCGCATCGACGTCGAGCCGGACGGTCGACGTCCCTTCCTCGCCTTTCCGCATCGCCTCGGCCGGATAGTCGTCCTGCGAGAATAAGGAAACGAGGCCGCTGCCCGTGGGCGTGCCTGACGCATCGATCGGCACCGGGACGCCGTTCTTGCCATGCGATTCGCCGTCGCCTTGCAAGGTGACACTGAGCAGCTTGGGCACTTCGCCCTGCCGCGGCGGCGCTTTCGTCAGGACGATGCGCTCGACGCTCGGCGACGAGGCGGGTGGCGCGACCATGATCGCGGCGCCAACAAGAACAAACGCAAACATGAAGCACCCCCACGACTTCGGCGACGACAGGCTAGCGCGGCCTCGCCGAGGGTCAATCGAGCTTTCGGATTCCGCAAGCCTGGCGGCTCCCGGCCGGTGGCCTCCCCGCCGTTCCGACCGGAAGCGCCCCCACGCCCGGGCGCTGGTCACCGCATCGGCTCAAAGGGGGAAAGCCGGAAGAGCGGTGCTGCGCCCGAAGGGCACTGGCGAAGAATAAAACGCGCAAAACCGCGAGAAGATGCGTCCGCCGACCTCGCCGCGAGCGGGATACCGCACCTTTCCGGCCGCGCATGCGAAATGGGGGCCGGCATTGCTGCCAGCCCCCATCTGCGCCGAGCGTTGGATCTGCCGGTGTTCGTCTCATCCGGGCCGGAGCCCTTCATCGTCGATCCTGGCGCACCAGCTCAGGCTTCCGCTTCCCAACTGACCGCTCCCGTGAGGAGCCCAAGTCGATCCTTGATGGTTGCGCTGTTCGTAAAGAACCCGCTTTCCTTCCGGTCCGACCCGGCCTGACCGAAGTCAAAGCCGTCCGATGTTCTGCGGCCCTTCTTGGGTTGGCCCCTTCGCGCTCTCTTCCGGGTCCGAAGACCCTTCACAGTGCGGCGACAGGAAAACCAACTCTTCCGGCGCCTCTGACCGGCTGGTCCGACTTGGGTCCGAAGACCCTCCTCATCGCCTGCCGGCGGAGATCGGTACCTCTGGATCCTTCGTCCCGAAGGAGGCTGGAACCTTCCGTCCCGATCACATTGTTAGAATGACTCGGAAGACCCGATTCGCAAAGCGCGGAATCGGCCATTCAGCCTGTGGATAACGGGGATATCGCGGATAAGTCGCGAGTCTTGCGGCGGGAGTCCCCCATTCCAGCCGAGTCGGCGCCGCATGTACCGGCTTTCGCGCCCCGTTCAACCCCGCAACGGGCCGCACGACTCGGAAATCGATTCGCGTCCGCAACGCACGCATCCTTGCCCGCCTCCGCTCGTTCGCCCTGCATTCCCACCTCAGCGTAAGGATGAGACATGTTTGACAAGAACGACGACCTCGCCACCCTCAAGACCCTGACCTCGACCCTCAACGACAGCGTGAAAGGCTATCGCGATGCGGCCGAGCATGTGGAGTCGGACCAGTTCCGCCAGATGTTCACCGATTTCGCCGGCCAGCGCGAGCGCGTGTCGGGCGACCTCCAGGCCGAAGTGCGCCGCCTCGGCGGTGAGCCCGACCAGGACGGGTCGACCATGGGGTCGATTCACCAGGCCTGGCTCGACCTGAAGTCGGCCGTCACCGGTCGCGACGACAAGGCGATCGTCAACGAGGTCGAGCGCGGCGAGGACTACCTCAAGGAAAAGTTCGAGGCCGCACTCAAGATGGACGACCTTAAGCCGGAAAGCCGCTCGGTCATCGAAACCGCCTACCAGTCGGTGCGCGAGGGCCATGACCGCGTCAGCAGCTTGAAGCACGGCCTCGAAGCCTAACCACCAAGTCGGCCGGCGCCCTCGCTTCGGAGTGGCGCCGGCCATTGCCGTTCTCGGCCCCGTTCCCTAGATGTTCGCGTGTGCCCGACTCCCCTGCCCCGACGAGCGAACCCGTCTACCTGCAAGGCCTGAACCCGCCGCAGCGCGACGCGGTGATGACGACCGAGGGGCCGGTGCTGATGCTGGCCGGCGCCGGCACCGGCAAGACCGCGGCGCTGACCGCCCGCCTCGCCCACCTGATGGCCAGCCGCCTCGCCTGGCCGGGCCAGATCCTCGCCGTCACCTTCACCAACAAGGCCGCGCGCGAGATGAAGGAGCGCGTGTCGCGCATCACCGGCGGCGCAGTCGAGGGCATGCCGTGGCTCGGCACCTTCCACTCCGTCGCCAGCCGCATGCTCCGTGCACACGCCGAGCTGGTCGGCCTGCAATCCAACTTCACCATACTCGATACCGACGACCAGCTGCGCCTCCTGAAGCAGCTGATCACCGCCGCCGAACTGGACGAGAAGCGCTGGCCCGCGCGTCAGCTCGCGTCCCTCATCGACCGGTGGAAGAATCGCGGCTGGACGCCGAAGCACATCGACGCGGCCGAGAGCGAGAGCTTCGCTAACGGCCGCGGCCAGGAGCTCTACGCCCAATACCAGGCGCGCCTCCAGCAACTGAACGCATGCGACTTCGGCGACCTGCTGCTGCACATGCTGACCATCTTCAAGGCGCACCCCGACGTCCTCGAGCAGTATCGCGACCGCTTCCGCTACATCCTTGTCGACGAATACCAGGACACCAACGCCAGCCAGTATGAATGGCTTCGCCTCCTCGCCGAGCCGCGCCGCAACATCTGCGTGGTCGGCGACGACGACCAGTCGATCTACTCGTGGCGCGGGGCCGAGGTCGCCAACATCCTGCGCTTCGAAAAGGACTTCCCGGGCGCTAAGGTCATCCGTCTCGAACAGAATTACCGCTCGACCCCGCACATCCTCGGCGCCGCCTCCGGCCTGATTGCCAACAACTCCGGCCGCCTCGGCAAGCAGCTGTGGACCGAGATCGACGCCGGCGAGAAGGTCCGCGTCATCGGCGTGTGGGACGGGCCGGAAGAAGCCCGCCGCGTCGGCGAGGAGATCGAGAGCCACCAGCGCAAGGGCGGATCGCTCGCCGACTGCGCCATCCTCGTCCGCGCGCAGTTCCAGACCCGTGAGTTCGAAGAGCGGTTCATCGCGATCGGCCTCGCCTACCAGATCATCGGCGGCTTCCGCTTCTACGAGCGCGCCGAGATCCGCGACGCCCTCGCCTACCTCCGGCTCGTCGCCCAGCCGGCCGACGACCTCGCCTTCGACCGCATCGTCAACCAGCCCAAGCGCGGGCTGGGCGACAAGGCGCTGGCCACCATCCACGCCTTCGCCCGCCAGACCGGCCAGCCGCTGCTGCTCGCCGCCGCGCAGATGCTCGACAGCGACGAGCTGCAGAGCCGCGCCCGCAACAGCCTCGCCCGCTTCATCGCCGACATCGCCCGCTGGCGGCAGATGGCCAGCGAACTGCCCCACGCCGAGCTCGCCCGCATCCTCCTCGACGAAAGCGGCTATACTGCCATGCTCCAGGCCGAGCGCTCGGCCGAGTCCGCCGGCCGCCTCGAAAACCTCGCCGAACTCGCCCGCGCGATGGAGGAGTATGACACGCTCGGCGCCTTCCTCGAGCATGTCAGCCTTGTCATGGACAATGACGCAGACAAGGGCGGCGACAAGGTCACCATCATGACCATCCACGCCGCCAAGGGCCTCGAATTCCAACTGGTGTTCCTCGCCGGCTGGGAAGAAGGCGTCTTCCCCTCGCAGCGCGCGCTGGACGAGGGCGGCCTCGCCTCACTCGAGGAGGAACGCCGCCTTGCTTACGTCGCCATCACCCGCGCTCGGCAGCTGGCGACCATCCTCCACGCCGCCAACCGTCGCATCTACGGCCAGTGGACCAGCTCCATCCCCAGCCGCTTCGTCGCCGAGCTTCCGGACGAGCATGTCGAACCCGAGACGACGATGAGCGGCGGCGAAAGCCTGTGGCGCGCGCAGTGGAGCGAGCATGGCGACCCCTTCGCCCACCTCGCCGCCGCCCGCAGCGACCGCGCCTCAACTCGCGGCGCCGGATGGCAGCGCGCCCAGGGCCGCTTCAACGCCCAGCCCCAGCGAGTCATCGAGGCCAAGGCGAGCGCTGTGTCCCTCGGCAACAAGGGTCGCGACGACCTCAGCGTCGGCATGCGCGTCTTCCACGGCAAGTTCCGGTACGGCACGATCCAGGCGATTGAGGGAAACAAGCTGGAGATCGATTTCGAGAAAGCGGGGCAGAAGCGGGTGCTGGATAGTTTCGTCAGCCTCGACGGCTGAAGACGTTCCCTAGGGACACAATTTCGGAATCATCGGTTGTCCCTCCCAGGAGCTTGCTTTTGCCCGAAACCAAACGACTGCTGGATCAAGCCGAGGCAGAGCTTACGTCGGCACGCAACTCGCTGCGCGAAAGCGACCTGCGATTCCGCACGCTCGCCGACGCCTTCCCGCATATGGTGTGGTCGACCCTGCCGGATGGCTTCCATGACTACTACAACGCCCGCTGGTACGAATTTACCGGGATGCCCGAGGGGTCCACTGACGGCGAAGCCTGGAATGGCATGTTCCACCCGGACGATCAGGAGCGGGCCTGGGCGCTTTGGCGGCATTCCCTGAAGACCGGCAATCCTTACGAGATCGAATACCGATTGCGCCATCGTTCGGGCGAGTACCGGTGGGTCTTGGGCCGCGCCATGCCGATGCACAGCGCTTCAGGAGACATCGTGCGGTGGATGGGAACGTGCACCGACATTCACGAGCAGAAAGCGACCGCCGAGCAGAATGAGATTCTGGGGAGAGAGCTCAGCCATCGCATCAAGAACATTTTCTCGGTCATCAGCGGCCTGATCGGCATTTCGGCTCGTCGCCAGCCCGCGCATATGGAGTTTGCCTCCGACCTCCAGTCTCGCATCGCGGCATTGGGCCGGGCTCACGAGCTTGTCCGCCCGCACTCGGAAAGATCTCGTCCTACCGTGGAAGCGGAGAGCCTCAAGGCGTTATTCGCGGAAGTACTCTCGCCTTACCCCGCGATGATGGAAGGCCGGATCCGGATCGATGGCGACGAAGTCAGGATCGACGACCGCGGCGCGACGCCCATTGCGCTGCTGGTCCACGAACTGGCCACGAATGCGAGCAAGTACGGCGCCCTGTCATCCGACGACGGCGCGGTCGCGGTCGAGGTCAAATCCGAGGAATGCGACTGCGTCATCACCTGGTCGGAAACGGGCGGCCCGGTGATCGGGAAGGAGCCCGACCATGAAGGATTCGGCACGAAATTGACCGACCTTAGCGTGCGCAACCAGCTTGGCGGCACGGTCGAGCGTCAATGGCTGGCGTCCGGCCTGGTCGTAACGGCCAACGTGCCGCTGCGCGCGCTCGCCCGTTGAAGGGCGAGCAAATGCGGGTTGGGTACTTTATCCGAATAGCTTGAGCGCTGTCGGGGGAGCGACCGCTTCGTCCGCCGTCCGCAACGCATATTGGACCGCGGCCAAAAGGGTTTCGTCGTCGGTGGGCTTGGTCAGCACACCGATCGTCCCGGCAATGCCGTCGCCGATCTGGGCCGGGTTCGCCGTGATGAAGATGACCCGCGTACCCTTCGCCGAAAGCTGCGCACCGATCTGCGGACCGGTCAGGCCGTCGCGAAGGTTAAGATCGACGAGGGCGAGGTCGATGGAATCTCCGAAATAGCGCCCGGCCGTTTCAAGGTCGGGAGCGATATCGACGCACTCGAAGCCGTTGGCCTCGAGGATGTCCTTCATGTTCCATGCTACGAGGACTTCGTCCTCGACGATCAAGATTTTCGCACCCATCGTAATGCGCACCGAGCCTTTGAAGTTCGGCCTAAAAACCTTTTGGACATCGACCTGTTCCGGGCGCTTCACAAAATTGTCGTCACCCCGCCGTGCGCAATCCCTGCAGCACATTGCCCTCCGTCGACAGGCAATTGCGCGCGTAATCGAACCGCGGCGTGTCGGCGAACAACAGGTAGTAATATTTCATCTGCTCCGACCACCAGTAGCCGGGGCAATGGTCGGCCTGTTTCTTCGGGCTGGTCGTCACGTCCGCCAGGTCGGCATAGCCGTAGGGCGCGCGGTTATGGGCCTTCATCGCCAGGAAATGATCGCGGCCGATCGCCCGCCAGCGCGGGTTGCGGTCGATCAGCCACAGGGTGAAGGCGCTGTCGACCAGCTCGGGGCGCAGCGCGTTGCTGACCTGCGTCGGTTGCGCGCTCGCATAGTCATATTCCTCCGGCAGCACGCCGTAACGCGCCTGCACCGCCGCCCAGCTTTCGGCGTAGGCCGCGCCCAGCTTCATCTCGCCTCCCTGCCCCAGCAGCCCGCCGTAGAAGGACGCCAGCTCGTCCTGCCGGGTCGAGACGATCGCGCCGGTTTCGAAATCGACGTCGGCGAACCACAGCTGCCCGTCCTTCCACACCTGCTGGTGCTTCAGGACCGCCGCGGTGGAGGTGTCGTACATCCGCTTGCAGTCGGCATCGCCCAGCAGCTGCCATCCGTCCCAAAGATATTCGAAAAAGCTGTCGACGTAGGAGCCCACCGTCGCGGTGCGCGATTTCCACTGGCCGGTCTCGACGTCGATCTGGGTCGCGACCAGCCCGATCTTGGAGCGCCGGTCGAACACCGCCGTCGCCGCGCGCTTGGCGGCCTTGGCGTAGCGGTCGTCGCCGGTCAGCCGGCTGAGCGTGGCCCATTCGGGCAGGTAGGTGCCGATGTCAGCCGGGCTGGTCACCGGCTGTCGTCGCTTGCCGGTGCGCAGATTCACAAACCGGGTCGGCATGCCGGTCGGCGTGTCGAACGCCGGGAGCAACCGGTCGGCGAGGTCTTTCGCCTTGGCCAGCACCAGCGGGCTGCCGCTCGCCAGGTGCGCGGACAGCAGACCGCCGACCAGCCGGATCGAGGTTTCGAACACCGACACCTCGCCGTCGACATCGAAATTGGCGTTCTTTTCGACCCAGTCGATGCCGTCGGCGAAGCGGTCGTCGAGGCCCATCAGCCACAGTGTGTCCAACGCCTCGATCAACGACAGGCCGAGGTGGTGATCCTTCAGCGGAAAGCTCGACGATCCGCCGGTCAGCGGCTTGATCTCGTCCTTGCCCCAGGCGTGCTGGCGGTACTGGTCCCAGGCGAAGGCCATCTCCGTCCGCACGTCGTCGGCCAGCGCCTTCCAGTCGACCCCGCTGGTGTCGCGCACCGGCGGCAGTGCCGCGCATCCCGCCAGTGCCGCCGTTCCCGCCAAGACTGCCCGCCGACCGATTTCCACTCGCTGTCTCCCGCCTTTGTCGAGGCCAAGGCGTAATGGCCGCCTTTCGCCGCCGCAACCGGGTTGCCCTTCCCGTCCGCCTCGCCCACCATCGCGCTCCCGTTACCAGCGTCGAAGAGAGCCATGCCGCGCACCATCCCCGCCCTCGCCGCCCTCCTGCTCAGCACCACCGCCGCCTTTGCCGCGCCGGCCAACCCGTCGAAGGGCTTCGCCTCGGTCGACCCGATGATCGGAACCGGCGGCGACGGCCATACCTATCCCGGCGCGGTCGCGCCCTTCGGCATGGTCCAGCTTTCGCCCGACACCGACACCACCTGCACCGTGCGCGACTGCTACAGCCACGCCGCCGGCTATCATTACGAAGACCCGACCATCCAGGGTTTCAGCCACACGCATTTCTCGGGCGCGGGGCATAGCGACCTGGCCGATTTCCTGGTCATGCCGGTCAGCGGCGACACGGTGAAGCTGGAACCGGGCAGCGCCAAGGTGCCCGGTTCCGGCTACCGCTCGCGCTTCGACCACAAGACCGAGACGGCCGAGCCCGGCTACTACGCCGTGACGCTCGCCGATTACGGCGTGCGGGCGGAAATGACCGCCGGCACCCGCGTCGGCGTCCATCGCTACACCTTCCCCTCGGCCAAGGCCGCGCACCTCGTCTTCGACCTGCGCACCTCGCTCTACAACTACCCAGGAAAGGTGCTTTGGTCGTCGGTCCGCCTGCGGGATTCGCAGACCATTACCGGCTGCCGCCAGACGCGCGGCTGGGCACCGGACCGGATCCTGTGCTTCGCCATGCACCTGTCGTCGCCCGTCACCGCGCAGCAGTTCGTCGATACCGAAAAGGACGTCGCCTACCGCGGCTTCCAGGGCCCGGGGCGCGGCACCAACGCCGTCAACTACAAGGAAGGCCGCCAGCTGGTCGCACGGCTCGACTTCGGCACCCTCTCCCGCCCGCTCGAGGTCAAGGTCGCGCTCTCGTCGGTCGACGAGGCCGGCGCGCTGCAGAACCTCGCGGCCGAGCGAGGCAATTTCGATGCCGTCCGCGCGTCGACCCGTGCCCGCTGGTCCGAGGCGCTGGGCGTGCTCGACATCGACGCGCCCGACGCGATGCGCCGTAACCTCTACACCGCGCTCTACCATACGCTGCTCGCCCCCTCGGTCGCCGGCGATGCGGACGGGCGCTACCGCGGCACCGACAACCAGGTGCATGTCGCCAAGGACTTCGCCTTCCGCTCGACCTTTTCGCTGTGGGACACGTTCCGCGCGCAGCAGCCGTTGCTGACCCTCGTCCAGCCGGAAAAGGTCAACGCCGACATCGTCAACTCGCTCGTCGCCAGCCGCGAGGACAGCCCGTTCGGAATCCTGCCGGTCTGGCAATTCCAGGGACGCGAGACGTGGACGATGATCGGCTATCACGCCGTCCCGGTCATCGCCGACGCCTATCTAAAGGGAATCCGCGGGTTCGACGCCAAGCGTGCGCTCGACGCGATGGTCGCCAGCGCCACCTACGCGCCGTACGGCGGCCTCGGCGAATATATGAAGGTCGGCTACGTCCCGATCGACAAGGAACCGGAGGCCGCGTCGAAGACCGTCGAATATGCCTATGACGACTGGACCATCGCCCGCATGGCCGAGAACATGGGCCGCAAGGACATCGCCGCGACCTTCGACAAGCGTGCCGGCTACTGGCGCAGCACGTTCGATCCGAAGACCGGCTTCGTCCGCGCGCGCAAGGCCGACGGCAGCTTCCGCACCCCCTTCGACCCGACCGCGATCAACTACGGCTCGGACTACACCGAGGGGAATGCCTGGCAGTACAGCTGGTTCGTGCCGCAGGACCAGGCCGCCCTGTTCAAGACGATGGGGGGCGACGCGGCGGTGGTCTCGAAGCTCGACCAGATGTTCGACTTCGACAATTCGAAGCTCGACTACAGCCACGCCGAGGACATCGCCGGCCTGATCGGCCAGTACATCCACGGCAACGAGCCGAGCCACCACGTCGCCTATCTCTACAATTACGCCGGCGCGCCGTGGAAGACGCAAGGCCGGCTGAAGCAGATCATGGACAGCCAGTACAAGCCGACGCCCGACGGCCTGTCGGGCAACGACGACCTCGGCCAGATGTCGGCCTGGCTGCTGTTCACCGGCCTGGGCTTCTACCCCGTCACGCCCGGCAGCCTTGAATATGTCATCGGCCGCCCGTTCGTGAACCGCGCCGCGCTCAAGCTGCCGAACGGGAAGACGTTCACCGTCACCGCCGCCAACATGGACGATGCGCATCCTTATATCGGAAGCGTTTCGCTCAACGGGAAACCGCTGGCGCGCAGCTTCGTCACGCATGACGAAATCATGCGCGGGGGCGAACTGCGTTTCGTCATGCAGGCGCAGCCGAACACGAGCTGGGCGGTGTCTCCCGCCAGCCGCCCCTATTCGATGAGCACGCGCTAGGCCGGATCGGGCAGGAGGCGGCGCGCAAGCAGCATCGCGCCTTCCAACCCGGCATCGTCCAGCTTCGGCGGGATCAGGAAATCGGGTTGGCGAACGGCATCGCCAACGCCGTAGCCGCCGAACACCGCCGGCAAGCGTGTCCGGACGCCCTCGATGATGCCGGGCGCACTGCCCACGCCCCCGCCGAGCACGACCTTGTGCGGCGACCAGGCCAGTACCACCGACGCCACCAGCTGCGCGGCATAATCGGCCGCAAGGGCGAGTACGTCCGGCGCCTCATGCAGCAGCGCGCCGTCCAGCCGCCGGCCGAGCGCCGGTCCGGCGACCAACCCTTCCGCGCAATGGTCGTGGAACGGACAGGCCGACGGTGTCTCGTCATGTTTGGCCCGAAGCAGCGGCAAGTGCCCGATCTCCGGATGCATCGCGCCCTGCAGCGTCGCGCCGGCCCGCGACAGGCCGCCGCCGATGCCGGTCCCGATCGTGACGTAAGCGAGGCTTGAGCAATCGGGTTCGAGCGCATGTTCGGCGATCGCCGCGGCATTCACGTCGGTTTCCACCGCGAACGGACAGGTCAGCGTGTCCGCCAAGTCACGCGCGACATTCGCGCCGGTCCAGTGCGGCTTGGGCGTCTCGAGGAGTGTTCCCGCCTCCTCGCCTTCGAGCAGGATCGGCCCGAACGCCGCCATGCCTAGCGCATCGACCCTCCGCTCCGCGCCCAGCGCGTCCCTCACGAATGCGAGCACATCGCTCACCGCCTGCGCCGGCGTCGATGTCGGCCAGCGCGCAGCGCAATCGACTCCGTCGCCGCAAAGGCGCGCCACGATCTTGGTGCCGCCCGTTTCGACCGCCAGGAAAATGCCGCTCACTCGTCCTCCATGTGCAACTCGATAGGAGGAACGGCGCGGCGCCGGAAGCCCCGGCACTCTTCGCCTCGCCTGGCGTTGGGCATGCAAAACCAGGAGTTCGAATGATGAAAGCAACCCTTACCCGCATGATCCTTCCCGACCATACCTGCCCGTTCGGCGTCCGCGCCAAGGACATGCTCGAGGCGGCGGGCTACGATGTCGACGACCGGATCCTCAAATCGCGCGAAGAAGTTGACGCGTTCGAGCGCGAGAAGAACATCCGCACCACCCCGCTGATCGAGATCGACGGCGAGACGATCGGCGGCAGCGACGACCTCGAGCGCTATCTCGCGAACCAGTCGGCGTAGCAGGCGCGTCGAGAGATTAATGGAGGATCCGAAAGTTCAGCCAGGCAGCAGCGGCATCGTGCAACGCGCGCTTGGCTTCCGCTTCCGATGCGGAATTCCGGTTTCGCCGCGCCCATTCCAACTGGTGAAGGGTCAAGGAAATGGATTCCGCCAACCTGGCGACTTCGCCGGATCCTTTCAACGCGCGCAATTCGTCGATGACGTAATGCATCCCGCCCCGCCAACCGACGGGCGGCACTTCTTGCCGCAAGGTTTCGTCGAGGATGCGGTAAACCTCGACGTTCAGGCGGGGCGCGTAAGCAGGTCCACTATTCATATAATGGAAAATGAACGGCAACTCTTAACATAGGATAAACACGCAAACTGGTTATCCTATGCAACAAGGTTATCTGCTGCCTAGCTTGCGATGGCACTCAAGTTCGCGGCCTTTGCCGACGCCTTCCGACGGCCCATCGACCAGTTGGCCTGAAGCCTCACCTGGGGATTTGGTACACACCAGACCTCGCCGCCGTCATCCATCCCGGTGACCCAGAGGAGGTCGAACTCCGGACCATAGTCGATGACCGCAAACGCCATGCCGGGGCCGCGGTCGACGACGTGGACAGGAATCGGCGGGTCGAGCTGGGTGAAGGCCATGCCCGTGCAACCCTCCAGGCTGCGTTCCCGTTCCTCTGTCGCAAAGGCGACGTTAGGCGGCTGTCGCGCGATGCTGGTCGCGGATCCAGGGCATCAGCGATGACCAGGCAAGCTCGTCCATCAATTCGATGCCGGCCAGTCCGTCCTTGGCCCAGACCACCTCGCCCGCAGGGACGTTCAGCCCGTCGATGAACAGCGAGATGAAGGTGTCGCGCGGCGGCAGGCCGTCGCCTTCGATCTGCAGGCCCTTGGCGGAAATATTGCGCAAGGTCGCGGCGGCGACGTGGATGCCCCATTTGACGCCGACCGCGCAGCGTAGTTCGACCCGCGGCATCTTGCGCCGCTCGGCCGTCTCTTCGAGCAGCTTGCGGTTCAACAGCGCGACCATGTCGATCGGCTGCTTGAACCGCACTCCGGTTTCGTCGCCTGCGGCCCATTCCACCGTGCCGGGCGCGCGCTGACCGGTCGGCAGTTCGACCGCCACCTGGTCGCCGACCTTGCGGGCGCCCGCCCCGCGCAGCGTCGCGCCGAGCGGCGAAATCTTGCGCACCGTGCAGGGGATGGGCGTCGTGCCCTCGTACAGCGCGACCTTGTCGAGCGCGCCCAGCCGATCCGCCGGCGGCGAATCGTCGGGCCACGGCACGGCGGCCGTCATCATGAAACTGGTCTGGGACTGCGCTTGCGCCATCAGGTTTCCGAGCTCTCGAAAACGACGATTGCGCCGGATTGGACTAAGGAATGGCTAACGCGGGTTAGAGGCCGCCGTCCGTCACCGCGTAGCCCGCCGCTTCGATGTCGCGCGCCAAACCATCCGCAACCGATCGGGCCAGCGCCTCGTCCTCGCTCCTGACCACGAAATTGCCGCCGACCCGGCCTTCCTTGAAGAAGGGGTAGCTGCCGATCGCGATGCCTTCGTTGGCCTTTTCCGCCGAGCGCAGGATCTCCGCCACCTCGCTCTCGGGCGCGAAGGCGCCGATCGTCACGCTGACCAGCGGCCGGCCGCCCTCCAGCGTCCCGGTCAGGCCTTCCAGCATGCCGGCGGTGATGTGCGGCACCCCGGCCATCAGGAAGATGTTGCCGATGCGGATGCCGGGTGCGCCCGATACCGGGTTCGGGATCAGCTCGGCCCCCTCGGGCGCGCGCGCCATGCGGAGCCGTCCTTCGTTGAGCCCGCCCTTGTCGGCGTAATAGCGCTCGAGGATCGCCCGCGCATCCGGATGCACCATGACCGGCACGCCGAGCGCGGAGGCCACCGCGTCCACCGTGATATCGTCGTGGGTCGGTCCGATCCCGCCGGTGGTAAAGGCGTAGTCGTAGGAAGTGCGCAGATGGTTCACCGCATCGCCGATCGCTTCGATCTCGTCAGGCACGACCCGCACTTCCTTCAGGCGGATACCCTGCACGTTGAGCCATCGGGCCAATTGGCCGATATTCCTGTCCTGCGTCCGGCCGGACAGGATCTCGTCGCCGATCACGGCCAGTCCGGCGGTCCAGGTGCGGGAAGAAGCCATGAGCCTCTGTGACATCCCCGCACGTGCCTCGCAATCTCCTCGCGTGCAGCCTATATCCCGTCGCATGACCGAATATATGACCGTCGCCCCCGGGGACCGCGTCGATCCGCGTTCCGGCGTGATCAAGCTCCATGGACCGGAAGGGTTCGAAGGGATGCGCCGCGCCGGTCGTCTTGCCGCGTCGATCCTCGACGCGCTGGCGCCGCACGTCGTGCCCGGCGTGACGACGGGCGAGCTCGATGCCATTGTTTACCGCATGACGCTCGAAGGCGGCGGCGTGCCCGCGACGCTCGGCTATCGCGGCTACACCAAGAGCTGCTGCACCTCGATCAACCACGTCGTGTGCCATGGCATCCCCGGCGACAAGGCATTGAAGGACGGCGACATCGTCAACATCGACGTCACCCCCATCCTCGATGGTTGGCACGGCGACACCAGCCGCATGTTCCTGGTCGGCGACGTTTCGGTGAAGGCGAGGAAGCTGGTCGACGTGACCTACGAGTGCCTGATGCTCGGCCTCGAACAGGCCAAGCCCGGCAACCGTCTCGGCGACATCAGCAACGCCATCCAGCGCCATGCCGAAAGCCACCGCTACGGCGTGGTCCGCGACTTCTGCGGCCATGGCCTCGGCCAGGTGTTCCATGACGCGCCCGAGGTGGTCCACGTCGGCCGCGCCGGCACCGGCCCCGAATTGCGTTCCGGCATGTTCTTCACCGTCGAGCCGATGATCAACATCGGCCGCGCCGACGTGAAGCTGCTGGAAGACGGGTGGACCGCCGTTACCCGCGACCGGTCGCTGTCGGCCCAGTTCGAGCACTCGATCGGCATTACCGAGGACGGCTGCGAGATTTTCACCAAGAGCCCCAAGGGTCTCGACCGGCCGCCCTACTAGGCATCGCAAATCGGGCAAGCCGCCCCATATGGTGGCGATGATCCCGCTTTCCGTCCTCGACCTCGCCCCCGTCGCCGAAGGCCGCACGCCTGGCGATGCGCTGCGCAACGCCGCCGACCTTGCCGCCCACGCCGAGCGGCTGGGGTACCGCCGCTACTGGATGGCCGAACATCATTCGATGCCGGGCATCGCCAGCGCCGCGACCTCGGTCGCGCTGTGCCATGTCGGCAATGCCACCTCGACGATCCGCATCGGGGCCGGCGGCGTGATGCTGCCCAACCATTCGCCGCTGCAAGTCGCCGAACAGTTCGGCACGCTGGAGGCGCTGTTTCCCGGCCGGGTCGACCTCGGGCTCGGGCGTGCGCCGGGCACCGACCAGGCGGCGGCGCGGGCAATGCGGCGCAACCTGACGGTCGACGAGTTTCCGGCCGACGTGCAGGAACTGGCGCACTATCTCGGCGATCCCGAACCCGACCAACGGGTCCGGGCGATCCCCGGTGAAGGGTCGCACATCCCGCTGTGGATTCTGGGCTCCAGCCTTTACGGTGCCCAGCTCGCGGCGGCGCTCGGCCTGCCCTATGCCTTCGCTTCCCATTTCGCGCCGCAGCAGATGATGGAGGCGATCCACGTCTACCGGACGAATTTCCGCCCGTCGGACCAGCTCGAGGCGCCGTACGTCATGCTCGGCTTCAACGTCTTCGCCGCCGAGACGGACGAGGAGGCACAGCTGCTTTCGACCTCCCTCCAGCAGGCGTTCTACGCCTTGCGCACCGGCAACCCGGGCAAGCTCAAACCGCCCGTCGAGGGATTCATCGACCAACTGCCGCTGCATTTTCGACTATCGCTGGAGGACATCTTCCGATGCTCGGCGATCGGCTCGCCCGACACCGTGCGCGCACAGACCCAAGCGTTCATCGAGGGCACGGGCGCCGACGAGCTGATGGTAACGTCGCAAATCTTCGACCACGACGCGCGCAAGCGTTCGTTCGAAATCCTGGCGGAAAGCGTCGGTCTTCGCGCGCTGCAGCCGGCCTAGGCCGCGGCGACGCCGCTCGCGTCGTCCCAGCCGCGGACCAGGCTTTCCGCCCGCTTCACGTCCTCGGGGAAATCGACCTCGCCCCATTCCTCGCCCTGGATGTCGAGCGTCCAGACGTCGGCCTTCTGCGCGACCTGGTGGATGACGCGCAGGTACCAGATGGTGGTGCCTTCGCTGGTCCGGATCGCCTGCTCGATCGCGTCGCGGAAGCGCGCCGCGCCATCGCCGCGGAACGCCAGCAGGCCGATCGATTCGGCGTTGACGTTGGCCATCGGCAACCGCTTGCCGATCGCGTGGAGTTTGCCCTCGCCATCGACCACGACCTTCATGTCGTCGTCGTCATAGCCGTCCTTGCGGTCGATGGTGACGCAGATCCCCTGCTGGCTGTTGGCCAGCACCCGTTTCATCAGGCTTTCGCTGACCAGCGTGTCGCCGTTCCACACCAGCGTGTCTCCCTCGATCGCCGCCTTGGCGACGTAGAGCGAGCCGAGGTTGTCGGCGACCTTGTAGAAGGGATTGTAGACCGTCGTCACGGTCGGCCCGCCGGCGCGCTTGGCCAACGCGGCCTCGATCGCGTCGTCACGGAAGCCGGTCACGACTGTCACGTCGCGCACGCCGCAAGCATCCAGCGTATCGAGCTGACGGTCGAGCAGGCTGCGGCCGTTGAACTCGATCAGGCACTTGGGCTTGCCCTGGACGAGGTGACCGAGGCGCGACCCCTGTCCGGCGGAAAGGATGATGGCTTTCATGGGCAGCCCCTTGGCCGTCAATTGCGGCAAGCGTGGGGCGCGGATATGACGGGGACATGAAGAAGATCGAAGCGATCATCAAACCGTTCAAGCTCGACGACGTGAAGGACGCCCTCCAGGACGTTGGCGCCACCGGCCTCACCGTGACCGAGGTCAAGGGCTTCGGCCGGCAAAAGGGCCATACGGAGCTTTACCGCGGGGCCGAATATGTCGTTGATTTCGTGCCCAAGGTGAAGATCGAGCTGGTGGTCGAGGACGACCAGGTCGACCGCGCGGTCGAGGCGATCGAGCACGCCGCCCGCACCGGCCGCATCGGCGACGGCAAGATTTTCGTGCTGCCGGTCGAGCAGGCGATACGCATCCGCACCGGCGATCGCGGGGCCGACGCCGTCTGATGCCGGAAACGCCGCCGCTCGAGCCGGACGACGCCGCGCTGAAGGCGTCGATGTCACCCGACGAGCTTCGCCGGCACATGCGCTCGCTAGGGTATCGCACGCAGGCCGACCTGGCCGGCGCGATCGGCGTCTCGCGCTCCGCCGTCAGCCTGTGGCTGGAGGGCAAGGTCGGTGTCCCCCGCCCTGTGGCCATGTTGCTGCGCATGCTGCTGAAAGCCCAGCGCCGCGCCTTCTGAGCCTTGGCTTGCCCTCGAATTGCGCCTAGACTTTCATCGAGGGCAATCAAGCGGACCATCAAGGTCACGCGATCAAGGGGATGAGTGATGGCAAGGAATGTCGGACCGGAAGATCGTGTCGTTCGTATCGTCGTGGGCCTCGCGCTCGGCTTCCTCATCTACCAGGGCGTGATCGAAGGGCAGATCGCCCAGATCATCGTCGGCGTGCTGGCGGCCTACCTCGTCATCACCGGGCTCATCGCCAACTGCCTGATTTACAAGATGATCGATGTCGACACGTCGATCCAGGAACAGCCCTACTCGACCACCGACGACCGCGCCGGCCTCTAACGGCCTCGCCTCGTCGTGCAACACGGCCGGTGCGCACCCGCGCGCCGGCCGTTTTCGTTGTGCGCTCGTTGCGGACGCGAACCGCGCGTGAATTCTTCACCGAACCCTTTTCCCGAATCGGCCCGGTCTGGAATGAAGCCTCCATTCGGGCGGCCGGGGGGCCGTCCTCCCAGAACTGGAAGGATAACATCCCATGGCCAATGCCGCGCATAAAATCCTGAAAAGCATCGAAGAAAACGAGATCGAATATGTCGATCTCCGCTTTACCGACCCCAAGGGCAAGTGGCAGCACCTGACGATGGTCGCCTCGGTCATCGACGAGGACATGCTGACCGACGGCTTCATGTTCGACGGTTCGTCGATCGCCGGCTGGAAGGCGATCAACGAGAGCGACATGATCCTCATGCCCGACCTCGACGCGACTTACGTCGATCCTTTCTCGGCGACCCCGATGCTGATCCTGGTGTGCGACATCGTCGAGCCGGGCACCGGCGAGCTTTACGCCCGCGATCCGCGCTCGACCGCAAAGCGCGCCGAGGATTACCTCAAGGCCACGGGCATCGGCGACACGGTCTATGTCGGCCCGGAAGCCGAATTCTTCATGTTCGACGACGTGCGCTTCCACGACGGCTATGCCGGTTCGGGCTTCGAAATCGACGACATCGAGCTGCCGACCAACACCAACCGCACCTATGAAGGCGGCAACCTTGCCCACCGGCCGCGCGCCAAGGGCGGCTATTTCCCGGTCGCACCGGTCGACAGCGCGGTCGACATTCGCGGCGAGATGGTTTCGACCATGATCGAAATGGGCCTGCCCTGCGACAAGCACCACCACGAGGTCGCCGCCGCCCAGCATGAGCTCGGCCTGACCTACGGCAAGCTGGTCGAAACCGCCGACCGCATGCAGGTCTACAAATATGTCGTGCACATGGTTGCCCACGCCTACGGCAAGACCGCGACCTTCATGCCCAAGCCGATCGCCAAGGATAATGGCAGCGGCATGCACACCCATTTCTCGATCTGGAAGGGCGGCAAGCCGCTGTTCGCCGGCAACGGCTATGCCGGCCTGTCCGAAATGGCGCTCTACTTCATCGGCGGCGTGATCAAGCACGCCCGCGCCTTGAATGCCTTCACCAACCCGACGACCAACAGCTACAAGCGGCTGGTGGCCGGCTTCGAGGCGCCGGTGCTGCTGGCCTACTCTTCGCGCAACCGCTCGGCCTCGTGCCGCATTCCCTACGGCGCGGGCGAGAAGTCGAAGCGGGTCGAATTCCGCTTCCCCGACGCGATGGCCAATCCCTACCTCGCTTACGCGGCGCTGCTGATGGCCGGCCTCGACGGCATCCAGAACCGCATCCACCCGGGCGAGGCGATGGACAAGAACCTCTACGACCTGCCGCCGGCCGAACTGGTCAACGTGCCGACCGTGTGCGGCAGCTTGCGCGAGGCGCTGGTCGCGCTGGCCGCCGACACCGAGTTCCTTTTGAAGGGCGACGTCTTCACGCAGGACCAGATCGACGCCTACATCGACCTGAAGTGGGAAGAGGTGATGCGCTGGGAAACCACCCCGTCGCCCGTCGAATTCGACATGTATTACAGCAGCTAGGCCATAATCGATTCAGCGCTTACGCAAAAGTAACCACCTCCAGGCCATGGTGCGCGCGCTATGGCCTGCGAGGTACGCTCGATGAACAAGTTCCGGTCCGCCATCCTTTCGGGGAAGGGCGACGCGCCCGTGAATCCGCTGGTGACCGACAAGTCCCCGCGCGGCTCGGACAACGATCATTTGGCCTCGGTCGAGGTGCAGCGCCACGAGACGCGAAGCGCGGATCATCGCGATAGCGACCGCCATCGTTTGTCGTCCGAAAAGGCGCAGGCGAAATATCGCGGCAAGACGCACCAGGTCGAACTGATCAACCTGTCGGGCGGCGGCGCGATGATCGCGGCCTCGTTCACCCCGTACCTGTGGGAGCGGGTCGACCTCCTGCTGGGTGACGGCGCCGGGATGGAATGCGCCGTGCGCTGGGTGCGTCATGACCGCATCGGCCTCGAGTTCGCTCATGAAACGACGTTCGACTGCTCGGCCGAAGAACGGAACGCGCTGCTGATCGCGGTCATCGAAAAGAATTTCCCGGAGTGCGGCTCGTTCGATCTCTCCTCGCCCGAGCCGGCGCCCGCCCCCGCCAAGGCGAGCGCGATCGATGCCGCCCGCCGCGCCGACGTCCGCCATCCGCTGATCTGGACCGGCATGATGTTCCACGCGCACGATGTGCACGAGGTGCGCCTCCGCAATATCGGCGAACATGGCGTGCTGATCGACGAGGTCCCGCCGATGAAGGAAGGCGACACGCCCCTCCTCGACCTCGGCAATGGCATCCAGCTTCCCTCGATCGTGGCATGGTCGCGCGGCGGCCAGGCCGGGCTGAAGTTCGCGGAAGGCTTCGACCTCAAGCGCCTCGCGGGCGCATCGCCGAAGGTCGCCGGTGGTGACTGGGTCCCGCCCAGCTACCTCGACACCCGTGCCGACCAAAGCGACCCTTGGGCCCAAGGATGGCAGCGCCAGGGCATCGACGAGCTTCGCCAGTCGCTCGAAGGCTTCCTCAAGCGCTGAGGCGCTAGTCCTCGATCAGGCTGGCATCGCGGGTTTCGCGCATCGTCACGTAAGCGATGAGGCTCAGCCCGATCCCGGCCGCGACGTACCAGTAGAACCAGCGTTCGTGGCCCGCATCCTTTAGCCATAGCGCGACATATTCCGCCGTCCCGCCGAACAGCGTGTTGGCCAGCGCATAGGGCATCGCCACCCCCAGCGCGCGGATGTGGCCGGGGAACAGCTCCGCCTTCACCACCGCGTTGATCGAGGTGTAGCCGGTGACCATCACCAGCGCCGCCATCACCAGCGCGAAAGCGGTCAGCGGGTCGCGCGCGGTTTCCAGCGCGGTGAAGATCGGCACGGTCAGCAGCGTTCCCGCCACCCCGAACGCAATCATCACCGGCTTCCTTCCCACCCGGTCGCTGAGCGCGCCGGCGACCGGCTGCAGCGCCATGAACACGAACAGCGCCACGGTCATGATCCGCGACGCCGTCTCGCGGTCGAAGCCGACCGTGTTGGCGAGGAATTTCTGCATGTAGGTGGTGTAGGCGTAGAAGGCGAGCGTGCCGCCGACGGTAAGCGCCATCACCAGCCAGGCCTCGCGCGGATGTTCGCGGAACAGGGCGAACAGGCTGCTCGCCTTGCGCTCCGGCGCCGCCGAGACTTTTTCGAAGCTCGGCGTTTCGGTCAGCCGGCGACGAATGATGAACACTACGATCGCCAGGACGGCCCCGCCGCCGAAGGCGATGCGCCAGCCCCACGCCTCCAGCGCCGCCTCGCCCATCGACGCCTGCAGCGCCAGGAGCAGCGCCAGCGCCAGCAGCTGGCCCGCGATCAGCGTCACATATTGGAAGCTCGACCAGAATCCGCGCCTCTCGCGGCCCGCCATTTCCGACAAATAGGTCGCGCTCGACCCATATTCGCCGCCCAGGCTGAACCCCTGCACCATTCGCGCGACGAGCAGGATTAGCGGCGACAGCGCACCGACCTGCGCGTAGGTCGGCGCACAGGCGATGGCCAGCGACCCGAGGCACATCAGCGTCACCGACAGCGTCAGCCCCGCCTTGCGTCCCTTGGTATCGGCATAGCGACCCATGACCCACGCCCCGATCGGCCGCATGACGAAGCCGACCGCGAACACCGCCGCGGTCTGCAGCAGCTGGGCGGTCGGATCGCCGTCGGGGAAGAAGGCGCTTTTGAAATAGAGCGCGAACGCCGCGTAGACGTACCAATCGAACCATTCGACCAGGTTGCCGGCCGATCCGCCGACGATGTTCATCAACCGCTTGCGCTGTTCGCTCATCAATAATCCTTGCTGACGCGCACGTTGGCGCTGGCCCGGCCGATGGTCGACACCGACGACAGGACCGACAGCCAGCGGGTGATCTGGTATTCGACGCGCGTCGCCGAATAGCCCTGCCCGTCGGTGATCACCTCAACGAACAGCTTGCGCGTGATGTATTTCCCGGCGCTGATCGCGGTCTTCTGGCCGGTTGCGATGTCGGCCGGCAGGATCCGCAGGCGATCCAGCCCGACCGCCCGCCGCACCGCGTTGATCGGGTCGAGCCCCGACGATCCGCTGTTCAGTGCCGCGACCGCCGCCGCCAGTTGCAGTGCCTCGGGCGCGCTCAAATTGGTGATCGAGGTGCCGAACAGGATTCGCGAGAGTAGCTCGTCCTGCGGCAGCGCGGGCACGCTGGTGAAGGCAATTTCCGGCTTCAGCCCGGTGCCGCGCACGATCACCGCCGCATCGACTCCTTGCACCTGTGCCTCGGCATGGATGTCGAGCAGCGGATCGGGCGGGCTTTCGCCGCGGAAGCGGATGATGCCGCGGTCCAGCCGGAACGACCGGCCGGCGAATTCATATTCGCCGCGCACAAGGTTGGCGGTGCCGGTCATGGTCGGTGCGTCGGCCCGCCCGCCGACCTTGAGGTCGGTCGACCAGCGACTGTCGATTCCGAGGCCGGTGACCGCCAGGTCGCTGCCCTTGACCGTGAAGTCGAGGCGCCAGGGCTCCAGCTGCGCCACCTCGATGACCTCGGTTCCCCCGCCGCCCGTCTCGCGTACGTTGAGTTTCGGCACCGCCGCCGCGGCGCTCGCGCGTCCCAGCGTGAATCGGCCCTTGTTGAGGCGGAAGTTGCCCGAAATCAGCCCGCCCCGGCCTTGTGACTTGATCTTGAGCGGACCGGTCACGGTCGCGCTGATGTCGTCTCGGTCGAGCAGGCGCGCGCCCTTCGCATCGAACGACAGGTCGGCCTGCGGCATGCCACCGGCAAGGTCCACGGTTCCCGACCCGGTGATGGATCCCTCGTCGCGCGTCTTCCCGCTGATCGATTGCAGTGCCAGCCGCGAGCCTTCGAACCGCCCTGCCAGCGCCAGGTCGGAAATCACCGTGCCGGTCACCGCGCTCTCCAGCCGCGCGCCTTGTGCCCGGATCGCCCCGCGGAGCTGCGGATTGACCATCGTCCCGCCGATGTCGGCGCCGATCTGGACCGGCCCGGTCAGGTCGAACAGCTCGACACCCGTCATCCGCCACAGCGTGCCGGCCGGACCGTTGTAGCGCAGCTGGAGCTTCATCGGTGCGTTCAGCAACGCCGCGGCGGTCGGCCCCGGCGCCAGCGGCGCGAAGCGGGCCTGTGCGCGGCCGATCACCTTGCCGCCCGACCCCGCCACCGCCCGCAGCGCCGCCTGGTTACCGTTGAGGACCGCGACGAGGGCAAGGTCGATCGGCTCGCTGGTCAGTACCAAGCCGGACCGCGTCAGCCCGCGCACCTTGAGGTCGGCGCGCCCGCTCGGGCGTCCTGCCCAGCGGTAATCGATCCGCCCGCTGGCGGTGCCGTCGAGGCCAAGGCCCGGCCAGCCGATGTCGAACAGCTGAAGCGGAAGGCTGGCGATCTCGGCATGGATTTCCGGGTTGCTGCCAGTCTTGCCCGACAGCGTCGCCCGGCCCCCGCCGAACGAGATGCGGGTCGGCGCCACACGCCAACCATCGTCCTCGGCGGTCAGCAGCATCGGCTGTTCCAGCTTGAGCGGACGCCGGTCGACGGTGCCGGCCGCGTTGAGCCGGATTTGCCCGGGCGACACCTGCGCGACGGTCGCGATCTCGAACGCCTGCCCGCGACGGCCGGCGATCGCCGCCCGCACCTCGCCGCTGCCGTCGACCAGATGGCCGCTTGCGGTCAGCCGCGCGAGGCTCAGCGATCCGCTCGACAAGCCGCGCGCCGTGACCTTGCCGTCCATCGTCGTGCGACCGTCCGCCAGCAGCACTGACCCGTCGATCGCCGCCGCCGCGACGCGGAAACTCGGCGAGCCGTCGAAGCTGGCGTTGGCAAGCCGCAGCGCCACGTCGATCCGCTGGTCCCTCCCGACCGGCACGAAGCCCAGCGTTCCGTCGATCCCGCCGCCCGCGAACGCCAGCTGCCCGCGCAGCCCGCCCGGTTCCGCCGCGATCGATCCGTGTGCGGTCGATCCCGAAATGTCGAGGGCGGCAACCTGGATGACGGCGTTCGCGCCCTTCGGCAGCAGGATCTGGCCGTTCGAGGTGAACGGCCCGAACCGCGACTGCCCCGCCGCGCGATAGTCGAACCCGGCCGCGCTCGGCACCAGCGACAACGTCATGTTGCGCACGTCGAGCGCGGCGTTGGGACGGGCGAGGACCAAGTCGACCTTCGGCCGCTCGATATGCCCGTCGAGGATCATCTTGAGCGGCCCGTATTGCGCCTGCCGCCCGTTCGCTTCGATGTGGAACGTCCCGTCCTTGCGCCGGATTCCGTCCCCCGACAGGCGCAGCTTGGGCGAATACAGCTGCAGGTTGGTGAAGCGCAGCACCCCGTCCTCGGTGCGTTCGAGGTTGGTCGTGAGGTGCGGCAGGCCGCCCGTCAGCGAGGCGAAGAAGCCGTTGTCGAGCCGCCGCACCCACGCCTCGGCGGTGCCCACCACCCGGGTCTTCCCGCCCGCGCCGGGCACGACGTGGAGCTTGGTCTGGACATCGACGATGCCGAGCCCCGGGATGGCGTATCGCTTCAGCCCGCCCGACAGGACGACGTCGAACCGCCCGGTCGCGAGGTCGATCAGCAAGCTCATCTGTCCGGCCAGCTTGTCGCTGGTCAGCTTGAGGTTGTCGCCGCGCACCATGGTCGGTGTCACCGCGAGCAACCCCTCGATCGTCAGGTTGCGCAGGATCCCGCCGGCGATATCGCCCAATCCGCTGATCGCCTTGGCGCGCAGCCTGAGCGGCACCCGCATCGGCCAGGGGGTAAGGCGCCCCTTCCCTTCGGCCAGCACGTCGACGAAACCCGTATTGTCGAAAAAGACCTGCGGACTGGTCAGCCGGTAACTGTAGTTGGCGGTCGCGAACGGGCCGTCGAGCGTCCACAGCATCCGCACGTTCTTGCCGCGCATGTTGGGGAACATTGCCGACGGCTGGAGCAGGTCGACGCCAAGCTTCATCCCCTTGTAGGCATTGGCCGCCAGGTCGAGCGTGCCTCGCGCCACCGCCCGAAGCTCGGGGCTGGCCAACGTCAGGTCGCCCGCCAGTTGGCGGTCGCGCAATGTCGCCGTCCCGTTGACCCGCACCGCCGGCATGGTCAGCCGTTGCACCTTGCCCTTGGCAAACGGCGAGGGCCGGACGAGCCCGCTGAGCGAGAATTTCCCGCTCTCGTTCAGCAGTTTGAGGTTGGCCGCCTCGATCCCCGAAAGGTGGAGCTGCGCCGCCCCGTTCCACCGCGTCCAGCTGCCGTCGCCGTTGACGGTCAGGTCGATCGGTCGCTTCCAGCCGAGGAAGGCGGGGATCAATCCGTGCGCCGGCGCGGAAACGCGGGCGTCGATGTCGAACCGGTTGCGATCGGGCTCGGCATCGAGGTTGAGCGCCAGCCGATCGCCGCCCGACAGCGCCGACTGCAGCTTGACCATCGCCCGCCCCGCCCGCACGTCCGCCGCGCCCAGCACCCGCCCGACGCTCGGCCGCCCCGCGACCGCCGCGCCCACTTCGAACCGGCGGATGTCGAGTCGGCCGATATGGATATCGAACCCGGGAAGGATCGGACCCTTTTTCGTCGTCGGCTTGAGCGCCGGCAGGCGGATCAACCTGAATTGCTCGGCCTCGAGGCTGTCGATGTGCAGCGTGTTGTACAGCCACGCCCCCGGTGCCCAGTCGAGGTCGATTTCGGGGCTGGACGCGAATACGCCCTTTCCGTCGAGCACCTCGACCTTCTTCAGTTTCACCTTGCCGAAGATCGACCCTTCGATCCGCCCGATCCGGAACCGCATGCCAGTCGCGGTTTCCAGTTGCCCGATCCGGTCGACGAGGAAGCGGTGGCCGGGCGCGGTGTCGATGACGACCAGCCCGGCCGCCAGGAGGATGGCCAACGACAGCAGGAGGGCGATGATCTCGTTGAGCAGCCGCCGCGCCCAGTGCGTCCGCCGGACGACGACGACCGGTGCGACTTCTTCCGCCACCTAGAAGGCCTGGCCCAGGCTGACGACCACCGCGACCCGGCTGTCGCCTTCCTGCCGGTTGAGCGGCGTGCCGACGTCGATCCGGATCGGGCCGAAGCTGGAATGGTAGCGCGCGCCAATCCCCGCGCCGAACTGCCACTTGCCGTGCAGCGGACTGGTCTCGGTGGTCAGGTGGCCGCCGTCGAAAAAGGGCACGATCCCGAAGTTGCCGAACCGCACCCGGGCCTCGAGCGCGAATTCGGCCAGGCTCTTGCCGCCGGCCGGATCGTTGGCCGCATCGCGCGGGCCGAGCCGCTGGTAGCCATAGCCGCGGACGGAGCCGCCCCCGCCGCTGTACAACCGCCGCGACGGCGCGATTTCGTCGCGCGTCCCGCCGACGATCGAAGCGAGCCTGATGCGGCCGGCCAGGACGGTGCTGGGCGACACCGGGTAATAAGCGCTGCCATCCAGCTGCAGCCGTGCGTAGCCCTGCCGCATGCCGTTCTGGGTCGACGCCTCCGGGCTCGCGCGAACGCCGATCCGGAACCCGCTGGTCGGGTCGAGCAGGTCGTTGCTGGCGTCGTGCGTGAGGCCGAGCGGCAGCGCGAGGATCTTGTAGGTGCGGCGTCGGTCGAGGCCGGTCACATCGTCGCGGTCGCGTTCGCGCGAGGCCAGCAGCTCGGTCCCGACGCTCCAGGTCCACGGCTTCTGCCAGATGAAATTGCTTTGCCGCTCCAGCGCGGTCGTCAGCGATACGGTCTTGGCTTCGTAGGCGTCGCGCTCGACATGTCCGGCCGACGCCTGCACCGTGCCGACACGATCGCGCGCGCCCATGTTGCTTTTGCGGATCGTCGTCGCGAACAGCTGTTCCTGCGTGCCGAGCACCCCGCGTACCGTCAGCGCGCCTTCGGGGTTGAAGAAGTTGCGGTGCGACCAGCTGGCTTCGGCGCGAATCCCCTCGCCCGTCCCGTATCCGATTTCGCCCGACACCGTGCGCGGCGGCGCCGGCGTCAGCGTGACGTCGAGGTCGATCGTCCGCCCTCCATCGCGCGGCACCTGCTTCACGTCGGCCGAGGCGACGAGACCGGTGTTGACCAGGGCGCGGCGAAGGTCGTCGACCTCGCTCTGTTCGAACCGGTCGCCCTTGTCGAACCGTGCGATGGTCGCGACATGCTTCGCCGGGAACGGCGGCGAACCGCTGACCCGGATGTCGCCGAACTGGCCCACCGGCCCGGGCGTCACCGGCAGCACCAGCTTCGCGGTGGCGGTTTCATGGTCGATCACGATGTCCTGGTCGCCGATTTCGGCGGTCGCATGGCCGGTTTCGCCCAGCTCGATCCGCAGCGCGTTGCCGGCGTCGATCACCTGCTGCGCGATCACCGGATCGCCCTGGTGAACGTCGAACGCCTTGCGCAGCCCTTCCGCCTCCGCGTTTTCGAGGCCGGGCAGGTCGACGCCCTCGAAGGTATAGCGCTTGCCCGGCCGCGCGGTTAGCACGACGGTGATCCGGTTGCCGGCGGTCTCGATCGTCGGGTCGACCTCGGCATCGTAATAGCCCTGCGAGCGCAAAAGCTCGGCCAGCAACTCGCTGTCCTCGGTCGAGCGCCGGTCGATCTGCGCCGCGTTGCTGTCCTCGCGGTCATGCGCCTCCAAGGCCGACGCTTGGCGGAACCCGTCGCGGACGGCCTGCTCGCCGCCAATCCCCTCGATGCCCGCCAGGCGAACGCCCGCCTCGCGCTCGCCGCTGACCCGCGCCGGTTCGTTCGCCCCGCTTTCGGGCGCCCCGGGCTCGCTCGCACTGGGCAATTCGGGCCAGTCGAGGCCGATGTCCGGCATCGCGTCGAGTGGCGCGTTCGGATCCAGCTCGGAAGGTGGGAGCGGCGGCGGAGCCTGCTGCGCATGGAGCGGCGCAGCGCCGAGCATGACGCCCGCCGCGGCCAGCATCGATGCGACCCTCCCTCCCGACATGGGGCGGAGCCTAGCAGCACCGCGCGCCCGCGCCAGCCCCCGCACGCGCGGGAGAAGCAGAAAAATCCTAGCCTATGTGAAGGTCTTAGTGGACGGTGCCCGACACTTCGTCGCTGGCCAGCGCGGCGATCAGCCGCTCGATCTGACGCCAATGGCAGAATTTGACGACATTGCCGTCGTTGCGGCTCTGCTGGGCGCGGATCGAGGCTTCGAAGCCCGCATCGTCACCATGCTCGCGCATCAGCAGGTGCGCGTCGTCGAGCGAGCGGCGGCCGGCGATGAAAGGGCTGTCCATGGGCAGTCCCTACGCCGCCAACCCTTTCGCGCCCGACACGGGACGCGGTTGACGGACCGTTCACCATCTTGCCCGCCCTTGCCGCTCGGCCTGCGCCGTGGCAGGCCGCCGCCATGGCCAAACAGACTCCCGCTGCCGGCGGATGCTTCCTCATCATCGCGATCCTGGCCGGCTTCGGCATCGGCGCCAGCCGCGGCAATCCGGTCGGCGGCACCATGCTCGGACTGATCGCGGGAATCGTTATCGCCGTCATCGTCTGGCTGGTCGATCGCGCCCGCATCGCGCGGCGCCAGGCGCCGCGCACCACCACGCCTGAGGCACAAGCGCCCGACCTTCCTACGCGAGACGACGGCCCGCCCAGATCACGCGGCCGATAATGTCGAATTCCTCGAGGCTGCGGTCGGGCCAGTCGGGGTAGGCCGGATTGTCCGACTGGACGGTCACGCTGCGCCCGAACGGGTGGATCGCCAACCGCTTGACCAGCAGCGCCTCCTCGACACGCAGGACGTAAATCCCGTCGCGCAATCGCCGTGCCGAATCGTCATGATCGACCAGCAAGTCGTCGTCGGCATGGAGCGTCGGCTCCATCGAATCGCCGCCGACCCGGATCACCGACAGGCGCTGCGCCGGGCTGGCGGTCAGTTGCCGCAACCAGGCCGGGTCGAAGGCGAAGGCCGGCCGGAATCGCTCGCCGTCGTTCAGCGCGCCCGGCCCCGCCGATACCCGCGCGCTCGATCGCGGAACCGCCACCAGGCTGTTGGGGTCGAGCGCGGGATCGGCCTCCGGCCCCCCGAGCATCGAATCGGGAATCGCGAAATAGCGTGCCAGCGTCCTCCGCACGTCCTCGGGCAGCCGGCGCGGCGTGCCCTTGGTGAGGTATTGCTGGAGGTAGGCCTCGTTCTTGCCGACCAGGCGGGACAGCGCGGCAAGCGACTCCCCGCGTTCGACGCACAACCCCCGCAGCATGGCCCGAACATCATCGCTCATTAGGATTCCATAAACCTTAGAAAAATCCTCGACAAGTAGGAAATGGATTGGAACTTAGGGGTCGCCGAGTCGCGCAGCGGGAGTTTGCGAAAGTGCGACTGTTACGAGAGATTGAGGATTACCTGCGGCGGAGCGACGTTCCACCGGCACGGTTCGGGCGCGACGCGGTGGGGGATCCGCGCTTCGTCTTTGACTTGAGGAATGGCCGGGAGCCGCGGCCGCGGACCGAACGCCGGGTGCGCGACTACATCTATGGGAGCGCAGCATGATGCGCCCACCCATGTCGCCGGCCGCTATCGGCCTGCTGCGCTCACTGATTGCCCGAGGCGAAATCGAAAAGGATAAGATTTTACTTACCTCGTTCGAGTCATCGGACTGGCATTCGCTGACTTTTTCGGGTGAACGGCATGAGATTTCGCTCCGCCTGGTCGGGGACGATGCCATCGCGGCGGCGCAGCGGCTGTTGGCCAACATCGCCGACGCCGAATGGCGCATTCCGGGCAGCATCGTCGCCGATATCGGCCTCGACGAGCGGGCCGATGGGGAAGACGGGTCGGTGGCGTTGCGGCTCGAAGCGCTGACCGTCTTGGAGTGACGGAGGCCTAGCGCAGGTTGCGGCGGATATCGGCCAGCGCCTCGTACAGTTCCTGCGCGGCGTCGGGTTGGGCCGGCACCGCGCGCAGGGCGGGCCGCCCGCCTTCGAGGAAATGGTCGATTCGTGCCGCCAGCTCGCCGGGAAGGTGCGAGGGCCGCCCGCCGCCGACCGCGAACAAGCGGACGACCTGCGAATTCTCTTCGGGCTCGGCCAACCGGTCTTCGAGCAACAAAGTATCGTCGACCGGCTCGTCCCATTCGGCCGCAACCGGCACGAAGGCGAATTGCTGGCGCATACCCCCCAGGCGGCGAAGCGCCCAGAGCGTCGCCGCACCGGCCAACACCGCTGCGGCCGCTGCCCCGCCCGGGACGAGTCCCGACAAGGTAAGGCTCCACGCCACGCAAAGCGCAAAGGCGGTGGCCGCGAATCCGTCGAGGGCCTGTTCCAGCCCGCTTGTCCTGCCCCGAGTCATCGAAAGCAGGCTTAAGCGCCAACCCTAAAGCGCGGGTTAAGCCTCGATTGCGGCGATCAGCGCGTCCGTAAAGGCCGGCACGTCGTCGGGGTTGCGGCTCGTGATGATGTTGCCGTCGGTCACCGCCTCACGGTCGACCACGTCAGCCCCGGCGTTCCTCATGTCGGTCCGGATCGACGGCCAGCTGGTCGCCGTCTTGCCCTTCAGCACGTCGGCCTCGACCAGCAGCCACGGCCCGTGACAGATCGCCGCCACCGGCTTTCCGCTGGCGGCAAAATCGCGGACCAGCGCGACCGCCTTCTCTTCCGTCCGCAGGCGGTCGGGATTGCCGACCCCGCCGGGCAGCACCAGCGCGTCGAAATCGCCGACGCTGGCATCGTCGATCGTCATGTCGGGCTTGATCGTCTTGCCCAGTTCGTCGTGCACCGTGGCCTGGATTTCGTCCATGTCGAGCGACGCCAGCTTGACCTCTGCCCCCTTTGCCCGGAGCCTCTCAAGCGGGCCGAACAGCTCGCTTTCCTCGAACCGGTTGGTGGCCATGATAAGGATCTTCGCGTCTTGGATTTTCGGCATCATTCTTCCTTGTTGGAACCGTGGGGGCGCCTTCGCCGTCTAAGCCTCTCCAACGAGGGACATGCCGACAATGTTGCGCCATTCATCCGACGACGAACCCGGCTACTCCCGCAAACGCCACGGCCGCTACTGGCAATATTTCGACGACGACGGGAAGCGCGTCACCGACCGCGACGAGATCGACCGGCTCAACAGCATCGCGCTGCCCCCGGCCTACACCGACGCCTGGTTCTGCAAGGATGCCAACGGCCACATCCAAGCCACCGGCCGCGATGCGCGCGGGCGCAAGCAGTATCGCTACCATGCCGACTATCGCGCGCAGCAGGACGCGGAAAAATACGACGGCTGCCTCGAGTTCGGCGAGGCGCTGCCCAAGCTTCGTGCCCGCATCGAAAAGGATTTGAGGAAGCGCAAGCTGACCCGGGAGGCGGTGCTGGCCGCGGTCGTTCGCCTGCTCGACACCGAACATGTCCGCGTCGGCAACGAACAATATGCCAAGGCCAACAAGAGCTTCGGCCTCACCACCCTGCGTGTCCGGCACCTCAAGAAGATCGGCAGCCGGATGAAAATGCGTTTTCGCGGCAAGCACGGCATCGTCCACGAGGTCGTGCTCAACGACGCCAACATCAAGCGGATCGTCAAGCAATGCCAGGACCTGCCCGGCCAGAACCTGTTCCAGTACGAAAACGGCGACGGCGTTCCCAAGGCGGTGACCAGCGCCGACGTCAACGACTATATCCGTGAGGCGACCGGTAGCGACTTCACCGCCAAGCATTTCCGCACCTGGGGCGCGAGCGTCATCTTCTTCGAGCAACTGCTCCACAAGGACGAGGAAGACCGGTTGAGCATCAAGACCGCCTTGGAGCCGGTGGCCGAAGCGTTGGGCAACACGCCGGCGATCAGCCGCAAATCCTACGTCCATCCGCGGCTGATCGACGCGGTGCAGGATGACAAGGAAGACCCATTGCACGGCATGAAGCGCCCTCGCGCCCGCCGCCGCCTGTCGACGGCCGAAACCGGCTTCCTCAAGTTCCTCAAAAAGAAACCGCGCAAGGCCCGCCGCAAGAAGTTGGCCTGAGGGCCGGTTTGACCTCGCGGCGCCCCCTCCCCTAGATACGCGACCATGCTAACCCCGAAAGTGACCAATGTTGCCGAGGCGACCGGCGACAGGCTCATCCGTCCGGTCGGCTCGATCTACGACTGGACGATGGACAACCTCCATGGCCTGATGATCGGCGCGCTCGTCGCGGCTGCGATCGTCGGCGTGATGCTGGTGATGCGCGCCTTTGGCCACCGGCTGCTGGCGAAGCATCCGGAGTGCAACACCTGGTCTGGCGTCATCGGCAGTGTGCTGGCCAAGACGACCGTGCTGTTCATGGTCGCCGCCGCGATCGACATCGTCGTCAGCTATGCGCCGATCCCGCCCAAGCTCGACCGGCTGGCCGGCATCTTTTTCACCATCGCCGCCGCCATCCAGGGCGCGATCTGGATCCGCGAGCTGATCCTCGGCACGGTACGTAGCCGGGTCGACGAGACCGGTGAAGGCGCGCTCGGCAATGCGATGGCGATCATCCGCGTGCTGGTCAGCGTCGCCGTGTTCGCCATCGCCGCGCTGGTCATCCTCGACAACCTCGGCGTCAACGTCACCACGCTGGTCGCCGGCCTCGGCATCGGCGGCATCGCCATCGGCCTCGCCGCGCAGGGCATCTTTTCCGACCTGTTCGCCGCGCTTGCCATCCTGTTCGACAAGCCGTTCCGCCGCGGTGACACGATCAACTACGGCGGAAGCGTCGATGCGGGCGGCACCACCGGCACGGTCGAGCGCATCGGCCTCAAGACCACGCGGATCCGCTCGCGCACCGGCGAGCTGGTCGTCATGGCCAACACCAAGCTGCTGGAGCAGCAGCTGACTAATATCGACGAGGCCAAGGTCTATCGCACATGGCTGCCGTTCGGGGTCACCTACCAGACCGATCCCGACCAGCTGGAACGGATGAGCCAGATTGTGGGCGAGGCGCTCGCCGACCTGAAGGGCGTGCGCCTCGTGCGCTGCGAGGTGAAGGGGTTTGGCCCCAGTTCGATCGACTTCGCGCTGATCTACGATGACCGCGGCAAGGACGTCGACATCCGCTCCGCCAACCGGTCGAAGATCTGCATCGGCATCCTGCGCATTTTCGCGGCGGAAAAGATCGACTTCGCCTACCCGACCCAAACCACCTTCACCGCCGCGCCCGACGGGACGATGATCATGCCCTATGCGGCGGTCCAGCCGGTCCAGGCAGTGGAAGAAGCCAAGAAGGCCTAGTCGGCGATCACCACGTCGCCGCTGTCGACGAAGCCGGCTGCCAAACCCACGCCGCCCGGGCGCTTGACGCCCGAAAAGCGGGTCGGGATGCCTTCGCTTCGATCGGTCGGCCCGTCCATGCGCTCGACGTGGAGGTGCGGAAAATTGGCCGACCCCGACGCGCCGATGAGGCCGATCTGTTGCCGGACGGCGATCATGTCCCCCGGCTTCACCTTGACGCTACCTTGCTTGAGGTGGCCGTACATCGAATAGCTCCCATCTTCGTGCGCGATCACCACATGGTTGCCGTACATCGCGTTCGGCACCTTGACCGTCGCGACGTCGAAGGTGCGGTCGTCGGGCAGGTCCGACCTGACGCTCACCACCCTGCCCGCGCCTTCCGATAGTACGGGCGCGCCGAACGAGGTCCAGTTGGCGTTGACCTTCTCGTCGCCGGTCGAACGACGGCCATCCGCATCGATCAGGATCAGGTCCAAGCTGTAGCGCGCCGCCGTCGTCGTGAACCCCGCGCCCTTCAGGACCGGATGCTCGGTGTCCCAGCGCCGGTGGTGCGAGGCGAAGTCATGCCCGTCCCACACCAGCACCCGCCCCTTCAGCGGGAAGGCGAACAGCGTCTGGCCATCGCGTTTCGGCGTCAACGTCGTCGTCGCTTCAATCCGCTCGTCAATGCCTTTTCGCGATAAGGCAACCACTGCCTTCAGCGTGCCTACGGCTACGTCCGCGGGAAAGCGTGAGATCGGATTGAACAACAGGACGCGCCCGTGTGCGGGGACTTCAGTGGCATTGAGCATTTTGATCGACGGCGACACGCCATTGCCGTTCCACTCGCGCCGTTGCACCAATCTGCCCGAAGGGTCGCGCACCTCGACCGCCAGTTCGTCGATCCCCAGCGGTTCGTCGCCCTTGTTTTCGATCAGGAAATCGCCGTCGATCTGTACGCCTTGGCCGTCGATCTCCGCGTAGGGGCTCGCCGGATGGGCCGTGATCGTCACCGGCCCGGCCGCCGCCGCCGCCGCCGCCGCCAACATCGCCAGAATCATCGCCTTTGCTCCCACTGTATTAGTCGATTAATACGCTTGGATGCCGGGTTGGCAAGCCCTTCCGTAGCGTCCGGAGACTGCCCCTTGTCAGACCCGCATGCCCGCGCTTACCTCCGCTTCATGCCCGTCCTTCCCCTCGACGACATCCGTGCGCTCGCCGGCCAAACGCTGGGGGCTTCGGACTGGATCGAAGTGACGCAGGACCGGATCGACGCCTTCGCCGACGCGACCGAGGATCGGCAATTCATCCATGTCGATCCCGTGGCTGCCGCGCAGACGCCGTTCGGCGGCACCATCGCCCACGGCTTTCTCTCGTTGTCGCTGCTCTCGCGCATGGCGGCGGATGTGCTGCCCGTTCCGGACAGCGCGAAGATGGTCGTCAATTACGGCCTCGACCGCGTCCGCTTCATCGCCCCGGTCCGGTCTGGCAGCCGGGTCCGCGGCCAGTTCACCCTCGACGCGGTGGAGGACAAGGCGCCGGGCCAGGTCCTCCTCCGCCAGTCCGTCACCGTCGACATCGAAGGGCAGGAAAAGCCCGCCCTCACTGCCCAATGGCTGGGCCTCGTTTTCATCTAGGAGAAGCATCCATGTCCGCCCGCGACGCCGTCATCGTCTCCACCGCCCGCACGCCGATCGGCCGCGCCTACAAGGGCGCGTTCAACGCCACGCCGGGCGCCAGCCTCGGCGCCCTGTCGCTCGCGCCCGCCATCCAGCGCGCGGGCATCGACGCGGGCGAAATCGACGATGTCGTCTGGGGCTGCGTGCTGACCCAGGGCGTCCAGGCCGGCAACATCGGCCGCCAGGTCGCGCTGCGCGCCGGTTGCCCGGTCGGCGTCTCCGGCCAGACCATCGACCGCCAGTGTGCCTCGGGCCTGATGGCGATCGCCACCGCGGCCAAGCAGGTCGTCATCGACCGGATGGATATCGTCGCCGCCGGCGGCCAGGACAGCATCTCGCTCGTCCAGACTCCGGAAATGCGGATCGGCGGCGATCCCGCCCTCGTGAAGATGCACAAGGACGTCTACATGCCGATGCTCGGCACCGCCGAGACCGTCGCCCAGCGCTATGGCATCAGCCGCGAGCGGCAGGACGAATATGCACTCCAGTCGCAGCAGCGCACCGCCGCCGCGCAAGCCGAAGGACGCCTCGCCGCCGAAATCGTGCCGGTCACCGTCTCGATGAGCGTCAAGGACAAGGAAAGCGGCGAAGTCTCGATGCGCGAGGTCACGCTCGACAAGGACGAAGGCAACCGCCCCGACACCACCCTCGAGGGCCTGCAGTCGCTCAATCCGGTGCTTGGCCCGAATACCCACATCACCGCCGGCAATGCCAGCCAGCTCAGCGACGGCTCGTCGGCGTGCATCCTGATGGATGCCGACCTCGCCTCGAAGCGCGGGATCGAGCCGCTCGGCCGCTACGTCGGCATGGCCGTCGCCGGCACCGAGCCGGACGAGATGGGCATCGGCCCGGTGTTCGCCATTCCCAAGCTGCTCGACCGGTTCGGCCTCAAGATGGACGACATCGGCCTGTGGGAGCTGAACGAGGCGTTCGCGGTCCAGGTGCTCTACTGCCAGGACAAGCTCGGTATCCCCAACGAGCTGATGAACGTCGACGGCGGCGCGATCTCGATCGGCCACCCCTACGGCATGAGCGGCGCCCGCCTCGCCGGCCACGCCCTGATCGAAGGCAAGCGCCGCGGCGCCCGCTACGTCGTCACCACCATGTGCATCGGCGGCGGCATGGGCGCGGCGGGACTGTTCGAAGTCCTGTAGCGCCGAGGGCAGCGCGGGTGGAGCGAAGCGAACCTTCGCTGTCCAATAGGTGCGAAAGGCCGGCCAGCCTCGCATCGCGAGGACTGACGGCGCGGATTTACTCCGCGCCGGCCTCCACCCGCTGCTGGTAGACGACCGTATTGCCGCTGGGATCGTCGACGTAAAATTCCCGCGTTCCCCATGTTTGGTCGACCGGTCCTTCGTGGACCGGCGATTCCGGCCGAACCGGCACGACCAGCCCGCGCGCCTTGAACGCCTCCCATCGCTCGTCGACATCGTCGCACACGACGGTCACCGCGCAGCAGCCCTTGCGGCTGGTCGGCTGGATCAGTTGCAGGTGCAGTTCGTCGTCGCCGCGCATCATCACCGCATAGAAACTCTTCGTCCGCGGCCAGCGTGACGCGCATTCAAAATCGAGCACGTCGCTCATGAAATCGACCGCCTCGTCGATGTCGCGCACGCAGAGCGTCGGGATGATCACGCCTTGTCTCCTTCGCCGCCCTTATCTCCCAATCCCCGCCTGCCGTCATGAGGGCGCGGTGATGGCGCGGTGAAATGAGCACGCTTGGCACGTGCGCGCGGCCCGTCTAGCGTCCGCGGCCTAAACGGGGTGGGAAATCGAACGACATGATCACGAGCATGCTCGCAGCCTTCGCGCTGTCCGCCGGCGCGCCCGGCCCTATCTCCAAGGCGAATGCCGATGCGCAGTGCAAGGCCGGCCAGTCGACGCCGGACGGCAAGGGCGGCGACTGGAAAGGCGGCCTTCACGACGGCGCGTCGGGTAACACGCCCATCAGCGTCCCGGGCGCGACGCGCGTGTCGGTCGAGGAAATGAACTGCCTGGTTGCCGCATACGGCACGGGCCGCATGGTAGGCCTCACGCCGATCAACGAGGACAAGGGCATCCCCGGCACCTGGCAAATGGTCGACAGCTGGTCGGGAACGTCGTTCGATGGCGACAGCCAGTTGATGACCGAGCGGCAACTCCACTACACCGTCGGCACCGACCTCGACCGGCCGTTCGTGGTCTATTGCCATAACAGCGGCTGCTTCATGTCGTACAACGTCGTGCTGCGCGCGGCGAAGCTCGGCTATCGCAACATCTACTGGCTGCGCGGCGGCATCGACGAGTGGCGGGGCAAGGGCGGCGAGGTCGGCGCAATCTACCCTGCCATTCGCGCCATCGGCAACGAAGCGCACACACGGATCACGTGCATGGTCTGGGCCGATGCGCTGAACATCCTCAAGCTGGCGCCGGCGAAATCGTACAAGACCTTCGGCGAGGCCGACTTCGCGGCGCTGAAAAAGCTTCTCCCGCAACCCACGTTGGGAGAAGCGGCCGTCCATATTCGCGAAGACTTTATTGACGATAACCAGGACGGACTTGAAAGCCTCGCGGACTTCGTCGGGCGCGCGCCGGGTCTCGTCCCGCAGTATCGCAAGACGCGTTTCGGCGCGTACGACCTAGCGTGTCGAAAAATTCCCGGCGCGCCCGCGGACCTCTTCCCGGGTTAGGCCGCGGACCATGACGGCACCGCAACCAATGTCGTGCGTTCTGCCGTGATGGGTCCTACCGAACTGATCGCGCTTGCCGCCTCGACCAGCCTGCTTGCCGGCTGGCGGCTCTACCTTGTCACGCTGGTCACGGGGCTGGCGATGAAGTTCGGGTTCGTCCCGCTCCCCGAACAGCTTCACGGGCTCGACATCCTGTCGAACAACTGGGTGCTGGCCGTCGCCGCGGTCGGCACCTTCGCCGAGTTCTTCGCCGACAAGATCGCCTGGGTCGACAGCGCCTGGGACGCGATCCATTCGTTCATTCGACCGCTGGGTGGCGCTCTCCTCAGCCTCGCCATCGTCGATAGCGGCGACCCGACCTGGCAGGTCGCCAGCTTCCTCCTGGGCGGCGGTGCGGCGTTCATGGCCCATGCCGGGAAGGCCGGCGCGCGGGCGATGGTCAACGCCAGTCCCGAACCTTTCTCCAACATCCTCGTCTCGACCGGCGAAGACGTCGCGACAGGCGGCCTGCTCGCCCTTGCCATCGCCAACCCGATCGCGGCGGCCTTGATCGCGCTGATCCTCGTCGTGTTGTCGCTGTGGCTGGTGGTCGCCGCCCGCCGCTTCCTGCGCCGGGTCATCGACCGCGTGAACCCGCCGCCACGTAAAGCGGCGTGAGCCGCGCCGACCCCAAGCCCAAGGCCGCGCCCGCCTGGACCCTGGTCATGTCGATCGCCGCCTCGTCCTTGAGCTTCATCGACGGCTCGGTGCTCAACGTCGCCCTGCCCGCGATCCGCGGCGACCTCCATGCCAACGGCCCCCAGATCCAGTGGGTGGTCAACGCCTTCACCCTGCCGCTCGCAGCGCTGATCCTGATGGGCGGCGCGTTGGGCGATCACCAGGGGCGGCGCAAATGGCTGGTGATCGGCACGGCCCTGTTCGCGCTCGCCAGCGCCGCCTGCGCGGTCTCGCCCTCGCTCGAGGTGCTGCTGGCCGGCCGCGCGCTGCAGGGCATTGGCGCCGCACTCCTCCTTCCAAACAGCCTCGCGCTCTTGAACGGCGTTTACGAAGGCGAGGCGCGCGGCCGCGCGGTCGGCATTTGGGCCGCCGCGGGCGCGATCAGTGCCGCGATCGCCCCGCTGATCGGCGGCTGGCTGGTCGATCATGCCGGATGGCCGTCGATCTTCTGGATCAACCTGCCGTTCGCCGCCGCCGCCATTCTCCTCGCGCTGACCAAGGTGGAGGAAGTGGTGCAGGACAAGTGCCGTCCGCTCGACTGGGCCGGCGCGGTGCTAGCGACGGCCGCGCTCGGCGCGTTGACCTACGCCCTCACCCTCTGGTCCTCCGAAAAATCGCTGTCGACGACGTCCGCGGTGACGCTGGCCGCTGGCGTCCTGTGCCTCCTCGTTTTCATGCTGGTCGAGCACCGCAAGGGCGAGGATGCGATGATCCCGCTCGGGTATTTCGCCAACCGCGATTTCAGCGCGCTCAACCTGATGACGTTCCTGCTCTACGGCGCGTTCGGCGGGTCGCTCCTCCTGATTCCCTACGTCCTCATCTCCGCCGGCGGCTACACGCCGATCGAAGGCGGGCTGTCGCTGCTCCCCCTGTCGATCATCCTCGCCATCGGCTCGCCGCTGATGGGCAAGCTCGCCGCTCGCATCGGCCCGCGCTGGCCGCTGACCGTCGGGCCGACGGTGGTCGGCCTCGGCCTCCTCCTCGGCACCCGCATCGCCGGCGGGCAGGCTTACTGGACGCACGTCTTCCCGGCGATCGCGGTGATGAGCTTCGGCATGGCGCTGGCCGTCGCCCCGCTGACCAGCGCGGTGCTCGCCTCGGTCGACGCCCGGCACACCGGCATGGTCTCCGGCTTCAACAGCGCGTTGTCACGCACCGGCGGGCTGATCGCCACCGCGCTGCTCGGCGCGGTGCTGGTGGCGGAGGGCGAGGCACTGCTCCAGCCCTTCGCCGTCGCATTGGTCGTCGCCGCCATCGTCGCCGCGCTCGGCGGCGTCGCGGCGTTCATCGGCCTGACGGGAAAAGGCGCGCCTAAGCCTTGATGTAGCGGTCGATCACCGTTTCGAGCAGCGTCATCGGCACCCCGCCGCCCTTCACCACCGCATCGTCGAACGTTCGCAGGTCATACTTCGCGCCCATGGCCTTCTGCGCCTTTTCGCGCAGGCGAAGAATCTCCAGCCGCCCGATCAAGTAGCCACACGCCTGCCCCGGCATTGCGCAATAGCGGTCGACCTCGCCCGCAATCGAACCGGGATCGTCGCCGTTGGTCTTCACGAACCAGTCGATCGCCTGCGCCCGCGTCCATTTCATCGCGTGAAGCCCGGTGTCCACGACCAGCCGGCACGCGCGGAACGACTGCGACTGGAGGTAGCCGAGCTGTCCAAGCGGATCGCCGTCGTAGACGCCCAGCTCATCCGCCAATTGCTCGGCATAAAGCGCCCAGCCCTCGCTATAGGCGTTGAACGCCAGCATCGAGCGGATCAGCGGCAGCCGGTTGGCGTAATCGCCCTGCCAGATGTGGCCCGGGATGCCCTCGTGATAGCATAGCGTCGGCAGGCTGAACTTGGGCCACTCGCCGGTGTCCTTGAGGTTGATGTAATAATTGCCCGGCACCTTGCCGTCGATCGACCCGGCCGCCGCATAACCGCCCGGCGCGCCGTCCTGGATCGCCGGCGGCACCCGCTTGATGATCAGTTTGCCCGGCACCATCGTCGCAAAGGCGCGCGGCAGGCGGGTGCGCACGTCGTCGATCCGCCCGTTGAGGTAGGCGAGAAGTTCCGCCCGGCCCGCGTCGGTGTTGGCGAACAGCTGGTCCGGCCGCTTGCCCAGCGCCGCCATCCGCTCGCCCACCGTCCCGCCGGTCAGCCCCTGCTTCTTCAGGATGCCGTCCATCGTCGACTGGATGACGCGCACCTGCTCTTCGCCGAGCTGGTGGATTTCCTGCGGGCTCCTGGTGGTCGTCGTCCCCGCCTTCAGCGCCCAGGCGTAATAAGCGTCGCCGTTGGCGAAATGCCACGTCCCGGCATCGCTCGTCGCCTTGGCGCGGTGCTGCTTTAGCTCCTCCAACTGGCGCTGCAAGGCGGGGATGACCTTCTCCCCCATCGCCTTGCGCACGCGGTCCGTCAGCGCGGCGTCGTCGAGCTTCGCCTCACCCATCTTCTTCGTCAGCGTCTTCATCACCCCCGACCCGTCGGGCGTCTCGCCCGCGCCGGTGGCGATCATCGCCACGGTCTTGTCGAGCACGAAGTCCGGCGCGACCACGCCGATCCCGCGGTCGTGCTTCATCCGCTCGGTCTCGCCGTCGATGTTGCGGGCATAGGCGTCGACCCGGTCGGCGAACGCCGCCGCGTCCTCGGCATTTTCGATCGTGTGCCGGCTTTCCAGGAAATCGGGAATGTCGATGAACGACGACCCGAGTTGGTTCACCACGTAGGGCGTGTTGCGAAAGCCGTTGTTGGGGTCGAGGACCACCGGGTCGCCGAACGGGAATTCATAGCCGCCAGCCGCCAGTTCGTGCGCCTGCAGCGCCACCGCGCCGTTCAGCTTGTCGAGGTTCGACAGGTCGGCGAGGTCGAGGCCCTTCAGCGTCTGCAGCCGCTGCCCGATCGCCGCCTTGCGCGTCGCCACGCCCATCGGCGTCTGGTCCTGCCACTGGTGCGCCAGCGGCGCCTTCGCGCCCTTGGCGATGCCGAGGATGGTCGCATTCTGCGGATATTCGGCGAGCATCTGGTCGGCGAGGCCGTCCAGCGTCTTGGCAAGGTCGTTATTGCCCGCAGCAGTGCCGCCGCCCGCTTCGGTAAAGCGGCAGCCGCCGAGCAGCCCCGCCATCGCGACCCCGCCAAGGAATTCCCGCCGGCCCAGTGCAAAACCCATCGTGCGCCTCCTGCAAATCAGGCGGCACCATAGGCCTTCGCTCGTCGAGGGCCAGCGTCAGGCGTGGGCGGCGATGAACTTTTCGACCACCGGCGCAATCCGCTCGCGCCACTTGCGGCCGTTGAAGATGCCGTAGTGGCCGACGTCCTTGGCGAGCAGATACTGCTTCTTGTCGCGCGGCAGGTGGGTCGCGATGTCGAGCGCCGCCTTGGTCTGGCCGATGCCCGAAATGTCGTCGCGCTCGCCCTCGATCGCCAGCAGCGCGATGTCTTTGATCGCGCCCACATCGACCTTCTTGCCGTGGTGGAGATACTCGCCCTTCGGCAGTAGGTGGCGCTGGAACACGACGTCGATGGTCTGAAGGTAGAATTCCGCCGTCATGTCGCACACGCTGCGATATTCGTCGTAGAATTCGCGGGTCGCATCCGCGCTCTCGTCGTCGCCGACCACTAGGTGCTTGAACATCTCCCAGTGGCTCATCAGGTGGCTGCCCAGGTTCATGGTCATGAAGCCGGCCAGCTGCAGGAAGCCCGGATAGACCTTCCGTCCCGCGCCATCGTAGATCATCGGCACCGTCGCGATGACGTTGTTCTGGAACCAGCTGTGCGGGCGCTGGGTGGCCAGCGTGTTGACCGCGGTCGGCGCCTTTCGCGTATCGACCGGGCCGCCCATCATGGTCAGCGACTTGGGCCGCGCCGGGTCGTTCGCCTTGGCCATCACCGCCGCCGCGGCCAGCGCCGGGACCGACGGCTGGCACACCGCCAGCATATGGGCTCGCTCGCCCTTCCCCTTGATGTCGCGCAGCCAGCCGACGAGGTAATCGACATAATCGTCGAGATCGAAGCTGCCGTCCTCGAGCGGCACCTGCTTCGCGTCGCGCCAGTCGGTGATGTAGACGTCGTGGCTCGGCAGCAACCGCTCGACCGTGCCGCGCAGCAGGGTCGCGTAGTGGCCGCTCATCGGCGCGACGATCAGCAGTTTCTCCTGCCCCGTCACGCCTTTCTTCACGAAGTGCTTGAGCTGTCCGAACGGGTGGCGGGCGACGATCTCCTCGCTCACCGGCACCATCCGGTCGCCGACCTTGACCGTCGCAATCCCGAAGTCCGGCTTGCCGTGCGGCGCGGCGGCGTGGGCGAACACCTCGAGCGAGGCGGCGGCAACGGGCCCGATCGACAGGTAACCGAACGGGTTGGCCGGATTGTTCAGCCAGCTCGCGCCCAGGCCGGCCAGGCGGCTGGCGCCGGCCAGCAGCGAACGCTGCACCTCATAGGCGTCGTAAAGCATCGGTTTCCTTGGATTTTGTCAGCACGGATGAACGGTTGTGGGCGCTTTTGGTGCCATCGCCAACCCTTTTTGCCGCAGCGCACCATCGAACGGCGGGCGATTGAGGCCGCCGCGCCACACTGCTAGGCGCATGTCCCACATGGCCCGCTCCCCGACCCAGACCGGCAAGCCCGGCAGATCGCTTTCCAGCCTCGACACCGTGTTTCGTTTCGCGCTGCGCTATCCCGGTCACCTCGCCGGCGCGGCGCTGGCGCTGATCTTCGCGGCGGCGGCGACGTCGGGCATCCCCTACGCGTTCAAGCTGATCATCGACAAAGGCTTCGGCTCGGGAAGCACCGGCGACATCAGCCGCTGGTTCGAATATCTTCTGATGCTGGTGGTCGTCATGGCGCTCGCCACGGCCGCGCGTTTCTACCTGATCAGCTGGATCGGCGAACGCGTGGTCGCCGACGTCCGCCTCGCGGTGCACCGCAACCTGCTGCGCCTCGCTCCGGGCTTCTTCGAGGAAAACCGCCCGGCCGAAATCACCAGCCGCATTACCGTCGACACGACGATGATCGAGCAGGTGGTCGGCTCGTCGGTGTCGATCGCGCTGCGCAACACCATCATGGGCATCGCCTGCACGGTGATGCTGTTCGTGCTGGCGCCCAAGCTCGCCGCCATGCTGCTGCTCGGCATCCCGCTGATCCTAGGGCCCGTGCTGATCCTCGGCCGCAAGGTACGCGCGGTGTCCGCCCGCAGCCAGGACCGCATTGCCGACGTCGGCACGATCACCGGCGAAGTGCTGGGCGCGATGAAGGTCGTGCAAAGCTTCAACCAGCAGGGCCGCGAGGCCGAACGGTTCCGTGCCGCCACCGAGACCGTCTTCGCCACCGCCCGCCGCCGTATCGGCCTTCGCGCGCTGATGACGGCACTGTTCATCCTGATCATCTTCGGGTCGATCACCACCATCATCTGGCAAGGCGCGATCGACGTCGCGCGCGGCGACATGTCGGGCGGCACCATCGCCGCCTTTGTCCTCTACGGCGGCCTTGTCGCGGGCGCGTTCGGCGCGCTGTCCGAAGTTTATGGCGATCTCCTTCGCGCGGCCGGTGCATCCGAACGGCTGCGCGAACTGCTCGACGCCGAACCGACGATCGAAACGCCCGCCAACCCGGTGCCGCTGCCGCCGCCGACCGGCGCCCTAGCGTTCGACCATGTCGAGTTCCGCTATCCGACCCGGCCCGACATGCCCGCGCTGCACGATTTCACCCTGGCCGTCCGCCCGAACGAGACGCTCGCCGTGGTCGGCCCGTCAGGCGCCGGCAAGTCGACCCTGTTCCAGCTCGCCCAGCGGTTCTACGACCCGCAGGCCGGCAAGGTGACGATGGACGGCGTCGACCTCACGCAAGCCGACCCCGCCGACGTCCGCCAGCGCATCGCCATGGTGCCGCAGGACACGGTGATCTTCGCCGCCTCGGCCCGCGACAATTTGCGCTACGGCCAGTGGGACGCGGACGACGACGCCATCTGGGCCGCCGCCCGCGACGCCAACGCCGAAACCTTCCTGCGCGCGCTGCCCGAAGGCCTCGACACTTTCATGGGTGAAGGCGGCGCGCGCCTGTCGGGCGGCCAACGCCAGCGCATCGCCATCGCGCGCGCGCTGCTCCGCCGCGACGCGCCGCTCTTGTTGCTCGACGAGGCCACCAGCGCGCTCGACGCCGAAAGCGAGAAAGCGGTGCAGGACGCGCTCGAGCGCCTGATGGAAGGCCGGACGACCATCGTCATCGCCCACCGCCTCGCCACCGTCCGCAAGGCCGACCGCATCGTTGTCATGGATGAAGGCCGGATCGTCGAGGAAGGCACCCACGCCGCCTTGAGCGCCGCCGGCGGACTCTACAGTCGCCTTGCCGCGCTCCAGTTCGGCGAAGAGGCCGCTTGAAAAGGCCGCCTCCGGCCTGACCGCATCCGACAGGAGGCGGGCTCCGTAACTCCTCGTGCAGCCGCTGAACGGCTGTGCGAAAAAAGGAGCCCCGCATGAACCCGATCCGCATTTGCGCCCTCGCCGCCACGGCGAGCCTCGCGCTGGCCGGTTGCGCCATGAACGATACGATGTCGAACGACGGCATGGCCGCGCCGATGGCGATGGAAAATCCGATGGTTGGCGGCGCCGCCATGTATGCCAGCAAGAACATCGTCGAGAACGCGATGAACTCGGCCGACCACACCAAGCTGGTCGCCGCGGTCAAGGCCGCCGGCCTGGTCGACACGCTGAGCGGCCCCGGACCCTTCACCGTCTTCGCCCCGACCAATGCCGCCTTCGCCAAGCTGCCCGCCGGCACGGTCGACACGCTCGTCATGCCGCAGAACAAGGCGATGCTGACCAACATCCTCACCTATCACGTCGTGCCCGGCACGATGACCGCCGCCGACATCAAGGCCAACGCCGCCGCCCACGGCGGCACTGCCACGCTGACCACCGTCCAGGGTGAAAAGCTGATGCTCCAGCAGTCCGGATCGGGCTGGGTCGTGATCGATTCAAAGGGCGGCCGCGCCAACATCACCATTGCCGATGTCATGCAGTCGAACGGCGTCATCCACGTCGTCGACAGCGTGCTGATGCCCTGAATGAGCGTTTGACCGGCACACCACGCCCCGTGCCGGCCAGGCCACCCGGTGGAGGTCGATGACTGCACTGTTCCTCTTTTCAGCCAGGAATCGACTTTCCACCGGGCACGGCTTTCCAAACCGGTTTCCAGCGGGCATCGTCCGCGTCATGGGAAGCGCCGCCGACGCCGCCAGCGAAGCGCGACAGGAACTGGTCGCCCTGATGGCGCGCGTCGCCGCCGCGGACCGCGCCGCCCTTGCCGAACTCTACCGCCGCACTTCGGCCAAGCTCTACGGCATCGTCGCCCGCATCGTCCCGGACGAACCGGACGCCGCCGAAGTGCTGCAGGACGTTTACGTCTCGGTGTGGCGCAACGCGTCCCGCTACGAAGCGTCGCGTGCGAGCCCGATCAGCTGGCTGGCGGTGATGGCCCGCAACCGCGCCATCGACCGCCGCCGCAAGCGTGTGCCGTCGACCGACCCTATCGACGCCGCGTTCGACCTGGTCGCCGACGATCCGTCCCCGTTCGACCAGGCGGTCGCGGCCGAGCAGCGCCACCAATTGTCCGATTGCATGGCCGAGCTCGACCCCGCCCACGCCGGCTACATTCGCGCCGCTTTCATCGGCGGCGATAGCTACAGCGAGATCGCGGAGCGTGAGGGCGCACCGCTCGGCACGATGAAAAGCTGGATCCGCCGCGCGCTCCAACGGCTTCGCGAGTGCCTCGAACGATGAGCACGCGCCCGCCCTTGCCGCCGGCCGAAGCCGACCTCGCCGCCGATTTCGCGCTCGGCCAGCTCGACGGCGCCGCGTACGCCGACGCCGAACGGCTGATGCGCGAACATCCCGGTTTCCGCGCCGAGGTCGCCCGTTGGTCCAGCCTGCTCGCCCCGCTGTTCGACGAGGTCGAGCCGCGCGAGCCGCCCGCCAGCCTCTACGCGAGAATCGAACGCCAGCTCGATCCACGCGCGGCGAACGACGATGCGCCGATGCATGCGCGCCTTCGCCGTTGGCAGCTGTTCGGCGGCGGCATGTCGGCGCTCGCCGCCGCGCTGGCGCTGGTGCTCGTCACCCGCCAACCGCCCGTCCCGATCGCACCCGCACCGGCTCCGATCGAGGCCTCCGCGCCAATGATCGCGACCATTGCCGGCCAAGGCCCCGGACGGATGGTGGCGATGTGGAACGGGTCGGAGCGCAGCCTGATGGTCGCCGCCACCGCGCCGATACCCGACGATCCCGGCCATGCCCACGAGCTGTGGCTGATCCCCGCCGACGGCAAACCGCGCTCGATGGGCGTGATGCCGAAGGGCACGATGCGCGCCACCGTGCCAATGCCGATGGCCGCCGAGTTCGCCGAAGGCGTGACGCTTGCCATTTCGGTCGAGCCGATGGGCGGGTCGCCAAGCGGCCTGCCGACCGGCCCGGTCGTCGCCAGCGGCACGCTGCGCGCCACCTGAGTGCATCCATCGCGCCGCGCCGTGCGTAGCTAGAGGCACGAAAGCGAGGGACAAAATGTTCGACCGACCCACCGACCGCCGAAGCATCTTCGCCGGTGCCGCCATCGCCGCGCTGGCCATGTTCGGCGCGGGCTGCACCTCGTCCGAAGCCAATGCCGCGCCGCTCGCCCGCACCGACGCCGAGTGGCGCAAGCGGCTCGGCCCCGACCGCTACCGCATCCTGCGCCAGGCCGGCACGGAACGGCCCTTCTCGTCGCCGCTCAATAAGGAGCACCGCAAGGGCACCTTCGCCTGCGCCGGTTGCGGCCTGCCGCTCTTCTCCAGCACGACCAAGTTCGACAGCGGCACTGGCTGGCCCAGCTTCTGGCAGGCGCTGCCCGGCGCGGTCGCCTACAAGAAGGACACCTCGCTGTTCATGGCCCGCACGGAGGAACATTGCACCCGCTGCGGCGGCCATCTCGGCCATGTGTTCGACGACGGCCCGCGACCGACCGGTAAGCGCCACTGCATCAATGGCCTCGCGCTGACCTTCCGGGCCGCCTGATGCTCCTCGCCCTGCTCGCCTATTTCGGCGGCGTGCTGACGATCCTGTCGCCCTGTATCTTGCCGGTGCTGCCGTTCGTCTTCGCCCGCGCCGACAAGCCGTTCCGCACCAACGGCCTGCCGCTCCTGCTCGGCATGGCGCTGACGTTCGCGCTGGTCGCCAGCCTCGCGGCGATCGGCGGCGAGGCGGCGCTGGCCGCCAACCAGGCAGGGCGCTGGATCGCGCTCGTCCTGTTCACCGCGTTCGGGCTGATGCTGCTGTTCCCGGCCATCGCCGACCGCGCGATGCAGCCTCTCGTGCGCCTCGGCGGGCGGCTGGGCGAACAGGCGGACAAGGGCGGCGCCGGATCGTCGCTGCTCCTCGGTCTTGCCACCGGCCTGCTCTGGGCGCCCTGCGCGGGCCCGATCCTCGGCCTGATCCTGACTGGCGCCGCCGTATCGGGCGCCAGCGCGACCACCGCGCTCCTCCTCTTCGCCTACGCCGCCGGCGCTGCGACCAGCCTCGGTCTTGCGCTCCTCGTCGGCGGCAAGGTGTTCGCGGCGATGAAGCGCTCGATCGGCGCCGGCGAAAAGGTCCGCAAGGTGCTGGCCGCGCTGATCCTCGCCGCCGTCGCGGTCATCGCGCTCGGCCTCGACACCAAGCTGCTGACCAACCTTTCGGCCGGCAGCACCTTCAGCCTCGAACAGGGCCTCGCCAGGCGCCTCGGCATGGACAACGATATGCCGCAGACCAGCGCCGGCGGCCTCGCGGTCGAGGGGGTCCTCCCGCCGCTCGACGGCGCGGTCGGCTGGATCAATTCCGCGCCACTGACCCGCGAGCAGCTCAAGGGCAAGGTCGTGCTGGTCGATTTCTGGACCTACAGCTGCATCAACTGCATCCGCGCCGTGCCCCACGTCCGCGCGCTGTACGACCGCTACGAAAGGGACGGCCTGGTCGTCATCGGCGTGCACAGCCCCGAATTCGCCTTCGAGCGCGATCCCGCCAACGTCGCGAAGGCAGTCAAGGACTTCGGCATCCGTTACCCCGTCGCCAACGATGCCAAGCTCGCCATCTGGAAGGCGTTCAACAACCGCTACTGGCCCGCCCAGTACCTGGTCGATGCGCAAGGCCGCATCCGCTACCACCACTTCGGCGAAGGGTCGGAGGCGCAGACCGAGGCCGCCGTCCGCGCGCTGCTGGCCGAGGCCGGGCGCGCGCCTGCCGCGATGGCCGGCGAGGCCGCCGCGCCCGCCGAAGCGCTGGAAACCGACCTCCGCCTGCCCCGCAGCCCGGAAACCTATGTCGGCAGCGACCGCATGGCCAACTTCGTCTCCCCTGGTGGTGCGCAGCGCGGCGCCGCGGACTACCGCGTGCCCGATGCCCTGTTGCTCAACCAGTGGGGGCTTGCCGGCCGCTGGGCGGTGGACGGCAAGTTCGCCCGCTCGGCCTTGCCGGGCGCATCGATCCGCTACCGCTTCATCGGCCGCGACCTGCACCTCGTGCTCGGCTCGGCGGACGGAAAGCCCATCGGCTTCACCGTCACCGTCGACGGCGAAGCGCCCGGCGCGGATGCCGGCACCGACATCGACGCCGCGGGACGCGGCACGATCACCGGCCAGAAGCTCTACCAGCTGGTCCGCCAGTCATCGGGCCGCGGCGAGCGCGTCTTCGAAATCCGCTTCGACCGGCCGGGTGCGGAGGCCTACGCCTTCACCTTTGGCTAAGCCCGAGACTAGGATCGGCGGCTAGGCCGCGACGGCCAGCCTGACCGTATCCTCGATCGGGATGCCGAGCACGAGGTCGCGCTCGTTCCGCCGCCGTTCGGCCATGTGGCGCTGCAGCACGTAATAATGGTGCGCCGGGTTGGCGGCGAACTTGGGCGGGAAGCGCGGGTCGGCGACCAGTGCGGCCTCGACCTTGCGCAGCCCCTTCTTGCGCGCCTTGGCGAACCGCTCGGCCGGAATGCGCAGGCTGCGCACCGCCGCCGCCACCGGCTTGGCGTCGAGCGGCCAGTCGAGCGCGGCCAGCGCCGCCTCGATGTCCAGCCCCCATTCGGCTTCGGCCCACGCCTGGTGCGCGGCGAACATCGCTTCGGCGTCCGCGTCGCGCAGCGCCCCCAGCGCCGCCGGCACCAGCGCCGCCATCCCCTCGTGCTGCGCCGCGCGATAGGCGATCCACATCGCCTCGCACCGCGCCGCGTCGATCGCGGCCAGCGCCTCGCCGAACGCCTCGATCCGCTCCATCACCGCGGCCCGGCGCGCGCCGCGCAACCGCCATCGCGCGCGCTTGGCCGCCGTCCGCATCGCGTCGAGCGCGGAATCGAGCGCCAGCGCCCCTTCCGCCGCCAGCAACGCATAGGCGTGCCGCCCGCCGCTATGGTCGAACAGGTGATGCGCGACGATCGCCCGCTGCACATGGTCGCGCGCCCGTCCCGCCAGCCCGTGCGCCTCCTCGGCCAGCTGTGCCGCCAATCCGTCCCGGTATGCGCTGATCAGGTCCATTCCCCTCGCCTACCCCGAAAAAACTGACCGAGGGGTTAGCGTTGGCGAGGCGGAACGAAATATTTTGGCTTGCGGCGGCTGGGCCGCATTTGTCCGTTAAGGGTGGTAAGCAGACGCCAGTCGATGGCTGATCATTCGGAGATTTGTGAGGCAGAGTCCCCAACGCTCATCGCCGCGTCTCGCAATATTGGAAGGCTTGATCGCGGCCCTGAGATTGAGACCAAGGCGCTACTCATCCACGGCTCGCCGTAAACGCCGAAAGACACGGTGATTCCGGCCGCTTCCAACCACCTTCGAGCAAGAACAAAGTTTTCATCCCCTTCACATTCCTCGCGCAATCGACTGACGTAGCGACTTTGTTCAGCGCGTTCCTTGGGTGCTGAAGAAGGGTAGGTATTTACACCCAAGAATACCTGACTCAGGAGACTTTCGTTCGTGGGAGCGGAACCGCCGTAACGCTCAAAATCCGCGAGGATACGGCTTGGCTGAAGCCACATCGCATTACCTAGCGAATAATCAATATCCGCCAAACTTGGCGTCTCGTCATCGTTGGCATTGACTGGGTCCGACAGTCTGAGCTCCGCCCGACCTTCAATCAGCGCATCTAGGCGTTCGAAGAGGCGGGAGGAAAGGGCCGTCATCAACCCGACGGTCAGACATATTGCCCCAATGATAAAAGCCGCAGGCCACCGAAGTGCGTGCCCGAAACCTGTGGGCGGACCAACGAGCAAAAAGGCCGCCCATCCACCAAGCAGAAAGATGATTCCAATCAGGATCAGTGAACGCGGGCTCGGCATCGAGCGGGAAAAATGGAGCAAGCAAAGAATGACTGCAATGGGTCGCTAGCGGACCGTCCGCTTTTCCCTAGAACGCACTCGCGTAATTCGCATTCCCAACGAACCCCATGCGGTGGACGTCGGCGCGCTTGGCGTCGGCGAGGATGGAATCGACGGTGCCGAACGGCGCATCCGCCGCCGGGGCGAGGTGGAGTTCGGGTTCTTCCGTCATCGCCACACTCTCCGCCAGCAGCGCACGTAGCTGCGGCCGGTCCACCGTCACCCCGTTCCAGCGGGTTGCACCAGTGCGGTCGATCGCCAGTTCGTTGGACAGCGACAAAACCGGCGGATGCGGGCCGGGCGCCGGCAGGTCGAGCTTCACCGAATGCGTCGCCATCGGGATCGTGATGATGAACATGATCAGCAGGACCAGCATGACGTCGATCAGCGGGGTGGTGTTCATCTCCCCCATCGGCGCGGCCGCCGCACCTTCCGGCGGCAACACGAGGGGCCCGCCCTTGCGCCGGACACTCCCGACACCTTGAAGTTGCCCCGCTCCACCCAAGGAAATCGCCGCCATCGTCGCCTCCTCACCTTCTGTGACAATGTAACGTCTCATTGAACGTGGCGCTCGTCAAGCCAATCCGTCATGGAAGCCGCCCACGAAAAAGGGCGGCCCTCGCAAGGACCGCCCTCAATCTTGTCGTTGTCGAAGCCGTGAAAGCCTAGAAGGCCTTCATATACGCTTCGTTGCCGACGAAGCCCATCTTCGACACGTGGGCCTGCTTGGTCACGGCCAGCACTTCGTCGACCAGCTCGTAGCGGGCTTCCGGTTCCGGCTGCAGGTGCAGTTCGGGGACCGGGTCCATCTGCTGCGAGATGTCGAGGTACTGGCGCAGCTGCGGCTGGTCGACCGCGGCACCGTTCCACAGGATCTGCCCCGCCTGGGTGATCACGATCTTGTTCTTGACCGGATCGATCGGCGGCGGCGTGTCGTTCGGGTTGTTCTGCGGCAGGTCCAGCTTCACGGCGTGAGTCTGGATCGGGATGGTGATGATCAGCATGATCAACAGCACCAGCATGACGTCGATCAACGGGGTGGTGTTGATCTCCATCATCGGCTCACCAGCCGAATTGTCGCTCGTCGTTTGCATCGCCATGGTGGCTAGCTCCTCGTTCGTTCGGCCGCGTTACAGGCGCGTGGTCACTTGGCCCGGGGGCGGTTCGGAGATGAAGCCGACCCGGGCGAAGCCCGCGCGCTGCATCGTGAAGACCGCGCCGCCGATGCACTTGTACGGCGTGTTGATGTCGCCGCGGATGTGCGCTTCGGGCATGTTTTCTTCGTTGATGTTCTCAACGCCGCCGACCGCCTTGATCTGCTGCTCGAGCTTCTTGACCGCCAGGTCGAGCAGCTGGTCGTTGGTCACCTGCGTCAGGTTCCAATAGACTTCGCAGCTGCCGCCCGGACCGCCGCGCACGGACAACGACACGTTTTCCGGCTTGGTGATGGTCGGCTCGTAACGAACCTTGGGCAGCTCGACCGGAACCGCCTGGGTCACGACCGGCACGGTGATGAGGAAGATGATCAGGAGCACCAGCATCACGTCGACCAGCGGCGTGGTGTTGATGTCCGACATCGGCACGTCGTCGCCGCTTTCGCCGCCTACGCTCATTGCCATGGGGTCAATTCCCTTCTTCGACGCCCCGCCCGGCGAACCGGGCGGGGATGTTCATTCGAGACTTAGCGGTTCGCCGTCGGCGAGACCGGGGTCGCCGGCTTCGCCTGGACGCCCGAAGTCGTGGTCTGGCCGGCCGGCTTGACCGTCTTGCCGGTGACCATGATCGGCTTCACCGCGCCGTTCGAGGCGAGGTAGCCGTGGACGTCGTTGGTGAACGCGCCGAGATCTTCGACGATCGTCTTGTTGCGACGGATCAGCCAGTTGTAGGCGAGCACCGCCGGCACCGCGACGACGAGGCCGAGCGCGGTCATGATGAGCGCTTCACCGACCGGGCCGGCAACCGTCGAAATGTCGGCCTGGCCCGACGCACCGATCTTGATCAGCGCGCGGTAGATGCCGATGACGGTACCGAACAGGCCGATGAACGGCGCGGTCGAACCGACGGTCGCGAGGAAGGCGAGGCCTTCACCGAGACGGGCCGAAATGGCGCCCTGCGAACGGGCCAGCGAACCGGCAACCCATTCGTGCTGGTCGACCGGGTCGGTCAGCTTCGAGTGCTGGTCCTGGGCGACGAGGGCGTCTTCGACGATCGCGCGGTAGGCGCTGCGCTGGTCGAGCTTCGACGACGCGTCACGCAGGTTCGGCGCGTTCCAGAACGACGCACGGACCTTCTTGCCCTGGTTGATGATCTTCTGCTGCTGCAGCAGCTTGGTGAAGAGGATGTAGAAGCTGAACACCGACATGCCCACCAGGATGATGAACACGGTCCAGCTGATGAGGCCGCCCTCGTGGAGCGCCTGCATCAGGCCATAGGGGTTGTCGCCAGCGGCGGGAGGAGGAGTAGCCATAGGTCTGTCTTTCCTGCTGAAACTTGGTTGTCGTTATGAAAACTTAGCGCGGTAGCTGCCAGCGAACGCGCTGCACGTAGGTATCCGAAATCGCGGCACCCGACTGATCCTTGGCCGGCGTGAAACGCGCGCGGCTGGAAAGGAGGCGGCAGGTGGTGCTGTCGAGCGCCGAGGAGCCCGACGAACTCGTCACGTCGCAGCCCGTCACGCGGCCGTTGCCACCGACCGTCAGGCGAACCACCACCGTACCCTGTTCTTCGGCACGAAGGGCGGAATCCGGATAGTCGTCCTGCGACAGCAGCGAGAGCAGGTTGCCCTTCGCCTTGGCGGCCTGGCTGACGCGCGGCGGCGGCGGGGCC
>JAEWBB010000017.1 GCA_023391375.1 Pseudomonadota bacterium | reverse complement strand
GACCAACGCCGCGCAATAGTTCATCGCCGCGACAGCCGCTTTCGGGCAAGCTCGCGGCCGCGTTTAGACTGTAACCACCGGGGACCTTCATCGTGACTTTTCTTCGCCGCCTCGCGCTTCCCGCCATCCTGCTGGGGAGCGTCGCGCTGACGCCGCTCCTCGCCCGCGATCCCATGACGCCGGAACAGCGCATCCGCGTGCTCGAGCGCCAGGTTCGCCAGATGCAGAACACGGTCTTCCCGAAGGGCCAGCCGGCCAGCACCGCTTACGACGACGCGCCCGCCGCGACGCAGGCGAGCGTCCAGGCGCTGTCGCAGCGGCTCGATTCGATCGAGGGGCAGATGAGCCAGCTGGTCCGCGCCACCGAGGAGAACGGCAACCGCGTCGGCCTGCTCGAGGCCGAGATCGCCCGCCTCCGCGCCGACCAGGACCGCCGCCTTCGCGCGATCGAGACCGCACCGCCGGCCGGCGAGGATCCGGCGGCGACCGACGACAGCGCCCCTGCCCCGCGCGGCGACAGCGTTCGTGGCGGCCCGCCGCCGGCGCCGAAGCCCAAGTATGAAAACGGCGATGCGCCCAAGGTCGCCGACGCAGCGCCGGCCGCGTCGATGACGTTCAGCGACCCGGCCGAAGCGGCTTACGACGCCGGCTATCGCCTGTGGAACGCGGGCAAGTACGACCAGGCGGTGACCGCGCTGCAGAAGATGGCCAAGGATTATCCGAGCCACCGCCGCGCCAGCTGGGCCTACAACCTCGCCGGGCGCGCGATGCTCGACAAGGGCCAGTACCGCGCCGCCGCCGAGGCCCTGCTCGCCAACTATCGCCGCGATCCCAAGGGCGAGCGGGCACAGGACAGTCTCTATTACCTCGGCCAGAGCCTCGTGAAGCTGGGCCAGCCGGCGCAGGCCTGCAAGGCCTACGGCGAGCTGGAAAGTGTCTATGGCAGCGGCGTCCGCGCATCGCTGAAGGCCGACCTGTCGGCCGCCAAGTCGGCGGCCAAGTGCGGCTGACCTGGACGCGCTGACGCCCGACCGGGCGGCGACGGACCGCTTTTCCAACGACCTCGCAGCGCTGGCCGGCACCGACCCGCTCGGCCTCGCCGTGTCGGGCGGCGCCGACAGCATGGCGCTCCTGCTCCTCGCCGCCGCGGCTCGCCCGGGGCGTGTCGAAGCGTTCAGCGTCGACCATGGCCTGCGCGCCGAGGCCGCTGCGGAGGTCGCGGCGGTCGGAGCGCTTTGCTCGGCGCTCGAAGTGCCGTTCCACCCGCTAGCGCTCGACCTTGAGGCGGGCGGTAATGTGCAAGCCCGCGCCCGCGCCGCCCGCTATGCAGCGATGGCCGATGCTGCGCGGGACCGCGGCCTGGTCGCCCTGGCCACCGCGCACCATGCCGACGACCAGACCGAAACCCTCCTGATGCGACTGGCGCGGGGCGCCGGCCTGTCCGGTTTGGCGGGAATCCGGCCGGTCCAGCCGATTGCCGGAATCCGTGTCGTCCGCCCCTTGCTCGGCTGGCGCAAGGCCGAGCTCGAACGGATTTGCAGCGCCGCCGGTGTCGGCTGGGCCGACGATCCCTCGAATGTCGATCCGCGTTTCGACAGGGCGCGGGTCCGCCGACAGTTGGCGGCGCTCGACCTCGATATCGACGGCGTTGCGCAAAGCGCCTCGCACTTGGCGCAAGCCGAAGAGGCTCTGGCCTGGGCGGTCGAACAGGCCGCCGACCGCCTGCGGATTGACGGCCACGAAGCGATGCTCGACGTCGACCGCCTGCCCGACGAGATTGTGCGTCGGCTGATGCTTCGTGCCTTCGCCTTGCTCGGCGCCGAGGCGCCCCGCGGCCCCGACCTCCAGCGCGCCGTCAACGGCCTCGTGGAAGGGAAGAAATGCACCCTGTCCGGCCTGCTGCTGACCCCACTCGGCGCGACCTGCTGGCGGCTGGCGCCCGAACCCGCCCGCCGGGCCTGATCCGTTCCATTGTTATTAAGGCCGCGTCGCTTATCTTAGGCGCGAGAGGAAGACACCCAAGATGGAAGACAAGAAGCCGACCAACCCGTGGACCAAGTCCCTGCTCGTCTGGATGGGCGTGCTGTTCGGGCTGGTGCTGGTCGTCAACATGTTCGGCAGCGGCAAGTCCGCGACCGGTTCGGCCATCCCTTATTCGCAGTTCGTGCGCGAGGTCGACGACGGCAATGTGAAGTCGGTCACCGTCGCCACCACCACCAGCGGCGATTCCGCGGTGGCCGGCAAGCTCGACAACGGCAAGGCGTTCACCACCACGGCGCCGGCCGGCAGCAACATCGCCGACAAGGTGATCGCCAAGGGCGGCGCGGTCCAGGTCAAGGCCGAGGAAGGCTCGAGCCTGTGGGTGCTGCTCCTCTACAATTCGCTGCCCTTCCTGCTGATGATCGGCATCGCTTTCTTCGTCATGCGCCAGATGCAGAAGAACGCCGGCGGCGGGGCGATGGGCTTCGGCAAGTCGCGCGCGCGCATGCTGACCGAAAAGCAGGGCCGCGTGACCTTCGCCGACGTGGCCGGCATCGACGAGGCCCGCGAGGAGCTCCAGGAAATCGTCGAATATTTGAAGGATCCGGGCAAGTTCGCGCGGCTGGGCGGCAAGATCCCCAAGGGTGCGCTGCTGGTCGGCTCGCCCGGTACCGGCAAGACGCTGCTTGCCCGCGCCATCGCGGGTGAGGCGGGCGTGCCCTTCTTCACCATTTCCGGCTCCGATTTCGTCGAGATGTTCGTCGGCGTCGGTGCCAGCCGCGTCCGCGACATGTTCGAGCAGGCCAAGAAGAGCGCGCCGTGCATCGTCTTCATCGACGAAATTGATGCCGTCGGCCGCCATCGCGGCGCCGGTCTCGGCAACGGCAACGACGAGCGCGAACAGACGCTCAACCAGCTGCTGGTCGAGATGGACGGCTTCGAGGCCAACGAAGGCATCATCATTATCGCCGCGACCAACCGGCCCGACGTGCTCGACCCGGCGCTGTTGCGCCCGGGCCGCTTCGACCGCCAGGTCATGGTCCCGCGCCCCGACATCGACGGCCGCGAGCAAATCCTTGGCGTCCACATGAAGAAGGTGCCGCTGGCGCCCGACGTCGACGCCCGGGTCATCGCCCGCGGGACGCCGGGCTTTTCCGGCGCCGACCTTGCCAACCTCGTCAACGAGGCGGCCTTGCTGGCCGCGCGCAAGGGCAAGCGGCTGGTCAGCGCCAAGGAGTTCGACGACGCCCGCGACAAGGTGATGATGGGTGCCGAGCGCCGGTCGATGGCGATGACCGACGACGAGAAGAAGATGACCGCCTATCACGAGGCCGGTCACGCCCTGGTCTTCGCTCACGAGCCGACCGCCGACCCGATCCACAAGGCGACGATCATTCCGCGCGGCTTTGCGCTCGGCATGGTCCAGCCGCTGCCGGAGCGCGACAGCTATTCCTACCACCGCGACAAGATGCATGCCGATATCGCCGTGGCGTTCGGCGGCCGCGCGGCGGAAGAGCTGATCTTCGGCCACGACAAGGTTTCGTCCGGCGCATCGAGCGACATCCAGCAGGCGACACGCTTGGCCCGCGCGATGGTTACCAAGTGGGGCATGAGCGACAAGCTCGGCCCGCTCGACTTCTCCGAAGGCGACGAGACGCCGACCGGCTATTTCGCCCCGCAGCAGAAGCGGATGTCGGCCGACACGATCAAGCTGATCGACGCCGAGGTGAAGCGCTTCGTCGAGCAGGGCCTCGATCGTGCGCGCCAGATCCTGACTGACCACCGCGACCAGCTCGAGCTGATCGCGCAGGCGTTGCTCGAATTCGAGACGCTGACCGGCGAGGAGATCAAGACGTTGATCGGCGGCGGCTCGATCGACCGCAGCGGTCCGAAGGGGCCGACGCTTCCCGCCGCGGGCAGCTCGATCCCGAAGGCCAAGCGTCCCCGCCCGGGGATCGGCGGTGCGGCCCCCGCCGGGGCCTGACCTCCCGAAGTTCGATATTGCTGGATTTCAGGGAAAACCCGCTCGATACACCGGGCGGGTTTTCTCGTTGTGGAGCGTATGATGCGTGTGTTGACCGCTTTGGCCTTGGGTCTGTTCCTGGCCGCCCCGGCCGCCGCCCAGCAGATGAACGCCGAAGAATTCCACCGCCGTGCGAGCGCGCTGAAAGCCAAGGGGCCGCTGGCGCTGCTCCAGCGCGGCGAGATCGACGCGCTGATGATCGAAGGACAGAATGCCGGCAAGGCGGCCCGTGCCCGCCGCGTCGCCGCGCAGGCCGCGGGCAAGCCGCTCCCCTATTGCCCGCCGGCCGGCAAGACGGGGCTCGATGCCAATGTCTTCATGACCCGCCTGTCGGCCATTCCGCAGGGCGACCGCCGCCGGATGACCATGACCGACGCGACGGTCAGGATCCTCGCCGCCGAATATCCCTGCGCGCGCTAGCCGACCACGCCCACCGTCAGCACCAGGAGCGCGAACAGCGCGCTGGCGATCGTGGCGAAGATCAGCAGGAGGAAAGTGCGGGCGATCGCGCTCTTTCGGCCAAGCCCGTAAGTCCCCTTCAACTGGCGGTACATGTGGAACGGCGGGACCAACATGAACGCTAGGCCCGCGCCGGGCAGGCTCGTCTGCAGCCATAAGGTCAGAAACGCGCCGAGCAGCAGCATGAAGCTGAGCGAATAGGTCACGAACACCGAGTGATCGTAAAGTCGGAAACGGCGCGACAACGGGAACAGCAGCCACAGGAACGGCACCGAGATCGGGATCAGCGCCCAGGCGAATTTCGAAGTCGCATCCTGCACCTTGTAGAGGGCCAGCTGGGGGTTGCCCTTCACCTTTTTGATCGCTTCGTTGATGACCGGAATATCGCTGTTCGTACTGATGTCGCCGTCCGAAGCCTCCGCCAGGATCGCGTTGCCGATGCCCTGCTGCTTGATCCTGGACAGGGTGGCGAGCTGCGCTTTCTGATCGGCGATCTGCTCATCCAGTCCCGCTTTCGCTTCGTCGTCCTTCGCGTTGGCCTTCTTGGCCTCGAGCTCCGCGACCTTGGCCGTGATGCCGGTGATCGCCTCGTCGGTCGAATGATAGACCTGGTCGCCGTCGGTCCACCGGGTCATGCCCTCGGGCGCGCCGAACGACTGGAAGACGGCGAAGAAGAAGAACACCGCGAACAGGAACAGCGCCAGAGGGGAAACATAGCGCGCCCGCTGTCCGTCGATGTATCGCCGGGTCAGCACCCCAGGTTGCCATGCGAGGCATGGCAGGGTCCGAAGGATCTTGCCCTCGAAGTTGAGCACGCCGCTGAGGAAATCGTGGCCGAAGGCGGTCAGCGTGCGGTGGACGTGGCCGTGCTGTCCGCAGGCGTGGCAATATGCGCCGACCAGCCGCGTGCCGCAGTTCAGGCAGTCGCGCTCGGCCGTGTGGCCGTCCGCCGCGACCTTGCCATGTGCCGGTTCGACCGCGCCCGCCACCAGGCCGCCGGTCACCGCGTCGCCAATCCCGTCGATCCCGTTCATATGCATCCCCCGCACCCCTCTTATCGCGAGGCGGTGGCGCTGGCCAAGGGGCGATGCTAGCCGAAGGGCCATGGCACGCATCGGCCTCCTCGGCGGCAGCTTCAACCCGGCGCATATCGGCCACCGGCGGATGAGCCTCGCGGTGATCGACGCGCTCGACCTCGACGCCGTGTGGTGGCTGGTGTCGCCCGGCAATCCACTGAAGCCCGCCAAGGGCATGGCGCCTTACGAAGCGCGGCTCGCCTCGGCGCGGGAAATGGCGCGCCGCGCGCCGATCCTGGCGAGCGATTTCGAGCGGCACGCGGGGACGCGTTACACCGTGGATACGCTCGCCGCGATCCGCCGCGCCTACCCCCAGCACGACTTCATCTGGCTGATGGGGGAAGACACGCTGCCCGACTTCCACCGCTGGAAGGACTGGCGGCGGATGGCAAAAATCGTCCCGATTGCAGTACTTTCGCGGCCCCGCTATGATGACGATGCCCGCGCGGCGCGCGCGATGGGCTGGTTGCGGTGGTTCGTCCATCCCGCATCCATGGCCAGGGACTGGACGGACTGGAGTGCACCGGCGATTACTTTCCTTCGCCTGCCGCCCGACCGAACGTCCGCCACCCGCCTGCGCGCGAAGAACCCCGACTGGTACCGCCGGTTCGAACCTGCGAACCGTGACTAAGGAGAGCCCTTGCCTGATCCCGTGACCGCGACCGCACCGAAGGAGCCGATCGACGTCGATGCCCTTCACGCCCTCGTGATGCAGAGCCTGGACGATGACCAGGCGCAGGAAGTCGTCTCCATCCCGCTTGCCGGCAAGTCGTCGATCGCCGACCATATGGTGATCGCGTCCGGCCGGTCGAGCCGCCAGGTCGCGTCGATGGCGACCAAGCTGGCGGACAAGATCAAGCAGCAGTTCGGCCGCATCGCGCGGGTCGAGGGGCTGCCGACGGCCGACTGGGTGCTGCTCGACGCCGACGATGTCATCGTCCACCTGTTCCGCCCCGAAGTGCGCACCTTCTACAACCTGGAACGAATGTGGGCCTTCGGCGACGAGGGCGAAAAGGCCGGCGCCAAGGCCTGAGCGCGGAGCGCCGATGCTCCTCCACCTCATCGTCCGCGGTAAGATCGGCAAGTCGCCCGAGGCCGAGCTGGTTGACCGCTACCTCAAGCGTATTCCCTGGCCGGTGAAGGTCACCGAGCTGCCCGACGTGGGCGGCGTCCTGCCGCCGGCCGACGGCAAGGCGATCACCGTCGTCCTCGACGAAAAGGGCAAGGCGCTGGCGTCGGCCGACTTCGCCGCGCGGCTGGACGGCTGGCGCGACCAGGGCCGGCGCGAGGTGCGGTTCCTGATCGGCGCGGCCGACGGGCATGATGCCGCGACCCGCGGCGAGGCCGACCTGCTGTTGTCGTTCGGGCCCGCCACCTGGCCGCACATGATGGCCCGCGCGATGCTCGTCGAGCAGCTCTACCGGGCGATTTCCATCCTCGCCAACCACCCCTATCATCGCGACGGATGATCAAGCGCGCCGCCCTGCTCCTGCTGCTTTCGACGCCGCTGGTGGCGAGCGGGCCGCGCAGCGCGCTCGACCAGGCCCGGGCCGATGCTGCCGCGGCGGCCAAGCGGCAGGAAGCACTCGAGGACGCCGCCGGCAAGGCGCGGGGCGAGGCCGCCGAACTGGCCGCGAAACGCCAGGCCGCCGCGGCCGGCATCGACCTTGCCGAAGCACGGATCGCGGCGTCCGGCCTCGAACTTGCCAACGCCCGCCTGCTCCAACGCGCCGCCGAGGATCGGCTGGCCGGGGCGCGGGCGCCCGCCGCGGCGCTGGTCGCCGGGGTCGTCACCATGGCGCGGCGCCCGCCGCTGCTGGTCCTCGCCGATGGCGGGTCGATTTCGCAGCTGGTTCACACCCGCGCCCTGCTTGATACCAGCCTGCCCGCGATCCGCGCGCGCAGCGCCGCACTGGCCCGCGAGGCGGAGGCCGCGCGGGGCAGGACAAAGCAGGTGGCCGACGCGGCAAGATCGGTCGCGGCCGAGCGCGCCAAGCTGGCCGACGCCCGCACCCGTTTCGCCTCGCTGGAGCGCGAGGCCGAGGCGCGCGCGGGTGCGCTTGAAGGCGATGCTTTCCTCGCCGCGGACCGGGTCATCGCTGGCGGGGAGGATGTCGGCGCACTGGGCCGGGCGGCGGACCGCGCCGCCGAAGCCCGCAAGACGGCATCCATGCTGTCGCGGCTCGAGCCGCTTCCCGACCGTCCCACTCCTCCCGCGGGATCAACGCCCAAGCCACCGTTCCCCTATGCCCTTCCCGGCGCGTTCACGGTGTCCGACGGCATGGGTGCGGTCAGCGAGATCGGGGTCGCCTCGCGCGGGATCACGCTCGACGCCCCGCGCGGTGCCGCGCTGACGGTGCCGGGAAGCGGCAAGGTCCTGTTCGCCGGTCCCTACCGCCGCCTCGACGGCCTGGTGATCATCGACCATGGCGGCGGCTGGACCAGCCTGGTCACCAACGTCCGCCCCGCCGTCGCTGTCGGCGATTCGGTTCGGCTCGGGCAGCCGCTCGGCAGTGCGCTGGGACCGGTGTCGGTCGAGCTTCGGGACGGCAAATCGCTCCGTTCGGCGGCCCTCATCGCCCGTTCATCTGTTTCGCTGTCCAATACGGACGCGACTCGCTAGGGTTCACGCCAAATTTCTCGACAGGACCGACCATGAAGAACGTTCGCCTCGCCAAGCTCCTGCCGCCGCTCGCCCTGGTCGGCGCGCTGGCGTTCGTCCCCGTCGCCAGCGCCGGCTTCGCCGCGACCGACACGGACACCTACAAGGAACTCGAAACCTTCATGAGCGTGTTCGAACGGGTCCGCGCCAGCTATGTCGACAAGGTCGACGACCATGTGCTGATCAAGGGCGCGATCGACGGCATGCTGGCCGCGCTCGACCCGCATTCAAGCTATGCCGAGGCGGCCGATTTCCAGCAGCTGCGCACCACCACCGACGGCAATTACGGCGGGCTCGGCCTGACCGTCCAGTCGGAGGATGGCGCGGTCAAGGTCGTCGCCGCGACCGAAGACACGCCGGCCGATCGCGCAGGGATCAAGCCGGGCGACTACATCACCCACATCGATGGCGAGTTCATCTACGGCTACACCCTCGACGAAGCGGTCGAGAAGATGCGCGGCAAGCCGGGCAGCTCGGTCAAGCTGACCGTCGTCCGCCCCGGCCGCGACAAGCCGTTCGACGTCGCCATCGTGCGCGAAAAGATCACGCTGAAGCCGGTCAAGTGGGAAGTGAAGGACGGAGTCGGCGTCATCAACATCAACCAGTTCTCCGCGCCCACCGGCCAGATGGTCCGCGAGGCACTGATCGGGATCGACAAGGCGACCGGCAACAAGCCGCTGGGCTACATCATCGACCTTCGCTCCAACCCGGGCGGCCTGCTCGACCAGGCGATCGAGGTCAGCGACGCCTTCCTCGAGCAGGGCGAGATCGTGTCGGAACGCGGCCGTGCCGCCGGCGACATCGACCGCTTCTATGCCAAGCCGGGCGACCTGGCCCACGGCCTTCCGGTCATCGTGCTGGTTGATGCGGGTTCCGCCTCGGCATCGGAAATCGTCGCCGGCGCGTTGCAGGATCACCGCCGCGCTCTGGTGATGGGCGAGCGCAGCTTCGGCAAGGGCTCGGTCCAGACCGTCATCCAGACTGGCCCGCAATCGGCGCTGCGCCTGACCACGGCGCGCTACTACACGCCGTCGGGCCGCTCGGTGCAGGCCGGCGGGATCGACCCGGACATCGCCGTGCCGCAGCTGTCCGACCCCGATTACAAGGACCGGCCGAAGCTTCGCGAGGCCGATCTGCGTCGCCACCTGATCAGCTCGGGCAGCATCAAGGACGACGTGCTCGAAAGCGACACCAACCCGGATCCGCGGTTCTCGGTCACGGCCGAGCAATTGAAGAAGCAGGGCGTGAAGGACTTCCAGCTCGATTATGCGCTGAAGACGCTGAAGCGCCTCGCGCCGGGCGCCGCCGCGCCCAAGAAGGCCTGATGCTGAAGCCGCCGGTGGATGCGATGGCACCCGAACGCGCGCTGAAGTCGGCCCGCCTGCTGGCGTTTGCCGTCCCGGCGGCTCTGCTCGCCGGGGCCTATTTGTCGCAATATGTCGGCGGGCTCTACCCGTGCGAAATGTGCTGGTGGCAGCGCTATCCGCACATGGCCGCGGTGGTGCTGGCGGCGCTCGCCTTCACCGGACCTGCGGCCTCGGGCCGTTCGCGCGCCCTCACCGCGCTGGCAGCGTTGGCCGTCGCCGCGTCGGGCGCGATCGGCGTCTTTCACGCCGGCGTCGAATATGGCTGGTGGCAGGGGCTGACCCACTGCACCGGCGGGGCGGCGACGCTCGAGGAAATCATGAAGATGCCGCTGGTCCGCTGCGACCAGCCGCAATGGACGCTGGCCGGTATTTCGCTCGCCGGGTTCAACGCCATCATTTCGCTGGGCGGTGCGCTGGCGGTGTTCGTCCTGCTCGCCAAGGGCCGCGCGCGGTGAACTGGCGGCCGGGCGATCGCACGGTCGATACCGACGCGATGATCCGCGTCGACCAGGCCGGCGAATATGGTGCGACCCGCATCTACGCCGGCCAGCTGGCCGTGCTTCCCGCCGGCAGCGCCGCGGCCCATGAAATCGCCCGCATGGCGGCGCAGGAACAGCGCCACCTCGACCGGTTCAATGCGCTCGTCGCGGGCCGAGGCATCCGCCCGACCGTCTTGCAGCCGGTGTGGGACGTGGCCGGGTTTGCGCTCGGCGCCGCGACGGCCCTGCTCGGGCCGCAGGCGGCGATGGCCTGCACCGAGGCGGTCGAGACCGAGATCGACAAGCATTACGGCGAACAGCTCGATGCGCTGGGCGAAGACGACCCGGAGCTGGCACGCGACATCGCCGACTTCCGCGCCGAGGAACTCGAACATCGCGAAACCGCGCGCGCCCATGGTGCGGCGGATGCGCCGGCCTACCCCGTCCTGACCGGCGCGATCCGCATGGGATGCCGGCTGGCGATCGAACTGTCGAAACGGATTTGAACGGAACCGATGCGGCCGGCAAAACGCTGACCGCACCAGGAAAGGTGTGAAGTATGAAGACGTTGACCCTTTCAACCGCTGCTGCCGCGCTGGTCGGTGTGGCCCTTGCCGCCACCCCGTCGATGCTTCCGGCGCAGGCCGGTTCGCGGATCGCCGAGATTGAGGTGTACGGCAACGACCCCTGCCCGCGCTCGACCGACGACCAGGTCGTGGTCTGCGCGCGCAAGCCCGAAGCCGAGCGCTACCGCATCCCGGAAAAGATGCGCGGCATCAGCAGCTACCAGTCGCGCCAGAGCTGGGCCAACAAGGCGATGCAGTTCGAAACCGTCGGCCGTACCGGCATCAACAGCTGCTCGCCCGTCGGGCCGGGCGGCTGGACCGGCTGCACCCAGCAGCTGATCAACCAGGCGTTCAAGGAAAACCGCGAAGAGCGCGCCGCGAACACGCCAGACCTCTAGGACTTTCCGATACCGAACAAGGGCGCGCCGGAGTTTCCGCCGCGCCCTTTTTCGTGTCCGCACAAATATTTGCCGAACTGTCGGGCCGCGGACTCGACCTTACCGGGTGCGGAACGTACAGTGAACGAATGGCCCAGCTCGGCACCCGTGAGAAACTGGCGATCCTCGCCGACGCGGCGAAATATGACGCGTCGTGCGCCTCTTCGGGCACGTCGAAGCGCGACAGCCGGGGCGGCAAGGGCGTCGGATCGACCGAGGGCATGGGCATCTGCCACGCTTACGCGCCTGACGGGCGATGCATCTCGCTACTCAAGATTTTGCTGACCAACAGCTGCATCTTCGACTGCCATTATTGCATCAATCGCAAAAGCTCGAACGTCCGCCGCGCTCGCTTCACGGTGGAAGAGGTCGTCCACCTCACCCTCGCCTTCTACAAGCGCAATTACATCGAGGGGCTGTTCCTCTCCTCAGGGATCATCCGCTCGTCCAATTACACGATGGAGCAACTGGTCGAGGTCGCGCGGCAGCTGCGCGAGGTTCACGACTTCCGCGGCTATATCCACCTCAAGACGATTCCCGACGCCGACCCGGAACTGGTGCGCCAGGCCGGCCTCCACGCCGACCGCGTGTCGATCAACGTCGAACTGCCGACCGAGCAGGGCCTGACGCGGCTTGCGCCGGAAAAGGATGGCCAGCGGATTGAGGGAGCGATGCGCGACGTGAAGGGTGCGATCGAGGACGGAAAGGACGCGCGGAAAAAATATCGTAGCGCGCCCAAGTTCGCGCCTGCGGGCCAGTCGACCCAGATGATCGTCGGGGCCGATACCGCGAACGACGGCGACATCGTGCTGCGGGCCAGCCAGCTCTACGATCGCTTCGCACTCCGCCGCGTTTATTACAGCGCCTTTTCGCCAATCCCCGACGCCAGCGCCGTCCTGCCGTTGAAGCGCCCGCCGCTGATGCGCGAACACCGGTTGTACCAGTCCGACTGGCTGATGCGCTTTTATGGTTTCAAGCCGAAGGAAGTCGTCGCGGCGACCGATGACGGCATGCTGCCGCTCGACATCGATCCCAAGCTCGCCTGGGCGCTCAAGTTCCGCGAGAGCTTCCCGGTCGACGTCAACCGCGCGTCCAAGGAGCAGCTGCTGCGCGTCCCCGGCCTCGGCACCAAGGCCGTCGGGCGCATTCTCAAGAGCCGCCGTTGGCGGACGATCACTCTCGACGACGTGGCGCGGCTGACGGTGAGCATTGCCAAGGTCCGCCCCTTCATCGTCACCGGTGACTGGCGCCCGACGTTGCTGACCGACCGCGCCGACTTGCGCACGCTGGTGACGCCCAAGCCGGCGCAGTTCGAACTCTTTGCCGCCTAGGCCGTTATCGCCCCAAAGGGAGACTGACGCATGGCATCCAAAGACATCTTCGACCGGCTGATCGCCGACCATGAAAAGCATCGCGCGCTGATCAAGGCGATCGAGGAGACGAGCGGAGATACGCCCGAGCGGCGCGAACTGTTCGAGACGTTCAAGATCGAAACGAAGGCCCATGCCGCGAGCGAGGAAGTGACGCTCTACGCGACGCTGATGGCCGAGCCGGAAACGCGCGAATATGCCCGCCATGCGGCGGCCGACCACCACGATATCGATGAGGCTATCAAGAAGGTCGAGGAGACCGACTTCGGATCGACCGGCTGGCTGGCCTGTTTCAGGGCGCTGAAGGAGACCTACCTCGACCATATCAAGGAAGAGGAAGAGACGATCTTTCCCGACGCGAAAAAGGATCTGGGCGAGGCCAAGGCGGTCGAGCTCAAGGACGCCTATAACGCGATCAAACCGGAAGAGATCGAGCGGCAGGAAGAGGGCGCCGACGACGCGATCGCCGACCGTATCGGCTGATGCTTCCGGAGGGGCCGATGATCGACGCGTTTCGCGTCGCCCTGTCGGCCCCCGACGATTTCGACGGTTGGCGCGATGCCGCGCGCGGACTTGCCGAGGCGGGCGTGCCGGCCAGCGCGATTTGCTGGGAGGTCGAGGGCGAGGACGCCGACCTGTTCGGCCAAGGCTCGGCCCCGCCGCCGCCGGGTCCGTCCTTCGCTGTCCCGCGCGAGTTCATCAGTCTCGCCAAGGCCGCCATCTGCCATTCGGACCCGGAGCGGTTCGCGCTGCTGTACGCGCTGCTGCTCAAGATCCGCACCAACAAACGGGCGCTCGAGGACCGCGCCGACCCGCTGGTCGACCGGCTCGAGAAACTGGCCAAGGAAGTGCGCCGCGACGCGCACAAGATGCATGCCTTCGTCCGCTTCCGCGAAGTCGAGGAGCCGGATGGCACGGTACGCTTCGTCGCCTTCTTCGAGCCCGACCATCACATCGTGCGGCGCGAGGCGGGCTTCTTCGTCCGCCGTTTCACCACCATGCGCTGGTCGATCCTGACCCCCGAACTGTCGATCCATTGGGATGGCGAGACACTGCGCGAAGGCCCCGGCGCGACCCGGGCCGAGGCGCCGCAGGGCGACCCGGTCGAGGAAACATGGAAGACCTACTACGCCTCCATCTTCAACCCGGCGCGGGTCAAGGTGAAGGCGATGCTGAAGGAAATGCCCAAGAAATATTGGGCCAACATGCCGGAGACTGCGCTCGTCGCGCCGCTGCTTGCGGGGGCGCAAGCGCGGGAAGCGGCGATGATCGAACGGTCGCGGCAGGAGGGAACTACGATGCCCAAGCGGATCCCCACCCCCGACCGCATCCCCGCGCCCGGCGGCGGCGCCAATCTCGCCGCGACCTGGGAGGCGCTTCGGGCCGACGCCCGCGCCTGCACCCGCTGCGACCTCCATTGCCACGCCACGCAAACGGTATTCGGCGAGGGCCCGCTCGACGCGAAGATCGTCTTCGTCGGCGAACAGCCGGGCGACCAGGAGGACCTTGCGGGCCGCCCGTTCGTCGGCCCGGCGGGCGAGGTGTTCAACGCCGCGCTGGAACAGGCCGGCATCCCGCGCGCCGAGACTTATGTCACCAACGCCGTGAAGCATTTCAAATTCGTCCTGCGCGGCAAGCGGCGCATCCACCAATCGCCCGGCGCGTCGGAAATCGACGCCTGCCGTTGGTGGGTCGATCAGGAGCGCGAGTTGATCCGCCCGCCGCTGACCGTCGCGCTCGGCGCCACCGCCGCGCGCAGCCTGTTCGGCAAGGTCATGGCGATCGGCAAGAACCGTGGGCAACCGCACCTGCTGCCCGACGGGGCGGAGGGTTGGATCACCGTCCACCCCAGCTTCCTTCTCCGCCTCCCCGACGAACAAGCGCGGACCATCGAGCGCGGGCGCTTCATCGACGATCTCAAGAAAATCCGCGACCGCTCGGCCGAGCTGACCTCTTAGGCGTCGGCCCAGCGGCGCAGCAGGTTGTGATAGGTGCCCGTCAGCGACACGACGGCACGGTGATCGTCGCCGACCTCCGCCGCCAGCGTCCGCACCGCCGCATCCATGTCGAGCAGCAGCGTGCGCTGCGCATCCTCGCGTACCATCGATTCGACCCAGAAGAAGCTCGACACCCTCGACCCGCGCGTCACCGGCTCGACGCGGTGGAGCGACGAGGACGGATAGAGGATCGCGTCCCCCGCTTCGAGCTTCACCTCGTGCGCGCCGTAGCTGTCCTCGATCACCAGCTCGCCGCCGTCATAGTCCGCCGGATCGGTCAGGAAGACCGTGACCGACAGGTCAGTGCGGATCCGTCCGCCGCCCGGCAAGGGACGCAGCGCATTGTCGACATGGTCGCCGAAGCGATGGCCGTCGCTGGCCTCGTAGCGGTTGAAGAGAGGCGGCACGATCCGCCGTGGCAGCGCGGCCGACTGGAACAGCGCGTTGCCGGCCAGCGCGTCGAGGATGACCAGCCCGGCCTCGCGCGCGGCCTCGCCATCGTTGGCGAGCTGCAGGTTGTGCTTGGCCAGCGCCGACTGGACGCCGGCCGTCACCTTGCCGTCGCGCCACTCGCCGTCCCCGATGATGCCGCGCACGCGCTGGGTGGCAGCGACATCGAGCAGTTGGGGAATGGCGAGCAGCATGGCGGCCTGCTTACCGCCGGAACGACAGGGTCGCCAGCACGGAGCGGCTCGGTCCCGGGATGAAGTGGCCGCCGCCGACCTGGTCGACGTAGCGCTTGTTGGTGAGGTTGAAGCCATTGAGGCGCAACGTCACGTCCTTGGCGATGTCCATCGCCGCGGTCGCATCGAACGCCCAATAATCGCCGACCTTGCGATTGTTGGTCGTGTTGGTGAAGCGGCTGCCGACGTAGCGCGCGCCGCCGCCGACCTCGATGCCATTGGCGAACTTGTAGGTCGACCAGATGCTGCCGCTGTGTGCGGGGACGTTGCCGAGGTGATTGCCAACCTCGGTCGGCGTGTTCGATTCCGTCACCTCGGTGTCGAGGTAGGTGTAGGCCGCGATCAGGCTCCAGGCCCGGGTAATGTGACCTGTAGCGCCCAGTTCGGCCCCGCGAACGCGCTGCTTGCCCTCGAGCACCGTCGCCGGTTCGCCCGGAAGGCCCGGGGTGCGGGCGTTGAGCTTGTCGGTGCGGAACACCGCGCCGGTCAACAGCAGCTTGCCGCCGAACCCGTCATATTTCGCGCCCGCCTCATAGGTGCGGCTGCGTTCCGGTTTCAGCGCCACCACTGCGGCGGTCGGCGTGGTCTGGGTCATGTTCTCGATCGACGGGTTCACCGAGGTGCCCGCACCCGCATAAAGGCTGAGGTGCCTGACCGGCTTGACGGTGACGCCGCCGCGCCAGGTCAGGTTCTTGTCGGTCCGGCCAAGCTTGGGCGCGCCGACCGGCTCGAATTCGCTCTTGTAATGCTCGTAGCGTACGCCGCCGCTGAACAGCAGGGCGTGGCTGACCTTGATGGTATCGAACAGGTAAGCGGCGACTGTGTCGGCCTGGGCGCGGATCGGGCCGCCGGGCGTGTCGACGATCGTGCCGACCCAAGGGCGGCTGGGGTCCGGGTCGAACAGGTCGGTCGGCGTACCCTCGGTCACCGTGCGCGGCTGGTTGCGGCTCTTTTCGCGCGACACTTCGACGCCCGCGACGACGTCGTGCGCGATTCCGCCGGTGAAGAAGCCGGCGAACAGGTTCGACTGGTTCAGCAACACCGTGTCGAGCGTGTCGCGCGACTGCGGCTGCGCGCGGATCAGCGTGCTGGTGGTGTTGAGAAAGCGCGGGGCGGAATAGATGCTGTCCCGCGTCGCGTGGCCGTACCGCGTGGTGTTGGCGATGCGCACCTGGTCCGAGAAGTCATGCTCGACCGCGAAGGTGACGATATCGGTGCGCAGCTTTTCGTAATCGCGCGCCAGCAGGCCGTAGTAATTGTCGAAGTCGACGGGCGCCGGCGCATCGAGGTATTCGGTCAGCACCGTGTTGGTGTTGGGCACGAACGGGATGCCGTAGTCGGGCGTGTTGTCCTGCCGAAGGTGCATCCACGACAGGATCGCGCGGGTCGAAGTGCCGAGGCCGACGGCCAGCGACGGCGCGACGCCGATCCGCTTGTTTTCGACATGGTCGCGGCCCGGCGTGTCCGACTTCTGGTAGACCGCGTTGACACGCAGCGCGGTCCCGCCGCCGAGGCCCAGGTCATTTCCGCCGACGTTGGCGTCGAGCGTCGAGCGGAAGAAGAAGGGCGCGCCGACGCCCACGCTACCGCCCACGAAGCTGTCCAGCTCCGGCTGCTTGGAGAACATGTTGATATAGCCGCCGGTAGAGCCGCGGCCGGTCTGGGCCGACGAGGGGCCCTTCACCACCTCGACCTGTTCGACGTTGAACGTGTCGCGCGAATAGCTGGCGAAGTCGCGGATGCCGTCGACGAAGATGTCGTTGCGTGCGCCGAACCCGCGCAGCGTCAGGTTGTCGCCGGCCGGCCCGCCGCCGCCCTCGCCCGCCGCCATGCTGATGCCGCTGACGTTGCGGAGCACGTCGCGCAGGCTCGAGGCCGACTGCTGCTCGATCACCTCGCGCGGGATGATGCTGATCGACTGCGGCGCATCGCGCACGTCGGGCAGGCGGCTGTTCAGCGTGTTGATCCGGTAGCGCGTGCCGTTGACGATGATGTCGTCCTTGCCCGGTGGTGCATCGGCCGCGTCCGCCGCGATGAGCGTCTCGCTTCCCGTCACCGACTCAGCAGCGCTCGCCTGACCGCCGGCTGCCAAGAGCGCCGTTCCGGCGAGCGCGAGACCCGCATGGCGTCGAGAGATGATTCCGGGATGCGACGAGCGGCAGGTCATGGATATCCTTGCGATTGAGAGTCGTTCTTAACTGGACCGTGCTGATAATCATTCTCAATAAGCTTGCAAGGACATTTTCGGGCGTTAGACATGGCCCATGGCCAAGACCACCAAGAAGAAGCTCCGCGCCACCTGGCTGTCCGTCCACAAGTGGATCGGCCTCCTGCTCGCGGTGCTGATCATTCCCGTCTCGCTGACCGGATCGGCGCTCGTCTGGGGCGACGCGATCGAAACAAAGCTGGAGCCGCAGCGCGATGCGACGATCGCCCCGGCCGCCCTGCCGGCATCTGCTTACGCGGCGGCGGCCTCGCGTGCGCTGTCTCCCGGACAGACGCTGACGTCGCTTCGCTTCGACGCCGACAACGGCCCGGTGGTCGCCTCCGCCGTAGCGCCTGCCAAGGGCGGAGCCCGGCCGGCCCGGACCACGCTGTGGCTCGACCCGCGGGACGGCCAGATCATCGACCGCACGTCCGGCAACAGCGGCGTGATGCAGGTGTTGCACGTCCTCCATGGCAGCCTGATGGTTCCGGGCTGGGGCCGCACGATCGTCGGCTGGATCGGCGTCTTCATGTTCCTGTCCTGCCTGACCGGGCTGTGGCTGTGGTGGCCGCTGAGCGGGGGCGTGCGAACCGGCTTCAAATGGAAACGGCGCAACACGCTCAATGCCAACCTCCACTATATGACCGGTTTCTGGATCCTCGTCCCGCTGGCCATGCTGTCGTTCACCGGCGCGTGGATCAGCTTCCCCAAGCTGTTCGGGAAATTCGAGCAGCGCCCTGTCGCCAGCGCGAGCCGAGAGGCGGCGGTGCGCGCTAAGCCCCTCGCCTCAACCACGACCGCGGTCGACGACGCCGTCGCCTCGGCCGGCCGCTTCGCCACCGGCCCCCTCGCTTCCATCTCCTGGCCGACCGACCAGAAGCCGGCGTGGAAGGTCGCCTTCTCGGGCAAGGGCGGAAACGCCGAGATCAGCGTCGACGACGCCACCGCGCAGGCCGCGCCGCCGTCCCCGCCGCCGCCCGAAACGCTGGCGCGCACCATGCGCCGCTGGCACGACGGCACCGGCATGGGCCTCACCTGGCAAATCCTCATCTTCCTCGGCGGAATCATCCCGGCGCTGCTGTCGGTCACCGGGATCATCATCTGGTGGCGGGCGCGGGTGCCGCGGCAGCGGGCGAAGGACGCGCGGCGGCTCGCCTAACCTACTGTGCGGCGAGCAGTTCCTCGGCCCCGCCGAGGTCGACCGAGACCAGCCGGCTGACGCCCTGCTCGATCATCGTCACCCCGTAGAGCCGGTCCATCCGCGCCATCGTCACCGCATTGTGGGTGACGATCAGGTAGCGGGTGTCGGTTTCCGCGCTCATCCGCGCCAGCAGGTCGCAAAAGCGTTCGACGTTGGCGTCGTCGAGCGGCGCATCGACCTCGTCGAGCACGCAGATCGGTGCGGGATTGGTCAGGAACAGCGCGAAGATCAGGGCCACGGCGGTCAGCGCCTGCTCGCCGCCCGACAACAGGGTCAGCGCGCTCAACCGCTTCCCAGGCGGCTGGGCGAGGATTTCGAGACCGGCCTCCAGCGGGTCATCGCTTTCGACCAGTTCGAGGTGCGCTTCGCCGCCGCCGAACAGGGTCGTGAACAGGCTGCGGAAATGGGCGTCGACCTTTTCGAACGCGTCGAGCAGGCGCACCCGCCCTTCGCGGTTGAGGCTGCCGATCGACCCGCGCAGGCGGTGGATGGCGAGCGTCAGCTCCTCCTTCTCCGCCGCGCTGGACTCGCGGTTCTGGTCGAGTTCGGCGAGTTCGGTTTCGGCGACCAGGTTGACCGGGCCGATCCGCTCCCGCTCCGCCACCAGCCGGTCGAGCGCTTCCTTTTCCGCCTCCGGATCGGCCTTGGCGTCGCCGTCGAACCCGATGCGTTCCGGAAGTAGCGGCGGCGGGCATTCGAACGCCTCGCCGCTCTGCCGCGCGAAGTCGGCCCGCCGCGCTTCCTGCGCCTCGGCCCGTGCGGTCGCGCCGGCCCGCAGCTCGCGCGCCTGGGCAAACGCCTCTCCAACCTGGGTCAGAGCATGGGCCGCGACGCGCACCGCTTCGTCGGCGTTACGCTCGGCTTCTCCGGCCGCGGCCATGGCGGCTTCGACCTCGCCCGACGCCGTTTCGATCCGGGCGATATCCGCCGCCTCGGCCTCGGGCCGATCAGCGAGTTCCTCGCGCTCGTCTTCCATCGCCATCGCCCGCGCCGCGGTGCCGGCCAGCCGTTCCTCGGCCATCAGCGCGCGGCTGCGCCATTCGCCTGCCTCGCGCCCTGCCGCCGCATGGCGTTCGCGGTCCGCCGCGGTTTCCCGCGCACGGGTCGCCGAGCGGGCGCGGGCATCGGCCACTGCCTCGCCCGCCGCGCCGGCCGCCTGCCGCGCTGAATCGACCTCGCCAGTCATCGCGCTGGCGTCGGGCAGCGCCTTGAGCGAGCGTTCCGCCTGCCCGAGGGCATCCGCCGCCGCCGCGACCAACGGTTCGAGGTCGAAAAGCCGTTCCTCGAAGCTGCTCCGTTGCCCGGCGAGCCGTTCGATTTGCGCCTCGGCCATGTCCCCGGCCCGCGCCGCCTCGCGCCCTTCGCGCTCCGCCGATTGCGCCGCTGAACGAGCTGCATCGGCTGCCTGCCGCGCCGCATCGACTGCCGCCATGGCCTCCCTGCGCGCACCGTCCGCCGCTTCAACGGCCTTGGTAAGCGTTGGCAGCTGCGCGTCGAGTTCGGCCAGCCGGTTGGCCCGGACCAGCCGCTCGGCCGCCGCCGCGCCCTCACCCACGGTGACGAACCCGTCCCAGCGCCGCATCACGCCGTCCCGCGTGACGAGCCGCTGCCCGACGGCGAGCGGTTGGCCGGTGTCGCTGGAGGTCACGCCAACCTGTGCCAGGCGCCGCTGAAGCGCCTCGGGTGCGCGGACGTGGTCCGCCAGCCGTTCCAACCCCGGCGAAAGCGCGGGATCCCCCGCGTCGGCCTTGCTCCCCTGCCAGCGCCGCGCGCCGTCATCGCCCAGCACCGCCTCGACATCGTCGCCCAGCGCCGCCGCCAGTGCGCGCTCGTATCCCGGATCGGCGGCCAGCGCTGCCAGCGCCGCGCCGCCGCCCTGCTCCAGCGCCCGGGCCAATGC
>JAEWBB010000005.1 GCA_023391375.1 Pseudomonadota bacterium | reverse complement strand
CGCTGATCCTGTTCATCTGCTTCATGGAGCGGGCCCAGCGCCAGGTGCTGATCCAGTACCCCAAGCGCCAGTCGGCCCGTGGCATGATGCAGGCGGAGCGCAGCCACCTGCCGATCAAGATCAACACCGCCGGCGTTATCCCGCCGATCTTCGCCAGCTCGCTGCTGCTGATGCCGGTGACGATCCTGCAGATGGCCGGTGCCAAGAGCGCCGAGACCGGCAGCGCGTCGAGCGAGTGGCTGATCAACCTGTCGACCTGGCTGCAGCATGGCTCGCCGCTGTTCATGGCGCTGTACGCGGCGGGCATCATTGGCTTCTCCTTCTTCTACACCGCGGTGCAGTTCAATTCCGAGGAAACGTCGGAGGGCCTCAAGCGCCACGGCGGCTTCATCCCGGGCATCCGTCCGGGCAAGGCGACCGAGGCCTATTTTGACCGCCTGCTGACCCGCCTCACGGTGATCGGCGCGGCCTATCTCACCATCATCTGCCTGGTGCCGGAAATCCTCACCAGCCAGGCGGGCCTCAACTTCTACCTCGGCGGCACCAGCCTGCTGATCGTCGTCAACGTGACGATGGATACGGTCAGCCAGATCCAGAGCCACCTGATCGCGCACCAATATGGTGACCTGATCAAGCGGGCGAAGCTGAAGGGCGGCCGCGGCCGCTAGGCGCGAACGGACGAGTTTGGGGGCGTGACGATGGACATCATACTGTTGGGACCGCCGGGCGCCGGCAAGGGCACCCAGGCACAGCGACTGGTCGAGACGCGGGGCATGGTCCAGCTCTCGACCGGCGACATGCTGCGCGAGGCGGTCGCCAAGGGCACGCCGACCGGCCTGAAGGCCAAGGCGGTGATGGAAGCGGGCGAACTGGTCAGCGATGCCATCGTGTCGGCGCTGATCGGCGAGCGGCTCGACGGCGGCGACGGCGCGGGCGCGATCTTCGACGGTTTCCCTCGTACCCAACACCAGGCCGAAGCGCTGGAAATCCTGCTCGCCGAGCGCAGCCGAAAGCTGGCCTACGTCATCGAACTGGTGGTCGACGAGGAAGCGCTGGTCGAGCGGATCACCGGCCGGTTCAGCTGCGCGACGTGCGGCGCCGGCTATCACGACACTTACAAGCTGCCGAAGGTCGAAGGCACGTGCGACGTCTGCGGCGGGCACGAATTCAAGCGCCGGCCCGACGATAACGAGCAGACCGTGCGCACCCGCATGGCCGAATATCGCGCCAAGACCGCGCCGATCCTTCCGTTCTACGAGGAGAAGGGCCTGGTCAGGCGGGTCGACGGCATGGCCTCGGTCGACGAGGTCGCGTCGGCGATCGACACCATCCTCGACAGCTAGGGCGGATTGGGTCACCTTCCCGCCAAAGGGAAGGACTTGCGATGCGCCTTGCACTGGCCACTCTGGCCGCCATCACCTTCACCGCGCCCGTTCCGGCGCGGGTCGTCGCCGCCGATGCCCATGGCATGGTGATCGAGCATTCGACCAACGTCGCCGCGCCGCACGCCGCCACATGGGGCGTGCTGGTGAAGATCGGCCAGTGGTGGTCGAAGGACCACACCTATTCCGGCGATGCGGCGAACCTGTCGCTCGACCCGCGCCCGGGCGGCTGCTTCTGCGAACGGTTTCCCGAAGGCGGCGGGATCGAGCATATGCGCGTGTCGATGGTCCAGCCGGGCGACCGGATCATCATGACCGGCGCGCTTGGCCCCTTGCTCTACGAGGGCGTGAGCGGCGTGCTCGATATCGAGGTCAAGACGGCGGGCGCGGGGTCGAAGCTGACCTTGCGTTACAAGGCGTCGGGGTTCGCCGCGGGTAACGGCGCAGAGCTGGCACCGGTCGTCGACAAGGTGCTGGGCCAGCAGGTGCAGTTGCTTGCGCGCAAAGCCGCCGGCCCGCGCTAGGCGCGGACCAGCGTGACCGTGCGCCAGCCGGGCGTCTCGCCGGCGGGCAGGTGATCCTCGCTGGCCACTTCGCGCCAGCGCTCCGAAGACCGCAAGTCGGGCATCGACACGTCGCCATCGACCTCGGCCAGCACTTCGGTCAGTTCGATCTTGTCGGCGATGGACTCGAACAGGGCGAATACTGCCGCCCCGCCGATCACGCTGATCGCATCGTCCCCCGCCACGCGAATGGCGGCGTCCATGTCGTGCGCCACCTCGACCCCTTCGCGCGACCAAGCCGCATCGCGTGTCATCACAATGTGGCGCCGGCCAGGCAGGAGGCCGGGCAGGCTGTCGAACGTCTTGCGGCCCATGACCATCGCGCTGCCCATGGTCAGCGCCTTGAACCGCTTGAGGTCGCCAGGGATGTGCCAAGGCAGGTCGTTGTTCTTGCCGATCACGCCGTTGATGGCGCGGGCAAGGACGATGGTGATGGGCGGTCGGGCCATGGCCCGTCCTACGCTTGCGGCCCACCGTGCGGCAAGGGTAGGACTGGCCCATGGACGCGGCGCAGCAGCAATTGGTCGAATTTGTGCAGCAAAGGGGCGGGCCAAGGGCCGCCTCGACCGACCCTGACGACATCGCGCCTTGGCTGACCGACTGGCGCGGACGCTGGACCGGCAAGAGCGACGCCATCCTCGCCCCGGCCAGTACGGAGGAAGCACAGGCGATCGTCGAAAAGGCGGCCGAACTCGGCGTCCGGCTCACGATCCAGGGTGGCAACACTTCGATGGTGGGCGGCGCGACGCCTCCCGCCGACGGTTCCGCCCTCCTGCTGACGACGCGACGCCTCAATCGCATCCGCAGCATCGAAAGCGGCCACGCCGTGGTCGAGGCCGGCGTGATCCTCGAGACACTTCACCAGGCGGCGCTCGACACCGGCCAACGCTTCCCGCTCAGCCTTGGATCGAAAGGCAGCGCAACGGTCGGTGGGCTAACCTCGACCAATGCCGGCGGCACCCAGGTCCTGCGCTTCGGGACGATGGGCGGGCTGGTCGAGGGCATCGAGGCCGTGCTTCCCGACGGTTCGCTGGTGTCGACGCTCGACGGCTTGAAGAAGGACAATCGTGGGCCGCGCGTCGACCGGTTGCTGGTGGGCGGGGAGGGCACGCTGGGGCTGGTGACGGCGGTGCGCCTGAAACTCGTTCCCGCCGTCGCCGCGCGCGCGGTCGCCTGGCTCGGCCTTGCGTCCCCCCACGCGGCACTGGCGGTCCTCAAGGCATTGCAGGCGCAGACGGACCGCGTCGAGGGCTTCGAAATCCTCCCTGACGATAGCCTACGGGCGGCGCTGACGCAGATTCCCGGGACCCGGGCGCCACTGGCGGGCGCCCATCGCTGGAACGCGCTGGTCGAGGTCACGGCGCACGACGCGACTGACGAGCCCGGCGAGGCGCTCCTCGAGCGGCTACTCGCGCCACTGTTGGCCGACGGGACGGTAGAAGATGCCGCGTTGGCGCAGAACGAGGGGCAGGCGGACGCGTTCTGGCACATCCGCGAAAGCCTGTCGGAGGCGGAGAAAAAGGCTTACGGACCCGCGACCCAGCATGACCTGTCGGTACCGCTCGAGCGCATGCCCGACTTCCTCGACCAGGCTTCGGCGGCGGTCGAAAAGGCGTTCCCAGGTGTCCACGCGTCGGGCTTCGGGCACCTCGGCGACGGCAATATCCATTTCCACGTCCGCGCGATGGCCCGGGGCGGCGAGGATTGGGTCGATCGGGAAGGGGAGGCGGTGGTCCGGCTAGTCGACGATCTCGTCACCGCGGCGGGTGGCTCGATCAGTGCGGAACACGGGATCGGGCGGATGAAGCGCGAGGAGCTTGCGCGCCTCGATCCGGTCCGGGTTGCCCACCTGACGGCGATCAAGGCGGCACTCGATCCCGATCGGCGATTTAACCCGGAAATCCTGGTCTAGCGCATACCGTGCGCGTGCACGACGCCGTCTCCCGGCACTTCGTGCAGACATAAAAAAAGGCCGGAGCTGGATAACCAGCCCCGGCCAATTTTTGTCGCTGCGTTAGCCGCGCTCGGGAGCGGGCGGCGGCGGCGGCGGCGGCGGCGGCACCGGGCAGGTGTCGGTCGCCAGGATCACGCTGCCGTCATAGCAGGTCTGCGTGGCCGGGGCCGGAGCAGGCTCGGGAGCCGGCGGCGGCGGCGGCGGCGGCGCGACTTCGACCGACGGGCCGAAGCGGACGCCCGCACCCAGCATCAGCGCGACGCGCGACGAGTTGGTGCGGTAGTTCGAGTAGCGGCCTTCAGCCTTCACGTAGAAGTTCTGGCTGAGGAGCTGCTCGGCGCCGAGACCGACGGTGTAACCGCGGGTCTTGTAGTGGTTGTAGTAGTCGCCGTAGGCGTCGTTCACTGGGATACCCGGGGTCGCGACCGGATCAGCGTCGAAATACTTGCGCTGCTCGTTCACGACCAGGCCACCCTTGACGTAGACGAGGGTCGACGGCGAGGTCAGCATGCCGGCGCGGATCGCGGCACCCCATTCCTGGAACGATTTGCGATAGGCAACGCCCGGACCGTCACGGGTGACGTTCTCGTTCGGGGCCCACCAGTAGGTGCCTTCCGCGCCCAGCACGAAGCTGTCGCCGAGCAGGATGTCGGCACCGGCCGAGCCACCCCAACCGATGTGGTTGTTGTGATTGCCTTCCGAGTAGAACCGATCGACGCCAACATCGACGTCCGCACGGACCTGCGGGAAGGTGTACTGCTGGGCTGCCGCCGGCGTCGCCGCCAGGACGGCAAGCGCAGCCGCACTCATCGCCAAATACTTCATATTATTCCCCTTTTCTCTTACACTGAGGGTAGTTCAAAACAATTAAATCAGGACCTATTGCCGACTAGATAACGTCAACAGAGCACCAAGATGTTCTAGCTTGATCCCCCGTTTCGAGCGACTAGCTTCTCCTGATACTCGCAACTTGTCTATCAGTTCCTTCTCGCGCCCTACGATGAATATCGATTGTTGCAAATGGGAAACAGTCGAAAAATGCGATCCCCCTGTTTGCAGGTACCAATTTCGTGAGGGACCGTTTGGTTCCCGGATCGCATGAATTTTACGACCAAAGCGCAACCGACCTCGTTTAATCGTTCGCTCGCTCGTTGAACTGCCGAAGAAACCATTCAGTTGTCGGAAAGGGATGGTTATGGCAAAGGCAGCGTCGAAAGCCTGCGACGCGGGCCCTCGTTGTGCGACTGTAACCGCTTAAGAATATTCGGAAAAATATGACTTCTATGCACAGATCTTCCCTTCAGCGGATGTCGGCCCGAACGGTTCTGGCGCCCCTTACCTGGATGGCTTGCCTGACCGCGCTTGCCGGGTGCCAGGCGGCAGGCCTGTCGACCGCCGTGGGGCCGTCGCGCAACAACGTGCTCAAGAGCACTTCCAACGCCACGATCCCGGGGATGCAGGTCATCCCGGTGACGACGCCGACGGCCGAGATTCTCTCGAAAAGCGATATCCAGCATCGTTTCTCGGACGAAATCGGTGATGCGCAGCCGGTGGGGACGGTCGTCGGGATCGGCGACGTCATCGAAGTCACGATCTGGGAAGCCCCCCCCGCACTGCTCTTTTCCGGTGCGGCGGCGAGCAGCAGCAAGATCGGCGAAGACATCCAGACCAGCCGTCCCGGCACCTTGCCGGACCTGATGGTCGGGCCGTCCGGCACGGTCAGCATTCCGTTCGCAGGTCAGGTTCCGGCCGCCGGCCGCTCGCTCCGCCAGATCGAACAGTCGATTGTCTCGCGGCTTCGCGGCAAGGCCAACCAGCCGCAGGTCCTCGTCCGGATGGCCCGCAACGCGACCGCCAACGTCTCGGTTGTCGGCGAAGTGGGGCAGTCGGGCCGTGTACCCCTGACGCCGAAGGGCGAGCGCTTGCTCGACGTCATCGCGTCGGCAGGCGGGACGAAGCAGCCGGTCGACCGGGTGGCAGTCCAAGTCACGCGCGGGGACCGCAGCGTCATCATGCCGATGCGCGCCGTGGTCGAAGATCCGCGCCAGAACATCATCCTCCAGCGCGACGACGTGCTGACGGTCCTCTACCAGCCGTACAGCCTCACCGTCCTCGGCGCGGCCGGCAAGAACGAGGAAGTGCGCTTCGAGCAGAATGGCCTGACGCTGTCTCAGGCGCTCGGCCGTATCGGCGGGCTCCAGGACATGCGCGCCGACCCGAAGGGCGTGTTCATTTTCCGCTTCGAACCGGCGCGGCGGCTTCGGCCGATCAATGGCAACGCCTTGCCGGATGAGCAGAAGGTGCCGGTCGTCTACCAGGTCGACCTGAAAAATCCGGAGACTTATTTCGCGGCCCAGCGCTTCACGATGCGCGACGGCGACGTCGTCTACATCGCGAACAGCCCCGCGGCTGAGCTCCAGCGTTTCGTCAACATCATCGCCGGATCGATCCTGCCTGGGCTCTCGGTGCTCAACACCGCCAACACGCTCTGATCCCTTGGTCCTGCTCGATGTCAGCCGATTGATCTGGCGCCGTTGGGCGGGGCGGATTCCGACCGGGATCGACCGGGTCTGCCTCGCCTACCTGGAAGAGTTCGCGCACGGCTCGCTGGCTGTGGTTCAACGCAGAGGGCGGATTTTCGTCCTCGATCAAGGCGCGTCGCAGGCTCTGTTCCAGCTCCTGCGCGTTCCCCCGCGCGATTTCCGCCACCGGTTCTTGCGACTGGCAGCATGCCTTCCATGGAGATTGGCGAAGCGGGAGAACTGGGAAGGCGCGCTCTACCTCAACCTTGGCCATACCGGCCTCGACCATCCCGCGCTCGGGCGCTGGGTGGGTGCGCACCGGTTACGCGCGGTCTACTTCGTCCACGACCTCATTCCACTGACCCATCCCGAATATTGCCGCGCGGGCGAGGACGAGCGGCACGCGCGGCGCATGGCGACGGTCTTGTCCAGCGGCGCCGGGGTGATCGGCAACAGCCAGCAGACAATCGACGAATTGGCACGATGGGCCGACCACACGAAGCGCCCGCTACCGCCATGCGTCGCTGCGCTGCTGGGAAGCGATCTTGCCGAGCCCTCGGCAACGGCTTCGAGGGAGGCGTCGTCGGACGATCGCTCTACCTTCGTCACGATCGGGACGATCGAGGGCCGGAAAAACCACCTACTGTTGCTTCAGGCCTGGGTGCGCATGGCGCAGCGCCTCGGTGAAAAGACGCCGCGCCTGCTAATCGTCGGCCAGCGCGGCTGGGAAAGCGAACAGGCGACCGATATGCTCGACCGCAGTCCCGCGCTGCGAGGTCATGTGGAGGAACTGGGCCGCTGCAGCGACGCGGAGCTCGCCGCAATGCTGGGCGAGGCGAGGGCGCTGCTGTTTCCCAGTTTCGCCGAAGGATATGGCCTGCCGCTGGCCGAGGCGCTGGGCAAGGGCACGCCGGTCATCGCCAGCGACCTGCCGGTGTTCCGCGAAATCGGTGGGGACATCCCCGACTATCTCGACCCGCTGGACGGGCCGGCTTGGATCGATGCCATTCTCGACTATGCGGCCAGGGACAGCGAGAGCCGGCGTGCGCAGGTCGACCGAGTGCGCGGCTATCGCGCCCCCACCTGGTCCGACCATTTCGCCGCGGTGCGCCCGTGGCTCAACCAGTTCGAAGCCGCCTAGCGGCCGCTCGACGTCGCCGGGCGGGCATCCACGGGCTCATCGGCCTGCCGCGAGGTCCGCGGTGCTTTCAGCCTCGTCACGTCCGCCTCTTGCACGGCCGGGGCGACCTGCCCTTCCTCGTTGAGCAGCCGCGCCGTCATGTTCTCGACCAGCGTCGTCACGGCAGACTCGCTGGCCAGGCCACCGCGCACCAGGCAGCGGTCGACCAATACGCGACGGAAAGCTTCGTACAGGCCTGGTTCCGAAGCTGAAGGCGTGGTCCAGAAGCTGTCGAGATGGCCTTGGTGGGTCAGCCCTTCCAAGTCGTAAATCGCCTCGCCGATCGTGCAGACCGGGACGTTGCGGGCGAGCGCCAGAGTCGCCGAGGTGCTGTTCACGCAGACAAGTCCCTTGGCGCCCTCGATGATCGCGTCGAGGTCGCCCCCATCGGCATAGTGCAGCCGGCCCTCGAGGTGGAGGCGGCGCGCCTCGCGGCGCACGAACCTTCCCCAGTCGAAGAAGCTGATGTCCATCGGATGGGTCTTGAGCAGGAGGTGGGCGTCCTCCGGTGCGTGCGTGGCGAAACTTTCGATCACGTAGCGCGCCGCGCTCTTCATGTTGGGGAAGGAGGAGTGCGCCCGGATCTGGTAGTCGCCGGAGAGTTGCAACGGCAGCACGAACAGCGGCTTGCCGGCCAGCGAGGCGAGCACTTCGGCGGCGCGCCGCTCGTTGCCCTTCTGACGGGCGAACTTCCACAGCCAGCCGAGCCCTTCCATGATGATCGAGCCGGACCGGTGGGAGCGATAATGTGGGAACCACAGCCGGCCGGTGACGACCCGGTGGTAGTGCCAGTAGCTGTCGCGTGCGCGACGGCGGAAGCTGGCGGTGACCGGCGGTAAGTCGTCCTCCGCGGGAAGGCGAAGTGCTTCCTTGCGGAACCACGCCTTGTCCCGGCTCAGCAGGCTGCGGGCGTTCACGCCTTCCCGCTCCAGGGTCATCCAGTGCGGCCGGAGATAGCCTTCCTCGAGCACATGGGTGCGGATCCCGCGCATTTCCGCCATCCCGCGCGCCGTGACGTGGTGCGGGCGGCAATCGCCGAACAACAGAATGTCGGTAATGGCGTACTGGCGCAGGAAGCGGTCGATGAAGACCGGCCATTCCGAGAAATGCCCCTTGAACGCGACTGTGGGGTCGGGCCAGTCGCGGGTGTCGCCGCCGCTGAGGTTGATCCGGAACACGGTGGCGCCATGCGCCTCGAGCGACCGCCCGAGCTCACGGAACATTGGTCCCGGCGGACCTTGCAGAAGTAGGAATCGACGCTCGCTCATCCACCCAATACTCGAAAATGGCGGGCCACCTTACCCTGCCAACGGCGCAGGCGCACCACGATTCCGGGGCGCGGCGCCGGATCGTCGACCAGGCGCCTGACCACCACCTCGGCCGGACAGGGCAGCCCGCTGACGGGATCGAGATAGCGCGGGTAGACCAGCAAGGTCGCCGCCGCCAGTTCGTCGAGGCTGCGGCGGCGGGACCGCGAGGCAGGCACGGGCCCGAGGTCCGTCGTCAGGCCCCAGCCCGCGTAAAACGGCACGCCATGGGCCGTCACCGGCTTGCCCCGCATCAGCGCCTCGAAGCCGGTGAGGGAGGTGTTGACGTGCACCTCGTCGGCGAGGTCGAGCAGGGCGGCGATCGGCTGGTCGTCGACAATCCGGTCGGCGAGCTTCGCTGCCTCGGCAGCCGGAATCGCGCCCTTGCGATGGCCGGCTTCGACGTCGGGATGCGGCTTGTAGATCACGAACGCGTCGGGGTTGGCGGTGCGCACGCGGCGCAGCAGTTCGAGATTCGACATCCCCCCGCCGCCCGTCATCACCGACCGGTCGTCCTCTACCTGCCCCGGCACGAGGAGGTGGACGCGCTCGCCGCCGAAGCGGGGAAGGGCAGTGGTCCCGCGCCCATATTTTCCGAGCCCCGTCTCCACGATCCGAGAGCGAAGTTCGCGCGCCCGCTCGAGCAGCGACGGGTCGAAATCGCCGTCCTGGAGGAGCCGTTCGAGTTCACTCGGTGTCGACGGGTCGAAATAGGCGCCGAGACGGTCGACGGTGATCGACAGCGGCGGCACGCAATCCGCGCCGAGCCCCGCCGAACGGAGGAAGCCGTCCTCCACCTCGACCAAGGGCGTGGCGTGGGCTTCCAGAACGGCCAAATCGTCGGACGGCGCCTTGGACCGCCACACCGCGACCGAACCCATGGGCGGCGACGTGGGAAGCCTGCGCCAGAAGGGCAGGGGCTCACCGCCGCCCCACAACAAGGGGCGCACGCTGTCCTGCTTCCAGAAGGCGAAACCGAGGGCGGCTGCCAAGTCGCGGTTCGATTCCACCAGCGCCCGCCAGAACCCGCATAATTCGATCGCGTCGAGCACACCCATCGGCTGTCCATCGAAGGGACTGGCAAAGGCGCCGCCGCAAATCATGTCCTGCAGGTCGGTAATGGCCTCGTCATCGGTCGTCCCTGAGGTCCCGACGTACGACGGGAGGTCGAGCAGCGCCGCGACGAAACGCGCGGGATCGTCGTCTTCGCAGACCACGGCGCGGCAACTCTCGAAAAGAGACCAAAGATCTACGTCCTCGGCGGCAGGAGGCGAGGGTCGGAGCTCGACCGGCGCCCCCAAGGAGGCCGCTACCGCTTTCGCCGTATCCTGCAGCCGCAACGAGCGGACGACAACGCCCTGCGGGCGATCATCGGTGGGCACCCAGTAGTTCCCGCCGACGCGGTTCCGACGAAACGCCTCGACCAATGCCGCTGGGTCCGGCCTCTCGACGTGGGTGGTCGTGGGCGCGAACGCCGACACCCTCGCGCCGGGAAATGGCGGGATCCTGAGGAAAGGCGGAAGAGGGGCGGCGCCCAAGGATTACGCCTCGTGTGGGCCCGGATGCGTCGATGCGACGGCAAGCAGGCGCTCGAGCAATCCCTCGAGTTCATCCAGCGGGACCGCGTTCGGCCCGTCCGAAAGTGCTTCGTCGGGTCGGGGATGGGTTTCCATGAACAGGCCTTCGACGCCGATCGCCACGGCCGCGCGGGCCAGCGGCTCGACGAATTCGCGCCGTCCGCCGGAGCGGTCCTTCAGCGCGCCGGGCTGCTGGACGCTGTGCGTGGCGTCGAACACCACCGGGCACCCGGTCTGCCGAAGCTCGACCAGCGAGCGCATGTCGACCACGAGGTCGTGATAGCCAAAGCTTGCCCCGCGCTCGCAAACGAAGAAATTGTCCTGCGGCGCGCCAGCCTCGGCGGCGGCGGAACGGGCCTTTTCGACGACCGAGCCCATGTCGCCCGGCGCCATAAACTGTGCCTTCTTGAGGTTGGCCGGCCGGCCGCTGGCGCCGACGGCGGCGATCAGGTCCGATTGGCGGGCGAGGAACGCCGGTGTCTGCAGCATGTCGACCACCGCCGCGACCGGTGCGACCTGTTCGGCCGAGTGAACGTCGGTCAGCACCGGCAGGCCGGTCTTCGCCCTAACGCCCTCCAGCACCGCCAGGCCCGCCTCCATCCCCAGGCCGCGGAAGGATTTCACCGAGGTCCGGTTGGCCTTGTCGAAGCTGGCCTTGAAGATCACCTGGATGCCGAGCCGCTCGCCGATCGCCTTCAGCCGCTCCGCGACTTCCAGGCACAGGGTTTCGCTTTCGATCACGCACGGGCCGGAAATCAGGAACGGGCGCCGCCGGTCGAGCGACTGGCCGAATAGCTGCATCAAGACCTACTCCATGCCGCGGCGCGCGAATTCGCTCTCGATAACCGCGCGGTCCGCCGGATTGTTCAATTCCACCATCGTTCCGTCAGGTGCAGGCACGACGACGACGGTGACCGGCACGCCTTGGTCGAGAAAGCGCAATTGCTCAAGGCCTTCGGCCTGTTCCGCAGCCGATGGCGGTGCGGCGCGGTAGGTCTGGAGCGCCGCCCTTCGATAGGCGTAGACGCCAAGGTGCAGGTGGATCGGGATGTCGGCGTTCGCCGTCGCGCCGTGCGGCAGCACCGCTTTCGAAAAATAGAGCGCGCGCTCCTCCCGGTCGAAAACGACAGTCGTACCGCCGACCCGGCCGGACCGCTGTTCGTCGAGCAGATGTTCACGGGTACCGCCCGAGGCGAGGATGGCGGGCGTGGTGACAGCGATGGAAGGATCGGCGGCCATGCGGGCCATGAGGGCCTCGACCACGGTCGGCGGGGTCAGGGGATTGTCGCCCTGCAGGTTGACGACGACGTCGATGTCGGCCGGCAGTTGGTCGAGGACGGCGGCACAACGTTCGGTCCCGTTGGCGCATTCGGGCGGCGTGAGGAGGACCTTGCCGCCGAACCGCGCCACTTCCTCCGCGATCCGCAGGTCGTCGGTGGCGACGAAGACGGGGCCTGCGTCGGCGACGGAGCAAGCCGTCCGCCAGGTCCATTCGATGAGGGGGCGCTCTATGCCGCCCGCTCCGCGCAGCAAGGCCAGCGGCTTGCCGGGAAAACGGGTCGACGCGAACCGGGCCGGGATGACGATGCAACGCGATCCCGAAGCGGCCTGCCCTTGCGGGTCAGCCACGCTGGATCCGTGACAGGTCGTGGATGTGGATGATGCCCACCGGCTTCAGCGGATCGGCATGCGAGGTGATGAACAGGGCGGTGATGCGGTGCGCCTCGAGCAACGCCATCGCGTCCTCGCACATCGTGCCTTCGGCCGCGACCTTGGGCTCGCTGGTCATCACGTCGGCGGCGCTCTGCGAGAACAGGTCGGCGCTGTGCCGCCGCAAGTCGCCATCGGTGATGACGCCGACAAGCTGGTCGCCCTCGACGACGCCGGCAATGCCGAAGCCCTTGGCACTCATCTCGACCACCACATCGCTCATCGCCATGTCATGGTTCACGAGGGGCAGGGCGCTGCCGGTATGCATCACGGATTCGACCGGGGCGAGCCGCCCGCCAATCGCCCCGCCCGGATGGAGCAGGCGCAGGCGCTCGCGGGTGAGCCCGCGAACGCGCATCGTGGCCACCGCCAGGGCATCGCCCAGCGCGAGCATGAGCGTCGTCGAGGTGGTCGGCGCGATGTTGACCGGACAGGCCTCCCGCGCGGCCGGGAGGAGCAACTTGACGTCCGCCGACTGCATCAGCGGCGAAGCGGTTTGCGACGCGATGGCGATGATCGGGCAATTGACCAGCTTGGCATGCTGGATCACCGCCCGAAGCTCCGGCGATGCCCCGCTGTTGGAGAGGATGAGGAGAAGGTCCCCCTCGACGATCATCCCCAAATCGCCATGCGCGGCTTCCGAAGGATGGACGAAGAGCGCAGGCGTTCCGGTGGAAGCAAGCGTGGCCGCGATCTTGCGCGCGATGTGTCCCGACTTGCCGATGCCGCTCACGATCACGCGTTGTCGGGTTTGCGAAAGAAGAGCGACGGCTTCCGCAAAACTCCGTCCCAATCCATCGGCGAGGATCGTAAGAGCAGAGGCCTCGGTCGCGATGACTTCACGACCCATTTGCAGCAACTGCTCCGAATCGAGCGCCGAAGGGGCTGCCATCGTTTTTTTGTCCATTAAGTTTGTCACCACGCAGCAGTGGCTTTCGGCACCAGTTTTTTCAACCCGTCGCAAGATTAACCGCCCGACACCGTCGCTAAATCCGAGACCGGCATTGCCCACGATGAATCGGTCCGAGTACCATTCGGACTGTTCATTCAACGATACGCCTCTAAGGATCGCCTAAAGCAGCGGCCGGATCGGATCCGGCCGTGACCAGAGGTTGAATTCGGCCACGCGGCTCGGCGGCTGGAAATAGGAAGAAGTTCGTTGAAACGCGCGATTTTCACCATCGTCTCGAACAATTATCTTCATTTCGCGCGGGCCATGCTCAAAAGCGCGCGCGAGGTGCATCCGGAAGCAGACCTTTTTTGCGTGATCGTCGACCGCGACGTCCGTCCCGCCGAAGACCTCGCGTCAGAGTTTACCCCTCTTTTCGTTGACGACCTCGACCTCCCCGATCGGCAACAGTTCCTCTTTCGATACAACGTCCTGGAGCTGAACACGGCGGTAAAGCCGTGGGGCTTCGGCTATCTTCTCGACCACCGTTACGACGAGGTCATTTACGTCGATCCGGACATCTGGCTGTATCGTCCTTTGGACGAGGTCATGTTGCTGTTTTCCGCAGGCAGCAATATTGTCATGACGCCCCATTTGCTCGCGCCGATCGAAGACGCGCTCAGTCCGTCCGAATTGGATATCCGGCGCGCGGGTACGTACAATTTCGGTTTTTGCGCCGTTCGCGCCGCCGATGAAACCCGGAAGTTCATTCGATGGTGGCAATCGAAGCTTGAGCGGGGCTGTGTCGTCGCCTTGGACAAGGGCATCTTCGTTGACCAGAGTTGGATGGACCTTGTCCCCGGCCTGTTCGACGGCGTGTCGATCCTCCGTCACCCTGGCTACAACGTGGCGTACTGGAACCTTGCTCAACGCGAGGTTTCGGAACGGGACGGCCAATGGTTCGTCGATGGCCAACCGCTGGTGTTCTTTCACTTCAGCGGTCTGGATCCTCTGAAGCCCGATAATTTTTCCAAGCACCAGAACCGCTTCACGCTGAAGGATCTCGGCGCCGTGCGGAAGCTCGTAGCGCAGTACGTCGGAACGCTCCTTCAAATGGGAGCTAGGGAGTATTCGCGCTTCGCATACGGGTTCGACCAGTTCGAATCCGGTCAGCTCATCCCGAACTTCCTCCGCATTTTCTATCGAGAAACCCCCGCGTTCGAGCGGGCCATGGGCGAAGATCCCTTCCGTCGAGCCGCGTCCGTCAACGAGACGGCGAAGACTGTGGATGCCGTGCCGATCACTTGGGCGATGCTGGCCTACTGGTCTCATCGCGTCGACGTGCAGGGCCTTTTCCCGTTGACGAGCGATGAAAGCGTGCGCGCCTTCCGATCTTGGTTCGAGGGCGACGACGCAAGCGTGTTCACCCGCTCGACGATCAGCCCCGGCTCCAGGGGGAGTTCGACGAGCCTTCATAAAGATGCCGCTGATTCATCAAGCAAACTTCCCAGCGGCGAGCGGGGACCTTCGCCTATCGATCCAGGCATTCCGGCGTCCGACAACGCCGTACATGCGGACCGGCTGGTCGGCCTCGTGCAGATGCTCTTTTATACGATCCTGGGCCGTTTCGCCGAGCCGGAAGCTGTGACGGTGTACCGCAGGATCGCAGCGAAACCGTATGGCGGCCTCCGTGTCTGGCGTGCCCTTGCCAAGTCGAAGGAAAACCGCCGTCGGCCCGGCTGGCTCGCCCGCAGCGCCAAAGGCTTGAAAATTGCTTGGTCTGGCGAGGCGTTTGCGACGGCAATGGGCCCATCGGGTGGGGCCGCTGCGCGCCGCGACGGGCAGATTGATCGGCCGATTCCCGGGGTGAATATCGTCGGTTACGTCAAGGCTGAGCTTGGTGTCGGTCAGGCCGCGAGATCACTCGCCTCCGCGGCGCAGGCGGCCGGTATCGAGTACGCGCTGGTCGATGTCGGATACCAAAGTCTCAACCGGCAGACGGACGATTCCGCGCTCGGCCTGGCAAGCGAGAAAAAGCAGCCCATCGACGTCCTGTACGTGAATGCGGATCAGACCCCCGAAACGCTACGGTTTCTTGCCGAAAAGGGTCATAATTCGCGCCTTCGTATCGGAAACTGGCACTGGGAACAGCCGTCGTTGCCGTCTCGTTTCCTGCCGTCTTTTGCCGGCCTTGCCGAAGTCTGGGTGCCGACGGCATTCGTCCAGCAGGCCGTCAGTGCCATCGCCCCGTGTCCTGTCGTGAAGATCTCCAATGCCGTCGACTTCGCGATTCCCGAGGCGCCGGACCGCAAGAAGTTTGGCCTCCCGCACGGCAAATTCCTCGTGTTGGTGATGTACGACTTCGCCTCTCACCAGTTTCGGAAGAACCCGCAGGCGGCGATCGACGCCTTTCGCCAGCTGGCCTCGAAGAACGCAGGGGCGGCCCTAGTGGTGAAAACCGTCAACGCCCAGCACCATCCGGACGACTTCCGCGACCTCGAGCGATCCTTAGCCGACCTGCCCGATGTGGTGCTGATCACGGACTTCCTGTCGCGCGGGGACGTTTACGAACTCCAGGCGTGCTGCGATGTCCTTTTATCGCTGCACCGTGCGGAAGGGTTTGGTCTCGCCTTGGCGGAAATGATGTTCCTTGGCCGGCCGGTCGTCGCGACCGGATGGTCCGGAAACATGGATTTCATGACGCCGATGAATTCGTATCCCGTGGAATACGCCCTCAAACCTCTGGAATCGTCCAGCGGTGTATACGAGGCCGGTCAATTGTGGGCCGAGGCCGACGTCGACCATGCCGCCTGGTGCCTTGGCAAGCTCATGCAGGAACCTGCCGAGGCGAAAGCGATGGGCCGGCGAGCGGCTGCCAGCATCCGCGCCACCCATGCTCCAGACGTTATTGGTGCGGTAATGAAGCACCGGTTGGAGCTCGTCTCCAGGCTTCATGGCCTGACCTGATCAAGCGCTCGCCAGGTCGCCCCGTTCCAGACGCTCTTTCAGATATTGTCCGTAGGCCGACTTTCCCAAGGCATCGATCGCTTTTTCCAGCGCAGGTCGGTCGATGAAGCCCTCGGCGTAGGCGATTTCTTCCGGACAAGCGATCTTGAGACCTTGTCGACGCTCAAGCGTTCGGACGAACTCCGCGGCTTCGATCAGGCTGTCGGGCGTCCCGGTGTCCAGCCACGCGAAACCTCTACCCATGATTTCGACCGATAATTTTCCTTGCTCGAGATAGATTCGGTTGACGTCGGTAATCTCCAGTTCGCCTCGACCCGACGGCCTCAGGTCGCGGGCGATCTCGACCACCTGCTCGTCATAAAAGTACAGGCCGGTCACGGCCCAGTTCGACTTCGGAGCGGTCGGCTTCTCCTCGATCGACGTCGCGCGCATGCTCTCGTCAAACGCCACCACGCCATATCGTTCGGGATCGTTGACGTGATACGCAAAGACCGTTGCGCCAGATTCCCGGGCCGTGGCCGAACCCATCAGGTCCGACAGGCCATGTCCGTAAAAGATATTGTCGCCGAGGATCAGCGCAGAGGGGCCGCCGCGTACGAAGTCGGCCCCGATATGATAGGCCTGCGCCAGGCCTTCGGGCCGGGCTTGTTCCGCGAAATGCAATTCCATGCCCCATTGCGAACCGTCTCCGAGCAGATCCCTGAAGATCGGCAGGTCGCGTGGGGTGGAAATGATCATGACTTCGCGAATTCCCGCGAGCATCAGTGTGCTCAGGGGATAATAAATCATCGGCTTGTCGTAGACGGGCATGATCTGCTTGGAGATCGAATGCGTCATGGGGTGGAGGCGCGTGCCTGACCCCCCGGCGAGCAATATTCCCTTCATTGAAGACCTTCCAGATTGGGTTCCGTAGCTATCCGGTACAGGACGGCACGGGTCGCATCGCGCCAATGCGGGTTCCGCGTTTTATAGGCATCCTTGAGGCTTGCAGTGGAGAGCCGGCTGTCGGCGGGCCTTTCGACGACCGTCGCAAATTCAGCGCTCGACACGGGTCGGATGTTCGCGGTGGGAAGCCCCGCTTCCGCGGCGACCGCCATGATTTCCTGGGCGAAGTCAGACCAGGTGGCTTCACCGTCGTTGACGAAGTGGAAGACGCCGGTTGGCGCCTTGTGGTCGTTGATCATCGCCAGCGTGACCGTGCGCAATGCCATTGCAAGGTCGAGGGCCGACGTCGGCGAACCGAGCTGGTCGTTCACGACCCCGATTTCGTCTCTGTCCCGGGCCAAACGGAGCATCGTTTTCAGGAAATTGGAGCCGAACGGGCTGAACACCCATGCAGTCCGGATGACGGTCGAGCGATCGTTCGCCGCCAAGACTGCAATCTCGCCGGCCAGTTTGCTTGCGCCGTACACGTTGGTGGGAGCAGGGGCGTCTTGCGGCTCTCTGGGGCGCCCCGCGTGACCGCCGAAGACGTAATCGGTCGAAACATGCACCATCGGTATGTCTAGACGGCGTGTCTCCGCGGCGATCCACGCCGGTCCGAATGCATTGGCGGCATAAGCAGCGACGACGTCACTCTCGGCGCGATCGACTGCCGTGTATGCAGCGCAATTGATGACGGCTGCGAAATCGCCGGTCGCAAAATAGCGTTGGATGGACGGGCGGGAGCCGAGGTCCAGTTCGGCTCGGCCGGGGAGGACCAACTCGACACCCGCCGGCCATTCCAACGCCGCAAGTTCGCGTCCGACCTGGCCAGTACCGCCGGTCACGAGGACGTGCCGTGCCATCCCTATTTTCCAGCCCCCAGTCGCGACGTGTCGTAGCGTTCGCCAAGCAGGGGTTCCCACCAGTCGCGCCGGGTCAGGTAAAAGTCGATCGTCCGCGCGATCCCTTCGTCGAAGCTGACCTGCGGGGTCCAGCCCAAGTCGTCCCGGATTTTCGATGCGTCGATAGCATAGCGGCGATCATGTCCAGGTCGATCCGTGACGAACTCGATCTGCTCTCGATAGGAGCGACCGTCGTCCCGAGGATGATTCTTGTCGAGCTGGTCGCAGATGACATGCACGACCTGGAGGTTGGTTCGTTCGCTGTTGCCGCCGACGTTGTAACTCTCGCCGGGCGCTGCGCGCTCGAACACCGTCTGCAATGCCCGTGCATGATCTTCGACGTACAGCCAGTCGCGGACGTTTCCACCATCACCATAAACCGGCAGCGGCAGTCCAAGCATCGCGCGGATGATGATCAGCGGAATGAGTTTTTCCGGAAAATGGTACGGCCCGTAGTTGTTCGAACAGTTGGTCACCAAAACCGGGAGCCCGAAGCTATGGCCCCAGGCGCGAACAAGATGATCGGCACCGGCCTTCGAGGCCGAATAGGGGGATCGCGGGTCGTAAGGGGTCGTTTCCGTGAACAGTCCCTCGTCACCGAGCGAGCCGAAGACTTCGTCCGTGGAGATATGGTGGAAGCGGAAAGCCTCCTTCCGCCCCGTATCCATGCGGCGCCAGTATTCCAGGGCGGATTGCAGGAGGTTGAATGTCCCGACGAGATTGGTCTCGATGAACGCGGCCGGACCATCGAGTGAGCGATCAACATGACTTTCGGCGGCGAGATGGGCGATGAGGTCGGGTTCGAACTCCGCGAAGATGCGCGGGATGGCGTCGCGATCCGTGATGTCGGCCTTCACGAAGCTGTAGCGCTCGGACGATTCAACTTCCGACAGCGAGGCGAGGACGCCGGCATAGGTCAGCGAATCGACATTCAGGACCTCATGGTCCGAATGGTTGATCAATTGACGGATCAAGGCCGACCCGATGAAACCGGCGCCGCCGGTAACGAGGATGCGCAACGAATGATACTCCTTGAGGCGCTACGACCTAATTGAGATCGAGAAGTTCGAGCGGATGGCCGTCATACTCGAACGGGCTATCGAAGTCTTCGAGTGTGCCGAGCTTCGAATCCTTTTCAGACAGAATGATTTCGCCGCTTGGGATCGGCCACTGGATGTTGATCGTCGGACAGTCCCAGCGAATGCCCCCGTCGCAGTCGGGCGCGTAATAGTCGTTCACCTTGTAGGCGATTTCCGTATCGCGTTCCAACGTGATGAAAGCATGGCCGAAGCCCTCGGGAATGAAGATTTGCCGACCGTTTTGAGCGGAAAGCTTGGCGGACACATAATTTCCGTACGTCGGAGAACCTTTCCGTAAGTCGACCACATAATCGATCAACCGCCCTTTGTTACAGCGCACAAGTTTGGCTTGCATGTGCGGCGGCCGCTGGAAATGAATGCCGCGTACGGTTCCGGCGTCACAGGAAAGGCTCATGTTGTCCTGAACAAAGGTGGCGGACACTCCAGCAGCTTTTTCTCGCGCCGCATTGTACGTTTCGGAGAACCATCCGCGATTATCTTCGAATCTTTTCGGAGAGAAAACGATTACCTTGGACACGAATCAACTCCACAAATTCGACAACGGCTTCCAACCCGGTTGGCCATGAGGCTCGAAGGGCGCGCTACGGCGTCGCGTCTCGCATTGTCAAATCGCGCGACTAATCGCTATGAGCCCGCGCCATGACCACCGCAATCATTACGGGCATCACCGGGCAGGACGGCGCCTATCTGGCCGAGCTTCTGCTGCAAAAGGGCTACACTGTATTCGGCACCTATCGGCGTACGAGTAGCGTCAACTTCTGGCGTATTGAGGAACTCGGCGTTGCCGACCATCCGAATTTGCATCTGGCCGAGTATGACCTGACCGACCTTTCGGCGTCGATCCGGTTGATCGAGAAGACGCGTGCAACCGAGATCTACAACCTTGCCGCGCAGAGTTTTGTGGGCGTTTCCTTCGAACAGCCCCTCACGACTGCCGAGATTACGGGCCTGGGACCGGTCAACCTGCTGGAGGCCATCCGGATCGTGAATCCGGCGATCCGTTTCTATCAGGCGTCGACATCCGAGATGTTTGGCAAGGTCCAAGCCATCCCGCAAACGGAAGACACCCCATTCTATCCGCGAAGTCCGTACGGCGTGGCGAAGCTCTACGCCCATTGGATGACCGTCAATTATCGCGAGAGCTACGGGATTTTCGGGTCGAGCGGGATTCTCTTCAACCATGAAAGCCCGCTTCGCGGCCGGGAATTCGTCACGCGCAAGATCACCGACAGCGTGGCCAAGATCAAACTTGGTCTGCTCGAGCATGTCGAATTGGGCAATCTTGATGCGAAACGCGATTGGGGTTTTGCCAAGGAGTATGTCGAGGGCATGTGGCGCATGCTCCAGGCGGACCAGCCGGACACCTTCGTTCTCGCGACTAATCGCACGGAAACGGTTCGGGATTTCGTGTCGATGGCGTTTCAAGCGGCGGAAATCGAACTGGAGTTTCGGGGTGAGGCTCTCGACGAAATCGCCGTCGACCGGGCCAGTGGGAAGACCGTCATGCGGATCAACCCGGCGTTCCACCGGCCGGCGGAAGTCGACTTGCTGGTGGGCGATCCTGCCAAGGCGCGAGAGGTCCTTGGCTGGGAGGCGAACGTCAGCCTCGAAGAGTTGTGCCGGATGATGGTCGAAGCGGATCTCCGCCGGAATCAATCCGGCTTCTCGTTCTAACCGAAGAAGAAGTGCGGTTCGGCGACGATTGGACCGACCGGCGGAGAAATTGATGTCGCGCACACTCATCACAGGTGCATCGGGCTTCACGGGCCGGTACCTCGTCGATCGCTTGTCGCGCGACGGGCATGAGCTGTTCGGGATCGAACGAAGGGTTGCAGACGGTGAACGCCATGATCTGGCGCTTTACGAGGCCGACCTGCTCGACGTTGAAGGCCTCACAAGAGTCATAGCAGAGGTTCGCCCGCAGAAAGTCGTACACCTCGCCGCTGTCGCCTTCGTCGCGCACAGCGATGTCTCGTCGATGTATGCGGTCAATGTTGTCGGAACACGCAATCTTCTCCACGCGCTCTCGACAGCCGGCCTTGAAGTCGACACGGTCGTCATCGCCAGCAGCGCCAATGTCTACGGTAACCAGCGGTCCGGCGAGCTCAACGAGCAGATGCCGCCGTGTCCGGCAAATGACTACGGGGTGAGCAAGCTTGCGTCGGAGCATCTTGCGCGGATTTTCGGTGACCGGCTGCCAATTGTCGTCACGAGGCCCTTCAATTACACCGGGGTCGGCCAATCGGAGCAGTTTCTCATCCCCAAGATCGTGGGACATGCGAAGCGCGGGGAGCGGATCATCGAGCTCGGCAATCTCGATGTGGCGCGAGACTTTTCGGACGTAAGATTCGTGGCGAATTGCTACGCCGGCCTTCTCGGAACGCCGGAAGCGATCGGCGGTACATTCAACATTTGTTCCGGTATTCCTCGCTCGCTGAACAGCGTGCTGGCCACGGTGGCCGAAATCAGCGGCGTCGCGCTCGAGCCCATCGTCAATCCTTCGCTGGTACGACGGGATGAAGTGCGAACGCTCTCCGGAAGCCGGGCGAAGCTCGATGCGATGATTGGTTGTCCGCAGGCGCCCGCACTCGACGACACGATCCGGTGGATGCTCGAGGCACCTTCGTGCGCGTAGCCCTGTCGGTCGATGCCCTGGAGCCCCGATTGACTGGAATCGGCAATTACACTCTGGAACTGGCCCGCGGCCTGGCGTCGCATCCTGACATTTCCGAGCTTAGCTTTTTCCGCGGCAAAATCCCCATCGCTGATCCTGACAAGCTCCTCGTTCCCCGATTTTCCTGGCATCGTTCACGGCCCGGACGCTGGTGGCACAGCAAGCGGAACGCCGGCATCCTTGACCGAATGCGATCGGCCATCGTTCACGCCCCGAACTTCTTCCTGCCGTCCTGGGCCGAGCACGGCGTGGCGACCATCCACGACCTGTCCGTCTTCCGCTTCCCCGAAACACATCCCGAATTCCGGAGGCGTCATTTCGAGGAGCGTTTCGAAGACACGATCACGCGTGCAGGGCGCGTCATCACCGGAACTTCAGCGATGCGTGCACAACTGGTCGCCGCGCTGGGATTGGACGCGGACAGGATCGACGTCGTGCCGCATGGTGTCCATGCGCCCGTGCGTCCCTCCGGTGACGAGGTGGTCCGGCGTCTCAGGTCGGTCGGCCTGGAGCAGGGTGCGTACTGCCTCTGCGTCTCGACGATCGAACCGCGAAAACGCATCCGGCAGCTCCTCGACGCCTACGAGAAACTTCCCCGTTCCAGGCGCTTGGCCCTTCCTCTCGTGTTGGTGGGCAAGGCCGGCTGGCTCGCGGAAGACCTCGTCTCACGCCTCAATCAAGCCCAAGCCGAGGGGTGGGCAAAGTGGCTCGGATTCGCCTCCGCGCCGATGCTTGATGCCCTCTATTTCGGGGCGCGGCTTTTTATCTACCCCTCGCTTTACGAGGGTTTCGGCCTTCCACCCGTCGAAGCCATGGCGCACGGCGTTCCGGTCCTGATTTCCGACGATGAAAGCCTGGTCGAGGTGTCCGGCTCGGCCGCGATGATTGTTAGCGCCGATGATCCGAAATCCTTCGCGGCTTCCATCACGCGTGGAATAGATGACGTCGCCTGGCGCGAAGCGGCAACGTTGAACGGCTCTGCGCTCGCAGCGAGGCTGAGCTGGCAACGGACCGTTGACGGCACGGTCGATGCCTATCGCCGATTGTCATTGTAACCGAGCCTGGCGAAACGATGCCCGGCGGAAAGGATCAGGCCGCCTCGTCCGGCCCGTGCTGCAGTCCGTCGGGATCGATCCCAAGAGAGCGCAGCAGCGACTGCAGGCAATCCGTCCAATCTGGAAGGTGAGCGGTTGGCGGCGCCGACTCTGCCGCCAGCGCCATCAGTTCGAGGATTTTCTCGCCGAGCGCTGGAGGCGATTCATCCGCGAAGAAGAGGCAGTTGGGCAATTGCTGTTCGCGAAAAACGGGGAGATCCCGGGCGAGCATCCATTTCCGATGGGCCGCTGCCTCGGAAAGGGGCAAGCCAAACCCCTCTCCACGGCTCGTGGAAAGGACAGCGGCACAATTTTCATACAGTTCGGTCAGCGCCTCGTCGCTCACCTTCGAGCGCCAGAAAAGCCGTTTGTCATTCTCCGGATGTGAGTTCAGCCGGCGCTGGAGTTCGTCCGTCCGCCAACCCGCCTTGCCAACGATGAAGAGGTTAGGGGCACTGCCCGGATGGCTGCGCCAAAGCAGGTCAAAGGCCGCAAGTGCGGCATCATAGCCCTTTCGCGGCTCGACGGTCCCCACCATCAGAACGGTGGGTGTCGAGGCGACGCTACTCACGAGGTCCACCATGTCAGCCGACATTCCGCGCGAAGGCACCGAACCCGCGATATTTCCACTCAGGCAAAGGCGTCCCACCGCCGGCCTAGTTGACGGACTGATTTCCTTCCGGACTTCGTTCGCCACGTCGTCCGAAATACACAGGAGCTGGTCGCTCTGGCTTTTGACGGCTTCAAACCAGCGTTTGAAATGCTTTCGCGTCGCGACCGTGAACCACTCGGGCTGGCGCAAGGGAAGCAGGTCGTAGACAACGTTATGGATGGTGGCGCCGGCGTTGCGCCATCCGGCGAACTGGCCAACCCAATGCGGCAGGTAATGCGCAGAAAGATCAAGTCCCAGGAACTTGTCACCCTCCCGGCACGAGACGACATCTCTCGTCAGCTTCAGCTTTTCGGGATGCTGCGACGGACGAGCGTAGCAATATCCTCTCGTCCTGCTCGCATAGACGGGCACGAAATCATAATCGACGTGGGTGCGCGAGTTCAGCTCGGCCCAAATCCCGCGAACTACTCGCTGGATGCCCGTCCGGGCATCGTGGCGAGCAATGACCGACAGGTCCACCAGAAGCCGCGGACGGTCGCGTTGGGAACCTTCGGTATAGACGGACCGGTGTAAGGCGAGCCAGGCGCGACGACGCACGCCGACCAGAACGTCACGGAATTTCTTCACGCGACGTTCGACGTCATGCTGGCGTCGAGATAGAACTCCTGGGCTTCGTCAACCGTGTCGAAGTTGAGGAGCGAGCCCTGATGGAGGACTGAAGCGCGCGTGCAATGCTCCCGAATATAGCCGGGATCGTGCGAGACGATGATCATGGCCCGGTCGCCGCGCTTGTCGAACAATTCATGGCCGCATTTGGCGTGGAACCGCGCGTCTCCGACGGCAATGATTTCGTCGATCAGAAAGCATTCGAACTCGATCACCATGGAAATGGCGAACGCCAAGCGGGCACGCATGCCCGAAGAGTATGACCTGACCGGTTCGCGGAGGTACAGCCCCAATTCCGAGAATTCTTCAACGAAGCGCTTTTTGTCGTGCCAGTCGACCCCGTATACGCGGCAGATGAAGCGAAGGTTGTCGTAGCCCGTCAGCGCCATTTGGAAGGCACCGGTGAACGCCAACGGCCAGGACACGCTCATATCGCGAACAACCTGCCCGCTTGTGGGCAATTCCGCGCCGCTCATAAGGCGAATAAGGGTCGATTTTCCGGCGCCGTTGCGGCCGAGGATTCCAACGTGCTCGCCCTTGTCGACCGCGAGATTGATGTCACGCAGGATGTGGGCGGGACCGCTTCGCGTCGGGTAAACCTTGTTGACGGCGGTGAATTTGATCATTCTGGAACGACCGTCAGGCTGACGTGGCGGACACGGGCCAAGCCCAGAAACGTGAGGACAACGTTGCAAAGCGCCATGAATCGCATGTCGTAATGCGCGACGATTTGCGAGCCGAAATAGCCCTCTCGGAGGTATTCGATCCCGTGGACCATGGGCAGGTAAAGCACGAAATGCTGCGCCTCTACCGGGAGGGAGTCGACCAGGAAGCCCGCGCCGGAGAGCGGGAACATGATGTAGGCCGTCGGATGCCAGAGCTTTTCCACGATCTCGTAGTCTTCCGACAACGCACCGAGAAATAGGGCCAAGCCAACCCCGAACCAGGCGAGCATGATCCAGGCTCCGACGATTTGAAGAATATTCTCCGGAAGGTCGAGCAGCCCGGCAAAATGGAATGCAATGACAAGGAAGACAAAGGACATGGTGGCGCCCGCGGCCTCAAGCGTCAGGCGGGCGGCGTAGACGTCGAACGGCCGCACATTGCGATGGTACATGAGCGACATGTTCGGCTGGAGGGCATTGATCGTCCGTGCAGGCATGTTTCGCCAGAGAAGCACGCTCGCATAGCCAGTGATGGCGAACGCGACGATCGGCAGGTTCGAATGGTGGACGGCCTTCGTCGCTGTCCACAGCGCCGTGATCGCCAGAGTAAAGATCATCGGCTCGACGAAGAGCCAAAGGAAGCCGATATTGTGGCGGCCATAGCGCGTGAGAACCTCGCGCATCAGCAGCGCCGCGATGACGCGACGCTGGATGGCTAGGGAACGTCCAAGACTGACCGTCGACACGTTGTTCAACCTTTGCTTCGCTTAGTCCTGGTGCTCGCGAATGCCCGCGAGGAGCATAGTCAGGATACCGAACGCAATCAGGCCGAGAAGAAACACGGCAAAGATCCCGCGAATGCGACGCGGCTCCTGCGCCTTGTCCGGCAGACTGGGCTCCACAGTGCGTTCGACATACGCCTGCTTGCGACGCGCCTCGTTCCGCGCTTCCTGAAGTGACGCCAACGCTGCGCCCAAGCGCTTGTCGGCATATTCGCGGTCGAGCGTCAGTCTTTGATACTGGACAGCCGCCGCGGAGAGCGAGCGCTGCGAACCGGCGGCTCGTCCGACTTCCACGTCGATCGACTTCGACAGGCCCGCGATTCGCGTGCGAAGAAGCGGAATCTGGGGATTTTCCGGCGCAAGCGCCTGGAGCTGCTGAAGTTGGAGACGCGCGCCAATCAGTTCGTCCTGGAGCTTGGAAACCAGCTGCAACTGCACGCCGGCTTGCCGTTCCGGATCGACGATTCCCGACCGCTGACGGAAGGCGGCCAGCGCCTGGGAGGTCTTGCGCGCCTCGTCCTCGGCTTCATGCACCTCGCGCTGGGCGTAACCCAACACGTCGGCTTCGCCGCGGTTGTTGAGCCGGTTGACGAGCGATTCCGACTGTTCGAGCAGGGCGGCGTTGATGGTTTGCGCGTCCTTGGCGGTGTACGCGCGGACAGAGAGGGTGGTGATCGAGGAGATCGGATCATGTTCGACCTTCACGCGATCCTTGAAATAATCGAAAAGGTTTTCGAACGACCCGTCCAGCCCGAGCGGGTTGAAACGGTCGAAAACCGAAATTCCGGGCCGCGTATAGGCGACGCGAACGGCATTCTTGCCGTTGAGGACCTTCAGCGCATCCCTCGACTGGACATATTTCTGCGCGACGAAGACTTCGTCGCCGGCGTTTGAAAAACCCACCGACTTGAGCAGGACGCCGAGTCCAGTGGTCGTCGGTTTGTCGGGACTGCGCACGACGAACTGCGATTCCGACACATACACGTCAGAGGCGAAGACGCCGAAATACAGCGTCGCGAGAAAGGTCGGTAGAACGACGGTCAGGAGGAAGAGCGGATTCACGCGGCGCAGGATGTGCGGCCTCTGCTCCTCTTCCGTACCGACAGGTTTGATGATTTGTTGAAGCATCACAGTGCCTTACTTTCCGACCAGGTCGGGGAAATGAATGGGCTTTAGTCGTTCGCAGCCAAGGCTGCCAGACCCTTAATGTCCTGGGACCGGCCGCGCTTGATGATGGCGACCTGGTTGCCCTGGCCGACAACGATGAGGTCGCTCACGCCAAGAAGCGCGATTTCGAGGCCATCGGTCCGCACGAAACAGTTGTTGCTGTCGACGGCGGTGACCTTCCGGGATTCCGCGACGGCTTCGATTTCCGCGAGTGCATCCCACGAGCCCACGTCCGACCACTCCGCGTCGAGCGGCACCATCGCGATCGAATCCGATCGTTCCATGACCGCGTAGTCGATCGAGATGTTGGGACACTGGTCGAGCGAGGAACGGTCGGGCCAGATCAGCGCGCCGTCTCGCCTGCTTTCGGCGACCGCTTGCACGCCCAATTCATGAACTGCAGGATCGAGTGCCGCGCATTCCTGCAGGAAGCGACCCGCCCGGAACATGAAAATTCCGCCATTCCAGTAATGATTTCCCGCACTGATCATGGCTTTGGCTGTCGAAAGGTTCGGCTTTTCCTTGAACCGCTCGACCTGGAACAGGCCGGGCGAGCCACACGATGCGGTCCGCGCCTGAATATAGCCAAAGCCCGTTTCCGGGCCGGTGGGCTGGATACCAAAGGTGACCAACATGCCTTTCTGCGCACACTCACGTCCAAGTTGGACGGCACGATGGAAAGCGGACGTGTCACCAATCAGCTGGTCGCTAGGCATGACCAGCATGATTTCGTCAGGGTCGTGCTCGGCAATGACGGCGGCGGCCATTACGATGGCCACTGCGGTGTTCCGAGATATCGGTTCGAGGATGAGCCGGGAATCCTCGACGTCCCGCAATCCCTCCAGGCAGAGTTGTTCATGCCGCGCGCTTCCGACCACGATCGGGGCCGCATACTTTTGACGATCGGAAACGCGAGCGAGCGTTTGGTCGAATAGTGTTCGATCGCCAACCAATGGCAAGAACTGCTTGGGGCGATCGGGCGTGGACAACGGCCAGAGTCGCGAGCCGTTGCCGCCACTCAGAATGACGGGAGTGATCATGCGGCTTGCGTCAAAGCTTCCTGAGCAGGCCAAGTCAACAGCGCTACCGAGCGCTCATTGAGCGCAAGTTCCCGCAGCGATCGGAACATGGCGGCTTCACCCGCGCCGAACTTTCGACCCTGGATCGAGACGTCGCCTTCCACGACGACCACCTGGAGATCGCGCGCATGCATCGGCAGGTCGTTGGGAAGCGTTCCCGAGCACCAGGCGGCGCCAAAATGTGGTCCCGTCGCAAGAACCCTGCTTTCGCGCTCGCCAAGACTGCAGTCACGATCGTCAGAGTGAGGCTCAAATCGCGAGACTGAAAGGCCTTCTTCCAAGTGCAACTCGCGAGCGCGGCCATAATCGTAGAGCCGGAACGTCAAATCGATCGCCTGCTGGACCTCGAGGAGGACCAAATCGGCGCCAGCGGCATGAATCGTTCCTGCCGGGTTGTAAATGACATCGCCCCGTTGGACGGGGCGCCAGTCGAGGAGGTCGACGATGGAGCCATCGCGAATGGCGGCCGACACTTCTTCTTTCGAAGATTGCCGCTTAAGGCCGAGCCCGATCGTCGCGCCCGGTTCGGCGGAGAGGACGATCCACATTTCGTCCTTGCCATGAGGATGCCCGAACTTGCGTGCGTGAACGTCGTCAGGATGCACTTGGATCGAGAGCCGCTCACTGGTGTAGAGATATTTGACCATCACAGGATGGCCGTCGCTCGAAGGATGATCAAAGATCACCTCACCGATGCGCTCGTGAGCAAGGTCGGTGCCTGCGGCGTGCGGCACCTTGCTCTGACCCCAGGGCTTCAACTCGAGACGGCCTTGCAGCTTCAAGGTCAGAACCCCCTTGTACGCGCCATTACACGAACCTCGCTTTCCCAAGCGGAATGCGACACACGGCCCACAGGTATTCGGCGACGGGTTGGCATAATGTCAAGGTTAACTCATGTCAAGTTTCTGCGCATCCGCAAGAAGCTGCCAAGCACTTTGATGGAACGACCAAGTGCCGACCGACCAATTTCAGTGAATTAAATGCAAACAGTCATTCTGTCAGGGAAACGATAGTTTAATCGGCCTCTCAGCATCCGCCGCCAGTCTTGATCAACTCTAAGCCCGTACAGGGTTGCAGTGTGACCACGGCAGCCTGCGCGTAGATTTCATCCTGGTCATGCATCGCGGTGCGACGTTGCAAAGATCGGAGGAGGCAATTAGTTCCGGCAATCGATAGTTTCGCCGACACCTGTCGCTTTAATGAGACACGCGGGAAGCGGTGCGGCTTGCGTTCGAAGCGCAAGATTCAAAAAGGGCCTTGATCGAACGATGGACGACGCTGCGACATTTGCAACGAAGGCATTGCAGTTCTCCGAAAGGATGACTGAGGCCAAGGACTTCAACGAACTGCTCCAGATGTGGCGTTCGACGTCTTATCCCTATCGCCCGAAGGTCCAGGACCCGCATTCTCCGGAATATCTCGAAGAGGTTCACGCCCTCTACAAGACGCTGACGAGCACGGATTACGACGTCCAGAATGAACTCACCTCGAGCAAATTGAGCGATGAGGAGTTCAAGATCGGCTTCCCCTGGACGACCAAGAACCTGTCCGTGATCTGGCCCGAGATGGCCAAGGTCATCCAGACGATGAAAGAACTGGAGAAGCGCGGCTGCCAGGAAGAGCGGATCATCGAGTTTGGCGCAGGCTGGGGAAATCTCGCCATCCCGCTTGCAAAGTCCGGTTTCGAGGTTTCCGTCATCGATATCGACGAGGGGTTCTTGCAAAGGGTCAAGGATCGCGCGGCAGCAGAGCATGCGTCGATCAAGACATATCAGGGCGATTTCGTCGACGCAGCCGCGTCTCTCGACGAGAAATACAAGGTCGCACTCTTTCAGGCCAGTTTCCACCATTGCCTGGAGTTCGAGAAGCTTCTCGAGCGAATCCGTGATCATGTTCTCGAGGACGGTGGGTTCATCCTTTTTGGCAGCGAGCCGATCTTTGAGGACTATCCACTGCCGTGGGGCCTCCGCTTTGACGGTGAATCCATTTGGGCCATCACCGACAAGAAATGGCTGGAATTGGGTTTCAGCGAAGATTTCTTCTTCTCGCTGCTCACTCGCACAGGCTTTTTCGGCCGCAAGGTCGACGGCATCCCGTACGTTATGGGGGATGGCTGGGGTGCAGACCTCGGGCGGTCGGGCATCGCCTTCGCCGACTGGCGGACGACGGCTCGATACTCGGACACTTTTCACGCGCCGGGCGCCGGCGACACGGGTCGGTTCTGCCGGGCGCGGAGCGTCCTTCCCGGTCTCGCACGGGCATTTCACACGTCATATGAATTGCAGTTCCAGAACTTTTCGCCGAAGGCGCTCACGTTGGTGCTCAAAGGGAGTGGGGGACCGCTTCGCGTCACGCTGCAACCGCAGGAGACGCAGACAATCCTCGTCCCCGCAGAAGGCGAACTTCTGGAAATCCAGTCCGAAACGTTCTGCCCTGCCAACCTGAAGCTAAACAATGACGACCGGGTTTTAGGACCCTACCTTCATTCGGTGAAAATGGTCTGATTCCGGGCGGCAGAAATCGTCGGCCGTCTAATGTTGCGTAACTGAATTGAGGGGTTTCGAATGAACTCGCTGTCGCGCTTTTTCCGCTTGCTTTCCGGCAGCCCTGGTCGCCGCGATCCGATCGTCGAGCAACATGTTCGAGACCTGATCACGCCGCATTTCGACGCGGACTTCTATGCGGCGCAGTTCCAGGATCCCGAGACGCTTCCTGCCGATCTGGTGGGCCATTTCGTCACGAAGGGCTCGCCTGAAGGCAAGGACCCCAGCCCGGATTTTTCGACAAGCTATTATGTGAGGTCGAATCCGGACGTCGCGCAATCCCCGATCAATCCCTTCTTTCATTACTGGAACTCCGGCCGAGAAGAGGGCCGCCGACCGAAAGCCGGGGCAGCGGCGCGCAGCAAGGCTCAGTCCAAGGCTGCGACTATCGTCAACGTGCCCAAAAGCGAGGACCTCCACGAAGACTACGCGATCATCGCCGAAGAGTTTTCGCATGCGTTCTATCGCGAGGAATATCCCGAAATGGCCCAAGCGGAGGCGCAAGGGACCGACCTCGTGCTCCACTATCTCGAAAAGGGCGCGGCCGAGGGGAAGAATCCCCACCCCGACTTTTCCACGACCAACTATCTGGCCGCCTATCCCGACGTCGAACGTGCGGGAAAAAATCCCTTCGCCCATTTCATCGAGATGGGGCGGAGGGAAGGGCGTATCGGGAAACCCGACGCACCAAAAACCTTGTCGACTGACCACCCCGGAAAATCGGCGATCAAGCGAATGTGGGACGGATATGACGATGTCCGCGATATGGGGGTGGCGAGCCAGGATCGAGAGGTCCGCGACACCGATGCGCTGCGTTTTGCGGTCAGTTTCCGAGGGCTTGGTTCAAGCGACGTCCTGAGAAAGCTCAAGGAAACATGGCCGGAAGACTTGGGTAATATGCCTGAGGTCTCCATCGTCATACCCTGTGTCGACCAATGGATTTACACGGCCGAATGCCTGGCATCCGTCGCGCGCTCGGACGACGCGTCATCGATCGAGATCATCCTGGTCGATAATGGTTCTTCGGACGAATTTTATAGCGGCCTCGACGGGTTGCCCGGTCTCAATGTGATCCATCTCCCCGAAAACATCGGGTTCGGTCCCGCCTGCAACCGTGGCGCAGCGTCGGCGCGGGGGCGCACCGTCCTTTTCCTGAACAACGATGCGCAAATCCGGCCGGATTGCGCCATGACCCTGTTCCGCGAACTCGACCGTGACGAGACTGCAGCCGCGGTCGTTCCGAAGGTCCTTTCATTCGATGGGGCCCTGCAGGAAGCCGGCTGCGTCATCAGTCCTTCGGGCGAAGGCCGGTTCGTGGGATACGCCGACGATCATCGGCGCCCGCGGTTCAACTACCAACGCTATCTCGACTACGGCTCGGGCGTGGCGATGCTCGTCGGGACGGACGCCTTCCTCAAGCTTGGCGGCTTCGACGACGCCTATGCTCCCGCCTACTACGAAGACGTCGATCTTTGCATGAAGATCCGGGCGTCGGGTGCGCGTATCAAATATATTCCGGATGCGCTCATCGCCCACCACCTGAGTAAGTCCAGCACGGGTTCGGACGGTTTCGAAAGGAAGATGCAGCGCGTCGTCAGGAACAAGCAGACGTTCCTGGGACGCTGGCAGCGTGACTTGCTCGCCGAGAAGCTCAAGCTGATCGCATTCTATCTTCCGCAATACCATCCGATCAAAGAAAATGACCGGTGGTGGGGCAAGGGATTCACCGAGTGGACCAACGTTGCGAAGGCGCGCGCCAATTATGACGGACATCGTCAGCCGCGAAGGCCGGCTGATCTCGGATATTATGATCTTCGCAACGCCGAGACGATGGAAGAGCAGGCGCAGCTGGCGGCGCGGTACGGGCTTAGCGGCTTCTGCTATTACTATTACTGGTTCGACGGGAAGCGGCTGCTCGAACGCCCGCTCGAGCAGATGCTTGCAACAGGCAAACCCGACTTTCCCTTCTGTCTTTGCTGGGCGAATGAAAACTGGACCCGGACCTGGGACGGCATGAGCCAGAACGTCCTGATCGAGCAGGACTACAGCGAAGAGAACGACCTGAACGTCATCAAGGATCTGGCCCGCTATTTCGCGAGCGACAACTACATCCGGATCGACGGGAAGCCGTTGTTGCTCGTTTATCGGGTGAAGGAATTGCCGCGGTTCGCTCGGACGGCCGAGACGTGGCGCAACTATGCGCGTTCGATCGGGGTGGGTGAGATCATTATCGCGTCCGTCGAATCGTTCGAATTGTCGTCGAACCCAGAAGACCCGTCGAAGTATGGCTGCGATATTTCGGTGGAGTTCCCGCCGCACGGAATGGTCCATGACCAGGCCTTGCAAGTGAGTAATCGCGCCAAGGAATTTGTCGGCTCTGTCCACGATTATCGTGAGCTTGCCGGCGAATACATGCGTCGTGAGGAGCCAGGCTGGAAACGGTTGCGAAGCGTCCTCGTCGGCTGGGACAACACGCCTCGGCGTCAGGACCGTAGCCTGGTACTCGAGCACGCCACCCCCGGCGCCTTCCAGGCTTGGCTCGAGTGGACCATTACGCGAACGATCGAGCAGAACTATGGCGATGAACGCATCGTGTTCATCAACGCATGGAACGAATGGTGCGAAGGGAGCTATCTCGAACCAGACAGCGATTTCGGCCACGGGTATCTGCAAGCGCTCAAGAACGCGCGCGATCTGGTTAGTTAGGAGTGTCGGTCGTGTTCAACCAAGGCGTATCGAAGCCCACTGTCACAGTCGCCGGCCATCCGTTTTCGGACATCGGGATGGGCACCCATGTGCGCGGCGTCCAGCGCTCGCTCATGGCCGCGCGGGTCAACTCCGTCGTGTTCGACATCTACGGTACCGGCGATGCATCGGTCGTCCCGGCGTACAGCGAATTCCGTTCACGCGCCGCGCGGCGCTTCGACACGGACATCAACATTTTCTGTCTCAATGGCGATGAAATTGGTCCCGCGCTTCAGCACCACGACATCAAGGAACTCGGCTCCCTCAATGCCTACAACATCGTTTATCCGATGTGGGAGCTGCCGAATTATCCGGAAAAATGGGTGAAGGAACTCGACCGCTTCGACGAGGTCTGGGCGCCATCCAAATTTGTGGAAGGGGCGATCTCGACCGCGCTTGGCGACAAGGTCCGGCACATGCCCATCGCATGCGAGATGACGGCGCGGCCGCAAATGTCGCGGCGTGCCTTCGGCGTGCCTGAAGACGCCTTCGTTTTCCTGATGTCGTTTGATTTCTCGTCCTACATGGACCGGAAGAACCCGTTCGCGGCGCTCGAGGCATTTCGGCGAATGCGGGACAAGGCGGCGCCGCGCGACGCCGCACTCGTCATCAAGGTGAAGAACGGGCATACGCGACCTGAAGATTATCGGCTCTTCAAGGCAGAGGTCCGCAACATGGCGGACAGTCTCACGCTCATTGATCGTGCCTTGAGCGAAGATGAAATGCACGCGCTCGTATCCTTGTCCGATGCCTACCTTTCCCTCCATCGGTCGGAAGGGTTCGGCTTGGGCATGGCGGAATCGATGTGCGTTGGTCGCCCGTCGGTTTGCACCGGCTGGTCCGGGAATATGGATTTCTGCGACGATGAAACCACGCAGCTCGTCGACTTCAGCCTGATCCCCGTTCGGTCGGGCCAGTATCCCTTCTGGCAGGGCCAGCAGTGGGCGGACGCGGATATCGATGATGCGGCGGCCAAGATGCTGGAGCTGGCCAACGATCCCGAGCTTTATGCGAGAAAGAGCCTTGAGGGACGTCTCAGGATGCGACGGGACTTCAGCCACCTCGCGACGGGCTTGCGGTACGCCGACCGACTTCGTCAGACTTTGACGGAGCGGGCAGTCGCCACTTCCGCGGCGCCCTCGGAGAAGAAAAAAAGGGCAAGGGTCGCATGAACGAAGCTCCCGACCGCCTCCTCTATATGCCGAAGTCGTTGGCTACGATGACTTTCACGGGCGAACGGCTAACGAGCGACGTGCAGGGCGACATCACGTTCGAACACTGGCACCGGTACATGTACGCGGAATCGCTGTGCGCCGGGAAAGATGTTCTCGATATTGCATCCGGGGAAGGATACGGGAGCGCGCTCCTGGGCCAGGTCGCGAAGTCGGTCGTCGGGGTGGACATCGACGAATCGGCGATCGCTCATGCCCAAGCTTCCTACAGCAGCCCTTCGGTCACGTTCAGGGCCGGGAGCGCCACGAGCATCCCGGCGGACGACCAAAGCTTCGACCTCGTCACGAGCTTCGAGACGCTCGAACATTTTTTTGAACACGACGAATTCTTGCACGAAGTGAAGCGTGTCCTTCGTCCGGGCGGGACGTTCATAGTCTCGAGCCCGAACACCACCATCTACAGTGGGCCGTTCCAGCCGATCAATGAATTCCATCGCCGAGAAGTGAACTTCTCGGAATTCACCGACCTCATCCAGCGCTTCTTCGCCCATCATCTCGTGCTCGGGCAGATGAACGTGACCGGTAATCTGATCGTTCCTGTCGGCTCCGCGCCGGACAAGTCCGAGCTGTTCAACCAGCACTTCGACAACCGGTTCGGCGTCTACGAAAACGGCTGCCCAAGCACCTTCTACATTTTTGTCGGCAGCGATGAGCCGTTAAATGGTCTTTCGGTGTCCACCCTCAACGCTGCGCACCATAATGCCACGCGGTGCGTGGAGGCCCTCAATCACCAGAACCTTGTCGCGAGCTTGCGGGCGGAAGTGGACGACCTGCGAAGTGCGCTCTCCCGCGAAAGAGAATTGACCGATGATTTGCGCGGCATCGTCCGATCGGCCCAGCAAAAGCCGGTGTCTGAAAGCTCGACGGCGGGCTGAGGTAAGAGGCTGGCGCGCCCGGCAGGATTCGAACCTGCGACCACGAGCTTAGAAGGCACGTGCTCTATCCAGCTGAGCTACGGGCGCGCACTTTAGCGGACCTATGCGCCGGCGCTTGGCGCCGCAAGGGCGCGGGCTAGGCGACGGCTTCCAGCAAGCCCTCGAACAGGCGTCTGCCGTCGGTGCCGCCGTGCGCGGTTTCGATGACACGCTCGGGGTGAGGCATCATGCCGAGCACGTTGCCGGCATCGTTCAATACTCCGGCAATGCCGCGGGCCGAGCCGTTGACCTCCTCGGTATAGCGGAATGCCACGCGACCTTCGCCCTCCAGCCGGTCGAGGGTCGCCTCGTCGGCCTGGAAATTGCCGTCGTGGTGGGCGACGGGGACCTTGATGTCCTCGCCCGCCAAGTAGGCATTGGTGAAGATCGACTGGTTGTTGCCGACTTCAAGGCCGACCGTGCGGCAGACGAAGTGCAGTCCGGCGTTGCGCATCAGCGCGCCCGGCAGCAGCCCGGCCTCGGTCAGCACCTGGAAACCGTTACAGATGCCGAGCACCGGCACGCCCTTTCCGGCTGCCGCGACCACCGCCTTCATCACCGGCGAGCGCGCCGCCATGGCGCCCGAGCGCAGGTAATCGCCATAGGAAAAGCCGCCGGGCACGGCGATGAAGTCCGTGCCGTCCGGAAGCGTGGTCTCGGCATGCCAGACCATCGCCGGCGCCTTGCCCGTCACGGCGCGGATCGCGACGGCCAGGTCGCGGTCGCAGTTCGATCCGGGAAAGACGATGACGGCCGGTTTCACGCCGCGACCCGCTCGATCTTGAAGTTTTCGATCACCGTGTTGGCCAGCAGCTTGCGGCACATGTCGGCAATCTCGTCGTCGCTCTTGTCCTCGTCGAGGTCGAGCTCAATCAGCTTGCCGGCGCGGACGCCCGAAATACCGGAAAAGCCGAGCCCTTCGAGCGCATGGTGGATGGCACGGCCCTGGGGGTCGAGGACGCCCGGCTTCAACGTGACGAACACCCGCGCTTTCATGGCCTGACGCTCCTTGCCTCCAGAATGCGGGCCCTATGGCGTGCGCCGCCCCTGACGGCAAGCTTTACAAAGTCGAAACCCTCCAGCAGCATCCTTCGACGTTCGCCGCCGCGGACTCGGCCTCGCGCGGTGCAGTGGAGGGTATTTCGATGATCGTCGGGCTGGCATGTGCCATCTTTGTTGCGCTGTTCGGCTGGGGGGCGGAGTATTTCGGCTGGTCCGATCCCGAAGGGAAGATCCAGCTCGCCCTGTTCGCCAGCTTCGTCCTCGGCGCTGTCTCGGGCTACAAGAGCAGGGTGTGACCTGCTAGGCGGCGCGGCATGGACGCGCTTCCCCCCTACGCACGACTGCTGGACCTTCGGATCGAAAATGACGGACGGATCGTCATGCCGTTCGCCGACGGCGTGATGGGCCGGCCCGGCTGGCTCCACGGAGGGGCGATCGCCGGCTTGCTGGAGTTTGCGGCCTACACCCGGCTGACCTCCGCCATCGGCGATGCGCGGGTGGCGATGAAGCCGGTCACCGTGACCATCGACTATATGCGCGGCGGGCTGGCCAAGCTGGGCGACACGCACGCCGAGGCGACAGTCGAGCGGCTCGGCAACCGCATGGCCAACGTCGAGGCCGTGGCGTGGCAGGCGGACCGGGCCAAGCCGGTCGCCGCCGCGCGGATCAACTTTCTGCTCGAGCGGCCTTAGGCGCTTAACCGCCCGACCTCTGCGGCGTGGAAGCGGGGGCTGCCGAACAGTTCGTCGAGCACCGCCTGCCGCTTCATGTAGAGGCCGATGTCATGCTCGTCGGTCATGCCGATGCCGCCGTGCATCTGCACGCCTTCCTGCACCGCCAGCCGTGCGGCCTTGCCCGCCTTGGCCTTGGCCACCGCGACCATCAGGCCGGCGCGGTCGCTGCCTTCGTCGAGCAGCTGCGCGGCTTTGAGCGCGGCGGCGCGGGCGATCTCGACCTCGCCGTAAAGGTGCGCGGCGCGGTGCTGGAGCACCTGAAATTCGCCGATCAGACGCCCGAACTGCTTGCGCTGCTTGAGATAGTCGAAGGTCATCTCGCTCGCGCCCGCGGCGACGCCGACCAGCTCCGACGCCGCGCCAGCGCGGCCGGCGCTGAGCGCACGCGATAGGGGCGTCCAGCCGCCATCGACCTCGCCGACCACCGCGTCGGCGTCGAGCGCGACATTCGAAAGGGTCAGCCGCGCGGCCTTCGAGCTGTCGGCCAGCGCGACATTCTCAAGCTCGACGCCGGTCACGCTCTTGGGCAGCGCGAACAGGGTCAGGCCCTCGGTCTCCCCCGCCGAGCCGCCCGTCCGCGCCGCGACCAGGATGACATCGGCGCTGCGGCCCTGGACGACGAACTGCTTGGTGCCGTTGAGGACAAAGCCGTTCCCCTGCCGCTTGGCCTCCAGCGCCGTCGCCGCCGGGTTGTGGTGACGCCCTTCGTCGATCGCCAGCGCGGCGACCGTTTCGCCCGCGGCGATGCCGGGGAACCAGCGCTCCGCCTGCGCCGACCCTTCGAGCGCCCGAACCGCCGCGACGGCGGTCGAGAGGAAGGGGGAGGGGGTGAGGTTGCGGCCGATTTCTTCCAGCACGAGGTTGGCCTCGACTTGGCCCAGCCCCGCGCCGCCCTGGCCTTCCGGGATCAGGATGCCGGCCAGCCCCATCTCGCCGAATGCTTTCCAAAGTCCGTGGCCGAAGCCGTCCTGGCACCCGATCTCGCGCCAATGGCGCAGCTGCGTCTTGATCGCACCCTCATCCGCCATGAAGGGCCGAACGGTGTCCTGCAGCATGCGCTGGTCGTCGTTGAGGATCATCATGATGTCAGGCTCCGGGCAGGCGCAGGATATGCTTGGCGACAATGCCGAGCTGGATTTCGGATGTGCCGCCCTCGATCGAATTGGCCTTCGTGCGCAGCCAGTCGCGCGCCGCCTTGCCGCCCTTCGAGCGATCGCTGTCCCATTCCAGCGTGTCGCTGCCGCCGGCCGCCATCGCCAGTTCGTGGCGCTGCTTGTTCAGCTCGGTCCCGGCATATTTCATCATGCTCGGCATGGCGGGATGCGCCTCGCCCGCCTTCAGCTCGTCTATGAATTTCTCGCTCATTGCCGCGAATGCCAGCGCGTCGACGTCGAAGTCGGCGATCTGCGCGGCGAGCAGCGGGTCGTCGATCTTGCCGACCGCCTTGCCCAGCGTGAGCGACCCGCCGCCCAGCCCCATGCCGCTGATCATCTCGCGTTCGTGACCGAGGAGGTATTTGGCGACGTCCCAGCCCTTGTTGACCTCCCCGACCACCTGGTCCTTCGGGACCGACACATCGTCGAAGAAGGTCTCGCAGAAGGGGGAGTAGCCGCTGATCAGCAGGATCGGCTTGGTGGATACGCCGGGGCTTTCCATGTCGAACAGCAGGAAGCTGATGCCGCCATGCTTCGATTCCGTGGAGGTGCGGACGAGGCAGAAGATCCAGTCGGCCTGGTCGGCGTAGCTGGTCCACACCTTCTGGCCGTTGACCAGCCAGTGGTCGCCCTTGTCTTCCGACTTGGTCTGCAGGCCGGCAAGGTCGCTGCCCGCACCCGGTTCGGAATAGCCCTGGCACCAGCGGATCTGGCCCTTGGCGATTTCAGGCAGGAAGCGCTGCTTCTGCTCCTCGGTGCCATATTTCAGCAGCGCCGGGCCGAGCATCGAAATGCCGAAGCTGGTCAGCGGCGAGCGCGCGCCGATCGCGGCCATTTCCTCTTTCACGACCTTGGCCTCGGCCGGGGAGAGGCCGCCGCCGCCATAGGCCGCCGGCCAGTCGGGTACCGTCCAACCCTTGTCGCCCATCGCGCGCAGCCAGTGCTCCTGCGCCGCCGACTGGAACTCGAAATGCCGTCCGCCCCAGCAGGCGTCCTTTTCGGACTTCATCGGCGTGCGCATTTCGGCCGGGCAATTGGCCTCCAGCCACGCGCGGGTGTCGGCGCGGAACGCGTCCAGGTCGCTCATCGATTCCCTCCTGATCGTCCGCATCATGCGCCGTCAGATGGGTGCGTCAATCGCAACGGAAATTATGCGGCTTTCCCTAGGGGCGCGGCTTGAGGCCGCTCGTCGCAATGTGCCAGCGGCGCTGCTCGGCGCTCGATCCGTCGACATCGTTGACGCGGCGCATCGTCACCGGGCCTTCCAGCCGGAAGCCGCCGCCCTTGGTCAGCACGCCGGTGACCTGCAACGGAATGGTGGTGTAGACCGATCCGGCGGCGCCCTCGGTGTCGCCCGGCTTGCCGATATGGCAGTCGTAAGCGCCGTATTTGGCGAAGCTGTCGCGGAATTGCTGGAAGGTCAGCCCGCTCGCCTTGCCGTTGTCGGACCAGTAGCCATAGGCATCGCGGTAGCGCTTGGTCGCCACCGCGTCGCAATATTCCTGCAAGCGCCGCGCCGCACCCAGCGCCGACGCCTCGGCCGGAGGGGTCGGGCCGCCGGGGTCCATGTGCGGCGGTGGCGGGACGTTAGGGTTGCTCGGCGCGGGTGTCGGGGCAACCGTATTGCCGGCCGGCGCCGTCGTGGCCGTCGGGACGGTAGTGTCCGCCGTCGGCGACGCGCCGCCGGCCGCGAAATTGGCATCGGTGCTGTTTTCGTCAGCGGGCGGGTTGTTGTTGACCGTGCACGCGGTGGTCGCGAGCAGGAGTGCGGCGAGGGGGAGGAAGCTACGCATCCCGCGACAACCGACGCCTGCCCGGCCCTGTTCCGCCTAGGCCGGGAAGAGCGTCCGGACGACCTGCCACTGCGGCGGGACGTCGGGAGTGGCCGACTTGTCGGTCACGCGCAGCAGGATCGGCCCTTCGACGCGGAACGGAGTCCCGGCCTTGTCGAGCCCGCTCAGGACGGCAGGCACCTCGACCAATCTCTGCGCCTCCGTATCGACGGGTTCGCCGGCCTTGCCGATGGTCATGGCAATGGCGCGCCGGTCCTTGAAACGGGCGGCAAACGCGGCCGCACCGTTACCTGCCGCGTCCGAGCCAGGGGCCAGCAGGCCGTACGCTTCGCCCAGCCGCCCGCCACTCACGGCGTCGGCATAGCGCTGGGCCACCTCGGTCGCCGAGCCCGAACTGGCGGGATCGACGAGCGCGCCGAGCGGCGCCTTCTTGTCAGCGTCGACATCGCTACCGGCGGTGGACCGGTTCTCTGACGGCTGGGAAGGGGAGGGTTGGCAGGCGGCCAGCAAGGCCAGGCCGGCGAAAATGAAAATGCGCATGGGCCGCACCAACGGGCGGGCGCTCGCGTCCGTTCCTGCCTTGCCCTCGGCCCCGCGCCGTCCTAGCCCGTTTCAACGCACAACTGACGTATTTTCAGACGAAAGGGCGAGCCTTGGACTTTGACCTTACGGAACGGCAGGCTTTCTTCCGCGACCGCGTGAAGGCCTTTTTCGATGCCGAGGTCCGGCCCCGAGTCGGCGATTATCATCGCCAGCAGGCCGACGGCGGCCGGTGGAAGGTTCTCGACGTCATCGAGGACCTCAAACCCAAGGCCAAGGCGGCCGGCTTGTGGAACCTGTTCATGCCGCCGGGCGGCGCGCTCCAGCATGTCGACGAAAGCTTCCCGTTCGAGGGTGAACAGCTGACCAACCTCGAATACGCGCTGTGCGCCGAGGAAATGGGCCACATCCTGTGGTCGAGCGAGGTGTTCAACTGCGCCGCGCCCGACACCGGCAACATGGAAGTGCTCCACCGCTACGGCACGCGCGAGCAGAAGGACCAGTGGCTGGCTCCGCTGATGCGCGGCGAAATCCGGTCGGCCTTTTTGATGACCGAGCCGGGCGTCGCCTCGTCCGACGCGACCAATATCGAGTGCCGGATCGACCGCGACGGCGACGAATACGTGATCAACGGCCGCAAATGGTGGTCGAGCGGAGCGGGCGATCCGCGCTGCAAGGTCGCGATCCTGATGGGCAAGACCGACACCGAGGCGAGGAAGCACCAGCAGCAATCGATGATCCTCGTTCCGATGGACGCCGAGGGCATCACCGTAGTCCGCCACCTCAGCGTCTATGGTTACGACGACGCGCCGCACGGCCATATGGAAATCAAGTTGGAGAACGTCCGCGTCCCGGCGTCGAACCTGCTGCTCGGCGAGGGCCGGGGGTTCGAGATCGCGCAAGGCCGCCTTGGCCCGGGCCGCATCCACCACTGCATGCGGACCATCGGCGCGGCCGAGGAAGCGCTCGCCCTAATGTGCCAGCGGCTCCAGTCGCGCACCGCCTTCGGCAAGACCATCGCCTCGCACAGCGTGTGGGAGCAACGGGTCGCCGAGGCGCGGATCGAGATCGACTGTACGCGACTCCTCTGCCTCAAGGCGGCGGACATGATGGACAAGGTCGGCAACAAGGCGGCCAAGGCCGAGATCGCGATGATCAAGGTCAAGGCGCCGCGCATGGCGCTGCAGGTGATCGACGACGCGATCCAGGCGTTCGGTGGCGCGGGCGTCAGCCAGGACACGCCGCTGGCGCACAGCTGGGCCGGCATCCGCACCTTGCGCCTCGCCGACGGGCCGGACGAGGTCCACAACCGTTCGATCGCGCTCGCCGAATTCGCCAAGCACCCGCCGGTGGGCGCATGAGCGGACTGTTCGATCTTTCGGGCAAGGTCGCTGTCATCACAGGGTCCTCGCGCGGGATCGGCAAGGCGATCGCCGAGGCGATGGCCGAGCAGGGCGCCAAGGTCGTCATTTCCAGCCGCAAGCAGGACGCCTGCGACGAGACCGCGGCTGAGATCAACGCCGCGCATGGCGAGGGGACGGCGCTGGCCGTGGCCGCCAACATCTCGTCCAAGGACGACCTTCAGGCGCTGGCCGATGCGACGCGCAAGGCGTTTGGCAAGATCGACATCCTCGTCTGCAACGCGGCGTCGCACCCCTATTACGGGCCAATGGCCGGCATCGCCGACGACCAGTTCCGCAAGATCCTTGAGAACAACGTCATCGCCAATCATTGGCTGATTTCGATGGTCGCGCCGGAGATGCTGGAGCGCGAGGAAGGCTCGATCATCATCGTCTCCTCGATCGGCGGGCTGACCAGCTCGACCGTGATCGGCGCCTACAACATCTCCAAGGCGGCGGATTTCCAGCTCGCCCGCAACCTCGCCGCCGAGTTCGGACCGAAGGGCGTGCGGGTGAACTGCATCGCGCCGGGACTGATCAAGACCGACTTTGCCCGCGCGCTGTGGGAGAACCCGGACACGCTGAAGCTGGTTACCAAGAACACTCCGCTGAGGCGCATCGGCGAGCCGCGCGAGATCGCCGGGGCGGCGGTCTACCTCGCCAGCCCGGCCTCGACCTTCATGACCGGGCAGGCCCTGATCGTCGACGGCGGCAGCACCATCGGGGTCGGCCTATGAGGCTCGACAGGAAAGTCGCCATCGTCACCGGCGCCGGGAGCGGCATCGGCAAGGCGACGGTCGAGCTGTTCCGGAGCGAAGGCGCGACCGTGATCGGTGCCGATATCAAGGGCGCCGACGTCGAGTGCGACGCGGGCGACGAAGGGCAGGTCAAGACGCTGGTCGACACGGTAGTCGCCGACCAGGGCCGCCTCGATATCATGTTCGCCAACGCGGGCGTGTCGGGCGGGTTCGACGGCATCTTCGACCAGGATGCCGCCGCCTGGGCCGAGATCCTGCGCATCAACCTGATCGGCCCGTTTCTCGCCATCAAATATGCCGCGCCCGCCATGAAGTCGTCGGGCGGCGGATCGATCATCGCAACGGCCTCCGTCGCGGGCCTTCGCGCCGGGGCGGGCGGCCCGGCATATTCGGCATCGAAGGCCGGCGTCATCAACCTGGTCAAGGTCGCCGCGACCCAGATGGTCGGTTCGGGCATCCGCGTGAACGCCATCTGCCCCGGCCTCATCGAAACCGGCATGACCGAATTCATCTTCGACCGCGCCCGCGCCAAGGGGCAGGAACAGATGATCGGCCATTTGAACCCCATGAAGCGCGGCGGCTCGGCCGTAGAGATCGCCAACGCCGCACTGTTCCTCGCCTCGGACGAGGCCAGCTACGTCAATGGGCAGGCCATCGTCGTCGACGGCGGCCTTTCCGCTTCCCACCCCTTCAACCATCAAAGCTACGGACGGACTTCCGCATGACCGACGCCTCTGCTTCCTCTAGCCCTATTTCGACCGCCAAGCACCACGACATCCTCGTCGTCACCTCGAACAACCCGCCGGTCAACGCGCTCGGTCTCGCCGTGCGGCAGGGCCTGGTCGCGGCGATCGAGCAGGCGGAGGGCGACGACAGCATCAAGGCGGTCGTGATCCGCTGCGAGGGCCAGACCTTCTTCGCCGGCGCCGACGTCAGCGAGTTCGGCACGCCCAAGGCGTTCGAGCAGATGCTGCCGACCGTCGTCGACATCATCGAGAATTGTTCGAAGCCGGTCGTCTCGGCGATCCACGGCACCGCGCTCGGCGGCGGGCTCGAGGTCGCGCTGGCGTCGCACTACCGGGTCGCGGTGGCGTCGGCGAAGTTCGGCGTTCCCGAGGTCAAGCTCGGCATCCTGCCCGGTGCGGGCGGGACCCAGCGCCTGCCGCGCGTCGCCGGCGTGCCGCTGGCGCTCGAGATGGCGACGACCGGCAAGATGATCTCGGCCAAGGACGCATCGGGTGCCGGCCTGATCGACCGGATCGTCGAAGGGGACCTGCTGCAGCACGCCGTCGCGTTCGCCGAAGAAGTGAAGGATATCCGCCCGCTCCCGATCTCGTCGCAGCGGCAGGACAAGGTGACGAACGTCGATCCTTCGGTGTTCGCCGATTTTCGCAAGGCCAACGCCCGCAAGTTCCGCGGCTTCGATGCGCCCGAAGCGAACATCCAGTGCATCGAGGCGGCGACCCAGAACGATTACGCCGCGGGCGTCCAGGTCGAGCGCGCCAAATTCATGGAGCTGATGAGCGGGCTTCAGGCCAAGGCGCAGCAGTATTTCTTCTTCGCCGAGCGCAAGGCGGCCAAGATCGAGGGGGTCGGCGACGACGTCCGCCCGCGCAACATCCAGAAGGTCGGCGTGATCGGTGCCGGCACGATGGGCGGGGGCATCTCGATGAACTTCCTGTCGGCCGGGATCCCGGTGACGATCTTCGAGATGAACCAGGAAGCGCTCGACCGCGGCACCGGCATCATGCGCAAGAATTACGAGGCGACCGCCGCCAAGGGGCGGATGAGCGCCGAACAGGTCGAGGGCGCCATGGGCCTGCTGACTCCGACGCTGGAGTTTGGCGATCTCGCGGACTGCGACCTCATCATCGAGGCGGTGTTCGAACAGATGGAGGTGAAGAAGGACATCTTCACCCGCCTCGACGCCACCGTGAAGCAGGGCGCCATCCTCGCCAGCAATACCAGCTACCTCAACGTCGACGAGATCGCCGCGGTGACAAAGCGTCCGCAGGACGTCGTCGGCCTGCACTTTTTCTCGCCCGCCAACGTGATGAAGCTGCTGGAGGTCGTGCGCGGGGCCAAGACGGCGGACGACGTGCTCGTCACCGCCATGGCGCTGGCCAAGAAGATCAAGAAGGTCGCGGTGGTCGCCGGCGTGTGCCACGGTTTCATCGGCAACCGCATGCTGATGCCGCGCCAGGTCGAGGCGACCAAGCTGCTGCTCGAAGGCGCGACGCCCGAACAGATCGACCGCGTCCATGTCGAATTCGGCATGCCGATGGGGCCGTTCCAGATGGCCGACCTTGCCGGCGTCGACATCGGCTGGCACCGCGACCCCAACCGGATCGAGAACATCCGCGACGCGCTCGCCGCCGAAGGCCGTTGGGGCCAGAAGAAGCAGGCCGGCTTCTACGATTATGACGACAAGCGCCGCCCCTCGAACAGCCCGCGCGTCGCCGAGATCATCGACGATTTCCGCGCCAAGGCCGGCGTCGAGAAACGCGACATTTCCGACGAGGAAATCGTCGCCCGCACGCTCTACACCATGGTCAACGAGGGCGCGAAGATCCTCGAGGAAGGCATGGCCCAGCGCGCGTCCGACATCGATGTCGTGTGGGTCTACGGCTACGGCTGGCCAGTCTATCGCGGCGGGCCGATGTTCTGGGCCGACAGCGAAGGGCTGCAGAAGATCGTCGACGGCCTGAAAGCGCAGGAAGCCCGCATGGGCAGCGACTTCTCCTTTTCCAAGCTGCTGCTCGACAAGGCGGCGGCCGGCGAGAAGTTCACCCGCTAGGGCCGGTGCACCCCGCCGTCCGCCTGCTCCTGACGCTCATCGCCGCCGCGATCGGCGGCGTGATCGGGCTTGCGGCGGCGGGGTCGCTGGCGACCGGCATTGCGAACCTGTTCCTGTTCGGTAGCGAGCCGTGGCCGGCGTGGGGGCAGCCGGCCGTTTCCGTGATCGCCGCCCTGGCCGGCGCGCTGCTCGCTTGGCGCGCCGGGCGGAGCGTATGGCTGGCACTGGACAAGGCGGTGAAGGCAGGGAACACTCCGCGCTGATGGCGGGGCTGACGCACAATCCGGTGTTCCTTCGCGACGTCGAGCTGGCGCTCGTCAACGCGCCTTTCGGCGGCAACTGGTCGGACTCGCTCGACCTGTTCGCCCGGGCGTGCGGCAGCCAGGGGACCAACCTCGTCAGTCTCGGCGGGCCGGTGCCCAGCCTTAACATCCTGACCGGCTACGACCCGGCGATCTTCGCCGAAAGCTTCGCCGATCCGGTGATGTGGGGCGAGGCCAATTGGCGGGTCGGCACCTCGACCGTGCCCTTCCAGATCCAGCACGACGGCCACTACGCCGCCTATCGGGCCGAACGGCCGGCCGGCCGCTACGACGAGGTCGTCCACGCGCTGGGCATGCCGTTCGGCTGCCAGACCATCTTTGCGCAGGACGAGACGGGCTTCCTCGGCCTGGCGCTGATGCGGACCGAGGCGGATGGTGCCTGTACGCCTGAAACGCTGGCGCTGTTCGATCGGCTTTGCCGGGTCACGGCGCGCTCGATCAAGGTCGAGGCGACGCTGGCCGGGGACGGCGCGGCGATCGCGCTCGGAGACATGGACGCGGTGGGCAAGGCCGTGATTCTGGTCAATCGCCACGGCTGGCGCTGCGCCATCAGCCCGGAGGCCGAAACCATACTGGTGGCCGGCGCACCGCTGCAGTCGGCGCGTGCCGGCGTGCGGCTGGCCAACCCGCGCGACAATTACCGCTTCCAGCAGCTGCTCGCCTACATGCTGTCGACCCCGCCAGCGGCGATGCTTGGCGTCGCCCTTTCGATCCCTGGCTGGCGGATCGAAATGACGCATTTGCCGTTACCTTGCGGCGAACTGGCCTTCGAGGCCGTTCTCGCCCTGACCGTTACCCCCGAACTTGAGGAGCACGTTCGCCGATGAGCGATTACATGGTCGACCAATCGAGCGGGACGGCCACCGCCCGCTACAGCGCCGCCGCCGCGACCTTCCACTGGATCTCCGCCGCGCTGGTCCTCGTCCAGATCTACCTCGGCCTGACGTTCCACGATTATCCCAAGGGCTCGGCGATGCGGGACAGCCTGTTCATGTGGCACCGGACGCTCGGCGTCGTCATCCTGCTGTTCACCCTGATGCGCCTCGTCCAGCGTTTGATCAGCCCGCCGCCGCCCTATCCGGTCGACGTGCCGACCTGGGACCGGGCGGTTGCGGTCTGGACCCACCGCCTTTTCTACCTGCTGCTGGTCGTCATCCCGCTGACCGGCTTCGTCGCGGTATCACGCCCGGGCCGAACGTCGGTCGAACTGGCGGGCGGCATCAATATTCCGACATTGCCGCTGGGCGAAGCGATCGGCGGAACCCACGAGCTGCTCGCCTGGGGACTGATCGTGCTGCTCGTCCTCCATCTTGCCGGCGCGGTCTGGCACCAGTGGATCAGGCGCGACCATGCGGCGGGCCGGATGCCGCCGTTCCCGACCCGCGACGGACAGGGATAAGCGCCAGCATCGCGCCGGCCAGCGCGGCGACGATGGCCGCGAGGAAGAAGGTCGCGCCCGACCCCTCGCGATCCCACGCCAGGCCGGCGACCAGGCTGGCGAGAATCGCGGCGATGCCGGACACGAAATTGAACGCGCCGAAGCTCGTGGCCCGGGTTTGGGGTGTCGCGGCGTCCGCGATCATCCGCGCGAAGACACCCTGGGTCAGCGCCATGTGCGCGCCCCACAGGACGACGCCGATGGCGACCGGCCACAGCCCGTGCGCCCGCGCCAGCCACAGGTCGGCGACGACCAGGCAGCCGATGCCGAGCAGCAGCAGCCGCTTCGGGTCGATCCGGTCGCTCAGCGCCCCGGCCGGATAAGCGAGAAGCAGGTAGGCGAGGTTGAACAGGGCGAGCACGAGCGGGCTCCAGCGCAGGTCGAGGCCCTCCTCGATCCCCTTCAAGATCAGGAAGCTCTCCGAGAAGCGCGCCAGCCCGAACAGGAACCCCACTGCCAGCAACTGCTTAAGCGGCGCGGAGAGATCCTTGAAACCCGCCCAGCGCGCCTTGGCTGCCGGCATCGCGGCGGGATGCTCCGGCTCCTTCAGGAACAGCACCAGCGCGGCGACTGCGAGAAGCGCGGGGATGATCGCGACCCAGAAGACGTGGCGGATATCATCGGCGAACAGCCACATCAGCCCGATCGCCAGGATCGGCGCGATGAAGGCGCCCACCGTGTCCATCGCCTGCCGGAGACCGAACGCCGCGCCGCGCCGGTCGGCCGGCGTGGTATCGGCGATCAGCGCGTCGCGCGGGGCGCCGCGGATGCCCTTGCCGATCCGGTCCACCAGCCGCGCGCCCAGTACCGGCACCACGCCCGAGGCGAGCGGGAACAGCGGCTTCGACAGCGCCGCCATGCCGTAGCCCAGCACGATCCACGGCTTGCGCCGTTGCTGGCGGTCGGACAGCGCGCCTGACGCGAGCTTGGCCAGGTTGGCGGTGCCTTCCGCGATCCCGTCGAGCGCGCCCATCGCCGCCACCGGCAATGCCAGCGTGACCGTCAGGAATGCGGGCAGCAGCGCGTGGATGATCTCGCTCGACATGTCCATCAGCAGGCTGACGACGCCAAGCACCCAGACGGCACGGGGAAGCGGCTTGTTCATGTTTGGAAAACCTAGCTTCTGGATACTGGCACGCAATCGGCCGGGCGGGAACGAGAATGTGACCCAATTGTCGCAGTCTTACCGCTCTGGAGAAGGGAGGCTGGGCGTGCTAGGGAAAAAATCTGCTGCGCGCTTGAAACCCGCTCTTGGTCAACGCGTTGACCGCGAAACGAAATACCCTGGGAGAGACATGGTGAAACCGATCCTCAAGATCGGGTTTGCGAGCGCGTTGGCGCTGCTGGCAACCGCACCCATCCACGCCGAACTGGTCGCGAATGCGGCCGTCACCGCCTCGATCGCGGCCGCCAATGCGCCCGTCGCCGACAATGTCGAACGCTATTATGCGGCCAACGGCAATCGCCTGATCTGGCTCGACAAGGGCACCGGCGCCGCCACCCTGATCGCCGAACGGCTCGAGCATGCCGACCTGGACGGGTTCGGCGAAGGGCCCGCCCGGGCCGCCGAAATCCGCGCCGCCCTCGCCAGTGCGGCGACCCCTGCCGCCCGGCTCGAGGCCGACAAGGTGATCAGCAAGGCCTGGACCCGTTACGTCCGCAACCTCGAAGCACCGATCAACGGCGTCATCTACGGCGACCAGCGCGTTACCCCGCGTCCCAAGCCGGTTGAGCGCATTCTTTACGACGCGGGCCGCGCGCCGTCGGATGTCGGCTACATCCGGTCGGAAGCGATGGGCAATGCCGTCTACGAGCGGATGCGCTCGGCCGCGATTTCCACCTACGAGGCGAAGGGGCAGCGTACGCCCGGCCGTGTTCTCGACAATTTGTCGCGGGTCCGCGCGCTTCCGGCCGAAGGGCGCTTCGTGCTGGTCGACACCGCCTCGCAGAACCTGATGATGTACGAGAACGGCCAACTGGTCGACCAGATGAAGGTCGTCGTCGGCAAGCCGCAGTACGCCACGCCGATGATCAGCAGCATGATCTATTATGCCGCGCTCAATCCCTACTGGCATGTGCCGGACCACCTTGTCCGCGAGACGATCGCGCCGCGCGCGGCTAAGCAGGGCGAAGCCTATATGAAGCGCCAGGGCTACGAGGTCGTCAGCGAGTGGAACGACAACGCCCGCGTCGTGCCGGTGTCCGAAGTCGACTGGAAGGCGGTCGCCGCCGGTACGTCGGAGGCGAAGGTGCGCCAGCTTCCCGGGCCGACCAACGCCATGGGCAAGATCAAGTTCTACTTCGCCAATGGCGAGGGCATCTATCTCCACGATACCCCGAACAAGGAGCTGTTCGCCAAGTCGGACCGCACCCTGTCGAACGGCTGCGTCCGCCTCGAGGATGCGCCGAGGCTGGCGCGCTTCCTGATGGGCGGGATGCCGAGCGCGCCGGAAAGCTCGCCCGAGCAGATCGTCAAGCTCGACAAGGGCGTCCCGGTGTTCGTTACCTACCTGACGGTGGCCGAGCAGAACGGCCAGCTCAACTACATCAACGACGTCTACAACCGTGACGGTGCGGCGACGGCGATGAACTAGGAGCCGAAAGGCTTCAAAACCGGGGGGACACGATCTCCCAGGGAAGGGTCGGCGCTTCGTGCGTCGGCCCTTCTTGCATCGCGGCTATCGTCAGGAAAAATGGAGGCCCGAGCCGGAATCGAACCGGCGTGCAAGGATTTGCAGTCCTCTGCGTCACCACTCCGCCATCGGGCCACCGAGCGGTGGCGCGGCATTGCGGGCGCGGCCTTCGCTTGTCAACCACTTGGTTTCGACGAATGGGGGAGAGGGCGCTTGGCCTTCGCGGCCCCCGGCGATATGACGCGGTTGAAGCGTCGCTGTCATAGTCCCATATGACAGCGACCCGAAAGGAACCGAATGACCGAAACGATGATCCAGCGCAGGGCGATGGTCGACAGCCAGCTCAAGCCGCAGGGCGTCAGCGACCCCGCCGTGCTGACCGCCTTCGCCAGCGTGCCGCGCGAACAGTTCGTGCCGGAACGCGCCCGCGCCTTTGCCTATTTCGACCGCTCGATCGCGCTCCGCGACGGCCGCTGGATGATGAGTCCGGCGGCGCTGGGCCAGCTGATCGAGGCGCTGGTCGTCAAGGCCGGCGAGACCGCGCTGGTGGTCGGCTCGACCGGCTACGCCGCCGCGATCCTCGCCAACCTCGGCGCAAGCGTGTCGGAAGTCGGCCTCGACATTGCCGAGGCGCCCAAGGGTCCGTTCGACGTCATTCTCATCGAGGGCGCGGTCGAGCACGTGCCGCAGGCGCTCGATCGGGCGCTCGCCCCGGGGGGCCGCCTGGCCGCCGCCGTCGCCGATCGCGGCGTCACCCGCCTTTCCATCGGCACCGGCGCCGGCCTTCGCGCTTTCGCCGACGCCGACGTTCCGCTTCTCGCCGGTTTCACCCATCCGCAGGCATTCTCATTCTGATGCGTACATCCTTCCTGATTGCCGCCAGCGCCTTCGCGCTGGCCGCCCCCGCCGCCGCCGACACGCTTCGCGAAGCGCTGAACATGGCCTATGCGTCGAACCCGACGCTGACCGCCCAGCGTGAAGCGTTGAAGTCGACCGATGCCGGCGTCGCCATCGCGCGCGCCGCCGGCCGACCGTCGGTGACGGGAACGGTTGGCGTCAGCCGTGACATCACCTCGGCCGGCACGCTTCGCCGCACCGGCAGCAAGGGGCCGTTCCTGAACGGCGGCGTCGACCTCAGCTACCCGCTGTTCAACGGCGGCAGCGTCCGTAACGGCGTGCAGGCTGCGGAAACCCGCGTCGAAGCGGGCCGCGCCACGTTGCGCGCGGTGGAAGGCGACGTCTTCGCCGAAGCCGTCGCGGCCTACATGGACGTGATCCGCGACCGCGCGATCGTCGAGCTCAATCGCAACCAGGTGAAGGTCCTCCAGACCAACTACCAGGCGACCAGCGACCGCTTCCAGATCGGCGACCTCACCCGCACCGACGTAGCCCAGTCGGAGGCGCGCTTGTCGCTCGGCAAGTCGAACCTCGCCGCGGCCGAGGGCCGGCTGACGACCAGCGAGCAAAACTATCGCCGCGTCGTCGGCAAGGCGCCGGGCGATCTCGCCTCGCCGCCGCCGCTGCCGCCGTTGCCGGTCAGTGCCGACCAGGCGGTGCAGATCGCGCTGGCCAGCAACCCCGACCTCATCTCGATCACCGCGGCGGGCCGCGCCGCCGGTTACGACGTCCGTGTCGCTGAGGCCTCGCGCCTGCCGACCGTGTCGGGCATCGCGTCGGGCGACTATGCCTATTCCTTCCCGGACAACGGGACGAACCCGGTCACCGGGCAGGCCAACCCGCAAAGCGGTACCGCCACCTCGATCGGCGTGCAGGGCCGTATCCCGCTCTATCAGGGCGGCCTTCCCGCGGCCCGCACCGCGCAGGCGCGCGCCCAGGAAGGCCAGCTGCTCGAACAGCGGATCGGCACCGAGCGCGCGGTCGTCGCGACCACCCGCTCGGCCTTCGCCACCTGGCAGGCGGCCAAGCTGGCGATCGCGTCCAACCAGGAAGCGGTCAAGGCCAACGAGCTGGCGCTGGAAGGCGCCCGCGCCGAGAACAGCGTCGGCACCCGCACCATCCTCGACGTGCTGAACGCCGAACAGGAATTGCTCAACAGCCAGGTCGCCCTCGTGACCGCGCGCCGCGACGAATATGTCGCCGGCTTCAATCTGCTCAATGCGATGGGCCAGGCCGAAGCGCGTGACCTCGGGCTCGACGGCGGACCGCTGTACGACCCGCTGGGCAATTACCGCAGCGTCGCCGGCAACTGGAACGACTGGGCGTCCCATCCGCGCCACGACCCGGTCGCGACCAGCACGGTGACGGTCGCCGAGCAGCCGCTGCCGGCCGCACAGCCGGTCAGTGCGACGGGCCAGCCGCGCCCGTAACAGGGGCGTGACTTTGGCCGGATTCCTCGGCAAGACACGCTCATGAGCCAGCGCGAACCGTCGATGGAAGACATCCTCGCCTCGATCAAGAAGGTGATCGCGGAAGAAAAGGAAATTCGTGCCGCCGCCCCGCCGGCGCCGCGCGAGGTCGACTTTTCGCCCACGATCCAGGGCATTGCCGACGACGAGGAGGACGATGTCCTCGAACTGGGCGAGGAGATGGAGCAGGCCGCGCCGCCGCCCGCGCCCGAGCTGGAGCCGGTCGACTTCGGCCCGCCACTGGTGGAGGAACGCGCCGCCGACCAGAGCCGAGCGCGCCTGGAGCAGCTCGCCAGCATCGCTGCAGCGGCGCCGCCACCGGCCCCGTCCGCCAACCCGCTGGAAGACGTGGTGCGCGACATGCTGCGCCCCATCCTCAAGCAATGGCTCGACGACAACCTCCCTCAGATCGTCGACGAGCATGTGAAGCGCGAAATCAGTCGAATTACGGGTAAGCCCCTCTAAACCACGCTTCGGACTCGCGCGCCGCCCCGGGCCTTGCTAGCCCTCGGCCATGAAGAAGCTCCTTTGCGCCGCCGTCGCGGCTTCCGCCCTCATCGCCGCAACGCCCGCCATCGCCCGGCCGATGACCGCCACCGACATGCACAACATGCGCCGCATGGGCGCCCCCAGCGTGTCGCCCGACGGCAAGACCGCCATCTTCACCCTGTCGACCACCGACCTTGCAAAGAACAAGCGCAACAACGCGCTCTACAGCCTCGACCTGACCAAGGCCGGCGCGCAGCCGGTCGAAGTCAAGGGCCTGACCAAGGGCGCCCACGACGCGGTCTACGGAGCGGATGGCGCCATCTGGTACCTTGCGTCCGTGGGCGAGCGCGACCAGCTCCACCGCATGGCGGCGGGCGGCAAGCCCACGGTCCTGAGCGACTTCGGCGCCGACGTTTCGGGCTTCAAGGTCAGCGCCGACGGCAGCCGCGTCGTCGTCTGGGCGGACACCAGGGATTGCCCCGACCTTGGCTGCACGGCGACCACTTTCCCGGCCAAGGCGGAAGGTTCGGGCCGCACCTACGATCAGCTGTTCGTGCGCCACTGGGACACCTGGGCCGAACCGGGCGTGAAGAGCCGCATCTTCAGCTTCCCCGTTGCTGGCGGCAAGCTGACCGGAGGCGGAACCCGCGTTACCGGTCCGCTCGTCGGCGATACGCCGTCGAAGCCCTATGGCGGCGGCGAAGAAATCGCCGTCTCGCCGGATGGCAAGACGGTCTATTTCGCCCTTCGCGAAGCAGGCCGGATCGAAGCCACGTCGACCAACCTCGACATTTTCATGGCGCCAGCGGACGGATCGGCCCCGCCGACCAACCTGACCGACGCCAACGACGCGACCGACAATCTGCCGACGCTGTCGCCCGACGGCCGCAGCCTCGCCTATTTCGCCATGGCCCGCCCGACCTTCGAGGCCGATCGCCAGGTGCTGATGGTCCGTGACCTCGCGACTGGCGCCACCCGCCCGCTGACCCAAGCGTGGGACCGCTCGGTCGGCTCGATCGCCTGGGCCAGCGACGGCCGCTCGATCTTCGTCACCGCCGACGACATCATGGAAACGCCGGTGTGGCGGGTCGATGTCGCGAGCGGCAAGATCACGCGCCTGACGACCAGCGGCCATAGCGGCAACATCGTGCCGCTGAAGGATGGCGGCGCGCTGTTCACCCAGAACAGCGTGATGGCGCCGGACGACCTCTACCGCGTCACCGCCACCGGGAAGGTCAGCCAGCTCACCAACGTCAACCGCGCGTTGCTCGCGCAGCTCGATCCGGTCAGCTTCGAAAAGTTCAGCTTCCAGGGCGCGAAGAACGAGACCGTCTGGGGGATGAAGGTCAAGCCGACGAAGCTGACCGGCAAGCTGCCGATCTCGTTCGTCGTCCACGGCGGACCGCAGGGCAGCTTCGGCAACGCCTGGAGCTATCGCTGGAACCCGCGCCTGTTTTCGGCGCCTGGCTATGCCGTGGTCAGCGTCGATTTCCACGGGTCGACCGGTTACGGGCAGAAGTTCACCGACTCCATCAGCAACGATTGGGGCGGCGCGCCGCTCGAAGACCTCAAGAAGGGGCTCGCCTACGCGATCAGCCACGACCCGCAGCTCGACGAGAAAAAGGCCTGTGCGCTCGGTGCCAGCTACGGCGGCTACATGATGAACTGGATCGAGGGGAACTGGCCCGACCGGTTCAACTGCATCGTCCAGCACGACGGCGTGTTCGACGCCCGCGCCATGGCTTATGAAACCGAAGAACTGTGGTTCGACGAGTGGGAGCATGGGGGCAAGACCTATTACGAGGATCCCAAGGCGTTCGAGCGGTTCAATCCGGTCAACTTCGTCGCCAAGTGGAAGACGCCGATGCTGGTCATCACCGGCGAAAAGGACTTCCGCATTCCTTACACGCAGGGCATCGCCGCCTTCACCGCCCTCCAGCGCAGGAACATTCCTTCGCGGCTGATGGTCTTCCCGGACGAAAATCACTGGGTGCTGAAGCCGAAGAACTCGATCCAGTGGTACGACGAGGTGTTCGGCTGGCAGGAACGATGGATGGGCAAGGGCGCCGCGCGCTAGGCATGGCATGACGGTTGTGCACGCGCGAAGGCGCGGCTAACCGCCAAGCCATGACCGAACTTGCCAAGACGTTCGAACCCGGCCCGATCGAGGCCCGCTGGTATGCCCATTGGGAAGGGGAGGGGCTGTTCCGCCCGGCGCGGGACGAGGCCGTTCCCTATACCATCGTCATGCCGCCGCCGAACGTCACCGGCTCGCTCCATATCGGCCACGCGCTCGACAATACGCTGCAGGACGTACTGATCCGCCGCGCGCGGATGGACGGCAAGGACGCGCTGTGGGTGGTCGGCACCGACCATGCCGGCATCGCGACCCAGATGGTGGTGGAGCGCCAGCTAGACCTCCAGCAGAAGAAGCGCACCGACTTCACCCGCGACGAATTCGTCGAGCGCGTGTGGGAGTGGAAGCACGAAAGCGGCGGCCAGATCACCGGCCAGCTGCGCCGCCTCGGCGCGTCGTGCGACTGGGCCAACGAGCGCTTCACGATGGATCCGGGCTTCTCGGCCGCGGTGCTCAAGGTGTTCGTCGAGCTCTACAAGCGCAAGCTGCTCTACCGCGACAAGCGCCTCGTGAACTGGGATCCGAAGTTCCAGACCGCCATCTCCGACCTTGAGGTCGAGACCCGCGACACCGCCGGCAAGTTCTGGACCCTGCGCTATCCGCTGGAGGACGGCTCGGGCCATATCGAGGTCGCCACCACGCGCCCCGAGACGATGCTGGCCGATATGGCCGTCGCGGTGCATCCCGATGACGCGCGCTATGCGGCGATGATCGGCAAGAAGCTGAAGCAGCCGATCACCGGCCGCCTCATCCCCATCGTCACCGACGAACATGCCGATCCGGAGCTGGGCTCGGGCGCGGTGAAGATCACGCCGGGCCACGACTTCAACGATTTCGAGGTGGGCAAGCGCGCCGGGTTCAAGCCGGCCGAGATGCTCAACATGCTCGACGCGCATGGCAGCGTGACCCAGACAGCCGACGGCCTGATCCCCGCCGACCTGATCGGCATGGACCGCTTCGACGCGCGCAAGGAAGTCGTCGCGCGGCTCGACGCGGAGGGCGCGCTGGTCAAGGTCGAGGACCGCACCATCGCGACGCCCTACGGCGACCGTTCGGGCGTGGTGATCGAGCCGTGGCTGACCGACCAATGGTATGTCGATGCCGAGACGTTGGCCAAGCCGGCGATCGAGGCGGTGCGCTCGGGAGAGATCGCCGTCGTGCCGGAAACCTGGAAGAAGACCTGGTTCAACTGGCTCGAGAACATCCAGCCCTGGTGCGTCTCGCGCCAGCTTTGGTGGGGCCACCGCATTCCGGCGTGGTATGATGATGCTGGCAACGTTTTCGTCGCGGAAACCGTTGAGGAGGCGCAAGAGCAGGCCGGCGCGGGCGTATCGCTTCGCCGTGACGAGGACGTGCTCGACACCTGGTTCTCGTCCGCCCTGTGGCCGTTCGCGACGCTCGGCTGGCCGGAGCAAACCCACGACCTGAAGCGGCACTACCCGAACGACGTCCTCATCTCGGGTTTCGACATCATCTTCTTCTGGGACGCCCGCATGGCGATGCAGGGCTTCGAATTCATGGGCGAACGCCCGTGGAAGACGCTCTACCTCCACGGCCTGGTCCGCGACGACAAGGGCGCGAAGATGTCCAAGTCGAAGGGCAATGTCGTCGACCCGCTGGGCCTGATCGACAAGTACGGTGCCGACGCGCTGCGCTTCACGCTGGCCGCGATGGAAAGCCAGGGCCGAGACATTAAGCTCGATGAAAAGCGGGTCGAGGGCTACCGCAACTTCGCCACCAAGCTGTGGAACGCCGCGCGCTTCCTGCAGGGCAACGGCGTGGGCGCGAGCCAGAGCATCGCCGCGCCCGAGGCCAAGCTGCCGGTCAACCGCTGGATTATCGGCGAAGTGGTCGATACCTTGGGCCGCCTCAACAAGGCGTTCGACGAGTTGCGCTTCGACGGCATGGCCGACGCCATTTACCACTTCACCTGGGGCACCTTCTGCGACTGGTATGTCGAGTTGGTGAAGGGCAATTGGGACGAGGAAACCAAGGCCGTCGCCGCCTGGGCGTTCGACCAGATCCTCGTCATGCTCCACCCGTTCATGCCGTTCGTCACCGAAGAGCTGTGGCACGCGATGGGGGCTCGTCCGTACGACATGATCGTCGCCAAATGGCCCGCACCGGAAGCGAAGGCGGACCGCGAGGCCAAGGCCGAACTCGACTGGCTGATCCGCCTCGTCACCGAAGTCCGCTCGGCCCGCACCGAACTGAACGTGCCGCCGTCGGCCAAGCTTCACCTGTTCGCGGGCGAAGCGGACGACGCGGCCGCGGGCCGGCTCGACCGCCAATTCGTCGCGCTTCAGCGCCTCGCGCGGCTGGAATCGATCCAGCTGTCCGCGTTCGACGGCACGGGCGCGGCGCAGGTCGTCGTCGATGGCGCGACCTATTCGCTGCCGCTGGAAGGCGTGATCGACCTCGACGCCGAACGCAGCCGGCTCAGGAAGGCGGTCGAAGCGGCTCAGAAAGAACGCGACAGCCTGGCCGCCCGCCTCGGCAACCCGAGCTTCACAGAGCGCGCCAAGCCGGAAGCGGTGGAGAAGGCCCGCGCGGACCACGACAGCCGCGCGGCCGAAGCGGAGCGGCTGTCGGCGGCGCTGGCGCGGCTCGGCTGACGGACCCATCGCCGCATCCGGGCATTACCCACCCATGCATGCGCCGACGACCGAACCGCCCGCCCGCCGTAAGGGGCCCAAACAACATAACCTGACCGAAGGGCCGATCCTCAAGACGCTGGCGCTGTTCGCGCTGCCGACGCTCGGTTCCTCGGTCCTGCAATCGCTCAACGGGTCGATCAATGCGGTGTGGGTCGGCCGTTTCCTCGGCGAAGGCGCGCTGGCGGCGACCAGCAATGCCAACCTCCTGATGTTCCTCTTGATGTCGTTCGTGTTCGGCTTCGGCATGGCCGCGACGATCCTCATCGGGCAAGCGTTCGGACGGAAGGACGTCGAGGGCGCGCGGCGGGTGATGGGCACCGCCATCGGCAGCTTCACGCTGGCCGCCGTGGCCATCGCCGTCCTCGGCTGGATCTTCGCGCCGCAACTGCTGCAGCTGCTCGCCACGCCCGAGGCGGCGCGGCCGCTGGCGCTGTCCTACCTGCGCGTCATCTTCCTCTCGATGCCCGGCGGCCTGATGCTGGTCATGCTGATGATGACGCTCCGCGGGTCGGGCGACAGCATCACGCCGCTCTATTTCATGATCATCTCCGCCGTGCTGGACAGCGGACTCAACCCCTTCTTCATCGCCGGCATCGGGCCGTTCCCGAAGCTCGGCATCGCCGGCGCGGCGACGGCGACGGTGATCGCCAACACCACCGCGCTGCTCGCCCTCGTCGCCTACATCTACATCCGCGACCTGCCGCTACGCCTGAGGGGTGCTGAACTGTCGTTCCTCAAGCCCGACCCGGCGCTGCTCAAGACGATCGTCGCCAAGGGCCTGCCGATGGGCATGCAGATGATCGTCGTCTCGGCTTCAGGCCTGGCACTGCTCGGCCTCGTTAATCGGCAGGGGATCGACACCGCCGCCGCCTATGGCGTCGCGATGCAGCTGTGGACATATATCCAGATGCCGGCGATGGCGGTGGGCGCTGCAGTCAGCGCGATGGCGGCACAGAACATCGGCGCCGGCAAGTGGGACCGCGTCGGGCGCATCACCCAGTCCGGCATCGTCGCCACGCTGGTCGTCACCGGCGTGATGGTCGGCCTGCTGGTGGTCGCCGACCGACCGGCGCTCGAGCTATTCCTCGGAAGCGCCAGCCCGGCGCTGCCGATCGCGCGGCACATCCAGTTGCTGGCCACATGGAGTTTCCTCCTGTTCGGCGTCACCATGGTGCTGTTCGCGACCGTCCGCGCCAATGGGGCGGTGGTCGCGCCGCTGATCATCCTTGCCATCGGCCTGATTCCCGTGCGGCTCGGCTTCGCCTACCTGGCGCATCCGGTCCTCGGCGCCGACGCATTGTGGCTCAGCTATCCGGTCTCGACGCTGGTCAACCTCGGCCTCGCCATCGCCTATTACAAGCGTGGGACGTGGAAGTCGGCGCACATGGAAGAAGAGCCGGACGAAGACGAATGCATCGAAGGGGCCAACGCGGCGACCGAACCGGGCGGCCGCCTGATGCCGACCGGCTAGGCGCGTGGCGCGGCGATCGTCACCGCGCCGGCCGCCACGCTCGCCTTGAACGGGGTTGTCGGCCCCAGCTCGCCGTCGATCGACACCCGCATCGGCGGGCGGGTCGAAATCGTCAGCTCCCGACCGTAGATTTCGCGCGCCAGGCGCCGCCGCTCGCGTAGTTTCAGCGCCGAGGCAAGATAGTTGAGGCCAAGCCGCGCGACACTGCGCCCGCGCACCGCCTGCACCACGATCTCGCCGCTTTCGACGTCCGCCGCCTCGATCAGCTCAACCCCGCCGTGGAAGCGGCCGTTGGCGATGCGCAGCTCCGTCGCCCAGAACTTCCACTGGCGCCGGCCGTCCGAAATCTTGACCCGGAACGCCTTGAAGCTGGCCGCCGACAGGCCCGCCCACACCAGGTAACCGAGCCGCCCGAGCCGTTTCTTGACCCCGTGCGGGACCGTTTCGGCTACCTTCGGGGCGAGTCCGACCGCGGCATTGTTGAGGAAATAATCGTCGTCGATGCGGCCGAGGTCGATCTTACGCGGCGCGCCGCCGGCAATCACCTGCACCGCGCCGTCGAGGTCGAGGGGAATACCCATCGTCCGGGCGAAGCTGTTGGCGGTGCCGAGCGGCAACAGCGCGAAGATGGTGTCGGTGCCGACGAAATGGTCGATGCTCTCGCTCAAGCTGCCGTCGCCGCCGCCGACGATGACCATCGGCGCCCGCGCGATCGCGCCGGTCACGGCGTCGTCCATCTGCTCGGGCTTCTCGACGGCGATGGCGTCGATCAGCTCGACCCCGGCGGCGGAAAGTTTTTTGCGCGCCTCTTCGAACACGGCCGCGCCTTGGCGGCTCATCGCGTTGACCACCAGGATCGCTCGTTTCGGCAGGCGTTTCATCAAGCGCCCAACCGCCGACACGCGCTTTCTTTCCGTCGTCGCAACAAAAGGCTAGGGGACGGCGCATGTCGTCGCCGTCTTTCCCCGCAACCCGCATGCGCCGCGGCCGTTCGTCGCCCTGGATGCGGTCGATGCTCGCTGAGCATCGCCTTCACCCCAGCGACCTGATCTGGCCGTTATTCATCGCCGACGGCAAAGGCGAGCAGCAGCCGATCGCCACGCTGCCGGGCGTCAGCCGCTTCAGCATCGACAAGCTGGCCGATCAGGCCCGCACCGCCCGCGACCTTGGCATCCCCTGTCTCGCGCTTTTCCCCAACACGCCGACGGACAAGCGCAGCGAGCGGGGCGAGGAAGCGCTCAACCCCGACAACCTCATGTGCCGCGCGATCCGCGAGCTGAAGGACGCGGTGCCGGAGATCGGCATCCTGACCGACGTCGCGCTCGACCCCTACACCGCGCACGGCCACGACGGGCTGACCGACGATACTGGTAATGTCCTCAACGACGACACGGTCGAGCAATTGGTCGAACAGGCGCTCGTCCAGGCCGCCGCGGGCGCGGACATCGTCGCGCCTTCGGACATGATGGACGGCCGCATCGCCGCGATCCGCGCCGCGCTCGAGGCCGAAGGGCACGAGAACGTCGCGATCATGGCCTATGCCGCGAAATACGCCTCGGCCTTTTACGGCCCGTTCCGCGACGCGGTCGGCAGCCGTGGACTGCTGAAGGGCGACAAGCGCGGTTACCAGATGGACCCGGCCAATTCGGACGAGGCGCTGCGCGAAGTCGCGCTCGACCTCGCCGAAGGCGCGGACATGGTCATGGTGAAGCCGGGCCTGCCCTACCTCGACATCGTCAGCCGCGTCTCGCGCGAGCTTCGGGTGCCGACCTTCGCCTATCAGGTGAGCGGTGAATATGCCGCGATCGAGGCTGCTGCTGCCGCCGATGCCGGCGACCGCGATGCGCTGGTGATGGAAACGCTGCTGGCGTTCAAGCGGGCCGGGGCGCGCGGCATCCTGACCTATCACGCGCCGCTCGCCGCCCGCCTGCTGAATGGCTGACACCGTCGTCGAAACGGCGCGCCTGCGGCTTCGGACGTGGGACGAGGCCGACATCGCGCCGTTCTACGACGTGATGAACGATGCCGACGTGCTCCGGCACCTCGGCGGTCTCCAGACCCCGGCGCAGTTCCGCGCCGCCGCGGACCGCCTGCTCGGCTACCAGCGCGACTTCGGCTTCACCTTCTGGATCGTCGAGGAGCGGGACAGCGGCCGCCTGCTCGGCTGGTGCGGCCTCAAGCGCGTCAACTACCCCGGCGCGCCCAACCAGGGCGATGTCGAAATCGGCTGGCGCTACCGGCCCGACGCGTGGGGCACCGGCATCGCCAAGGAAGCGGCAATCGCGGTCCTCGATCTCGCCTTCGATCGCTTCGACGCGCCGTTCGTCGTCGCGGTGACTACCGCCGAAAATGTCGGCAGTTGGGGGCTCATGGAGCGGCTCGGCATGACCTACCAGCCGGACCTCGATTTCACCGACGAACGGTTCGATCCGCCGATCGGCATTTCCAGGCAATGGCGGATGGACGCGGCCGACTGGTCCGCCGCCCGCGCCGAAGCGCTGTCGCCCCGCCGCTAGCGCGCCAGCCGGGTGCGAAGGGTGGCGAGGGCGGACTGTTGGTTGGCGTCGATCGCCGACAGGCGGCCGGACGCGGCGAACAATTGCTCGCGGTCGGTCACGCCGAGGTCGCCGACCGATTCCACCCGGCCGCCGGCCAGGGCGTCGAGGTCGGCCAGCGCATCGCTGACCGGTGCGCGGGCGCCGACCAGTGCGCTCAACAACTGCTGTGCCGCGATCCAGCTTTCGCTGCCGTTTCCGCTCGCGTTGGCGGCCGCCGCGCGGGCGGCAGGGAGGAGGGCGTCGAACTGCGCCGCGCCGTCGCGGGCCTGGCGCTCCGCCGCCGCGATCCGGCCGGCAATCGAGCTGTCGGCGGGTTTGCCCACCGCCTCTGTCGGCAGCGGCACGCGCGGGTCGATCGCTTCCGCAGCTCGAGGCCGCAGCCCCTCAAGGGAGACGCGGTGCGAGGCACAAGCGCCGAGGGTCAGGGCAAGGACGATGGCGGGAGCGAGGCGGGTCATCGCCCGTTCGCTACACTGGGGGCGGGCCGAAGTGCAATCAGTGTCCCGATAGAGCGCGAATAAGGGTTGCGCGGTTCGGATAGCCCCCCTATGTGCCCACCTGCCGCGCGCCCGTAGCTCAGCTGGATAGAGCATCAGACTACGAATCTGAGGGTCGGACGTTCGAATCGTTCCGGGCGCGCCAACACTCCAAAAGGGTCCTCGAAAGAGGGCCCTTTTTTGTGTTTTGCGCACAAGAAAGGCGCCTTGCGGCGCCTTGTCCCGTTCGACACTGAAATTGACAGTTAGGCGCTGAGCGCCATCGGCGCGCCGTGCGCCAGGGCGCGTTCGGCGAAGTCGGCGGCCAGCTTGGCATGCCAGTCGCGGGCGGCCGGAGTCATCGCGCGCATCGCGGCGGTCCGTTCTTCCGCTGCCCGGCGGAGATAAAAACGCTGGTTCGATTCCATGACCCGCACTCCCCACACCGCGTCCCATTGCCCCGGACGCGTTTGTCCACAGGCTCACGATGCCCACCAAAGGTTTCACGATGGTTAAAAATTCCCATCGATTCGCGCCCCCCGGCGATGGGCAGAAAGCTGACGGTGGATGACAACTTAGGCGAATCCGGCTATCGTCGTTCATGCACGACTCATCGTAATCGTGCGATACCGGTGCGGTCCGCCGGTTCGGCCGGCAGATCGGGGCGCGCGCCTGACGAGCGGGGAAGGTGCGCGCCGCCGGTTCCTCCTTTCCCCGCGAAGACGAGGTTGTTGCGATGAAGCGTCCTGTCCTGACAGTCCTGGCCCTAGCGCTTGCCGCGCCGGCGTGGGCACAGGCCGGCAATTTCACGCTGGTCAACAAGACCGACGGCGCGCTGTCCGACCTTTCGATCCGCCGTCACGGCACGGCCGCCTGGACCGCGCTCCCCAACGGGGCCAGCCCGGGCGCATCGACCAGCGTGCGTTTTTCGGATCCGGATTGCGCGTTCGACATCCGCGCCACCGTCGGCGGCGCGGGTCAGGTCACCTGGTCGGGGGTCAACTTGTGCGAGGTCAGCCGCGTGACGCTTCGCCGCGGGCCGTCGGGGACCGCATTCGCCGAGTATGACTGAAGGCGCGGGTGCGGCGGCGCCGCACCGTTGACGCCGCAAGCGCGGGCGCGGTCTGTTCGGCCGGTTTGCGCACGAAATCGAGCAGCATGCCGCCGGCGATGAACACCACCGCGGTGCAGGCGAGGGCAAGGATATAGCCCGCCGCGCCCGGCACGGTTTCAAGGTAATGCTTGGCGCGCTCGGTGGCGCCGAGCGCCATCGCCCAGATCAGGAAAAAGACCTCGAGCCGGGTCGAGGGACGGAACAGCCGATACAGCTTCGCGCGCATGTCCATAGGTTAAGCAAACGCCGTGCCAATGGCGCGGTTCCGGCAAATTTCCGTTAAACCGAACGGTTAACTGTCAATTTACCTTACAGCAGATCGCTCAATTCCAGCATATCGAGCAGAGCGCGCCGCGCACCCTCGACCTCGCCCACGAAGGCGGGTTCCTGCAGCGCCGACGGGTGGACGCTTTCGGGCCAGGCCCCTGCCACCAGTTCCTCCAGCCGCCCGATTTTTCCCGCGTCGAGCAGGAAGCGCGGATCGACGTCGGCAGGGTCGCACTGGACGCGAAGCCGCAAGCAGGCGGGGCCGCCGCCGTTGGCCATCGACTGGCGCACGTCGACGAAGATTGCCTGCCGGATCGCGCCGTTCGACGCGAGGTGCCGGTCGATCCATGCCTTGACGCTCGGCGTCTCGGCGCACTCCGTCGGCGCGATCAGCGCGGTCGCGCCGCCCGGCAGGGTAACGAGCTGCGAATTGAAAAGGTAGCTGCGGATCGCGTCGGCCAGCGGCACCTCGACATCGGGCACCTCGACGAAGGCGAAGTCCACGATGCCAGCCGCGCAGAAGTCGAGCAACGGCGCCTTGTCGGCGAACGCCTTTTCATGCGCGAACAGGACGCGGCCATTGGCCACCGCGACCACATCGTTGTGAAACGCGCCGGCGGCAATCGCCTCGTCGGACTGTTGTGCGAAAAAGGTGCGGGCCGGGTCGAGCCGGTGGAGGCGGGCAATGGCGCGCGAGGCCTCGACATGCTGGCGGGCAGGGTAGGGGCCGCCGGCCACGCCGTAGACGAAGATCTCGACCCCCGGCTCACCATGGCCGCCGGCGAGGCGCATATGGTTGGCCGCGCCCTCGTCGCCGAAGGTCGGCACCGGCGCATGAACCGCGAAGGCGGGAGATGCGAACGCAACCTGCAGCTGCGCCAGCGTCGCCGGCCACTCGTGGCTGCGGTGGACCATGGTCTGCAGGTTGGCGACGGTCAGGTGGCACTTGCCGTCGGCGGTATCGGGCGCCGGGCTGACGGTCGCGGCATTGGCCGCCCACATCGACGACGCCGACATGGCGTTGGCGGCGAGCAGCGCGTCGGCATCCTCGAACGAGGTCGCCAGTTGCGCCAGCCAAGCCCGGCCCGGTCGCGGCTGCGGCACGAACAGGCCCTGAGCCAGCCCGAGCTCGAGGTTGGCGCGCATCTTGGCCAGCCCCTGTAGCGCGGCCGCGCGGGGATAGCTTTCGGCGCCCGCGTTGCGCGACGAGGCGAGGTTGCCGAGGCTCAGCCCGGCATAATTGTGGCTCGGCCCGACCAGCCCGTCGAAATTGATCTCCCGAATGCTCACCGGTTCACCGCCAGCACGCGCTCGCCCGGCTCGACGTCGAGCATCTCCATCACCTTGTCGGTCAGCAGAAGGCCGCCTTTGCCGTCGCCGACGACCTGGCCGTAGCAGGCGGCGAACTTGTGGTAGGTGCCGGCCGCCAGCATCATCGTTTCGCCGCCGCCGGTCTCGTTGGCGCCGGAGACCTTGAACCAGTTGCTGTTCATCACCGTCTTGATGCGGTCGGTGCGGCAGGTGACGGTCGGGCCGCCGTCGAAAATGTCGATGTAGCTGTCGAAGTCGAAGCCCTCGTTCTCCAGCATCTTCATCGCGGCGCGGCCCGTGGGGTGCGGCTGGCCCATCACCGCGCGCGCCGTGTCGGGCAGCATCGAGACGTAGATCGGCGACTTGGGGAACAGGTCGGCGATGAATTGCGTGCCGTGGACCGCGTTGAATTCGTCCGCCTCGGGGAAGGTCATGCCAAAGAATCGGCCGCCCAGGGCGTCCCAGAAAGGCGAATTGCCGGCCTGGTCCATCACCCCGCGCAGTTCGGCCAGCACGATGTCGCCGAACCGAGGGCGGTGCTGCTTGATGAACAGGTAGCGCGAACGGGCGAGCAGCATGCCGAGGCCACCGGCGCGCTCGGCCGGGTGGAGGAACAGGCCGCCGACCTCGCTCGACCCTTCGAGGTCGGTGGTGAGGTTCAGCGTCTGGTTGCGGAAGATGCGGCTGAGTTCGTCGCTCTTCTGCGTCAGGGTTGAAATCAGGTAGCTGTAGAAGGGGCGGTCGGTGCCGACCGCGCCGAACACCTGGCAGGTGCCGCGGATCGCCTTCGTATCGTAATCCTCGAGCATGAAGACGTAGAGGTCGTCGCCCGGGTTCTCGCCCTCGCGCGCGAATCCGGCCTCGCTGGTCGCCAGCTTGCGCTCCAGCGTATCCTTGTCGGCGGGCAGGTTGGTGAAGCCGCCGCCCGTCAGCTTGGCGAGATCGTAGAGGGCGCGGAAATCGTCGGGCGTCGCGGCCCGGATACGGAAAGTCATGAAGAGGTCCCGGTCAAACGGAGGATGGCGAGGGCGGACAGCGCCGCGCGCTCGGGGAGGGAATCGACGATGAGATATTCGTCGCTGGAATGGATCATGCCGCCGCGCACGCCCATCGTGTCAATCACCGGCACGCCGCAGGCGGCGATGTTGTTGCCGTCGCACACCCCGCCGGTCGGCTGCCAGCGGATGGCCTGACCCAGGTCGGCGCCGGCCCTGGCAACGAGGCCGAAAAGCGCTTCGGCCTCCGGCGTCATCGGCTTGGGCGGGCGGGCGAAATGGCCGTGGGTGTCGATGCTGACGTCATGGTCGGCCGCGACGGCCGCGACGCTGCTTTCGATCAGGCCTTGCGCGCGCGCCTGGTCCTCGGGGGTCGCGGGGCGCAGGTTGACGCGCAGGATGGCGAGGTCGGGGACGACGTTATTGGGGCTGCCGCCATCGATTTTGGCCGGGTTGACCGACAGGGCCGGTCCCATCCCGGCCTTGAGGCGCAGCGCGAGGTCGGCGGCGGCGAGCAGCGCGTTGCGGCCGTCCTCCGGATTGCGACCGGCGTGGGCCGAACGGCCGCGCACGATGAAGCTGAAATTGCCGCTTCCGGGCCGCGCGCCGGCCAGCGTTCCGTCGGGCAGGGCGGCAGGCTCATAGGTCAGCGCGGCACGCTTGCCCTGCGCCGCGTCCTTCAGCAGCGCGGCGGAAGCGAGGCTGCCGACCTCCTCGTCCGAATTGATGACGATTTCATAGCCGAAGGATGGGTTCGCACCCTCGATGGCTTCCAGTGCGGCGAGCATGACGGCGATGCCGCCCTTCATGTCGGCCACGCCCGGCCCGTTCCACGTCCCGTCGCCGCGTGCCTCGACATGCTGGAAGGCGTGGTCGGCGGCGAAGACGGTGTCCATGTGGCCGGTGAAGAGAAGTTGGGTCGTCGCCTCGGCGCGGACGGTCAGCCGCAGGTGCCGACCATGCGGCAGTGCAAAGCGCTTTCCGGCGCTATCGACCGCTTCGACCGGTGTCGGCTGGACCCACGCAAGGGCGCCCGGAAGGACGCCCAGCGCCTCGCCGATCATCGCGCCGACCGTCGCCAGCCCGTCGAGGTTGCGGCTGCCGCTATTGACCGCCGCCCAGGCGCGCGTGCGCTCTTCCATCGCCCCTTGCGAAGCGATCGCGCGCTCGACGCAAGCGCGCTCCAATGACGTCAGCCCCTCCATCGCCGCCGTCCCTAGCGCGGCCTTTGCCCAAGCGCCACCCGTCGGCCCGTTCACCAATCGACCCATCATCGGCTGATCATCGGCAAACCGTCATGGCCAGAAGACTTCCTCGTCACGCACGGTCCGGGTGTCCCAATGGAGGAGAGGCGAGATGAAAAATCGACACCGGATTGGAAATCTTTGGGTCGGGGCTGCGGCCCTGGCATTGGCCGCTTGCGGGGGCGGAGGCGGCGGGGCCGGCGTCGGCAACGTGGTATCCACGCCGCCGACGCCGTTGACGCCGCAACCCCCGCAGACGACGAACGGCACGATGTTCGCGGTCGAGCCGACGCAGCCGCTGGTGTCGGCCAGCACCGCGGATCCCGAGCCCTTCGACATCCGCTACGACGCGGCCACCAAGACCTACGAGGTATCGTCGGACGCCGCGACCTGGAAAACGTTGAGGACGTACAACGACACCCCGTCGCCGACCAGCTTCCCGTTCGACGGCGGGACGCTGGGCGTCTCGGAGCGCTACACCTTCAGCGCGATGGGCTACGTCCAGGACCAGAAGTCCAGCGACCAGATTGCGTTCGGTGTCTCGACGCCGGCCGGTGCGGTACCACTGACGGGGAGTGCGACCTATCAAGGATGGTTGATCGGCAAGACCGACATCGCCATTCCCGGCGCCGGCTTCAACGAATGGGTCGACGGGCCGATTCAATTGGCCTTCGATTTCGGGGCAGGGACTCTCGGTGGTTCGATCCGACCGACTCTATACTCGAGTGATGGGTGGGACGCGATCACGGTAAAGGACTTCGGTCCGATTGCACTGGTCGATACGGCGTTCGGTGCCGGCTCGACCAGCTTTTCCGGACGTTTCGACATCGCCGGGGCGGGAACCAATGCGTTCAGCGGCCACTTCACCGGTCCGGCTGCGGAGGAGCTGATCGGCAAGTGGGCATTCCCCCTGGTCCCACCGGAAGGAACAGCCGGAGCCGGCGAACTTCACAGCGCGTGGGGCGTGATGATCGGGAAGCGATAGCCGTCAGAAATGGTCGGCGAAACCGTCGAGGATCGCGCGGTACAGGTCGCGCTTGAAGGGGACGATGAGGTCGGGGAGATAGTGCGGCTCGACCCATTTCCAGTGCGAGAATTCGGGGTGGGCGGTCGCGATGTTCACGTCCGCGTCGGTGCCGGTGAAGCGGGCCAGGAACCAGTCCTGGACCTGGCCCTTCCACTTGCCGCCCCATAGGCGCGAGGCGATGGCGTCGGGAATGTCGTACTTCAGCCGCTCGGGGTGGTCGGCGATCCTTTCGACCAGCGAGGCGGGGATGCCGGTCTCTTCCTCCAGCTCGCGAAGGGCGCCGGCCCACGGCTCTTCGCCGTCGTCGAGTCCGCCCTGCGGCATCTGCCAGGCCTCGTCGCGGTTATCGATGCGGCGGCCGACCCAGACGTGTCCGTCACCATTGACCAGCATCATGCCGACGCCGCGGCGGTATTGGGGATCCTCGCTCATGACCCGGGCGGTTAGCGCGCGGCGGCGCGCGGCGCCAGCGGCGCGAATGCCTTGCGCACGTCGGCCAGGCCGTAGGGCTTGGTCAGCGCAGGCACGCCGCTGAGGGCAGGCGGCAGCCCGGCCGCGCCATAACCGGTGGCGAAGATAAACGGCGTGCCGTCGGCCAGCAGTGCTTCGGCCAGGCCGAAGCTGCGCTGCCCGTGGATATTGACGTCGAGGATCGCCGCGTCGAACGCCCGGGCGTCGCGCTGGCGCTCCGCCTCCGCCAGCCGGTCGGCGATCAGCGGCTGCGCGCCGAGGTCGTGCAGCAGGTCTTCGGCCGCCAGCGCGATGATCGGCTCGTCCTCCAGCACCATGACCCGGAGGCCCTCAAGAGTCATGCGGGAGTCCGGCGACGATGTCGCATTCGACGCCGCCGGGCGGGAATCGGAGGTCGACCGACCCGCGCCCGTCGACCGACAGGCCGCGGCGGATCAGGCGGGTGCCGAAGCCGGACCTCGACGGGGCATGGACCGGCGGGCCGCCGCTTTCCGCCCAGTGGAGGTGGAGGGAATCGCCCTCGACCGTCCAGCGGATCGCGACCTTGCCATCGGCCGACGACAGCGCGCCATATTTGATCGCGTTGGTCGCCAGTTCGTGGACGATCATCGACAGCGACACGGTGGTCTGTGGCGACAGCGCGACCTCGGGACCGTCCAACGACACCCGCGACCGGTCGCTGCCGGCGGCCGCGGCGATGGCGCTGAACAGGGCGTCGTGAAGCCCGGTCTCTTCCCAGCTGCGCTGCGTCAGCATGGAATGGGCCGCGGCCAGCGCGTTCAAGCGCGCTTCGAACGTCTCGCGCGCCGCGTCGCCGCCCTCGACCTGGCGGAACGACTGGGCGGCCAGCGATTGGACGATCGCCAGTGTATTCTTCACCCGGTGGTTGAGCTCGTTGATCAACAGGTCCTGCCGCTCGCGCGCCTCGACATTCTCGGTCACGTCGTGGCCCTGGACGAAGATTCCGGTCACCGCCCCGTCGGCGCCGGCGATCGGCTGGTAGATGAAATCGAGGTAATGGTCGCGGGGGGCGCCTTCAGGCCCGTCGAGCAGCAGCACCTTCTGCTCGCGCCCGACATAGGGCTTGCCGCTGGCCCGCACCTGATCGAGCAACTGGACGAAGCCCTGTTCGACGACCTCCGGCAGGGCCTCGCCCACCGGCAGGCCGACCAGCTCGCGATAACCGACCAGCGAATGATACGCGTCGTTGGCCATGGCGAAGCGGTGTTGGGGCCCGCTCAGCACGGCGACGAAGCCGGGAGCCTGTTCGAACAACGACTTCAGGAGCTGGCTTTCCGCGCTGAGATCGAGGAACCGACGCTCGACTTCACGGGCGCGAGTGACAATTCCGGCCTCGTCCGCAAGCTCTCGCAGTTCCTGGATTTCGGTGACGTCGACCGTGTGCTGGAGGATATATTCCACCCGGCCATTGGCATCGAGCAGCGGCACGTGGGTCGCGCTCCAGTAGCGCACGTCCATCCCGCCATCCTCGCGCTCGATGTCGTAGCGGATGAGCGCGATCTCGTCGCGCTTGCCGGTCGCCAGCACGCGTTCGAACGATCCCATGAGCTGGCGGTAGCTGTCGCTGTCCTCGGGCGCGGGGAACGCTTCGAACATCGGCTTGCCGAGGATGTCGCGGCGTCGCCGCATGGTCACGTCGAGGTAGGCGCGGTTCATCTCGATGATGGTGAGGTTGCGGTCGAGAAGCACCTTGGGCATCGGCGCAATCGCGAAAAGCTTTTCGAAATCGATCATCGCCGCCCCCTTTCCCTGCCGGCTAGTCATCCACTGTCTGGCTTGCCCTTGCAAGACGGGCGGACCGGCGTTGGTCATTTGACCGCGCCGTCGCCCGCGTCGATATCGCGGGGCATGGCGGACTGGCGGGAATTCGTCGCGAAGAAGATCGGCGTGGTGCGCAAGGGGCGCCGGCGCCGCGCGCTGGCCATGTTGTCGCGATTCCCGCGATTTGCCGATGCGCCAAGACATTCGCTCGATGGCGACCTCATCGTGTCGCTGACGTCCTATCCGCCGCGCTTCGCCAGGTTGGCGCTGACGCTCAAGTCGCTGCTCGACCAGCAGCTTCGTCCCGACCGCACGCTATTGTGGATCGCCGACGGCGACATGGCCGAGCTTCCGCCCGACGTCCTCGCGCTGCGGGACCATGGCCTCGAGATCCGGCCGTGCGCCGACGTCGGCTCGTTCAAGAAAATCCTTCCCGCACTGGAGGCTTTTCCCGACTCCTTCATCCTGATCGCCGACGACGACAGCTATTATCCGCCGGGCTGGCTGGGCGGCTTCGTCCGCACCTTCGACCGCGCCGACCCGACGATCGTCGCCGGACGGACCCATCGCCTGGTCCGCGACGCGTCGGGAAAGCCCGCGCCTTACGAGAAATGGGACAAGGATGTGTTCGACCGTCGGGCGAGCGCACCGAGCCGCGACCTGCTGCCGACCGGCAATGGCGGCGTCCTCTATCCACCGGGCAGTTTGCCGCCGTGGGTGGTCGACGATGCGCTGCGGCGGCGGCTCAGCCCGACCTGCGACGACCTTTGGCTGTTCTTCGCCGCCCGCCAGGTGGGGACGCGAACCCGGCGAATCCCGGGCTTTCGCCTGCCGCTGGTCGAATGGCCCGGCAACCAGGAAGGATCGCTGCGCCGGTTCCATCGCGGCGGGCGAAAGGATGCGATCATCCGCGCCCTGTCCGATCATTTCGGCAATCCATAGCCGGCGCCCGTCCTGCCTCGCCCCACATTGCCTCGCCAGCGCCCCAATTCGCGTGTAGGGGCGCGCCCATGCTTTCCATCAACGGCATTACGGTTCGCCTCGGCGGGCGGACGATCCTTGAGCGCGCCAGCGCCACCATCACGCCTGGCAGCAAGGTCGGGCTGATCGGTCGCAATGGCGCGGGCAAGTCGACGCTCATGAAGGTCATCATCGGCCAGCTCGAAGCCGACGAGGGCGAGATCGAGATGCCGAAGAAGACGCGTCTCGGCTACATTGCGCAGGAAGCCCCGTCGGGCACCGCGACCCCGTTCGAGACGGTGCTGGCCGCCGACAAGGAGCGCGCCGCGTTGATGGCGGAGGCCGAATGCGCCAACACCGACCCCGACCGGCTGGGCGACGTCTACGATCGGCTGATCGCGATCGACGCCTACACCGCCGAAGCGCGCGCGGCGCAGATCCTGCTCGGCCTCGGCTTCGACGAGGCGATGCAGGGTCGTCCGCTCGACAGCTACTCGGGCGGCTGGAAGATGCGCGTGGCGCTCGCCGCCCTGCTGTTCTCCGCGCCCGACGTCCTGCTGCTCGACGAACCGTCGAACCACCTCGACCTCGAGGCGACGCTGTGGCTGGAGAATTTTCTCAAGGATTATCGCGGCACGATGATCGTCATCAGCCACGAGCGCGACCTCCTCAATAACGTCGTCGACACCATCCTCCACGTCGAGCGGGGCGGGGTGGTCGCCTATGCCGGCAACTACGACCAGTTCGAGCGGCAGCGGGCCGAACGTGCCGCCCAGTTGGCCGCGGCCAAGGCCTCGCAGGATGCCCAGCGCGCCCGGCTGCAGGACTATATCGCCCGCAACTCGGCCCGCGCCTCGACCGCCAAGCAGGCGCAGAGCCGCGCCAAGATGCTGGCCAAGATGCAGCCGATCGCGGCGATGGCCGAGGATCCGTCGCTTAGCTTCGACTTCCCGTCGCCCACCGAACTGCGCCCGCCGCTGATTACGCTTGACATGGCGAGCGTCGGGTACAGCGAAGACAAGCCGATCCTCACCCGCCTGAACCTGCGCATCGACCCCGACGACCGAGTCGCGCTGCTCGGCCGCAACGGCAATGGCAAGACCACGCTCGCCCGCCTGCTCGCCGCGCAGCTGCCGGCGATGGACGGCGCGATGCACGCCTCGGGCAAGATGAAGGTCGGCTATTTCACCCAGTACCAGGTCGAGGAACTGTCCGGCGACGATACGCCGCTCCAGCACATGAGCCGCGCCATGGAGGGCAAGACGCCCGCCGCCGTCCGCGCCCAATTGAGCCGTTTCGGCTTTTCCGGCGACAAGGCGACGACCGAGGTCTCGCGCCTGTCGGGCGGCGAGCGCGCGCGCCTCGCGCTGGCGCTCATCACCCGCGACGCGCCGCACCTCATCATCCTCGACGAGCCGACCAACCACCTCGACGTCGACGCGCGCGAGGCGCTGGTCCAGGCGCTCAACGGCTACGACGGCGCCGTCATCCTGATCAGCCACGACCGTCACATGGTCGAACTGACCGCCGACCGGCTGGTGCTGGTCGATGACGGCAAGGCGGTCGATTACGACGGCAGCATCGACGACTACATCGACTTCGTCCTCGGCCGGAACCAGCCGAAGGCGGGGAAGGACAAGGGCGGCCACAAGGCGAGCCGCAACGATAATGGCGAGACGGCCAAGGCTCTCCGCAAGCAGATCGCGGACGCGGAAGGCCGGACCCAGCGCCTCACCGCGAAGCTCGCCGCCATCGACCTCGCCATGGCCGAGCCGGGCAAGGCCGCGAAGGAATGGGCCAAGCTGTCGATGGGTGAACTGTCGAAGCGGCGCGGCGAGGTGGCGAAGGAGCTCGAAACGGCGGAAGCCGACTGGCTGGAAGTCAGCGAGCAGCTGGAGACGCTGGCGGCTTAATCTTTGACAACCAGACTTCTGAGTTCTATCTGCGCAGAAGAAACGCAGATGGAGGACGCAGATGGCGATGCATTTCACGATCTCGGAGATCAGAGAGTTGTCGTCAGGGGTTTGGGAGGCTTCCGTGTCGCCGGCAGAGATTCAGGCGCTCTCTTCCGGAGCTCAGCGCCTTGGTGGCCGAAGCGTCGTCATGCTGTCAGATTTCCGCATTCTGTCCGAAGGGTCAGACTTGTCGTTTCGCCCCTCAGACGCGACCGTTCTGAATATTGGCAACAGCGATAGCACTGTGTTCCTTGGATTGATCGATGGCACCTCCTTCAATGAGGTGACCCCACAACCCAAGGGTTTTACCCAAGGAGACCGATCGTTCCTTCGTCTGGCGTCCTCTGAAATGTCGGGGTCGATGGCCGCTGTGGCCGAGGAATTGTTGCTGCGAGTGCGCGCACGCTCCCCGGGGGAGCTAAAACGAGGGAAAACCCGCAACTTCAGCGAGACGCCCGACAATTTCTGGTACGTCATTCTTCAACCCAGGATCGACGAAATCTCGATCACCGTCCGCGGGTCAGTCGACCACTTCACCGGAGTGGGAAAGTTGGAACTTAAGGATGATAGGGGGAACACTCGTTTCAAAATTCGCAATTCATCGGATTTGGCGGACGCCGAAAAACTAATCTTCCACGCGCTCAGGAAGGGCTGAGGAGTTGAGAGCGTCCACGGCTAGGCTTCCAACACGCCCGTCACAGTCCTAAGGGCTTAGCCAAGCTAAATTCGTCCGAGGACTCGCACATTCCATGACCCAATCCGCGACCCATGTCGTGACCCCCGAGGAAGCCCGCGCCCATCCGCCGCGCGAGGCGGTGGTTGTCCGCTTTGCCGGCGACAGCGGCGACGGGATGCAGCTGACCGGCGGGCAGTTCACCCTGTCGACCGCGCTGGCCGGCAACGACCTCGCGACCTTCCCCGACTTCCCGGCCGAAATCCGCGCGCCGCAGGGGACGACGTTCGGCGTCTCGGCCTTCCAGATCAACTTCGGCTCGACCGCCATCGAGACCGCGGGCGACGCGCCCGACGTGCTGGTGGCGATGAACCCGGCGGCGCTGAAGACGAACGTCAAGGCGCTGAAGGACGGCGGCCTGATCATCGCCGACGAGGGCGAGTTCACCGCCCGCAACCTCGCCAAGGCGGGCTATGACGCCAATCCGCTGGAGGACGACAGCCTGGCCCGATGGACGCTGGTCAAGTTCAACATCTCGCAGCTGACCCTCGATGCGGTGAAGCCGTTCGGGCTGGGCAACAAGGAGGCGCTGCGCTGCAAGAACATGTGGACGCTGGGCCTCGCGCTGTGGATGTTCGATCGTGAGCGGCAGCCAATCATCGACTGGCTCAATTCCAAGTTCGCCAAGAAGCCGGAACTGGCCGAAGCTAACATCGCCGCGCTGAACGCCGGCCACGCCTATGGCGAGACGGTCGAGATCGGCGGCCAGGTCCACAAGACCCACGTCGACGCCGCGCCGGCCGAGCCCGGCCTCTACCGCACGGTGACCGGCGCCGAGAGCCTCGCGCTCGGCCTCGTCGCCGGCGCGCAGTTGGCGGGGCTGAAGATGTTCTTCGGCGGCTATCCGATCACGCCGGCCAGCGCGCTGCTCCACCACCTCTCGCGCCTCAAGGAATATGGCATCACCACCTTCCAGGCGGAGGACGAGATCGCGGCCATCGCCTCCGCGATCGGCGCGTCCTACGCGGGTGCGCTCGGCGTCACCTCCTCGTCGGGCCCGGGCATCGCGCTGAAGGGCGAGGCGATGGGCCTGGCGGTGATGACCGAAATGCCGCTGGTGATCGTCAATTCGCAGCGCGGCGGTCCGTCGACCGGCCTTCCGACCAAGACCGAGCAGTCTGACCTCTACCAGGCAGTCTACGGCCGCAACGGCGACGCGCCGATGCCGGTCATCGCCGCCCGCTCGCCTGCCGATGCGTTCGACTGCGCGATCGAGGCGTGCCGCATCGCGGTACGCTACATGACGCCGGTGATGCTGCTGACCGACGGCTACATCGCCAATGCGGCCGAGCCTTGGAAGGTGCCGGACATGGGCGGCTACGCGCCGTTCCCGACGACCTTCATGGAAGGCCGCGAGGGCGCGGGCGACAACGACGTGGTCCAGCCATACCAGCGCAACGCCGACCTCGCCCGCCCGTGGATCAAGCCCGGCACGCCGGGCCTCGAACACCGCATCGGCGGGATCGAAAAGAAGCCGGGCAGCGGCAACATCGACTATTCGCCCGAAGCCCATGCCGAGATGACGAAGCTGCGTGCTGACAAGGTCATGGGCGTGGCGAAATCGATTCCCGACCAGGACGTGTGCCTCGGTAAGGAAGGTGCCAAGCTCGCCATCGTTGGCTGGGGCTCGACCTTCGGCCCGATCCACCAGGCCGTCCGCCGCGCGCTTGCAAGCGGCAAGGACGTCGCCCACGTCCACATTCGCCACATCTGGCCGATGCCCGACAACCTCGGCCCGCTGCTGAAGAGCTTCGACAAGATCATCGTGCCGGAAATGAACACCGGCCAGCTGAAGACGGTGCTGCGCGACCAGTTCCTGGTCGACGCCAAGCCGCTCAACAAGGTCAGCGGCCAGCCCTTCCTGATTTCGGAAATCGAAGCCGCGATCGACGAGGCGCTGGCATGAAACCCATCAACGCCTGGCCGCTGATCGCGATGCTGGTCGCGGTCGTCGCCCTCATCCTCTGGTTCGGAGGCTATTTCGCATCATGAACGAAGTGACCAAACTCACCGCCAAGGACTGGGCATCGGACCAGGAGGTCCGCTGGTGCCCCGGTTGCGGCGACTATGCGGTGCTGAAGGCCGTGCAGCGGACCATGCCGGAGCTCGGCGTGGCGCGCGAGAAGACGGTGTTCATCTCCGGCATCGGCTGCTCGAGCCGCTTCCCCTATTACATGGCGGCCTACGGCTTCCACACCATCCACGGCCGCGCCTGCGCGGTGGCGACGGGGACAAAGCTCGCCAATCCCGAATTGGACGTGTGGATCATCACCGGCGACGGCGATGCGCTCTCCATCGGCGGCAACCACACGATGCACCTGCTCAGGCGCAACCTGAATTGCCAGCTGCTGCTGTTCAACAACGAGATTTACGGCCTAACCAAGGGCCAATATTCGCCGACCAGCCAAGTGGGCACGCGCAGCCCGTCGACGCCGTTCGGCTCGGTCGACCGGCCCGCCATTCCCGCCGCCTTCGCGCTCGGCGCCGGCGCGCGGTTCGTGGCGCGCGGGATCGACGTGCACAAGAACCTCGTCGACGTGCTGAAGGCTGCCCACGCGCACCAGGGCGCGGCGTTCGTCGAAATTTACCAGAACTGCGTCGTCTACAACGACGACGTCTTCGCGCCATTCACGGATAAATCCGTGGCGAGCGAAAAGCAGCTGTGGCTGCAGGCGGGCGAGAAGATGCTGTTCGCCGGCGGCGAGAAGGGCATCGCCCTCGACCGCGAGGCGCTGGCGCTGAAGGTGGTGGCGGGCGACGACCCGGATGTCATCGTCCACGACCCGAAGAACCGCAGCGTCGCGCACATGCTGGCCGAAATGCCGGCGGTCGGCTTCCCGGTCGCGCTTGGCGTCCTCTACGACGACCCGCGCCCGACGTTCGAAAGCGCCGTCCTCGAACAGAATGCCAAGATCGCCGAGGGCAAGACGCCGGACCTCCAGAAACTCGTCAGCCAGGGACAGACCTGGCAGGTCGAGAAAGAGCCGAGGGCCGAATGACGGCGCGAGGCCGGGCCGAGTGACCGGCCGGAGGACGGACAAGGCATCGCGGTTGGTCGATGCGTCGCCTGGCGACGTCTTCGCGGCGTTCGCCCACGCCGATGCGCTTGCCCGGTGGCTGCCGCCGGAAGGCGCGACGGCGGAAATGGAGGCGTTCGAGTTTCACGTCGGCGGGCCGCTCCGGCTGGTACTCCATTTCGACGGCGGCGATAACGAAGGCCGCGGCAAGACCGACGAGAACAGCGATCGCGTCGATGCGGTCCATTCGGCGATCGCGCATAACGAGCGCATCGTGTGGGACGTCCGGTTCGACAGCGACGACGAGGCATTCGCGGGCACGATGACCATGGAGTGGCGCATCAAGCCCAAGCCGGGCGGGACGCGGGTCGATCTCGTTGCGCGCGACGTGCCGCCGGGCATCGACGCGAAGAGCCACGCACAGGGCCTCAAGAGCTCGCTTGCCAACCTCGCGGCGTTCGTCGAGCGATGATCCCCCGCGAACGGCTGGCGAGCGCCCGAATCCCCGGCGGGGGCGAGATGATCCTCTACCGGCGTGGGAAAGACCACATGATCCTCGTCGACCGCGAGGAATTGATGTCGTCGCGGATGAGCGGGTCGGAGGAGGCGCTGGCGACCATGACCGCCCAGCGGCTGCGCGGTCGCAAGGGGCAGCGCTGGCTGGTCGGCGGCTACGGCATGGGCTTCACCTTGCGCGCCGCGCTGAAGGCGCTGCCCAACGACGCGGAGGTCTACGTCGCCGAACTCGTGCCCGAGATCGTCGACTGGGCGAAGGGGCCGATGGCGGCGATGACCGGGAACAGCCTCGACGATCCGCGCACCCGTATCGTCATTGGAGATGTCGCCGAGGGGATTGTCGAGGGCGGCTGGGACGCGGTGCTGCTCGACGTCGACAACGGCCCGGACGGGCTGGTGCGGGCCGAGAACGACCGGCTTTATTCGGACGCTGGCCTGGCCGTCCTCAAGCGCTCGCTCCGCCCCGGTGGAATCGCGGCGATCTGGTCGGCGGGCAAGGACCCGGCCTTCACCCGCCGCCTCCACGCCGCCGGTTTTCACGTCGACGAACAGGTCGTCCGCGCCCGCCAGAACGGCAAGGGACCCCACCACACCATCTGGTTCGTGACCCCGCGCTAGGAGGCGCTTGCAAGACGAGCGCGGAGGCAGCCATAGTCGCGGCTCCCGCCATCTCCACCAGGGCAGATTTTGCCGATGTTCCTCGTCATCCTCGCCGCAGTGGCCGTCCAATCCATGGCGCCGCCGCCGCCCATCACGACCATCCCGCGTCCCCCCGCACCGCCGGAAAAGGTACTGCCCTGGCCGCCCCTGGCGCCGTTGTCCGGCCTCAGCCCCGACGGTCATGCGAAGGTTAAGGCGATGGACGACAAGGCGCACTGGATCATCCGCAACGAGCCTCGCAAGGGCCCGCCCAAGGCTTGGCCGGGCAATGGCAAGGCGGTGGATGCATGGAAGCGTGCGCTCGCCGGCTTTCCGGCCGACACAAAGGCGCTGATCAAGGCCGGCGCGGCTCTTGATACCGAGTTTGAAGGGCGCGGCATCTACACCGGGTGGGCCCGCACGTTCGCTAGCATCGGCCTCGCCGACCAGAAGATTCTTGCGCCGTATCTTGCCACCAGCCAGGGGCGCGTGTTCATCGACGTCCCGGTAGCGCCGTCGCCACCCCGCGTGGACTCCGGTCAGCCAGTCCCGCTCGAAGTGCGGCAGAACAAAGCGGTGTACGACCTTCAGCAAGCCATCTACGCGCGTGGTCCGGATGGGGAAATTCTCGCCGCGACGGCCGAGGTGAAGCGGCTCGAGGACGCGCTTCCGGGCATTGCCCATCGACAGCCATTCGACGCCGCGGCGTTGCGCAAGGCTTATGGCGACCTTGCCCGCGCCATTGGCCGTGCGAACGCGCGCCGATCGGAAATCGTTATCGAGGAACTGGCCAAGATGCCCGCCGACCAGCGCGCGCTGGCTATCGAGCGCATTCCGTATCTCGCCACGCCCCTGATCGCGACCCCGCCGGCTGTCGCACGCTAGGAAAACATGGACAACCTCACCCACTCCCTCGCCGGCTGGGCGATCGGCCAGGCCGGCCTGAAGCGCAAATCGCGCAAGGGCCTTGCCGCGCTGATCCTCGGGGCCAATGCGCCCGACATCGACGTGTTCTTCGGCCATGCGCCGTGGGAGCCGCTGGCGATGCACCGCGGGCTGACCCACTCGCTGATCGGCGGGGTGATCATTTTGCCGCTGCTGCTGACCGGGCTGCTCCTGCTGCTCGACCGCTGGCAGGTCGGGCGTGGCGCGAGGTTCAGGAGCGGCCTGGCGATGCGTCCGGGCTGGCTGCTGGCGCTGGCGTATATCGGCACCATCACCCACCCGTTGCTCGACATGCTGACGACCTATTCGGTCCAATTGCTCAGCCCGATCAGCGGCGGTTGGTGGCATGCCGACGCGCTGTTCATCATCGACGCCTTCCTGTGGATCACGCTGCCGCTGGGCATCGAGCTGTCCCGCTGGCGCGAGAAGGCGGGGCGGGCCGACTGGGCGCGGCCGGCGCAGGTCGCCGTCGCGGCGGCACTGGCCTACATCGCATTCAACCTTGGCCTGACCGAGCGTGCCAAGGCCGATCTCCACGCCCGCGCGGACACCCCGACCGGCAGCGGCATCTTCGCCTCGCCACCGCCGGTCTTCTTCTGGCGCCGCGACCTCGTGTGGAAGGAAGGGGCGGGCTACGCCCACGCGACGTGGGACCCGCTGGCGGGCGGCCTGAGCGCGCCGCCCTACGAATGGCGCCCCTCGGGCCTGTCCGACCCGCTCGTCCGACGCGCGCTGCTGAGCCCGGACATGAAGAGCTTCCGCGGCTGGTCGGTGATGCCGCTCGGCATGGTCGAGACGACGGGCTGCACCGCGACCGTCACGCTGGGTGATGCGCGCTACGCCTTCCTGATGCGCAACGGGCCGCTCAGCCGCAAGGTCCGCTTCCCCGTCGAGGGCTGCACGGAACCCGCGCCGCCGCCAGCCGGTTAGGAGGGCATGGCGCCCCGTCTGATGTGGTTCCGCCGCGACCTGCGGCTCCACGACAACCCTGCATTGCTCTCGGCCTGTGACGGCGGCGACATCGTCCCGCTGTTCGTGCTCGATGAGGAGACGCCGAGCCACGGCTACGCCATGGGCGCGGCGCAGCAATGGTGGTTGCACCATAGTCTGAAGGCGCTCGACGAAAGCTTACGCGGCCATCTCGTCCTGCGGCGCGGGGCGGCGACCAAGGTGGTGGCGGAGGTCGCGGACGCGATCGGCGCCGAAGCGATCCACGCGACGCGCCTGTACGAACCGTGGGAGGTCGAGGCGGAGGAAGCGCTCGGCGCTCGCCTGATTCTCCACGACGGCGAATGCCTCCAGCCGAGCGAACAAGTCTGCACCGGCAGCGGATCGGCGTTCAAGGTCTACGGCCCGTTCTGGAGCGCGCTGAGCGACCAGCTTCCCCCGCCGCATCCCTGCGAGCGCCCGGAACGTATCTCCTATGCCGACGGCCCGAAGTCGGACCGGCTGGAGGACTGGAATTTGCTGCCGACGAAGCCCGACTGGTCGACCGGATTCGGCAAGGAGTGGACGCCGGGCGAGGCGGGGGCGCGGGAACGGCTCGACGATTTCATCGGCGAAGTGCGCGACTATCCTGCCAAGCGCGACCTGCCTAGCGAGGAGGGCACCAGCCGCCTCTCGCCGCACCTCCACATGGGCGAAATCTCGGCGCGGCAGGTGTGGCATGCGCTGTCGCTGAAGGGCGGGGCCAAGTTCCTCAAGGAAATGGCGTGGCGCGACTTTTCCCGCCAGGCGATTCGCGCGCAACCCGACATTGGCTGGTCCTCGGGCCGCGAGAAGATGCGCGGCCTGCACTATCGCACCGGCAAGGCCGCCGACGCCGACTTCGAGGCATGGACCAAGGGCCAAACGGGCTACCCGATCGTCGATGCCGGGATGCGGCAATTGTGGGCGACCGGCTGGATGCACAATCGCGTGCGGATGATCGCCGCCAGTTTCCTGACCAAGCATTTGCTGATCGACTGGCGGCGCGGCGCGGCCTGGTTCTGGGATACGCTGGTCGATGCCGACTATGGCAACAACTCGGTCAACTGGCAGTGGATCGCCGGCACAGGCACGGCCAGCCAGATGTTCAACCGCATCATGGCGCCGATCACCCAGTCGGCAAAATTCGACGCCGCCGACTACATCCGCGAATGGGTGCCGGAGCTGGCAAGTTTGGGCGACGCCGACATCCATGAACCGCCGAGCGACAAGCGTGGGCGCTACCCCGAACCGATCATTGGCCACCGCGAAGGGCGCGAGCGGGCATTGGCGGCGCTTGCCAAGGTGCGCGGGTGAGGGAATAGGGCAGTCCATGGCGTCTCGCGGACATCATCTCGTCACGGCCGACCGGGCCTTCGCCACCGGCGCGGGCCTGATCGGGCGGCTGACCGCGCCCCTGTTCAAGCGCGTGATCGACCGGATCGATCGCGGGCTGGTGGTCGGCGGGATCGACGGCACGTTGCCCGACGGCACGCCCAAGCGGCTCGGCTTCCGAGCCCCGGGGCCGGTGGCGGTGGTCAAGCTCCACGGCTGGGGCCTCCTGATGCGCGCGGCCACTTCGGGCAGCGTCGGCCTCTACAAGAGCTGGGCGAAGCGCGAATGGTCGTCGCCCGACCCGGTCAAGTTGTGCGAGCTATTCATGGCGAACGCGGTCAGCCTCGGCGACACGGTGCGGGCCAAGGGGCCGATGCGCTGGATGAGCGCGCTGGCCCATCGCCTGCGCGACAATGCGCCGGGCAAGGCGCGCGAGAATATCGCCGCGCACTACGACCTCGGCAACGATTTCTACGCCGAGTGGCTCGACCCGACGATGAGCTATTCGTCGGCGCGGTTTGCGGAAGGCGACGATCTCGAAACGGCGCAATTGCGCAAGGTCCATGCATTGCTCGACCGGCTCGACTTGAAGCCCGGGTCGCGCCTGCTCGAGATCGGGTGCGGCTGGGGCACGCTGGCGATCGAGGCGGCGAAGCGCGGTGCGACGGTGGTCGGACTGACACTGTCGCAGGAACAAAAACGTTGGGCCGAGCAAAAGATTGCCGAAGCGCAATTGAGTGACCGGATCGAGATCCGCCTCCAGGATTACCGCGAGTGCACTGACAGGTTCGACGCCGTCGCGTCGGTCGAGATGGTCGAGGCGGTCGGCGAGCGCTGGTGGCCGACCTACCTCGATGCCATCGCCCGCTGCCTCAGACCCGGCGGCAAGGCGGCGCTGCAGTTGATCAGCATCGACCACCGCCTGTTCGCCGATTACCGCAAGAGCGCGGACTTCATCCAGGCCTACATCTTCCCCGGCGGCATGCTGATCGACGAGCCGAGCTTCGCCGCGCTGGCGGTCGAGCGTGGCCTCTCGTGGGAGGACCGCGACGGCTTCGGCCTCGACTATGCCGAGACGCTGAAAGCCTGGCGCGAGCGCTACAACGTCGCGGTGCGCGAAGGCCGGCTCGACGAATTTTCCAGTGAATTCCACGATTTGTGGCGCTTCTACCTGATGTATTGCGAAGGCGGGTTCCGCGGGAAAGGCATCGATGTGGCGCAAGTGACGATGGCGAAGTCCGCTTGAAGGCCATCCGGGACAAGGAACGGGTGCTGGTCGAAGGCCTCGCCGCCATTCGCCAGCAATTCCAATTGCCCGCCGAATTCGCGCCTGAGGTAGAGCAGGCCGCGGACAAGGCCGCCGACCGCTTCGCCGAAGACCGCATCGACCGCACGGACCTCGACTTCGTCACGCTCGACCCGCTCTCTTCGGTCGACCTAGACCAGGCTTTCGCGCTGGAAGCCGACGGGGCCGACATCCTCCTCCATTACGCCATCGCCGATATCGGCGCCTATGTCGTCGACGGCGATCCGATCGACCTCGCGGCGTGGGAAAGGGGGGAGACGATCTACCTGCCCGACGGCAAGATTCCGCTCTATCCCAAGACACTCAGCGAGGGGCTGGCGAGCCTGCTACCCAATGCCGACAAGGCCGCGCTGCTGCACCGGGTGCGGGTCGCGCCGGACGGCAAGGCAGTGCTGGAGCAAACCGAGCGCGCCACCGTCCGCAGCCGCGCCAAGCTCGGCTATGCCACCGTCAGCGACGCCGATCTGCCGGCGATCTTCGCGGATTTCGCTGCCCGCATCGATGCGGCGGAGGCGGCGCGCGGCGCGGTCTCGATCGAGCCGCCGCAGCAGGAAGTGACTCGCGACGATGGCCACTATCGCCTGCAGTTCCGGCCGATGTCCATGACCGAGCAACGCAACGCCGCCTTGAGCCTTGCCGCCAATCTCGCGATCGCCGACGCCCTGCTCGCCGCCGGCACCGGCCTGTTTCGGGTGATGGAGCCGCCCGGCCAATGGGCGATCAACCGCCTCCACCACACCGCCAAGGCGCTGGGCGTCGACTGGCCCAAGGGCATGACGCTGGAACAGGTCGAGCGGACGCTCGACCCCAACAAGCCGAACGAGGCGGCGTTCATGATCGCGCTTCGCCGCACCGGCCAGCGCGCCACCTATGCCCCGTTCAAGGCGGGCAAAACCCCATGGCATTCGGCGGTCGAGGCGACCTACGCCCACGCCACCGCGCCCTTGCGCCGGCTGGCCGACCGCTATGTCGGCGAGGCCGCGCTGGCGATCACTAATGGCGAAGCGGTGCCGGACCGCATCACCCAGGCTTTCGCCAGGCTACCCAAGGTGATGGACGCCGCCGACGCCAAGGCCGCGCAGGTCGACAGCGCGGCGATCGAACTGGCCGAAGCCACCGCGATGGCGGGGCGCGAGGGCCAGACCTTCGACGGCCGCGTCATCGCCCTCGACGACCGCGGCGCGAAGATCCAGCTTTGCGACGACGCCGTCGTCACCCGCATCGCCGCCGACGGCCTCAGCCCCGGCGAGCGGGTGGAGCTCAAGCTCACCGAGGCGAGCCCGGAACGGCGGCTGTCGCGGTTCGAGTTGGCCTGATCGCGAAAAGTCGACGGTATGTTCGCGATCCATTGCGGGCATGGCAAGTTCGGCTAGGCTTCATGACTATGCGAGATTTCCTACACGTTCCATGACACAGCGTGGAGGACGTTCGACGTGAGATTTTCGTCGTATAAGATTGGAAAAGTACAGCAGGCCTTTGCGCTGGCAGCATTCTATAGTGCTTTGGCGATGGTCCTCAGTTCAATCCTAGGACTGCTTGCTTTCAACCCGCGCATCTTCGTAGCGCTAATCGCGATCTATGGCGCTCTCCTTGTCTGGATGTCGCTCAACGTCTGCAAGAGCTGTGGGGCATCGATTTTCGACCAGAGCGGCCATTACCCGCTCTCTGTTTCGAACATGAACAGCTTGGCTTCTCCGTCGCGTACATGCGCGAGGTGTTCCGCACACATCCCCGATTGAACGGCTCAGCGACGTCCGCTTCCACCCTTCGTGGACGCTAACCCTCGACCCGCACTCGCATTTCCGCCGGCGCATCGCCCGTCAACCGCGCGACGATCGCGTCTGCCACCACGTCCGGCGCCTTGACCGTCTCCGGCTCCTCGCCGGGGAAGGCGTTCTGGCGCATGCGGGTGCGGGTGGCGCCGGGGTCGATCAGGTGGACGCGGACCTTGCCGAGGCGCTCGTTCTCGTCGGCGTAGGCGCCCATCATCGTGTCGAGCGCGGCCTTGGACGATCCGTAACCGCCCCAGAAAGCGCGCGGCGTTTCGCCGACCGAGGAGGTCAGGGCGACCACGTCGGCCGGCTCGGCCCGGCGCAGCAGCGGGTTGAACGCCTGCAGCATCTGCTGGTTGGCCAGCACGTTCAGCCGGAACAACCGCTCCATTTCCTTCAGTTCGAGATGTTCGACCGGCGCCAGCGTGCCGAGCATCGCGGCGTTGAGGACGAGGATGTCGAGGCTGCCCCAGCGCTCGGCGATCGCCGCCGCCAGCTTGGGGATGCTCTCGAGGTCGGACAGGTCGAGCGGGGCGATGGTCGCCGCGCCGCCGGCGGCGTGGATCGCTTCTTCGACCGCTTCGAGGCCGCTGACCGTCCGCGCGGTGAGGATGACGTGGGCGCCGGCCTTGCCCAGCGCCTCGGCGGTGGCGGCGCCGATGCCGCGGCTGGCGCCGGTGACGAGCGCGAGCTTGCCGTCGAGCGGGCGGGGGTCGGTCATAACGTTATGTGTCCTTACTGCTGCGCGGCCTTGGCCAGCGCGAAGTCGTGCCGCTCGGTCGCCTGTTCCTGCGCCAGGTCGTTGGCGCCGGCCGGGTGGTCGGTCAGCGTGGTCGGGTAGGCCCCGGTGAAGCAGGCGTCGCAGCGCTGCGGGGCGGACGCGTCGCGGTCCTCGCCCAGTGCGCGGTACAGGCCCTCGATGGTGATGAAGGCGAGGCTGTCGGCCTGGATGAAATCGCCCATCGCCGCGATGTCCATCCGCGCGGCGAGCAGCTTCGAGCGTTCCGGCGTGTCGACGCCGTAGAAGCAGCTGTGCGCGGTCGGCGGGCTGGCGATGCGCATGTGCACCTCGGTCGCGCCGGCATCGCGCATCATCTGCACGATCTTGAGCGAAGTGGTACCGCGAACGATCGAATCGTCGATCAGCACGATCCGCTTGCCCTTGATCAGCGCCGAATTGGCGTTGTGCTTCAATTTAACGCCCTGCCGCCGGCCGTCTTGCGAGGGCTGGATGAAGGTGCGGCCGACATAGTGGCTGCGGATGATGCCGAGCTCGAACGGGATGCCGCTGGCCTGGCTGAAGCCCAGCGCGGCCGGCACGCCGCTGTCCGGCACGGGCACGACATAGTCGGCCTCGACCGGCGCCTCGCGGGCCAGTTCGGCGCCGATGTTCTTCCTGACCTCATAGACGCTCATCTGGTCCATGATGCTGTCGGGGCGGGCGAAATAGACATGTTCGAAGATGCACGGGCGGGGCCGCGCGGCGGCGAACGGGCGGAGCGATTTCACGCCGCTTTGCTCAACCACGATCATCTCGCCCGGCTCGACATCGCGGACATAGGTCGCGCCGACCGTGTCGAGCGCTACCGTTTCCGACGCGAATACCGTCGCGCCGGCCAGTTCGCCCATCACCAGCGGGCGGATGCCGAGCGGGTCGCGGCAGGCGATCAGCATGTCGGGCCGCAGGATGAGCAGAGAATAGGCGCCCTCGACCTGCTTCAATGCCTCGACCAGCCGGTCGACCGGCGAATGGGCGTCGCTGGTCGCGACGAGGTGGATGATGACCTCGGTGTCGCTGGTCGACTGGAAGATCGACCCGCGCTGCACCAGCTTGTCGCGAAGGTGCATGGCGTTCGACAGATTGCCGTTGTGCGCCACCGCGAAGCCGCCGGTCGCCAGCTCGGCGAACAGCGGCTGGACGTTGCGCAGCGCGGTTTCGCCGGTGGTCGAATAGCGGACGTGGCCGATGCCGACGTCGCCCTTCAGTTCGGAGATGATGCTGTCGCGGTGGAAGGCGCCGGCGACATGGCCCATTGCCCGGTGGGCGTGGAAATGGCCGTTGTCGGCAGTAACGATGCCGGCCGCTTCCTGGCCGCGGTGCTGGAGCGCGTGGAGCCCGAGCGCGACGTTGGCGGCGGCCTCCTTATCGCCCCAGATGCCAAAGATGCCGCACTCTTCGCGGAGCTTGTCGTCGTCGTAAGGGTGCGTGGTCAGCATGGGCGGGCGCGAATCCATGGGGGCCGGGATGGGGCGCGTATAGGCGCACGCCCGCGCTTTGTCGCCCCCCGCCCATCGCGATGAAGGGATTTGACCTTTACGGAAACGTAAAGTAAACGTCGGGCCATGCTCCAGCACAAGATTCACCACACGATCGGCGAGATGTGCGACGAGTTCGCCGTTACCGCGCGCGCGCTGCGTTTTTACGAGGATGAGGCGCTGATCCATCCCGAGCGGCGCGGCACCACGCGCCTCTACTCCGACCGGGACCGGGCGCGCCTGTCGTGGATCCTGCGCGGCAAGCGGGTCGGCCTCAGCTTGGCCGACATCAAGCAGCTGCTCGACCTCTATGACGTCGGCGACGGTCGCGAGACGCAGCGGGTGAAGACGATCGAGATCTGCCAGGCGCAGGTCGACCGGCTGGAACGCCAGAAGGTCGACATCGACGCCACGCTCGACGAGCTTCACGAATTCATCGCCCTGCTGTCGGGTGAAACCAAGGCCTAACCCTTCACAAAGGACATCCCATGCCGACGTACACCGCTCCCGTTCGCGATACCCGCTACGTCCTCGACCATGTCGTCGGCCTCCAGAACTACGCCAACCTGCCGGGTTTCCAGGACGCGACGCCCGACATGGTCGAAGCGATCCTGACCGAGGGCGCGCGCTTCTGCGAGGAGGTGATCCAGCCCTTGAACCGCACCGGCGACCTCAACGGCTGCAAGCGCAACGATGATGGCAGCGTCACCACCCCGCCGGGCTTCAAGGACGCTTGGGACCAGTTCGTGGCGGGCGGCTGGACCACGCTCCATGCGCCGGCCGAATATGGCGGGCAGGGGCTGCCCTCGATCCTGTCGACCGCGTTCGCCGAATATATGTGCAGCGCCAACCACAGCTTCGAAATGTACAACGGCCTCACGCAAGGCGCGATCGCCGCGCTGCTGGTCAAGGGTTCGGACGAGCAGAAGGCTAAGTACCTTCCCAAGATGGTCGGCGGCCAGTGGACCGGCACCATGAACCTGACCGAGCCGCACGCCGGCACCGACCTCGGCCTCTTGAAGACCAAGGCGGTGCCCAACGGCGACGGCAGCTACGCCATCACCGGCACCAAGATCTTCATCTCGTCGGGCGAGCACGACCTTTCGGACAACATCATCCACATGGTGCTGGCCAAGATCGAGGGCGCGCCGGACAATGTGAAGGGCATCTCGCTGTTCATCGTGCCCAAGATCCTCGTCAATGACGACGGCTCGTTGGGCGAGCGTAACACGCTTCAATGCGGCTCGCTGGAGCACAAGATGGGCATCCACGGCAACGCCACCTGCGTCATGAACTATGACGGGGCCAAGGGCTGGCTGGTCGGCGAAGCGGAGAAGGGCCTGGCGGCGATGTTCATCATGATGAACGCGGCCCGCCTCGGCGTCGGCCTGCAGGGCCTGGCGCAGTCGGAAGTCGCCTACCAGAACGCCGTCACCTACGCGAAGGACCGCAAGCAGGGCCGGGCGCTCAAGCCCGACGATCGCGATGCCAATGCCAAGGCGGACAGCCTGTTCGTCCACCCCGACGTGCGGCGCATGCTGATGGAGGCCAAGGCCTTCAACGAGGCGGCGCGCGCGCTGATCCTGTGGGGCGCGGTGCAGGTCGATCTGACCCGCAAGGCGCAGACCGAGGAGGAGCGCGTCGCCGCCGAGGACGTGATCGGCCTGCTCACCCCGGTCATCAAGGGCTACCTCACCGACCGCGGCTTCGAGGTCGCGGTCGACATGCAGCAGATTTACGGCGGCCACGGCTACATCGCCGAATGGGGGATGGAGCAGTTCGTCCGCGACGCCCGCATCGCCCAGATCTACGAAGGCGCCAACGGCATCCAGGCGATGGATTTGGTCGGCCGCAAGCTGGGCGCCAACGGCGGCCGCGGCGTGCAGGCCTTTTTCCGCGAGGTCGGCCAGGCGATCGCCGACGCGCGCGCCGCGGGCGACCCGGCCGGAATCGCCGACCCGCTCGAAAAGGCGCTCCAGCACCTACAGGGCGCGACGATGTGGCTGGCCCAGCACGGCATGGCCGATCCGGACAATGCCGGCGCCGGCGCCTACGCCTACATGGACCTGATGGGCCTCGTCAGCCTCGGCTGGATGTGGGCGAAGATGTCGACCGCGTCGGCGGCGCTGGCTGGCGGCGAGGACGGGGCCTACCACCAGACCAAGATTGCCACCGCCCGCTTTTACGCCCAGCGTGCGCTCGGCGCGGCCGGCGCGCTCCGCCGCGAGGTCGAGGCCGGGGCGGAAACGGTAATGGCACTGGAAATCGACGCCTTCTGAGGCATCGGCAAAGTCGACGCGAGGGATGGGCAGGCGCTGTATTGCCCGCCCGTTTCCCTATCGGCCGCCGCCGGTCATTTCCTTGTGTTCGGCCAGGTACCACGGCGTTAGCATCGTGGTGGTCGACCTCTTCTCGGCCTTGGGCGCGAGGCGGGCGAGGTCGAACATCTCGGTAAACTGGACGCCGAACTTGCCCGACTGCGACCAGCGCACGGTGCCGATGACCGGGCCGACGCCGACGATGTCGATGGTCATCATCTCGCCCGGCGTCACCGGTTGGTGGCACTCGACCAGCGCGCCCTTGGCGGAAATGTTGCGCAGGCGGATTTCGGTCGGGTGGCCGTCGATCGCGGCGATGGCACGGCGCATAAGGCGCTGGCGCGGCTCGCGGATCGACTGGAAGCCGTCGGCCTCGATGGTCTGGCTGGCGACGAATTCGCTCGCACCCTTGGCATCGACCGGCTTGCCGAAGATGTAGCCCTGGACCTGGCTGACCCCCAGCTCGCGGATCAGGTGGAGGTCGTCGTGGGTCTCGACGCCCTCGGCCGTGGTGTCCATGTCGAGCGTTTCGGCCAGCGTGACGATGGCGCGGATGATGGCGCCGTTGCGGGCCCCGCTGGCGGCCGCGCCGCGCACGAAGCTCTGGTCGATCTTGATCTTGTCGAACGGCGCCTTCTTGAGATAGCCGAGCGAGGAATAGCCCGTGCCGAAATCGTCGAGCGCGAGGCGGACGCCCAGCGCCTTCAAGGCGGCGAAGGTGTTGTCGACCTCCTCGTTGTCGCCGAGGAACACGCCCTCGGTGATCTCGAGCTCGAGCCGGCCGGCGCGCACCTGGTGAAGGGCGAGCGCGGCACCGACCTGGTCGACGATGCCCGGATGGTTGAACTGGATCGGCGACAGGTTGACCGCGACGCGGATCGAATCCGGCCAACTTGCGGCGGCCTTGAGCGCTTCGTCGAGGACGAAGGCGCCGATCTTGGGCACCATGCCGCATTCTTCCGCCAGCGGGATGAACTTGTCGGGGCCGACCGGGCCGCGGGTCGGGTGGTTCCAGCGCACCAACGCCTCGAACCCGCACAGGTCCTCACTGGCGAGGCGGACGATCGGCTGGAAGGCGACCCACAATTCGCCGCGGTCGATCGCGCCGCGCAGGTCGTTCTCCATCACCTGGCGGTCCGAGGCCTCCGAGTGCATCGAGGGCTGGTAGAACATGTGCTTGCCGCGACCCGCTGCCTTGGCGGCATAGAGCGCAAGGTCGGCGTTGCGGACCAGGCTGTCGGCGCAGCTGCGGCCCGGATCGCCGATGGCGATGCCGACCGACGCGCCGATGGTCACGCGGTGGCCCTCGATCTCGTACGGGCGCGAGACCTGTTCGATCAAAGTGCGGGCCAGGCTTTCGATCAGGCCGGTCTCGACGATGCCCGGAAGCACCGCCTTGAACTCGTCGCCGCCGAGCCGCCCGACCTGGCCGTTTTCGCCCATCACGCTGGTCAGCCGCTGGGCGACCTGGCGAAGCAGCGTGTCGCCGACCGGATGGCCGAGCGTGTCGTTGACGTTCTTGAACCGGTCGAGGTCGATCAGGAACAGGGTGCAGCCCTTCTGGCGGCGGGCGGCGTTGCGCAGCGCCTCGTCCAACGTCTGGCGCATCAGCGCGCGGTTGGGCAGGCCGGTCAGGCTGTCGAAGCGGGCGAGGCGGCTGATTTCCTGCTCGCTGCGGCGCTGTTCGGTGAGGTCGGTGCCGATGCCGCGGAAGCCGAGGAAGCGGCCCCGCTCGTCGAAGATCGGGTTGCCCGACAACGACCAGTGGACGTCGCGGTCAGACGCGGCGCGCACAACGACGTCGCTGAACGGGAAACGGGCCGACAGGTGGAAGCCGAGCGTGCGCTCGTCGCGCAGGGAATCGGAATTGCCGCTGTCGACGCTCATCAGGTCGGTAAACTGGCGGCCGATGAGGGCGTCCGGCGTGCAGTCGAAGTCTTCCGCCAGCTGCCACGAGACATAACTGAGCGTGCCCTTGGGATCGGTTTCCCAGAACCAGCCGCGGCCCGAATTCTCGAACTCGGCGACGAAGTGCAGCGTCTTGCGCGCCTCGCGGTCGAGCAGCAGCCGGCGGCGTGCATCGATGATCATCGTCTGGCTGGTCAGTGCGCTGTAGCCGACCAGCACCAGGCTGACCGCGGCGATGCCGGCAGTGACGGTCGCGTCGTTGCTGAACATCATTGCCGACACGGTGCCGGCCAGCGCCGTCACCACCGCCAACGGGGGCGAGCCGATCACCACCACCGCGCTGGCCGTCACGCCCGCGCCGACCACGAGCGGCAGGAGGCCGCTGTTCGACAGTCCGGGCAGCCACGACGCGACATGGCTGAACAGCGCCCAGCAGAAGCTGACCGCAAGGCTGTAGCCGCACAGCGCCGCGACCGAAGTGCGCGGGCTCCAGTTCTTCTTTTCCTTGAACCACAGGTAGCCGGCCGCGGCGCCGTCAAGCGCCAGGGTGACCAGCACCAGCTGGAGCAGGAACGCCGGATTGTTTCCAGGAATGGCAAAGCCGAAATGCACCAGGACGGCGGCGATCGACAGCAGATGGACGAGGCCGAGCATCACGGGCACGTGGCGCAGGCTGGTGACGCGCTGCGTCGCGATCGCGTAATCGTCGTCGCTTTCTTCCGGCTTGAGGTCAAAGAACAGCGCTTCCGAGAGTTTGACCTCCCGGGTTTCCATCGGCGCTGCCACCGCCGCCGCGAATCGGCTTTTACGCATTCAGTCCCATCCTTTGCGCGCGAGCATGCACGCACAGGAGTTAACAGGGCGTCTAAGCGAAGCGGTTAGGCATTAATTTACCGTTCGGCTTTCGTCTGGCGCATCGAACGTCCGCGCCAGCCTCAGTTGCGGGAAAATCCGCGACCAGGTCAGCACCACCAGCACCGCGCCGATGCCGCCGCCCACCACCGCGACTACCGGCCCGACGAGCGCCGCCAGGAAACCGCTTTCGGTCTCGCCCAATTCGTTGCTGGCGGAAATGAACAAGGTGGACACCGCGGCCACCCGCCCGCGCATCGCGTCGGGGGTGTAGAGCTGGATCAGGCTCTGCCGGACATAGACGCTCAGCATGTCGGCCGCGCCCAGCACGAACAGCGCGGCCATGCTGAGCGGCATCGAGGTCGACAGGCCGAACACCACGGTGGCAACGCCGAACAGCGCGACCGCGGCCAGCATTTTGACCCCGACGTTGGACTTCAAGGGCCGGAACGCGAACCATATCGCCATCAGTGTCGCGCCGACCGCCGGCGCGGCGCGCAGGTGGCCGAGGCCTTCGGGGCCGGTGTGGAGGATGTCGCGGGCATAGACCGGCAGCATCGCCGTAGCGCCGCCCAGCAGCACCGCGAACAGGTCGAGGCTGATCGCGCCGAGCACCAGCTTGTTGGTCCGCACATAATGCAGCCCGTCGACCATCTGCTTCCACGGGTTGCCGCGCGCCTCGGTCGGTCGCGCAACGGGCGGGATGGTCATCAGCAGCAGGAACGACAGCGCGAATAGCACGGCGCTGACTTCGTACGGCACGTCCGCCCGGTAGGCATAGAGGTAGCCGCCGAGCGCCGGACCGACGACCGTTCCGACCTGCCAGGCGATCGACGATAAGGCGATGGCGCGCGGCAGGATCTCGCGCGGGACGAGGTTGGGGGCCAACGCGCCGAGCGCCGGACCGGCGAAGGCGCGGGCGACGCCGAGCAGCGCGGCGACGACATAGATCGCCTCGAGGTTGCGCATCCCGGCATTCGCCATCCACGCCAGCGCGATCGCGCAGGCCAGTTCGAGCGCCACCGCGGCGCGCGCGATCCAGCGCCGGTCGAGGCGGTCGGCGGTCCATCCCGCGAACAGCGACAGGGCGAACAGCGGCACGAACTGGACCAGCCCGATGAGGCCAAGGCGGAGCGAGGCGGCCTGGATGCCCATCGTGTCACGGGCGATGTCGTAGACCTGCCAGCCGATGACGATGACCATCGAAAGCTGCGCCAGCGTCGAGGCGAAGCGGGCCAGCCAGTAGGACCGGAAGGCGGGGATTTTCAGCGGTTCGGGAAGCCAGTCCATCCGCCGTCCGCTAGTGGCGGTCGCGGGCTTCGGCAATCCCTAGCGCATGGCAGTGATGACCAGCGCGGTCATCGACGCGTCGATCTTGCCGTCGGCGCCGGTGAACGGCGCCATGGCCGCCGTCGCGGCGTCCAGCGCGCGCTCGATCGCGTGGGGCCCGCGCTCCTCGATCTCCGCGCGCAGCGGCGTGCCGAGGCAAATGCCTTCCGCCGCCACCTTCGGTTCGACCGGCGGGTGGGGAAGCGTCAGCTCCTCGATCGAGACCATGTCGAAGCCCGCCGCCTCGACCTCGTCGACGATCGCCGAGACGTCGGCGTAGTGGAACGGGGTGCGCTCGAGGAAGGCCGGCGGGTCGCCCGGGAAGGTCGCCGCGACCGCCTCGGCGACCGCCTTCGACACCGGGTTGGCGTCGAGCGCGCCCCACACCGCCGCGACCATCGTCCCGCCGGGCCGGAGCACGCGCAGAGCCTCGCGGTAGCCTTTCGCGCGGTCGGGGTAGAACATGATCCCGAACTGGCTGGCCAGCGCGTCGAACGAGTCGTCGGGGAAGGGCAGGTCGCAGGCGTCGGCGACGACCAGCTCGACATTGTCGGGAAGGCGCGGGCGCGCCACGTCGAGCATTTCGCGGTTGAGGTCGGTGGCGACGATCCGAGCTCCCGGGCATCGCGCGGCGATCTCGCGTGTCACGGCGCCGGTGCCGGCCGCGGTCTCCACCACCGAGGCGGGGGACCGCTCGGCGATGCGCTCGGCCAGTTCGTTCGCCCACGGGGCGAACAGGAAGGGGACGAGGTCACGCTCGTAATATTCCGGGATTTCGCCGGTGAAGCCGGTATCGCTCATCTGCGGAAGGATACCAGAAGGGGCGGCGGAGCAGCAATCGCCGCCCCGCCCTTTTTCGTCACGCGTCGGCGGTCAGCGGGATGGCGCTGGCCGACTGCGCCCCGCCGCCGAGGTTGGCGGTGAGGAAGCTGAGCAAATCGTCGATCAGCCGCTCCTTGTCGGTGGCGAACACGCCGTGGGCGCTGCCTTCATATTCGGTGAGCTGCGCACCGGGCACCGCCTTCACCACCTCGCGGGCAGTCGCGTCGATCGGCACGGTCGCGTCCTTGGTCCCGTGGATGACCAGCGTCGGCGACTTGAAGCTCGCAAGGTCGGGCCGGAAGTCGGTCGTCGCGAACGCGCCCGCGGCCTTCAGGATGTTGTGGATCGATGCCTGCCGGGTCTGGTCCCGCGCATCCTCAATGACCGCGTCGGACACCGGGTGGGCCATCACGCCAACGCCGAAGAAGTCCTTGAAGAAGCCGGTGAAGAAATCGGCGTGATCCTTCTTCATGCCGGCCGTCATCTGGTCGAACACCTCCTGCGGCACGCCGTTGGGGTTGTCGTCGGTCTTGAGCATGTAGGGCACGACCGAGCTGACCAGCACCGCCGCCGACGTGCGGCCCGGATATTTGGTCTGGAAGCGCGCGACCTCGCCGCCGCCCATCGAGAATCCGACCAGCGCGACCGGGTCGGCGATCCCGGCATGGTCGAGGATTTCGGCGACGTCGTCGGCGTAGGTGTCGTAATCATTGCCGCTCCACGTCTTGTCCGACCGGCCGAAGCCGCGGCGGTCCGGGATGATGACGTGGAAGCCGTTCTCGGCCAGCTTGATGCCGGCCTCGTCGAACGTGTCGCCGGTCAGCGGCCAGCCGTGGATGAGGACAACTGGATTGCCCTTGCCCCAGTCCTTGTAGAACAGCTTCGCACCGTCGGTTCCTTGGGCATAGGGCATGGTCGATCTCCTTTTGGGGTTTGCCGCTTCAACGAAGCCCTACGCCCAACGTTGCTCCGCCTGTCGCGGAGCGGCGACGCCCCGCCCGCCGCGCCGTTCGAAAAGCCGCTTGGCGTTCACGTCTTGTTCCGGTAGCGTCGCCGCCATGGCGAAAGCGAAATCCCGATATGTCTGCCAGGCCTGCGGGTCGGTCACCCACCGCTGGCAGGGCCAGTGCGACGACTGCAGCGAATGGAACACGCTGGTCGAGGAAGCGCCGGTCGTCGCCTCAGTGTTCGCCGCCAAGCACAACCTCCAGGGCGGCGGCCGGGCGATCAGCTTGAGCGGCCTCGACCACCCCGGCGCGGTGCCGGAGCGGATCTTGACCGGAATCGCCGAATTCGACCGCGCGGTCGGCGGCGGGCTGGTGGCGGGCTCGGCGACGCTGCTCGGCGGCGATCCCGGCATCGGCAAGTCGACCCTGCTGCTGCAGATCGCGGGCAAGATTGCCGCGGCGGGCAAGCCGGTGGTCTATGTCTCGGGCGAGGAGGCGGCCGACCAGGTGCGGCTGCGGGCGATCCGCCTCGGGCTGGGCGGCGCGCCGGTGCAGCTGGCGGCGGCGACCAGCGTGCGCGACATCCTGACGACCATGGCGCAGCAACCGCCGGCGCTCCTGGTGATCGATAGTATCCAGACGATGCATAGCGACCTGATCGAGGGCGCGCCGGGCACGGTCAGCCAGGTCCGCGCCTCGGCGCAGGAACTGGTCCGCTTCGCCAAGGAGCAGGGAACGGCGATCGTGCTGGTCGGCCATGTCACCAAGGACGGCAGCATCGCCGGCCCGCGCGTGCTCGAACATATGGTCGACACGGTGTTGAGCTTCGAGGGCGAACGGTCCCACCAGTACCGCATCCTGCGCGCGGTCAAGAATCGCTTCGGCGGGACCGACGAGATCGGCGTGTTCGCCATGGCGGGTGAAGGGCTGGCCGAGGTTGGCAACCCGTCGAGCCTGTTCCTGACCCAGCGCGGCGAGCCGGTCAGCGGCACCGCCGTCTTCCCCGCGATCGAGGGCACGCGTCCGGTGCTGGTCGAAATCCAGGCGCTGGTCGTGCGGCTGGCCAGCGGCGCCACCCCGCGCCGCGCGGCGGTTGGCTGGGACTCTGGGCGCCTCGCGATGATCCTCGCCGTGCTCGAAGCGCGCTGCGGCATCAGTTTCGCGACGAGCGAGGTCTATTTGAACGTCGCCGGCGGCTACCGCCTGACCGACCCTGCCGCCGACCTCGCCGTCGCGGCGGCGCTGGTGTCGGCGCTCAGCGAACGCCCCGTTCCGCAAGGCGCGGTGGTGATGGGCGAGGTCGCGCTCTCAGGCGAAGTCCGACCCGTCGCCCACGCGGCGCTGCGCCTCAAGGAAGCGGCCAAGCTCGGCTTCGACGAAGCCTGGGTTCCCGAAACCGGCGCGCCCAAGGGCGACACCCTACGCGCCGTCCACCACCGCCACCTCAAGGGGCTGGTTGACAAGGTGCTGGGGCGATAGTTCAGCGGGAATGGGTATCGAGATCGTCTTCGACCTGATCATCCCGGTGGCGCTGGTCTGCCTGGCTTTGGGCGTCTGGCGTTGGCGGTCGGTGGGCGAGCCTCGAGGGGGAGGGAGCGGTGCACGGCTTTCCGCCTACCTTCCGCTGGCGTTCGGGCTTTTGATGGCCTTGGCCGGGCTTTCACTGACCACCTACGTCCTTTGCGATGCGGACTTCACCGACCTGGTCAGGCAAGGCCATTACGCGGAAGCAGAACGCGCCATTTACCTGCCACGCAGGGTGGTTGGCCAGCTGATCGTCAATTTGGTGTTCGCCCTTCCGATCATCGCGTTCATCATCATTCCCTGGACATGCCGGGTCGTGGCTGACCGCCGGCTGTCGCTGGCGACCGTCGGGCTGCGCGTGGCGATGGCCTGGTCGGTCATATCCGCTTTGGCGCTACTGGCGGGCTTAGGTGGTCCGTGGCAACGTTTTGATCCGCTCGTATACGCGGCGGTGGTGGCAATGCCGTTTTTCATGTGCGGATTGCCCATCCCCCTCATGGCCAAGTGGTGGTTCGGCAGCGACATGCCTGCCGACGCCGTTCCCGCGCAATAGCTCTTGTCGGAGCGGACGAAGGGCGGCTAGCGCAGCCCCACCATGACCGCGCTCGACATCTTCGTCATCCTGACCATCGGCGGCGCCGCGCTGATCGGGTTTACGCGCGGGCTGGTGCATGAGTTGCTGAGCCTCGCGGCGTGGGTCGCGGGGATCGCGGCGCTGAAGTTCTTCCACGCGCCGCTGACCGCCAAGCTCGTCGGCACGGTCGGCACCGGCGCGGGGGCGGCGGTGCTGGCGTTCGCGCTGCTGTTCCTGCCGGCCTACATCGCGTTCAAGATCTTCGCCAAGGCGGTCGGCAGCCGTAGCCGCAAGTCCGTGCTGGGGCCGGTCGACCGAATCCTCGGCGGCGGGTTCGGGCTCTTGAAGGGCCTGCTCGGCGCGACGATCTTCTTTCTCTTCGCCAACCTCGGCACCGACCTGATGTATGGCGGCAACGCGCCGCGCCCTGCGTGGATGACCGACAGCCGCAGCTATCCGCTCTTGAACGCCAGCGCGAAATCGGTGGTCAACTGGGTCGAGACCCGCCGCCACCCCGGAGTGAAACTGTGACGATCCGCCTGCACGACACCATGGCCCGCGAAAAGCGCGAGTTCGTTCCGCAAGATCCGGAGCGGGTCACGCTCTACGTCTGCGGACCCACCGTTTACGGCCGCGCCCACATCGGCAATGCGCGACCGGCGGTGGTGTTCGACACGCTGGTCCGGTTGCTGCGCCACACCTACGGCGCCGACCACGTAGTCTATGCCCGCAACGTCACCGACGTGGACGACAAGATCATGGCCTCGGCGGCGGACGAGGGCGTCGACGTGTCGGTGATCACCGACCGGTTCGAGGCTTTTTACCTCGCCGACATGGGCGCGCTGGGCGTGCTGCCGCCGGACATCGCGCCGCACGCGACGCAAGAAATCCCGGCGATGGTGGCGATGATCGAACGGCTGGTCGCGTCGGGCAACGCGTATGAAGCGGAAGGCCATGTCCTGTTCGCCGTTGCGTCCGACCCCGATTACGGCGCCATGTCGCGCCGCGACCGCGAGGCGATGATCGCCGGCGCGCGGGTCGAGGTCGCGCCCTACAAGCGGGACCCGGCCGACTTCGTACTGTGGAAGCCGTCGAGCGAGACCCAAGTCGGCTGGGACAGTCCGTGGGGCCGCGGCCGGCCGGGCTGGCACATCGAATGTTCGGCGATGATCGCCGCGCATTTGGGCAAGACGATCGACATCCACGGAGGCGGGCTCGACCTCATCTTCCCGCACCACGAGAACGAGATCGCACAAAGCCGCTGCGCGCATGATGGCAAGCCGCTGGCCAATTACTGGGTGCACAACGGCTTCGTCGACATGGGCGCGGAGAAGATGTCGAAAAGCCTCGGCAACGTCGTGACACCGGAAGTGCTGCTGCAGAAGCACAAGGGCGAGACGCTGCGCCTGGCACTGCTCAGCGCGCACTACCGCCAGCCGCTGCCGTGGACTGAAAACCTCGTAGCGCAGGCCAAGGCGACGCTCGACGGGCTGTACCGCAAGGTGGGCGATGCTGCGCCGGGCGCGGTCGATCCGGGCGTGATCGAGGCGCTGGGCGACGACCTCAACACGCCGCTGGCAATGGCGCGACTGGGCGCTATCGACGACCCGTCGGTACTCAAGGCGTCGGCCAGCCTGCTCGGCCTGCTGGTGGAGAGCGCCGACAGCTGGTTCCGAGGCGAGGGCGATGCCGGCATCGACGCCAAGGTCGATGCGCGCAACGCCGCCAAGAAGGCGCGCGACTTTGCCGAGGCCGACCGCATCCGCGACGAACTGAAGGCCGAGGGCATCCTGCTCGAGGATGGGCCGCAAGGAACGACATGGCGCAGGGCCTAGGCACTTCGCCCTACACCCGCGACATCCTTCGCCTCGCCGCGCATGTGCCGGGCCGCGTCGGGTTCGATGCGATCGACGGCCCCGAACTGCGTTCCCCCACCTGCGGGGCGCGGATGCGGGTGGCGGTCGCCACGGAGGACGGGCGCATCACCGCGCTCACCCAAGCGGTCGAGGCGTGCGCCTTCGGACAGGCCGCGGCGGCGGTGATGGCGGAGGGCGCGGGCGGCAAGTCGGCCGACGACGTGCGCCAAGCGCTCGACGCGATCCGCGGTTGGCTGGGCGGGGGTGCCCTGCCCGCATGGCGGGGGATCGACGCGCTCGATCCGGTCGTCGCCCTTCCGGGACGGCACGGGGCGGTGCTATTGCCGTTCCGCGCATTGCTCGCCGCGCTGGAAAGGACGCCATGAACCCCGACGCCGCCGAAGTCGCGACCACCGCGCTGCTGGAAGGCGGCGCGATCATGCTCGGCACGTCGATCGTCATGGTCGCACTTTTCCGCAAGCTGGGGCTGGGCGCGACGCTCGGCTATATCGTCGGCGGGGTGATCATCGGCCCGCACGTGCTCGGCCTGTTCCGCAACCCGGAGCAGCTGGCGTCGATCACCGAGCTCGGCATCGCGCTGCTGCTGTTCATCGTCGGCCTCGAACTCAATCCATCTCGGTTGTGGCGGCTGCGCAAGGATATCTTCGGCCTCGGCCTGATGCAGGTGGTGCTGTGCGGGCTGGCGCTGGCCGCCTTCATCCACTTCGGCTTCTCGATCACCGTGGCTGCCAGCATCGCGCTCGGCCTGCCGCTCGCGCTGTCGTCGACCGCGCAGGTGCTGCCGATGCTTCGCGGCGACGGCCTGCTCAACACCCCGCACGGGGAGCGCGCTTTCTCCATCCTGCTGCTGCAGGACCTCGCCATCGTGCCGATGATCACCATCGTCGCCGCGATGAGCCGCACGCCGCCGGACCCGAGCGAGCCGGTCGGCTGGACCCTGGCCGCCTACACCGTCGGCGCGGTAGTCGCGCTGGTCGTGGCCGGGCGGGTGCTGCTCAACCCGATGTTCCGGCTGGTCGGCCGGCTTGCGGAGCGCGAACTGTTCGTGGTCGCCGGCCTGTTCGTGGTGATGGCGGCTGCGGCGCTGATGCACGCGCTGCACTTGTCCGTCCCGCTGGGCGCATTCGTCGCCGGCGTGGTGCTGGCCGAAAGCCCGTACCGGCACGAGCTGGAGAGCGACGTCGAGCCGTTCCGCTCGATCCTGCTCGGCCTGTTCTTCCTCACCGTCGGCATGATGCTCAACCTGCCGGTGATCGCCCAGCGCCCGCTGGCGGTGGTCGGCATCGCGCTGGCCGTCATCCTGATCAAGACGCTGCTGATCACGCTCATCGCGCGGATGTTCAAGTCGACATGGCGCAAGGCGTTCCGGCTCGGCCTGCTGTTGAGCCAGGCAGGCGAATTCGGCTTCGTCCTGTTCACCCAGGCCAGCGCGGCTGGGCTGATCCTGCCCGAGGCGACCTCGCTGTTCGGGGCGGTGGTCACCCTGTCGATGTCGACCACGCCGTTCCTGATGAAGCTGACCGACCGCATCAAGGAAGCGCCGCAGGGCGCCGGCGGCCGGCCGGGCCCGGCGGAGGCGGAGGACACGCCGGTGATCGTCGTCGGCTACGGCCGCTTCGGCCAGACGGTGGCGCAGATGCTGATGGCCAAGCGGGTCGAGGTGACGGTGGTCGATACCGACGCCGAGATGATCGATACGGCGGGCAGTTTTGGCCAGAAAGTCTATTTCGGGGACGGCACGCGGCTCGACCTGCTACGCCAGGCGGGCGCCGAGCAGGCGCGGGCGATCCTGTTCTGTAACGACAACGCCGGTGGCTCGCTGTCGAAGGAAGCGCTGACGGCGGTGCTCGATGCCTTTCCTCAGGCGCGGGTGATGGTCCGCACCTACGACCGGCGGCACATGATCGAACTCGACAGCCTGGACCTTGCCTATACCCAGCGCGAACTGTTCGAGAGCGCGGTCAAGATGGGCCGCGCGGCGCTCAAGGAAGCGGGCATCGAGAGCAGCGAGATCGACCGGGTCGAGCGCGAATACCGGCTGCGCGATTGCGAGCGGCTGGAGCGGCAGGCCCAGACGGGCGACCTGCGGGCGGGGCTGGAACGCAGCTTCGGCCCCGACCGCCCGCTCGACGACGCGGCGCCCGAACCGGCCGCCTAGCGCCCGTCCAGCCGTTCGCCGAGCTTGGCCAGGATCTGGCTGATGACGTCGCCGTGCCCGCTGTTCGAGCTTTTGACGTGGATGTGGGCCTGGGCGTAGGCGGCGCGGCGCTCTGCATCCAGCGCGAGGATCTTGTCGCGCCGGCCCGGGCCGCGAAGCGTCGGGCGGGTGTTACGGCGCCCGGTGCGCTCGTCGAGCACGTCGATCGGCGCGTCGAGCCAGATGGTGATGGTCTTTTCGTTGAGCAGCGCGCGCGTGTCGGGGTCGACATAGGCGCCGCCGCCAGTGGCGATAACCTTAATGTCGCCGTCGACCAGCCGGGCGACGATTCGCTTCTCGCCGTCGCGGTAATCGTCCTCGCCGTAGCGCAGGAACACGTCAGCCGCCGAAGCCCCGCCGGCGGCATGTTCGATCTCGCTGTCGCTGTCGACGAACGGCAGGCCGAGCCGCTTGGCGAGGCGCCGGCCGACGGTCGACTTGCCCGCGCCCATCATCCCGACGAGCACGAGCGGACGGTCGAGGGCAGCGGCGATCTTTTCCACGCTTGGGCTATACACAGCGCCCTGCCATCGGGCAAAAGGCCCGCCATCCATTCACCTGCAGGAGTGGCGAATGCCCCGTGGCCTTGCCGTTTTGATCGTCCTTGTCGCCCTCGTGATCGGCGCGATGTTCCTCTTGTCCGGCCGGGCCAAGGAGCAGCCGTTGCACACCATCGAGACGGATGTCGCGGCCAATGCCGCCGGCTAGCCGCCGCTGGCTCGCGCTGGCACTGACGGCCGGCGCGGCACTGCCCGTTCTGGCGCAGGAATCGATCCTGCCGCCGGGATTCGGCGACCCCGCGCCGCCGCCCCAGCAGCAGCCCCAACCTCAGGCTCAGCCCGCGCCGGGAACCGCGCCGACGCCGGTCACGCCGCGCATCGTCAAGGTCGATCCCGACGCCGAGAATGGCGACGTGGTGGTCAGCGAAACCGGCGCCGACGCGCTGGCCGAAGTGCCCGCCGTGCAGCCGGAATATGTGACGGCCGCCCGCCGCGCACCGGAAGATGCAGGCCTGTTCGCGCCGCAGGCGCTGGGCCTTGGCGACAAGCCGTGGGGCGGTGCGTACGGTCCGTTCCTCGAGGTGCTGATGCGGCGGATGGATACGCCGCTCGCCTCTCGCTGGTCGCATATCCTGCTGCGCAGCGCGCTGCTCGCCAAGGGCGCGCCGCCGGCCGGGGTCAACGCCTCCGACTGGGCAGCGGAACGCGCTTGGCTGCTGCTGCGGATGGGCGAGGCCGATGCCGCGCGCATGCTGGTGGCGACGGTCGATACCGACGGTTTCACGCCCAAGATGGTGCAGGTCGCGACGCAATCGGCGCTGGCGACCAGCGACCCCAGCGGCCTGTGCCCGATCGAAACGCGGATCGACAAGGTCGAGCCGAAGATCGCGCCGCTAGTCTCGGCGATGTGCGCCGCTCTGCAGGGCTCGCCCGAGCAGGCGGCCTCGCTGGTCGACCGCGCCCGCAACCGCGGCAAGCTGTCGCCGATCGACGTGTCGCTGGCCGACAAGGTGGTCGGCGCGGCGGGCGACAGCAGCCGGGCGGTGACGATCGAGTGGGAGCCGGTCGAGCATCTCGACAGCTGGCGCTTCGGCCTGTCGTCGGCGACCGGCATGATGCCGCCCGAAAAGCTCGTCACCGGCGCGCCGGCACAGCTTCGCGCCTGGTTCGCCCGCTCGCCGATGTTCTCCCCCGAAAAGCGCCTCGACGCGGCGCGCACGGCGGCGCGGATGGGCGTGTTTTCGTCGTCCGGTTACGTCTCGCTGATGGCGGCGGCGTTCGACCGCACCGACCCCGACACGCTCGGCTCGACCGACCCGTGGCAGCTGCGCCTTGCCTATGCCGGCGAGGACCAGGACACCAAGATCGGCGCGATGCGCAAGCTGTGGGGCCTGGGCAGCGAGGACGACCGCTACGGCTCGCTGGTGCTGACCGCGCGCGCCGCCAGCCTGGTCGCGCCCAGCGCCGACCTGTCGTCGGACGCGCCCAACCTGATCGCCTCGATGCTGGCCGGCGGCTACGACCGCCATGCCGCGCGCTGGGCGTCGGTGCTGGGCGACCTCGACGACAAGGACGCCGACCGCGTCTGGGCGATGCTGGCGCTGTCCGCGCCGGACACACGTGGGATCGACCTCGGACAGGGCCGGATCGAGGATTTCGCCGACCGCGACGACAGCAAGGACCACCAGCGCACCGCGCTCCTGGTCGGCGGGCTGCTCGGGCTCGGCCGGATCAACGCCGACACCGCCAACGCGCTGGCGTCGAAGTACGAGTTGAGGCTGGGCGGCACGTCGCGCTGGTCGGGCTACATCGACGGCGCGGCGCAGCGCGGGCAGGCCGGGACGGTGGTGGTGATGGCCGCCAGCGCGATGCAGGCATCGTCGCCCAAGACCCTGTCGGGCCGCTACATGTACCATTCGGTCGCCGGCCTGAAGAAGGTCGGCCTCGACTTCGCCGCGCGGATGATCGCGGCCGAGGCGCTGGCGCGGAGCTGACGTGACCGGCGAGGACCGCGCCCTGGTCGACCGCTTCCTCGACATGATGGCGGCGGAAGCCGGCGCGGCGCGCAACACGCTGCTCGCCTACCGCGCCGACCTCGAGGCGGCGGCGGGCGATGTCGGGGCCATCGGCACTGCCGACGGCAAGGCGCTCGGCACGCTGGGCGAGAAATGGGCCGAACTGGCGCCCTCGACCGTGGCCCGGCGCGCGGCCTCGCTACGGCGATTTTACGGCTTCCTGCTCGACGAAGGCCTGCGCGAGGACGACCCGTCCTCGGCGCTGCCCCGGCCGGTGACCCGCCGGCCTCTGCCCAAGTTGCTCGACACCCACGAGGTCGACCGGATGTTCGCCGAGCTGGAGGACCGGGCCTCGGGCGGGCGGCCGCTGGCGCTGCGCGACCTTGCGCTCCTCGAACTCCTCTACGGCTCGGGCCTGCGGGCGAGCGAACTGGTGTCGTTGCCGCGCAATGCCGTCCGGCCCGGGCAGCCGTTCCTGATGCTCAAGGGCAAGGGCGGCAAGGAACGGCTGGTGCCGGTCAGCGCGCGGGCCGAGGCGGCGGTGGCGGCGTGGAGCGCGGTCGCGCCGGCCGGGCCGTGGCTGTTCAAGGGCGGCAAGTCGCACCTGAGCCGGATCCGGCTCTACCAGCTGGTGCGGCATTGGGCCGGCCTCGCGGGAATCGCGCCGGAACGGGTCAGCCCGCACGTGCTTCGCCACGCCTTTGCGACGCACCTGCTGGCCGGCGGGGCGGATTTGCGCGTGCTGCAATCGCTGCTCGGCCATGCCGATATCGCGACCACGCAGATCTACACCCACGTCGAGGCGGGGCGGCTGGTCGAGCTGGTCAATGCGCGCCACCCGCTCGCCAAACGTTGACCGGTTCCGCAACGGCAACTAATCGCCGCCAGCGATGAACCAGTACCTCGATTTCGAAAAGCCCATCGCCGAGCTCGATGCCCGGATCGAGGCATTGCGCGAAACCGCCAGCAATGGCGACATCGACCTCGACAAGGATATCGCCCGGCTGGAGGCGAAATCGGACAAGTTGCTGCGCGACACCTACAACGGCCTGTCGCCGTGGCAGAAGACCCAGGTCGCGCGCCACCCGAACCGGCCGCACTTCAAGGATTACGTCGCCGGCATCGCCGAGGACTTCCTGCCGCTGGCGGGCGATCGGGCATTCGCCGACGATCCCGCCATCATCGGCGGCCTCGCCCGCATCGATGGGCAACGCGTCATGCTGATCGGGCATGAAAAGGGCGACGATACCGCCAGCCGGTTGAAGCACAACTTCGGCATGGCCAAGCCCGAGGGCTATCGTAAGGCGATCCGACTGATGCAGCTGGCCGACCGCTTCGGCGTGCCGGTGGTGACGCTGGTCGATACGCCGGGCGCCTTCCCGGGCGTGCAGGCCGAGGAGCGCGGCCAGGCCGAGGCCATCGCCCGCTCGACCGAGGCGTGCCTCGAACTGGGCGTGCCGATGGTTGCCGCGGTGGTCGGCGAGGGCGGGTCCGGCGGCGCAATCGCGCTGGCCGCGGCCAACCGCGTGCTGATGTACGAACATGCGGTCTATTCGGTGATTTCGCCCGAGGGCTGTGCCTCGATCCTGTGGCGCACCGCCGACAAGGCGGCGGATGCGGCCGAGGCGATGAAGGTGACGGCGCAGGACCAGGAGAAGCTGGGCGTGATCGACCGGATCGTCGACGAGCCGGTCGGCGGCGCGCATCGCGACCCGGACGCGGCGATCGCCTCTTTGAAGGCCGCCATCTCCGACGAATTGAGGACTTTGTCGAAGCTGGATCCGGCCGCGCTCAAGAAGCAGCGGCGGGCCAAGTTCCTGGCGCTCGGCTAAGGGAACCTATTTCGGCTCCGTTCGGTTTTTCCCGCAGATCCAAGCGAGAAACCGACGGAGAGAAGTTCATGCGTATGCGCAAATCGATGCTGGCGGTCGGCGCGCTGGCGCTCAGCACCACGGCGATGGCGCAGGTCGCGCCGCGCTACCTCAACCAGCGCGACGTCCAGGAAGCGGCCCAGCAGCATCGCGCGGTGGTCGAGGAATTCGGCGGCGCCGAAACCGGCGCGCGCGGCGCCTATGTGCAGGCGATTGGCGCCAAGGTCGGCGCCTATTCCGGCATCACCAACCCGGGGCAGGCGCTCCACTATACCGCCTTGAACAGCGCGGTCGAAAACGCCTTCGCGGTGCCCGGCGGCTATGTCTACATCACCCGCCAGCTGATGGGCCTGATGAACGACGAGGCCGAGCTGGCGTTCGTCCTCGGCCACGAAACCGGCCACATCGCCGCCCGCCATGCGCAGCAGCGCGAAAGCCGGGCGAACCGCAACTCGATCCTCGGCGTGCTGGGCGCCGTGCTCGGCTCGGTCGTCGGCGGCGGGTTCGGTGACCTCATCGCGCAGGGCGCGCAGTACAGCTCTCAGCTCGGCACGCTGCGCTTCAGCCGCGACCAGGAATACCAGGCCGACCAGCTGGGCATCCGCTACATCACCAGCGCCGGTTACGATCCTATGGCGGGCGCGAGCATGCTCAGCGCGCTGACCCGCGCGACGGCGTTGGAGGCACGGGTACAGGGCAAGAGCGGCCGCTCGACCCCGGAATGGGCCTCGACCCACCCGCTCAGCGAAAACCGCGTGACGCAGGCGGCGCAGATCGCGCGGCAGACCGGGCGAATGAGCGGTGTGCGCAACCGCGACGCCTTCCTCGCCCAGCTGGAAGGTGCCTACGTCGACGACGATCCCGCCCAGGGCGTGATCGACGGTCGGACCTTCACCCATCCCGACCTGCGGCTGCAGTTCAGCGTTCCGGCCGGCTTCCAGATGCAGAACAGCGCCGACGCGGTGACCATCGCCGGCACCAGCGGTAAGGCGCAGTTTTCGACCGGTCCGTATAATGGCGACCCGTCGCAGTATGTGCAGGGCGTCCTCTACCGGCTGACCGAGGGCAAGGCGCAGGTCCAGATGGGGCCGATCCAGCGCACCCAGGTCAACGGGGTGCCGGCCTATTACGCCGTCGGGCGGGCCAACACCTCGTCCGGCGCGGTCGACGTCGGCGTGTTCATCTACGAAATGGCGCGCAACAAGGCGTACCACTTCGTCACGCTGACCCAGGCGGGCGCGGGCCTCAACCCGTTCAGTTCGATGATCAACAGCTTCCGCCCGATCACCGCGGCCGAAGCGGCGGCGATCCGCCCCCGGGTAATCGACGTCCACACCGTGGCGCGGGGCGAGACGGTCCAGTCGTTGGCCAGCCGGATGGCATACCGCAACTTCCAGGCCGAACGCTTCCTGTCATTGAACGGGCTGGCGTCGAACGCGGCGCTGACGCCGGGCCAGAAGGTCAAGCTGGTCGTCTACGGCACGCGCCGCCGTTAGGGTTTCCCGAGGAGGGGAACGGAAAAGGGGCGGACCTTCGCAGGTCCGTCCCTTTTTTGATGTTCCGCCATACGTGGGCGATCAACAGAAGTGGTTAACCGTCGAGGGTGCAGGCGCAGGACGTGGCATTCGACGGTCGCGCCGACGGTCTTAGGTGCTTTCGACGGCGGTCACGATCTTCGTCCACATGCCGCCCGAGCCGCCGCCGAGGGTGCGCAGGCCGCCCATCATGGCGATCACGATCAACGCCGCAATCAGGCCGTATTCGATCGCGGTTGCGCCCTTCTGGCAGGCCGCGCACGCGCCGAGCATTTTCCGGATAGCGTCCACGCCACCCTCCTTCTGGTCTTGGTCCACGCTACGGCAGTAGAACAAGTCAAGTTAAGGGCGTGCTTCGGAAATAGGTTAACGCCCTGCTGTCCAGGCCGAGAAATGGAGAATGTCGAACCGCTCGGTCGTGCCGGGCGGAAACGCTTCCTCCAGGCGGGTAGCCCAGTCGCGACCTGCCAGCGCGCGGGTCCGCTCTGCTAGGACGTTGGTCGCACCGAGGTCGCGCAGGTCTGCGACCAGCCGGGCAAGGGAAGAGTAGCGCACGTCGACGGGTTCCATGTCGACCACCGGCGTGACGAAACCGGCGCGTTGCAGCAGTTCGGCAAAGGCGCCGGGTTCGATCCGCGGGTGGCTGCGCGGGAGGGCAACGCCGCCTGCACGATCGGCCGCCAGCAAGGCACCCCGCAAGGCGCGCAGCGTGTCGCCGCCGAGCGACGCCCCGAGCAGCGGCGTGTCAGGCGGCAATACCATTGCCAGCGCGGCGAGCTTTTCAGGCAGGTCGTCCTCGGTCTCGGCCCAGCGGACGGCCAGGGCGAGGCCGACATCGGGCGCGTCACCCGTGTCGGTAGTGAGCGCGATGGCGGATCGCTTGGCGAATTCATCGGCCGCCGGGGTCATGGGACCCAGCAGGAGCGCCCTGGCCGGTCGGCTGTGCAGGATCGCCACCCGCTCGGCGATGTCGTCCCAGATGCGCGCGTCCAGGAAGCTCGGCGATCGCCGTTCGGCGCGGGCGCGGCGGAGGTCGAGGCTGGCGGGATCGAAGATCGGCATCGCGCGGGCTTGTGCGTCGAACCGGGCGCGGCGACAAGGGGCGGATGTGGCGCGGCGTGATAGCATCGGCGGGACGGGCGATACTCGACTTCGCGCTGCCGCCGCGCTGTCCGGGCTGCGGCGATGTGCAGGACGAAAGCCACCTGTTCTGCGGCGCCTGCTGGGGCGGGCTCGACTGGCTGGGCGGGGGCTGCGCGCGCTGCGGCCTTCCGCTGGAGGCGGGCGCGGCCGAGGAGTGCGGGCGCTGCCTGGCCGACCCGCCGCCGTTCGAGCGGATGCGCGCCGCGGTCGCCTATGGCGAGACGCCCCGGCGACTGGTGGTGAAACTGAAATACGGGCGCAAGGTCGGGATCGCCGAGACGCTGGCCCGCGCGATGGCGCCGCTGGCGGGCGCGCAGGGTGGCGAGCGGCCTTTGCTGGTACCCGTGCCGCTGCATCGCTGGCGGCTGTGGAGCCGCGGGTTCAACCAGTCACTGCTGTTGGCGCGAGCTTTGGAGAAGGGCGGCGTCGGCGAGGTGGCGCCGGACATGCTGCGGCGTGTGCGGCGGACGAGGCCGCTCAAGGGCATGAGCGGCACCCAGCGGCGGCAGGAGACGAAGGGGGCGTTTCGCGCGACGGTTGCCGACCCCGCGATCAAGGGCCGACGGATCATCCTGGTCGACGATGTGTTGACCTCGGGCAGCACCGCCGATGCTTGCGCCCGCGCGCTGCGCAAGGCGGGGGTGAAGCGGATCGAACTGCTGGCCTTCGCGCGCGTCGTGGCGCATGCAGGGCCGGACGGACAGGAGACGAGCGTTGCGCGTTGAAATCTACACCAAGACCTTTTGCCCCTACTGCGTGCGGGCGCTGCGCCTGCTCGAGATGAAGGGCGCCGAGGTCGAGGAATATGAAATCAGCGCTGGCGGGCCCAAGCGCGAAGAGATGATCCAGCGCGCGAACGGTCGGACGACGGTGCCGCAGATTTTCATCGACGGCCAGCATGTCGGCGGGTGCGACGACCTGATGGGCCTCGAATATGCCGGCAAGCTCGACGCCATGCTGGGGCGCGACGCGACGTGAGCGTCAAGGTCGCGCTGTACCAGGCGCAGAGCGGCATCGACCCCGAGGCGAACGCCCGCCGCCTGTCGGACATGATCCACGCCTCCGCCTCGGCCGGGGCGGCGATGCTGTTTACGCCGGAGATGACCGGCCTGCTCGACCGCGACCGCGAACGGGCAGCCGCGCAGGTTACGGAAGAGGCCGACGACGTCGTGCTGGCCAAGGCGCGCGAGGCGGCGCGGCACGCCGGAATCTGGGTCCATCTCGGCAGCCTGGCGCTGAAGGGCGTTGGCGACCGATTGGTCAACCGCAGCTTCGTCATCGACGACCAGGGCGAAATCCGCGGGCGTTACGACAAGATCCATTTGTTCGACGTCGACCTGCCGACCGGCGAAAGCTGGCGGGAGAGCGCCAGCTACAACGCTGGCAGCCGGGCGGTGATCGTCGAGGGCACGCCGGTTGGCCGGCTGGGCCTGACCATTTGCTACGACCTGCGCTTTCCGGCGCTGTGGGCTGCGCTGGCCGAGGGCGGGGCCGATGTGATCGCCTGCCCGGCCGCCTTCACCGTGCCGACAGGGCAGGCGCATTGGCACCTCCTGCTGCGCGCCCGCGCGGTCGAGGCGGGGCTGTTCGTCGTCGCCGCGGCGCAGGGCGGGAGCCATGAGGACGGGCGCGCGACCTATGGCCATTCACTGGTGGTCGGGCCGTGGGGCGAGGTGCTCCTCGATATGGGCGAGTCGCATGGCACCGTCGGCGTGGCGGAAATCGATCCCGACGAGATGGCCAATGTCCGCACCCGCCTGCCGGCACTTCGTCACCGCCGGGCCTTCACCGCGCCGGGCGATTGACCCGATTGGCGCGGCCCCGTAACGCTTCGCGCTGCTGGCCAGGCCCCGTAGCTCAGCAGGATAGAGCATCAGATTCCTAATCTGAGGGCCACTGGTTCGAATCCAGTCGGGGTCACCAGCGGATATGAGGAATTTCAATGACTTCGAGTCCGGACGATGGCGATTTGGTGAACCCGCCCAAGAAGATCGCGGTGCCCGACGAGGTGGCCGAAGCGGTGCGCACGCTGATCCGCTGGGCCGGTGACGAGCCGGACCGCGAAGGGCTGCTCGATACGCCGGCGCGGGTGGCGCGGGCGTGGAAGGAATATGCCCGCGGCTATGACGAGGACCCCTCGCATCACCTGAGCCGGACCTTCGAGGAAGTCGGCGGCTATGACGAGATTGTGCTGCTCAAGGACATCCCGTTCCAGTCGCATTGCGAGCACCACATGGCGCCGATCATCGGCAAGGCGGCGATCGCCTACCTTCCGGGCGACCGGGTGGTGGGGATTTCGAAGCTGGCCCGCGTGCTACACGGCTTTGCCCGCCGGCTGCAGGTGCAGGAGCGGCTGACCGCGCAGGTCGCCGATTGTATCTGGGAGCACCTTCAGCCCAAGGGCGTGGCGGTGGTGATCGAGGCGAGCCATGCCTGCATGACCGCGCGCGGGGTGGGAACGCCCGGCGTGATGATGACCACCAGCCGGATGATGGGGTGCTTCCGCGATGACGACCGCAGCCGCAAGGAAGTGCTTGCATTGATGGGCTATTAGTCGGCGAGACGACAAAAAAAGGCGGTGTTTCAATCATTTGGGCATCATTCCGCTTCCCAACCGTAACGATCCGCGCTAGGCAGGGATCGTTGAAGGGGCGAAAATATCTTGGGTGATGTGTACCGCGTTCGCGAAAGCATCAGCGAGGCCGAACGGCTGACGCTCGTCCAGAGCTATTCCCCCGACACCCTCCAGGACGATCCCGAGCTGGAAGCGATCACCCGGTTCGCGGCAAAGCTCGCCGACACGCCGACTGCGCTGGTCAGCCTGGTCGAGGACGACCGGCAGCGCTTCCTCGCCCGCGAGGGGCTGGAGGCGAGCGAGACGCCGCGGCGCATGAGCTTTTGCCAGCACGCGATGGTCGGCGACGGCATCATGGAGGTTGGCGACGCGTCGGCCGATCCCCTGTTCCAGCATAACGAACTGGTGACCGGCGCGCCGCATATCCGCTTCTACGCCGGGGCGCCGCTGGTCGGCGACGACGGCGAGGCGCTGGGCGCGCTGTGCGTGATCAGCCCCGAGCCGCGGCCGGATGGCTTGAGCGAATTCCAGCGCGAGGGACTGGTGGTGCTGGCGCAGGCCGTCATGCGGCGGCTGAAGGACCGGCGGGCGCACCTGGCGGGACGGGCCAGCCAGGCGCGGTTCGAAGCGCTGGGCGACGCCATCCCGCAGATGGCCTGGTCGACCCAGCCCGACGGCATGGTCGATTATCTGAACAAGCGCTGGTCCGAATTCACCGGCGTGCCGGTCGAGGGACATTTCGGCGACGGCTGGGTCGAGGTGCTGCACGCGGACGACCGCGAGGCGGCGCGCGTGGCGTGGGGCAAGGCGGTCGGCGACGGCAGCCCGTACGAGGTCGAATACCGCATGCGCCGGCACGACGGCGAATGGCGCTGGACGCTGGCGCGCGGCCTGCCGATGACGGATGCGGACGGGGCGATCGAGCGCTGGTTCGGGACCAACACCGACATCCACGAGCGGCGGATGATGGTCGAGCAGCAGGACCTGCTGACCCGCGAGCTGTCGCACCGCATCAAGAACATTTTCTCTGTCGTGAGCGGCCTGCTGCACCTCGAGGCGCGCGCCAACCCGGGCTTCGACGCGGTGGCACAGGCCGTGTCGGGGCGCATCGGCGCGCTCGGCCGGGCGCACGACTATGTCCGTCCGGGCGGGCGCGGCGAGGGGCAGGCGCGGGCGAGCCTCAAGCAAGTGCTGCTGGATCTGTTCGAACCCTATGCCGATGCGGGTGGCGCGCGGATTGCGGTCGGCGGCGACGATGTCGAGATCAGCGAGGAGGCGGTGACGCCGCTGGCGCTGCTGTTCCACGAGCTGGCGACCAACGCCGCGAAATATGGCGCACTGTCGGTGCCCGGCGGGAAAGTGCGCATCGTCTTGAGCCGCGAGGGCGGGCGGGTGCGCTTCGACTGGAGCGAGGAGGGCGGACCCGACGCCGTGAGCGGCGGCGAGGAAACCCACGGCTTCGGCAATCGCCTGATCGCTACCGCGGTCGAGAAGCAATTGCGCGGCACCATCGCCCGCCGCTGGCACCCGGGCGGGCTGCAGGTCACCGTCGACGTTCCCGCGGAGCGGCTGGCCTGAGCCGCTTCGTCCCGCCGCATCCGGCGCAGCGCCGGACGCAGGACCGCTAGGCAACCGCCATTTTCCAGAGAAATCCGACCGTATGAGCAACGAATTCCCACGCGCCCTGATCATCGGCGGCGGCTTTTCCGGATCGGCGCTGGCGATCCAGCTGGCCGCGCGGGGCGTGGCGTCCGTGATCGTCGAGGCGCGCGGGCGGGTGGCGCGCGGCGCGGCCTATTCGACGACGCACGAAGAGCATCTGCTGAACGTGCCGGCGGGCAAGATGGGCCTGACGCCCGACGATCCGCATGCCTTTGCGGCGCATGTCGAGGAGGACGGGGCGGGGCCGCAGGACTTCGTCTCGCGGCGGCGGTTCGGCGACTATGTCGAGGCCGAGCTGGAGCGCGCGGCGGCGGGTGGCCATGTCGAGATCGTGCGCGACCGGGCGGTTGCGGCGCGGCCCGGCGGGCGCGGCTGGATCGTCGAGCTGGAGAGCGGCGGGCGGATCGAGGGCGAGGCGCTGGTGCTGGCCAACGGCAACCAGCCGCCGGCGGGCCTGGCGATCGACGGCATCGCGGCGGCGCGGATCGTCGAGGATCCGTGGAGCGACGAGGGGCGGGCGCGGATCGCCGACCTGGCGAAGGGCAAGGCGCCGGTGCTGCTGGTCGGGACCGGTCTGACGATGGTCGACGTGGTGCTGACGCTGGAGCAGGCTGGCTTCGAAGGGCATGTGACCGCGCTGTCGCGGCGCGGGCAGGTGCCGCGGGCGCATGTCGAGGGGGTGACGCCGCTAGCGGCGAGCCTGGACGAAGTGCCGGAGCGCCTTTCAGACGCGCTGCGCTGGATGCGGAGACGGGCGCAAGGCGGCGACTGGCGCGCGGCGGTGGACGGGCTGCGGCCGGTCACCCAGGCGATCTGGGCTCGGCTGGGGCCGGACGGGCAGGCGCGTTTCCTGCGGCATTTGCGGCCGTGGTGGGACGTGCATCGCCACCGCATCGCGCCTCAGGCGGCGGACGTGATCGACCGGCTGCGCGGCGAGGGCCGGCTGGAGATCGTGGCCGGGCGGATCGTGCGCGGGGCGGAGACGGCCGAAGGCGCGCGGATTGAGGTTGCGCGGCGCGGCGGCGGGAGCGGGATGATCGAGGCGGAAACGGTCATCAACTGCACCGGGCCGCTGTCGCGGATCGACCAGTCGGGCGACGCCCTGGTGCGGCAGATGCTGGCCGACCGGCTAGCGCAGGCGGACGCGCTGGCCATGGGGCTGGCGGTCGATGCGCAGGACCGGGTCGAGGGCAGCCGCGGGGCGTGGGCGATCGGGCCGATGACCAAGGGCCGCTACTGGGAAATCACCGCCGTTCCGGACATCCGCGTGCAGGCGGAACGGATCGCGGAGGACATTGCGCGATGCCTCATTCGGGCGACGGTTTAGGCGGACGCGCGACAGATGTTGCGATGCCGCGCAAGTCGAACGCATGGCTGGAGCTGAAGCACCATAAAGCGCCTCGCATTCAGCACTCTCCTGATCCTGCTACTTCTCTGGATTGCGCTGGTCGTCGTCAGGCTTTGATGGTCCGAAGTGCCAACGGCCTGGGACGCGGACGTTAGAGGTCTTCGAGGCGAGGGTCCGGCCCGTAGCGGTTCGCTCCTTCGGTGCCCGGTAATATCGACAGAAAGAACACCGGCATTCCGCAAAGGCCCGAGAGCATTCCAAGGTTCGTCGACAGGTCGCTGGCATCGGGCATGGCGCCTCGAATCGATACCGCGGCCTGAGCCACGCCGAGGAGGAGGGCCAGAGGCAGCAGCAGTCCCCACCACCCCGACCTGTCCTGATCATGCAGCCGCCTGACGAACTGGGCGAATATGGGAGCGGCGAGCACGACCCGCGAGATTTCGCTCCACATGAGCGATTTCGGCCAAGGCACAATTGTCGTGACGATGATGTTGAGCATCACGGATGCAAGCCCGACTGCGATCCACAAATAGATGACCTCCGTGCGGCGGGATCGGCCGGAGAAATCCGTCACGCGAGTGAGAGATCGCTTCAGCAGCTCGGCATTGTCGCCGACGGAATCACTGTAAGCCACGCGCGCCCCTACTTTTGGGTCAATGTGCCGATCGAATGTGGAGTCCGCAACCATTCGCCGGAAGGAATGCGGACCCCGGGGCAAGCCAGGGGTGGTGGTGAGTCAAAAAACCAAATAGGCGAAAAACAACTTGACATCGTCACGCCGTTTCGGCACATACAAGGAACAGTGAAGAATTGCGATTCGGGGCCGGCGGGTCGGACGCGCACAACAGGGTTTCCCCGCGAAAAGGGCGGTCGGTGACGTCAAGGCGTCACTGCCGCCCTTTTCGATTCCAACGATGTGGGGAAATCAGGCCGGGAGGCCGCCATCATTGCGGTCGGCGATCTCGTCGTACTGGCGGGCCATTTCGAGGTGCGCTTCGATGGCGCGCTCGTCGGTGGCTTCGTCCGCGGCGGTGCGCTCTTCGATGGCGCGGGTGCGGTAATAGCTGCTGTCAGTGGAGGTCATGGACTCTCCCTTCATACTCAAGCGGGAGTAGCGAGCTCTCTGGCGCCGCTTTGCTCAGGCTGAAGAGCGGCGATGGCGGCCTTGTAGCACGCCGATGGTGACAAACCTAATACGGCGCCGAAACGGCGGAAAATCGAGAAAAACTTGGGAGGGCCGGTGGGCAAGGCAAGGCGGTCGTCGGGCCGGGGTGGCGGCTGGACGCAGAAGGCCGAGGACCGGTTCATCGAGATGCTGGCAGAAAGCGCGAACGTGACCAAGTCGGCGGCGGAGGCGGGCGTGTCCCCGTCCAGCGCCTATCGGCGGCGGGGCAAGGACGCGAGCTTTCGCGCGCGGTGGGGCGAGGCGCTGGCGACGGGCTATGCGGCGCTGGAGATGGCGATGCTCGAGCGGGCGCTGCACGGGCGGCCGAAGGAAGTGAAGGTCGGCGGCGAGAGCCGGATCATCCAGGAGTATGACGACCGCATCGCGCTGGCGCTCTTGAAGATGCACCGCGAGACGGTGCGCGAGGTGGAGGCGGGCGTCGACGGCGAGGAGGCCGACGAGGCGGCGGAGCGGATCCTGATGCGGCTGCAGCGGCTTCGCGCTCAGCTGACCGACGGGGTGGAAGTGAAGCGCGGGATTGATCGGCTGGCGGTGCTTCGAGCGGCCCTGAAGGCGCGCCGGGCATGAAGATGACGGATTTCCGGTTGGCCGACATGCAGCGGCTGGCGCGGCTGGGCGAGGAGGCGGCGCGCAAGTTCATTGCCGACATGCGGCCCGAGGATGTGCTGAAGCTCGACGACTGTTTCGAGGCGTGGGCACAGGACGGGCAGATCGCGCCGAAGGGCGAGCATTGGCGCTGCTGGCTGCTGATGGCCGGGCGTGGGTTCGGCAAGACGCGGGCCGGGGCGGAATGGGTGCACGGCCTGGCGATGAGCGCCAAGCGGCGGCGCATCGCGCTGGTCGCGGGATCGATCGAGGAAGCGCGCAGCGTGATGGTCGAGGGCGCCAGCGGGCTGGTCCTGGTCGCGGCGCGGAACGGCGTGCGGCTGAAGTGGGAAGCGGGCGAGCTGGTGTGGCCGAACGGCAGCCGGGCAGCGCTGCATTCGGGGGACAGCCCGGAGCGGCTGCGGGGGCCGAACTTTCACTTCGCCTGGGCCGACGAGCTGGCCAAGTGGCGCTGCGCGGAAAGCGCCTGGGCGAACTTGCAGATGGGCCTCAGGCTGGGAATGCGGCCGCGCGTGCTGGTCACGACGACGCCGCGGCCGCGGCCGTTGATCGAGGCGATCCGGGGCGACGAGGGAACGGTCGAGACGGGCGGGAGGACGGGCGACAATGTGTCGCTGCCCCCGGCGTTCATCGACGCGATGGCGCGCGCCTATGGCGGGACGCGGATCGGGCGGCAGGAGCTGGACGGCGAATATCTGGGCGAGGCGGAAGGGGCGCTGTTCCCGCGCGCGCTGATCGAGGCGGCGCGGGTGGCGGCGGCGCCGGAAGCGTTCGAGCGGGTGGTCGTCGGGGTCGATCCGCCCGCCGGGGAACATGGCGACGGGTGCGGGATCGTCGTCGCGGGGCGCGTGGCCGGCACGATCCATGTGCTGGCCGACGCCTCGGTGGGCGCCGGATCGCCCGAACGCTGGGCGCGGGTCGCGGTGGCGGCGGCACGCGAATGGGGCGCGAGTCACATCGTCGCCGAAGCGAACCAGGGCGGGGCGATGGTCAAGAGCGTGCTCAAGGCGGCGGGCGCAGAGCTGCCGGTAAGGCTCGTCCACGCCACCTCCGGCAAGGCGGCTCGGGCCGAGCCGGTCGCGGTGCGGATGGAGACCGGGCGGGTGAAGCTGGCCGGGACCTTTCCGGCGCTGGAGGCGGAGCTGTCCGGGATGGGATCGGGCGGGGCCTATGACGGGCCGGGGCGATCGCCGGACCGGGCGGACGCGATGGTGTGGGCGGTGACCGAATTGAGCGAGACGCGGAGCGGGGTGCCGCGGGTGCGGATGCTGTGAGGGAGCGGGCAATGGGGTGGTTTTCGAAAAAGTCCGTGCCGTCACAGGCACGGCCGCCGGTGTGGCTGGGCGAGGCGTCGGGCGGGTTTGTGCGATCCTATGAGGCGCAGACCGAGGAAGTTTATCGAACCAATCCGGTGGGTTTTCGCGCGGTTCGGATGGTGGCGCAGGCGCTGGGCGGCCTGAGCGTTTATGCGGCGGAGGGTGACGAGCGCGCGGCGGGGCTGGTCCCGGGCAATTTGCTGGAGCGGGCGGGGGCGTCGCTGCTGCTGCACGGCAATGCCTATGTGCAGTTGCTGGCCGACAGCGAAGACAAGCCGGCGGAGTTGGCATTGTTGCGACCGGAGCGGGTTAGCGTCGCGCTGGACGGGCGGGGACAGCCGTCGGCCTATCTCTACCGCGTCGGTGGGGCGGTGAGCCGGATCGAGGCGAATGATGCGCTGGCGCGGGCCCAGGTGACGCATGTGCGGGCGCTGACGCTGGCCGACGACCATTATGGGCAGGGGTGCCTGGACGCGGCGGTGGCGGCGGCGAGCGTGCACAACAAGGCGAGCCGGTGGAACAAGGGGCTGCTCGACCAGGCGGCGCGGCCTTCGGGCGCGTTGACGTATGAGACGGGCGACGGGTCGCTGATGAGCGCCGAGCAGTTCGACCGCTTGTCGCGCGAACTGGCCGAGCAATTTTCGGGGGCGGCGAACGCGGGGCGACCGCTGCTGCTCGACGGCGGGCTGAAGTGGCAGCCGCTGAGCCTGACACCGGCGGAAATGGATTTCGTGGCACTGAAGGAAGCGGCGGCGCGGGACATCGCGCTGGCGTTCGGGGTGCCGCCGGTGCTGCTCGGGCTGCCGGGCGACACGGCCTATGCCAATGTGCGCGAGGCGGGTCGGGCGCTGTACCGGCAGACGGTGCTGCCGCTGGCCGGGCAGTTGCTGGATGCACTGTCGGCGATGCTGTCGGACTGGATGGGGCTGGTGCGGCTGGCGGTGGACACCGACCAGGTCGGGGAATTGGCGGAAGACCGGGCGGCGCTGTGGGCGTCGGTGCAGGCGGCGGATTTCCTCAGCGTGACGGAGAAGCGCGAGATGCTGGGCTTCGCGTCGGAAGGAGGGGCAGCATGAACGAGCCGATCCTGGCGCTGCTGATGGCGCAGGCGGAGAGCCGCGGGGCGGAGCTGGTGACGCTGCGCGCGCTGGTCGAGGAATCGAGCCAGGCGGGGGCGCGGCGGGCGCTGGGCGCGCTGGGCCTCGACGATGCCAAGGCGCGGCGCGACATGGACGAATTGCGCGAGCTCTTGTCGGCGTGGCGCGACGCGCGGCGGAGCGTGGGGCGGGCTGTGCTGTCGTGGCTCGTGCGCTTGGCGCTGGTGGCGACGCTGGTCGGCCTCGCGGTGCGGTTCAAGCTGACTGGCGAGCTGGCCTAATGAGGGTACGGTTCGCCGGGTACGCGGCGCTGTTCGACCGGCCCGACCGGGGCGGGGACGTGATCCGTCAGGGGGCGTTCGCGCGGAGCCTGGAGGGGCAGCGCGACGTGCCGCTGTTATGGCAGCACCAGCCGGGGCGAGTGATCGGCAGGATCGAGCTGCTGGCCGAGGACAGGCGCGGTCTTCGGGTCATCGCGGCGCTGGACGAGGGCGAGGATGCGCGGCGGGCGGGGCGGCTGCTGAAGGGCGGCAAGCTGGACGGGTTGAGCTTCGGCTATCGGGTGACGGCGTCGGGGCGGAGCGCGGAAGGGTTGCGGGAGTTGAACGCGGTCGAGCTGGTCGAGGTGAGTTTGGTCAGCGAGCCGATGCAGCCGCGCGCGCGGGTGCATGCGGTGGAGTAAAGCGGGATCCCCGCCTTCGCGGGGATGACGAGATGGGAGGAGGGTCGCCGGTGGCGGCCCTTTTTTGTTGGGCGAAAGGAAATGCGGATGATGGAAGTGAAAGCGGACAGCCTCGAGGCGTCGTTCGAGGGGCTGGAGGATGAAGGTACCGAGGCGCTGAAGGTGGAGCTGGAGACGCTGAAGAAGCGGATCGCCGAGGGCGTGATCGCCGGGCAGCGGCCGGTGCTCGACGGGGTGAAGGCGGCGGGCGGGTCGGTGTTCACCGAGGAGTACCTCCGCAAGGGCCTGCTGGGCGGGTTCGAGGCCAAGGCGATCGGCAGTTCGACCGACGCCATCGGCGGCTATGCGGTGCCGCGCGAGATCGACGAGGCGATCGCCAAGACGCTGGTCGCCATCTCGCCGATCCGCGCCATCGCCAACGTGGTGAAGGTCGGCAGCGCGAACTATCGCAAGCTGGTCGCGACCGGCGGGACGCCGTCCGGCTGGGTCGGCTACGAGGCGGCGCGGCCGGAGACGAACACCGAGACGTTCCAGGAAATCGTGCCGGCGGCGGGCGACCTTTATGCCAATCCGGCGGTGTCGCAGCAGCTGCTCGACGACGCCGCGTTCGACGTCGAGAAGTTCCTGGCCGACGAGATCGCGACCGAGTTCGCGCGGGCCGAGGGCATGGCGTTCGTCAAGGGTTCGGGCGTGTCGCAGCCGATGGGCTTCCTCACCTCGCCCAACGCGGCGACGGCGGACGGGGCGCGGGCGTTCGGCAGCCTGCAGTTCCTCGGCACCGGCACGGCGGGCGCCTTCCCGGCGAGCAATCCGGCGGACAAGCTGATGGACCTGGTCGCGAGCCTTCGCCAGCCATACCGGCAGGGCGCCTGCTTCGTCATGAACTCGACCACCGCGATGGCGGTGCGCAAGTTCAAGACGGCGGACGGGGCCTATATCTGGCAGCCGGGCCTGATGTCGGGCGCGCCGGCGACGTTGCTCGGCTATCCGGTGGTCGAGGCCGAGGACATGCCGGACATCGCGGCCAATTCGCTGTCGATCGCGTTCGGCAACTTCAAGGCCGGCTATACGATCACCGAGCGCAACGCGACGACCATCCTGCGCGACCCCTACACCAAGAAACCGTACGTCCTGTTCTACGCCACGAAGCGTGTCGGCGGGCAGGTCACGAACTCGGAAAGCATCAAGCTTTTGAAGTTCGCCTGAGTACGGCGGGCGGCGGCCGTGGGGGTGGGGCCGCCGCCCATTTTTTCCTTCATTTCATACGGGGGCAGCGCGAGCGATGAGCTTCACGCCGAAATTCGTCGACCTGGTGAAGAACAGCACCAGCGTCCAGGGAACCGCGAATGTCGTGCTGGGCGCGGCGCCGGCCGGGTTCACCGGCTTTGGCCAGGCCTGCGTGGCCGGGGACCAATTCTATTATTGCATCCAGGGCAGCGACAAGCCGGCGGAGCGCGAGATCGGCAAGGGCACGATGCAGGCCGACGGGACGATCGCCCGCGCCACCGCCGACGGCAGCGCGCTGACCAAGTTCACGTCCGGGGCCAAGACCATCGCGCTGGTCGCGGCGAGCGACTGGTTCGCCAAGGTCGAGGCGGCGGCGGGCAAGGACGGCATGCTGGTCGACACGCGCGCCGCGCTGGCCGCGCTCGCCGCGCCGGCGGCGGGGCAGGTGCGGATGCTGGGCGAGGCGCGGCGGACCGGCCTGTTCCGTTTCGAGGCGGGCGACCGGACGGCGCTGGTCGCCGCCGATCCGCGGCAGGGGCTGGCGGTGGCGCCGGCGAGCGACCCGACCGGCGCGGGCGGCGCGTGGATGCGACAGGTGGACGGCCCGATCAGTGCATTGTGGTTCGGCGCGGTGGCCGACGATACGGGCACGGCGGGGACCGATAACAGCCCGGCGCTGGCCGCGGCGCTGACCGCGCTGGCGGCGGCGGGAACCGACCAGAGCGCCGGCGGCAATCCGAGCCGCGGCGGCGCGGTGCTGCACATCCCGGCAGGTAAATATTATTGCGCGACGACGATCGAGCTCACCGCATCGTCGGTGACCATCGAGGGCGACGGCGGGTTCGGGTCGGGGCAGAAGGCGACGATGTTGCGCTTCGCGGCCGGGCAGACCGGCATCCGCGGCCAGCGCAGCAACACCTTCGGCGCGGCCGGCTACGACATGACCCAGCGCTACCCGGGCGCGGATTACAGCACCGTCCGGCGGCTGGCGTTGTCCGGCGGTTATGGCGGGAACGACGGCGATTTCCACGGCATCCACCTGCGCTGCCGGATGCATGTCGAGGACGTGTCGGTCAGCAATTTCGAGGGCGATGGAATCCGCATCGAGGCGAGCGCGCCCAACGGGAATGCGAACAGCTGGTCGGTTACGCGCTGCCTGCTGAGCCAGAACCGCAACGGCCTGGTGGCGATCGGCGCCGATGCGAATGCCGGGACCGCCTCGCGGGTCGACGCCAGTTTCAACCGGCTGTTCGGGATCGACGATTATTCCTTCCTGGGGAATAGTTACAGCGGGTGCCACGGGCTTTCGAACGGGGTCGTCGGGCCGAAGGGCGGGGTCAATCACAACGGCCAATGCTATACCGTCGTGCCGGGCATGGAGGCGGCGGCGACGACCAATGCACCGTCGGGCACCACCGCCGACAATGGCTGGTGGCGCTGGGTGGCGACGTTTAGCCAAGTGGCGTGGCCGGCGTGGAGCAACGGCATGGCCGAGACCGCGCCGTCGGGCACCTACCGTTCGCGCAACCGGACCGTCGCGACGGTGTTCCGCGACTGCTATTCCGAAGGGTCGGGGCCGAACCTGGTCGCCTACCCCGCCTATTTCGACAATGGCGTGCAGGGCGTTCGCAACTGCGGCGACGGGCTGCGTCTGTTTGGCAACGGCGGGGCGCTGACCGCCGACGGGCAGAATGCGGCCGTGCAGTGGGTCGACCGAAGCGACAAGAACTGGACCTACAGCCTGTCGGGAAGCGGCGGGACGCTGAACTTGTCGGCGATGAACAGCCAGGCCGGCGGCTATGCGCTGGGCAGCTGGAACGGGCAGACCGGGGAGTGTGTGCTGAAGGGCAGTTTCGCCGCGGCGGGCGCGGGCGGGAGCCTGTGCTGGCAGGACCGGATGAATGCCGGCGTGGTGTTCAACAGCTATGCGATGAACGGCGTGCTGACGATCTGTCCGGGGTTCAGCGGGGCGGGGCTGAAGTACGACCAGAACGGGCACCTCGACAACACGCTGGGCACGTTCAAGGTGGGCGGCAAGCAGGTGGTCGGGGCGCAGCAGGCGGCCATCGCCAACCACGCCAGCGATGCGACGGTCAACGCGATCCTGGGCGCGCTACGAACGCACGGCCTGATCGCGGCGTAATCGCGATAGCCCGAGGTTCTTGGGAATGCGCGAGAGCAATGGTCGCTCCACCCCGTGGAAATACGCGAGGCCACCGGCAACGCCGGCGATGACCAGCAGCGGTAAGGAAGGCAAAAATCTGGCAGCGAGCGAGATCGCGATGCCATGGGCGAGGTAGAGCGAAAAGGATGCGTTGCCGAGGTAGCGCGCCCAGCCGGGCCAGCGGACCGGTATGAGTAGTAAGGGGAGCGCCACCGCGACCGACGCACCAAACAGCACCGAGGTCTCGCGGGTTGCCCCCAAGGCAAGCCAAAGGGCTAGCGGAAGCAGCGCGAGGAGAGGCGAGGGCGACCGTTTGTGCCGCCAAGCATCGTAGGTCAGGACGCCGAAAACGAACTCGAGGTTGATGGGCCGTAGGGAGAGCCAGTCGAGGTGCATCGCCGCGGCGACGCCGATGGCGATCGTCCAGACGATGAGCATCTCGCGCGTACGGCCGAGCGCGAAGGCCGCGCCGAACAAGAGATAGAACAGGAATTCGTGCTGCAAGGTCCAGGCGACCGACAGTGCAGGGGACGGATTGATGGGTGCGAGCGTGAGTGTCGAAATCCATGACCAAGACCGGTCGCCAAGGGAGACCGCGGGCATCGCCGTATAGACAAGCGCCATGCCGATGCCGATCGGCAAATAGGGAAGAAACACGCGCCGAAAGCGATGCCAAAGGAACTGCGTGGGCACTTTGCCTGGCGCCGAATAGGCGATGATGAAGCCGGACAGCACGAAAAAGAAATCGACCCCGGCCCACCCGTCTTCGAGCAGCGGAAAAGATCGGCCAGCGAACGTGGCGGCCGCCAGATTGGCGTGATGGGCGACCACCGCCAGCGCGGCGACGGCGCGTCCAACCTGAAGACCATCGAGACGTGCCGTCATGCTGCAGGCCTAAGCAGTCGAAGCGATGTCGGGAAGCAGACTTCGGGGAGGGAAGGCGAATGAGCATGGGCAGGTTTGCGCTCGGCGAAGTGGCGCTGGGCGATGCGGGCGAGGAGGCGGTGAAGGTCAAGGGACCGCCGCCCAAGCGGCAGATGACCGCATTGAAGGACCAGCCCCTGGCGCCCGAGGCGCGCTGACGGACTGCACCAATTTCCAGGGAGGCGGAAACGATGACCCTTCTGTTGAAGGATCCCGAGGCGATGCTCGATTACGGCGTCGACTGGGACAGTGACTATTTGCGGGGCGAGGACGCGCTGACCGCCAGCCAGTGGCGCGTCGAGCCCGACGAGGCGGGCGGGATCGCCATCGCGGCCGAGCGGTTCGATGCGGCGGGAAGCAGCGTGACTCTGGTCGGCGGCGCGCCGGGCAGGCTGTATCGGCTGGTCAATTCGGTGACGACGGCGCTGGGCCGGGCCGATGCGCGCTCGTTCACCGTGCGGGTCGAGAAGCGCTGATGGCGGCGGGCGACGAAAGCGCGCTGCCGGCGGTCACACTGTCCGAGGCCCAGGCCTATGCGCGGGTCGAAAGCGGCGAGGAGGAAGCGCTGCTGGTCGGGCTGGTGCGCAGCGCCAGCGCGCTGTGCGAGGCCTTTACCGGCCAGCTGCTGATACGCCGCGCGCAGGCGGTCGAGGTGCGGGCGGGCGGCGACTGGCAGCGGCTGGGGCCTGTGCCGGTGCGGGCCATTACCGCGGTCGAGGCGCCGGACGGCGGGGCGCTGGAGGTCGGCGCCTACGAAACCGACATCGATGCGCGCGGCGAGGGCTGGGTGCGGTTGACGAACGTGGGGGCGGCGCAGGCGGTGCGGGTGCGCCTGGAAGCGGGCATGGCGGGCGACGCCAACGGGGTGCCGGAGCCGCTTCGGCAGGGCATCCTGCGGTTGGTCGCGCACATGTACGCCAGCCGCGACGCGGGCGCGGGCGGCGAGCCGCCGGCGGCGGTGACGGCGCTGTGGCGGCCGTACCGGCGGATGCGGCTGTCGTGAGCGAGTTCGCGGGCGCTCTGCGCGAGCGCATCATCATCGAACGGCCGGTCGCGCTGCGCACCGCGACGGGCCTGCAGGAAGCGGGTTTCGAGACCGTCGCGCGGTGCCTGGCGCAGGTCGAGGCGGAAGGCGTCGGGGCCGAGGCGGAGGGCATGGCGCTGTCGGCGATGGGGCGGTTTCGGATCACCATCCGCCCGCGCGACGAGGTCAAGGTCGGGATGCGGGTGCGGTGGGGAGCGCGGCTGCTCGCCATTCGCCAGCGGATCGACAATCCGCGCGCCCGCGACCGGCTGGTCCTGAAATGCGAGGAGGTGCGGGCATGATCGGCGAACGACTGGCGGCGAAGGCCGCGGCAGCGGCCGAACGGCGGTGCCGGGCTGTGGCGGCGGAA
>JAEWBB010000002.1 GCA_023391375.1 Pseudomonadota bacterium | reverse complement strand
ACCAACCAGGTGCGCGGCATCGCCGACGTCGTGACCGCGGTGGCGCAGGGCAATTTGCGCCGCAAGCTGACGTTCGACGCCAAAGGCGAAATCGCGGCACTGGCCGAGACCATCAACGGCATGATCGAGACGCTGTCGACGTTCGGCGACCAGGTCACCAACATGGCCCGCGAAGTGGGCGTCGAAGGCCGCCTTGGCGGCCAGGCGCGCGTGCCCGGCGCGGCCGGCCTGTGGCGCGACCTCACCGACAACGTCAACCAGCTGGCCGAGAACCTCACGAACCAGGTGCGCTCGATCGCCGACGTGGCGACCGCCGTGACCAAGGGCGACCTTACCCGTTCGATCGCCGTCGAGGCGTCGGGCGAGATGGCGGCGCTCAAGGACACCATCAACGAGATGATCCGCAACCTGAAGGATCAGACGCTCAAGAACGCCGAGCAGGATTGGCTCAAGACCAACCTCGCGCGGTTCAGCCGCATGCTTCAGGGCGAGCGCGACCTGGCGACGATTTCGAATCTCATCATGAGCGAGCTCGCGCCGCTGGTGAACGCGCAATATGGCGTGTTCTACGTCGCCAGCGCCAACGACAGCGACGACGCGTCGCTCGACCTCGTCGCCAGCTATGGCGCCGGCAACCCGGATTCGATGAAGCCGCGCTTCGCGCTGCGCGAGGGCCTGATCGGGCAGGCGGCGGCGGACAAGCGGCCGATGCGGCTCGACAATGTGCCGGGCGACTACATCCGCATCGGGTCCGGCCTCGGCGAGGGCCGGCCTGCCCACGTCAACATCCTGCCCGCCCTGTTCGAGGACGAGGTCAAGGCGGTCATCGAACTGGCGAGCTTCGAGGAGTTCAACGAGACCCACCACAGCTTCCTGTCGCAGCTGATGGAAACGGTCGGCATCGTGCTCAACACCATCGCCGCGACCATGCGGACCGAGGAACTGCTCAAGGAATCGCAGCTGCTGACGCAGGAGCTGCAGACGCGACAGACCGAGCTGACGACGAAGCAGGAAGAGCTTCACTCGACCAACGAGGAGCTGCAGGAGAAAGCGCAGCTGCTCGAGAACGAGAAGCGCCAGGTCGAGGCGAAGAATTTCGAAATCGACATGGCCCGACGCGCGATCGAGGAAAAGGCCGAGCAGCTGGCGCTGACCTCCAAATACAAGTCGGAATTCCTGGCCAACATGAGCCACGAGCTGCGCACGCCGCTCAACTCGCTGCTGATCCTGTCGAAGCTCCTCGCCGACAACCAGCAGGGCAACCTCAACGAGAAGCAGACCGAGTTCGCGCGTACGATCCATGGCGCGGGCACCGACCTTCTCAACCTCATCAACGACATCCTCGACCTGTCGAAGATCGAATCCGGGACCGTGTCGATCGAGCTCGGCGACATGCCGCTCAGCGCGCTCCGCCAGCACATGGAGCGGACCTTCCGCCAGCTGGCGTCCGAGAAGGGGCTGGAGTTCGACGTCGACTTTGCCGCCGACCTGCCCGACACGATCCGGACCGACGAAAAGCGGTTGCAGCAGGTCGTGCTCAACCTCCTGTCCAACGCCTTCAAGTTCACCTCGGACGGCAAAGTCGCGCTGGACGTGCGGATCGCGCACGACGGCTGGACGAAGGACCATCCGGTCCTGCGCGATGTCGGCGATGCGCTGGAAATCTCGGTCCGCGACACCGGTATCGGCATCCCGAAAAACAAGCAGAAGCTGATCTTCGAGGCGTTCCAGCAGGCCGACGGCACGACCAGCCGCAAATATGGCGGCACCGGGCTCGGCCTCTCGATCAGCCGCGAGATCGCTGGCCTGCTCGGCGGCGAACTGCAGGTCCGCTCGACGCCCGGCGAAGGGTCGGTGTTCACTCTCTACGTCCCCCTCCATGCGGCCAGCGCGCCGGCGCTGGCGCATCCGGTGGCCAAGGACGCGGCCGATCCGGCCATCGTCGAAGAGCCGACTGACGACCGCGGCAACCTCGGGGACGACCCGTTCGTGCTGATCGTCGAGGACGACCCGGCCTTCGCCGGCATCCTCCTCGACATGGCGCACGGGGCGGGGCTGAAGGGTGTCGTTTCGCCGACCGGAAGCGGTACGCTGTCGCTCGCCCGCAAGCTGCAGCCGAGTGCGATCACCCTCGACCTCGGCCTCAGCGACATCGACGGATTCGTGCTGCTCGACCTCCTCCGCCACGAAGAAGATACGTCCGTCATCCCGGTCCACGTCATTTCCGGCGGCGAACGGGCCGACGACGCGATGGCGCTGGGCGCCAGCCAGGTGATCGTGAAGCCGGCGTCGAACGAGCAGCTCGCCACGCTGTTCGAATCGATCAGAGCGCTGAAGCCGCGCAAGCGCGCCGCGCCTAAGAAGCGGCCCGCCCGCGGCAAGGAGCAGGCGGAACTGACCGGCCGGCGCGTGCTCATCATCGATGACGACATCCGCAACATCTATTCGCTGACCAGCGTGCTCGAAGCGCAGGGGGCCGAAGTGCTGCACGCCGAACGCGGTGCGGAAGGCATCGCCATCCTCGAGAAGAATGCCGACATCGACGTCGCGCTGGTCGACATCATGATGCCGGAGATGGACGGCTACGAGACGATGCGCCGCATACGCGCGTCCGGCAATATCGCGCACACGCCCCTGGTCGCGGTAACCGCCAAGGCGATGAAGGGCGACCGGCAGAAGTGCCTCGATGCGGGCGCCAACGACTATATTTCAAAGCCGGTCGACATCGACATGCTGTTGGCCCTGATGCGGGTCCAGATCGAGCGTACGGCCTCCCCGTCGGCATCCGCCGGCGCCAATGTCACGGCGGCCGCCTGATCGTGACGCCGACGTTGAAAGCACCTGCCAAGACCCGGATCCTGATCGTCGACGACGACGATCGCAACTTGCTCGCCCTGTCCGAAGTGCTAAGCCCGATCGCCGAGGTGATGACGGCATCGTCGGGCAAGGACGCACTGCGCCTGCTGCTGAAAAACGACTTCGCGGTGATCCTGCTCGACGTCTTCATGCCCGGCATGGACGGCTATGAAACGGCCGCCCTTGTCCGCGAGCGCGAACAGACGGCACGCATCCCGATCATCTTCCTGTCGGCCGTCAACAAGGAGACCGAGCATCTGATGCGCGGCTACGCGATGGGTGCGGTCGATTATGTGTTCAAGCCGGTCGATCCGGTGGTGCTGCGGTCCAAGGTCGGCGTGTTCGTCGACCTCTATGACATGCGCCGTCAGGTCATCGAAAAGGGCCGCGCCGAGCAGAAACTGCGCGAGGCCAATTACCGCGAACAGCTGAGCCGGATCGAGGCCGAACAGCAGCTCGAACGGAGCGAGAAGCGCCAGGCCGCGCTGCTCGGCCTCCTGCCGCTCGCGATCTACGAGATCAGCCATGGCGAGGCGCCCGGCCTGCGCCAGTTCGTCGGCGGCGACCTTACGCACTTCCTCGGCGACCATGCCGACGCGGTGCTGGCCGGAAAGGCCGCATTCGACGACTGGGTCCATCCCGACGACCGCGACGCGGTACTGGCCCACATGGACATCGGCGGTGAGGCGACGACCATCGAATATCGCTGGGTCGGCCCCGACGGCGTGCTTCGCCACCTGCTCGACCAGCGCGTACCGGTCGAAGGGGAAGGGACGGCGCAGCGCTGGGCTGGCACCCTGCTCGACGTTTCCGAGCGCAAGCGGCTGGAAGCGCAGCTGGTCCATGTCGGCAAGCTCGATGCCCTAGGCCAGCTGACCGGCGGGGTGGCGCACGACTTCAACAACCTCTTGTCGGCAATGATGGGCGGGCTGCACCTTCTCAAGCGCCGGATCGAGATGGAGGAGCGCGAGGCGCAACTCGTCGAGCAGATGGAGCATGCCGCCGAGCAAGGCGCCGAGTTGGTCCGCCGGATGATGGCGTTCGCCCGGCAGCAGGACCTCAAGCCGGCGCGTATAGACCCGGCGAGCCTATGCGATTCCGTGTCGGGCCTCGTCAGCCACACGCTGGGGGGCTCGACGCTGGTCGACTGGCGATGCCCGGACTCCTCGCTGCAGTTGTTCGTCGACCGCAGCCAGCTCGAACTGTCGCTGATGAACCTGATCCTCAACGCCCGCGATGCGATGCCCGACGGCGGCACGATCACGGTCGCGATCGAGAGCGCGGACGGTCATCTCAACGACGGGCCGGCGCTGCGCATCCGGGTTAGCGATACCGGCAGCGGCATTCCCGCCGAGCTGGTGGAGCGGGTGACTGAGCCGTTCTTCACCACCAAGGAAGTCGGCAAGGGCACCGGCCTCGGCCTGTCGATGGTCGCCGGATTCGTCCACCAGTCGGGCGGCGAACTGTCGATCGACACGGCGGCCGGCAAGGGCACGACGATCGAGATCGTCCTGCCCGCCATCGAGCCTGACGAGGCGGAATCGTCAGCGGGCAAGGCCGAACCCGAGCTCGCCTTCTCCGCCGAAAAGGTGCTGCTGATCGACGACGACCAGGCGGTCCGGCTGGTGCTTGCCGAACAGCTTCGCGATGCCGGCGCCGAGGTCGAGGAGTTCTCGGACGGGCCGGGGGCGATCGAGGCGATGCGCGCGGCGCCGGGCAAGTATCGCTTCATCATCTGCGACTTCGCCATGCCCGGCATGAACGGGCTACAGACGCTGCGCACGCTGCATGGCCTTTCGTCGGCGTCGCGCGCCGTCCTGCTGACCGGCCACGCCGACGACCAGCGTTTGGTCGGGAACCTCGAATTCCCGGTCTTGCGCAAGCCCGCCAACGTGCAGGCGATCGTCAAGCAGTTGCTGACCGCCTAGGCGTTTTGCCGCGCGCGGCGGCGGCTGGCGTCCTTCATTTGCCGAACGAATGGCGCCAACGGCTTGCCGCTCGCCAAGAGGTCGACGATCGCCGACCCGCTGATAACGCCCGCGGCCCCGGCGTCGGCCGCCGCAGCGACCTGTTCGGGCCGGGAAATGCCGAACCCGAGGATCGATGGCGGGGCCTGCAACGCCCGCAGTCGCGCGACGAGCGCTGCGGCGTCGGCCGTGTCGCTGGCCTCGTTCGCGCCGGTGATGCCCTTGCGGGCGACGACATAGGTGTAGCCCCGTCCCAGCCGGGCGATCCGGCCCAGCGTTTCCTCGGGCGTATTCGCTGCGGCGATCAGGACCGGGCCGATACCCTCGGCCTCGGCGGCTGCAGCGAAGGGCGCGGCCTCCAGGGCCGGCACGTCGGCAATCAGCAGGCTGTCGACCCCCGCCTCGGCCAGCGAGCGGGCGAATTCCTCCCGGCCCCTGGTCATGACGATGTTCGCATAGGTCAGTACGCCGACCGGTACCGACGGGTGGCGGGTACGGATGGCGGCGAGCAACGCGATTGCATCGCTGGTCGTCACGCCCGCCTCGATTGCGCGGGCGGCAGCTGCCTGGATGACCGGCCCGTCGGCCACCGGATCGCTGAACGGGATGCCGAGCTCGAGGAAATCGACGCCGGCGGCGACCAGCTCATCGATCGCGTCGAGGCATCGTTCGCGGTTCGGATCGCCGAGCATCAGGAAGGCGCCGAAGGCGATTTCGTCGCGGTGCGCGAGCTCGCCGAACATGGTGGCATAGCGGCTCATGCGGCTACGCCCCGTTCTGGAGCGACGAGCCGCATCGCCTGGCCGAGGTCCTTGTCGCCCCGGCCCGACAGGTTGACCAGCAGCACCGGTTCGTGGCCGTCCGCCTCCTCCGCCGTGCGCAAGGCATGGGCGAGGGCGTGGCAGCTTTCGAATGCGCCGATGATCCCTTCCTCCCGGGCCAGTGCGGAGAAGGCGGCCAGCGCCTGCGCGTCGGTCGCCGCGACGTAGTCGGCGCGCCCGCTGTCCTTGAGGAAGCTGTGCTCCGGCCCGACCGCCGGATAGTCGAGGCCGGCAGAGACCGACCATGTGTCGGTGACCTGTCCGTCGCGGTCGTGCAGCAGGTAGGTCTCCGACCCGTGGAGCACGCCCGGGCGACCGCGACCGAGCGTCGCGCCATGTTCCCCGCTGTCGAGGCCCTTGCCGCCGGCTTCGACCCCGACCAGCGCCACGCCGTCGTCCGGCACGAAGTCGCTGAACAGGCCGATGGCGTTCGACCCGCCGCCGACACAGGCGATCGCCGCGTCGGGCAGGCGCCCTTCCGCGTCGAGGATCTGCGCCCGCGCCTCGCGGCCGATGACCCGCTGGAACTGGCGGACCATCAGCGGGAAGGGGTGGGGGCCGGCGGCGGTGCCGAGCAGGTAGTGCGTGTCCTCGAAACTGGCGGCCCAGTCGCGAAGCGCCTCGTTGACGGCGTCCTTCAGCGTTCGACCGCCGCCGGTCACCGGCACGACCCGCGCGCCCATCAGCTCCATCCGGAAGACGTTGGGCTGCTGCCGCGCGACGTCGTCCGCACCCATGTAGATGACGGTCTCGAACCCGAACAGGGCGCCGACCATGGCGGTCGCCACCCCGTGCTGGCCGGCCCCGGTCTCGGCGATCAGGCGGCGCTTGCCCATCCGGCGGGCGAGGAGCGCCTGGCCGAGGACCTGGTTGGTCTTGTGCGCCCCGCCATGGAGCAGGTCCTCGCGCTTGAGGTAGATGCGCGCCTTGCCCTTGCCGAGGTTGCGGCAACGCGTCAGCGGCGTCGGCCGGCCGGCATAGTTGGCGAGCAGCTCGTCGAGCTCCGCGCCGAAGGCGGGATCGTCCTCACTGTCGAGGAAGGCGGCCTCGAGCTGCTCGAGCGCCGGGACGAGGATTTCGGGAACGAAGGCGCCGCCGAAGCGGCCAAAGCGTCCATCTAGGCGCACGGGCGATCCTTTCGGGAGAGGGAACGAAGCGCGCCGAACAGCGCGTCGATCAGGTCGGGATCCTTGATTCCGGGGGACGCCTCGACGCCGCTGCTAAGGTCGAGGCCGTAGGCGCCGACACGCGAGGCGGCCGCGGCGTTCCGGGGCGTGATCCCGCCTGCGAGAAAGGCGCGCGCGAGGTCGCGGCGTCCTTCGAGCAACGACCAGTCGAACGCCTGGCCGGTTCCGCCGGGGCCGGTGTCGAACAGCGTCCGGTCGGCCTGCCCGTCGACCGGCGAAAGGCCGTCCGCGGTCGACGCGCTGACCGCCCACAGGGCAATGTCCCCCAGCGCGTCTTTCAGTCCGATTGGTACCGGTCCGTGGATCTGGACGGCGTACAGGCCGAGGTCGTGGGCAGTGGCTGCAATCGCGGGATCGGCGCCATCGAACACGGCGACCGGCTTGAGCCCGGCCGAGCGCGCCGCCTCGACGAGCGGCATTGCCGCGGCCTTGGTCAGGCGCCGCTTACTGCGGGGATGAAAGATGAAGCCGGCGTGGGTGGCACCGGCACGGGCGGACGCGCGGACGTCCTCCTCACGAGTCAGGCCGCAAATCTTGACCGGTCCGTGGACAAGTGCCCGGGCCGACTCGCCGATATCGTCCGCCGCCATCAGGGACGAACCGACCAGGAAAGCATCGGCGAACGGCGCCAACGCTTCGACATCGCGACGTCCGGCGATGCCGCTTTCGGCGATGACCAGCCGGTCGGCGGGGACCAGCGGGGCGAGGCGGCGGGTCACCGACAGGTCGGTTTTCAGGGTCTTGAGGTCGCGATTATTGATGCCGATCAGCGGCGCGTCGAGCACGAGCGCGCGTGCTAGCTCCGCCTCGTCATGGATTTCGACCAGCACGTCCATGCCGAGCCGCCGCGCCTCGGCGATCACCGCCGCGGCCTCCTCGTTCGACAGGACGGAAAGCATCGCTAAGACCGCGTCGGCGCCGCACGCCCGCGCTTCGCTGACCTGGGCCGGATCGACGGTGAAATCCTTGGCCAGGATCGGGCCGTCGAAGCGGGCGCGGACCGCGCGCAGGTCGTCGAGCGAGCCGCCGAACCCCTTGGCATCGACCAGCACACTGATCGCATCGGCGATGCCCGCGTAGGCCGCCACCGCCGCATCCAGCGAATGCCTGGCACGGTGACCCGAGGGCGAGGCGCGCTTCACCTCCATGATGAAGCGCGAACGGGGCCGGGCCAGGGCGGTCCGCAAGCTCCGGCCCGTCGTCTCCGCGGCGGTCGTTCGTCCGCCGAGCCGGGCGGCGACTTCCTGCCGCTTGTGGGCGACGAGGTCGGCCAACACGTCAGCCATGGCTCGCCTCGACGAAGGAGGCCAGGGCGCGCCGGGCGGCACCCGATCGGAGCGCATCGCGGGCGAGCGCGACGCCCATCCTGAGGTCGGCGCTAAGGCCGGCCGCCATCAGCAGGGCCGCGGTGTTGAGCAGGACGATGTCCCGTTCCGCGCCGTCGACCTTCCCGTCGAGCAGCGCGGAGAGGCGCGCGGCGTTGTCGGACGGGTTGCCGCCCTCGATCGCGGTGCGGGGTGCGCGTTCGAGGCCGGCGTCCTCGGGGGTCAACTCGATTTCGGTGAATTCGCCCCGGTCGAGCCGGATGGCGGTGGTCGGTCCGTGGAGCGCCACCTCGTCCAACCCGTCGCCGTGCACCACCAACGCCTGTTCGACCCCGCGATCGTGCAGCACGCGGGCGATGCGCCGCAGCTTGCTGGGATCGGCCACGCCCAGCAGCTGGATCTTGGGCCGCGCCGGGTTGAGGCAGGGGCCGAGGAAATTCATCACGGTCCGCACCGCCAGTTGGCGGCGAACCGGCGCGGCGTGCCTCATCCCCGAGTGGTAGGTCGGCGCGAACAGGAAGCAGAAGCCGATCTCGTCGAGCAAGCGGCGCGCGGTGGCCGGATCGTCGTCGATCTTCGCGCCCAGCGCCTCCAGCACGTCGGCCGACCCGCATCGGGAACTGACCGAGCGGTTGCCGTGCTTGGCGACCGGCAAGCCGCAGGCAGCGGCGACGAAGGCGGTCGCGGTCGACACGTTGATCGAGCCGGAAAGGTCACCGCCAGTGCCGCAGCAATCGGCAAAGCGATAGCGCGGCCGCTCGAACGGCAGCGCCGCCTTGGCCAGCGCACGCGCCGCGCCGATCAGCTCTTCGGCGGTCTCGCCCTTCATCCGCAAGGCGATCAGCAGGCCGGCGATCTCGCCTTCGGCCAGCCGGCCCAGCACCAGCCGCTCGAACAGGTGCTCGGCCTCGTCGGAGTCGAGGTCGTGCCCCTCGAGCAGCTTGGGCAGCGGATTGGGGACCGGCCCATGATCCTTGGGCAGGTGGGCGACCGGCAAGGGCACGGCCGGGGAGGAACTTCGGACGGAGGCGATCTGGTTCATGGCAAGATGTCCTGGAAAAAGCGCAATAAAAAAGCCCGCGGGCGGCGCGGGCTCATGGGGTGATCGTCAAAGACCTAAGGTCGGATCAGCCGTGCGCGCGCCATCGTTCACCCACGCGCCACCACCAACCCAGGCTCGCCGGGGCAGTGTTCGGGACAGGGCGACGGTTTTCGCGCATGGCGTTGAAAAGAGAGGCTTTGCCTGGCGATGTCAAGCGGCGATGGCCAAGGCGCGAGTGGACAGGCGGGGTTCAGCGACCCTATGCCACCGCCCATGGCCATGCGCTCCCTCCTGCCCGCCGCTGCCGCGGCCCTCGCCGTTCTTGCCGTTCCCGCTTCGGCCGCCCCGCCCGCCAAGGCCTCGCCCGCCAAGGCCCCGGCGGCCAAGGTCGACTGGACCAAGGCGGTCACCGATACCGGCAAGGGCTGGCGGATGGGCAATCCCAAGGCGCCGACACGGCTGGTCGAATATGGCAGCTTCAACTGCCCGCACTGCGCAGCGTTCGAGAAGTCCGCCATGCCGGCCATCCGCAAGCTGGTGGCAGCCGGCAAGATCAGTTTCGAATTCCGCCCCAAGCAGCTGTTCCCGCACGACCCGAGCGCGACCTTGCTCGCACTGTGCGCCGGCAAGGGCCGGGTGTTCGCCTTTACCGAGGATTACATGGCCAACGCCTCGGCCGTGCTGGCCAAGCTGCGGGCTGCCTTCAAGGCGGACAAGGCGGCATTCGACAAGGCCGAAAGCGACGGACCGGCGGCGGGTTCGCGCTTCATCGCCCGCACCGGCGAGATGGGCGCCATCGTCCAGCGCCACGGCGTCAGCGCCGTCCAGGCCGACCAGTGCCTCGGCGACCCCAAGTTGATCCAACGGGTCGAGGACAACGAAAACGCGGCGCTCGATGCCGGCGTCAAAAGCACGCCGACCTTCTTCATCAACGAAAAGGAAGCGGCGCCGGCGGACATCACCGCGCTCGGCATCCCGTTCACGCTCTAGGCCCTGCCCCTCCGCTCGGCTAAGCGGCGAAGCATGGACGTCCGTTTCTCCACGTTTTGCGGGCGCACGCCGGCATGGGCCTGACGGCGTCGCGCGGCCGGCCGCTGACCGGGAACGCCGCCATTCCGGGCGACAAGAGCTGCTCGCATCGCGCGTTGATCCTCGGCGCCATGGCGCGGGGCGAGACGCGGATCGAGGGGCTTGGCGAGAGCGACGACGTGCTGGCGACGACGCGCGCGGTGGAGGCGTTGGGCGCAACCGTCCGGCGGGTTGATGACGGGACATGGATGGTCGCGGGGGCGCCGTGGGTGACGCCGGAAAGTCCGATCGACTGCGGGAACAGCGGGACGACCGCCCGCCTGCTCGCGGGAGCGGCTGCAGGGATGCCGGGTGTCATCTTAACGTTGACCGGCGATGCTTCGTTGTCGCGGCGGCCGATGCGTCGCCTGGCCGACCCGTTGCGCCGGATGGGCGCGAAGATCGAGGGCGGCGACACGCTGCCTTTGCGGATCGTGGGCGATCCGCTGGGCGGGATCGATCATCGCAACGTGCCCGCGTCCGCGCAGGTCAAATCCGCGATCCTGCTCGCCGCCTTGGGCACGGACGCCCCGGTGCAGGTCGTCGAGCCGGTGGCCAGCCGTGATCACACCGAAATCATGCTCGGCGAATTTGGCGCGGACATCGACATTGCCGATACCGAGGCGGGCCGGACCGTCCAGCTCGGCCCTTGCCGGACGCTCGAGGGAGCGAATGTCACGATCGGCGCCGATCCCTCGTCGGCCGCCTTCGCGCTGGTCGCGGCCGCGCTGGTCGACGGGTCGGAGGTGACGGTCGAGCGGATGCTGGTCAATCCGTCGCGCACCGGCCTGTACGAAGCGCTGGAACGGATGGGCGCCGACATCAGCCTGGCCAACGAGCAACGCGTCTCGGGCGAGATCCTCGCCGACGTCACGGTGCGCGGTGGCTGGCTCGAGCCTTGCCATGTGCCGCCCGAGGACGTGCCGTCGATGATCGACGAAATCCCGGTGCTGGCGATGGCCTGCGCCGCTGCTGACGGAGAGAGCGTCATCGCAGGACTGGGCGAACTCAGGCACAAGGAAAGCGACCGGCTCGGAGCGCTGCTGGCCGGGCTGACGGCGTGCGGCGTGGCGGCCAGCGTCGACGGCGACACACTGCACATCTTCGGCCGCGGGCAGGTGCGCGGCGGCAGGGTCATGACGCAGGGCGACCACCGGATCGCGATGGCATTCCTCACGCTCGGCCTTGCCAGCCGCAACGGCATTGAGGTCGACGGCGAAGAGATGATCGCGACAAGCTTTCCGACCTATCTCGACGTTATGCGCGGACTGGGGGCCAAGATCGCATGAGCGTGAACAGCTTCGGACGGATGTTGCGGCTCACCACCTGGGGGGAAAGCCATGGGCCGGCGATCGGCTGCGTGGTCGACGGCTGCCCGCCGGGCCTTGCGCTCGATGAAGCGCATGTGCAGCGCCTTCTCGACCAACGGCGGCCGGGGACGTCGGCGCAGGTCTCGGCCCGGCAGGAACCGGACCGCGTGCGGATCCTGTCGGGCACTTACGAAGGGCGCACGACCGGCACGCCGATCGCGATGATGATCGGCAATGTCGATGCGCGCAGCAGTGACTATACGAATTTGCCGCCGCGTCCCGGCCATGCCGATGCGACCTATGACGCGAAGTATGGCCATCGCGACCCGCGCGGCGGTGGGCGCGCCAGTGCGCGCGAGACGGCGATGCGGGTCGCCGGCGGCGCCGTGGCGCGGCTGGTCATTCCCGAAGTCGAGATTGCCGCGAGGATGATCGAGATGGGCGGCCAAGCCGATGCAACGCGCTGGGATGCGCTGTTGAAAACGGCGCGCGCCGAGAACGACAGCCTCGGCGCGATCGTCGAGTGCGTCGTGACCAGCGTCCCGGCGGGGTGGGGCGCTCCCGTCTATGCCAAGCTCGACGCCGACCTTGCCGCCGCGTGCTTGGGCATCAACGCGGTCAAGGGCGTCGAGATCGGCGAAGGATTCGCGGCTGGCCGCGCCCATGGCCGCGATAGCCTGGACGCCAAGCTGGCCAGCGGGATCGACGGCGGCATCTCGACGGGTCAGCCGATTGTCCTTCGCGTAGCATTCAAGCCGACGTCGAGCATCGGCATCGGCGGGCGCCATGACCCTTGCGTCGGCATCCGCGGCGCGCCGGTGGTGGAAGCAATGGTTGCGCTGGTGTTGGCGGACCATAAGCTGCTGCATCGCGGACAATGCGGAGGTGAGTCATGATCTTGATGGCAATGGTGCTGGCGGGTGCCGAACCGAGCGCGGAAGCGCTGGCATTGGGGCGCCGGATTTCGGAACGAGGCACGCTGGCGACCCTCCTGACCGTCAGTGAGAAAAAAGACGCGATGGAACTCGCTGCGCGTAATCCGGGAATGTCGGACGCTGACAAGGCGGCGCTCGCCGATACGACGAAGCGCACCTACGCCGCCGCGCGCGAGCAATTCCTGGCGGCCGACGCGCGTTCGTTGGCGACGCAGTTGTCGATCGAGGATTTGCGCGCGCTAGACGCGTTCGCCGCGACGCCGGCGGCACAGCACCTCCACGCCCAGATGCCGGCGATCATCGTCGGCACCATGCGCCAGATCGGGAAGGTCGACCTGGGCGCATCCATTCGCGCCGATTATTGCAAGGGTCGCGAGAAGCAGCCGCTCTGCGCCAACTAGGCCGAACACCCTAGTGGCACTTGAAGCGGTCGAAGGGCTCTAGGCAGGAGCGGCACCGCCACTGCGCCTTGCACGGGGTCGAGCCGAAGCGGCTGACCTCTTCCGTATCCTCTGATCCGCAACGCGGGCAGGTCGCGGTGCGCGCCATCGACGGGGGCGCGATGCCGTAGGCTTCGAGCTGCGCCTTGCCCGCATCCGTGATCATGTCGGTGGTCCATGGCGGGGTCAGCACCGTGTCGATCCTGACGCTCCGAAAGCCCGCGGCATCGAGCGCGGCGCGGATGTCATGCTCGATCGCGACCGTCGCCGGGCAGCCCGAATAGGTCGGGGTGATCGTCACCGCCTCGTCGCTGACCGCGCGGACAATGCCGAGGTCGACGACCGAAACGACCGGGATTTCCGGGTCCATCACGCCATCCAGCACGGCGCGGATGGCGGCCGCGCTCACACGCGCTCCAGCACTATGGCGATGCCCTGGCCGACGCCGATGCACATGGTGGCGAGGGCGCGGCGGCCGCCGGTGAGGGCGAGTTCGAGGGCCGCGGTGCCGGTGATGCGGGCGCCGCTCATGCCGAGCGGATGCCCGAGGGCGATGGCGCCGCCATTGGGGTTCACCCGGGGATCGTCCTCGGCGATGCCGAGTTCGCGCAGCACGGCGATGCTCTGGCTGGCGAAGGCCTCGTTGAGTTCAATCACGTCCATGTCGGCCTGGCTGAAGCCGAGCCGCGCGAGGAGCTTGGCTG
>JAEWBB010000016.1 GCA_023391375.1 Pseudomonadota bacterium | reverse complement strand
GCCGCCGCCGGTCCAGCCGGGGCAGCAGCCCCAGCCCGGCCAGCCGTTGCCGCCCCCGCAGGGCCAGCCGGTGCCGCAAGGCACCCGCGACCCGCTGGCACCGCGGTCAGGCCAGCCGAACGCGGCGCAGGTCGGCGGACAGCCGGCGCAGCGCTAATCGCTCCGGCGCGGGGTCGCGGCCGAAGATCCGCCTCTCCGCCGCGCGAAAGGCGGGCGAGTGGTCCATGTGCAGGCGGTGCGCCAGCTCGTGCGCCACGACGTAGCGCCGCACCTCGGGCGGGGCGAGCAGCAGGCGCCAGCTAAACCGGATCCGTCCGTCGTGGCTGCAGCTGCCCCATCGCGTTCCGGCATCGCCCACCTGCACCGACGTCACCTCGATCCCATGGGCGTCCGCCAACGCCATCGTCTCGTCCGTCAGCCGCCGTCGGGATTCGGCCCGCAGCCAACGCGCCAGCCGTCCGGCAAACCCGTCTTCGGGCCCGCCAACCCGGATCACGCCCTCCGCAACCTCGACCCGGCGCGGCCCGTCGGGCCACGATTCGACGAGGTGCGGAGCGCCATCGAAGGTCATGGTGATACCTGGTTCGAGAGGAAGGGCCGTCCCTTGCTTGCCGACTTGGTCCACGACCCAGTCCCGCTGCGATAGCGCCCATTCCAGCGCCCGTCGTCGCGAGACATCGCGCGGGCAGGTCAGCTTGAGCCGATGGCACTTGCTGTCGAGACGCAACGTGAGCCGTCGCGCGCGGGGATGGACCGACAGGATCAACGGCCAGGGCAGGCCGTCGAGCTGGAGAGGTTCAGAGCGGCCGGTCGACAAGGTGCCACTCGAGGTCGCCGGCATCGGTCTCGCTGACCGTCCAGCCGCGGGTCGACTGGCCGGCCTGGTGGACCGTCTCGCGGCTGCCGCTGACCAAATAATGCCAGTCGGGCAGCGGCTCCCCGTCGCGCCGCAGGCGGTAGGCGCAGGTCGACGGCAACCAGTCGAGCGCGTCGAGCTTGTCCTTCGACAGCTGGACGCAATCGGCGACGTGCGCCTTGCGGTTCTTGTAATCGGTGCAGGTGCCGTTCCGCCGGTCGAGCAGCTTGCACGCGACGTTGGTCGGATACAGCTCGCCGGTCTCTTCATCCTCGAGCTTGTGGAGGCAGCAGCGCCCGCAGCCGTCGCACAGCGCTTCCCATTCCGCGCGGTCGAGGGAGGCGAGGGGTTTTTCCCAGAAAGGGGCTTTGCTATTCATCGGCCAGCGAGCTTTGCCATGGCAGATGGGGGCGCGCAATCAATGGGTTAAGGGGTAACAGACGTGAAGCTTGGCGCTCGGCTGATGATGGCACTGGTCTTGGCAGGGGTGGCCGCTTCGGCCCCGGCGCAGTTCGGGACTCCGACCGGCGACACGCTGCTGGAGGCGATCCGCTACGGCGAACAGCAGAAGATCGAGGACATCGTGAAGGGGCAGCCCCAGCTGGTCAATTCGCGCAGCATCACCGGCCAGACGCCGTTGATGATGGCGGTCGACAAGCGCTCGCTGCCGATCCTCGGCTTCCTCCTGTTCTACAAGGCCGATCCGAACGCCGCCGACGGCAGCGGCCAGCTTCCCCTGATCGTCGCCGCACGCAAGGGCTGGGGCGAGGGTGTCGACGGCCTGCTGCAGATGGGCGCCAACGTGGACGGCCGGAATCGTCAGGGCGAAACCGCGCTGATCGCCGCTGTCCAGGCGCGCAACCCGCGGGTCATCCGGCAATTGCTGGCGAAGAATGCCAACCCCGACATTGCAGACCGCATGTCGGGCTTCAGCGCGCGCGATTATGCCAAGCGTGATAATCGCAATCCCGAGCTGCTGCGCCTGATCGACAGCGCCAAGACGAAATAGTCAGGCGCCCTCGCCGAGCGTGGGGTCGATCTGCGCCGACAGCCGGCGCGCCGCGCGGCGGGCGAAGCGCAGCAATTCGGCCTTTCGTCGCGCGGGCGCGAGCGGCTTGTGCGCCGCCTCGCGCCAAATGGCCGCGTCGTAGCGGTCGGACACCAGCAGCCCTGCCTCCCCCGGCAGGAAGCGCTCTTCATCGAGCAGGGGCGCGAGGGTCGGCGGCACCGCCCAGAAGAAGCGGTCGCAATAATCGAGATAGTCGGTCCACTTGCCGTCGCCGACGAGGTCGGCCTTGCTGACCTTGATCTCGACGATCACCAGCTGGCCCTTGGGGTCGATCGCCATCAGGTCTGCGCGCCGCCCGTTGGGCAGCGGGACTTCGCAGATGGCGAACATATCGTGCCGGCAGAACAGCCGGGTCACACCCCGCGCGACGTCCGCCGCGATGGGCGGCAGGTCGGCAAAACAATCGGTGACCGGGGAGGACGAGGCCATCCCCGGAACCTAGAACAAAAGGTGACTGGAAACCAGCGCCGATCCGGGCGCCCAGTCCCCTATGCGCTGAGGTTAGCGGTAGAAGACGTGGTTGCCGATCGAGGCGACCTTGGTCATCCGCCAGCCCGGCGAGACGCGGCGGGCGTGGAACGAGACGGCCTTGCCGACCGGCGAGGGCTGCAGGTCGCGGTCGACGATGTTGGCGACGGCGACGGCGTTCTTCCACTGGAGGCCGGCGCGGTTAATGTGCGGCATCGAGCGGCCGCGCACGAAGCTGAACTGGCCGCGCTGGTAGACCACGCCGCAGTAGCTCGACGGGTACTTGCCCGAATGGGCGCGGTTGGCGATGACATGGCCGACGGCCAGCTGGCCCTTCAGCGGTTCGCTCTTCGATTCGAAGTAGATCGCGCCCGCCAGGCACTCGAGCTGGTCGCTGCCGGCCTCGGCCGAGCGCAGTTCGGCCACCATGCCAGAAAGATCTTCGGGAAGGTCCGCATCGTCGGCGCCGGTATCGGCCAGCGGGGCGTCCTGCGGATCGACGTGCGTGTCGGGAATGAAGCGCTCCTCGACATTGTCGATCAGGAGGCGTTCGGGAGAAAGGACCGCGGGGATCGCGGTCACAGGGGTTTCGTTCGATTCGGCGATGACCATCGGGACGGTGCCCGCGGTATCCGATGCCGGTGCCACTTCAACGGTGCAGAATGCCGCGCCGAGGATCAGCAGCGAACGAGACGTCCAGTTCATGAATTGCCCAATTTGTGCGGTGGCCGTCCGCACACGTGCGCGAGCTGGGAAATTGTCTTTCCAACCCGGTCCGCGTCGACGAACCCCCGACTGCGTGGCCTTGTCCGTGCCGGCTTGATTGCCGATCGCGTGTGGGAAAGGCCCCCCGCTCTGTCGTTACGGGACCGTCTGGTTTTTTGGTTCCCTCAGGTCAATCTTTAAGGGCCGAGTTCACGATGAACCGTTCGGCCTGCGGGACGTCCAGTTCAATTAACCATAAATCCGGGTCCAATCGCCGCCTCTTCGCGCAAAAATCGGAGATTTCCGCCTCTTGTGCGCCGGTAACCGGTCCCGTCCGCTGCCAACGGTAATCGCCGGACGCGTCCAGTTGGCGCTCGTAAAGGCTTGAAAAGACACCGCGTTCCCGGATTAACAGCGTGATCGCGCCGCGGTCGGGATCACCCTTCGCCAGGACCATCGCATGCCCACCGTCGGCTTCGGCGACTCGGCGGAATCCCGCGACTTCGAGATGGGCGGGAAGCCGGTCGCTCACGAGGGGCGGTAGCCGTCCAGCCCGGCCAGCGCGATATGCGAACGAAGGAAGGTCCCGGTTCCCCGCGCGCATTCCTCACCGGTCGAATCGACGATCCTCGCCTCGGCGACGAACACCCGGCGGCGGCCCGATATCCAGCGGCCTTCGGCGGTCGCCGGGCCTTCCTTCATCGGCTTGGTGAAGTGGAGGTTGAAGGCGGTGGTCAGCAGAAAACGGTCCGACACGAACCCGTTCGCAGCGTAGAAGGCCGCGTCGTCGAGCATCTTGAAATAGACCGTTCCGTGGGCGGCGCCCGCGGCATGGAACAGCCTGGGGCTGACATCGAACCGGATCACCGACTGGCCGGCCGCCGGAAGGTCGAGGCGGGACTCGAACAGCTGGTTGACGGGCGCGGCGGCGTAGAGCCGCTCGAGCGCGCGCAAGTGCGCCTCGGCCCCGGTCGCCGGCTCCGCCGCGGGCGGCTCAGGCGGCATCGCGCTCCTCGGACCCAAGCAGGACCGCCGCCAGCGCATCGCGCGTGCGCGCGCCGCGCAATTTCTCGAGGGTTGGCGCGTGGCGGACGAGGCGGCTGACCGTCGCCAGCGCCTTGAGATGCTCCGCCCCGGCATCCGGCGGGGATAGCAGCAGGAAGATGAGGTCGACCGGCGCACCGTCGATCGCCTTGTAGCCGATCGGTTCGGCCAGCCGCACGGCGAGCCCATAAATCCGTTCGAGGCCATCCATCTTGCCGTGCGGAATGGCGACCCCGCCGCCGAACCCGGTGGAGCCCATCCGTTCGCGGTCGGCGATGGCGTCGGCGATCCGTCCCGAATCGATGTTCAGCCGCTGTCCCGCGATCTGGGCGAGCTGGTTGAGGAGGGCGCGCTTGTTCGACACCGACAGGTCGTGCCGGATGGAATCGAAATCGATGAATTCGCTCAACTGCATGTCGTCACGCTTCTTCACAGCCCCCCACGGCGCGCGCGCCGTAACCGACGCGCGCGACCTTGTCACTTTTCGGACGGTTCAACCCAGCCAATGGTTCCATCGCCGCGGCGATAGACCATGTTGAACTGCCCGCTCGACGGGTTGCGGAACATCAGCGCGTTGGTGTTGCGAAGGTCGAGCATCATCACCGCGTCACCAACGCTGGCGTCGGGAATGTCGACCCGCGTTTCTGCCACGATGGCGGGGGCCGGGGGCTGAGGGGTTTCGTCGGCGGGTTCGGCGATCACGCGATACGACGCATTGTCGCCAATCGACGGCACCTCTTCGCCATTCGCCCCGCGCCGTTCGCGCAAGCGGTCGACGTAGCGCTTGAGCTGGCGCTCGATCTTGTCGGCGGCGCCGTCGAACGCGATGTGCGCGTCGTTCGCCCGGTTGGAGGCCTTGAGCACCATGCCCTGGGCGACCGGCGCGACGATGTCGCAGGTGAAGTCTTCGTGCGGACCCCGGCCGAATGTGACGTTGGCCCCTACCGCGCGCTGGAAATATTTGCCGCTCATGCCCTCGAGGCGATCGGAAACATGTGAGCGAAGGGCGTCCCCGGTATCTACCTGGTGTCCTGCGACCCGAATCTCCATGGCATGCCTCCTCGAATGGTTGGCCTTTCTGAACGCAGTACCGGCGTTGCGGTTCAGGCCGCGTCGCGCGTTCCGTCCGACGTGGGGACCGGGTGGGCCGCCCACAAGGGATCCGTCATCTTCGCCACGAACGCCGCGTGGCGGGCGATCTCTTTCGCCGACGGCGCGTGGGGCCGTGCCGGCCGCACCTCGCGCTGGACGGCGGCGACGGTCACCGTCGAGCGGATATCCTCGACCGGGACGGCGCTGAGCCCGAGGCCGATCTGCCGGCCGCCGGTCAGTTCGATATAGACCTGGGCGAGCAGCTGCGCGTCGAGCAGCGCGCCATGCTTGACCCGCTGCGAGCGGTCCACGCCGTAGCGCGTGCACAGCGCGTCGAGGCTGTGCTTCGCGCCGGGATGGCGGGTGCGGGCGAGGACCAGCGTGTCGACCATCCGGGTCATGCACACCAGCGGCCGGCCGCACAGCGTCAATTCGTTGTTGAGGAAGCCGAAGTCGAAACTGGCGTTGTGCGCGACCAGCGGCGAGTCGCCGATGAACTCGAGCAATTCCTCGACCTTGTCGGCGAAGCGCGGCTTGTCCGACAGGAAATGCGACGACAGGCCGTGCACCGCCTCCGCCTCGCTCGGCATCGACCGGTCGGGATTGAAATAGCAATGGTAGCTGCGGCCGGTCTCGACCCGGCCGATCATCTCGATACAGCCGATCTCGACCAGCCGGTCGCCGCCGGCCGGGCTGAGGCCGGTGGTTTCGGTGTCGAACACGATTTCCCGCATGGCGCGATTAAACACCCGCGCGCAGGCCAAGACAAGCAAGGATGTCGGCGACCTGCTTGCGGGTCGCATCGAGCGGGCCCGACGTGTCGATGACGAATTCGGCCCGCGCCCGCTTCTCCGCATCCGGCAGTTGGCGGGCAAGGATCGACTCGAATTTTTCCGCGGTCATGCCGGTCCGGCCGAGGACGCGCTCGCGCTGCATCTCGGCCGGCGCGGACACCACGATGACATGGTCGAACGCCGCGTCGCCGCCGGTTTCGAACAGCAGCGGAATGTCGAACAGCAGTGCCGGTGCATCGCCATGCTCGACGATGAATCGCGTGCGCTCGTGGTGGACCGCCGGATGGACGATGGCTTCGAGCGCTAGAAGCGCTTCGCGGTCGCCGAGAACTGAAGCGCTCAGCGCATCGCGGTCGACCGCGCCATCGCGCGTCGTCCCGGGAAAGCGTGCCTCGATTGCAGCGACCAACCGGCCTCCCGGACCCTGCAGTGCGCGGACCGTCGCGTCGGCGTCGAACACCGGAATGCCGGCGTCGGCGAACATCTTGGCGACAGTCGACTTACCCATCCCGATCGATCCGGTGAGCGCGAGCGTGATCATGGCCGAAGCAATAGCATGAGTTCGCCGTCGCGGTCGCGCGGCGGTTGGGCGCCGAAGAAAATCTCGAAACTGGTCGCCGCCTGTTCGACGAGCATGTCGATGCCCCGCACCAGCTTCAGCCCGCGGCGTGCGGCTTCAGTGAGGAGCGGTGTTTCGCCGGTCACCATGTCGAACACCCAGCCCTCAGGATTCAGCCCGCCGAGTTCGCAGTTCAGGCAGTCCTCGCCTTCCATGCCCAGCGGCGTGCAATTGATCAGGCCATCGCCTTCGATCCGCGCGGTCAGCGGTTGCGGCGCGTGGCCGGTCTGGAATTCGACCGCCAAGGCCCGGGCCGCGGCCATGTCGCGCGCCTGAATGACGATGTCGTGGACGCCGGCAAACCGTAGCCCGACCAGCGCCGCACGCGCGGCGCCGCCGTTGCCGAGGATCGTCACGCGATCGGCCGGCGCGCCGCCGTCCTTGAGCCTGGCGACCAGCGCGGCCACCGCCCCGACGTCGGTGTTGGCCGCGTAAAGCTTGCCGTCCTGCAGTTTGAGGAGGTTGGCCGCTCCGGCGGCGACCGCGCGGTCGCTCAGTTCGTCGGCGGCCGAAAGCGCGTCGAGTTTGAGCGGCATGGTCACGTTGGCGCCGAGCCAGTCGGGATCGCCGCGGCGCCGGTCGAGCCACGAGGAAAAGCCGGCCCGATCGACCTGCTCGCGCCGATACTCGGCCGCCATCCCCAGCGCTTCGAGCCAGAAGCCGTGGATGACCGGCGACAGGCTCTGGGCAATCGGGTCGCCGACGACTTCAGCGAAACGCGTCATGCGAGGATTAATTGCCGGTCGCGCAGCGCGCCGAGCAAGGGCAGGAGCGGGAGGCCGAGAATCGTGAAATGGCTGCCCTCGACGCGCTCAAACAGCGTGGGTCCACGCGCTTCCATGCGAAACGAGCCCGCGCACCAGCCGATCGCCGGCCATTCGGCGGCGAGATACTCGTCTATGAAAGCCTGCGAGAGCGGCCGGACGAACAGCCGGGCCGCGTCGACATGGCTCCAGTCGACCGCGCCGGCGCGCGCGAGGGCGACGGCGCTGCTCAACCGCATTTCCTTGCCGGAAAAGAATCGCAGATGGTCAGCCGCTTCGGCGCGCGTGCGCGGCTTGGAAAAGCGACGGCCATCCACGCTGACCAGGCTGTCGGCGCCGATCGTCCAGCCGGGCCGGCCGAGCGAGGCGGCCTTGCCTTCGGCCAGCGCCAGCGCAAGGCTTTCGCCGTCGCCGTCATGGGCGGCCTTGACCGGCTCCTCCTCGAACGCGGGCACGACGATGTCCACTGCGACACCTGCCGCGGCAAGGAGGTCGCGGCGGATGGAAGAGGAGCTGGCAAGGATCAGCGGCATGGGTGGATGGGCCTGTGGAAAAATCGCCGCCAAGCCCTAGCGCAGCTTCGGGGATGGCCCAACCCGTGCCCGCCATCCCGCACGCCCCGACGCGGATTCCACAGTCCATGCACAGGCCGGAGCGATCGGCGGGGGAATCGTGAGTCCTGTGAATCACCAGGTCCCGACTCGCCATTCCCCTAGAGGAATCGCGCGAATCGCAGCCTGTTGAGAAACTGGGGATGGACGCCTAAATCCCGCTGCCAAGCGACCAACTAACATCATCAAGAAGAATCTATTTAATATAAGAGAGGAGGAAGGGGTGGCCGACGCCCAGGTTTTGACGGGCACGGACAAGCCCCTGCTCAGCGTCCTCAAGGGTGAGCGACGCGATCCCGCCCCGATGTGGCTGATGCGCCAGGCGGGGCGCTACCTGCCCGAATATCGCGCGCTCAGGGCCGACAAGGGCGGCTTCCTTGAGCTGGTTTACGATCCCGCCGCCGCGGCCGAGATCACGCTCCAGCCGCTGCGCCGATTCGCGATGGACGGGGCGATCCTGTTCTCCGACATCCTCATCGTCCCCTATGCGATGGGCCAGAAGCTGTGGTTCGAGACCGGCGAGGGACCGCGCCTCGCACCGCGGCTGGCCGAAGCGGACCTTGCCGACCTGGTGCCGGCGCCCGAACGGCTCGACCCGATCTACGAAACCGTGCGGCAGGTGAAGGCCCAGCTGGCGCCGAACGTCACGCTACTCGGCTTTGCCGGCGCGCCCTGGACGGTCGCGACCTACATGATCAACGGCCAGGGCAGCCGCGAGCAGGCCGAAGCGCGGCAGCTCGGTTATTCGGATCCGGTCAAGATGGGCGCGATCCTCGACGCCATCGCGGCGATGACGGTCGATTATTTGTCGGGCCAGGTCGAGGCGGGCGCCGAGGCGGTGCAGCTGTTCGACAGCTGGGCCGGCAGCTTGTCGCCATTGCAGTTCGAGCGCTTCGTCATTGCCCGTGCGGCGTGGATCGTCGCCGAATTCAAGAAGCGCCATCCCGACACGCCGGTGATCGGTTTTCCCAAGGGCGCTGGCGGCAAGCTGGCGGCCTATGCGCGCGAGACCGGGGTCGATGCGATCGGGCTCGACGAAACCGTCGACGCGGCGTGGGCGGCGTGCGAGCTGCCGGCCAGCCTGCCGGTCCAGGGCAACCTCGATCCCCTGGCGCTGGTCGCGGGCGGGAACGCGCTGGAAAGCGCCGTCGCCCGAATCCTTGACGCGCTCGGCGACCGACCGCACATCTTCAATCTCGGTCACGGCATCCAGCAGGTCACGCCGATCGAGAATGTCGAGCGCCTCGTCGCGCTGGTGAAGGGACGATGATGGGCTTCCTCGACCACTATGTCGGTTTCCTCGGCGCGGCCTACCTGTGGGTGAAGGCAGCGCACCTCACCTTCGTCATCTTCTGGATCGCCGGCCTGTTCATCGTCCCGCGCTATTATATCCACCACCAGGCGGTGACGCCGGGGAGCGCCGAAGATCGCGCCTGGCTCGAGCGCGAGGACCGCGCGCGCACCATCATCCTCACGCCGGCGATGATCATCGTGTGGGTGCTGGGACTGTTGCTTGCGGTCCACCTCGGCGCCTTCGGTCAAGGCTGGTTCTCGGCAAAGCTGGCCTTGGTGGTGATCCTGACCGGCTACCAGGGCTGGGTCGGCTCCTACGGCAAGAAACTCGCCGCCGGCCACCGAGAAAGCGACCTGAAGCGTCTCAAGATGATGAACGAGGTGCCGGGCATGCTGACCGCCCTGATCGTCGTCCTGGTCATCGTGCGGCCGTTCTAGCTGGCCGTATGCGGGGCGCGGTTGAACGCGGCCGCTTCCTGACCATATTGACTTGGCACAGGGCCAATCCTAACGCCGGTCTCAAGACGGCTGCATCGGCCCGATTTTCCCAATTCGCCGGTGCGACCCAGTGTCGTCGTTCCATCGTCTCCCGCGTCCTGCGGCGAGTGTGAATTTTCCGGCCGACTTTTTCGAAAGCCTACCCACAATGCATCTCAAGGACCTCAAGCTCAAATCCCCCGCCGACCTCGTCGCGATGGCCGAGGAAATGGGGGTCGAGGGCGCATCGACCTTGCGCAAGCAGGATCTGATGTTCTCGATCCTCAAGGTCCGCGCCGAAAGCGGCGCCGAAATCATGGGCACCGGCACGATCGAGGTCCTGAACGACGGCTTCGGCTTCCTGCGGTCGCCCGAGGCCAACTACCTCGCCGGCCCCGACGACATCTATGTCACGCCCAATCTGGTGCGGAAGTTCGGCCTGCGGACGGGCGACACGGTCGAAGGCGAGATCCGCGCGCCGAAGGATGGCGAGCGCTATTTCGCGCTGACCAAGGTCAGCCAGATCAACTACGACGAGCCGGACGCCGTTCGCCACCGCGTCAATTTCGACAACCTCACCCCGCTCTATCCGGACCAGAAGCTCAAGCTCGATACGCTCGATCCGACGATCAAGGACAAGAGCGCGCGGGTGATCGACATCGTCTCGCCGCTCGGCAAGGGGCAGCGCGCGCTGATCGTCGCCCCGCCGCGCACGGGTAAGACCGTACTGCTGCAGAACATCGCCCGGGCGATCACCGACAACAACCCGGAAGTGTTCCTGATCGTCCTCCTAATCGACGAGCGCCCGGAAGAAGTCACCGACATGCAGCGCAGCGTGAAGGGCGAGGTCGTTTCCTCGACGTTCGACGAGCCCGCGTCGCGCCACGTCCAGGTCGCCGAAATGGTGATCGAAAAGGCCAAGCGCCTGGTCGAGCACAAGAAGGACGTCGTGATCCTGCTCGACTCCATCACCCGCCTCGGCCGCGCCTACAACACCGTCGTGCCCTCGTCGGGCAAGGTGCTGACCGGCGGTGTCGACGCCAACGCGCTGCAGCGCCCGAAGCGCTTCTTCGGTGCGGCGCGCAACATCGAGGAGGGCGGTTCGCTCTCGATCATCGCCACCGCGCTGATCGATACCGGCTCCAAGATGGACGAGGTCATCTTCGAAGAGTTCAAGGGCACCGGTAACAGCGAAATCGTGCTCGACCGCAAGGTCGCCGACAAGCGCATCTTCCCGTCGCTGGACGTCGGCAAGTCGGGCACCCGCAAGGAAGAGCTGCTGGTCGACCAAGCCACCCTGTCGAAGATGTGGGTTCTGCGCCGCATCCTGATGCAGATGGGCACGGTCGACGCGATGCAGTTCCTGCTCGACAAGATGAAGGACGCCAAGTCCAATGAGGACTTCTTCGCTTCGATGAACCAGTAGGGGTCGTCCGGTGACGGGTTTCCCGACCCTCAATTTCTCGTCGGTCTTCACGACATCCGGCCTCGCTCAGCTCGGCCAGATCATCGTCGGCGACCTGACCATGGCGGGCGACAATGTCGTCATCATGGGCAGCCTGGCGTCGGGCCTGCCGGAAAAGCAGCGGCGCAAGGTGCTGCTGCTCGGCGTGGCCATGGCGCTGGTGTTCCTGATCACCTTCGCGGTGCTCGCGACCCAGCTGCTCAAGATCACCGGACTGGTATTCGCCGGCGGCCTCTTGCTGTTGTGGGTCGCCTACAACATGCTGCAGGAGATGCGGCCGACCAAGGTCGTCGTCGCCGACGATCCGGACACCGCCGAGGTCGAGGGACCGCCGGCGACCAAGACGTTCCTGGCCGCCGCGATCCAGATCACCATCGCCGACCTCAGCATGAGCCTCGACAACGTGCTGCTCGTCGCGTCGATCGCGCGCGACAATCCGGCGCTGCTGGTCATTGGACTGACGTTCAGCGTGCTCTTCATGGGGTTGGCGGCAAACTACGTCGCCAAGCTGATCCAGCGCTATCACTGGATCAATTACATCGGTCTTGCGGTTATTCTCTACGTCGCCGTCAAGATGATCTACGAAGGGTGGATGGGCGGCGAGCATGTCCTCGGCCTGAGGACGTTGCTGGGCTTCTGAGGAGGATTTCGTGGCCGATATGTTGTCGTTGATGCTGGCCGCGGCCCCCGCCGCCCTGGAAAGCCCTGGCGCGATCTGGAACGCCATTGTCCACGACTTTTCCAACATCGGCCAGCCGGGCGCACTGGCTGCGTTCGTCCAGGTCCTGCTGATCGACCTCGTGCTGGCCGGCGACAACGCGATTGTCGTCGGTGCCCTGGCGGCTGGATTGCCGCCCGAGCAGCGCAAGCGGGTCATCCTGATCGGCGTGATTGCCGCCCTGGTCCTGCGTATCGGTTTCGCGCTGGTCGTGTCTCAACTGCTCCAGATCGTCGGCCTGATCCTCGCCGGCGGCCTGCTGCTGCTGTGGGTGGCGTGGAAGATGTGGCGCGAATTGAAGCATGGCGGCGAAAGCGCCGGCTCGCCCGAGGTCGAAGGCGACGAACATAGCGGCCTGACACCCGCCAAGAGCTTCGCCAGCGCCGCCTGGGCGGTCGCGGTGGCCGACGTGTCGATGAGCCTCGACAACGTACTGGCGGTCGCCGGTGCGGCGCGTGACCATCCCGGTATCCTGATCGTCGGGCTGGTGTTCGCGGTCGCCCTGATGGGCGTCGCGGCGAACCTCATCGCCAAATATATCGAGCGCTATCGTTGGATCGCCTACATCGGACTTGCCGTCATCGTCTGGGTCGCGGGCAAGATGATCTGGGACGGCTATCACGACGTCGCGCCGCACCTCGCCCGCTTCGTCGGATAGGATGGCCGACACGATTTTCGCGCTGTCGAGCGGGCGCCCGCCCGCCGGCATCGCGGTGATCCGGGTCAGTGGACCCCGAGCCTTCGACGCGGGCCGCGCCATCGCCGGCGAATTGCCGGCGCCCCGCCATGCCAGCTTGAGGACCTTCCGTCATCCGGAGAGCGGTGACGTCCTCGATCGTGGCCTGCTGTTGGCCGCACCGGCGCCGGGCACCGCCACGGGCGAGAATATCGTGGAATTTCAATGCCATGGCGGCCAGGCGACGATCGACGCCATGTTGTCGGCGTTAGCCGCCGTGGACGGATTGAGGATGGCCGAGGGCGGCGAGTTTACCCGCCAGGCCTTGGGGAACGGCATCCTCGACCTGACTGCCGCGGAAGGTCTTGCCGATCTCTTGGCCGCGGAAACGGAGCTCCAGCGGAAGGTGGCCCTGCGCCGCGCCGAAGGGTCGGTTGGCCGTGCGGTCGAGACCATCCGGAACATGTTGTTGCAGCTCGCGGCGTCGGTGGAATTGGCGATCGATTATGTTGACGAGGAGGACGGGGCGAGCGCCGAGGTCCCCGACCGCGATTTTGGCGCCTTGCTGGGCTCAGTCCAGGATCTCCTGAACCAGCCGGGAATTGAACGTTTGCGCCATGGGGTTCGCGTCGTGGTGGGGGGCCCACCTAATGCGGGCAAGTCCAGCTTGGTCAATGTTCTGGCCCGGGAAGAGCGGGTGATTGTCACCCCGGTCGCCGGCACGACGCGCGACACGATTGAGATTGCGCTGTCGCTTGGCGGCATTCCTGTGACGCTGGTCGATACGGCAGGCCTTCGTGAAACCGAGGACGAGGTTGAGCAGATTGGGATTGAGCGGGCGGAGAGGGCGCTTGCCGGCGCAGACCTCGTGTTGTGGCTCGGCCCGCCTGACGAAGCGCCCGCAGGCTCCATCGTGGTCGCCAGCAAAGCCGACTTGGGGACACGTTCGGAAGGAATCCCTTTCTCTGCGACGTCTTCGATCGGCCACGGCGAATTGGTGGCAGCCATAATAGCGAAGGCAGAAATGCTCGTTCCTGGGGAAGAGGCCGTTGCGCTTACCCTCACGGAGCGAGACGCTTTGAAAGCCGTCGAGACTGATGTCTGTCAGGCTCGTATCGAAGCTCAGGTAGAGATTAAGGCCGATCTCCTGCGTACCGCAATGCAACATCTCGATCGCATCACGGGCCATGCCGGGGTCGAAGACATGCTCGATGCGCTCTTCTCACGTTTTTGTGTCGGGAAGTGATGTTTCACGTGGAACACCTTTCGGTCAGCGCTTCGCTCCTGTAGGGGGCGGGGCATGTTTGACGTCATCGTGATAGGTGCGGGTCACGCGGGCGTGGAGGCCGCGGCGGCGGCCGCGCGTCGGGGGGCCACCGTGGCGCTGGTCACGTTTCGATCGGCAGACATCGGTCAAATGTCGTGCAATCCGTCGATTGGCGGGGTTGGCAAGGGGCATCTTGTACGCGAGATCGACGCGCTTGGCGGGATCATGGCGCGAGCCGCAGATCTGGCCGCCATTCATCGCCGGATGCTTAATGCGAGCAAGGGGCCGGCCGTACGCGGTCCGCGGGTACAGGCCGATCGCATGCACTTCGCGGCTGCCGTTCGGTCGTTGTTGCGCAGTGATATCACACTGATCGAGGGTGAGGTCGCAGTGCTTTCTGCGAACGGATCGAAAGTCGGCGGCGTTGTGTTGCGAGACGGCACGACCATCGCGGCGCGGAGTGTGGTCCTCGCGACCGGGACATTCCTTGGTGCGACCCTGTTCCGTGGGGAAGAGCGCTGGGAGGGCGGGCGGTTAGGCAATGCGTCCAGCACCATGCTCGCGGATCAAGTGCGCGATCTGGGCCTGGCGGGCGGTGTCCTCAAGACGGGGACGCCACCGCGAATTGATGGACGCAGCATCAACTGGTCGCGATTGGCGCCGCAACCGAGCGATGCGAAGACCTTTCGTTTGGGTCTCGCGCCCGTCCAGCGGTCACTCCCGCAGCTGGCGTGCGCCATTACGCGCACCACGCCTTCCACCCATGACATCATTCGTGCCGGCTTTGCACGGTCGCCACTGAAGGCAGGATCGATCGAGGGGCGGGGGCCGCGCTATTGCCCGTCGATTGAGGACAAGGTCGAACGCTTCGCCGACCGCGACAGCCACCAGATCTTCCTCGAGCCAGAGGGTCTGCGGTCGACGCTTGTCTACCCGAATGGGATTTCGACATCGCTCCCGTCGGAAGTCCAGCTCGACATGTTGCACTCAATGCCCGGGCTGGAACGGGCGGAGATGCCGGTGGCGGGTTACGCGGTCGAATATCGCTATGCTGATCCCCGCCGTCTGAATCACGGCCTTGAGCATCTTGATGTGGCCGGCCTCTTCTTCGCGGGGCAGATCAACGGGACGACCGGCTACGAGGAGGCTGGCGCCCAAGGTGTGGTCGCGGGCGCGAATGCCGCTGCGCGCGCCTTGGGCATCGCGCCGCTGCGTCTGGAGCGAGACTCCAGCTACACGGGCGTTATGATCGACGACCTGGTCCTGCAGGGTGTGAGCGAACCCTATCGCATGCTGACTGCCAGGGCGGAATATCGCCTCCGCTTGCGGGCCGATAATGCCATCGCTCGTCTCTCACCCACCGCAGCGGAGCTTGGGCTTCTCGACGAGGCGCAACACCGTTTCGTCGCTGAGCATCTCGATGCGAAGAAAACTGCTCGTGCCGGGTTTGCCGAAGTGGTGCGGGGAGGTGAACTGGGTGTCGACGATGATTCCGCGAAGCCTCTTTCCGAGTGGGTTCTCCGCGCCGACGCGATCGAAGCCGTCCGCTGCAGGGTGGGTCAGTCGGCCGCAGCCGAGGAGGCCCTACACGACGCCATGTATTCGCCGTACGTCGAACGCGAACGGGGCGAGGTCGAACGACGAAGCCGGGCCGCGGAACTCTCTATTCCCGGGGAATTTTCCTTCGCGACGATTCCCGGAATATCGACCGAGATGCGAGACCGCCTCGCGGAAGCGCGGCCCCAAACCCTGGCAGAGGCTCAGCGGGTTCGGGGCATCTCCCCCGCCGCCCTGACAGCGCTCCACTTCGCCCTGATGGCCGCTCGATGATCAATGTTTCACGTGAAACACGAGGAAAGCTCGACGCGTTCGCATCGCTCCTCCTCGAAGAGAACACGCGCCAGAACCTGATCTCCAAAGCGACGGAAAACGACCTGTGGGCTCGCCACATCGAAGATGGGCTGCAACTCGTTCATCATGCGCCGGATGCTGAATCGTGGGCGGATATAGGCAGCGGCCCAGGGCTGCCGGGCCTCGTGATCGCGATTGCGTCGGGCCTGCCGACCACGCTGGTAGAGCCTCGGCCATTGCGGGTCGACTTCCTTCGCCGAGCAGTGACAAGCCTTGCGCTGGAGAAAGTCTCGATTGTTCAGGGGAAGGCGGACGTTGCTCGGGGAAAGTTCGACGCCATCACGGCGCGCGCCGTTGCCAAGGCGCCGGATCTCCTGCGGATAACGATGCATCTTTCCCACGCTGGGACGCGATGGGTGCTGCCAAAGGGACGAACCGTGCAATCGGAACTGGAAGCGCTCGAATCGACGTGGCAAGGTGTGTTCCGGGTGGAGCCGAGCCTGACCGATCCCGAGGCGGGAATTCTCATCGCCGAACGGGTCAGGCCGAGGGGAAAACGATGATCTGCATTGCGGTGGTCAATCAGAAGGGTGGGGTCGGTAAGACCACGACGGCCATCAACCTTGCCACGGCTTTGGCGGCAATCGGGCGGCGCGTGCTCCTGATCGACCTCGATCCCCAAGGAAATGCCTCGACCGGCCTCGGGGTCGCGCACAGCGCGCGCGAGGCATCGAGCTACGATGTCCTGATCGGCGAGCAGCCACTGGCCGCCGCCGCCATTCCCACGACCGTCCCGCGGCTCGAGCTTGTGCCGGCGACGATGGATCTGTCGGGCGCCGAGGTGGAGATGGTCGGCCTCGACGACCGTACGCATCGCCTTCGCCAGGCGTTCGACGAAGCACCCCAAGGGCGCTGGGATGTCGTGCTGCTCGATTGTCCTCCCAGCCTGGGGCTTTTGACGGTCAACGCTTTGGTGGCTGCGCAGACGCTGCTGGTGCCGTTGCAGTGTGAATTCTTTGCGCTGGAAGGGCTCAGCCAGCTCCTTCAGACCGTCGAGCGGGTGCGCATCGCTTACAATCCGTCGCTCTCGATCCTCGGCGTCGCGCTGACCATGTTCGATCGGCGCAACAACCTCTCACAGCAAGTCGCGGAAGACGTGAGGGCGTGCCTGGGGAGCGCGGTGTTCGACACGGTCGTCCCGCGTAACGTCCGGCTGAGCGAGGCGCCGAGCCACGGACTGCCGGCCTTGATCTACGACCTCAAATGTCCCGGTTCGGAGGCCTATCTCAAGCTGGCGCGGGAGATCCTCCAGCGCCTGCCCCAGATGGCGAAGGCGGAAGCCGCGTGAAGCGTCCGACCGGCCTTGGGCGTGGGCTGAGCGCGCTCATCGACGATTCCCGCACGGCGCGTCCGGGCGCGGAAGACGCGGCGCACGGGGGAGGGGTCCGCGAGGTCGAGATCGGGCGGATTCGGCCGGGCAAGGGCCAACCGCGCAAACACTTCGATGCAGACGCGATTGCCGAGCTGTCGCAATCGATCGCCGAACGGGGTGTACTCCAACCTATTCTTTTGCGTCCGTCGGGTGATGGGTTCGAGATTATTGCCGGTGAGCGTCGTTGGCGTGCAGCCCAGCAGGCGCAATTGCACCGTATCCCTGCCATCATCCGCGAACTCGACGATAGCGCGACCGCCGAGGTCGCCCTGATCGAAAACATCCAGCGGGAAGACCTCAACGCGGTCGAGGAAGCAGAGGGCTTCCGCCAACTGATCGACCGTTACGGTCACAGCCAGGAGGCCGTGGCCAAGCTCGTCGGCAAGTCGCGCAGCCATGTCGCAAACCTGCTTCGCCTTCTCGACCTTCCCGACGACGTTCGCGCGATGCTGGTGCGAGGCGATATCAGCATGGGTCACGCTCGCGCCGTTTTGGGAGCGCCCGATCCTTCGGCATTGGCCAAGGCCATCGTATCGGAAGGGCTTTCGGTCCGTCAGGCCGAGGGGCGAGCGCGGGATGCGAAGGGCATCACGGCGCCACCGAAGGGCAAGTCGACACCCCACCGGGCTGGCCCTGCCGACGCCGACATCGTCGAACTCGAACGGCAGCTCGGCGACTTGCTGGGCATTCGCGTGAAAGTCACCCACGGCAAAGCGGGCGGCCAAGTTGCCCTGAGCTATTCCACCCTCGACCAGCTCGACATGATTTGCCAGCGCCTCTCGGGCGAACCGATCTAGCGCCGGCGCGCGCCGACGCGGGCTAGGGTCACCAGCAGTTCGCCCAGCGCCGCATCATCGGGCGCCGGCGACAGCATCAACTGCCGTTCCGTTTCGACGACACGGTCGGCGGCCTCGGCCAATCGGGCCGACGACCAGTTCGACAACAGCGTTCGTACGAGCGGCTTTTCTTTCCAGAACAATGCCTTACCCATCGCCGTCATGACGTCGTCGACGCGTTCCCCTCGTTCGACCCTGGCGCGCAAGGGGGCTAGCATGAGCAGGCGACGCTGGAGGGCGCGGACGATCGGCACGGCCTCGCTGCTGCCGCTGTGGGGGAGGCGCGCCAGAAGCGCGGTCAGCGCCGCCACCTGTCCTGCAAGTGCCAGGTCTCCGGCGCGCACCAGGTCGGCGTCGGCGGACTCCGCGCCAACCGCGTCGACCGCATCGTGGTCGGCCTCTTTCACCCGATCGGGGCTGGCATCGAGGAAGAGGGCCAGCTTCTCGACTTCGCCAGCAGCGATCGCCTGGTTGCCGTTCGATGCCGCGGCAATCCGCTGCGCCACCTCGCTCGCCATCGACAGCCCGGCGGCGCGGGCCTGGTCGAGGACGATCCGCTCGAGGTCGCGCCCTTCGGGGACATAGCTGATGTGCGAGAGGGCGTGGCGATGACTGTCGGCCAGCAAGAGCAGGGCCGAACGCTTGGTCAGCGCTCCGGCGATGGCGATCACCACACTTTCGGCGGCAGGCGCGTCGAGCAGGGCGCTCACCCCGTCGGTAATCTCGTCGCCCGCGGGCTCGATCCACAGCGCCCGCTTGCCGCCGAACAGCGCCATGGCCGCCGCCTCATCGGCCAGGCTCGCCGGGTCACCTTTGACGGCACTGCCGAGGACGATGAATTTCTCCGCGTCGCCCAGACCTTTGAGGAGGCGCACAGCGTGGGCGCGACTTCCGGCCTCGTCCGGGCCGTAAAACAGGTAAAAGCGGATATTGGGATCAGGCCGGTCGAGGGCTCCCGGCATTGCGCCTTTGGCGGTCTTCACCGCGCTGCCGGATCCGGCGCCGAACCGCTTTGCATGAACAGGGCGAGTCGCGCCACGATCTGGTCGGCGAGCACCGCCGCCAGCCGTTCGCTAGCCGACTCTTCCGCCGCCACCGTGGCGTACGGGCTCGATACCACGTCGATCCCGGCGTCGGCGCCTGCGGTGGCATCGAGGACCGTCTGGCCGGTCGAGACGGCGACCAGGCGGTATCGTGCGCGCAGGGTCCGCCGCTCGCGCGTCGCCGCGCTGTCGCCGCGGATGCCGAAACTGGCGATGTTGTCGTCGAGTTCGATGTTCAGTCGATAAGCCGGAGTCCCACGCGGCGCGAGCCGGTCGACCAGTGCACTCCGCACCAGCCAGCCGCTACGCTCGTCGATCGGCCCGACCTCGATCGCGCTCAGCGACGTCGCGACCGCGCCGGACTGCCCGCCGGCATACAGCGGGTGCAAGCCGCATCCGCACAGCGGGGCGAGCATCAGGAGCATGGCGAGCCGACGCATCATGCGACGATATTGACCAACCGGTCGGGGACTACAATCACCTTGCGCGGCGAGTTGCCGCCGAGCTGCGCCTGTACTTTCGGGCTGGCCAGGGCGCGCGCTTCCGCGTCATCCTTGGCGGTGCCGCGGGGCATGGTCAGCGTGTCGCGGAGCTTCCCGTTGACCTGCACCGCGATGGTCACCTCGTCATCGACCAGCAGCGCCGAGTCGTGCAGGGGCCAGGGGGCGTCGGCGATCATTCCGGTCTCGCCGCGCGCCGCCCATGCTTCCTCGGCGAGGTGCGGTGCGCCGGGGGCGACGAGCAGGAGCAGGGTGCGGATCGCCGCGTCGCGGTCCGCGCTCGGCGATGCCCGCTCGATCGCACTGGTCAGCTCGTACAGGGCCGCCACTGACTTGTTGAATTGCAGGGATTCGATGGCCTGACCGACGGCGGCGACGGCGCGGTGGGTCCTTTTGCGCAGGTCGAGGTCTTCCCCGGCATTGCCCGCCGGTGCCATGGCGAGGCGCCACACGCGCTGGACGAAGCGGGCGGCGCCGTCGATGCCGCTTTCCGACCATTCGAGATCGCGCTCGGGCGGGCTGTCGGAGAGCATGAACCAACGCACCGCATCCGCGCCGTAGCGATCGACGATCGGCTCGGGATCGACCGTGTTCTTCTTCGACTTGGACATTTTCTCGACGCGGCCCTTGCGCACAGCCGCGCCTGTCGCGCGTTCGAGCAGTGCACCGCCTTCGCCGACCTCGACCTCGCCCGGCGTTAGCCAGCGGCCATCCTGGCTCTGGTAGGTCTCGTGCGTGACCATGCCTTGCGTGAAGAGGCCCTTGAACGGCTCCTTGACCGACAGCTTGCCGATGCGTTCGAGCGCGCGGGTCCAGAAACGGGCGTAGAGCAAGTGCAGGATCGCGTGCTCCACACCGCCGATATACTGGCCGACCGGCAGCCAGGCTTCCGCCTCGGCCCGGTCGAACGGCTTGTCGTCCGGCTGGCTGGCGAAGCGGATGAAATACCAGCTGGAATCGACGAACGTGTCGAGCGTGTCGGTTTCGCGCCGCGCCGCGCCGCCGCATTGGGGGCAATCGACCTGGCCCCAGGTCGGGTGACGGTCGAGCGGGTTCCCGGGGATATCGAAGCTGACGTCTTCCGGGAGGACGATCGGCAACTGGTCGCGTGGCACGCCGACCGGGCCGCAGTTCCCGCAATGGATCACCGGGATCGGGGTGCCCCAGTAGCGCTGCCGGCTGACACCCCAGTCGCGCAGGCGAAATTGCGTCTTGCCCTGACCCCAGCCGGCCGCTTCTGCGCGGCGGATGACCTCGGCCGAAACGTCAGCGGACGAAAGCCCGTCGAGGAACCGCGAATTCACCGCCACGCCGGCGCCGGTCTCGGCGTCTACGACCGGATCGCTCGCATTCTCCGCCGTCTGGGCGACGACGCGGCGGATCGGGAGGTGATATTTGTTCGCAAACTCAAAATCGCGCGCGTCGTGGGCGGGAACGCCGAACAAGGCGCCGGCGCCATAATCCATCAGCACAAAGTTCGCGATCCACACCGGCAGGCGCCAGTCCGGGTCGAACGGGTGGACGACTTCAAGTCCGGTATCGAGGCCCAGTTTCTCCGCCGTTTCGATTTCTGCCGCGCTGGTCCCGCCGGCGCGCGCTTCCTCGATGAAGGCAGCGACCTTGGGATCGTCCGCGGCCAAGGCTTCGGCGATCGGATGGCCGGGCGAGATTGCGACGAAGCTGGCGCCGAAAATGGTATCGGGCCGGGTGGTGAAGACCTCGACCTCTTCGCGGCCGGCGACCGGCTCGCCCGCTAGGCGGAAGCGGAAGTTCAGGCCCTTCGACTTGCCGATCCAGTTTTCCTGCATCAACCGGACCTTGTCGGGCCATTGGTCGAGCGTGGCGAGGCCGTCGAGCAGTTCCTCGGCAAAGTCGGTGATCTTGAGGAACCACTGCGACAGCTTCTTGCGCTCGACCGGCGCACCGGATCGCCAGCCCTTGCCGTCAATTACCTGTTCGTTGGCCAGCACAGTCATGTCGACCGGGTCCCAGTTGACCTCGCTCTCCTTGCGGAAGACCAGACCGGCTTCCATCAGGTCGAGGAACAGGGCCTGTTCCTGCCCGTAATAGTCGGGCTCGCAGGTCGCCAGTTCGCGGCTCCAGTCGAGAGCGAAACCGATCCGCTTCAGCTGCGCGCGCATGGTCGCGATGTTCTCGCGGGTCCAGGTGCCGGGATGGACCTTCTTTTCCATCGCCGCATTCTCGGCCGGCATGCCGAACGCGTCCCAACCCATCGGGTGGAGCACCTCGAAACCCTGCATCCGGCGGAAACGGGCCAGCACGTCGCCCATCGTGTAGTTGCGGACGTGGCCCATGTGGATGCGCCCCGACGGATAGGGGAACATCTCCAGCACATAGCTTTTCGGCTTGTTGCTGGCGGAATCGGCACGGAACGAGGAGGCGTCCGCCCAGCGCTGCTGCCAGCGCGAGTCGGCAACCGCCGGGTCGAAGCGGTCGGTCATGATGTCGGGGCCTTAGCTGCCGCTGGTGGCGCGGCGAAGGTCACGGGCGCGGGTCAGGATGATGTCTTCGAGTTCCTGGACGGTGGCTGCGCTGACCGGCGCCTCGATCCAGGTCCCGCCCTGGTTGACCTGGCGGACGGCGGCGACGCGAAGGCCATCGGCTCGGAGATCCTGGTCAATGACCGACGCGGTAATCTTGACCCGCTCACCCGGATTCTTCGGGCTGGTATACCAGTCGGTGATGATTACGCCGCCATTGCTGTCGGCCGTGACGAGCGGCGCGAAGCTGAGCGTGTCAACCGCGGCGCGCCACAGGTAGGCGTTGACACCGATCGTCGTCATGCGCGTCGGCGCAAGGTCGGTTTCCACCCGCTTCTTTCCACAGCCGCCGACCATCGCGGCCGCGGCAAGAACGAGGAAAAGGGTTGTACGGGCTGGACGAACCATGGACGTATCCTGTTGCAATGGGGGCTTCGAGAGAGCGTTATAGATGCTGCGGCGCGGCGGGCAAGCAGGCAGTGAAGGGCCAACAAATCGCCGATTCTGTGCTGACTCGGCAACAGGCCCGCAAAATCCGTGGACTGTCATGGAACCGAAAGCTTCGCCTCGCTATATCCCTTGCAAAGGAGTCGTTCGTCACGTGTCGAGTCTTGGGCGCCAACAGGGAATGAAGTGGATCGCGCTGACTGCGACCGCTGCACTCGTGCCGGCGCTGGCGCTCGCCGCGGCGCCCGACAAGCGCCCCGCGCCGATTTCCTTCAGCTTCGACTCGATCGGCAATTTCACGCCCGCGGGCGCCGATCCCAAGCTGGCGGCCAAGCTCGGCATCGGTGCAACCTCGATCTCCGGCTTCAAGTTCACGCCCGCCGCCGCCAAGGGCCGTCCGGCCCAGGTGCGCGTCGCGGTGCGCGCCGGCTCGGGCCGCGCGGCGGACGAGGCGCTGGCGCAATTCTCGCCGGCCTCGCCGACGATTACGCCCTCGTCGTACAACCTCGGCGTCGCGGTGGGCTGGAAGCGTTTCGCCGTGTCGGGCGGCGTGACCAGCGCCGAAAGCGCCAATCCCGACCTCGGCAAGCGCGAGAGCGCGGTCGCGGCGGTCAGCTACGACCTGAAGAAATTCACCGGCCGCGTCGCCGTGGGCGCCGAACGTGATACGTCGCGCTTCTCGGCGCTGAATCGCGGCGACACCTATTCGGTCGACGTCGGCGGTGCCTATCGCATCGGTCGCCGCGTCGCCGTCACGGGCGGTGTGCGCTACGGCATCGAGAAGGAGCGCATCGCGACGCTCAGCGACGACCGGGCCGACAGCAAGGCCGTCTACGTCGGGACTGCCCTCAAGTTCTGAGCCAGGCATCGATGCCGGCCCACCCGCTGAATCCCAGGCTCTCGATCGTCGCGTAATTCTGCGCGTCGACACCGCCGAGCGCGATGGCGGGACAATCGAGCTGCGCGACGATTCGTGCCGCTTCGTCCCGTGAAAGGGGGAGCGACCCGGGGTGTGACCGGGTCGAGAATAGCGGGGATACGAAGGCCAGCGCGGCAGAGCGGCTGTTGGCCTCGTCGGCTTGGATCAGCGTATGGACGGCAAGGCTGAGCGGAAGGTCACCCGTCGGCGATGCCGGGTTGTGGACCAACTGCGCGCCCACATTTCGGGCGAGCCCGACATCGTGGGAAACGCACATCAGCAATCCGCGTGCACGGGCGATGCCCGCGACTTCCTGGGCAAGCTTTGTCCGGTCAGGGTCGTCATGGTGGCGAAACACGACACCGCCTCCGGTCGGCACGCCTTCCAAGGCAGGGAACAGGCCGTCGCCCATACGCTCGTCGGTCATCAGCCAGCGATCTGGCCACTTTGCCTTTGCCATGGCGCTTTCTATAGCGCGGGCCATGTCCGATGCCGCAACCCGCCTCGCCGCCATTCACGACGGTGTCTCCCGTGCGTGCCGCGCCGCTCGCCGTGAGCCGGACTCGGTGCGCATGGTCGCGGTCTCCAAAGGTCGCGGTGTGGACGAGATCCGCCCGCTGCTCGAGGCCGGCCATCGGCTGTTCGGCGAAAGCCGGGTGCAGGAAGCGGCGGACAAGTGGCCCGCCCTGCGAGCCGAATTCCCGGACGTCGAACTGCACATGATCGGCCGACTGCAGTCGAACAAGGCGGCCGACGCGGCGAGGTTGTTCGACGCGATCCACAGCCTCGATCGGGAGAGCCTGCTCGATGCGCTCGTGGCGCTCGACGCGGCGCCGCCCTGCTTCGTCCAGGTCAATATCGGTGCGGAAGAGCAGAAGGGCGGGATCGACGTCGATGCCCTGCCCGAATTCCTTGACGGCGTCGGTAAAGGCGGCCTGACCCTTGCCGGACTGATGGCGATCCCGCCGGCGGACGTACAGCCGGGGCCTTACTTCGCCCTCTTGGCGGAGTTGGCGCGGCGTCATGGCGTCACCGGCCTCAGCATGGGGATGAGCGCCGATTACGAAACGGCGGTGATGCTCGGCGCAACCCATGTCCGGATCGGCAGCGCCCTCTTCAAAGGTTAGTCGAGGTGGCCGGAGCGGCTGCGCTTGGTCGCCAGGTAATCGGCATTATGCGGATTGGCCGGCATGTGGTGCGCGACCCGTTCGGCGACGCTAATCCCCGCCGCCCCGAGCCCCGCCACTTTGGCCGGGTTGTTGGTCAGCAGCCGCACCGTGTCGGCACCTAGCGCGCGCAGCATTGCCGCCGCCGTCCGATAATCGCGCGAGTCGTCGGCGAAGCCGAGCCGGAGGTTGGCGTCGACCGTGTCGAGCCCGCGATCTTGCAGCGCATAGGCGCGCAGCTTGTTGGCCAGCCCGATCCCGCGCCCTTCCTGGCGGAGATAGAGCAGGATCCCGCCGCCGCTTTCGGCAATCAGGCGCAGCGCCTCTTTCAACTGGGGACCGCAATCGCACTTGAGGCTGCCGAACACGTCACCGGTCAGGCATTCGCTGTGCAGGCGGACCAGCGGCGGCTTTCCGCCGAACGCTCCGATGACCAACGCGACCTGCTCGTCGCCGGTCGCAGTCTCGCGAAAGGCGATCATCTGGCTCGGCGGCAGGCCGTCAACCGGGAGCGCAGCCCGGGCGACGATCGTCACGCCCGGATCGCGCTCCAGCACCTCGGAAGGGTCGAGCACGACGTCGGCATCGGTTTCGACCCGCCACAGCGCGGGAAGGAGACCTGCATGTCTCGCCAGTGCCAGCGCCGCCCCGGCTTCCTCGGCGGCGGCCAGCGGCTCGGCGACGAGCGGCCCGATCGGCCCCCGCGCGAAATCGTTCTGCGGGTCCGCCAAGGCCCGCCCGACGGCGGGATCGAGCCAGTCGCAGCGGCGCACTTGGACGGGATGCGCAAGATCGCCGGCCTCGCGCGCGTTGCCGAGCCCCAGCGCTGCGGCGCGCGGACCCGACAGGATCAAGGGCGCGGCGCCCTCGGGGTCGACGATGGCGAGAAAATCGTCCGTCGCGGTTTCGACCGACAAATAGGCGCTGGCGCCGATCCGCACCGGCCGCCCGGCGCGAAGGCTGGCGATGGCGCGGGCGAGGGTCACACCTCGAGCTCGACGATCAGCGGGACATGGTCGCTCGGCCGTTCCCAGCCGCGGCACGGTTCCAGCACGCGGTGGCCCGTCGCTTGCGGCGCCAGCGTGGGGGAGGCCCACATATGGTCGAGCCGACGGCCGCGGTCGCTCGCCGCCCAATCCTGCGCGCGGTAGCTCCACCAGGTGAAGTTGCGCTCGGGAACGGGAATGAACTGGCGGCCGAGGTCGACCCAGCCATGTGCGGCCTGCAAATTGCCCAACGCCTCGACCTCCACCGGCGTATGGCTGACCACGTCGAGCAGCGCCTTGTGGCTCCACACGTCGCATTCCAGCGGCGCGATATTGAAGTCGCCGACGATCAGCGTGGGTTCGGCGAGGCCCTCCGACCAGCGGGTCATGCGCTCGACGAAATCGAGCTTCTGGCCGAACTTCGGGTTGAGTGTCCGGTCGGGAATGTCGCCGCCGGCCGGGATGTAGACATTCTCGATCCGGATGCCGCAGTCGAGCCGGGCGCCGACGTGCCGCGCCTCGCCATTGTCCTGCCAGTCGTGACTGCCCGGATCGGAAAGCGGCAGGCGTGACAGGATGGCGACGCCGTGATGCATCTTCTGGCCGTTGAGCTGGCGATACTCATAGCCGCGGCTGGCGAAATGAATGTGCGGGAAGACGTCATTATGCGCCTTGGTTTCCTGCAGGCACAGGATGTCGGGCTGCTCCTCGTCGAGCAGGCGCTCGACGATGCCGGCGCGGGCGCGCACCGAGTTGATGTTCCAGCTGGCGATCTTGAGCTTCGTCACGCGGCGCCTTTTAGCCGGAAGGGGCGGACTGGCAACACGGGAGCGCAGCGGACGGCGCTCTGTACGGAGGCCGTTCGGAGGGCCCTCCATTTCCAGTCCCCCGGACTGAAAATGAAAGGCCCTGGTTCCGGGGGCATGGAACCAGGGCCGACCAAGCGTTCGTCACGCGAGGTGGTCGGGTGGTACCCCGGGTAACAGGGGGAAACCCCGGGCAATCCCGACCATCCTTTCCAATATCAAATCAAATCTGTCTGCCGCCTTAACAGGTTGCAAATGAATACGTTTTCAGCCGCGCTTCTTGCTCGGCTCGGCGTAGGTGAAGGCGCTGTCGGCGACCGGCACATTGTAGCGCTGGCCCGACAGGCGGACGGTGGTGCGCTTGTTCTGCGCATCGATCGCGGTCCAGCCTTCCAGCTTCAGGCCGCCGGGCGCGCCACCGTCGCGGACGAAGGCGAGGATCAACGTGCCGAATTCGGGCCGACGTGCGTCGCGGGCGCGGACCACCACGACGTTGGGCGAACCGCTATCGACGATCCGTGCAATGCGGCTGAGGTTCGGCTGCGGCGCCAGCAGCACAGACAGCGGCGAATTGGCGATCGCCCAGCTCGACTTCTGGCCGACCGCGTAATCGACGAAGGTCAGCGTCTTGCCGTTGCCGACCAGCAGCATGTCGGCGCCCTTGCCATATTCGAAGCGGATCTTGCCCGGTTTCTTGAGCGACAGCGTGCCGTTCTGGCTGCGGCCCTTGCCGTCGGTCTGGGTGAAGCCGGCGGTCATCGACGACGTCACGGCGAGGTGCTTTTGCACCATCGCCATGTCGCTGGCGGGGTTGGCGGCGACCGGGGCCGCGACGACCAGGGCCGCGGTAACGGCGAAGGGCGCAAGCGAGGTCAGCTTGAAAGTCACATCAAATCTCCTGGACGGTTCGGGCCGAACATGGCCATCGGGCATTGAATGCGGTGTGAACCTTCCGGTTCCGTGACGTTCATCCGCGTTGATCTTGAAGCCAGGTCTCAGATCGGGTGCCCGTCGGGATCGATCAGCACCTCGCGGCGTCCAACATGGTCGGGCTGGCCGACCAGCCCGTCCTTTTCCATCCGCTCGATCAACCGTGCCGCGCTGTTGTAGCCGACGCGAAGCTGGCGCTGGAGGTAACTGGTCGACGCCTTCTGGCTTTCGGCCACGATCTGGATCGCCTTGCGGTAGAGTTGCGTCTCTGGATCGTCGTCGCCCGACGGCTGCCCGTCGAACAGGTAGCCGCCGTCCTCCGGTTCCTCGGTCACCGCCTGGATGTAGTCGGGCACGCCCTGCTTCTTCCAATGCTCGGCGACGCTGCGGACTTCCTCGTCGCTGACGAACGGGCCGTGGACGCGCAGGATCTGCTTGCCGCCCGGCATGTAGAGCATGTCACCCTTGCCCAGCAGCTGCTCGGCGCCCTGCTCGCCCAGGATGGTGCGCGAATCGATCTTGCTGGTGACCTGGAAACTGATGCGGGTCGGCAGGTTGGCCTTGATCACGCCGGTGATGACGTCGACGGACGGACGCTGCGTCGCCATGATCAGGTGGATGCCGGCGGCACGCGCCTTCTGGGCGAGGCGCTGGATCAGGAACTCGACCTCCTTGCCGGCGGTCATCATCAGGTCGGCCAGTTCGTCGACCACGACCACGATCTGCGGCAGCGTCTCGTAGGCGAGTTCCTCGGTTTCGTAGAGCGGTTGGCCGGTGTCGGCGTTGTAGCCGGTCTGCACCCGCCGGCCGAGCGTCGTGCCCTTGGCCTTGGCGTCGCGCACCTTCTGGTTGAAGCTGGCCAGCTGGCGCACGCCGAGCGACGCCATCATCCGGTAACGCTCCTCCATCTGCTCGACGGTCCACTTGAGCGCGCGGATCGCCTTGCCCGGCTCCGTCACGACCGGCGCGAGAAGGTGGGGGATGTCGTCGTAGATGCTCAGTTCGAGCATTTTCGGGTCGATCATGATCATCCGGCACTCGTCGGGCGACAGCCGGTAGAGCAGGGAGAGGATCATGCAGTTGAGGCCGACCGACTTGCCCGAGCCAGTGGTGCCCGCAACCAGCAGGTGCGGCATCGGCGCGAGGTCGGCGATGACCGGGTCGCCCGAGATGTTCTTGCCGAGGATCAGCGGCAGGCTCATCGCCTGGTCGGCGAAGGCCTGGCTGCCGATCAGTTCGGACAGGCTGACCGTCTCGCGCTTGGCGTTCGGCAGTTCGATGCCGATCACGCTCCGGCCCGGAATGGTGGCGACGCGCGCGGACAGCGCGCTCATGTTGCGGGCGATGTCGTCGGCCAGCTGGATAACGCGGCTGGCCTTGATGCCGCTGGCCGGTTCCAGCTCGTACATCGTGACGACGGGGCCGGGGCGGACCTCGACGATGTCGCCCTGGACCTTGAAGTCGTCGAGCACACTTTCGAGCAGGCGAGCGTTGCGCTCCAGCCCCGCGCGATCGACCGGCGTTTTCGACGCCGCCGGCGCCGCCGCGAGGAGGTCGAGCGTCGGCAGGGTATAATTGTCGCCCAGCGCCAGGCTGGCCTGGCCTACGGCGGCCGCGGCGGCCTTCCCCTTCTTGGTCGTGGCCTTCGCCGCGGGCTGGATCGCCGCGGCCGGTTCGGCGACGGCCACCGAGGGCCGTGACTTGGGCGGCGCGGCGATCGGCGCTTCGTCGTCTTCGGCCACGTCGCGCGTGCGGCGTGGGCGGACCAGGCGCGGCTCGCCCGGTTGACGCTTCATCCTGTCGGCAGCCCATGCGCGCTCCTCGTCGGTCAGGCCGAGCGAGAGATAGCCGACGGCGGCGCCCGCCAGCGCCAGGATCGCAACCAGCGACCAACGCAGGGGGCCCGCGATGTCCTCGCGGCCGATCAGGCCGAGCAATGCGTCGACGCCGTGCGCCCCGCCAAGCCCGAGCAGGCCGCCCCAACCGGCGGGAAGACCGCTGACGCCCTGGCCGGCAATCAGGGCGATGGCGACGCCGACCAGCGCGACCGCCAGCATCGCCAGCGGAAGCGCACGGCGCAGACGGATTCCCTCGGCCAGTCGCGCCCAGCGCAGGCCGGCGAGGAACAGGAGCGGGAGGAGCAGCGCGCCGGCCGGGCCGAACAGGAGGAGCAGGAAATCGCTCGCATAAGCACCCGGCGCCCCGATCCAGTTGCGCGGCGGCCCGGCCGCCGCGGTCGACAGGCTGGGATCGGTCGAATGGTGGGTAGCGAGCGCAAGGGCCAGCGCCACGGCGATCCCGGCCAGCAGGACGCCAGCGCTGCGGCGCAGGAAGCGCTGCATGGATACGCCGAGCTTGTCGCGCCAGTGCGGCTCCAGCTCGCGTGATTGGGCCCGCTGCGCAGCGGTCGCCATGACGTCATCCCCCGGGTGAAAAGTGTCTCGGTGCGGAATCATGCCTTGGCGGGGACTCGCCGGTCAAGCAGCCATGCCCTCGCCAAGCGACGAACCGCACGGTAGGAGGCGGCGATGCAACAGGTCGACGTCCTCATTCTTGGCGGCGGGCTGGTCGGCCTGGCGCTGGCCGCTGCGCTCGATTCGTCGGGCCTGACCTCGGCGGTGATCGATCCCGCCGACCCGTCGACATGGGACGGCGCGTTCGACGGCCGGACCAGCGCGGTTTCGTCGAGCAGCATGAGGATGTTCGATACCGTCGGCATCAGCGCGCATTTCCCGGAGCCGGGCTGCCCGATCCGCACCATCCAGGTGTCCGACGGCCTCGCCCCCGGCGGCCTGGCTTTCGAACCTGGGGAGGGCGACGACGAACCGCTCGGCTTCATGCACGAGAACCGCCACCTTCGCGCCGCTCTCGTAGCGCGGACCCGTGCCGGCAAGCACATCGACCTGCGCTACGGCCGCAAGCCGGCAAAAGTCGTGCGCGACGACTTTGGCGTGACCGCGACGCTCGACAATGGTGACGTCATCCGTGCCCAGCTGCTGGTCGCGGCGGAGGGTCGCAATTCGCCGACGCGGGAAGCGGAAGGCATCCGCCTCGCCCGGTGGAGCTACGACCATTCCGCGGTGGTGTCGGTTTTGGGTCATGAGCGCTCGCACGGCCATGTCGCCTATGAGATTTTCTATCCGGCCGGGCCGTTCGCACTGCTGCCGATGAACGATGCGGCCGACGGCACGCATCGCTCGGCGATCGTCTGGTCGGTGCCGAAGGGTGACGAAGCGGGCCTGACGTCATTGGCCGAAGCGGACTTCGCGGCCGAAGCCGAGGCGGCGATGGGCGGCTTCCTCGGCAAGGTGCGCCTGCTCGCGCCGCGCTCCACCTTCCCGCTGGGTTTCCACCACGCGGCGCAGATCACGGGACACCGACTGGCGTTGATCGGCGATGCGGCGCACGCGATGCACCCGATCGCCGGCCAGGGTGTCAATGTCGGCTACCGCGATGTCGCCGCGCTGGCGCAGGTACTGGTCGAGGGCAAGCGGCTCGGGCTCGACCTCGGCGATGCTCAACTGATGGCGCGCTACCAGCGCTGGCGCAGCCTAGATACTTTCATGGTCAGCCTCGCCACCGATGGCCTGACCCGGCTGTACGGCGTGCCGGGCAAAACCGCGTCTGCCGTCAGGCGTTTCGGCATGGGGCTGGTCAATCGGATCGGTCCGCTCAAGGACCGGCTGACCGCCGAAGCGCGCGGCACCAGCGGCGACCTGCCGCTGCTCCTGCGCGGGCTCCCCATCTAAGAAATTACTGGACTGTCTGGCCCATGTCCGCGCCGCCCGGCGCGAGGCGCTGGAACTGCATCAGCTGGATGGCGAGGTCAGCCCGGTCCTTGAGCAACGGCGCCTCGAGCAGCGCCTGCTTGGCGCCGGTGTCGAACGGCGCAACCTGGGCGATGGCGTTGACAAGCAATTCATCGTCGAGCTGCGCGACGGCGTTCCAGTCGACCGCGATGCCCAGCGCATCGCCGAACAATCGAGCTTCCTGCTCGACCGCGCTGCGCAGGGCGAGGGGCAGCGGGTCGGGGTCGGAATCGTCAAGAGCGGCAAGGTCGACATCGGCCTGCCGGTAGGCCGTGCCGAGGTCGCGCTCGGCGATCAGCCGGAAACGGTGCGAACCCTGCAACACGATGTTGAAACGGCCGTCGGCCAGTTCTTCCATGCCGACAATCTCGCCGAGGCAGCCGACCTGGTAGAGCGGTGCCGGGTCGCCCGTTCCCGAAGGCTGCACCATGCCGATCCGCCCTTGTCCGGCGACGGCGTCGCGCACCATGTCGCGGTAACGGTCCTCGAAAATGTGCAGCGGCAGTTGGGCGCGCGGAAATAGGATGGCCCCGGCCAAGGGGAAAATCGGGATCCGGGCGGGATCGCTGCCCATCATGTGAACAGCAGCGCCGACAGGCGGCGACGCACGCCGCGGCCCCACGGGTCTTCGAACCCTGCCGCCTCCAGCAATTGCAGCAGGCGAGCCTTGGCGGCGGCCTCGTTCCAGTCCTTGTCGCGGGCGATGATGTCGAGCAGCGCCTCGGCCGCTCCGTCACGGTCGCCTGCCGCCATCTTCGCGTTGGCGATCGCGAACCGCGCCTCATGATCGTCGGGATTGGCGGAAAGCCGCGCTTCTTCGGCGCTCGTGTCGGTGGCCGGTGCCGCCATGACGTCGAGCGCCGCCCTGGCGCGACCGATCGGCGCGGTGGCCGCGATCTCGGCATCGAGGCTGTCGAGCAACGCGTGCGCCTCTTCGGTCCGGCCCGCCGCGATCATCGCGCGGGCCAGCCCGCCCAGTGCCACCGGGTTGGCGGGGTCGCGCGCGACGATGTCGGCGAAGATCGGCTCGGCCGCCGCGCTGTTCCCGGAATCGAGCAGGGCCTGGCCTTCCTCGATCAGCGGCTCGAGCTCGGCGGCCAGGTCCTTGGCATCGCTTTCGACCGGCAGCTGGGCGAGAAGCTGGTCCAACACCCGGCGCAGCTGCCCGTCGGTGCGATAGGCGGTGAGGTCGGCCACCGGCTGGCCCTGGAAAAAGGCGTAGACGGTCGGGATCGACCGGATCTGGAACTGCGCCGCGATGATCTTGTCGGCCTCGACGTCGATCTTCACCAGCACGACGCCCTTGGACGCATAGTCGGCGGCAACCGCTTCGATGACCGGGCCCAACTGCTTGCACGGCTCGCACCAGTCGGCCCAGAAATCGAGCAGGACAAGCTTCTTCATCGACGGTTCGATAACGTCGCGGCGAAGCCGTTCGACGGCTTCCTTTTCCTGGTCGCTCATGCCGAGGGTCGCCATGCTGGCGGGACTGTCACTCATGGCCCTCATATGGGCTTCGGGCCGGAGTGCGGCAAGCAGGGGCTTGCGCGGGGCAAAAGGCCCCGCTAGGTGCCCCCTCACCCGACCGGGGATTCGCCCGGTCCGCCATCACGAGCGGGCGTAGCTCAGGGGTAGAGCACAACCTTGCCAAGGTTGGGGTCGAGGGTTCGAATCCCTTCGCCCGCTCCATTTTCCGCCAATCGACAATTTCTTCCGGGCGCTGCCTCGCCTCGCGCGTACGCGCGCGCGTTCAACTGGACCCGCGAACCACTAGCGAGACCGGCAACAGGACGTTGGCGGTGTCACGCTCCTCGATCCGCGCGATCAGCGCTTCGATCAGCGCTTCACCGGCACGGCGAGGGTTTTGCGCAACAGTGGTCAGCGCCGGTTCGGACAGGCGCGCGGCGGCGACATCGTCAAACCCGACAATGGCGACATCGTCGGGCACCCGCCGTCCGGCTTCGTGCAAAGCACGCAAGGCGCCGATTGCCGCAAAATCGCTGGTCGCGAAGATGGCGTCGAATGCGGCGCCTCGATCGAGTAGCGCCTGGGTCGCCGCGCGGCCGGCCTCTTCGGTCGGTTCGGCATCGACGCGAAGCGCGGGGTCGGCAACCTGCCCGGCTTCGTTCATCGCGCGCGAGAAGCCGTTCCACCGCTCACGGAATTCGGGCGCACCGTCACCGATCGTTCCCAGGAACGCGATCTGCCGGCGGCCGCGTTCGATCAGGTGGCGGCCGGCAAGATAACCGCCCTGCTCATTGTCCGAGCCGACGGTGGTGCCAACCTGGCCCACCCGTGCGGCGCCCCAGCGCACGAAGTGGGTGCCTTGTTCGACCAATTGCTCGAGCCGGGGCTGGGCCGCGACGTAATCGCCATATCCCAGCAACAGGATGCCGTCCGCCTTGCGGCTGTCCTCGTAATCGACATGCCAGTCGCCCGACAGCTGCTGGAAGCTGATCAAGAGGTCGTAGCGATGCTTGGCACAGGCGTGTGTCATCGCCCCGACCATCGACAGGTAGAACGGGTTGATCAGCGTGTCGTCGGGTGTCGGGTCCTCGAAGAACAACAGCGCGATCGTCCGCGAATGTCGGGTGCGAAGCCCGGAAGCATTCTTGTCGACCTTGTAATTGAGCTGTTCGGCCGCGGCGAGGACGCGGGCGCGGGTCGCTTCGCTGACCGACGGGCTTCCGCTGAGCGCGCGCGACACCGTCGGTTGCGACACATTGGCCAGGGCGGCGATGTCGAACGAAGTGGGTCGGCGCATGCGCTTCCGACTCTAGCGGACTGAATACGTATGTATAGCCGCCACTCCCGTTCCCCTCCCGAAAAGCTTTGATAATCTGGAAGATGGGAGAGGGCTAAGGCCCGCAAGACACCAGTTTCGAAAACAGCCGGCCGGCAGGAACCGGGGGCACGGAGGGGACAATCATGAAAATTCGCAGCTCGCGCTGGCTGATGATGGCGGCCAGCCCATTTGCACTGATGGCGGCGTCGCCCGCGTTCGCGCAGGACGCGACGACCACCGACGCGCAGGCCGAACCGACCGCGTCGACCCAGCCGAACAGCGCCGACGCCTCGGCCGCCGAGGCCGCGCCGACGAAGGAAGACACGATCGTTGTCACCGGCTTCCGAGCCGCGCTTCGCGGCGCCACGGCGACCAAGAAGCGCAGCGATGCGATCGTCGAGGCGGTCAACGCCGAAGACATCGGTAAGCTGCCGGACAACGGCATCGGCGAATCGATCGCCCGCCTGCCCGGCCTGTCGGCCCAGCGCGCCGCCGGTCGCGCCAACATCATCTCGATCCGCGGCTTCGGTCCGGACTTCTCGATCACCACGCTGAACGGGCGCGAGCAGACCACCACCAACGACAGCCGCGCGGTCGAATTCGACCAGTTCCCGTCGGAAATCCTCAACCAGGTCGTCGTGTACAAGTCGCCGCAGGCCGACCTCACCAGCCAGGGCCTTGTCGGCACCATCGACCTGCGCACCATCCGTCCGCTCGACGCCGGCAAGCGCGTTCTCGCGGTCGGTGCGCGCGGCACGGTCGTCGACCAGAAGCTCCAGCCGGACAGCAACCGCTTCGGCTACCGCGTCTATGGCACCTACGTCGACCAATTCGCCGATGACAGCGTCGGCGTCGCGCTGTCGGCGTCCTATACCGACGAGCCGTACCAGACCCGCGACTGGAATGCCTGGGGCTACGACAAGTTCGACGCCGACCACAGCCTGACCACTGGCGTGAAGACCTGGGTCGAATCGAGCAACTTGAAGCGCCTCGGCCTCAACGGCACGGTGCAGGGCCGGCTCAGCGACAGCCTGACCATGACGGTCGACGGCTTCTATTCGAACTTCAAGGAGCACGTGAACCAGCGCGGCTTCGAATTCCCCGACTTCCCGGCCTGGGGCTTCTCGACGCTGACCAACCCGCAGTTCGACGGCGGCCTGGTGACCGGCGGCACGTTCAACGGTGTGTATGCCAACGTCGAAAACTACGCCGTCGATCGCGACGCGGACCTCTATTCGGTCGGCTGGAACACGGCGTACGACGGTCACAACGGCTGGAAGGCGTTCCTCGACCTCAGCTTCTCGAAGACCGACCGCACCGACAACAGCATCGAGACGACGCTCGGCTCGGGCTATCACCAGACCGGTCCGTCGGACAACATCAGCTTCCAGTGGTCGGACAAGGGGCCGACGTTCACTCCGGGCCTCGACTATTCGGACCCGTCGGTGTTCGTGCTCACCGACCTTCATGGTTGGGGCGGCAGCGTCAACCAGGCCGGCTACCACAAGATTCGCCACGAAAAGGACGACCTGAAGCAGGCTCGCGCCGAGATCGAGCGCGAGTTCGGCGGCTTCCTCGACGCGGTCAAGGTCGGCGCCAGCTACATCGACCGCCAGAAGCAGTTGGTGGCTGACGAAGCCTATCTGATCCCGGCCAACGGCGCGCTCACCGCCGCGGTGCCGAGCGACCTGCTCCTGAGCTCGGTCACGATGGACCGCGGCATCGGCCCGATCGTCACCTACGACCCGCGTGAGCTGGTCGGTGCGGGCGTGCTCGACGAGTACACCGATGCGACGACCCTCGATCGCGCCCGGCGCAAGGCCTACGACGTCAAGGAGAAGCTGTTCACCCCGTACATCATGGGCGTGATCAAGGCCGACCTCGGCACGACCCAGCTGACCGGCAACATCGGCGTCCAGGCGGTTCACGCGGACCAAAGCTCGACCGGCTTCGCCTTCGTCGGCGGCACGCCGGCGCTGGTCACCAGCGGCGACAAGTACTGGACGATCCTGCCGAGCATGAACCTGTCGTTCCGCATGCCGAATGACGTCGTCGTCCGCTTCGCGGCGGCACGCGAGCAGATGCGGCCGCGGCTTCCCGACATGCGCGCAACGCAGGATTACAGCTACGACACGACGAAGCAGATCCTCAGCGGCGGCGGCGGCAACCCGCTGCTTCGTCCGTATCGCGCGAGCGCGGTCGACCTCAACGTCGAGAAATATTTCGGCTCGAAGGGCTACGTCGCGCTCCAGACCTTCTACAAGAAGATCGACCGCTACATCGCCAGCGGCGTGACCGCGTTCGACTACACCGGCTATCCGCTGCCGCCCAACGCGCCGGCCAACACGCCGACAGAAGGCACCTACAGCGGCCAGGTCAACACCAAGGGCGGTAACATGTACGGCGCGGAATTCGCCGGCACCTTGCCGTTCGAAGTCTTCTCGCCGGCCCTGTCGGGCTTCGGCATCACCGGCGGCGCGGGTTACACCAAGTCGAAGGTGAAGGACTTCTACGGCAACGAGGCACCGATCGCCGGTTACTCGAAGTGGGTCGCCAACCTGACCGCCTTCTACGAGAACAGCGGCTTCAGCCTGCGCGGCAGCATGCGCTACCGCTCGTCGTTCCGCGGCGACTTCGTCGACTTCGACGGTAACCCGCAGGCCCAGGAAGTGCTCGGCGAAACCGTGTATGACGCCCAGGTCGGCTACGACTTCCCGGATACGTCGTCGATGCGTGGCCTGTCGGTCTACCTGCAGGGCCAGAACCTGACCAATACCCGCCAGGCGACGACCCTGCCGGAAGTCGATCCGCTGGCGTTCATGAAGTACCAGACGTACGGCCGCCGCTTCGTTGCCGGCTTCACGTTCAAGCCAAACATCGACCGGGCCGTCCCGCCGCCGCCCGCGCCGGTCCTGCCGCCGCCGCCGCCGGAAGTCCCGGCGCCTGCGACGCAGACCTGCTCGGACGGTTCGGTGGTCCTGGCGACCGACACCTGCCCGGTGCCGCCGCCGCCGACCCCGGCGCCGGAACGCGGCTAAGGCCCATGCGATGACCCGGCGGCGCCCCGAGCGCCGCCGGGTTGTTGCTTTACCGCTTGCCCTCGAGGCGCAAAGTCAGCGGATGAACGAGCGAGTATCCCAGGACATCGTCATCGCCGGCGGCGGAACCGCCGGGTGGATGGCTGCAGCGTTGCTGGCCCGCTTCCTGCCGAAGCGGAAGATCACGCTGGTCGAGAGCGAAACGATCGGCACGGTCGGCGTCGGCGAAGCGACCATTCCGCAAATCCACCTGTTCAACCAGGCACTCGGGCTCGACGAGGCGCAGTTCGTCCGCGAGACGAATGCGACCTTCAAGCTCGGCATCGAATTCGACGGCTGGACCCGCCAGGGCGAGCGTTACATGCACGCTTTCGGCCCGGTCGGCCGGACGGTCGGCATCACCCCGTTCCGCCAACTCTGGCTCCGCGCCCATGCGGCGGGAAAGGCCGGACCGCTTGGCGACTATAAATTCAACGAAGTCGCCGCGCGGGCGGGGCGGATGGCGATTCCGGATCCCCGGCAGCCGCGCCCCAGCGACCTGGTTTACGCCTATCATTTCGACGCCTCCCTCTATGCCGGATTCTTGCGCCGCTATGCCGAAGAGCGCGGCGTCGCGCGTGTCGAGGGGCTGATCGAAGACGTCGAAGTTGACGGCCAGAGCGGCGATATCGCCGCGCTCCGGCTCGATGGCGAAAGGCGTATCGAGGGCAAGTTCTTCGTCGACTGCACCGGGTTTCGATCGGTGTTGCTGGGCGGCGCGCTAGGCGTTCCGTTCGACGATTGGAGCCACCTCCTGCCGTGCGACCGCGCTTATGCCGTGCCGTCAGCGCGCAGCGAGGCGTTCCGCCCCTATACGCAGGCCATGGCCCGCGACGCCGGCTGGCAGTGGCGCATCCCGCTGCAGCACCGCACGGGCAACGGCCACGTCTTTTGCAGCCGCTTTATCTCGGAGGATGAGGCCGCGGCGACGCTCCTCGCGAATCTCGATGGGGAAGCGCTCGACGACCCGCGCTTGCTCCGCTTTACGACCGGTCGTCGCGCCCGTGCGTGGGAGCGGAATTGCATCGCGATCGGGCTGGCCGCCGGGTTCATGGAGCCACTGGAATCGACCAGCATCCACCTCGTCCAATCCTCGCTTGCTCGGTTGCTCAAATTCTTGCCGGACGGCGACATCGGGCCGCAGACGCGGGCCAGCTTCAACCGGATGACCGATGTCGAGTGGACGCTGATCCGCGACTTCATCGTCCTGCATTATTCCGCCAACGCGCGCGACGGCGCCTTCTGGTCGATGGTGCGTGACATGGCACTGCCCGAAACGCTGCAGGAAAAAATCAGGCTCTACCAGGAGGGCGGCACGATCATCCGCCAGGAGGCCGACCTGTTCACCGACGAAGCGTGGACGCAAGTGCTTGCCGGGCAGGGAATCGAAGCGCGCGGCGTGTCGCCCATGGCGGCCGACGTCCCGCTCAGCGAATTGGTCGACTTCCTCGGCATGTTGTCGAAAGGCTATCGGGACGTGGCGGCACAACTGCCAAGCCACGCCGACTTCGTTTCATCCATCGTCGCGCGCGCCGGCGCCCGGCCGGGAGTGTCCGCATGATCGTATCGCTTGTCTCGTCCTTTGCGCTGGCCGCCGCCGCGCCCGCTGCCGCGCCGGCCTATCTCGAGCGGCTGCCGCAGGACGAGGTGATCTACTTCGTAATGCCCGACCGCTTCGAGAATGCCGATCCGAAGAACGACAAGGGCGGACTCAAGGGCGACCGCCTGGTCACCGGCTTCGATCCGTCGGCAAAGGGCTATTTCCATGGCGGCGACCTCAAGGGGCTGACCAAGCGCCTCGGCTATATCCAGGACCTCGGCGTCACCGCGATCTGGCTGACGCCGATCTTCAAGAACAAGCCGGTGCAGGGGCCCAAGGGTGACGAGAGCGCGGGCTATCACGGCTATTGGATCACCGATTTCACCTCGGTCGATCCGCACCTCGGCACCAACGCCGACTTCAAGGCTTTCGTCGACGCGGCGCATGCGCGCGGGATGAAGGTCTACATGGACATCATCGCCAACCACACCGCCGACGTGATCCAGCCGGTGGAGTGCGTCGACCAGGGCAAGTGCGATTATCGCAGTCGCGCCGACTATCCGTACCAGCGGCGTGGCGGCCTCGACGGGGCAGCAATCAATCCGGGTTTCACGGGCGACCGCGACCTCACCCCCGCGAACTGGGAAAAGCTGAAGGACCCCAATTACGCCTTCACCGTGCGCGTGCCGCAGGCCGACCGGAAAGCGAAGAAGCCCGACTGGCTCAACGACCCGATCTATTACCACAATCGCGGCAACAGCAGCTTCGAGGGCGAGAGCACGACGATGGGCGATTTCGTCGGCCTCGACGACCTCGCGACCGAAAACCCGCGCGTCGTTCGCGGGATGATCGACATCTACGGCAAGTGGATCGACGACTTCGGCGTGGACGGTTTCCGGATCGACACAGCCAAGCACGTGAATCCCGAATTCTGGCAGCAGTTCGTGCCGGCGATGCAGATGCGCGCGAAAGCGCGGGGCATTCCCAACTTCCACATCTTCGGCGAAGTCTTCACCGACGAGATGAATCCGGCGGTGACCGCGGTGCACACGGTGGTCGACGGCCTTCCCGCCGTGCTCGACTTTCCGTTCGCCCGCGCCGTGATCGACACGGCCGGCGGCGACAAGCCGACCGCCGAACTGGCGAAATTGTTCGAAGGCGACGCGCTGTACAAGGGCGGCGCGGCGGCGGCGCTGCAGCTGCCGACATTCCTCGGCAACCACGACGCCGGGCGCTTCGCCATGTTCGTGCGAAAGGGTTCGCCCAAGGCCGATGCCGAGGAACAGCTCGACCGTGTCTCGCTCGGCTATGCGATGTTGCTGACGCTGCGCGGCGTGCCGACCATCTACTATGGCGACGAACAGGGTTTCGTCAGCGACGACGGCGACCAGCTAGCGCGGGAGGACATGTTCCCTTCGAAGGTCGCCGCCTACAACGACAACAAGTTGATCGGGACGTCGGCGACGACCGCGCAATCGAACTTCGACGAGGCCCACCCGCTATTCAAGCTGATCGGCCAGTTGGCGCGCGTTCGGACGGCGACGCCGGCGCTGCGCCGTGGCGAGCAGGTCATCCGTTTCGCCGGCCCGAAGGCGGGGCTGTTCGCCGTTTCCCGCTTCGATCCCGGCGACGGCAAGGAGGTTCTCCTGCTGTTCAACACGTCGACTGCGCCGATCACCACCAATGTCGAAGTGGAGGTCGCGAGCCGCGCGTTTGACACGTTGGCGGGTCAGTGTTCGCCGTCGGCCAGCGCCCCCGGATCGGTGCGGGTCAGCCTGCCGGCGCTCGGCTTTGCAGTATGTGCCGCGAAATGAGCAGCGAAGCCGCCGCACTGACGATGGCGTCGACCGATGACGCGCCCTGGTGGAAGGGCGCGGTGATCTACCAGGTCTATCCGCGCAGCTTCGCCGATACGAACGGGGACGGGATCGGCGACCTGCCGGGCGTCACTGCCCACCTCGACCATATCGCCGGCCTGGGCTGCGACGGGGTCTGGATCTCGCCCTTTTTCACCTCGCCGATGAAGGACTTCGGCTACGACGTTTCGGATTACCGCGGCGTTGATCCCACCTTCGGCACGCTCGGCGATTTCGACGCGCTGGTCGCTCGCGCTCATGCGCTCGGCCTCAAGGTCATGATCGACCAAGTCTACAGCCATTCGAGCGACGAGCACCCGTGGTTCACCGAAAGCCGGTCGTCGCGCTCCAACCCGAAGGCCGACTGGTACGTCTGGGCCGATGCAAAGCCGGACGGATCTCCGCCCAACAACTGGCAGTCGGTGTTCGGCGGCCCGTCGTGGACGTGGGACGCGCGGCGCGAGCAATATTACCATCACAGCTTCCTCAAGGAACAACCGCAGCTCAACCTCCACAACCCGGACGTTCAGGACGCGCTGCTCGACGTGGCGCGCTTCTGGCTGGAGCGCGGGGTCGACGGCTTCCGCCTCGACGCGCTGAACTTCGGCATGCACGACCTGGCGCTGCGCGATAATCCGCCGATCGCAAACCCGGAGAAGCGCACCCGGCCGTTCGACTTCCAGCACCATTTCCACAACCAGGGCGATCCCGGGATCATCGGTTTCACCGAACGGGTTCGTGCCCTGATGGACAGCTACGGCGCGCGCTTCACGGTTGCGGAAGTCGGCGGCGAACGGGCCGGCCAGGAGATGAAGGACTACACCGCGAACGACGAGCGCCTGAACAGCGCCTACGGGTTCGACTATCTCTACGCGGAGAAGCTGACGCCCGACGTGGTGCGCGCCGCGATCCGCACCTGGCCGGGCGCCGAGGGCGAGGGCTGGCCGAGCTGGGCCTTTTCCAACCACGACGCGCCGCGCTTCGCGTCGCGCTGGTGGGACGAGGGCGAACGCGACGGCTTCGTTCGCGCCGCGCTGCTGATGGAAATGGCCCTGCGCGGCAACGTCATCGTTTACCAGGGCGAAGAGCTCGGCCTGCCGCAGGCCCATGTGCCGTTCGAAAGCCTGCAAGACCCGGAGGCGATCGCCAACTGGCCGCAGACTCTCGGCCGCGACGGCGCGCGCACGCCGATGCCGTGGACGGGCGCGCCCGACGGCGGCTTCGGCAGCGCCGCGCCGTGGCTGCCGATCGACCCGGCCCATCTCGTGCTCAACGTCGCTGCGCAGGAAGCGGACACGGGATCGATGCTCCACTGGACACGGCGCGTGATCGGGCTTCGCCACGCGGAAGCCGCGCTGCGGTCGGGCGACATCGTCCTGCTCGACGATCACCATCCGCAAGTGGTGGCGTTCGAGCGCCGTTGGGGCGCCGAAACGCTGCGCTGCGTGTTCAACCTGTCGCGCGAAACCGCGACCAACCCGGCCCCTGGCGGATCGGTGTTGCTGGCGTGCGGCGGCGCCTACGCTTCCGCCACTTCCCTTCCTCCTTCGTCAGGATATGTCGCCCGATGCTAGTCCGCTTCCTCGCCGTGCTTTCCCTGCTGTTCGTTGCGGCGCCGGCCATGGCCGAAGTCCGCGTGTCGTCGCCGGGCAAGGTGCTGACCTTCACGCTCAGCACCAACGGCGAGGGCCGCGTCCAGTACCGGGTCGACCGCCTGGGCAGGGCGGTGGTCAGCGACAGCCAGCTCGGTTTCCTGCTGACCGACCAGCCGCAGATCCTGCGCAACTGGAAGATCTCGGGCTCGAAAACGGCGGATCATGACTCGACGTGGCAGACGCCATGGGGTGAAGACCGCACGATCCGCGACCGCTACCGTTCGCTGCTGGTGTCGCTCGACGAGACCAGCGGCCCCAAGCGGCACTACGACTTGGAAGTGCGCGCCTACGACGATGGCGTCGCCTTCCGTTACCGGCTGCCGGCCCGGCCGAACGGCGCCGCCTGGAACATCGCCGAGGAGCTGACCCAGTTCGCGATGGCCGAGGACGGCAAGGCCTGGTGGGCGCCGGCGTTCGAAAGCAACCGCGAGGAATACCTCTACCAGGCCACAACGATCAGCGGCATCGGCACCGGGCAGACGCCGCTGACCATGGTGCTGAAGGATGGCACGCATGTGTCGATCCACGAGGCGGCGCTGGTCGATTATGCGGGGATGAACCTGGCCCGCGCGGGCGGGACGCAGCTGAAGGCGGTGCTCACGCCCTCCTCGACGGCCGCCAAGGTCAGCCGCACCGGCGCGTTCACCACGCCGTGGCGGATGATCACCATCACGCCCGACGCGCCGTCGCTCTATGCGGCACGCAACCTGGTGCTCAACCTCAACGAGCCGAACCGGCTCGGCGATGTCAGCTGGGTGAAACCGCGCAAATATGTCGGCATCTGGTGGGGCATGCACCTCGACACGCAGAGCTGGGCGTCGGGGCCGAAGCACGGCGCGACCACCGCCAACGCGATGAAGCTGATCGACTTCGCCTCGGCCAACGGCATTCCCGGCATGCTGGTCGAGGGCTGGAACCAGGGCTGGGACGGCGACTGGTTCGCCAACGGCTGGGATTTCAGTTTCACCAAGCCCTACCCCGATTTCGACCTGCCGAAGATCGCCGCTTATGCCAAATCGAAGGGCGTGCACCTGATCGGCCACCACGAGACCAGCGCCAACATCGCCCATTACGAGGACGAGATGGGCGCCGGCTTCGACTATATGCGCGCCAACGGCATCGATGCGGTAAAGACCGGTTACGTGTCCGATGCGGGCGGCGTGCAGGCACGCGGCGCCGACGGGAAAATCCATTTCGAATGGCACGAAGGGCAGGTCATGGCCCGCCATCACCTCAAGGTCGTGACCGAGGCCGCCAAGCGGCACATCATGATCAACGCGCACGAGCCGATCAAGGACACCGGCCTTCGCCGAACCTATCCCAACTGGATCAGTCGCGAAGGCCAGCGCGGGACCGAATATGACGCGTGGGGCGTGCCCAAGAACCCGCCGGTCTACCAGACCGAACTGGTCTTCTCCCGCATGCTGGCCGGGCCGATGGACTATACGCCGGGCATCGTCAGCCTGAAGGGCCGCGGCGACACCGACATCCTGTCCACGCTGGCCCGCCAGCTGGCCTATTATGTCGTCATCTACTCGCCGGTGCAGATGGCCGCCGACCTGCAGGAAAATTACGAGGCGAGCCCCGTCGCGTTCGACTTCATCAAGCGCGTGCCGGTCGATTGGGACATGAGCCGCGTCGTGTCGGGCGAAATCGGCAGCCATGTCGTGATGGCGCGCAAGGAGCGCGGCAAGCCGAACTGGTACCTCGGCGGAATCACCAACGAGGCGCCGCGCGACGTCGCGGTCAAGCTCGACTTTCTCGAAACGGGCAAGACCTACGCCGCGACTATCTGGCGCGACGGGCCGACGGCCGAAGGGGGCGCGAAGGGCAAGGACATGGTGCGCGAGACCAAGACCGTGCGCGCCGGCGATACGCTCAACCTCCACATGGCGTCGGGTGGCGGCTTCGCGGTCGAACTGGCGGCCCGCTAGGTGCGGCGGCCGCAGCGGATCTGCATCCTCGGCGGGGGCACCGCCGGCTGGATGGCGGCGTGCCTTCTGCAGGATCGCTGGGGCAGGGACGGCTGCCAGATCACGCTGATCGAATCGTCCGACATCGGCATCATCGGCGTCGGCGAAGGATCGACCCCCCAGCTCAAGGATTTCTTCGACAGGCTCGGCATCGCCGAAGCGGAATGGATGCCGCGCTGCAACGCGACCTACAAGGTCGGGATCGCCTTCCACGGCTGGTCCGACGATCCGGCTTTCGCGTCCTACTTCCATCCCTTCCCGTCGGCGCTCGACCTGCACACCCGGCAGGATTTCTTCGCCAACGCCCACCTCCGGCGGCGCGGGATCGACGTCGAGGCCCATCCCGACCGTTTCTTCGTCGCGCCGACGTTGGCGGCCGATCGCAGGGCGCCGCAACCGGCGGCCGATTTCCCGTTCGAACAGAGTTATGGATACCATTTCGACGCCGTGCTGGTCGGCCGCTACCTGCGCGAATTGGCGACGGCGCGCGGCGTGATTCACGTCGATACCAGGATCGACACGGTGGAGTTGGCCGATGACGGCGACGTGGCCGCACTGGTCGCCGACGACGGGCAACGGTTCGAGGCGGACCTGTTCGTCGACGCCAGCGGCTTCCGGGCGATGATCGTCGAGAAGGCGCTCGGCGCCACGCACCTGTCCTTCGCCGACAACCTGTTCAATGACAGCGCGGTCGTCACGCCGACGCCGCTGCCGGCGGAAGGACCCGGCGTTGCCACCCGATCGACCGCGCTCAGTGCCGGCTGGTGCTGGCACATCCCGCTGACCAACCGGGTCGGCAACGGCTACGTCTATTCGTCGAGATACATCAGTGACGAGGATGCCGCGGCGGAACTGCGTACCCACCTCGGCCTGCCCGCGGATGCGGAGGTTCGCCACCTCAAGATGCGCGTCGGGCGGCTCGAACGAAGCTGGGTGCGCAACGGCCTCGCCATCGGCCTGTCGCAGGGCTTCATCGAACCCCTGGAGGCAACCGCGCTGCACATCGTGCTGGCCACGGTGGAAGGCTTCATCTCCGCCTACGAACGGGATGGCGACGGGGCGCGCGACGCGTTCAACGCGGACATCGCACGGCGCTACGAGGGCATCCGCGACTATATCGTCTGCCATTACCGCGCGGCGCGGCGGCGCGACACCGACTATTGGCGCGACGCCACGTCGCACGACCATCTCTCCGACAGCCTCAAGGGCCTGTTCACCGCCTGGTTCACCGGCGCCGACGTCGTCGCCGAAGTCGCCCGGCAGGACATTGCCGCCTACTACTCCCCGGTCAGCTGGCACTGCCTGTTCGCCGGATACGGCGCCTTCCCGGCCAAGCTGCTCCCGCCGCCCCCGCGTATGCCGCATGCGGACATGGACCGGATCGACCGCTTCGTCGCCGCGTGCGCAACTCATTTCCCGCCACACCAAGCGGCCTTGGCCGCGCTGGAGACCGCCGAATGAAGCGCCTGTTGTTCGCCTTGATGATGCTGATCGCCGCGCCTGCCATGGCCGACCCGACGCGCGAGGTGCCGGAGGTCAGCACGGGCAAGATCGTCGATCTCGGCGTGGTCCACTCGCGCTACGCCGACCCGCGCCGCGTCGTCGTCTGGCTGCCCGAAGGCTATGATCCCAAGGGCAAGCCCTACGCCGTTCTCTACATGCACGACGGGCAGAACCTGTTCGACAAGGCGACCGCCGGATACGGCATGGAATGGGAGATTGACGAGGTCGCCGGCCGCCTGATGCGGGAACGCAAGATGCGCCCGACCATCGTCGTCGGCATCTGGAATACGCCTAAGCGGTTGCAGGACTATGTGCCGGCCAAGGGCTTCTCCGCCCTGCCGCCGCGATACCGGGACGGGGTGCGGGCCTTGTACGGCGGGAAGCCGCTGTCGGACGGCTATCTCAAATTCCTCGTCCGCGACTTGAAACCGATGATCGACCGGCGCTTCAACGTCCGGAACGATCGCGCCAATACCGCCATCCTCGGCTCGTCGATGGGCGCGCTGATCTCACTCTACGCGATGGACGAATATCCGACGGTGTTCGGCGGCGCGGGCGCGATGTCGACCCATTGGCCGACGCTGAAATCGGCGCCCGGCACCAATCCGCCCGACGCCGATGCCGACGCGGTCTCGCAGTCGTTTCGGCAATATCTGTCGGCCACGCTGCCCTCGCCGCTGACGCACCGGCTCTACCTCGACGACGGGTCGGAAATGCAGGATTTGCAATATGCCCGGGCCAAGCGCGGCATCGTCCACCTGCTCGAAGCGCACGGCTATCGCCAGGGCCGCACCCTGATGGTCCGGAATTTCCCGGGGCAAAAGCATAACGAGATCAGTTGGGCATCGCGCGTCGACCATGCGCTCATGTTCCTGCTGCCACCTGCCGCGAAGTGACCTGTCCGAAAGGAGCCCTGCCGATGTTGCGTCTCGCCCTTGCCGCCGCGCTCGCCACGACCGCCATCCCGGCAGCCGCCCTCGCCGCGCCCGACCCGTACGCCGCGCCGGCCTATGTCGGGATCCAGCACCCGGCCTGGTCGCGCAAGGCGGTCATCTACCAGGTCAACACGCGCCAATTCACGACGGAAGGCACGCTCGAGGCGGCGCAGCGCGAAATCCCCCGGTTGAAGGCGATGGGAGTCGACATCTTGTGGCTGATGCCGATCCACCCGATCGGCGTGGAAAACCGCAAGGGCACGCTCGGCAGCCCGTACAGCGTCAAGGATTATCGCGCGGTCAATCCCGATCTCGGCACCAAGGCCGACCTCAAGGCCTTCGTCGACGCCGCGCATGCGCAGGGCATGCACGTCATCCTCGACTGGGTTGCCAACCATACGGCGTGGGACAATCCGTGGGTCAAGCAGCACCCCGACTGGTACGTCTACGACTGGCAGGGCAAGCATGTCTCGACCCCGTGGTGGGACTGGTCGGACATCATCGACCTCGATTACACCAAGCCGGCGCTGCGCCGCGAGATGGCCGGGGCGATGGAAATGTGGGTGCGCGATTACGGCATCGACGGCTTTCGCGCCGACGTCGCCGGATATGTCCCCCCCGACTTCTGGGCCGAGGTGAAGCGCGACCTCGAAAAGCACAAGCATGTCTGGATGCTGGGCGAATTCAACCACCGCGACCTGCACACCATCGCCTTCGATTCCAGCTACGGCTGGTCATGGGCCGAGGGGTTGATGAAAATCGCCAAGGGCGAGGCCGATACCGGCGCGCTTTACGGTTTCTACAGTGAGAACGAGAGCGCCTGGCCGAGCGGCGCGCAGCGGATGATTTTCACGTCGAACCATGACGAGAACGCCTGGTCAGGCACCGAATTCGAACGCTTCGGTCCTGCGCTGAACAATGCCTTCGCCTTGCTGTTCACCAGCGAAGGTATCCCGCTAGTCTACAACGGCCAGGAAGCCGGCAACGCCAAGCGTCTGCAGTTCTTCGAGAAGGACCCGATTGTGTGGAAGGCGCACCCGAACGGCGCGCAGATCCGCGACTGGATCGCGTTCCGGAAAAGCCATCCCGCGCTCGACAATGCGCCATGGGGTGCGCGCATGGTCCAGGTCCACAACAGCGAGGACAAGGCGGTCTTCAGCTTCGTCCGCGCCAAGGAGGGCGACGCGGTGCTGGTCGTGCAGAACTACAGCGCCACGGCGAAATCCGTCACGCTGGCGGAGCTTCCGCACCCGGGGTCCTGGACCGAAAAGGGCGGCAAGGCGATGACCGTCGCCAAGGGCACGAAGCTCGATCTCTCGCCCTGGTCGACGCGGGTGTTCACCCGCCGCTTCTAGGCGTCGGCGGCCTCGTCGATCCGCAGCATCGCCAGCGCGGCGATCGCCATCACCACTGCGGCGAAGGCCATGGTGTAGATGGGGTCGTTCGGGAAGAACGCCTTCATGATCGACCCCATGACCGTCGCGACCAGCAACTGCGGAACGACGATGAAGACGTTGAACAGGCCCATGTAGATGCCGAGCTTCGACTGCGGCAGGGCCGACGCCAGGATGGCATAGGGCATGGCGAGGATCGACGCCCAGGCGATGCCGACCCCGATCTCGGCGATCAGCAGATGCTGCGGGTCCTTGAACAGGAAGAAGCTGGCATAACCCAGCGCACCGGCGAGCAGGCAGACCATGTGCGTCTTCACCTTGCCGATGCGGCTGGCGAGCGCGGGCAGGATGGTCAGCGCGGCGATGGCTGCGACGCCGTTGTAAACCGCGAACAGTACGCCGACCCAGTTGCCCGCATCCTGGTAGGCCTGGCTCGCGGCGTCCGACGATCCGAAGAAGTTCTGCGCCACCACCGGCGTCGTATTGATCCACATGATGAACAGCGCCGACCAGCTGAAGAACTGCGTCAGCGCCAGCTTCTTCATGATCGGCGGCATGCCGGAAAAGTCTCCGACGATGCTCGACAGCATGTTCGAGCTGCTGCCCTTCTTCGCCAGGTTGATCGCCATCATCGAGGCGACGCCATAGGCGATCAACAGACCCGCCAGCAGGTAGACTTCCTTCTCAAGGCCGAGCGGGGCGACGGCGAAGGCGACCACCGCACCGCCGGCGATCCATGCCAGGCTTCCGCCGAGGCTGCGGGCGGCGAGCGCGCGGATGGTCGGCGATCCGTCGGCCTCGGCGGCCTCCTCGCCGAAGCCGCGCATCTCCTCGGGGCTATATTCGCGGGTGGTGAGAATGGTCCACATCACGGCGGCGAAGAGCGCCACGCCGCCCATCCAGAAGCTGTATTTGACGGTGTCGGGGATGACGCCCTGCGCCGCCTCGTTGGCGACGCCGAGATGATCGAGCAGGTAGGGGAAGATCGACCCGAACACTGCGCCTGCGCCGATAAAGGCGGTCTGCACGGCATAGCCGGCGGTGTGCTGGTCCTTGCGCAGCATGTCGCCGACGAAGGCGCGGAACGGCTCCATCGAAATGTTCAGGCTGGCGTCGAGCATCCACAGCAGCAGCGCGGCCATCAGCAGCACCGGCGCCAGCGGCATCAGCAGGAGCGCGAGTGCGGCAAGGATCGCGCCGGCGAGGAAATAGGGCCGCCGCCGCCCGAGCGCGCCGAGCCAGGTGCGGTCGCTCATGTAGCCGATAATCGGCTGGACCAGCAGGCCGGTGAGCGGCGCCGCGACCCATAGCGCGGGTAAGTCGTCCAGCGAGGAGCCGAGCGTCTGGAAGATGCGGCTCATGTTCGAATTCTGCAGCGCGAAGCCGATCTGGATTCCGAAAAAGCCGAACGAGATGTTCCACAGGCCCGCCAGCGATTGCCGCGGCTTTTCCATGACGCTCATATTCCCTCCACCGGCGCGCGGGATGTTTCCCGTCTGGCTGCGAAGGCTGGCAGGTCGCGCATGGACTGACAATCCACGCATTCGTATGCATGGCCCAATAAGGGCGTGACGACCCCGCACAGGCGCGATAGCAAATCCGCCAACTGGCAGGAGGAACGGGATGGCGGTGGTGATGCAGGACGCCCAGGCGGGGGTCGAGGCCAACCCGGAAACCGATGGCAGCATCGATGCGCCCGACCTTCGCAACCTGGTGTTCGCGCTGTTCTTCATTTTTGGCGGCATCACTTCGCTCAACGACGTGATCATCCCGAAGCTGAAGGAGCTGTTCACGCTCAGCTTCTTCGAAGCCAGCCTGGTCCAGTTCTGTTTCTTCATCGCCTATGCGATCGTCGGCATTCCGGGCGCGCGGCTGGTCAAGCGGATTGGCTACATGCGCGGCGCGGTGGCGGGCATGTTGACCATGCTGGTCGGCTGCTTGATGTTCATCCCCGCCAGCCGCTCGGCACTGTTCCCGGTGTTCCTGCTGGCCTACTTCATCCTCGCCACCGGCGTGGTGCTGGTGCAGATCGTCGCCAACCCGCTGATCAGCCTGCTCGGCCCGCCCCGGACGACGCACAGTCGGTTGACCTTCGCGCAGGCCTTCAACTCGCTGGGCACGACAATCTTCCCCTACTTCGGCTCGATCCTGATCCTCGGCAGCCTTGCCCATGTCGCGGCATCCGACCTTTCCGGCGCCGAGCTCGACGCGTACCGCACCAGCGAAACGCAGGCGATCGTCAACGGCTACCTCGGCCTCGCCGCGGCCCTGGCGGTCGTCGCCGGCGTCGTGTGGCTGTTTCGCGACCGGCTGAAGGGCGAACGGCACGAGGCGAGCAGCCTCGCTGACGGGCTGGCACTGCTGAAGCGCACGCGGTTCGGCTGGGGCGCGGCGTGCATCTTCCTCTACGTCGGCGCCGAGGTCGCGATCGGCAGCTTCATCGTCAATTACCTGAAGCAGCCGAGCGTCCTCAACCTCACCGACCTGTCGGCCGGTAAGCTGATCCCGCTTTATTGGGGCGGTGCACTGGTCGGGCGGTTCATCGGCTCGGGCGTGCTGCGCGTCCTCAGCCCGGGTAAGGTCCTCGCATTCAACGCGATCGGCGCCATTGCGCTCATTCTCATCAGCGCCAATTCGACCGGCAACGTCGCGGCCTATTCGCTGCTCGCGGTCGGTCTGATGAACTCGATCATGTTCCCGACCATCTTCAGCCTTGCCTGCGAGAAGCTCGGGTCTCGCGCGGCCGACGGGTCGGGGATCATCAACGTCGCAATCGCTGGCGGCGCGATCATCCCGGCGATCTACGGCGCGCTGGCCGATCATGTCGGGCTGGCCGCCGCGCTGGGCTTGCCGGCCGCCTGCTACGCCGTCATCGCGGCGTTCGGTATCTACGCCGCCGGCCACCGCGCGGTGTCGGAAGACTGATGCCCAAGACGCTTCTCCTGTTCGGCGCGACGGGCGACCTTGCGCGGCGCATGCTGCTGCCCTCGCTTGCCAACCTCGACAGCGAGGGCCTGCTCGGCGAACTGAAGATCGTCGGCACCGCCCGTTCCGACCTCGACGACGCCGGCTTCAAGGACATGGCGCGCAAGGCATTGGCCGACCATGGTGCGGAGGGTGAAGTCGACGGATTCCTCGACCGGCTGAGCTACCAGCCGCTCGACGTCAACGACGCCGGACATTTCGACCTCCTGAGCAAGCTGGTCGGCAAGAACGACGACCTGTCGATCTTCCTATCGACCGCGCCGCAACTGTTCGAGCCGACGATCAAGGGGCTGGAAGGCGTCGGCCTGACCCATGACGGCGTCCGGATCGGCCTCGAAAAGCCGCTCGGCAGCGACCTGGAATCGAGCCGCCACATCAACGACGCGGTCGCCGCGGCTTTCCCCGAGAGCCGGATTTTCCGGTTCGACCATTACCTCGGCAAGGAAACCGTCCAGAACATCCTCGCGCTGCGGTTCGCCAACATGATGTTCGAACCGCTGTGGAACGCGGCAGGCATCGACCATGTCCAGGTGACGATCAGCGAGACGGTCGGGCTGGAAGGGCGCAACGACTATTACGACGGCGCCGGCGCGCTTCGCGACATGGTGCAGAACCACATGCTCCAGCTCGTCGCGCTGGTCGCGATGGAGCCCCCGGGCGACTATGATTCGACCAGCATCCGCGACGAGAAGGTCAAGGTGCTGCGCGCGCTCCGCCCGGTCGGCGAAAACGAGATGGTGCGCGGCCAGTATGGCGCCGGCTCGATCGATGGCGACAAGGAGCCCGGCTACGACGAGGAGCTTGGCCGCGACAGCCAGACCGAGACGTTCGTCGCCTTGCGCGCCCATATCGACAATTGGCGCTGGCAGGGCGTGCCCTTCTACCTGCGCACCGGCAAGCGGATGGCCGAACGGCGCAGCGAAATCGTCGTCCAGTTCAAGTGCGTCCCGCACAACATGTTCTCCGGCCGTGGCGGGAGGCTGTATGCCAACCGCCTGGTCATCCGCCTCCAGCCCGAAGAATATGTCCGGCTCCAGGTGATGGCCAAGGAGCCGGGCCTCGACCGTGACGGCGTGCAGCTGCGCGAAGTGCCGCTCGACCTGTCGCTTTCGACGGCCTTTGCCGGGACGCGCCGACGTATCGCGTACGAGCGGCTGCTGCTCGACCTGATTGAGGGCGAGCAGACCTTGTTCGTCCGCCGTGACGAGGTCGAGGCGCAGTGGCAGTGGATCGACGCCATCCGCGCGCTGTGGGACAAGGCGCGGATCGCACCGAAATCCTATGCCGCGGGCAGCTGGGGGCCGAGCGCCGGGATCGCGCTGATCGAGCGCGATGGCCGCAGCTGGAATGACTGAGCTCCATCCCGAGGTCGCGCGGGTGACCGCGCGGGTGACGGAGCGTTCGCGCACGTCGCGCCAGCACTATCTCGACCTGATCGCCGCCGAACGCGACCGGGGCATCGGCCGTCCGCGCCTGTCGTGCGGCAACCTTGCCCATGGCTTCGCGGCGGCCGGGGAGGACAAGCCGGTGATCCGCGGCGGGCGGGCGATGAACATCGGCATCGTCACCGCCTTCAACGACATGCTTTCGGCCCACCAGCCGTACGGTCGCTATCCCGAACAGATCAAACTCGCCGCGCGTGAAGTCGGCGCGACGGCGCAGGTCGCTGGCGGCGTGCCGGCGATGTGCGACGGCGTGACGCAGGGCCAGGCGGGGATGGAGCTGTCGCTGCTGAGCCGCGATACCATTGCGCTGTCGACCGCCATCGCCCTCAGTCACGCGATGTTCGAGGGCATGGCGCTGCTCGGCATCTGCGACAAGATCGTGCCGGGCCTGCTGATCGGCGCCCTGCGGTTCGGTCATCTTCCAGGCATTTTCATTCCCGCCGGGCCGATGCCGTCGGGCCTCGCCAACAAGGAGAAGCAGCGCGTCCGGCAGCTGTTTGCCCAAGGATTGGCGACCAAGGAAGAGCTGCTGGAAGCCGAGGCCGCCAGCTACCATAGCGCCGGCACTTGCACCTTCTACGGCACCGCCAATTCGAACCAGATGCTGATGGAGGTGATGGGCCTTCACCTTCCGGGCGCGGCGTTCGTCAATCCGGGCACCAAGCTGCGGCAGGAACTGACGCGGGCCGCGATCCACCGTCTTGCCGCGATCGGCTGGGCCGGCGACGATTATCGTCCGCTAGGTCTCTGCGTCGATGAAAAGGCGATCGTGAACGCGTGCGTCGGCCTGCTGGCCACCGGGGGATCGACCAACCATGCGATCCACATTCCCGCCATCGCCCGGGCGGCGGGCATCCTGATCGACTGGGAAGACCTTGATGCCCTGTCGGCGGCGGTGCCGCTGATCGCGCGCGTCTATCCCAACGGGTCGGGCGACGTGAACGACTTCCACCACGCCGGCGGCATGGGCTTCGTGATCCGCGAACTGCTGGGCGCGGGCATGCTGCACGGCGACATCATGACCGTCGCCGGTACTTCGCTTGCGGACCAGGCGAACGAACCGTTCATGGACGGCGATACACTCGCCTGGCGCGAACCGGTCGCGGAAAGCCGGGACGCGGCGATGCTCCGCCCGGTCAGCGATCCCTTCCTGGAAGACGGCGGCATGCGGCTGGTCGAGGGCAATCTCGGCCGCGCCATCTTCAAGACCAGCGCGGTGTCGGAAGACCGGTGGACGGTTCGCGCACCGGCCCGCGTCTTCGCCGACCAAGACGAGGTGCTGGCCGCGTTCAAGGCCGGGGAGCTGGAACGCGACGTCGTCGTGGTGGTCCGATTCCAGGGGCCGCGCGCCAACGGCATGCCGGAACTGCACAAGCTGACCCCGCCGCTCGGCGTGCTTCAGGACAAGGGGTTCAAGGTCGCGCTGGTGACGGACGGGCGGATGTCGGGCGCCAGCGGCAAGGTGCCGGCCGCGATCCACGTCACGCCGGAAGCTCTGGCCGACGGTCCGCTCGCCCGCGTGCAGGACGGCGACATTATCACCCTCTGCTCGCGCGAGGGGCGCCTGACCGTCGAGGCCGACCTCGACGCGCGCGACCCGGTCGAGCATCCCGCCGTCCATTTCGGCGTCGGGCGCGAATTGTTCGGCATCCTGCGCGCACATAGCGACGGCGCCGAGGCGGGCGGGTCGGCAATGCTGGCAGGAGCAGGGTTGTGAGCCGGGAACTCGTCGCGGTCGATTTGGGCGGCACCAACGCACGCTTTGCCATTGCCACGGTCGATGGCGGCGAAGTCCAAAGCGTCGGCGAACCGGTCACGCTCCAGACCGCGGACTATGCCAGTTTCCAGACCGCGTGGCAGGCGTTCGGCGAAAAGATTGGCCGCGACCTGCCGCAATCGGCGGCCATTGCAGTGGCCGGTCCGGTCCACGGCGCGGTCATCAAGCTGACCAACAATCCGTGGATCATCCGTCCGGCCCTGATGAAGGAAAAGCTCGCCGTCGACCGCTTTGTCTTCGTCAACGACTTCGAAGCGATCGGTCATGCGGTTGCCCATGCCGGCGAACAGGATTTCCTCGAGCTTGGAGGACCGTCGGGGCCGCTTCCCGCTGACGGCGTGATTTCGATCGTCGGGCCCGGCACCGGGCTGGGTGTCGCCTCCGTGGTGAGAAGCAAGGACGGCTATCGCGTCATCCCGACCGAGGGCGGCCATATCGATTTCGCCCCGCTCGACGTGATCGAGGATGCAATCCTCGCCCGCCTCCGCCAACGGCACCGCCGCGTGTCGGCGGAGCGGGTCGTGTCGGGCCCGGCCATTTCCGACATCTACGACACGCTCGCCAGCCTTGAGGGTAAGCCGACCACCCTGCGTGACGACATCGAGATCTGGAAGGCGGGAATGGACGGGTCGGATAGCCTCGCCGCCGCGGCGGTCGATCGCTTCTGCCTGTCACTCGGCAGTTTTGCCGGCGACATCGCGTTGGCGCAGGGCGCGAGCGCGCTGGTGGTGGCCGGCGGACTGGGCCAGCGGCTCAAGGACACGCTGCCCAAATCCGGTTTCGCCGAGCGTTTCCAGGCGAAGGGCCGGTTCGAGACGATGATGGAACAGATGCCGGTCCGGTTGATCACCAACCCGCAGCCCGGTCTGTACGGCGCGGCTGCAGCGTTCGCGCAGAAGTTCGCATGAAGACGCTGGCCCAAGTCATGACGGCGGCCCCGGTCATCCCGGTGCTGGTGATCGACGATGTCGCCGACGCCCGGCCGATGGCCGAAGCGCTGGTCGCCGGCGGCCTTCCGGTGCTGGAAGTGACCCTGCGCACGCCGTGCGCCTTGGACGTCATCAGGGCGATGCGCGAAGTGGACGGCGCGATCGTCGGCGCCGGCACCGTGCTTAATCCCGCCGACCTCGATCGTGCGCTGGATGCGGGCAGCGAATTCATCGTCTCGCCCGGGCTTACCGAGCCGCTGGCCCGTGCGGCCATCGCGTCCGGCGTGGCCTTCCTGCCGGGTATCGCCAATCCGTCCGACCTGATGCGCGGCCTCGACCTCGGGCTCGACCGGTTCAAATTCTTCCCGGCGGAGGCCAATGGCGGAATCCCCGCGCTGAAGGCGCTGTGCGGCCCGTTCGGTCAGGTCCGTTTTTGCCCGACCGGCGGGATCACCGCCGCGACCGCTGCACACTGGCTGGCGTTGCCGGCGGTCGATTGTGTCGGCGGCAGCTGGTTGGTGAAAAACGGCACCGCCGATGCGCAGGCCATCGCCGCCGCCTCCGCACTCAGGGCTCGTTCAGCGTAACGCCGCCAATGAGGGCGGTGAAAGGAGTCGCCCGATGCGCTCTCTCCTCCTGTTCCCACTCGTTGCCGGCGCGGTCGCGCTGTCCGCGGTTGCGCTCGCCAGCCCGGCCCACCTGGTGCCGGCCTTCACCAGCGCCGAACCGACCCATGCGAAGACCGAGACCGCCGTGTTTGCCGGCGGGTGCTTCTGGGGCGTCGAAGGCGTGTTCGAGCGGGTGAAGGGTGTGAAGCGTGCGGTCAGTGGCTATGCCGGCGGCACGGCCCGCAGTCCGGATTACGAGATGGTGTCATCCGGAACCACCGGTGCAGCCGAAGCGGTCCGCGTCGATTTCGACCCGTCGGTGGTCAGCTATGCCGACCTGCTTCGCATCTATTTCTCGGTGGTGGCCGACCCGACTCTGAAGAACCGGCAAGGGCCCGACGTCGGAACGCAATACCGTACCGCGCTGTTCCCGGTCGGGCCGGCGCAATCCCGGCAGGCCAAGGCGTACATCGCGCAGCTGAACGCCGCGAAGGTATTCCCGCGACCGATCGTGACGACCATCGAAAGCGGCCGCTTTGTCACGGCCGAGGCCTATCACCAGGATTACATGCGCCATAATCCGCGCAACCCGTACATCGTGGTCAACGACGCGCCCAAGGTCGCGGCACTGCAGAAACTCTTTCCGAGGCTCGTCCGCTAGGCGAACGCTTCCCACAGCATGTAGATCGCGACGGCGACGATCAGCGCGGCGAACAATTTGGTCAAGGCGCCCCGCACCGACGACAGGCGGACGGCCAGGCGTTGGCCGGCGAGGCTGCCGATGAAACCGCCACCGATGAAAAAGGCGGCGACGCCCCAATCGACCAGTCCGGACAAGGCGTAGCTGGCCGCCGTTGTCGTGCCGAACGCGGCCACCGCGACCAGGCTGGTCGCCATCGCGTTGAAGATCGGCATCGCGGTCGCTGCGATCAGGCCGGGGACGATCAGGAACCCGCCGCCGATCCCGAAAAAACCGGACAAAAGGCCGGCCAGCAGGCCCGAAACGAGCAGTCGCGGCATGACGCCGTCGACGCGCTCCGGCACGTCCAGCGGCTCGCCGCGGCGCAGCATCAGGCCGGCGACGACCAGCATCAGGAGCGCGAACAGAGAGAGCAGCGCCTGCCCGTCGAATGCCTTGCCCGCGATCGAGCCCACTGCCGCACCGATGACGCCGGCCAGGGCGAACGGAACGCCGGCGCGCCAACGCACCGCGCCGGCGCGCGCCTTGCCGTAAAGGCCGATCAGCGCGTTGATCCCGACGCCGATCGCGCTCGTGCCGATGGCGAGGTGCGGGTCGCGGATCCCGACCGCGTAAACCAGGATCGGCACCGCGAGGATCGAACCGCCGCCGCCGACCAGCGCCAGGCTAAAGGCGACCAGCGCGCCGCCCAGTGCCGCGACCAACAATGCCGTCATCGCCCCTCCTTGGCGTCACTTTGCCCAAGTGGTGGGCGAATGATAGGGTCAGCAGCGATGAGACAGCCGACCATTCGCGCCTTTTTCGACGAGCCGACCAACACCGTGTCCTACCTGGTGTGGGACCCGGATACCCGTGACGCGGTGGTGATCGACCCGGTGCTCGATTTCGACGTGGCCGAAGGGACGGTCGACAATGCGTCGGTCGACGAACTGCTCGCCGCCGCCGCGGACGAGGGCGTGACCGTCCATTACGTGCTGGAAACCCACATTCACGCCGACCATCTGTCCGGCGCACCGTTGATCAAGGCGCGGACCGGGGCGAAGATAGCGATCGGCGACCATGTGCGCGACGTACAGCAGATCTTCCGCCCGATATTCGGCGCGGAGGATGTGAAGGAAGGCGGCGGCGACTTCGACCGATTGCTCTCCGACGGCGAGACGATCGAGGCCGGCAGCCTGAAGATCGAGGTGATCCATACGCCCGGTCACACGCCGGCGGATGTCAGCTACCGGATCGGCGACAACATCTTCGTCGGCGACACGCTGTTCATGCCCGACTATGGCACCGCCCGCTGCGATTTTCCCGGCGGCGATGCGCGCCAGCTCTATCGATCGATCCGCAAGTTGCTGGCGCTGCCGGGCGAGACGGCCCTGTGGATGTGCCACGATTACAAGGCGCCGGGCCGCGATGCCTTCGCCTGGCAGACCACGGTGGCCGACCAGCGCCGCGCCAACCTCCACGTCCATGACGGCGTCGGCGAGGAAGAATTCGTTGCCATGCGGACGGCCCGCGACAAGGGACTGTCGGCGCCGCGCCTGCTGGTGCCGTCGATCCAGGTCAACATGCGCGCGGGCCGCTTCCCGCCGGCGGAAGTCAACGGCGTGCGCTACCTGCGCGTCCCGGTCACGTTGAAAGACGGGGCCGACGCGGGCGCGATCGCCTAGCTCAGGCGCGCTCCCTGAACCATTTGGTGATGATGTACTTGGTGCCCTTGCGCACCTTCATCCCCTGGTGGAGCGTGGCGTCGTTGGGCGTGCCGTCGGGCAGCAGGTTGTTCCATGCCAGTAGCTTGCCGGTTTCGGGCTGGATGGTCTTGCCTAGCGTCTTGAACCGCGTCGCGCCGCCGTCCTCGGGTGTGTTGAGGAAGATCATCGCGGTCCAGGTCCGCTGGCCCTTGTCGGCGCAATAGCGGAAATAGTCCGCCGTACCGGGTGTGAAGGTGTCGGTGTGGGGACGGAATTCCTGCCCTGGCGCGTAGCGCTGGCCCTGGATCGGCTCGGCCGCGGCCGGATCGAGTCCCAGCGCCGCGCAAATCCTCGCATCCAGTGCCGCGACGACCGGGTCGGCGGGGTCGAGGTCGCAGGTCTCGCTGGTCCGGAAATTGGCGATGCCGACATCGTTGGCGATGTCGGACGGGCGTCGCCGCGCGTCGATCCGTTGGATCAGCGCCGCACAGATGTCCGCGTCGAGGAAGCCGCGCACCGTGACCAGCTCGAGCTTCGGCGTTGGCACCCGCTGTGCACCCGGCAGCGTGGCTAGCTGCCGGACGACCGCGCTGTCAGCCACGGTCGTGGGCGGCGATCAGCGCCTTGGTCACGTTGCGCATCAATTCCTGCGCCCCGCCGCTCGCATTGTTGCTGGGGATGGTCATGATCGCCATCGCGTAGACCTTGCCGTCGGGCGCGGTCAGCAGGCCGATGTCGTTGATGCCGGCGATCCGGCCCTGCAATTCCTGCCCGGTACCGGTCTTGTGGTTCCAGTCCCAGCCCGGCGCCAGCGCCGCGCGGACACGCAGCCCGCCGGTCCGCGTACGGCCCATGATGCCCAGTAACCGCTGGGTCGAGCCGGCCGACAGCAATTCGCCCTTCTTCAACCGCGCCAACGCGGTCGCCACCGCGTGCGCACTCGCGCCGTCATAGGGGTCGGCGATGTAGCGTTCGAAAGAGGCACGGCGGACGCTCATCGGCAGCGCCGAGCGCGCCTTGTAGAAGGCGTCGCCGATCGAATAGCTCTGGCTCCAGGTCAGGCCGGCGATCTTCGACTGGAGCGAACGCTCGCCATTGTAGAAGCGGATCGCGCCCAGTCCCTTCTTGACAATGGTGTCGCGCACAGCGTCCGGCCCGCCGACCGAGCGCATCAGCTTGTCGTTGGCGGTGTTGTCGCTTTCGGTGATCGCGTCGAACAGCAGTGCGCCGAGCGTGGTGGTGTGGCCGCCGCCGAGGATCTTGTCGCGCAGCGGCTGGTGGAACAGGGTCAGGTCGTCGCGGCCGAGGCTGACCTTGTCGTCGAGCGAGATGCGCCCCTTGTCGACCGCGTCCATCGCGGTGATCGCGACCCACAGCTTGGAACAGCTTTGCTGCGGAAACAGACGCCCGGCATTGGACTCGACACTCCAGCCATCGTCGAGCGAGACGATCGAAATGCCCGAGATGCCGTTGAAGCCGCGAGCGATCCTGGCGATGTCCTGCTGCAGGCCGGCCGGGGCCGGACGCGCCGACGGACGGGGCGTCACGCGGTTTGCCCCGAGTGGAGCCAGCGGGTCGGCCTGCTGGGCGGCGACCGGCACGAAGCCGAGCGAAGGCCCCAGTGCCGCCAACCACATCATCACCCGCCGCCTCGACGTCATGCCGTCATCCCCTGAGCTGAATATAAGGCGCTCGTTCTATCCGGGCTGCCCTGAACCGGCGGTTGCCGGAGGCCGTTCGTCGCCGACCAGCGCGGCGCTTTCCAACTCATCGAGTGCCCGTTGGGTCGCGACGTAGCGCTTGGCACGCTCGGTCCAGGCCTGCACGCTGCTTCCCGGGGCCGCGGGGAGGCGCTGGGTCTCGGAAATCGCGGCCGACACCTCGCCCGCCTCCAACGCGGCCAGCGCCCGGTCGTAGCGCGCCCGGGGACGCGGATTGGGCTTGTCGGCATAGCGGATGCTGGCCAGCGTCCCGACCTGCCGGCGAAGCGATTCATACCATTTTTCGTCCGGCGCCCCGCCGCGCAGCGTATCCTCGAGCGCCCGGTAATCCTCGGTCAGCTTGTCGAGCCGTTCGGGACTGCGGCCCGCGGTGATGACCCGCGCCACCGCATATTGGTGCCGCGCGCCGAAACGGTTCATCAGCAAGCCTTCGAGATAGCCGAGCGGCACGCCGCGATCGATCGCGCGGCGCGCGGCAAAGGCGATCAGCAACGCATCCGCCCGGTCGAACGAGCCGGCATTCTCCCGCGTTTCGCTTTCTACGCTGGCCAGCCGCGCTTCGAGCGCCTGGATGCGCGCGCTGTTCTGCCCGACCGCTTCCGGCACCGGCGCCGCCACGGGCGGGGCGGCGAGCTGGACCGCGCGCGGTTGCGGTGTGACGCCGAAAAAGCGCGCCCCGCCGTCCCAGCGCGACAAGCCCCAGACCGCCAGGCCCGCACCCGCGATCAGCAGGAGCAGGCCCCAGGCCAGGCGTGCGGTCCAGTTCGTCTGCGTCATTGCGATAGAGACTGGCACAGCACGGCAGCGAGGGCCAGCAGCGACTCGTCGTCGGGCGCAGCGGCGGATTGGATCGCCGCCCAACCTGCCCCGCAACTTAGGGCCGCAGCCGGACTAATGGCCGCGACCAAGGCGCGTCCCCGGTCGCGACCGGCCAGCGCGTCGAGCCTGGCGCCGGCGGCGGGACTGTGAACCGCGACGACCTTCCCGCCGAGGTCGGGCAAGGGCTCGTCCGTCGGCGCCATGCGGTACACCGGGACGGCCGCGACTTTTCCGATGAGCGGCTTGTGCGTCTCTCCGCACAAGTGAAGCAATCGTCCGGGTGGCAGTGCCAAGCCTTCAACGCCGCCGGTCCCCACTGCCGAAGGCTCGATCCCCGCCTCGCGCAGGGCGGCAGCCGTTGCCTGACCCACCGCATAGGCAGGCAGGGAATGAAACCGGTCGAGCAACGCCCCGCCGCAGCGCACGGCGTTGGCGCTGGTCACTACCATCGCGTCGAATTCGCCATCCGGCAGGGTGGCCGGCACGGGTTCGACCGTGAAGAGCGCGTGCTCGATGACGTCGAGACCCAACGCCCGTGCCCGCGCCGCGCTCGCGGACAGGCCAGGCTCCGGGCGAAGGAGGACGAGAGTCCTCATGTGAACAGGCGTTGGATGCTGCCGGGCGCCTTGGCCAGCAACGCGCGCCCGAATTGAGCCGCGCCGTCCACGTCGCCCACCACAAGGCGGACCGTGTCGGTCACCGCATCGACGCCGTCCTCGGAATAGAGGATGGCTGACAGAAGGAAGTCGTCCCCATCGAGCGTCGCCAAGGCGGCAACCGGCGAGTGGCAGGTGCCGCCGAGCGCACGGGTGAACGCGCGCTCGAGCGCCACCGCGCTAAAGCTGTCGGAATCGGAAATGGCCGACAGCCAGGCAATCATTTCGGCATCGTCGGCGCGGCATTCGATGCCGATCGCTCCCTGCGCCGGGGCGGGAAGCATCGTGTCGAGCGGAACCGGACTGCCAACGCCATCCATCCCAAGCCGATCAAGTCCCGCAGCGGCAAGAAGGGTTGCGTCGACTTCGCCCGAATCGCGTTTCGCCAAGCGCCTCGCGACATTGCCGCGCAGCATTGTGATGTCGAGATCGGGCCGCAGGCGTTTCAACTGGGCTGCTCGGCGGGGGGAACTGGTGCCTACCGTCGCGCCCTGCGGCAGGTCCGCGACTGACGCCGCGCCGATCAGGCGGTCGCGCACGTCGGCGCGGGGCAGGATGGCGGGAATGACCAGCGCGTCGGGGCGCTCGCTTTCGACGTCTTTCATCGAGTGGACGGACAGCCGCGTTTCGCCGCCCAACAGGGCGAGGTCGAGTTCCTTGGTCCACAGTGCCTTGCCGCCGACCTCGGCGAGGGGGCGATCCTGGATCCGGTCGCCGCTGGTCTTCACCGCGACGACCTCCACCGCCAGGCCGTGCGCTTTTTCCAAGGCGGCCGCGACCATGCGGGCCTGCGCCAGCGCCAAGGGAGAACCGCGCGTGCCAAGGGTGATCGTCGTCGTCATCGCGCCCGCGCTAGCCTAATCGTGTGGCATCAGGCAAAGGGCTTGGCCGATGGCCGTCATCCTCGCCCTCGAATCTTCCTGCGACGACAGCGCCGCGGCGCTCGTCACGAGCGACCGGCAGATCCTGGCGCAGGCGGTCGTCGGCCAGAACGACGCGCACCGCCCGTTCGGCGGCGTCGTGCCCGAAATCGCCGCCCGCGCCCATGCAGAGATACTGCCCGGCCTGGTCCGCCAGGTCTTGCACGAAGCAGAGCTCGAACCGGGCGAGGTCGATGCCATTGCCGCAACCGCCGGCCCCGGCCTGATCGGTGGGGTGATGGTCGGGCTGATGGTCGGCAAGGGCCTCGCGCTGTCGACCGGCAAGCCGCTGATCGCGGTCAACCACCTCGAAGGGCATGCCCTGTCGCCGCGGCTGGTCGATAGGGACCTCGATTTTCCCTACCTGCTGCTGCTCGCCAGCGGCGGCCATTGTCAGTTGCTCGAGGTTCGGGGCGTCGGCGACTATCGGCGCCTCGGCACGACCATCGACGATGCGGCGGGGGAGGCGTTCGACAAGTCGGCCAAGCTGCTCGGACTGCCCTATCCCGGCGGTCCCGCCATCGAGGAACTGGCGAAGACGGGTGACGCCATGGCGGTCCCGCTGCCGCGGCCGCTCAAGGGATCGAAGGAACCCCATTTCAGCTTCGCAGGACTCAAGGCCGCGGTGCAGCGCGCGGTCGGCGATTATCCGCCCGAGGACATCGCCGCCTCGTTCCAGCAGGCGGTGGTGGACTGTTTCGTCGACCGCACGCGCCTGGCGTTGCAGTCGAGCGACGCCGAAACATTGGTCGTCGCGGGCGGCGTGGCGTCGAACCAAGCCGTTCGCGGCGCGCTCTCGGTGTTGGCAGACGAACAGGGGCGGCGGTTCAGCGTCCCGCCCGGCTGGCTGTGTACAGACAATGCGGCGATGATCGGCTGGGCCGGGGCGGAGCGGTTCGATGCCGGCTGGACCGACGGGCTCGACACGCCGGCGCGGGCGCGCTGGCCGCTCGATCCGGAAGGCGAAAAGGTCAGGGGCGCGGGGGTGAAGGCATGAAAATCGAGCGGTTGGCAGTCGTGGGCGGCGGCGCCTGGGGCACGGCGCTGGCGCAAGTCGCGGCTGGCAAGGGCCACGAGACGCTGCTCTGGGCGCTGGAGGATGACGTCGTCTCGGCGATCAACGCGATCCACGAAAACCCGATCTACCTGAAGGGCCTCAGGCTCAGCCCGAAGATCCGCGCCACGTCCAACTTCTCGGCGTTGAAGGACGCCGATGCGTGGCTGGTGGTGACGCCCGCCCAGCACATGCGCGCAGTGCTCAGCCGCTCGCCTTGTCCCAACATGCCGCTGATCCTGTGCTCCAAGGGTATCGAGGATTCGTCGGGCCAGATGCTGCATCAGGTCGCGCACGACGTCTGCGCTTCGTCGCCGGTGGCTGTCTTGTCCGGCCCGACCTTCGCGCACGAAGTAGCGGCCGGACTGCCGACCGCGGTGACCATTGCCTGCGAGGACGCCACGCTGGGCGAAGCGATCCGGGAAAGGATCGCGCTGCCGTCGTTCCGCGCCTACCTCAGCGATGACGTCACCGGAGCCGAAGTCGGCGGCGCGGTGAAGAACGTCCTGGCGATCGCCTGCGGCATCGTCGAGGGCGCGGGCCTCGGGCTCAACGCTCGCTCGGCCCTCATCGCGCGCGGATTTGCCGAAATGACCCGGTTCGGCCTCGCGATGGGCGCGCAGCGCGAAACGCTGGCCGGGCTGTCCGGCTTGGGCGACCTCGTCCTCACCTGTTCCTCGACGTCGAGCCGCAATTTCTCGCTGGGCAAGGCGATCGGGGAGGGGCGCAATGCGGCGGAGCTGATGACCGACCGCCGCACCGTGGCCGAAGGCGCGCACACCGCCCCGGTCCTGCTGCGCGTGGCGCAGGCACACGGGGTGGACATGCCGATCGTCGAGGCCGTCAACGCCCTGCTCGAAGGGCGGATGGACGTGCGCGCGGTGCTGGAGGCCCTGATGAGCCGTCCGCCCCGGCCCGAGCATCACTAGAAATCGATCGCGATTCCCTTTTTCTCCCAGTCGCCGTAGCGGGTGGGATCGCGCTTATCCTCTTCGCCCGCCGGCGGGCCCGGTTCGACCGCTTCGGGTGCTGGCACGGGCGGTGACGGGGTCAGGTAGGCCGGGGCCTTCGCGTCTTTAGGGCGTTCCATTCCGTGCCACTTGGGGCCAAAGGGGCGCGATGCCAAGTCCTGCCGACCCGCCCGGCCTCGAAGCCCGCCGCGCCGCCTTGTCGATGCTCGACGCCGTGTTGCGGCAGGGGCGGACGCTCGACGATGCGTCGCAGCGCTTCCAGAACAGCCTCGATCATGCCGACCTCGCGCTGGCCCGCGCCATTGCGGGAGAGGCGATCCGCCGCCGGGTCGAGATCGACGCCCTGATCGACGCGCGCACGCGGCAAGTCCTGCCGGATGACGCCAAGGCGCGGGCGGTGCTTCGCCTCGCGCTCGCGCAGAAGCTGGCGATGAACGTTCCCGACCATGCGCTGGTCGCCACGGCGTTGCCGCTGGTCGACGGCGGCCCGCGCAAGCTGGTGCACGGCGTGCTCGGCGCGATCCTGCGCAGCGATCCGCACCCCCTCGATGCGACGCCCTTGCCGCCGGAGGTCGAAGAGCGCTGGGCCGACGCGTGGGGCGAAGACGTGGTGGCCGCCGCCCGGCGCGCCATCGTCCAGCGCCCGCCGCTCGACCTCGGCTTCGCTCGCGAGGGCGACCGCGACGACTTCTGCGCGAAAACGGGCGCCGTACCGCTTGCCCCGCTGCACGCCCGGCTCTCGGGCGGTGCGCCGGTTACCGAATTGCCCGGTTTCGGCGAGGGCGGATGGTGGGTGCAGGACTTGTCGTCCTCGCTGCCCGCAAGGCTGTTCGATGGCCAGGACCTTACCATCCTGGACGCCTGCGCCGCGCCCGGCGGCAAGACGATGCAGCTGGCGGCGGCCGGCCATAAGGTCACCGCGCTCGATCGCTCGAAAAGTCGTCTGGCCCGACTTTCCGACAACCTGAAGCGCACCGGCCTGTCCGCCGAGACTCGCGTAGCCGACCTGGCTGACGTCAGTTTCGATACGCCGTTTGACGCCGTGCTGCTGGACGCACCCTGTTCGGCCACGGGCACCTTCCGCCGCCATCCCGAGGTACTCTCCCGCGCCAGCCGCCGGATCATCGACCAGTCGGTCGAGACACAGGCGCTGTTCCTGGATTTTGCTTCCTCGATGGTCCGTCCGGGTGGCAGCCTCGTTTATTCGACCTGTTCGCTGGAACCGGAAGAAGGCGAATTGCAGGTCGAGGCGTTCCTCGCCCGACGCCCGGACTACAACCTTCGTCCCGCGCCGGCGATTGGCGGCGTGACGCCAACGGCGCGCGGCTGGCTGCGGGTGTTGCCGGGCATGCACGAGGCCGAGGGCGGGATGGACGGCTTTTTCGCGGCCCACCTTGTCCGCAGCGCCCAATAGCGTCTAATCGGTTCCATGGCCCGCCCCCTCATCAGCCCGTCGATCCTCAGCGCCGATTTCGCGAGGCTCGGCGCGGAAGTCGAAGCGATCGACGCCGCGGGCGCCGACTGGATCCATATCGACGTGATGGACGGCCATTATGTGCCGAACCTGACGATTGGGCCGATGGTGGTGAAGGCGCTCCGCCCGCACAGCGACAAGCTGTTCGACTGCCACCTGATGATCTCGCCGGTCGACAACTTCCTCGACGCCTTCGCCGAAGCGGGCGCCGACCTCATCACCGTCCATCCCGAAGCGGGGCCGCACATCCACCGCTCGCTCCAGCACATCCGCTCGCTGGGCAAGAAGGCCGGCGTGTCCTTGAACCCGGGCACCCCGGCCAAGATGCTCGATTACCTGCTCGAGGACGTCGACCTGGTGCTGGTCATGAGCGTCAACCCGGGCTTCGGCGGGCAGAAATTCATCCACAGCCAGCTTAAAAAGATCGAAGCGGTCGCCAACAGGGTCGCCAAGCTGGGCCTCGACGTCGAGATCGAGGTCGACGGCGGGGTCGACCCGGTCACCGCGCCGGCCTGCATCGATGCCGGGGCCACGGTGCTGGTTTCCGGCAGCGCGGCGTTCCGTGGCGGGCCGGACCAGTACGCCGCCAACATCGCGGCCATCCGGGGCGCATGACGGCCGGCGGCGCGACAGCAAGACCGACATTGCTCTCGCGCCTCCTCGGGCCGGGGAAGACGCCGCTGCGCCTGATCGCCGTGCCGCGCGACCATGTCGCGGGCGACCGCCGCCGGGGCGAGGCGATCATGACCGGGCGCTTCCCGTTCGGCGCCGACGACATCGACCTTCGCAACCTCAATTGGTCGGCGCCCGGCGCTTCCGCCGCGGCCCATCGCAATCTCGAAGGGTTCAGCTGGCTGCGCGACCTCGCCGCCGCCGCGGGGCGCGACAAGGGAGCCAGGCTGGCCGAGGCGCTCGCCGGACGCTGGCTGGTCGCCCACGCCGCGCGTGCCGATGCCGCCTGGGCGCCCGAGCTATGGGGCGAACGGATCCTGTTTTGGACGGCCTATGCGCCGTTCATCCTGTCGAGCAGCGACGCCGGGTATCGCAGCGCGCTGCTCAACGCGCTGGCCAAGGGCGCGCGGCATCTCGAAGGCAGCGCCGACAAGGCGGCGCCGGGGCTCGACCGGATTACCGCCTGGTGCGGCGCGGTAGTCGCCGCGCTGACCGTGCAGGGCGCGCTGTCGCGGCTGTCGCGCGCCGAAAGCGGGTTGATGCGCGCCCTATCGTCGGGCCAGTCGGAAGACGGGGGCCTGGCCAGCCGATCGCCCGAGGAACAGTGGCTGCTGGTCGATCGGCTCGGCCTGACGCGCGCGGCCTATTTCGCTGCCAAGCAGACCTTGCCCGACCAACTCGAGAATGCGGCGGCGGCGGCGCTTGCGGCGCTTCATGGCGTCACCATGGGCGACGGCACCCTGTCCAGCTGGCAGGGTGGCAACCCGGGAGACGCGACGCGGCTCGCCGCGCTGGTCGAAGGCTGCGGGCTGAGGGCCCGGCCGCTACGCCAGGCGCGGGGCTGGGGTTACCAGCGGATGACCGCGCTTGGCACGGTCATCGTCATCGACGCCGCGCCGCCACCGCCCGCGCGCATGGCGAAGAGCGCCACCGCGTCGACGCTGGGCATCGAGATGTCGGACGGCGCCCAGCGCCTGATCGTCAATTGCGGCGGACCGGGCCGCGCCCCGTCGGCCATGCCGCCCGAGTTGGCCGAAGCCCTGCGCTCGACGGCGGCCCATTCGACTCTGGTGCTCGACGACACCAATTCGACCGCGATCGAGGACAACGGGGCGCTCGGCAAGGGCGTGTCGGAAGTCACGCTCGACCGCGGCGAAGACAATGATTCCAGTTGGTTCGAGGCAGCGCACGATGGCTATGTCCGCGGTTTCGGCCTGACCCACCAGCGGCGCTTGCAACTCGCCACTGACGGCAAGGAACTGCGCGGCGAAGACAAGCTGGTGGCCAAGGGACGCCGCCGGATCAAGGAAAGCGCGCCGTTCGCCATCCGCTTCCACCTTGCCCCTGGAGTCGAGCCGACGCTGACCGCCGACGGCATGGGCGCGATCCTGCGCTCGCCCGGCGCCCCGCCTTGGAATTTCCGTTGCCGCGGCGCGGTCCTCAGCATCGAGGAGAGCCTTCACGTCGACGGCCGCGGCGTGCCCGTCACCAGCCAGCAGCTGGTCGTGGTCGGCGAAACCTCCGGTGTCGGCTGCGACATCGGCTGGATGTTGCGCCGCTCAAGTTAGACATAACGCCCACAGGAGATTTTCGTGACCGACCTCGTTCCCATTCGCCGTGCGCTGCTGTCGCTGTCGGACAAGTCGGGTCTGGAGCCGCTGGCCGCAGCGCTGGCCGGGGCGGGCGTCGAACTCGTTTCCACCGGCGGCACGGCCAAGGCCCTGCGCGACATGGGCCACGACGTGCGTGACGTCAGCGACCTGACCGGTTTCCCGGAGATGATGGACGGGCGCGTGAAGACGCTCCACCCGATGGTCCACGGCGGCCTCCTCGCGGTGCGCGACGATGCCGGCCATGCCGCGTCGATGGACGAGCATGGCATCGGCGGAATCGACCTGGTAGTGGTCAACCTCTACCCGTTCGAAGCGACCGTGGCGAAAGGCGCGGGCCGCGACGAGGTGATCGAGAATATCGACATCGGCGGCCCGTCGATGGTCCGCTCGGCGGCCAAGAACCACCGCTATGTCGCGATCGTCACCGACCCCAACGACTATGGCGAGGTCATCGCGGCGGTCGAAGCCGGCGGCACCGATATCGAGTTCCGCAAGCGGCTCGCGGCCAAGGCCTTCGCCACCTCCGCGGCCTATGACGTCGCCATTTCGATGTGGTTCGCCCGCGTCGACCAGAAGCAGCAGTGGCCGGCGCGCCGAGCGATGTCGTCGCCGCTGATCACCACGCTCCGCTATGGCGAAAACCCGCACCAGCAGGCCGCGCTCTACGCCTCGGCCGGCCCCGCAGCGAAGGGCGTCGGACAGGCCGAGCAAGTGCAGGGCAAGGAGCTCAGCTACAACAATTTGAACGACGCCAATGCCGCGCTGGAACTGGTCGCCGAGTTCCGCGGCGGGCCGCCCACGGTGGTGATCGTCAAGCACGCCAACCCGTGCGGCGTGGCGACCGGCGATACGCTGGCCGAAGCGTGGCAGCGGGCCTTGGAATGCGACAGCGTGTCGGCGTTCGGCGGCATCGTCGCCTGCAACCGCCCGCTCGACGGCGCGACGGCGGAAGCGATCAGCGCCATCTTTACCGAAGTGGTCATCGCGCCGGGCGCGGACGAGGCGGCGCGCGCCATCTTCGCCAAGAAAAAGAACCTGCGCCTGTTGATTGCCCAAGGCCTGCCCGATCCGCTGCGCGGCGGCCAATACGCCACCGTCATTTGCGGCGGCGTGCTGGTCCAGACGCGCGACAACGGACACGTCACCCGCGACATGCTCAAGGTCGTCACCAAGCGCCAGCCGACGCCCGCCGAACTCGACGACGCGATGTTCGCCTGGACGGTGGCCAAGCATGTGAAGTCGAACGCCATCGTCTATGCCCGCGACCTCGCCACGGTCGGCATCGGCGCGGGCCAAATGAATCGGCGCGACTCCTCGCGCATCGCGGCGATGAAGGCGGCGGAAGCGGCCGAGACTTACGGCTGGACCGAGTCCAAGACGATTGGCAGCGCTGTGGCGTCGGACGCTTTCTTCCCCTTCGCCGATGGCCTGCTGGCGGCGGCTGAAGCGGGCGCGACGACGATCATCCAGCCGGGCGGATCGATCCGCGACGACGAGGTGATCGCCGCCGCCGACGAGGCGGGACTGGCGATGCTGTTCACCGGGATGCGGCACTTCCGGCACTGATTGAGGCCCCGAGCGTAGAGGCGCTACGCGACGCGAGGCGGAGATCCGGACGGCCTGCGCCGGAGGCGACAGGACCGACGGCGCGAATTACCTCCGCGCTGGAAATCACTCCGGCGCGCTACCGCTGGTGCCGGGGGCGGGCAGTTCGACCTGCTCAAGGTCTTCCTTGCGCGTCTTGAACAGTTCGCGGTCCTCGGGGCCGAAGCCCTTGAACCACAGCACGGCACCGAACGCGGCGAGGATGGCGGGGATGCCGAAGGCGAGCTCGGCCCATTCCGGCAGCATGATGACCAATTTGCCGACGACCAGCGCCGCTGCCGCCGCCCAGATCAGCGGCCAGCGCCACGGCGATACCCGCTCACCTGTCAGCTTGCTGAGCAGCCGCGACTTGAGGATCGCCGACAAGCCGAGGCTCAAGGCCAGGGCGATCGCGGGGGCGGTCGCCTGCCACATGACCGGCCATTTCAGGTCACGGAATAACAGCACCAGGCCGATCGCGATGACCGCCTCCAACGCGATCATGGCCAGGCCGATGATCATGTTGCGGTGCCGGGCGAGGTAGATCAGCGCCGCCTCGCTCACCACCGCGGTGGCGGCGACGACTTCCGCCGCGAGCAGGAAGCCGAGCGCTGCGGTGCCCGACACATAGTCGTGCCCGACCAGCCCCATCACGCCTTCGCCGGGGATGCCGAGCGCGAGCGCGATGCCCATCTGCGCGGCGATGACCCAGAAGCCCACCTGCCGCACCTGCCGCGCGACCGCTTTCAGGTCGCCGCCGGCAACATTCTTGCTGATCACCGGTCCCAGGATCGGGTCGAAGCTGGTCTTGAGCTTCTGCGGCAGGGAAACGACCTGCTGCGCCACATAATAGATGCCGACCACGCTCGGCGCGAAGAACAGGCCGAGCAGCGCGATGTCGACGCGCCGCGAACCCCACTCGATCGCATCGGCCACCGCAAGCGGGAGGTTGCGCCGCGCCAGCTTGCGCAGTTTGCCCGGATGCGGCTTCCAGTTGTGGGGCAGGCCGTAGCTCTTGAGGAAGGGAATGGCCGAGGCGACCAGCGCGCCGGCCATCGACATGACATAGGCGATGATCAGCCCGTCGCGGGTCGAGATGAACGCCCAGGTCGCCGCGCCGATCGAGATGATCCACGGCTCGACGATCGCTCGCGCCCGCACCGTCGCGCCGACGTCGTGGCGGTAGGCCAGCGCGGCGAGCATGATGTCGGACAGGGACAGGCAGATGATCGTGACCGGCAGGAGCCACTCGAGCCCGTGCAGCTTGCTGTTGGGGAACATCGCCTGCGGGAACATGCCGAGGATGACCATCGCGATCAGCGAGCCGACCGAGGCGACGATAATCGCGTCCCAGCAGACGCAGGCATGGTCGTCGGCATCGGTGGTGGATAGCTGCCGGGCGAGGCCGCGCTTGAGGCCCAAGGTCGCCAGCTGGGCGGCGAATTCGACGATCAGCACGGCATAGGCGAAGCGGCCCAGCGCCTCGGCACCGTAATAGCGGCCGGCGATGAAAAGGAAGGGCAGGCGCGCCACGAGGCGCATGACGAAGCCCATGAAATTGATCCGCCCGCCGCGCGCCAGCGCCGCCAGGTCGGCCTTGTCGCTCGCCGGTGCTGCCTGCGCCCCCGCTTCGGTCAATGCGCGGCTCCCCAGTGCGCGCCCCAGCCCACTTCGACGTCCAGCGGCACGTCGAGCGTGATGGCCGGCTCGGCGGCGTGCGCCATGACGTCGCGGATGACCGTCGCCGCGGCCTCTTCCTGGCCTTCCGGCACTTCGAACACCAGTTCGTCGTGGACCTGGAGCAGCATCTGGACTTGCCCCAGGCCGGCATCGGCAAGCGCCGCGTCCATCCGGTTCATCGCCCGCTTGATGAGGTCGGCGCTGGTCCCCTGGATCGGCGCGTTGATCGCGGCGCGTTCGCTACCTTGGCGCAAGTTCATCTGGCTCGACGTGATATTGGGGAAATGCGTCTTGCGGCCGAACAGGGTACGGGTGAAGCCATGCTCGCGGGCGAAGGCGGTGGTTTCCTCGATGTAGCGGCGGATGCCGGGGAAACGCTCGAAATAGCGGTCGATGATCGCCTTGCCCTCTTCGCGCGGGAGGCCAAGGCGGCCGGCGAGGCCCCAGCTCGAAATGCCGTAGAGGATGGCGAAGTTGACCGTCTTGGCCCGCCCGCGCGTGTCGCGGTCGACCGTGCCGAACAATTCCTCGGCGGTCATCGAGTGGATGTCCTCGCCGGCCCGGAACGCTTCCTTCAGCTGCGGAACGTTGGCCATGTGCGCGGCGAGGCGGAGTTCGATCTGGCTGTAATCGGCGCTGAGCAGCACATGGCCGGGCCGCGCCACGAATGCGTCGCGGATCTTGCGGCCGAGATCGGTGCGGATCGGGATGTTCTGCAGGTTCGGGTCGGTCGAGGACAGGCGGCCGGTCTGCGCCACGGCAAGGCCGAAGCTGGTGTGGACGCGGCCGGTGTCGGCGTTAATTTGGTTCTGCAGCGCCTCGGTATAGGTTGAGCGAAGCTTGGTCAGCTGGCGCCAGTCGAGGACCAAGCGAGCCACATCGACCCCCTCGCCGGACAAGCGCTCCAGCTCGTTGACGTCTGTCGAATAGTTGCCGCTCTTCCCCTTGCGCCCGCCTTTGAGGCCGAGCCGCTCGAACAGCACCTGGCCCAGCTGCTGGGGCGAGCCGATGGTGAAGGGGCCGCCGGCGGCGGCGTAAATCTGGTCCTCGAGGCTGAGCGTCGCCTCCCCGAAGTCGCTCGACAGCCGCGACAGGTGCGACCTGTCGACCAGCACGCCGCGCCGCTCCATCCTGGCGATTGTCTCGACCAGCGCCCGGTCGACCATCTCGTAGACCTGGGTCGATCCCTCCATCGCCATGCGCGGCTTGAACCGCTGCCACAGGCGCAGCGTGATGTCGGCATCCTCGGCGGCATATTCGGTCGCCTTGTCGAGCGGCACCTGGTCGAAAGTGATCTGGCTCTTGCCGGTGCCGCAGACGTCCTTGAAGGTGATGCACTCATGCTCGAAGTGCAATTTGGCCAGCTCGTCCATGCCGTGCGCGCCGAGGCCGGCGTCGAGCGCGAAGCTCATCAGCATGGTGTCGTCGTAGGGGGCGAGGGTCACCCCCTCCTTGGCCAGCATGATCCAGTCGTACTTGAGGTTGTGGCCGATCTTGAGGACGCCGGGGTCCTCCAGCAGCGGCTTCAGCCTGGCGATCGCCTCGGCCTTGGCAATCATTTGCGGCGCGCTGGCCAGCAGGTCGGTCCCCCCGTGCGCGAGCGGAATGTAGCAGGCCTCGTTCGGGCCGGTGGCAAGGCTGATCCCTACCAACCGCGCCGGGATGCAGTCGATGCAATCGGTCTCGGTATCGACCGCGACGAACCCGACGTGCCGGGCCTTGGCGATCCACGCATCGAGCGCTTCCGCCGTCGTCACCGTCTCGTATGTCGAGCGGTCGACCTCGATCTTCACCGGCTCGCCGCGCCCTTCGCGAGAGGGGACGGGTGCCGATGACGACGGCATGACGTCACGTACCGCCCCGCCGGTGCGCGGCAGCGGCGCCTCGCCGGTCAGCCGCGCCATCAGCGTCTTGAAGCCCTGGTCCTCGAGGAATGCCTTGAGCGGCTCGGGCGGGATGCTGGTCAGCGCCAGCGCGTCGAGCGGTTCGGGCAGCGCCGCATCGCACTTCAGCTCGACCAGCACGCGGCTCAGGCGCGCGGCGTCGGCATGGTCGATCAGGCTTTGCTTGAGCTTCGGCTTGGTGATGCTTTCGGTCCCAGCCAGCACCGCTTCCAAACTGCCGAAATCGTTGATCAGCTGGCTGGCGGTCTTCGGGCCGATGCCGGGAATGCCGGGGACATTGTCGACCTTGTCACCCATCAGCGCGAGGACGTCGCCCAGTTTGTCCGGCCCGACGCCGAACTTTTCGACCACGTCGGCGGTCTGGAACCGCTTGTTCTTCATCGTGTCGAGCATGTCGACCTGGCCGTCGACGATCAGCTGCATCAAATCCTTGTCGGAGCTGACGATGGTCGCCTTCCACCCCGCCGCCTTGGCCGCCATCACGTAGCAGGCGATGATGTCGTCGGCCTCCAGCCCTTCCTCCTCGATGCACGGGATCGAGAAGGCACGGGTCGCGGTGCGGATCAGCGGGAATTGCGGAATGAGGTCTTCGGGCGGCGGCGGCCGGTTGGCCTTGTACTGGTCGTAGAGTTCATTGCGGTGCGTGTGGCTCGACGCGTCGAGGATGACCGCCAGGTGGCTCGGGCCGTCCTCCTTGTTGAGGCTGTCCGCCAGCTTCCACAGCATCGAGGTGTAGCCATAGACCGCGCCGACATTCACCCCCTGCCGGTTCGTCAGCGGCGGGAGCACATGATAGGCGCGGAAGATGTAGCTCGACCCGTCGACGAGGTAGAGGTGGGGCTGGGTGTCGGCCATGAGGTGCCTTAGCAGGCCCCATCGCCTTTGCCAGCACCCGTACGAACGCCTCTTGCGGGACGGGGGCAACGGAGTCAGGCTGCGCCCAATCAGGGGAGGCGCAGATGAGCAGCTTTGAAACCGATCGCCGTTCGCTTTTCGGGGTGGGGGCGGCCCTTGCCGGTGTGGGATTGGTTGCCGCGCCCGGCGCGGCGCAGGGCACGTCGCCGACCGGCTGGCGACCCACCAACGACGCGGCCGACGACTGGATGGAGCGGCCCGGCGCGCGCCATCGCCTGGTGTTCGACACGACGACCGCCGAGGCCGGGTCGGGGGCGATGGATTATGCGATGAACTTCATCCACGCGAACGAGGTGGGGTACGGCCTGAAGCCGCAGGACCTCGGCGTGATCATCGTCCTGCGCCACATGTCCACGCCCTACGGTTTCGGCAACGCCAGCTGGAAGAAATACGGGCGCCAGATCGCCCGCTCGCTCGAGCTCAAGGGTGAAGAGGCGATCGACGGCGCGACAATGAACCCGCTCTTGGTCAAGCCGACCGGATCGCCGCCCAAGGGCGCCGAATGGGCATGGGGGGCGCCGCTGACGTTGCTGGCGGAAAAGGGGGGCATGTTCGCCGTCTGCGAACTCGCCACGCAGGGCATGGCGATGCAGCTGGCGTCCAAGACGGGCGGCAACGCCAAGGCGATCGAGGCCGAGCTGAAGGCCGACCTCGTCCCCGGCGCGCACATGGTCCCGGCGGGAATCGTCGCGGTCAACCGGGCGCAGGAACGCGGTTACGCCTTCGCCTATGTCTCCTGACGGGCAGGCGGGCCGCGGCCGGACGATCGCCGCACTGGTCATCCTCGGCGTGGCCCTGCTTGTCGCCTTGCTCGCCTTCCTGCGCGGGCCACTTGGCCCGCTGCCGCCGACCAGGACGCCCCTGGACGAGCCCAAGGTCGTCGGCGCGGCCTTCACGCCGCCTTCGCTCGAAGCCATTCCCGAAGGGCCGGAAGGCGAGGCGATCCGGCGGGGACTGGCGATCTTCCATGACACCAGGGCCAATGCCGGCGACCATGTCGGCAACGCGATGGCCTGCAGCAACTGCCACCTCGACGACGGGCGGGCGGCGAACAGCGCGCCGATGTGGGCGGCGTGGGTCGCCTATCCGCAGTTCCGCAAGAAGACCGGCACGATGAACACGATGGCGGACCGCATCACCCAGTGCTTCCGCTACTCGATGAACGCGCCGAACAGCCCGGCCGGCAAACCGCCGGCCGGGGACTCGGCGATCGTCGCCGACCTCCAGACCTACTTCCACTGGCTGGCCAAGGGCGCGCCGACCGGCACGACGATGGACGGCGGCGGCTATCCCAAGCCGGTTTTGGCCGAGGGCGGCTACGATCCGGCGCGCGGCGCGGCGATCTTCGAGGCCAAGTGCGCCAGCTGCCATGGCCCGGAAGGGCAGGGTGCGATCGACGCGAACGGCAAGGTTACCTACCCGCCGCTATGGGGGCCGAAGAGTTTCAACTGGGGTGCCGGCATGGCCCGCGTCGACCTCGCCGCCGGGTTCATCAAGGCCAACATGCCGTTCGGCGAGGGCGGGACCCTCAGCGACCAGGACGCATGGGACGTCGCCGCCTTTGTCGACAGCCACGAACGGCCCAAGGACCCGCGCCAGACCGGCACGGTGGCGGCCAACGCCGAGGCCAACTTCGCCGGACAGAAGAGCTATTACGGCCAGACGCTGGACGGCAAATTGCTGGGTGGCGGGGTGGCCAGCCAGCGCTAAAGGATCGTCATGGGCAAATCCGACAAGGCGTTCGAACGCCACAAGCAACCCTGGACCCTCGACGAGCTGGAGAAGCTCAAGCGCCTCGCCCAGAAGGGCATGGGGCTGAAAGCCATCGCCAAGGCGCTGACCCGAAGCGAGGAATCGACACAGGCCAAGGCCAAGGAGATCGGCCTCGGTATCGCCAAGAAACGCTAGGGTACGAGCACCGTATCGACCGCGTCCGGCAGCGTGTCCGGATAGTCCAGCGTGTAATGCAGGCCGCGGCTTTCGTGCCGCGACAGCGCCGAGCGGATGATGAGGTCGGCGACTTCGACCAGGTTGCGCAGCTCGATCAGGTCGGTCGTCACGCGGAAGTGCTTGTAGTACTCATTCACTTCCTGCCGCAGCAGGTCGATGCGATGCTTGGCGCGCTCCAGCCGCTTGGTGGTGCGGACGATGCCGACGTAATTCCACATGAAGCGGCGAATCTCGCCCCAGGTCTGCTGGATGACGACTTCCTCGTCGCTGTCCTGCACCCGGCTTTCGTCCCACGGCCGGATAGCCGGCGGCGAAGCCAAGTCGTCCCAATGAGCCAAGATGTGCTTCGCCGCGCCCTCGCCGAACACGAGGCATTCGAGCAGGCTGTTGGAGGCGAGGCGGTTGGCGCCATGGAGGCCCGACTGGGTCACCTCACCCGCCGCATACAGGCCCGGCGCGTCGGTCTTGCCGTCGATGTCCACCAGCACGCCGCCGCAGGTGTAGTGCTGCGCCGGCACCACCGGAATCGGCTCCCTGGTGATGTCGATACCGAGGCCGATCAGCTTCTCGTAGATGTTCGGGAAGTGGCCCTTCACGAAATCCGGCTCGCGGTGTGAAATGTCCAGGTGGACATAGTCGAGGCCGTCGCGCTTGATCTCGTTGTCGTTGGCCCGCGCCACGATGTCGCGCGGCGCGAGCTCCGCTCGCTCGTCGTAATCGGGCATGTAGCGGTGGCCGGTCCTGGGGTTCTTGAGGATCCCGCCTTCGCCGCGCACGGCTTCGGTGATCAGGAAATTCTTGACCTCGAGGTTGTAGAGGCAGGTCGGGTGGAATTGCATGAATTCCATGTTCGACACCCGGCAGCCCGCACGCCACGCCATGGCGATACCGTCCCCCGTCGCCCCGCGCGGCGCGGTCGAATAGAGGTAGGTGCGGCCTGCCCCGCCGGTCGCCAGCACCGTCGCCCGCGCGGTCAGCGTCTCGACCGCGTCGGTCTCGCGATTGTAGGCGTACACGCCGTGGACGGCGCCCGAGGTCGAGAATTCCTCGGCGTGCCGCCCGGTGGCGAAATCGATTGCCACATGGTCGGTCAGCACGATGATGTTGGGGTTGGCGACGGCGGCCTTCTCCAGCGCCTCCTGCACCGCCCAGCCGGTGGCGTCGGCGACATGGACGATGCGGCGGTGCGAATGGCCGCCCTCGCGGGTCAGGTGCCAGCCGCCCGGGTTCTTCGCATCGCCGTCGTCGAGGTTGAACGGCACGCCCAGCTCGGCCAGTCGCGCGATCGCTGCCGGCGCGCCGGCGACGACATGCTCTACCACCGCGCGGTTGTTGAGCCCTGCGCCGGCGATCATCGTGTCGCGGACGTGGTTTTCGAAGCTGTCGCCTTCTTCCAGGACCGCGGCGATTCCGCCCTGTGCCCATTCGGTCGCGCCGCCGCCCAGCTCGCCCTTGGCCATCACCGCGACCCGTTTGTCGGTCGCCAGGTTGAGCGCCGCGGTCAGCCCCGCCGCGCCGGAGCCGATGATCAGGACGTCGAAATCGCGTGCGGTCATGTCCGCGTCCTTAGGCAGCCGCGCGCGTCAAGGCGAGGAATACATCCTCGAGGTCGGGGTCGCGGGTCGACACGTCGACCACCTCGAGGCCCGAGCGGTGAAGCGCCGCCAGCACTTCGCCGGCGTTGACCCGGTCCTTCTTGTACTGGACCTCGAGCGTGCGCGGGCCGGTCTGTTCGACCCGGTCGAAGCAACCGTTCTCCGGCAGCGCGGCGATGTCCTTGTCGACCTCGACCTCGATCACCTTGTCCTGGGCCTTGGCGATCAACTGGCGGGTCGGCTCGTTGGCGATCAGCCGGCCGTGGTTGATGATCGCGATGCGGTCGCACAGCTGCTCGGCTTCCTCGAGGTAATGGGTGGTCAGCACCACCGTCACGCCCTCGCGGTTCAATTTCTGGACATAGTCCCACAGCTGCTGGCGAAGCTCGATGTCGACGCCGGCGGTCGGTTCGTCGAGCACCAGGATCGGCGGCGAGTGGACCATCGCCTTGGCCACCAGCAGGCGCCGCTTCATCCCGCCCGACAGGGTGCGGGCATAGGCGTCGGCCTTGTCGAGCAGGTGCACCGCCGACAGCAATTCCTCGGTCTTTCGCTCACGCTGCGGGACGCCGTAGAGGCCGGCCTGGATCTCCAGCGCCTCGCGCGGGGTGAAGAAGGGGTCGAACAGCAGCTCCTGCGGCACGATGCCGATCGAGCGTTTCGCGTTGCGCGGGTGGGCGTCGATGTCGAAGCCCCAGACCGTGGCGCTGCCTTCGGACTTCACCACCAGCCCGGCGAGGATGTTGATGAGCGTCGACTTGCCGGCACCGTTGGGGCCGAGCAGGCCGAAGATCTGTCCCCGGGGGACATCGAAACTGACCGAATCGAGCGCCCGCTTCGGGGCCATTCCCTTGGACCTGTAGGTCTTCGAAAGCCGGTCGATTCGGATGGCGAGCGCGGTGTCAGTCATTAACGCGAGGGCTTAGACCGGCCGTTCCAAAAGGCAAAGACGGGATTAGGATTGATGGAAATCGTGCATTCGTGCGGTTAATTCCATGGAAACCAGCAGCGCCATCCCCTCTGGCGAAGCGCCTCCAGTGCCGATCATCACGCACGAAGCTGGTTAAATTCGCGTCAACGTTGCTGCGAAATCCGGCTTCCACACCTTCCGGGCATAAGGGTGAACGACCAGACAAGGACGTTTGCCCATGACCCGTACCCTTTCCCTGGCGGCCCTTGCCGCCGGCACCATTGTTGCGGCCTCGCCGGCGGCGGCCGCGCCGACCCAGGCGCGGGCCGACGCGCTGATCCTGAAGCCGCTCGTGCTGACCAAGCTCGACGATTTGAGCTGGGGGACGATCACCACCACTGGGTCGGGTGAGTGGGCCAAGATCGACGCCGACACCGGCGCGCGGACCTTTTCCAATCCGGCGATGAACGTGCCGAGCGATCCGGGCAAGCGCGCGCGTTTCGCCTCGTCGGGCCTCAACAATTCGTTCGTGGTGCTGGAACTGGCCGGGCCCCCGGTGTTGACCAGCGCCGCCGGCGATACCGTCAACGTACTGTCGATGGTCCTCGACCAGAACAACAAGGTGCTGCGCACGCTGACGCCGCAAAGCCAGGTGTTTTTCGTCGGCGTCGGCGGGACGATCTTCGTCGGCGCCAACCAGCCGTCGGGGACCTACAGCGCCAACTACACGCTGACGGCGACCTACCTGTAAGCGCGCCAAGCGCGATTGTAGGCACGCGTCGGGTTCGCTAGGGGCGGCGGATGGCTTCTGTTCCGCAACCCGAGATCGTGCGAGTCTCCACCCTCCGCATCGCCTGCGACGGCGCCGGGGGCTCGACCGGCATCGACCCCTCGCTCGGCCATCCGCGCGTCTACCTTCACATCGACGATAACGGCTTCGTCGATTGCGGCTATTGCGACCGGCGCTTCGTGCTCGAAGGCGGGGCGGCCGACACGCTCCAGCCGCCCGCCGGTAAGTGAGCGCCGACCCCCGCAGCCTGCTGTACCGCGACGGGTTCGACCCCGACCTCGCCGCCACGCTGACGCGCCGTCACCTGGCCGACGCCGACGACGGTGAACTCTACCTGCAATATCGCCTCAGCGAATCCTTCGGCTTCGACGACGGCCGGCTGAAAAGCGCCGACTTCCATTCGGGCGGCGGCTTCGGCCTTCGCGCGGTCAGCGGCGAGATGACCGGCTTCGCCCATGCCAGCGAGATCAGCGCCGCCGCGATCGACCGTGCGGCGGAGACGCTGAAGTTGCTCGACCCGTCGAAACAGTCGCCGGCCGGCCCGCCGCCGCGCACCAACCGCGCAATGTACGAGGGTGACGATCCGCTGTCGGCGGTGCCGTTCGCGAAGAAGGTCGAGCTGATCCAGAAGATCGACGCCGCCGCCCGCGCCCGCGATCCCCGCGTCGCGCAGGTCAGCGTGGCACTGACGGGCAGCTGGAGCGTCATCGATATCGTCCGCGCCGACGGCTTCGTCGCGCACGACATCCGCCCGCTGGTCCGCCTGTCGATCTCGATCGTCGCCAAGGACGGCGACCGGCGCGAGACCGGTAGTCACGGGTTCGGCGGCCGCTACGGCTATGACGCGCTGTTCGACGAAGCGGCGTGGCAGCGCGGGATCGACGTCGCGCTGGCCCAAGCGCTGACCAACCTCGAAAGCGTCGCCGCGCCGGCGGGCGACATGCCGGTCGTGCTCGGCAACGGCTGGTGCGGCGTGCTGCTGCACGAAGCGGTCGGCCATGGTCTCGAGGGCGATTTCAACCGCAAGGGCACCAGCGCCTTTTCCGGCCGGATGGGGCAGCAGGTCGCGGCCAAGGGCGTGACGGTGATCGACGAGGGCGCGATTCCCGGCCGTCGCGGCTCGCTGACCATCGACGATGAAGGCACGCCGACCGGACGCACGGTGCTGATCGAGGACGGCATCCTCAAGGGCTATCTCCAGGACCGGCTCAATGCCCGGCTTATGGGGATGGAGCCGACCGGCAACGGCCGCCGCGAAAGCTTTGCCCATGCGCCGATGCCTCGGATGACCAACACCTTCATGCTCGGCGGAAACGAGGAGCAGGGCGCGTTGATCGAGCGGGTGAAGAAGGGCGTGTTCGCCAAGAGCTTCGGCGGCGGGCAGGTCGATATCACCAGCGGCAAGTTCGTCTTCGGCTGTACCGAGGCCTACCTCATCGAAAACGGCAAGATCGGTGCCCCGATCAAGGGCGCGACGCTGATCGGCGACGGCCCGACCGTGATGGGCCGTGTGAGCGGAATCGGCAACGACATGGCGCTCGACGAGGGCGTCGGCGTGTGCGGCAAGGGCGGGCAGTCCGTACCGGCCGGCGTCGGCCAGCCGTCGCTGCTGATCGACAAGATTACGGTCGGCGGCACCGCCGCCTGACGATCAGTCGCGCAGCAGGTGGGCGACCGGGCCGAGGTTGAAGCCGGCCGCCTCGGCGCACTGCTCCAATTCCTGGCGAGAAGCGCCGTCCTCGCTCCGGGCGACGGCCCAGGCCAGGGTCGATCGGTTACCGGTCCGGCAGAAGGCGAACAGCTTGCCTTCGCCCGCCTCGTGCATCGCGTCACGCATCGCCTCGATATCGGTCGGTCCGAGTCCGCGGGCGATGGGAACGTGGCGATAGGCAATGCCGCAGGCGTTGGCCGCGGCCTCGATGTCGGCCGCCAGCGGCTGACCGTCGTCCTCGCCGTCCGGGCGGTTGTTGACGATCATCGTCACGCCCAGCGCCTTGAGCTTTTCGACATCCGCGGGCGAAATCTGCCCGTCGACGAAGGTCCTGTCATCAAGCCGCTGTTGCACCCGTATCCTCCATTGCTTGGCGAAGTGCCTCCAGAAGCGACTCGCCGTGCCGGTCCAGCTTAGTATCGCCGATCCCTTCGATGCCGGAAAGCGCCGACAGGCTGGAAGGTTTCATCGCCGCCACCGCGCGAAGCGTCGAATCGTGGAAGACGACATAGGGCGGGACGCCCTGCTCCTTCGCGCGGTCGCGGCGCCAGGCGCGCAGCGCGTCGAATAGCGGGTCGGGCGGGAAGTCGCCGCTGCGTTCGCCGCGCGACTTGCGGGTGCGCTTGGGCGGGACGGCGATGACGAGCGTCTCCTCGCCCTTGAGGATCGCCTTGGCGCCCGGCCCGAAGCTGAGGCCGCCATAATCGTCGGCGCGCAGCGCATCGCGGGCGAGCAGGCTGCGCGCGACGGGGCGGACCAGCGCCAGCTCGTCGGCATCCATGATCCCGAATACGGAGAGGTTGTGGTGGCCGAACTGGCGCACCTTTTCATTGTCGTCGCCGCCCAGCACCGCGGCGAGGTGCGCGACGCCGAACCGCATCTCGGTGCGGAAGGCGGCCGACAGCAATTTCTGGGCGACCGTCGTCACGTCGATCGTCGCCGGCGGGTCGAGGCAATTGTCGCAATTGCCGCAGGCCTCGGGCGGGGTCTCGCCGAAGTGGCGGAGAAGGATGGCGCGGCGGCAGGTCGCGGCCTCGACGAACGCGGCGAGCGCATTCAATCGTTCGCGCTCTTGCGGGCGGCGCGCCTCCTCGACCTCGGTCTCGATCCGGCGGCGGGCGCGGGCGAAATCCTCGGCGCCCCAGTACAGCCACGCTTCGGCCGGGTCGCCGTCGCGCCCGGCACGGCCGGTTTCCTGGTAATAGGCCTCGATCGACTTGGGCGTGCCGGCATGCGCGACGAAGCGCACGTCGGGTTTGTCGATGCCCATGCCGAAGGCGATGGTCGCCGCCATCACCATCTCTTCGGATGCGACGAACGCGTGCTGGTTGCGGCGGCGAACATCGGCGTCGAGTCCGGCGTGGTAGGCCAGCGCGGGGCGGCCCGTCCCCGCAAGTTGCTCCGCGATCTTCTCGGTCTGCGCGCGGCTCGGCGCGTAGACGATGCCCGGCCCGACGTGGGTCTTCGACAACGTCTTGAGCTGCCCGGGCAGCCCGTCGCGCGGGACGACGTGGTAGCGGATGTTGGGCCGGTCGAAGCCGGCGACGATCAGCCCGTCCTCGGGAATACCGAGCTGGATCAGGATGTCGGCCCGCGTGCGCTTGTCGGCGGTGGCGGTGAGCGCAAGGCGCGGCACGTCGCGGTGCTGGTCGAGCAGCGGTTTGAGCAAGCGATAGTCGGGCCGGAAATCGTGGCCCCATTCACTGACGCAGTGCGCCTCGTCGATCGCGAACAGCGCGATATGCGCTTCCTCCATCAGGCGGTGGAAGCCGTCGGTCGTCGCCCGTTCGGGTGCGACGTAAAGAAGGTCCAGCTCGCCGTCGCGCAAGGCATCGCGGATCGCCCGCGGATCGGTGCTGGCACTGGTCAGCGCGGCGGCGCGGATGCCGTTGGCGTCGGCGCTCCGGACCTGGTCCTCCATCAGCGCGATCAGCGGCGAGATGACGATGCCGGTTCCGCTGCGGGCGAGGCTCGGCAGCTGGTAGCAGAGCGACTTACCCGCGCCGGTCGGCATGACGCCGAGGCTGTGCTTGCCGGCCATGACGCGGTCGATCAAAGGCTCCTGCACCCCGCGGAAATGGGAAAAGCCGAACCGGTCGTGGAGGAGGGCGGAGAGGTCTTGCACCCGGCCCCTCATGGCCGTGCCGCCTTCGCGAAACAAGCCGCCATCAACGTGTAACAAACGCCCGCTAGCGCCGGCCTTGCGGCACCCCTCCCCGCCGCGAAACTGCAAAGGGCGACCGGTGGGCGCGACGTCGTTTTTCATGGTGCTGATGGGCTGTGCATCCGGCGGAAGCCAGTGCGAGCCGGTCACGACGCTCCCGGTCGCCTATGCCAGCCAGGCCAGCTGCCTGACCGCCCGCGCCGACGTTGTCGCCGCCACCGGCAACCTCGGATTCGCCACGGTACGGGCAGAGTGCAAGGCCGATCGCGCATCGCTGATCCAGGCCAGGCTCACCCCCGACACCTAAGGCCGTTGATGCAGGCATGACACGCCCGCGCGCCGATTGGCGGTGTGGGGACGACAAGCCTTGCCACGCGACTCCTGGGCCTGCCAAAGAGTCGCTCATGACGGTGTGCGTGGACATGGGGGTCGGGCCGTCAGGCACCCCCGTGCAGATGGATCTTGAAGAGCTTTTGGCGACCCGCCTGCTGGTGCAGGGCAATTCGGGCAGCGGAAAGTCGCACCTGCTGCGCCGCCTGCTCGAAAAGAGTGCCGGCCAGGTCCAGCAGGTGGTGATCGACCCCGAAGGCGACTTCGTCACGCTCTCAGACAAATACGGCCATGTCGCGATCGAGGCGGGGGAGCATAGCGAGAAGGACATCGCCCGCATCGCCGCGCGGATCCGCGAACATCGCGCGTCCGTGGTGCTCAGCCTCGAGGGGCTGGAAGCGGAAGGGCAGATGCGCTGCGCCGCGGCTTTCCTCAACGCCATGTTCGATGCGCCGCGCGACCATTGGTATCCGGCGCTGGTGGTGGTCGACGAGGCGCAGCTGTTCGCGCCGGCCGGCGGCGGGGAGGTGGCGGAGGAAGTGCGCCGCGCCTCGCTGTCGGCGATGACCAACCTGATGTGCCGCGGCCGCAAGCGCGGGCTGGCCGGCGTCATCGCCACCCAGCGGCTGGCCAAGCTGGCCAAGAACGTCGCCGCCGAGGCGTCGAACTTCCTGATGGGCCGCACCTTCCTCGACATCGACATGGCCCGCGCCGCCGACCTGCTCGGCATGGAGCGGCGCCAGGCCGAGGCGATCCGCGACCTGCCGCGCGGCACCTTCCTCGCGCTGGGCCCGGCGATTTCGCGCCGCCCGGTGCCGGTGGCGATCGGCGAGGTCGAGACGCGGGCCCGCTCGATGAGCCCCAAGCTCATGCCGCTGCCGACCGCGCCGGCCGAGGATCTGCAGGGCCTGTTGTTCGCGCCGGGTCCGGAGGTCGAACCGCTGCCGGTGGTGAAGGCCGAGCCCAAGGCGCTGCCGTCCGAGGCGCTGCTGCTGCAAATGGCCGCCGCGACCCCGCGCCGCGAGGCGATGCCGGACAAGAGCGAGGAGGAAGTGGCGGACGTTATCGCCGCCGTGCTGCGCGCGATCGTCGAGGACGACGCCAGCCTGACCCGCTCGGGCGCGGTGCTCTACCAGGACTTCGGCGTGCGCTGCCGGATGATGGGCGTGGCGAAACCCCCGCTCGCCCTCGCCGACTTCACCCGCCGCCTGTCGATGGCCCGCGCCGGCATTTTCGAGACGGGCGACGAGGGCTGGGCCCCCGCGCTCGACGCCGCTGCCGACCTGCCCGACGACATGCTTGGGCCCTTCCTGCTGGTCGCCAAGGCCGCGCGCGAAGGCGCGCCATGCCCGACCGACGAAGCGATCGCTGCCAGCTACGGCACCGCCTCGCTCGGCCGCGCCCGCCGCCTTCTTCAGTACATCGAAAGCCGCGACCTCATCGTCAGCCGCGTTGACCTCGCCGGCAAACGCAGCATCGCCATCCCGCGCCTGGGCTGGGCGACGGCAGCGGCTTAAGCCATCGTCAAAATCAGCGGTCCCCGCTTCGTCGCCACAAGCGTGTGTTCGTATTGCACGGTCGGCTGGCCCAGCGGGGGATAGAGCGACCAACCGTCGTCGCGTTCTTCGACCCAGTCGGCGCCCAGCGACAGGAACGGCTCGATGGTGAACACCAGGCCCTCGGGAATGCGGCGCTTGTCCTTGGGTTCGTACCAGGTCGGGATTTGGCTCGGCTCGTCATGCAGCGAGCGGCCGACGCCGTGGCTGGCGAGGTTTTGGACCAATGTGTAGCCGCGCTTCTTGGCATAGCCATGGATCGCGCGGCCGATATCGTTGAGGCGGCCGCCCGGGCTGACGGCGCGGATGCCGGCCCACATCGCCTTCTGTCCGTCGATGCACAATTGCTCGATGTTCGGCTTGACCGGCGGCACGGCGAAACTGGCGCCAGTGTCGCCATAATAGCCGTCGAGCTCGGCCGAGACGTCGATGTTGATGAGGTCGCCGGCTTTGACGACATGGTCGCCCGGGATGCCGTGGGCGCAGTCGGGCGCGACGGAAATGCAAGTCGCGCCTGGAAAATTATAGGTTGCTTCCGGCGCCGAGCGCGCGCCCTCCGCCTCGAGCAGCTTGCGGCCGAGATCGTCGAGCTCGCGGGTCGTCATCCCCGGCTCCAATGCCGCGCCCATCGCCTTCAGCGTCCGCGCGACGAGATTGCCGACGGTCTTCAGCTTCTCGAGCTGCTCGTCATTTTCGATAGTCATGACCTCGTCTGCCCCCGGCGAAGCGATTGACGCAACCCTCGTTTTGCAGTGACATTCGGGAGTGGGGGAGAAGTCGGGGGCTAGCGGCATGAACGAGGGGCGGTCATTCATCGACTATTATGCCGTGCTGGGCGTGGATCCGGCATGCGATGCCGCGACCCTGGAGAAAGCGTACAAGACGCTGGCACGGGTCTTCCACCCGGACCACGCCGCGACCGCCGACATCGCCCGTTTCCATGCGGTAGCGGAGGCCTATGCGGCGCTCAAGGATCCCGACGAGCGGGCGAACTTCGACGAATGGCGCAAGGCCATGCTCGGCGAGGATCGGACGACGGCCAATGTCGCCGATGGGCCGGGGATCGACGAGCTGGCCGCGCTGCACGACGCCGACATCCACAAGAAAATCCTGCTGCGCCTCTACAACCAGCGGCGCGAGCGGGCCGACGATCCCGGGATCATCGGCTACTACATCCAGAAGATGCTCGACTGCACCGACCGCAACTTCGAATTCCACGTCTGGTACCTGAAATCGAAGGGGCTGATTGAATCGCTGGAAGATTCCAGCCTCGCCATCACCATCGCCGGTGTCGACCATGTCATCGCCGCGAGCCGGGCGGCCGCCGAAAACCCGCGCATCACCCACCGGCCGGAAAGCGCCTGAACGGCTAGGCGTCTTCCTCGGCCGCGCGCTCGGCCGCTTGCCGGTTCCACAGGTCGGCGTAGAGGCCGCCCTTGGCGAGCAATTCGCCGTGAGTGCCGCGCTCCGCCACCCGGCCGTCGTCGAGCACCACGATCTGGTCGGCGCCGGCGATGGTCGACAGGCGGTGGGCGATGATGATGGTGGTGCGCCCGCGCGCTGCCGCATTGAGAGTCGACTGGATCGCTTCCTCGGTCCGGCTGTCGAGCGCCGACGTGGCCTCGTCGAGGATCAGCACCGGCGGGTCTTTTAGCAGGGTGCGGGCGATCGCCACGCGCTGTTTCTCGCCGCCCGACAGCTTCAGCCCACGTTCGCCGACCAGGCTGTCGTACCCGTTGGGAAGCGCCCGGATGAAGCCGTCGATCGCCGCGCCCTTGGCCGCCGTTTCGACATCGTCATGCGTCGCGCCCTCGCGGCCGTAGCCGATGTTGTAGCCGATGCTGTCGTTGAACAGCACCGTGTCCTGCGGGACGATGCCGATCGCCTGGCGCAGCGAGGCCTGCGTCACCGCATCGATCGGCTGCCCGTCGATCGTGATGCGCCCGCCCTGCGGGTCGTAGAAACGGTAGAGCAGGCGCGCGAGCGTCGACTTTCCCGCACCCGACGGACCTACGACCGCGAGGCTGGTGCCGGCGGGGACGTCGAGGGTGACACCCTTCAAAATGATCCGCTCCGGCTCGTAACCGAAGGCGACGTCCTCGAAGCGGACATGGCCGGCCGGCACGTCGAGCGGCGGCGCACCCGGCGCATCGACCACCTCGGCCGGCGTGTCGGTCAGCGCGAACATCTGCTCCATGTCGATCAGCCCCTGCTTGATCGACCGGTAGACCCAGCCGAGCATGTCGAGCGGCCGGAACAGCTGCAGCAGGAGCGAATTGACCAGCACCACGTCACCCGGCGTGAAGCGGCCCTGACTCCACCCCCACACGGTGTAGGCCATCGCGCCAGCCATCATCAGCGAGGTGATCAGGCTCTGGCCGATATTGAGCCAGGCGAGGCTGACCTCGTTCTTGACGGCCGCGCGGGCGAACGCGCTGACGGCGCCCTCGTAGCGCGCGGCCTCGCGCTCCTCGGCGCCGAAATATTTGACCGTCTCGTAGTTCAGCAGGCTGTCGACCGCGCGGCCGATTGCAGTGTTGTCGACCTCGTTCATTTCGCGCCGCAACGCATTGCGCCAGTCGGTCACCTTGCGGGTGAAGGCGATGTAGAAGGTGACCATCGCCAGCGTCGCGACGACCAGCCCGGGCCCGAACTTGACGAAGAAGATACCGCAGATCGCGGCCAGCTCGATTACCGTCGGGGCGATGTTGAACAGGATGAAATAGAGCATGGAATCGATGCTCTTCGTCCCGCGCTCGACGATCTTGCTTAACGAGCCGGTGCGCCGCTCGAGGTGGAAACGCAGGCTGAGCGCGTGGATGTGGCGGAACACGCGCACCGCCAGACGCCGCGCTGCATCCTGCCCGACCTTTTCGAACACAGCGTTGCGCAGATTGTCGGCCAGCACCCCGCCGAACCGCGCCGCGGCATAGGCGACGACCAGCATGACGACGACGCCGAGTGCCTGCCGGTCGGCCGACATGCCGTCGACCACCGCCTTGTAGGCGAACGGCATCGACAGGCTGATCGCCTTGCCGAGCAGGACGAGGGCGAGGGCGGCGACGACACGCAGGCGCAGGCCCGTGTCGTCCTTCGGCCACAGCATCGGCAGGAACCGCCACAGGACGGAGAAGTCGCCCTTCTTCTCTGTTGCGGCCTCGTTCTCCATCGCCGCCGAGGTAGGAGCGCGGCCCCTCCGGGACAAGCGAATGCGACGAACCGATTGGAACCATGGGCTTTTTATCGTCGTTACTGCTTCAAGATCACCGGGGAGTTTCCGACATGGGTGCCGCTTACTACGTCATTGCGATCCTGGGCTGCGCGGACGGCTCGGCCACCTGCGCGCCGGTGGCGACGCTGCCGACGCAGTATGAAAACCGCACGCAGTGCATCGCCGCGACCAACGACGCGCTGGCCGCCAACAACGACTTCGACTTCCCCACGCTGGTCGCCGAATGCCGCTCGGGTCAGATCCGCCCGGCGCAGAACGAGATGCCGAAGGGCGCCGCCCGCCACGGCTGATTGACTGGTGAAAATTCCCAACTGATGGTGAAGGGCGCGTAACCTTAGTTGCGCGCTTTTTCGTTATACGCTGATTTCGTTCGAGAAAATGCGTTTGGCACGCTCCCTGCATTCCTTCTTGCATGGCCCGATGTTGAGGGCCGCGAAGAAAAGGAAAAGGGAAACCATGACGATGACCAACCTCGATACCCGCGCCCTGGCCGTGAGCCTTGCCGGCGCGTTCATCACCTCGCTGCTGTTCGTGTCGGCCGCCATCGGCCCGCTGCAGTTCGCCTGACCCCAACGACAGAAAAGGACGATATTCCGATGGAAGGACGTTTTCTCGTCAACCGCTCGAACGGCAAGGTGATGGGCGTTTGCGCCGGCCTCGCCGACTATAGCGGGTTCGACGTCACGCTGATCCGTGTGGCCGTGATCGCCGCCACGCTGGCGACCGGACCGGTCGTGCCGTTCTTTTACATCCTGACCGGTTGGCTGGCCAAGGACGGCCGGTAACGGGCGGGGCGGGCCTCACGGCCCAAATCTTTTGCACTTTTGCGTCCAACGCGAAGTGGTTTACACCTGTCGGCGTAGCGACTCTTTTCGAGGAAGGACGCACGCGATGGAACGGCAGGGCGACGAAATCCACGTCAGTGAGCTGGAAGCCAGCGGCGCCTCGAAGCCGCACGTCGGCCGCTACGTCCTCGGCTTCTCGTTGCTGATGGTCGTCATCGCCATGTCGGCGATCTGGATCCTCGGCTCGGTCCTTCGCTGACCGCTCCGTCTTCGCCATCGCGCCGCCACGGCGAAGGCCTCAGCCTGCTCGCCCGCCTGATCCGCGGCGCGATGCTGGCATGGTACAAAAGAGCCGGATGGGCGGTCGAAGGCGACCTGCCGACCGATCCGAAATTCGTGTTGGCCGGCGCCCAGCATACCTCCAACTGGGATTTTTGCGTCTTCGTCGGGGCGGTCGAGGAATTCGGCCGCTTCCTGCACTTCATGGGCAAGGACGCGCTGTTCCGCTGGCCGCTGACCGGGTTGATGTACGGGCTGGGCGGCGTTCCGGTCGACCGCTCGTCGCGCCGCAACATGGTCCAGCAGATGGCGGACCAGTTCGCCGCGCGCGATGAATTCCTCCTGGTCGTCGCGCCGGAAGGAACACGCGGCGCCACCGACAAATGGAAAACCGGCTTCTACCAGATCGCGATGGAGGCGGGCGTGCCGATCGTTTGCGCCGCGCCGGATTATCCTAGCCGGCGGGTGCGCATCGGCCCGACCATCCGCCCGACCGGCGATTACGAAACAGACATGGCGCCGGCGCTAGCGTTCTTCCGAGCCTCGACGCCGCGCCATCCCGACAAGGGCTATGTTCCGCCGGGCTGACCGCAGGCCTTCACGAAGTCCGCAATCATCGTTTGGGGCACCGGCACCAGCGGGCCCACGGCAGTGGCGCCGTAGCTCGCGCCCGGACCGCCTGACATCAGCGCGGCCAGCGCCGCCGGTCCAGGCGCCGGTCCCCTTGCCTCGACCGCCGGCCCAGTCGACCGGCTATCGGCGACCAAAGTCTCAAGATCGCCGCCGCCGCCGAAACTCAATCGCTCCTCGCTGCCGATGGGACGAACGCCGGGAAGCCGGACGGACAGCGTGCCGCCGTGGCACGCCAGCATCATCGTCGCCGTGCCCTTCTCGGAATCGACAAACTGGAGGTCGCCGCGCTCGCCCTGCCACTCGCCGTCTGCGGCCTGCGGTTTGGGCGAGGCCGGCCGGAGTGGCGATTGCGGCGGGGCGGCGGCGTCGTTGCCGTGGTCGGCCGACGGCGCGGAAGCCCCTTGCTCGCAGGCGGCCAGCAACAGGCAGGAAAGCAGCATGAACGATCGCATCGCCCCGCCAACGAGCGATGCGCGCTTTGGTGCCGCGCTTGCGCGCGCGGCCAAGGGGCGTAGGGTGGACTCAGGGAACGGGAGACGAGGCATGCGACGGATCGTGCTGGCGCTGATGGGCTTGGCGGGGGTTGGCGGCCTGCTCGCCTTTTCGAAATCGGAAGCGGCCTTGCCGGTCGGAGCCCGTGCGCCGGACTTCAGCACCATCGGCGCGCTGGACGGGAAACCGTTCCGCCTCCACCTCGCCGACCAGCTGAAGCGCGGACCGGTCGTGCTTTATTTCTATCCCAAGGCCTTCACCCAAGGCTGCACCCTCGAGGCGCATGCCTTCTCCGAAGCGATGCCGGAATTCCGCAAGGCCGGTGCCCAGGTCATCGGCATGAGCGCCGACGACATCGAGACGCTCAAGCGTTTTTCGGTTGAGGAATGCCGCAGCGCCTTTCCGGTCGCCATGGCCTCGAGCCAGGTCATCAAGGCTTATGACGTGAGGATGCCGTTGATGAAGATGACGTCGCGCACCAGCTACGTCATCGGCCGCAATGGTCGAATCGCGATGGTTCACAGCGATATGAGTTGGAAGGACCATGTGGCGAAGACCCTCGCCGCCGTGCATGCGATGGAGCGACGTTAAATGGCGGTTTAAGTTAACACGGTTCGTCGCCGAAATGACTTCCACTCGGCGATAACCTCTTCTGTTAACGCGCGGCGCGCGAAACCTCTTGGACCCATGGGAGTCCGGGAGGGTCATGAAAAAGATTGTCGTCATCACGACATTGGCAGCGCTTTGCGCCGGTGTCGCTCACGCCCGCGACCCGCTCGCTCCGGTCGACACGCCCGATACCTGCTTCAACTGCAGCGCGTTGATTGACCCGGCCCCTTCGGCATACGGTTCCGTCGCCTTGCGCGCCGGCGTCACGATCTACGACGCCCGTTTCCGCCGTGTCGCTAAGACCGATGCGCGCGCTCCGGCCGTGATGGAAGCGGCCAGGGCGCTGCGGGGGCTTTCGCCCGACGCGCAACTGCGCCGCGCGCACGAAATCGTCCGCGCCCGCGTCCAGTACATGTCCGACCCGGATTCGATGAAGGTGTCGGACCTCTGGGCCAACGCCGGCGAGACGCTGGATGCCGGGCATGGCGACGACGAGGATTTGGCGATTGCCGAGATGCAGGTGCTGAAGGCCGCCGGCTTCAACCCCGACGACCTGTTCCTGACGGTCGGTAAGAGCACGTCGGCCGGTGCCCATATTGTCCTGCTTGCGCGCACGGCGGACGGGTACAAGATGCTCGACCAGCTGCTTCCGGAACCGGTCGATGCTGATGTTCGCTCGGCCTCGTTCAAACCGGTCGTCTCGATCGGGACGAGCGGCAGCTGGGTCCACGGATACCGTACTGCTGCTCTCAGCCGATAAGGCTCGACAAACCGGTTGGACGCGTGGCAGCCTTGCCGGCATGGCGAAGGCGATCACCAGCTTCGGCGAATTCTGGCCTTACTATTTGCGCGAGCATGCCAAGCCGGCCACGCGCGCGCTGCATTACGTCGGCACCACCATCGTCATCGCGATCTGGATCTATGCGATTCTGACCGGCTGGTGGTGGTTGCTGCTGGCGACGCCCGTCGCGGGCTATTTCTTCGCCTGGGTGTCGCACTTCGGGATCGAGAAGAACCGGCCGGCGACCTTCACCTACCCGCTGTGGTCACTGGCGGCCGACTTCAAGATGTATTTCGCCTTCCTCACCGGCCGCATCGGCGGCGAATTGCAGCGCGCCGGCGTCCGCTAGCGCGGCGGCAGCAGGGTCAGTCCATCGAGCAAGGTCTCGAGGTGTCTCCGGCCGAGCTTGCTCCACACATTGTAGAGGCAGCCCTGGCCGGGGATCACGACATAGGCGAGGGACTGCAGGCCGGCACCGCCGGGATTGGACGCCGGGTAGGGGGCTGCGACTTCGACCCCGTATCCCGCCATCGCGCCCTCGGGCAGGCCTCCAGCCTTTGCGCCGAGCGACCGTTCTAGCGGCCACTGGACGCGCACCTTGGCGGCTTCTTGTTTCGTATCGGCGATCGCGACGCCCGTCCCCGCCACGCCGTAGAGGCTCCTGGCCTGCGGCTGGTCGAACGCGACCGCCCAGCCGCCGGCAAATGACGCCGCGCGCACGTCGGCCGCCGCGCCGCCGTCAGCCGTCAACGCCAATGGGGCGCACGACGAGCGGTTGTCGGCCTTGCGCCACTCTGCGAGCGTGCGCTGGGCGGCGATCGGTTTCAGCGTCGGCGTGGCAGTCCCTCGCTCCGCGACATTGTCGGACCGGGTCTCGATAACCGGGCCAGCATTTTCGTCGGCCGTATTTGCGGGGCTTTGCTGGGCGTCACGCTCAGGCGCTTGAGCGTGGCAGGCAGAGGCAAACAAGGCGAGCAGAGGCAGTGATCGATTCATCCCCCACCAATGGGCATTTCGTCGCGCCGTTCCGCAAAAATGGCGGATTAATGCGAAAATAATCGCACCCGGGGCCATTCGTTTCGCCGTGCAACCCAACTCGATTCACCGGAAATCGCGGACCCGGACGGCCATTTTCGGTAGTTATTGGCCAATCATGCAGAACATTTACATCATGTCCCGCCTTGGTGGCACCGCGCTGGCCGCGGTGCTTGCCCTTTCCGCAACCCCCGCGTTCGCCCAGGAGGCGACGCCGCAGATCACGGTACCGCAGGAACAGGCCGCCCCGGCCGCCGCCGCGCCGGTCACCGTAGCGCCGGTCACCACCCCTGCGCCGGTCGTAACGCCCGATCCTTTGGCGGCCGAACCGGCTGCCGAGTCCGCCACGACCCCGGGGACAACGGAAGCGGCGCCCGCCGCGACCACCGCCAAGAAGGCGACGGCCAAACCTGCGCCGGCCAAGGCGACGGCACGCACCACGAGCGCGCCGCGTGCCAGCGCCGCGCCTGCCCCGCCCTTGGCGGCGCCGGTTGATGCCACGCTCCCGGCCGAAGTGCCGGTGATCGACCCGCCGATTCCGGTCGCCCCGCTCGCCGCGGCCCCGGCTCCGGCGCCCGAGGCGGCCCCGGTCGAAACCGCGAGCAACGATGCCCTGCCCATCGCGCTGGGCGCCGGGCTTGGCCTTCTTGCCCTCGGCGGTGCCGCTTTTGCGCTTCGTCGTCGTCGCCGCGATGTGGTCGAGGACGAGGTCATCATGACCGAGCCGACAATTGCCCGCACGCCGGCGCCCGTCGTCCGTCCGGAGCCGGTCATGGCCGATCGTTCGGCCTTCTCGTGGGGCACGCCGGCTGCCGCGGCTGGCGCCGCTACGGCCACTTCGACGAGGTCGTCGGGCAAGAGCTGGGTCGAACGCGCCCAGGACGGTCCGACCCCGGAAAACCCGTTCCTGTCGCTCAAGAAGCGCCTTCAGCGCGCCGCCTTCTACGACCAACGTGAACGGGCGGTCGCCGCCGGCCAGGCCAAGCCGCTGTCGCCGATGGCGGGCCTTCCGAGCCGCTTCGCCGAGGCGTTCAAGCCGCGCACGACTACTACGGCCTCGTCGTACGGCTTCAGCTACGCCCCCGCTTAACGAGCGACTTCTTCTCGCTCCCTCGCGCCGCCGCCTTCTTCCTCCCCCAACCCGGGAAGGCGGCGGCGCCTTTGCGTCCAGCGCAGGCGGGGCGGACTAGTCGCCCTTCAGTTTGCCAAACAGGCGGCCGAAGAAGCCTTTCTTTTCCTCGAATGTCTTGAGCGCCGGTTGGGCAGTGGCTGCCATGGGCGCCGGGGCTTCGTCCTCCACCCGCGGCGGCTCGACACGGGTCGGTTGCGGCATCGGCGGCGGAGTCGGGAGGACGAGCGCCGGTGATGGCTGTGAGAAGGTGTTGGGCTTCGGCGCGGCCAAAGCCGTTGGCGCCAAGACCGGCTCCTCAGCGACCGGTGTCTGGAGCTTCTGACGGAGCGCGGATCCGGACGCAGCGATTTCCAGCGCGGGATCGGGCCGCGGCGTCCAGCGCTTGATGGTCAGCGCGGCGACCGGCTTGATCGCCGGCTCGTTCCGGTCGACCGCGACGTCGCGGCGTTGCTCGACCAGCGTGGCGAAATCGGTGTGTAGCGCGACCGTGCCGGCCAGCAGCTTCGCACCGGCTGGAACGCCATGCTCGTTCGCCGCGTATTCAACCGCCTGCAGGAAGCGGGTCGCGCGCAGCCAGGTGCCCAGCACATATTCGACATAGCCACCGGGCGCGCGGCCCTCGACGCCGTCGCGTCCGTCGCGCAGGAAATAGCGGTGCTTGCACTGGATCAGCGCGGTGTTGAGCTCGCCCAGGCCGGCGCAGTCGACATAGAATTCGACGTCCTCCTCGTGCCCGGCCCAGCCCGGCATGTCGCTGGCGCACTGGTCGAGCAATTCGTCGGTGGTCGCGCCGGAGAAGTCGAAATGTTCGTCGGAATAGAGGCCCAGCATGACCGCGGGCTCGCGCGGCTCGTTGCCCTCGAACACCAGGTCGGGCTCGTTGGTCAAGCCGATGGTGATGCCCGTGATGGACGGGCCCTCGAATTCGTCGAGGATCGGCATCAGGTCTTCCCAGCCGTCGATGCGCACGGTCTCGGCGGCGGTCGCGCGGCAGATGCCCGCAAGCGATCCGTCGAACCCGGCCAGGTCGGCGGCCAGGATGGCGTCGGCTTCGGCGACGCGGTTGGTCGACAGGAGGTCGCGCAGGCGTTCGACATAGTCGCGCTCGCCCTCGGCGGTCAGGAACTGCAGCTGGAGGGGGTGCGCCTCGGCCTTTTCGCGGTAATTGCGCACGCCCTGCGCGGTCCGCGGATCGGGTACGCCGACATAGCCGGGATGATTCATCTTCACTGGTCCCCTCGAAACGCCCTCGGGGCGGCTGTCCAGCTCCGCCCGATTCGGCCCTCGATAGCAGGGACGGGTTAATCGAAAGCAAAACGGCCCGGGGTTTGACGCCCGGGCCGTAAGGGAATGAGGGAAGGGACTAGCGGACCTGCACGCGCACCAGCGGCCGGCGCATCGAGCGGGCCATCGGCTCGTACTTCAATGTCACCGACGCGATGTCGCGGCGGTTGCCGCGAAGGTCGATGGCCCGGGTGCAGGTCCCGGCACCGATCACGGCGCGGGTGTTGGCGTCCTGGACTCGGCCGTTGTCGAAACGGATGTCGAGGTCGCGAAGGTGAAGCGGGGCGTTGATCGCGCACACCCGGATCATCGACTGACGGCTACGGCCCGGCAGGTTGATGCGGTCGGTGTCGCGGCCGTCGACGGTCGCGTAGCCGGCGGTGCGCCAGCCGTGCGCATTCCAGTTGTTCGAGCGCCAGCTTTGGGCGTCCGCAGCGGAAGCGGCGGTCGCAGCAATGGCCGCGGCGGCGAGGATCAGCGGGGTCTTCATGACGGTTACTCCTTCAACTGCCGCATCAACCGTCGAAGGCTGGGGAGCGTTGCCCGGCTGGTCGGCCCAAGCATATCGCCCCACCGTCAATGAACGCTTCGAAAACCCCCTTGTCAGGGTAACGACAGGCCGCGCTCAGGCTGCCTGGTAGGCATCGAGGATCGACTTGATGAGGCCGGGGAAGCGGGCATCGACCTCGGCGCAGCGCGAGGTGTTGCGCATCTCCACGCCCACCCGTTCCGACCGGATCAGCCCCGCCTCGCGAAGCACCTTGAAGTGCTGGGACAGCGACGACTTGGGGATCACTCGCTCGCCGGTGTCGGCCATCGCCGAACAGTTCTGCACGCACTCCGCCCCCGCGATGCCGGCAAAGATCCGCGCCCGCTCGGGATCCGCCAGCGCATGGAGGATCGCCTGCGGGGTGAGGTCGTCGGTCGAAGGGTGGAGCATCGGTCGCATGACGATTTTTCAGATAGGCCCCCTTGAAGCCTCGTTCAATAGTTCCATATTCCCGAACTATCGGAGCATGGCGCTCCTCGAAAGGATACGGATCATGGCCAAGTTGAACGGCAAGGTCGCGCTGGTGACGGGCGCATCGAAGGGCATCGGCGCCGGAATCGCCAAGGCGCTGGCGGCGGAAGGGGCGGCGGTGATCGTCAACTACGCTTCGAGCAAGGACGGCGCGGACGCGGTGGTCGACGCCATCACCGGCGCCGGCGGCAAGGCGATCGCGGTCAAGGGCAACGTCGCCAACGAGAATGAGGCCAAGGCGCTGGTCGACGCGGCGATCGGCGAATTCGGCCAGCTCGACGTCGTGGTCAACAACAGCGGCGTCTACGCGTTCGGCGCGATCGAGCAGGTCGACGCCGACGAATATCGCCGCCAGTTCGACGTCAACGTGCTCGGCCCGCTGCTGGTGACCAAGGCCGCCGTGCCGCATCTCAAGGAAGGCGCGAGCGTGATCAACATCTCGTCTAACATCACCAGCGTGCTGGTGCCGGAAAGCGCGATCTACAGCGGCACCAAGGGCGCGCTCGACGCGATCAACGGCGTGCTGGCCAAGGAGCTGGCGCCGCGCAAGATCCGCGTCAACGCGATCCTGCCCGGCTACACCGAGACCGAGGGCACCGGCAGCGCCGGGATCAGCGGCACCGATTTCGTCGACCAGATCGTCGCGCAAACCCCGCTCGGCCGCGCCGGCACGCCGGACGATATCGCCAAGGTGGCGGTGTTCCTGGCCAGCGACGAGGCGGCGTGGCTGACCGGCGAGAAACTGAACGCCAGCGGCGGCCTTCGCTAGGCCCGCCCGGCCCGGCGCGCGCCCCGCACCCTCCCCTCCCCGGGGCGCGCGCCGCAACCGGTCCGCCGGTCCGCACGTTGGAAGCGGCAACGCACCAGCAAAGGACCCCGACCGATGGCTTCCAAGACGCTTTCCGACATCAGCGAGGCGATGCGCGACATCGACTTTTGCATGCTGACCACGCTCAGCGAGGGCCAATTGGCCGGACGGCCGATGTCGAACAACCGCGAGGTCGACTATAGCGGCGACAGCTTCTTCTTCGCCGACGGCGACAGCCGCACGGTCCGCGACCTCGAAGGTAATCCGCACTGCGCCCTGGCCTACCAGGGCAGCGGCGGGCTGATGGGCATCGTCGGCAAGCCCGGCATCTTCATCGCCATCGAAGGCCAGGGCGAACTGATCCGCGACAAGGCCGAGTTCGCGAAACACTGGCAGAAGGAGCTCGACCGCTGGTGGCCGCAGGGCATCGACTCCCCCGGCCTCACCCTGGTCAAGGTCCACGCCGACCGCCTCCATTACTGGGACGGCGAGGAAGAGGGCGAAGTCACCCTCTGACACTCATAGCTGTCGCCACCTCCCATCAATCCTGCTTGCCAGCGAAGTCCGGCACCGGCTCGCCCGGCCGCCAGAAGGGCAGGCCGAACGCGCCCCACGCCTCGGCGAAGCGGCGCGCGCCGGCCGGGGTGGTCGGCCACGGCCCGATCGCCTGGGTGGCGGAGATGACGTTTGTCGTCGGGACGCCCATCGCCGGCAGCCGGTCGAGCGACAGCGGCACGCGCACCTTGCAATAGGGCAGCCCGGCGCGGACCAGCAGCGCCACCGTCTCCCACCCCTTGGCGTCGGTTTTCGGCGGGGCGCGGAAATTGCTGCCCATCCAGAAACTGTCGCCGCCGCACGACGGGCAGGGCCGCACCTCGATCGGCCGCGCCTCGTCGCGGCGCATGGCGGGGTGGGCGGGCAGCAGCGGCTCGCGCTTCATCACGGTGCGGCAATCGAGGCAGGCGAACTTGGCGAGCTGGGGCGCGGGGCGGGTCATGGCGAGGAGGCTAGCAGCGGACAGTCGGACAAGGCGAGGGCGCATGGCGAGGGCCGCGGAAGGTTACAAAGGTTACACTATGCATCAGCCCCGTTTCACCCGCCTCGGCCGCCTGACGACCGCGCCGCTGCGGCGGTCCTCGTCGGTCGGGTCGGCGGCGGCCTCGGCCTTGCGATCGCCCTCGCAGGCGGCGGCGATCTGGCGGAACAGCGCCTCGGCCTCGGGCGGGCCCTTGTAGGTATAAGCGTGGGCCGGGGCGGGCTTGGCAGGGCCTTCGGCCAGCGGCGCGTCCGCCTCCTCATAGTCGAAAGGCTCCGCGTCGTAGGCGGCGTCGAGGACGCGGTTGAGGGCGTGGGCCAGCGTGATGCCCGCCCCGTCGGGATGGCGCCGCGCCTCATAGCCGTCGAGCCAGGCGCCGTAGCGCGTCGGGTCGCGGTAGCGCAGCAGTTGAACGGGTCGGTTCGTCCCCCGGACGAACCTGAACTGTCCGGGGGACAGTTCACCCGTTGAAATGGTCAGCCGTTCGTCATAATGGCGCCACTCGCCGACCTGCTCGCCCTTGTAGAAGACGGGGCGCGGCGTGCCATTGAGCGCGCGGGACAGGGCGGCGTCGGAGAGGTTGCGGATCGCATAGTCGAGCGCGACGTCCCACGCCTGGCGGAAGATCGACGCCTCGGGCCGCGCGCGGAGGCGATAGGCGCTCACCCGGCTGACCCCCACCGCCTTGCACGCCTCCCCCACGCACCCGCTCTCGGCCAGCGCGGCAATGAAGGCTTGCTGGCGTTCCGGCGTCCACCCGTCGCGGCGGGCGCGGGTGGGAACGGTGGCGGGGAGGGTGCCGGGCGTGGCCGGACCGTCGAGGCGAGAGTCGTCCATCGACGAGGATGGAGCAGGAAAACGCTGTGTAGGACAGCTTTTTCCCTCCCGCCGAGCGCAGGGAAGCGATTGCGAAAGCAATCGGGAGCCAGCGCGTAGAGCCGGGGCTAATCGGACGGCGGGCGAGAACGCGACCCGCGCGACGGCGCGGTATTACTCAACGCTATCGCTACTTAGGGTAGATTGTCCGGAAGGTCAGATTAATGCGCGGTCCGCACGGCTTCGTTTGTTTCATGATACCGTGCTTCCAGAATTCCTGAGTCCTCCCTTTCATGAGCAGCAGATCGCCAGCTGATAGCGGCACTTTATGTGCGGGTAATCCAGGATTCTTCTTGTGCTTGAACACGAACTCGCGGGTTGCGCCGAACGATAATGACGCAATCACAGGTTCACGGCCTAATTCTCGTTCATCGTCGGCATGGAATCCCATGCTGTCGCGGTGGTCGCGATAGAGATTTAGAAAAACACTGTTGAACCGATGCTGGGTTAAAGCCTCGACATCAAATTTGATCGACAAAAGCAGGTTAGTCCAAGGAAGGGGATGAAGCGAGATGCCGGAGTAGTCGTAGCGCATCCCTGAATCGCCGTACCAAGCAACCAGCCGCGGCTGATCGTGTGTTTTCCCGTAAATCTTGACTTGCTCTTGCCTCCAAACTGTTTCTTTGCGTAGGCGCTCGAGCAGCCTCTCATACGGGAGGGCCGTTCGAATCTCTCTCAAAAGACTTACGTCGGCATCTTGGAGTGCAAGGTGCTCAAATTGACCGGGGGTGTGGAAGAGATCTTGCATTTCAATAGATAAGCTTTGCCAGACATTTCGGACTGAGGTGGGGAGAGTGGTCTAGAGCAATCTTGGCCTTAACGTAAGCTGGCGTAAAAGGATGCGGCAATGAATCAGCATATTCGAACTCGTGCAGCTGATTTAAGGCTGAGAAATCGACAATAGAATTCATGAACTTGTAGAAGTCGTAGCTCTTATTATCGTTATATACGAGATAAGCGTACTTGTTCATTGTGCCGATTAGTGCGGCCAAATTCTTTCTTATCGTCGATACTGACGCGTGCTTTGCCAGTTCAGAAATAATATAGCTCATCGCGACGAGGTCGAATTCGACCAATGCACCTTTCTCGGGACGATCCAAAGCGTCGAAAGCGGTAAATTCTATCGTCACCGCGTAGCTGCTATCGACTGCGTCAATGATCAGCTCGTGGACATCTTGCCACTTCGATTCTCGATCGAAAATCTCGAAATGGACTTCTGTGACTTCCTCATAAAAGCCGCTCGATGACATGAATTCCAAGATTCCTGGTATCTCGCTACCAGGACCGCCACCCACCAAGGCAATCTGTATTTCCCCGCTTGTTGGCAGAAGGGTAGTGTCGATGCGCGTCTCAAAATCTAGCATTGCGTCGCGGATCGAAGCTGCGCGAGACGGGGCATATTTATAGATATAGCCAGCTTGGGCAGGCAGCGAACCGTAATCGATGCCGCCATGACCCGATTTCCCAAGCATGGCGTATCCGCCGGACATAGCCTGGATGGAAGCTAGCACCTCCGATTCCCACTTCGAGCCAAACTCTTTCACGCCCCGCTGCCACAATCGTTGCAGAGGCTTCTCGAAACTCTCGTACAAAGGCCACCTCCGTTAAGATGACCGAGCCTGACTGGTTTACCCAATTTTTTTGAAAAAATAGCCTTCTCAAATGGTAAATCGATTTTCTCGCATTTGACGCTTTGAGACAGTTCGTCCCGTCGGTTAATTTAGTCCAGTTCCCGCCCGCCAGCGCCGATGTACAGCTCATTCCCGCCTTCGCGGTAGCGCTCGCTCATCTCCGCCATCCCCGCCTCGGCTTCGTCGGTCGTTAGCCGCTCCGCCTCCACCCTCGCATTTTGCTTCGCCGCGAAGTCCCTGACCTCCTGCGTAATCTTCATCGAGCAGAATTTCGGGCCGCACATGCTGCAGAAGTGGGCCGTCTTGGCGCCTTCGGCCGGAAGGGTCTGGTCGTGGTATTGCTCGGCGGTGTCGGGGTCGAGCGACAGGTTGAACTGGTCGCGCCAGCGGAATTCGAAGCGGGCGCGGCTCAATGCGTCGTCGCGCAGCTTGGCGGCGGGGTGGCCCTTGGCCAGGTCCGCGGCGTGGGCGGCGAGCTTGTAGGTGACGACGCCGACCTTCACATCGTCGCGGTCGGGCAGGCCGAGGTGTTCCTTCGGCGTGACGTAGCAAAGCATCGCGGTGCCGTACCAGCCGATCATCGCGGCGCCGATGCCGCTGGTGATGTGGTCGTAGCCCGGCGCGATGTCGGTGGTCAGCGGCCCCAGCGTATAGAAGGGCGCCTCGCCGCACGCCTCCAGCTGCTTGTCCATATTCTCCTTGATCTTGTGCATCGGCACATGGCCGGGGCCCTCGATCATCACCTGCACGTCCTGGTCCCAGGCGCGCCTGGTCAGCTCGCCCAGCGTGTAGAGCTCGGCGAACTGCGCCTCGTCGTTGGCGTCGGCGATGCTGCCGGGGCGAAGGCCGTCACCCAGCGAATAGGCGATGTCATAGGCCTTCATGATCTCGGTGATCTCGTCGAAGCGTTCGTAGAGGAAGCTTTCGCGGTGGTGGGCGAGGCACCACTTGGCCATGATCGAGCCGCCGCGGCTGACGATGCCGGTGACGCGCGACGCGGTCAGGGGCACGTAGGGCAGGCGCACGCCGGCGTGGATGGTGAAATAGTCGACGCCCTGCTCGGCCTGCTCGACCAGCGTGTCGCGGAAGATTTCCCAGGTCAGGTCCTCGGCGATGCCGCCGACTTTCTCCAGCGCCTGGTAGATGGGGACGGTGCCGATCGGCACGGGCGAGTTGCGGATGATCCATTCGCGCGTGTCGTGGATGTTGCGGCCGGTCGAGAGGTCCATGACCGTGTCGGCGCCCCAGCGGATCGACCAGACCATCTTGTCGACCTCGGACGCGACGTCGGATGCGACCGCCGAGTTTCCGATATTGGCGTTGATCTTGACCAGGAAGTTGCGGCCGATCGCCATCGGCTCGGATTCCGGGTGGTTGATGTTGTTGGGGATGATGGCGCGGCCGCGAGCGATTTCGTCACGGACGAATTCGGGGGTGATTTCGTCGGGGATGGACGCGCCCCAGCTATGGCCTTCGGGGGCGGTTCGGCCGACCTTGGCGATGTGGGCGGCGTTGGCGCGGGCGAGGTTTTCGCGGATCGCGACATATTCCATTTCGGGGGTGATGATGCCCTGGCGGGCGTAGTGCATCTGGCTGACGTTGGCGCCGGCCTTGGCGCGGAGGACTTTGCGGCGGACGTTGGGGAAGGGCTGGACGCCGCCGCTGCGATCCGGGCCGAGCTGGCCGTTGTCTTCGGGGCGGACCTCGCGCTGCTGCACTTCCTCGACATCGCCGCGGCCGCGGATCCAGTCGCGGCGGAGCTCGGGCAGGCCGGCCATGATGTCGATGCGGGCGGCGGTGTCGGTGTAGGGGCCGCTGGTGTCGTAAACGTGGAGCGGGGGCTCGCCGGACGAGGGCTCAAGGTCGATCGCGCGCATTGCGACGCGGACGCCGTCGCGGCCTTCGACGAACGTCTTGCGGCTGCCGCGGATCGGGCCGGTCGTGACCTTAAGTTCGGTGCGGGCGGGGATGTCGGCCATCGTCATTCACTCCATGGGTGGAGGGATGGCGGGAGGCCCGTCATCCGCTCCCTACGGCCGTCTGAACGGCATCAGGTTCGACGGGTCGCAGTCTCGAACTGCCTCTCAGCCGCTGTCGGCTCCCCGGGGATGAGGGGCGTTTAGGCGCTCGCGAGCATGGGGTCCAGCGCGCATTACTTTCCAAGTTGGAAAGTTTCCGCTTTCCGAATCGGAAAGTCGGTGTTAGATCGCTTTCCAGATTGGAAAGTCACAAAGGGGAATGACGATGGAAAAGACGGAAGCGATGGCCGCGCTCGGCACGGTGGGGGATGCCAAGGCGGCGCTGGCGCGGGCGGCGGACTGCCCGCCGTGGCGGCACGCGGCGTTCGGCGCGCTGATGGGCACGATCGTGATGTCGAGCGGGCTGGGGCAGCCGCTCAATTTCGTGCTGCTGGCGGCCGCGTTCGCCGGCATGGCGGCGATTGTTGTCAGCGACCGGCGGCGGATGGGGATGTTCATCAACGGCTATCGCAAGGGCGCGACCCGGCCGCTGACGTTCGTCATGCTGGGGGTCATGCTGGTGATCGTCTTCGCCGAAATCCACGCCAAGGAAGCGGGCCTGGCGATGGCGACGCGGGTCGGGCTGGCCTTTATCGCCGCCGCCATCGCCACCGCCATGAGCGTGATGTGGCAGCGCATCTTCCGGCGCGAAATGGGCGTGGCCTGATGGGCCGCGACGATCCGATGGCGGGGTTCGATCCCGTCTTCCACCAGCCGGTGCGGCTACAGGTGGCGGCGGTGCTGTCGAACGCCCAGGACGCCGAGTTTTCCCGGCTGCGGGACATCGCCGGGGTGGCGGATTCGGTGATGAGCAAGCATCTCTCGGCGCTGGCCGAGGCGGGGTACGTCACCTTGCGCAAGTCGGCGATCGACGGGCGGCAGCGGACCTGGGCGGTGCTGACGCCGGCCGGCCGGAAGGCGTTCGCGGCGCACGTCGAGGCGCTGAAGCGGCTCGCCGGCGCCTGACATGAAAAAGGGCCCGACGGCGCGTTGCCGCCGCGCCCTTCGTTTCAGGTGGAGAGGCTTACTTGGGCGCGGCGGCGCGCGCCTCGGCCTCGCTGATGGCGCCGTCCTTATTGGTGTCCATCGCGTTAAAGCGGGCGGCGACCGCGGTCGTATGTTCGGCCTTGGTGATCTTGCCGTCCTTGTTGGTGTCGAGGCTGGCCATCAGCGGGTCGGCGTTGGCCTTGGTCACGGTCGGCCCGAGGCGGGCGAACTCGGCGGCGCTGATCGAGCCGTTCTTGTCGGCGTCGAGCTTGGTGAAGATCGCCTTGTTGCGCGCGGTCGCGATCTGGGTCGCGGTCTTGACCTGCCACGCCTCGGCCTCGGCCTTGGTCACGCTGCCGTCCTTGTTCGAATCCATGTCGTTGAATTCGGTGGAGACCTTGGCTTCGAATTCGGCACGCGAAATCGACTGCGCGGCCTGCGCGAACAATGGTGCAGGCAGCAGCAGCGCGAGGGCGAAAAGCTTGCGGTTCATCGGTGGACACTCCTGTTGCGGCGACCCTCCCGGCGCCGGTCGGCGGCGCTTGTCGCATGCCCAGCTTGCGCCCAAATGAACGGCCTTACCAGCTATACCCCAGCCCCGCGGCGAACAGCCACTGCGACGCGCTGCCCCGATCGGCGACCAGCGGGCTGTCGGCGAAGTCGCCGGCGAGGTGGCTGTAATTGGCCATGCCGAACAGCGAGAAGCCCTTGCGCAGGTCACCCGAAAGCGACGCATTCGCCAGCAGGCCCAGCTTCCAATCCTTGAACCCGCCATCGGCGTGATAGACCGGCAGGGTCGAGGCGAGGCTGTCTTCGGGCGTCACCGAGAAATAATAGTCGGCGTACTTGTCGCCCGCCCAGTCGGCCGAGGCGCTGGCCGAGACGTAGAAGGTCTTCGACAGCGGGGTCGAGAAGCTGACCTCCGGCGTGATGATCGTCGAGCGATGCGCCTTGCCGACGTCCTTGCGGCCGCTGATCTTGAAGGTCAGGCTGTCGTAGGGGTTGGTGAGGCCGTAGGCGGTCACGCCGCCGAAAGCGCCGAGTTCGAACGCGGTCTTCAGCTCGGGCAGGCGGTCGACCAAATCGTCCTTGATCTTGCCGGTGCGGTTGAGGCGGACGCCGACGATCGGCCCGAGGTCGAGCTTGATCTTCTGGCCCGGCTGCTTGCGGATCACGTCCGCCTGGATCGACGTGCCGACGGTTGAGATGCTGTAGCCGTCGACGCTGGCGCGGAACGCCGCGGCGGGGATGATGCGATAGTCGTCGCTGCCCTCATAGTCGGGGATGTACCCAGCGCCGACGCCGATGGTGTACATGTCGCCCAGCTGGTCGGCAGGCGGCAGCGACTGCGCGGCGGTGGCGTCCTGCGCCATCGCGGGCGCGGCGAGGAAGGCGGTCGCGCCGAGCAGCGCGGGCAGCAAAATGGTCTTCATGGAATGGCCCCTGTCGATGGTCATGACGTGTGTGTCCCCGTTGTGCGTTCGCGCCCTAACGCGTCCAGCGTATTTCGGCTCCCGCCGCGGTGAAGGTTCGTAACTGGCCGTCCGGCCCGAACAGGTAGGAGGTGCCGGCGCGGTCGCTGAACGTGCCGAGCCCGACGAAGGTCAGCGGCAGGCCGTTGGCGGTCAGCGCGTCGCCGCTGCGGGCGATGTCGAGCGTGCGCCCGCCACTGGTCCAGCGCCCGGTCCATGCCGCCACCGTCGCAGGCGGCAATGTGGCGAGGCTGACCGTCGCGGTGCCGGCCACGACTTCGGGCGGCGCGGAGGAAGGGGGCGGGGCAGGCTTGATACAGGCCGACAGCGCCAACACAGCGAACAGGACGACGGGCAGGCGACGCATCAAACGCTCTCCTCTTGCGCACCTACGCGCGACGCGGGCGATGGTTGCGCCTCCGTAACCGCGTCAGGTGCCGCGCCGCCCGAACGACGGACGGTCGGTGCCAGTGCCGCGCGGGAAGGAAGGGGACGGCGGATCGAGCGTGACCGGCGGCGGCGGGGCGGGATCTTCGGACAACGCGGGCGGCGGGCCGCCGAGCGACTCACTGCGGTCGCGCAGTTCGTCGGCGCTGAACCAGTGCCCGCCCTCTTCGACCTGCAACGCGCCGCCGCCCTGGGCGGTCAGGGCATCACCGACCAGGAACAGCAGCCGTTCGGCCAGCGCCCGTTCGTCGGTGGTGGGGCCGGTGAGGCGGACATGGAAGGCGTGCGGCGGCGCGTCGCCCGCGTCGAGTGTCCCTTCGACCAGGTCGAGGCCGAGCATGACCATCGCGTCGCCCGAACGGCCGATGATCCCCGCCGGCCGGTCGAGCGGGAGGAGGCCGTCCTGCGGCCCGTCGCCGACCTGCCAGCGATATTCGGGAAGATGGCGGCGGAGCGCGCCGGCCAGCGGTCCGACGGGAAGGCCGACCGGGCGGTCGAGGACCATCCGCGCCATCGCTGGGCCGCTTAGTCGCCCTGGCCGGGTTCGGGCGAGAAATACTTGTCATACTTGCCCTCTTCGCCCTTGTGCTCGTCGGCATCGGCGGGGGTCTGGTCGTTCTTGCGGGTGACGTTGGGCCACTGCGCCGAGAAGGTGGCGTTGAGCTCGAGCATCTTCTCGAGGCCGTTCTCGGTGTCGGGCAGGATCGCCTCGGCCGGGCATTCCGGTTCGCACACGCCGCAGTCGATGCATTCGTTGGGGTTGATGACGAGCATGTTCTCGCCCTCGTAGAAGCAGTCGACCGGACAGACCTCGACGCAGTCCATATATTTGCAGCGGATGCAGGCGTCGGTGACGACGTAGGTCATGGTCGTGAAGCTCCCTTTATTCGCCGTTTCGCTAGGTCCGCGCGGGGGCGGCTGTCAATCGCCCGCGCCTTGATGCGAGACGTTCGCAGCGGCGAGCTCCTCGTAATGGCCGCGCGCTTCGGCCGGCGGGCCGCGCCGCGTGGGGAGCGAAAGGATGCGCAGGACGCGCACATCGCCGCGCAGGGGAAAGGCGATGACCGAGCCGACGCGGACCTCGTCACTGGGCTTGGCGGCGTGGCGGCCGTCGATGCGGACGTGCCCCTGCTCGACCAGCGCCTGCGCCTGGGTGCGCGACTTCATCAACCGGAGGAAAAAGAGAAGCCGGTCGATCCGCACCTATTTGCGCTTGAGCTTGGCCAGTTCGGCAAAGGCGTTGCCGGGCTTCGGCCCCTTGTCACGCCGCATCGGGCGGGGCCGGCGGTTGCCGCGCCAGGCCCAGCTTTCGCCCGCCGGCACGAAGCCGATTTCGGCCATCAGCCGGGCCAGCGTGTCGGCATGGAGGCCGAGGCTGGTGACGAGGGCCGCGTCAACCGCCTCCCCCTGTCCGGATTGGCGGAACAGGTGGGCGTGGGTCGCCAGCCGGTCGGCGAGGTCGACCCGGATCCAGCGCTGGCCGAAGCGGCGGAAGGCAAGGCTTGCGCCGCGCGGATCGGCATCGCCGCCCAAGGTGGCGGCGCCGTCGGCCGGGAGGCGCGGCATCGGCTGCCCGGCGCGGATTGCGCCCAGCGCGGCGCGCCACCGCTGGGCGGCGGGCTTCAACAGCGCGGGCACGAACAGGTCGAGCGCGCCGAGCCGGACCTTCAAGCGGTGCAGCGCGTGGCGGTCGGCCTTGTCGAGCTGGGCGAGCTGGGCGGTCATCGTCTTGCGCGGCAGGACGCCGCCGGCATCGACCAGCATGGCGGCGAGCGCGCGCACCCCGGCGGTGGCCGAACGGTCGGTGGCGGCGCGGGACAGGGCTTTGAGCGGGGCGAGGTGTCGGGCGACCTCAGCCTCGACCCAGCGCTCCAGCCGGGCGCGAAGCGCGGCGCGGCGGTGGGCGGACAGCCGGTCGAGCGCGCGGGTCGTGCGCACCGCGGGTTCGAGCAGCGAGCGGCCGGGGGACAGGCGGGCGAGGAGATGGCCGCCTTCGGTCCAGGCGATGGCCAGCTGTCCATCCTCCTCGACCAGCGCGAATGCGTCGTCGTCGGCCGAAACCAGCGCCCCGGCGCGACGGTCGAGCTCGTCGCCGAGGCGCCGTTCGGCGGCGGCGAGGAGCAGCCGCTTGTCGGCGAGGCGGGCGGTCGGGTCGACCCGGAATTCGAAGCCGGACAGGTGGCCGATCGGTTCCGGCCCGACGCTGACCTCGCCGTCGGCGGCGACGGTGACCGGCAGGGCATCGGCCCCGCGCGCGCCGATGTCGCGGACGAGGACGGCGGTGCGGCGGTCGACGAAACGCTGGGTCAGCCGTTCGTGCAACGCATCGCTGAGCCGCGCCTCGACATCGCGGGTGCGGGCGGCCCACTTCGCCGGATCGGCCAGCCAGTCGGCGCGCTGGGCGATGTAGGCCCAGCTGCGGATCCCGGCGAGGCGGTCGGCCAGCGCCTCGATATCGCCTTCGACCCGGTCGAGGCGCGCGACTTCGGCCGCGAACCATTCGTGCGGCACGTGCCCGCCCTCGGCGATATAGCCGTAGAGGCGGCGGACCATGCGGGCATGGTGCATCGGCCCCACTTTCCGGAAATCGGGCAGGCCGCAGGCGGCCCACAGGCGCCTCGCCCGCTGGCCCTTGTCATCGGCGACGGCCGGGTCCTCGGCGATGTGCTTGAGCACGGCGAGGTCGATGGCCAGCGGAGCGGACCGGAGCAGCGGGTCGTCGCTCTTATATTCGAGGCTGGCGATCAGCGAGCGGACGTCGGTAAAATCGAGCTCGCTGTTGCGCCAGTAGAGGCTGTCGAGAGGGCGGAAGCGATGCTCTTCGATCGCAGTCACTTCCTCTTCGCTGAATAGCGGCGCGCTGTCGCCGCCCAGGCCCAGGGTGCCGAAGCTGCCGTCACGCTGGTGGCGGCCGGCGCGGCCGGCGATCTGGGCCATCTCGGGGATCGTCAGGCGGCGCTGGCGGCGGCCATCGAACTTGTCGAGGCCGGCGAAGGCGACATGGGTGACGTCCATGTTGAGGCCCATGCCGATGGCATCGGTGGCGACGAGGTAATCGACCTCGCCGCGCTGGAACATGTCGACCTGGGCGTTGCGGGTGGCCGGCGACAGGGCGCCCATGACGACCGCGGCGCCGCCTTTGAAGCGGCGCAGCATCTCGGCCAGCGCGTAGACCTGCTCGGCGCTGAAGGCGACGATCGCGCTGCGCGGCGGCAGGCGCGACAGCTTGGCGGCGCCGGCGTAGCGCAGGGTCGAAAAGCGCGGGCGGCTGACGATTTCCGCATCGGGGAGCAGCTTGCGGACCAGCGGCTTCAGTGTGTCCGACCCGAGGATCAGCGTTTCCTCGCGGCCGCGGGCGCGCAGCATCCGGTCGGTGAAGACATGGCCGCGCTCGGGGTCGATTCCCAATTGCGCCTCGTCGATCGCGGCGAAGGCGAACTGGTCGGGGAACTGGCCTTCCTTCTTGCGATCCTCGCGGCCCGTGCGGACGGGCATCGATTCGGCGGTGGCGAGGACGTAGCGCACCTGCGGCGGGACGATCCGCTCCTCGCCGGTAAGCAGCGCGACCGAACTGGCGCCCTTGATGGCGACGACGCGGTCGTAAACCTCGCGCGCCAGGAGGCGCAGCGGGAAGCCGATGACGCCGGACGAATGGGCGCACATCCGCTCGATCGCCAAGTGGGTCTTGCCGGTATTGGTAGGGCCGAGAATCGCCCGCAGGATGCCGTCGTTGGGGGCGGCCATGGATGCGATGTTGGCACGGCCTGCGCCATGCGCAAGGCTTTCAGGGCTTCTTAACCATGATGCTCCATTCTGTTCGTCGCAATGCAGCGGATCGAACGACAGCATGTGGGCATCGCCGCGCCGCGCCAGGGCGTTCGGCTGCGCAGCGCCGTGCCCGTCGCACTGGCCGCGGGCGCCGCGGTGCTGATGGTGCTGCAGGCGGTGCCGACCTTCGCCAACACGCCGCTGACCGAAGAGGCGCGCGCGCTTCGCGACCTGGGAATCGCCCCCGCGTCGGCCGGCGGGCAGTCAGGCGGACGGATGAGCGCGACGGCGCTGGCCGAGCCGATCGAGGCCGCGCCCGAACGCGCCGAAATCGAGATGTTCGTCCGCTTCGCCGCCGGCGACCGGCTGGGCGCGCTGCTGGCAAGGCTGGGCGCGCGCGATTCGGAAGCGGCGGAAGTTCAGTCGATCCTCGCCGGCCAGTCGGTCGAACCGGGATCGCGGATCCAGCTCAAGCTCGGCCGCAAGGACCCCGCGGGCCGCCGGCCGGTCGAACTCGTCGCGCTGCGCGCCGGGCTCGACACCGACATCCGGATCATTCCCTCGGGCGTCGGCCTGTCGGCGATCGTCACCCGGCTGAAGGTCGACGAAACGCCGCTCAGGGTGCGCGGGCGGGTCGGCGACGGGCTCTACTGGGCGCTGCGATCGGCCGGAATCGCGCCCGACACGGCGAGCGATTATCTGAAGGCGCTGGCGACCCAGCTCGACGTCGGCAGCGACCTGACGCCGGACGACCGCTTCGACCTCATCATTTCCAACAAGCGCGTGCCGGGCGGCGAGAACCGCACCGGGCCGCTGCTGTATGCCGGCATCGACCGGTCGGGCGGCAAGCCGGTGCAGCTGATGCGCTGGACCCACGCCGGCAAGCCCGGCTGGTACAGCGCCAACAGCCTGACGCCGGTCGGCGGCGGGTTCGAATGGCCGGTGGCGGGGCGCATCACCTCGGGCTTCGGGCTGCGCTACCACCCGATCCTGCACTATGCCCGGATGCATCGCGGGATCGACTTCGGCGCCGCCTGGGGAACGCCGATCCATGCCTCGGCCGACGGCACCATCGCCCGCGCCGCCTGGGCCGGGGGCTATGGCCAGCAGGTGCGGATCGACCATGGCGCCGGCCTGGCATCGAGCTACAACCACATGAGCCGGATGGTCGTGTCGCCCGGCATGCACGTCGTCCAGGGGCAGGTCATCGGCTATGTCGGCACGACCGGCCTGTCGACCGGCCCGCACCTCCACTTCGAGGTCTACCGCAACGGCGTCGCGGTTGATCCGCGCAGCGTCGATTTCGCGCAGGCCGCCGCGCCCGACCCGACCGAGATGAACGCCTTCAAGGCGCGGCTGGCGACCCTCCTGAAGGTGGGCCGGAACGGCGCCTGAGCTTTTAACCTGTTTGAAAACAAGGCGGACTAGCCTTGGGCTGCCGAATTGCTATGCCGATACAAAGGTCGCGCCGGTGGACAGGCGTGGCGGGTCGACCAGGAGTTTTTCCATGAACATGAACACCGGTGCGGACGAGTTCGCACATGCGCCCGATCTGGAACGTGACGTCGACTGCGACTTCGCGGTCTACAAGACGCTGCTGGAATCGACCAAGGCGATCCCGTGGAAAATCGACTGGGCGACGATGAGCTTCGCCTACATCGGCCCGCAGATCGAGACGCTCCTGGGCTGGAAGCAGGACAGCTGGCTGACCGTCGAGGACTGGTCGAGCCGAATTCACCCGGAAGACCGCGACGAGGTGGTCAATTTCTGCGTGTCGCAGTCGATCGCCGGCGTCGACCATGAAGCCGATTACCGCGCGCTGACCAAGGACAATGGCTTCGTCTGGATCCGCGACGTGGTGCATGTCGTGCGCAAGCCCGACGGCGAGGTCGACTGCCTGATCGGCTTCATGTTCGACATCACCGAGCGCAAGAAGACCGAGCAGCAGCTGCTCGACATGCAGAAGAAGCTGGAGGCCTTTTCATTCGAAGACGGCCTGACCGGCGCGGCCAACCGACGCCGACTCGACAGCCAGCTGGAGGCCGAGTGGGAAGCCGCCGGCCGTACCGGCCAGCCGCTGTCGATGATCCTGCTCGACCTCGACCATTTCAAGCAGTTCAACGACGCCTACGGCCACCTCGAGGGCGACGACTGCCTGGTCAAGGTCGCCCATGCGCTGAAGCAGGTCGGCCGCCGCCGCCGCGACATCGTCGCCCGTTACGGCGGCGAGGAATTCGCGCTGCTGCTGCCGGAAACCGACGCCGACGCGGCGCGCGGCATGGCCGAGCGGATCCAGCGCCTGATCGCCGAGCTGGCGATCCCGCACGTCGATTCGAAGGTCTCAGGCCTCGTCACCGCGTCGATCGGCGTGGGCACCGTGTCGCCGGCCGGCGGCGGCGATGCGCGTAGCCTCACCAAGGAAGTCGACAAGCTGCTCTACGCCGCCAAGCAGGGCGGCCGTAACCAGGTCATCGCCCGCCGCATTTAGCCGGCGCGGCGGGCGCGGGCGGCAAGCTCGATCCCGCCGACCAGCAGGGTCACGAACAGGACGCCCTCGGCGATGCCGAGGACGACCTGGCTGGCGAGGCCGAGATCGCCTTCGCCGAACAGCCCGCCAAGGCGCAGCTGCGAGCCGGGGATCGACCGGCTCATCAAATCAAGGCTCCCGGCCATCATTCGCCCGCCGACCAGCGGGATGATCGCGCCGGCCGCTGCCCCCGACACGGCCGCCGGAAGGAGCGAGCGGCGCAGGCCGGTCGACGCGCGCTGCCGCATCGCCAGCATCGCCCCGAGGCCCGCCGCCGCGCCGAGGACCAGCCCCTCGAGCCCGCCGGTGACGTTGCCGGGCGATTTGCCGACGACCAAGTGGAAGGCGTCGAGGCTCAACAGCTTGCCGGTGAAGCCGACCAGGCCGCCGCCGAGCATGCCGCCGATAATGCGCCGTCGCCCCCCGCCCAGGGCATCGCCCGCAGCAATCCCGCCACTGACTCCGAGCGCGCCGAGCATGGCGACCAGAGTGCAGATCATGGCCATCACCAGCAGCAGCGAAAAGGCGCCGCCGGGCGCGTCGGGCTGCTGGCTGGCGAGCAGCAGGCCGTAGGCGATGCCGCCGGCAAGGCCGGCCACGCCGCCACCCAGCGTGCCGGCGGCGACGGTGGCGATGGCGTTGGCGGTCTTAACCGGCGTGTCCGGAGAAAGCGCGTCGCTGCCGACCGGCGCGATGAAGCGGTAGCCGTGCTTGGGCACGGTCTCGATGAAGCGCGGGTTGGACGCGTCGTCGCCGAGCGCTTTCCTGAGCGCGCGCATGCACTGGGTCAGCGCCTCGTCGGTGACCGGCACGCCGCGCCACACCTCGTCCATGAAGCGGTCCTTGGTCACCAGCTGGCCGGGGTGCGCGGCCATCAGGGCGAGGGCGTCGAAATAGCGGCCCTGGACGTCGACGGGCGCGCCATCGCGGGTCAGGCGGCGGTTGGCGGGGTCGAGGGTGAAGTCGGCGAAGGTGGTGGGCATCGGATGGGGATGATGGCGGGCTTCGAAATTCTCGCAAGCCTTCGTTCGACGAAAAACGGCGCGGGAGTGAATCCCGCGCCGTCGATCGGCTCTCGCTCTGCTCGGCCGTCGGCCGAAGTTCGCCGGCTCTTCGCGCTGCTAGCGGTTGCGGTGCAACCGCGTCGCTGCGCTCGGTGGCTTACTTGCCGTGTCCGCGCCAGCGCTTGATCGTGCGGCTGATGATGCCGGCTTCGTCGCCGGTCTGGCGCCACAGCTCGGCGAAGCTGGGATCGGACGAGGCGGGGCGCTTTTCCGGCTCGAGGTCGTCGAAGCGGACCCGGATCGGAATGGCGACGCCTTCGCCGCAGACGATGCATTCGCGGTTGCGCAGCGCGGGGATGGCGTCGAGGAAGCCGCGCGCGCCTTCGGGCATCGCGGCGCGGACGCAGGCCTGGTCGCGGTCGTTGTTCAGGCGCATCGAGACGATCGTGCCGCACTGCGACAGCACACCTTCGGCCAAGTCGGACGGGCGCTGGGTGATAAGGCCGAGGCTCACGCCGTACTTACGGCCTTCCTTGGCGATTCGCTCGAGAATCTTGCGGACGGCCTGGCCGGCGGCATTCTCGTCCTTGGGGACGTAGCGGTGCGCCTCTTCGCAGACCAGCAGCAGCGGGCGCTGCGCTTCGGTGCGGCTCCAGATGGCATAGTCGAACACCATGCGGGCAAGCACCGAGACGACGACGCTGGTGACTTCCGAGGGGATGCCCGACACGTCGATGATGCTGATCGGCTTGCCGTTGGCGGGCAGGCGGAACAGCTTGCCGATGAAGGCGCCCATCGTGTCGCCGACCAGCATGCCCGAGAACATGAAGCTGTAGCGCGGGTCGGCGCGCAGCTCGTCGAGCTTGTTCTTGAGGCGGGCGTAGGGGGTGGCGTCGCCGGCCCGGTCGAGCTTGCCCATTTCCGCGACGATGACCTGGCTGAGGTCGGTCAGGAGGTAGGGGATCGGCGAATCGACCGTCACCTTGCCATACTGTTCCGACGACTTTGATTTGGTGCGCGCGGCGAGCAGGCACTTGGCGAGGATGTCGGCGTCGCGCTGGCGCTCGGCGCCGTCGCTGGTCAGCAGCACTTCGCAATGTTCTTCGAAGTTCAACAGCCAGTAGGGCAGCTGGAGGTTGTCGACGTTGAACAGCTCGCCGCAGCTCTTGAAGGCGGCCGAATATTCGCCGTGCGGATCGATCATCACGATGTGCCCTTCGGGCGACAGCTGCGAGATACGGTGGAGGATCAGCGCGACCGAGGTCGACTTGCCGGTGCCGGTCGAGCCGAGGATAGCGAAATGCTTCGACAGCATCGGGTCGACGTACAGCGCGCCGCGGATGTCGTCGGTCGGGTAGACGGTGCCGATCTCGACGTGGGCCTCGTTCGAGGCGGCGAAGATGGCGCGCATGTCGTCGGTCGACACCGGCCACACCTGGCAGCCCGGAATGGGATAGCGGGTCACGCCGCGGCGGAAGTGGGAAAGGCGGCCGCCCGACCCCTCGCTGCCTTCGCCGAGGAAGTCGATGGCGGCGATGATCTGGCCCGATTCGTCGGCCTTGAGCGTGCGCACGTTGGCCACCAGCCACGAGTTGCCGACCTTCATCTTCACCTGGCTGCCGACCTGGCCCGACATGGCGATCGACGGATCGGCATGGTCCTGGTGACTCAGCATGGTGGCCGCATCCATCATCGCGCGGCTGCCCGAGCCGGCAATTTCGAGCACCTGGCCGATCGACGCGGCGGGCGCGCCGCCGCCGGTCGGCATCGGGCAGTGGCCGCTGTCCTCCGAGAAGCTGCTCATCTGGTCGAGGAACTGCTTCAGGTTCGGGGTATCGGTCATGCGTTCACTTCCTACGGATTTACAACGTTGCCGTAGGGGTAAGCGGAACGGGTTAAAAAGTGCTTAGGCCTGAGGGTCTTCGCCCGGGGTCAGGTGCGGCGGCGGAACAGCCATGCGGCGGCCCAGCCGAGGCCGAGGCTGAGGATCACCGCCGACAGGCCGTAGGCGAGGCGATGGTGGCGGGCGGCGTTGGCGACGAATCGTTCGAAACCGGCCTTGCGAATCTCGACGTCGCGGGTGGCGGCGGCAATCACCTTGCCGTTCTCGATCAGGAAGGTTTCGGCCTGGTAGGTGCCGACCGGGACCTGGCTGGGGATGGTGATGCGGGCGCGGTAGAGCACGCCCTGGCTGATTTCGACGCCGTTGCCCTGTTCGGCGTAAAGGCCGGAGCGGCGGCGCAGGTCGATCAGCCCGTCCTCGAAGCGCCGTTCCTTGTCGGGCAGCGCACCGCCGCCGGGCGACAGCTGGAGGTCGGAGACGCCCAGTTCGTAGATCGCCGCCGTGCGCTCGTCGACGAGGTCGCGGATCGGGCGGGAGGAGGCGACCGCGTAATAGCTCGGCGCGGAGCGGAAGCGGTGCGAATCCGCGTTCATCCAGATGCCGGCGATCTTCTGCTTCTGGCGGACGATGATCGGCTCGGTCGGGCCGCGCAGCAGGACGACGACATCGGCGTTGCGGCTCGGCAGGCGGCCGCCCGGATAGACGATCGCGCCGAACAGAAGCAGCTGGGCACCGGCGAAGCTGTACTGGATGTCGATCGCGCGGACCGACACGTCGGGCACCAGTTCGGGCTTCGCCTGAGCCATCAGCAGCGGCGCGAGCGCGAGTGGGGCGAGGCGGCGCATCAGCGATACTCGATCGTGAAAATCTCGTCCGGCCGCCAGGCGAGGCCGGCGGCCATGCGCAGCGCGACGAGCAGGATGATCAGCGCCAGCGCAAGGCGCAGCAGGTCCGGCTTGATCCGGGTGGCGAAAATCGCCCCGTACTGCGCGCCGATGACGCCGCCGACCAGCAGCAGGCCGGCCAGCACGATGTCGACCGACTGGGTGGTCAGCGCGTGGATCATGACGGTCACGGCGCTGGTCGCCAGCACCATCATCAGGCTGGTGCCGATGACGACGCGCGCCGCCATGCCGAGGATGTAGATCATGGCGGGGACGAGGATGAACCCGCCGCCGATTCCGAGCAGGACGGTCATGACACCGGTGACGAAGCCCAGCAGCGCGGGCGCGATCGGCGAGATGTAGAGGCCGCTCGCGTAGAAGCGCCAGCGCAGCGGCAAGCCGGCGATCCACGGGCGGTGGCGCGGCTGTTCCTTTTTCTTGGTCGTCTCGATCCAGCCCAGCGTGACCAGCGCGTCCTTGAGCATCAGTCCGCCGATCCCGCCAAGCAGGATGACGTAGAGGAAGCCGATGACGAGATCGATCTGGCCGCTTTTCTGCAGCAAGCGGAAGATCAGCGAACCGAACAGGCTGCCGAGCGTGCCGCCGGCGATCATGACGAGGCCCATCTTGCGGTCGACCCCGCCGCGCCGGTGGTGGGCGAAATAGCCCGACACGCTGGCCCCGGCGATTTGCGTGGTGGACGAGGCGACGGCGACCGTGGGCGGGATTCCGTAGAAGATTAGCAGCGGGGTGGTGAGGAAGCCGCCGCCGACCCCGAACAGGCCGCTGAGCAGGCCGACCAGCGCGCCCAGCCCGACGATCAGGATCCAGTTGACCGCGAGGCCGGCGATGGGGAGGTAGATGTCCATGGGCGCGTCGCGGCCGACGCTAGCCCCTGTTCGCGGCGCTTGGAAGCGAGCGCGCTAGAATTCCCCGGCCAGTGTGATGACGCCGCCCGAACCGGGCTGGGCGTTGCCGGCGGCCTTCACCCGGTAATCGGCATGGGCGCGGATGCCGTGGCCGACGTCGAGACTGAGGCGCGGACCGACGTCGAGCCGCGACAGGCCGGGCTGCTTCGCGCCCCACACGCCGGCGCCGACGTCGAGATTGCGCCACAAATGGCGGGTGACCACCGCCGACCCGTCGACGAAGCCCATCCGCCCGTCCTTGCCGACGATCATGCCGGCCTGGAGGTAGGAATCGAGGCGGAAGGACCCGAAGCGGCGATAGAGGCCGCCCTCGCCAAGCAGCGCGAAGCCGGACGGGCCGCCCATGTCGCCGAAGCCCTGTCGCCGCTCGAGCGTGACCGCGACCGGCAGGTGGGCGAACGGCGCGTAACGGACGCCGAGCGCGACATCGCCGCCGCGCCGCGCGGTGCCGATCGGCGCGGTGGCGCGAAGCGAGGCGGCAAGGCGCGGATTGAAGCGGTAGAGGAAGCGCATCCCGGCCTGGCTGCCGCCCAGCGTGCCAGTGCCCGCCAGGCTTTGCGGGCCGGGCCGGTCGCGCATCATCGCCCAGGTCGACAGCTGGACATGGTCGAACCGCGGCGGACCGGCGGGGGCCTTGGCCATGGCGGGGGTCGATACGCGCGCGACGCTGGCACCGATCTCCGGCCAGCTGGCGGCGGCGAGGGGTTCGGCCAGCGACGCGGCAGCGGGATACCGGGACGGGGGAAGCGACCAAGCCGGTTCGGACCGCGCCTCGGCGTAACGGACCGTCCGCACCGGCATTGGCTGGTAGACCGGAACGGGGAACGGCCATGGCTGCGGCTGGCTAGTCGGCGCGGGCATCGCGGGCGGCATGGCAGGCGCCGCCCACATGGCAGGCGGCGGCGTGAGATCGGTCTCGGCGAGGGCCGGCACGACCGGGGCGGCACTCTCGGCGGCGAACGCTTCGCTGCCGGGGACGAGGCCGAGCGAGACGGCGCGTACGCCGACCCAGCCGGTGACGAGGAAGAGGAGGAATCGGGTCGGCGAGCTCATGCGATGTCACTCACGAAAATGTGGTCGGTCTTTTCCCAACGGCGATCGCGGCGGGCGTGGAAGTCGAGCGCGCGGCGGGCGGCGAGCACCGCGACGAGGTTGCCTACAACGGAGCGGGGAATGGCGCGCAGGCCCTCGACGACGCCATAGGCATGGGCGGTGAAGGCGAAGCGCATGAGCATCCGCCACGCGAGGAGGATGGCGTTGATCTTGAGGAGGCCGCCGAGCAGCGGCGACGGGGTGAAGCCTACGGGCGCGCCGAGGGCGTGGGCGATGACCAGTTGCAGCCAAAGGAAGAAGGCAAGGTAGCCGGCGACGATCAGCAAGGCCGCCAGCGGCCCGCGCCGGTCGCGGAGGCGGAACCAGCGCTCACCGAGACCGCCGCGCCAGCCGAGCCGCTCCCAGCCGGACAGCGCGATGCCGTTGAGCCAGCGCGCTTTCTGCCGCACCGCGGCGCCCAGGTCGGACGGGAAATGGCCGCGACTGGCGACCACCGCGTGGCTGCCGGGTGCCGCGGGCAGTCGGACGAACAGGGTGCGGTAGCCCAGCGCGCCGAGCCGCAGCCCCATCTCGTAATCCTCGGTCAGGCTGGCGGCGGCGAACGGCTTGCCGGCGTTGCGCATCGCCAGCCGGTCGAGCGCGCCGCGCTCGATCGCGCAGCCGACGCCGGCCATCGGGATCGCGGCCCCAACCGCTTCGCGCACCACCAGCTGTTTGATGTGCGCCTCGGCGAATTCGTCGGCGTAATGGCCGGCGATCCATCGGCTGGCCGGGTCGAGCAGCGGCAGCACGGGGAGTTGCACGACCGCTGCCCGGTCGACCAGGTGGTCGAACAGCTTGAGCTCAAGGGGATGGACCAGGTCCTCGGCGTCGTGGAGGACGATGGCCCGGGCGCGGCTGTCGCCGGCGGCCTCGTCGTCCTTCAACGCCGAGTAGAGGTGATTGAGGCAATCGGCCTTCGAGGTTGGGCCATCGGCGTCGACCCGCACCGGCCGGATGCGCGGATCGTCGACGGCGGCAATGGCGGCGTCGGTCGCCGGGTCGTTGCGGTAATGGCCGACGTAGAGGCGGTAGTCGTCATGCTCGAACCGGTCGAGCGTGGCGCGGAGCATCGGGGCGATGACCGCCGCCTCGTCCCATGCCGGAATGAAGACGGCGAAGCGGCCCGGCGTGCGCGGCGCGGCGAGCCGGTCGCCGAACGCGCGCGGAAAGCGCGAATAGACGGTCAGCGAACGCCACAGCGAGCGGGTGAAATAGATGACGTCGACGATCAGGTCGTCGAGCGCGAAGACCAGGAAGTCGATCGCCGCGAACAGCGACAGCTCTCCCACCAGATCGTTGAGAAGGACGGCCGGCGCGATCACGGTCGGGCCGGCTCGAATTGAAACGACAAACTCGCCCCCAAAACACGGGACCGAGCGGTTCGGAACATGTCCGTTACGGACACATCGCGCAAGCCCGTATTCGGAAGAAACCATTCCGATGGCGCAACAACGGGAACTTCGGTTCCGCATCGGCGCTTTAGTGCGCAACGAGTTTCGCGTTTCCTGCATCGCCAAGAGAAAGACCCGAGCGCGCCATGCTTGCCGCCGTGACCCATCGCCTGCGCGTCCGCTCCGCGGCGGCGCTGACCACCATGGAGGGCTCGCTCGGCCGGATGGTGCAGCTGTGGCTGCTGCTGGTCGGGTTGGCCTCGGCGGCGCGGCTGGCCACCAGCAAGGTCGCCGGCGGCATCGCGCCGGAAACGGTCATCGCCTTTTTCCTCCTCGCCGCCGCGCCGGTCGTCTCGGGCGCGATGGCGATGCGCTGGTTTGCCGCGCCCGCCGCCCCCGTGCCGTCGACCGCGCCGGCCTGGCGCGCGGTGTCGCCGGTCGAGGCGCGGCGCCACCGGCTGTACGGCGCGGGCGGGATCATGG
>JAEWBB010000026.1 GCA_023391375.1 Pseudomonadota bacterium | reverse complement strand
GCGCTGCACCTGCCTCGGGACGGGCTTCGGCGTCGGCGCGGGCGTCGGGACGGCGCGCGGCGTCGGCGGCGGGGGAAGGGGTGCCGGCTGGTCGAGAGGCGGGACGTCTTCAGCGACCGGCGACTGTTCGGCCGGTGCCGGGGTCGGGATCGCCGTCGGGGCGGCCGCTTCGGCCGCGACTTCGTCGACGAACTCGACGTCCATCGACGGCGGCTCGGGCACGGCCTTGACGTGCGCCAGGCTGGTCGACAGCGCGCCGATGACCAGCGCGTGGAACAGCAGCGCCATCCCCGTCCCGGTCGTTTCGGCGCGGTCGGCCATCATTCCTTGTCGCCCCCGACCGAGACCAGCGCGACGCGGTTAAGGCCGGCGCGGTTGAGTTCGCCCATCACCCCCATCACCTTGCCGTAATCGAGGCCCTTGTCGGCGCGCAGGTAGATGCGGCGGCCTTCGGCCGGTTGCGGCTGGGCGGCGATCCCGGCCAGCACGCGGGGCAGTTCGGTATCGGCCACCGGCGTCTCATCGACCGTGATCGTGCCCTTGCCATCGATCGCGACCTGGACCGGCTCGGCCTCCTGGTCGAGCGCGCCGGCGCGGCTTTCGGGAAGGTCGATCGGCACGCCGGCGACGAGCAGGGGCGCCGTCACCATGAAGATGATCAGCAGCACCAGCATGACGTCGACCAGCGGCGTCACGTTGATTTCGGCCATCGGCGCCCGGCGCTTGCCGTGCCCGCGGCGGGAGACCCCCATGCCCATTAATGGCCTCCCAGCGTCTCGACCTCGAGCTCGCGGCTCAGGGTCGCGTGGAAGCGGTCGGCGAAGCGGTTGAGGCCCGCCTCGAGCCGGTCGAGCCCATGGCTCAGCCGGTTGTAGGCGATGACCGCGGGAATGGCGGCGAAGAGGCCGATGGCGGTGGCAAACAGCGCCTCGGCGATGCCCGGCGCGACCACCGCGAGGCTGGTGTTGTTGGCGCCGGCGATGGCGGTGAAGCTGCGCATGATGCCCCACACCGTGCCGAACAGGCCGACGAACGGGGCAACCGATCCGACCGTGGCAAGGATGTTCAGGCGGTCGCCCAACCGGTCGAGTTCGGCCGCGATGGCCGCGTTCATCCGGGTGGCAAGCCGCTCGCGCGTGCCGCTGCGGTCGACCACCACGCCCTTGGTCGATCGGCGCCACTCGTCGAGGCCGGCGGTCAGGATCGCCGCACTCGGCAGCGGGTCCGAACCGCGGCGGGCGTGGAACGTGTCGATGTCGTTGGCCTGCCAGAACTCGTTCTCATAGGCGGCGGTCTGGCGGCGGATGCGGCGCAGCCGCATGGCGTGGGTGAAAATAATCGACCAGGTCCAGATGCTGGCGGCCAAGAGGCCGAGCATGACGATCTTCACCACGATGTCGGCGTGGAGGAACAGGTTCAGCGGGCTCATCATGTCGGCGCTGGCGGTGACGTCGGGCATGGGTGTTGTCAGTCTTTCTTCAGTTGTTCGAACCGCTCGACCCAATCCTTTGGCTGGCGGCGGGGCCGCATGCCGGGACCGAGGAAAGCGGCGGTAATGTCCGCCGCGGCCAAGACTTCATGGCCGCGCCTGACTTCTTGATGAATGAGAACGGAGGCAGCGCGCACCTCTTCCACCGTTGAGACGATGACGAGGTCGTCGCCCAGCCTGGCCGGGCCCTTGTATTTGATGTGCGCCTCGGCGACGACGTAGACGCCCTCGCCGCCCTCCATCGCGCCGCGCTGGTCGATACCGGCGGCGCGCAGCATGTCGGACCGCGCCCGCTCCATGAACTTGAGGTAGTTGGCGTAATAGACCACGCCCGCGGTGTCGGTGTCCTCGAAGTAAACGGTCAGCGCGAACCGGTGCTCCGCGCCGGCAAAGCCGCCACGGTAGGGTCGGTCGAGGTCGTGTGAACTCACCCTTCCGCCTTAACCATCCCCGGACTCACGGTTCAACCCCGCGGCGGTCAAATGTGGCTTGACGGCGATGTAACGTTGAGGTTACACGTAACCCAGACGTTACTTTCGAGGGGCGAAACAATGTACAAGGAAAAGTCGATGGCCGACCGCGCCGAGGAACTGGGGCGCCGCCGGAGCCGGATGTTCCCGATGCTGGCGATCATCCTGCTGACCCAGCAGGCCAGCTACCTCAATGACACGCATGGCTCGCGGCCGGTCGACCATTTCAAGGTCGGCGCCTGGATCGTCCTGTCGCTCGTGCTGCTCGTCGCGCTCTACACCGGCGGGTCGTGGATCCGCTCGGGCCCGATGCGGGCGCTGCTTAACGACGAGAATACCCGGGCCAATCGGGCGACCGCACTGGGCGACGGCTTCCTCGCCGCCATCCTGACGGCGATCGCCTGCTACTTCATCAACCAGTTCGAGCCGGTGCGCGGCGACGAGGTGGCGCACCTGGTGGTGACGATCGGCATCGTCATCGCGATGATCCGTTTCGGCATGCTGGAAAAGCGCGCCCACGCCGATGGCTGAAACGCTTCGCAACCGGTTGAAGGAAAGGCGGGCGGAACTCGGCCTGACCCAGGCCGACCTGGCCGAAGCATGCCAGGTGAGCCGCAAAACGGTGAACACGGTCGAGAACGGGATCTTCGTGCCGTCGGCGCTGCTCGCCCTTAAGATGGCTAGGGCGCTTGAACTGGCGCCAGGGGATCTGTTCTGGATCGAGGAAGGGCCGGCCGGTTGAGCGCCTCGATCCGGCGCAGGATGTCGCCCTGTGCGGCCGAGACGTCGATCAGGTGCATGCCCCAGCCGGGCAGGAAGAAACCGAGCAGCCCGACTTCACCGCCAACCCGGTCGGTGCGCTTGCCGCCGGGCGACGGGTTGGTGCGGATCGACAGGTAACCGCGCTGGCCATCGTTGACGCAGCGGGCCGAGACCAGCCCTTCGGTTCGCAAATAGGGGGAAGGCGGCGCCCCCTCGCTCGACCACTGGACGGGACCGCCGGGGACGGGAACGGATAGCGTCGTGTCCCAATAGCTGTCGAGCGGCACCCAGCCGGTCGCGCCGGGACGGCCCGGGTTGGTGCAGCCGACCGTCATGCCGGGCTGGTCGGCGAAGCCGAATAGGGCGCCGGGCGGCGGCACGTTCTTTTCGCGGAAACTCGTCCAGGTCAGCACGCAGCCGGTCTGCCCGGCCGAGGTGCACAGCGGGGTCGACTTGAACGTGCCGCCTACGGTCTTGCCCTGCGGCACCATGACGTTGAAGCCCGGCAGGATGGCGAGCTGCATGCGCTTCGCCTCCGGCTTTCCTTCGATTTCATGGGCCAGCAGTTGGATCAGCATCAGCGATCCCTGGCTGTGCCCGACCAGCACGTAGGGGCGGCCCTTGTTGAAGTTGGCGAGGTAATATTTCCACGCCGAGCGGACGTCGCCGTAGGCCAGCATCGCCGGCTGGGTGACGTCGCCGCCCGCCATCGACACCGCCACCGCGCCGACGGTCATCGAGCGATAAACCGGTACGATCATCCGGCAACCGCCCGACAACCTCGCGAACTGGCTTTCGACGATGTCCTTTTCCTCGTTCGCGACGAGGTCGCTGTTCATCCCCGAATCGCGGCTGACCGTGGGGTAGACCACAAAGCAATCGACGCCGCTGTCTGTTGCCACGGTCGAGCGGCCGGTCGAGCCGTAGCCGTTGACGTTGAGCATCGTCGTGCGGAGCGGGGTCGTACAGGTGTCGGCGCGCCCCGGCAGGCAGATCCAGTGCGACGCCTTGCTGTAATCCGCCGGGGCGGGTGCCTGGGCGGCGGCCGGCGCGGCCAGCGGCGCGGCGGCGAGGGCCAGCGCGGCGAAGAACAGTCGGATCATTTTCCTTCCGGGTCGAACAGTCCGTCCTGGCTGCCCCGCGGCGGCGTCAGGCCGAGGTGGGTCCAGCCGCGCCCGTTGAGGCAACGCCCTCGTGCCGTGCGGGCGATGAGGCCCAGCTGAATGAGGTAAGGCTCGACCACGTCTTCCAGCGTATCTCGCGGTTCGCTGAGGCCGGCGGCCAGCGTTTCGATGCCGACCGGGCCGCCACCGTAAAGGTCGGCGATCATCATCAGGTAACGCCGGTCCATCGCATCGAGGCCGAGCTGATCGATCTCCAGCCGTTTCAGCGAGCGGTCGGCGGTCTCGGCGTCGATCGCCTCGGCGCCGGCGGCGTGGGCGAAGTCGCGGACGCGGCGCAGCAGGCGGCCGGCGATGCGCGGCGTTCCGCGGCTGCGGCGGGCTACCTCGTGCGCGCCGTCGTTGGTCAGCGGCGCGCCGAGCAGGCGGGCCGCGCGGGTGACGACCTGCTCCAGCTCGTCGACGGTGTAGAAGTTGAGGCGGACGGGAATGCCGAACCGGTCGCGCAGCGGCGTGGTCAGCAGGCCTTGGCGGGTGGTCGCGCCGACCAGCGTGAACTGCGGCAGGTCGATCCGGACCGAGCGGGCCGACGGACCTTCGCCGATCATCAGGTCGAGCGCGCGATCCTCCATCGCCGGGTAGAGCACTTCCTCGACCGCCGGATTGAGGCGGTGAATCTCGTCGATGAACAGGACGTCGCCGTTCTCGAGGTTTGTGAGCAGCGCGGCGAGGTCGCCCGACTTGGCGATGACCGGGCCGGAGGTGGCGCGGAAGCCGACGCCCATTTCCTTGGCGACGATCTGCGCCAGCGTGGTCTTGCCGAGGCCCGGCGGGCCGAAAAACAGCACATGGTCGAGCGCCTCGCCACGCGCCTTGGCGGCGTTGATGAACACGCGCAGGTTATCGCGCGCGCCGGCCTGGCCGACGAATTCGTCGAGGTTCTTGGGACGAAGCGCGGCGTCCGCGTCTTCTGCCGTCCGCTCGGGCGTGGTCAGGCGGGCGGGATCAGTGGCCATCGAACGCGCTTATGTTCGCAAAATTCACGGGAAAGGTGCGCCAAAGCGCGAACTTACGCGGGGAGCGGGGGAGGGAAGCGCGGGACATCGCGGGCACCATGCCGAAAAGCGCGCCGGTAGGACAGGGGAAAAACGGGAACGTCTTCGGGCGGCCGAACAGGGCGCTGCGATCAGGAATAATGCGTCGAAGTCACTGGACAGGCGCGAAAAAAAAGAGTCGTTTGCGCCTTCGGGGGAAGTTCATGCCACGTGATGCGTACCAACTGACCGGCGCGACCAGCCGGACCATCCTGATGATCTACGCCGCGCTGTGCGCCGTCGTGCTGGCCTATTTCGCGACCGGCGTGTTCGGCGTCGATTCCTACAACCACATCGCGCGCCTGACGATCGAGTGCGCCGCGCCCGGCGATCCGCTGCTCGACATGTGGCGGATCAAGCTCGGCCTCATTCCCAACCTGGCGCTCGACCTGATCAACCTGCCGCTGTGCGGCCTCGTTGCCGCGGAACCGCTGCTGGCGGGGATCGCGACGGTAGCCATGTTGACCGTCTTTGCATGCGCCTGGTTCCTTCAGCGCGCGATCATCGGCCGGACCGACTGGCCGATCCTGCTGGTGCCGGCCCTGTCGTTCAACCTCGTCACCTTCATGGGCTACACGAACTATTTGGTCGGTCTCGCGGCCTTCCTCCTTTACGCGATCTACCTGTTCCGCAAGCCGTTCGCCGAGCGCCCGTTCCTGCCGCTGGCGATCGTATCGAATATCGCCGGCCTGTTACTTTGCCTGTGTCATGCCTTCGCGGGGATGGCCGGCGGACTGCTGCTGTTTTTCTGGATGCTCGGCGACACGCGGTGGCGCGACATTCGCGCGGTTGTTCGGACGGGGCTGATGGCGGCGGCCTGCTACATCCTACCGGTCGCCTTCATCCTGCTTGCCGACAAGGGGCCAACCGACATCAACTTCCTTCTGGAATCGAAATTCCTCAGCCTGTTTTCGGCGCTGATGTTCGGCTCCGGGTGGCGGACGATCCTCCTCACCTTCCTGTGGGTCGCGGCCGCCTATGCCGGGCTTCGGGAGGGGTTCGCTTCGCTGGGCGCTGGAACCACGCGCATACTGCTCGGCCTGCTGGCGTTCCTCCTGATCGTGCCCACGCAGATCGGCGCCGCGGTCGACATCGATTCGCGAACGGCGGTCCTGCTGACCGTGTTGTTTGTGATTTGCCTGCGCCTGGATCGACCGAGCCCGCGTGCCGTGTCGACGATCGTTGGCCTGGCTGTCGTGACCATTATCCTCCAGCTGACCATCGCCATTCCGGCCCGGGCGAAGCTGCACCGCGAGGTTGACGAGATTCGCGCCGCTGCCGCGACATTGCCGCCTTACGCCACCGTTTTCTCGATCAACGGCAGCGATGTCGACTATAAGCTCCACTACCATATGGCGAGCGTGGCGACCGTCGCCGGCCGGATTTTCAATCCGCTCGAATTTTCCGGCAAGGGCATGCAGCCGCTCGACGCGACGCCCGCGTTCGCCTGCCGCAACGTGGAGGTGGGGCGGCCGCTGAACCGGGTGGAATCGATCCTCGTGCGCGAGCCGGCCTTCTTCCACCGCCGGCTGTCGAAGGTCCAGCAGAAGACCTTCGCTTATGCCCAACACTGGACAAGCGACTTCTCGCACGTCCTTTACCTGCACGAGGGCAAGTCTCGCTGGACGCCGGCAAAGGGGCTCGTTCCCATCGCACAGGGTAGCTTTTTCAAGATCTACGCCAATCCGGCCGTGCCGGTGCCGGGGCCGCGCGGTCCCTGCAGGTAGGAGAAATGCCCGGGTCAGTCGTGCTCGATGCCCGGGCCGACGATCTCCAACCAGTCGTGCTTGCGGTTCTCGAACATCGAGAAGTGGGGGCGGAAGGCGCGAGCATCGTCGAACATGCCGAGGGGGACGGCGACGGTGTCGGCCATATTGCGGTTGATGAAGTAGACCGTCGCGCCGCAGGCAGGGCAAAAATGAAAATCGGCGAGGTTTCCGCTGTCCCCGGCGATAGCGAAGCTGGTCGAATCGCCCTCGATAGTCACCTGGTCGGCCGGAAAGCGGACTTGCGCGGCGAACGCGCTGCCCGATCGCTTCTGGCAGTTGAGGCAATGGCACACCGACACCCGCACCGGCTCGCCGGTCGCGATAAGGCTCAAGTTGCCGCAGCGGCACGAGGCGGTGTGAGTCATGCGGCTAGCGCCCGCCACACGCCGTAGGCGCTGGTGATGGTGAGGACCGCGCCGACGAAAATCAGCAGGGTCTTGGCCGGAACGCGCTTGGCAAGGAAAGCACCCATCGGCGCGGCGAGCACGCCGCCGATCAAGAGGCCGGTGGTGGCGATGGTGAATGCGGCAATGCCCAAAGAAGCGATGAAGGTCGCGCTGATCGCCACGGTGAGGAAGAACTCAGCGGTGTTGACCGAGCCGATGACGTGGCGCGGGCTGGCGCCCTGGACGAGCAGGTTCGACGTCACCACCGGTCCCCAGCCGCCGCCGCCGGCCGCGTCGAGGAAGCCTCCAATCAGGCCCAGGGGCTCGATCACCTTCGGCTCCTTTTCGTGCGGCGGGTAGCGGACCCCCCGCCACAGCAGCCACAGGCCGACCCCGGCTAGATAGGTGAGCACGAAAGGTCGCGCGACCGCTGCATCGACGTTCGACAGGACATAGGCGCCCAGCACCCCGCCGATCACACCAGGGATGACAAGGCGCAGGAACAGCTTCCAGCGGACGTTTCGGTGGAACACATGGCTGATACCGGAAACGCCGGTCGTGAACGTCTCGACGACATGGACGCCGGCCGAGGCGGCGGCGGGCGGGACGCCGATGCTGACCAGCAGCGTCGAGGAAATCACCCCGAATGCCATGCCCAGCGCACCGTCGACCAGCTGGGCGGCGAAACCGATGGCGATGAAGGGCAGGAGATCCGCGAGATCGAAAGCGAAATCAGGCATCGAATCACTCTCGCGCGCTTCAGGAATGGCGGAAATACGGGGGTCCGGTGCGGGCCGACAAGCAAATAAGGCGATCCGCACTTTTCGCCGGGGCGGCCCGTGCGCGGCGTGCGTCCATCCGAACATCATCGGTTGTCCCTCGGCACATCATCATGCCGTTCGCGGCAGCAGCGGATCAACAGGGTTGGTGCCGGGCGCACGCTCGGCCTCGTTCGAAAGGAAGTGAGTATGCACACCCGCCTGGCGCTGAGCGCCGCCCTGCTCGCCGCCGTCGCCGCTCCGGCTTCGGCCAATCACATCTTCAACCTCGATGTGCCGTTCGCGACACGCGGACAGTGCGAGGCGGCGGTGGCCGACCTCAGCCATGACGACCGCGACTCGCTCCTCGATCGCTATCCCAACCTGTTCGACAGCACGGGCGACGTGGCCAGCTTCCTTACCCGCGCCTTTCCCTGCGAACGGGACAGCGACGGCTATTGGTACATCCGCGACCATCGCGTCGAAGTGCTGGGCAGCGACTGGTTCCTGCGCAAATAGCGCAAGGGGCTGGCGGGCGCGGGTCCGAGCAACCCGCGCCCGCCTTCTAGCCGCCACCATTAGGGCTCAAGCGGCGCACACATGCCGCCGACGATCTTCCAACCGGATGGCGTCGGTTTCCAGCTGTGGAGGACCTTGATGCGCTGCGATTGGCGGTGACCCTCCGCATCGGTCCAGCGGGTTTCCGCCGATAGGAAGGTCATCGCGAAATCCTGCCCGAGCACAACCGCCTCGGGGGTCGGCACGGTCGTGCGGCGGGGAGCGTCGGCCCTTGCCGCGGATGAGGAGCGGGAAAGATCCGCATAGTCCACCGGATGGTCGGCACCGCACGGCCAGCCCCTCACCTCGGGCGCCATCAGAGCCATCACGCGGCGCCCGTCCCGCGCATCGAGCGCGGCCCACAGGCGGACTTCGCCTTGCCAGACCTGCTGCTGGGCCGGGGATAGCGCCAAGGGCGGTGAAAGGGGCGCGGCGTCCGCTGAAGCGATAATCCCAAGAGCGAAAAGCAACGGAAGCATCATGCACCTCCTCACGCGACGCGGAGTCGCACTTTTGGGGCCGATCGCTCCTCTACTTCGCCGCTTTCTTGAGCGCGAGCCTGACGAGTGCGTCGAGGGTCGCGCCGTCGCCCAGCTCCTCGGCGGCCTTGGCCACGGCGGCGCTGGCTTCGGCAGGCTTGAAGCCGAGGTTGGCGAGTGCGCTCAGCGCGTCCTGCGCATGGCCGCGCGACGGTACGGCGGCGCCTGCCGCCCCGGCCAGCGCCGGCGTGCCTAGCTTGGTCCCGAGTTCGTTGACGATCCGCTGCGCCAGCTTGGGGCCGACGCCGTTGGCGCGGGCGACCATCGCCTTGTCGCCATTTGCGGCGGCACGGGCGAGATCTTCCGGCGACAGGATCGAGAGGATGGCGAGCGCCACCTTGCCGCCGACGCCCTGGATGTCGGTCAGCGCGCGGAACGCCTCGCGTTCGCCGGTGCTGCCGAACGCGAACAGCGTCCAGCCGTCTTCGCGCACCTGCATCTGGGTCAGCAGCGTGACGCTCGCGCCGACCCCGCCGAGCGCATCGAGCGTGCGCCCGCTGGCCTGGACGAGGTAGCCGACCCCGCCGACGTCGACGATGGCATGGTCGGAAGCGAGCTCGGCGAGCGTACCGGTAAGGCGGGCGATCATGGCGTCAGTAGAGCAAGAGATTGCGGGCGCGTCACCGCCGAATTTGTTTCCTCAGCGTTGGGTCGCGCAAGCCGTCGTCCACGGATCGACGATCGGCCTTCCGTTCGCCGCCCGATTGTCCTCGACGTTGAAGTAGACGGCAGGCGCACCGCTGTTGTCGGCACGAAGTTCGCCGACGGCGCCCGCGAACGGTCCGCTCGTCAAACGGACGCGGTCGCCCCTGACCGTGTAGGCCCCGCCGCCGTTGCGTGTCTGATAGTGTCCGCCGGAAAGCGTCAGGGAGACCATGGCGGACGGGCGGGACATGCGTGTGCCGATGTCACCCGCCACCACGCCGCCGACGCGCTCGCGATAGATGCACATCAGCTTGCCGGTCGGGACGATACCGGCCTTGGCCGGAACGCGGGCCGCCGCGCCAAACTGGATGGTGCCCGAGAATTCGCCGGTGAAGTCCCGGTCGCCGTCAAAATAGCCCTTCGCCACACCGGGCCCGAAGCTGGTCGGACTGCACTTGCCGCGAAGTTCAAACCGGTTGCGACCGTCGACGCCGCGCAAGACGCAGAATCCATTTTCCACGTAGGCTTGGTCCATGGACACCTTCATGGCCTTCCCACCCAAGACCATCGCCATCTGGCCCTGGAATGCGCCGCCCTTGAGTGCGCCCTGCGCGGCCCATTCCCCTCGATTGCCGTCGTGGTCGTTCAACACGCCTTTCGCGGAGAACGCGCCGCCATTGGGATTGAGCTGGGCATACACGGGCAAGGCGACCAGTCCGGCCAGCAGGATCGGAACGCGACGCAACATGGAAAACCCCCATCGATGAAGGCGCAACACTAGCAGCAGCGAACCACCGTGCAATCGGCGTGAAATCCGTGCGGCCAAAGTCGTGCACGATGGTATAGGGCGAACCGTCGGTGCGACCGGAGTCGCGCGGGGGAAGGGGCATCCCCGGCCGGCGAGACGTGGCGTCCTGCGTGCCTTCGGGGGGGATCCGAGGGAGCTGCACATGCCGACATTCACGACCCGCGACGGGACCGAGATTTTCTACAAGGACTGGGGCGACAAGGCCGCGCCGCCAATCTTTTTCCATCATGGCTGGCCGCTGAGCGCGGACGACTGGGACAACCAGATGATGTTCTTCCTCGGCCAGGGCTTCCGGGTCGTCGCCCATGACCGGCGCGGTCACGGCCGCTCGACCCAGACCGACAGCGGCAACGACATGGACACCTATGCCGAGGACGTGAAGCAGCTGGTGTCGTTCCTCGACCTCAAGGGCGCGGTGCATGTCGGCCATTCGACCGGTGGCGGCGAAGTCGTGCATTATGTCGCTAGGGCCGACGCGGGCCGGGTGTCGAAGGCGGTGATCATCGGCGCGGTGCCGCCGGTCATGGTGAAGAAGGACAGCAACCCGGGCGGGACGCCGATCGAGGTGTTCGACGGTTTCCGCAACGCGCTGATTGCCAACCGGGCGCAGCTGTACGTCGATGTGCCGAGCGGGCCTTTCTACGGCTACAACCGGCCAGCCGCATTGGTCAGTCAGGGGGTGATCGACAACTGGTACCGCCAGGGGATGATGGGCGGTGCCAAAGCGCAGTACGATTGCATCAAGGCATTCAGCGAGACTGATTTCACGGACGATTTGAAGAGCATCACCGTGCCGGTGCTGGTGATGCACGGCGACGACGACCAGATCGTGCCCTACGAGGATTCGGCGCCGCTGTCGGCCAAGTTGCTGGTGAATGGCACGCTCAAGACCTATCCGGGCTTCCCGCACGGCATGTGCACGACCAAGCCGGAAATCGTGAACGCGGACATCCTCGCCTTCATCCAGGGCGGGGAAGCGCAGCACGCCACGGTGACGGTGACGATCCCGGAACCGGTGGCGGACTGACCTAGCGAAGGCCGGCGCGCGCGCTCGCCAGATGGTGCGCGTGCGTCACGGCCACCGCCAGCGCATCGGCCGCGTCGGGGCCCGCTGGCTTGCAGCCGGGCATGAGGCGCTGGACCATGGCGTGGACCTGCGCCTTGTCCGCGCCGCCGGTGCCGACCACCGCTTTCTTGACCAGCGTCGGCGCATATTCGCCGACCGCCAGCCCGCCGCGTGCCGCGACCATCAGCGCCACGCCGCGCGCCTGCGCCAGTTTCAGGGTCGACTGCGGGTTCTTGTTGACGAACACTTCCTCGACCGCCGCCGCGTGGATGACGTGATCGGCGAGCAACGCCTCGAGCTGGCTTGCGAGATGCGACAGGCGGGCGGGCAGCGGCTCCGTCGCACTGGTCTTCAGTTGGCCGTTGCCGACATGCGTCAGGCGATTGCCCTCGGCACGGATCAGGCCCCAACCGGTCGACGATAGCGAGGGGTCGAGGCCGAGGATTAGGGTCAGCCGAGCTTCTCCAGCTCCTCGTCGGAGATGTCGTAGTTGCCCCACACGGTCTGGACGTCGTCGTCGTCTTCCAAGGTGTCGACCAGCTTCATCAGCGTCGAGACCGCGTCGCCGGTGACGGCGGTGGTCAGCGTCGGCTTCCATGCCAGCTTGACCGCGGTGGCTTCGCCGAGCGCGCTTTCGAGCGCCTTGGCCACGTCATGCATGCCGTCCTGCTGGGTCCAGATCTGATGGCCGTCCTCGTCGGACTGGACGTCGTCGGCGCCGGCCTCGATCGCGGCCTCCATCACCTTGTCCTCATCGCCGGCGCTGGCCGGATATTCGATCAGGCCGAGCCGTTCGAAGCCGTGGCTGACGGAACCCGACGCGCCGAGGTTGCCGCCGTTCTTGGAGAAGGCGGTGCGGATGTTGGTCGCGGTGCGGTTGCGGTTGTCGGTCAGCGCCTCGACGATGATCGCGACGCCCGAAGGGCCGTAGCCCTCGTAGCGGACTTCCTCGTAATTCTCCGCGTCGCCCTTCGACGCCTTGTCGATCGAGCGCTGGATATTGTCCTTGGGCATCGACTGCGCCTTGGCGGCGTTGACCGCGGCGCGCAGGCGCGGGTTCATGTCCGGGTCGGGCAGGCCCATTTTCGCCGCGACGGTGATTTCGCGGCTGAGCTTCGAAAACATGCCCGAGCGCTTCTTATCCTGCGCGCCCTTGCGGTGCATAATGTTCTTGAATTTGGAATGGCCTGCCATGGTCTTCTTCTTCCCTAAACCGCTTAGCCGAGGCGGACGGCGGTGCCGCTGGCGGTCACCATCATCATGCTGCCGTTCTGGCCGAGCACTTCATAATCGAGGTCGATGCCGATGATGGCGCTGGCGCCCAGCGCGCTCGCCTTTTCCTTCAGCTCTTCCATGACTTCCTGCCGGGCGCCCTCGAGCGCTTCCTCGTAGGCGCCCGCGCGGCCGCCGACGATGTCGCGGATGCCGGCGAACAGGTCGCGGAAGATGTTCGCGCCGATGATCACTTCGCCGCACACGACGCCAAGGTAGGCGGCCACGGGACGGCCTTCGATGTGGCTGGTGGTCGTCAGGATCATCGCGCGTTTCCTTTGCCGGTTGGGGAAGACCTTAGTCGAGGCCCAGCGCGTTGCGATAGGTTTCGAGCAGGGCGTCGGCCTCGTCGCGGGCGTGCTTTTCCATGCGGCGAAGGCTAACGATCTTGCGCATCGTCTTGGTGTCGTAACCGTTGGCCTTGGCCTCGGCGTAGACGTCCTTCACGTCGTCGGCGATGCCCTTCTTTTCCTCTTCGAGGCGCTCGATGCGTTCGATGAAAAGACGCAGCTGGTCGGCCGCGACATTGGCTTCGCTCATGTGAAATTTCCCCAGAATCAATCGTGTTGGTGTCGGACGGCGTCCCTAGGCGAGGCGCGCGGCAGGCTCAAGGCGGTTGAACCGTCACGCGGCCCCGCTATGAGCGAAGCCCATGCTCAAGCCCCGTTCCCGCAAGGTCAAGATCCTCGCCACCCTCGGCCCCGCATCCAGCGATCCGGAAATGATCCGCTCGCTGATGGAGGCCGGTGCGGACGCCTTCCGGATCAACATGAGCCACGGCAACCAGGCCGACAAGGCCAAGCTGGTCGACGCGATCCGGGCGCTGGAAAAGCCGCTCGGCCGGCCGACCACCATCCTTTTCGACCTCCAGGGTCCCAAGCTTCGCGTCGGCAAGTTCAAGGCCGGATCGGCGATGCTGAAGGAGGGGCAGATGTTCGTCCTCGACCGTTCGGCCGAGCCCGGGGACGAGCAGCGCGTCGAGCTGCCGCATCCCGAGCTGTTCGAAGCGGTCGCCAAGGGCGCGCTGCTGCTGGTCGACGACGGCAAGATTCGCCTGCGGGTGGCCGGCGTCGAGGGCGACCAGATCGCCACCGTGGTCGAGGTCGGCGGCAAGATCAGCAACGCCAAGGGCGTCAACGTGCCCGACGTCGTCATCCCGATTCCCGCGCTGACCGACAAGGACAAGTCCGACCTCCAGTTCGCGCTCGACCAGGGCGCCGATTATATCGCCATGAGCTTCGTCCAGCGGCCCGAAGACGTGATCGAGGGCAAGGCGCTGATCGGCGGCAAGGCGGGCCTGCTCGCCAAGATCGAAAAGCCGCGGGCGATGGACCGGCTCGACGAGATCATCGAGGCCGCCGACGCAGTAATGGTCGCGCGCGGCGACCTTGGCGTCGAACTGCCGCCCGAAGGCGTGCCTCCGGCGCAGAACCGGATCGTCGCCGCCGCACGCCAGGCCGGCAAGCCGGTGGTGGTCGCGACCCAGATGCTGGAATCGATGATCGTCAGCCCGACGCCGACCCGCGCCGAAGTCAGCGACGTCGCCAACGCCATTTACGAAGGCGCCGACGCAGTCATGCTGTCGGCCGAAAGCGCCGCCGGCCAGTTTCCGGTCGAAGCGGTGATGATGATGGACAAGATCGGCCGCTCTGTCGAAAGCGATCCGGTCTATTCCGCACGCGTCCATTTCACCGAAACACCGGCCGAGGCGACGATCGCCGACGCCCTTTCGGAAAGCGCGGAGAAGATCGTCCGTATCCTCGGGGCCACGGCGATGGCCTGCTACACTTCGTCCGGTTCGACCGCGCGGCGCATTGCCCGCGAGCGGCCGCCGGTGCCGATCATGGTGATGACCGCCAGCATGAAGGTGGCGCGCAAGCTCGGCCTGCAGTGGGGCGTCCACGCCGTCCACACCCGCGACGTCTCGAGCTTCGAGGAGATGGTCGGCAAGGCCAAGCGCATGGCGCTTCGCCACCAGCTGGTCGGCAAGGGCGAGCGGATGGTGATCATGGCCGGTGTGCCGTTCAAGACGTCGGGCTCGACCAACGTTATCCACGTCGTCCGCCTCGCCGGCGACGAACTCGACAGCTACCTCAACTAGGAAGCAGGGCCGGAATCTCGGCGGGCAATTCGCTCGCCAGAAAGCCCACGGTGCCCTGTCGATGGGCCAGTCGCCGCCCGGCATTGCCATGCAGTGCGACGGCCCAGAGCAATGCGGACAGGCCGTCTGCACCTCGGGCAAGCAGGCCACCGACTATGCCGGCCAACACGTCTCCGGATCCGGAGACGCCGAGGCCTGGTCCCCCGCCTTCGTATCGCCATGTCTCGCCATCCGGCGCGACGATATGGCTTTTCGCTCCCTTGACGAGCACCAGCGCATCGTATTTCGCGGCGCATGCTCGGCCGGCGGCGAGCGGGTCGCGCTCCACGTCGCCAACCTCGCATTCAAGTAGCGAGGCGAGTTCGCCCGCATGGGGGAGCAGCAACGGCGTCGTCGACGACTTGCGGGCGTGACCTTCCTGGGCCGGAAGAGCGTGCAGCAGCGCGGCGTCGAGAGCGAGCGGCTTGCGGCTCTCCAGGAGCGCTGCCGCAAGACCCGCCGCCATTGCATTGTTGGTCATGCCCGGGCCCGCGACAACCGCGTCGACGCGCTCAAGGCGCTCCACGACCGAGCCGATGGCATCGTTCGCCAGGCCGCCGTCCTCGTCTTCGGCGTGACCTGAGACCATCGCAAAGGGGAGGGCGACGCCCAGCTGGACCGCAATGCTCCGGGGGACGGCGCATTGCAGTCGCCCTGCGCCCGCGCGCATCCCGGCCTCGCCCGCAAGCAGGACGGCGCCCGGGACCTCGCGCGACCCTGCGATGAGAAGCAGCGTTCCGTGCCCAGCCTTGTCGTCTTCCGCGATGGGGGGAAGCGCGTGCCGGCCAAGTTCGCCGCCATCGAGGGGGATTGGGTCACTCATCGAGAACCGGTCATTGCGTCCGGTTCGGCGGTTTGCGGGGTTCCTTCGGATTCCAGCGGGGCGGCGTGATTCCAGATCACCAGGCGTGGGACGCAGAGCGAGAGGTGGTTGGGTTCGAAGTCGAAGGCACAAATGCCGCAGTTCAGGATGTCCGCCTGCTTGTCGATGGCCAGGATGTCGGCCTCACTCAATTCCTCGAGGATGTAGCGGATGCACAGCACGACGACCTGGTGGCAAACGATCAACACCCGTTTGTCGGCGAACTGGAGGTTGATGGTGTTGAGCACCGAGCGCAGCCGGAGGATCACGTCCGCCCAGCTCTCCCCGCCCGGGGGGCGGTGATAGAATTTGCCCATCTTGGTGCGATGGGCCGCTTCGTCGGGGTATTTCTCGCGGATGCCCTGCGTGGTGAGTCCGTCGAAGACGCCGAACTCGCGTTCGCGCAGGCGTTCGTCGATCACCGTCGGCTTGGCCCCGCCAGCCAGGCCGCCTGCCGCGCAGATCGCTTCTGCCGTCTGGCGCGCCCGGATATAGGGCGAAGACAGCAGTACCTCCGGCTTTTCCTTTTCGGGAAGTGCGGCGAACCAGTGCCCGACCGCTTCGGCCTGGCGGTGGCCCAGGTCCGATAGCGGGACATCCACGTCGCGCAGGTCGAGATCGATGACACTGAGCCCTGCCTCATGGGCCGCATCGCGCGCGACATTCCCTTGGCTCTGCCCATGACGAACCAGCCACAGGCGTTCCGGCCAATGTCTCGAAAATGCCATCCACGCGCCTCCTGTCGGCATTTCCAATGCATGGCGGCGGCACCTTGTTTCACGGCGCGAATTGTTGAAAGGCGTTGCGCTGAGGAGTGACCATGGCGACGACAATCCAGGAACTTGAGGCACGGCGCGACGCGGCCCGAATGGGCGGCGGGCAGAAGCGCATCGACGCGCAGCACGCCAAGGGCCGGCTGACCGCGCGCGAGCGCTTGTCGGTGCTGCTCGACCCGGATTCGTTCGAAGAAGTCGACATGTATGTCGAGCACAACTGCGTCGACTTCGGCATGGAGGCGACCAAGATTCCGGGCGACGGCGTCGTCACCGGATCGGGCACGATCAACGGCCGCCTGGTTTATGTCTTCGCGCAGGATTTCACTGTGTTCGGCGGCTCGCTGTCGGAGCGGCATGCGCAGAAGATCTGCAAGATCATGGACGCGGCGATGAAGGTCGGCGCGCCGGTGATCGGGCTGAACGACAGCGGCGGTGCGCGCATCCAGGAGGGTGTTGCCTCGCTCGGCGGCTATGCCGAGGTCTTCCAGCGCAACGTCCTCGCCTCCGGCGTCGTCCCGCAGCTCAGCCTCATCATGGGCCCGTGCGCGGGCGGCGCGGTCTATTCGCCGGCGATGACCGACTTCATCTTCATGGTGAAGGACAGCTCCTACATGTTCGTCACCGGCCCCGACGTGGTGAAGACGGTGACCAACGAGGTGGTGACCCAGGAAGAGCTGGGCGGCGCCGTCACCCACACCACCAGGTCGGGCGTCGCCGACGTGGCGTTCGAGAACGACATCGATGCGCTGCTGGCGGCGCGCGACTTCTTCGACTTCCTGCCGCTGTCGAACCGTCACGACGTGCCGACCCGGCCGACCGAGGACGCGTGGGACCGGATCGAGGAAAGCCTCGACACGCTGATCCCGCCCAGCGCCAACCAGCCGTACGACATGCATGAGCTGATCCGGAAGGTCGCCGACGAGGGCGACTTCTTCGAGATCCAGCCCAACCACGCCGGCAACATCATCGTCGGCTTCGCGCGGGTCGAGGGGCGGACCGTCGGCATCGTCGCCAACCAGCCGATGGTGCTGGCCGGCTGTCTCGACATCAATTCGTCGAAGAAGGGCGCGCGGTTCGTGCGCTTCTGCGACGCGTTCGACATCCCGATCGTCACCTTCGTCGACGTGCCGGGCTTCCTTCCCGGCGTCGGGCAGGAGCATCACGGCATCATCAAGCATGGCGCGAAGCTGCTGTTCGCCTATGCCGAAGCGACGGTGCCGAAGATCACGGTCATCACCCGCAAGGCCTATGGCGGGGCCTATGACGTCATGGCGTCGAAGCATCTGCGCGGCGACTTGAACTACGCCTGGCCGACCGCCGAGATCGCGGTGATGGGCGCCAAGGGCGCGGTCGAAATCATCTTCCGCGACGAAAAGGGCGACCCCACCAAGATTGCCGAGCGGACGGCCGAATATGAAGCGCGCTTCGCCAACCCGTTCGTGGCGGCCTCGAAGGGCTTCATCGACGAGGTGATCTACCCCCACTCAACCCGCAAGCGCGTCGCGCTCGGGCTGAGGAAACTCCGCGACAAGGCGCTGGAGAATCCGTGGAAGAAGCACGACAACATTCCGCTGTGACAACGGACCAGATCATCGCCGCGCTGAATGTTGTAGCCACTGCAGCCGGGCCTATCGTCGTTGTGATCATCGCGTTGATTGCTGATCGCAGATTTCGCGAGTTCGAACGGGCATTGGAAGATCGGCGACGTGTCTCTGAAACTCGTTTTGAGCTATACAAAGAGATCGGCTTTCAGCTGAACGATCTGTTTGCTATTTCACGTTCAAGGGGAATTGGAAGGATCATAGTCCGGTCGATATGATCGCCCACAAAAGATCGTTGGATCGGCATGTCTTTACGTACCTTCCAATATTCAGCGCCGATTTCGCTAAGAAGTACAACCGGTTCATTCTCGAGTGTTTCGAGATGTATGGCGGTTGGCGCAAAGACGCTCGGTTGCGGACAGTTAGTCTGCATCGCGCCGAAGAAGGCGACGCTAAATTTGCTGATTGTTTCACGGAAAAAGACAACAAAGCGAACATTACCGTCGCGTACAACGCGCTCATGCAGGCGCTGGCTAAGGAGCTAGGCGTCGACTTTGAGGTGAAAACCAAGTCATGAAGTTAGGCAGGCTGAACCATGTCGGGGTCGCGACCCCGTCGATCGAGAAGTCGGTCGCGCTCTATCGCGAGACAATGGGAGCGACGACGGTCCATGACCCGTTCGACCTGCCGGCGCAGGGGGTGCGGGTGTGCTTCGTCGATGCGCCGAACATGCAGGTCGAGCTGATCGAGCCGCTGGGCGCGGACTCGCCGATCCTGAAGTTCCTCGATCGCAATCCCGAAGGCGGCCAGCACCACCTATGCTTCGAGGTCGCCGACATCGAGGAAGCGCGTAGCTGGTACGAGGCGAAGGGTGTCCGCATCCTCGGGCCGACCCGCATCGGCGCGCACGGCACGCCGATCTTCTTCCTCCACCCCAAGGACATGATGGGGACGCTGACCGAAATCATGGAAAGCCCGAAGCAAAGCCACTGAGCGCAGCGACGCCGACGCGAAGCGTCGCCGGAGCAGCGCGACAAGATGGCGAATGCCGGACGGCCTGCGCCGGAGGCGACAGGACCGACGGCGCGAATTCACTTCGCGCCGTCCCCACGCTAGGAGGACGAGATGCCCAAGCATTCCGCCATCGTGAGCTGGTCCCACGCCGACCCGGCCGCCTTCCGCGAGGGCCATTACAGCCGGGCGCACGAGTGGCGTTTCGACGGCGGAGCGGTGGTGCCGGGATCGGCGTCGCCCGATGTGGTCCGCGCACCGTGGAGCGACGCGGCGGCGGTCGATCCGGAAGAGGCGTTCCTGGCGTCTATCTCCAGCTGCCACATGCTGTGGTTCCTCGACCTCGCCCGGCATGCGGGGCATGCGGTGACGAGCTACGACGACGAGGCGACCGCCGCGCTGGTGCGCAGCGCCGACGGCAAGGTGCGGATCGAGGAGGTGGTGCTCCATCCCGCCGTCCGCTTCGCCGATCCGCAACCGGACGCGGCGGCGATCGACGACCTCCACCATACAGCCCATGAGAAATGCTTCATCGCCAATTCGGTCAGCGCCACGATCCGGGTCGAGGCGCGATGAACGAGGCACCGCTGGTCGGCGGGCTGGCGCTGTTGCTGGCGGCGATCATGATAATTCGCGGCGTCCGTGCGCTGCAGACCGGCGAGGTCCCGCTTTACCGCCGCCGCGCCGGAAAGGCCGAGCTGGGCACGGCGCGCTTCGCCTTCGCGGTAGGGATGCAATTCCTGGTCGCGCTAGTGCTGATGGTGGTGGCGGCCGACATCTTCCTCGACCTGGGGATTCGCCCGCACTGATTGGCAGGGCGACGCGACGGCGCTAGGGCGGTGCCGACATGACCGAGACCGACAAAGCCGCCGCCTGGAAAGCCCTCGCCGACAAGGAATCGAAGGGCAAGGACCTGTCCCGCCAGACGCCCGAGGGCATCACGCTCAAGACCGTCTACGGGCCGGAAGACGCGGCAGGGATCGACAGCGGCTATCCCGGCGTCGCGCCCTACACGCGCGGGCCCTATGCGACGATGTACGCGGGGCGGCCGTGGACCATCCGGCAGTACGCCGGCTTCTCGACTGCCGAGGAATCGAACGCATTCTATCGCCGCAACCTCGCCGCCGGGCAGAAGGGGCTCTCCGTCGCCTTCGACCTCGCCACCCACCGCGGCTACGACAGCGACCATCCGCGCGTTGCCGGCGATGTCGGCAAGGCCGGCGTGGCGATCGACAGCGTCGAGGATATGAAGCTGCTGTTCGACGGCATCCCGCTGGGCGAAATGAGCGTCAGCATGACGATGAACGGGGCGGTGATCCCGGTGCTCGCCTTTTATATCGTCGCGGGGGAGGAGCAGGGGGTCGACCGCGCGGCGCTGACCGGCACGATCCAGAACGACATCCTGAAAGAGTTCGCGGTCCGCAACACCTACATCTACCCGCCCGAACCCTCGATGCGAATCGTCAGCGACATCATCGCCTACACCAGCGCCGAGATGCCCAAGTTCAACAGCATCTCGATCTCCGGCTATCACATGCACGAGGCCGGGGCGACGGCGGTGCAGGAGATGGCCTACACGCTGGCCGATGGCATGGAATATGTCCGCTCGGCGATGGCGGCGGGCCTCGACATCGACGCGTTCGCGCCGCGCCTGTCCTTCTTCTGGGGCATCGGCATGAACCTGTTCATGGAGGTCGCCAAGATGCGCGCCGCGCGCACGCTGTGGGGCCGGATCATGACCGACCTGGGCGCCAAGTCGGAAAAGTCGAAGCTGCTGCGCACCCACTGCCAGACCTCCGGCGTCAGCCTGACCGAGCAGGACCCGTACAACAACGTCATTCGCACCACGATCGAGGCGCTGGCAGCGGTGCTGGGCGGGACCCAGTCGTTGCACACCAACAGCCTCGACGAGGCGGTCGCGCTGCCGACCGATTTCTCGGCGCGCATCGCCCGCAACACCCAGCTGATCCTGGCCGAGGAAAGCGGCGTCACCGCCGTCGCCGACCCGCTCGGCGGCTCCTATTATGTCGAGGCGCTGACCCGGGAGCTGGAGGAAAAGGCCTGGGCGCTGATCGAAGAAGTCGAGGCGCACGGCGGGATGACCAAGGCGGTCGCGGAAGGCCTGCCCAAGCAGCGGATCGAGGAAGCCGCCGCCGAGCGCGCGGCCAAGGTCGATACGGGCGAAACGGTGATCGTCGGCGTCAACCGCTACCGGTTGAAGGACGAACCGGAGCTCGACATCCTCGAGGTCGACAACGCCAAGGTGCGGTCAGGTCAGATCGCGCGGCTGGAGAAGATGCGTTCGACGCGTGACGAGACGGCGTGCCGCGCCGCGTTGGACGCGCTGGAGGCGGGCGCCAAGGGCAAGGCCAACCTGCTCGAGCTGGCCGTCGTTGCGGCGCGGGCGCGGGCCTCGCTGGGCGAGATTTCGGATGCGCTGGAGCGGGCGTTCGGCCGCTACGCGACCCAGCCGCACCCGGTCAGCGGCATCTACGGCCGCCGCGCCGACACGCGCTGGAAAGAGGCGCTCGACGGCACCCGCGCGGTCGCGACCCGCTTGGGGCGCAAACCCCGCATCTTCGTCGCCAAGATGGGCCAGGACGGCCATGATCGGGGCGCCAATTTGGTGAGTAGCGCGTTCGGCGACCTGGGCTTCGAGGTCATCGCCGGCCCGCTGTTCCAGACCCCGCGCGAAACCGCCGAGCAGGCAATCGCCGACGACGTCGACGTGGTCGGCGCGAGCAGCCTCGCGGCGGGTCACAAGACGTTGATCCCCGAGCTGATCGGGCATCTGAAAGACATGGGCCGCGCCGACATCAAGGTCGTCGCCGGCGGTGTCATCCCGGCGCAGGACTATGACTTCCTGCGCCAGGCGGGGGTGCAGGCGATCTTCGGCCCCGGCACCAACCTTGCCGACGCGGCGGACGAAGTGTTGCGGTTGCTGGGCCACAACAAACCGCCGGTGGATGAGGCCGCCGAGTGAGCGCCGACTGCACGCACTGCGGACATCCGAAGTCGTATCACCATCGGCTTCGCATGCAGGACGTTGCACCCTGCACTGTCACCGACTGTCCCTGCGCAAATTTTTTTCATGACCCCACAGGCCCGGACGACGATGGAGAGGAGAGTCGTTTTGTCGTCTCTTCCAGCCTGAGCTTTTTCCGAAAAGTCGTCCTCGGTTGCGGCTGCGGCTGTCTGGCTCTTGTTGGATTGTTCGTGCTGCTGGTCTCGATGGGTATGCTGCACGGATACATTCCCCCGGGGATTTAGGCGAAGCGCGCCGACGCTGGCACAGCCCGCAAAATCGGCTAAAGCGGCCGCCATGTTTTCGAAAATCCTGATCGCCAACCGCGGCGAGATCGCGTGCCGGGTCATCCAGACGGCGCGCAAGATGGGCATCAAGACGGTCGCGGTTTATTCCGACGCCGACGCCCGCGCGCCGTTCGTGAAGATGGCCGACGAAGCAGTCCACATCGGCCCGCCTCCGGCAAGCGAAAGCTACCTCCTCGCCGACAAGATCATCGCCGCGTGCAGGGCGACGGGCGCGGAGGCGGTGCACCCGGGCTACGGCTTCCTGTCGGAGCGGACCAGCTTCGCCGAGGCGCTGGCCAAGGAAAACATCGCCTTCATCGGCCCGCCGGTCGGCGCGATCGCGGCGATGGGCGACAAGATCGAATCCAAGAAGCTGGCGATGGAAGCCGGCGTCAACGTCGTCCCCGGCTTCGTCGGCGAGATCGAGGACACTGAGCACGCCGTCCGCATCGCGACGGACATCGGCTATCCCGTCATGATGAAGGCCTCGGCCGGCGGCGGCGGGAAGGGCATGCGCCTGGCCTACAGCGAAAAGGACGTCCGCGAAGGCTTCGACAGCGTGAAGCGCGAGGGCCTCAACAGCTTCGGGGACGACCGCGTGTTCATCGAGAAGTTCATCGAGGATCCGCGCCACATCGAGATCCAGATCCTCGGCGACCAGCACGGCAACATCCTCTATCTGAACGAGCGCGAATGCTCGATCCAGCGCCGCCACCAGAAGGTGGTCGAGGAAGCGCCCTCGCCGTTCGTCACGCCCGAGATGCGCAAGGCGATGGGCGAGCAGTGCGTCGCGCTGGCCCGCGCGGTGGGATACTATTCGGCGGGCACGGTGGAACTGATCGTCAACGGGGCCGACCCCAGCGGCAAGGGCTTCTACTTCCTCGAAATGAACACCCGCCTGCAGGTCGAGCACCCGGTGACCGAAATGATCACCGGCATCGACCTGGTCGAACAGATGATCCGCGTCGCAGCGGGCGAGAAGCTCGCGTTCGCGCAAGCCGACATCGGCATCGACGGCTGGGCGATCGAAAGCCGCGTCTACGCCGAAGACCCCTATCGTGGCTTCCTGCCGTCGACGGGCCGGCTGCGGCGCTACCAGCCGCCGGTGGAGGGCTGGACGAACGATGGCGAGGCCAACGGGCGGCGCGGCGTGGCGGGCGTTCGGGTCGACGACGGCGTCTACGAAGGCGGCGAAGTTTCGATGTTCTACGACCCGATGATCGCCAAGCTGGTGACCTGGGGCAAGACTCGCGACGAGGCGGCCGACCTGCAGATTGCCGCGCTCGACGCGTTCCAGCTCGACGGCGTCGGCGACAATATCGATTTCCTCAGTGCCATCATGCAGCACCCGCGCTTCCGCTCGGGCGAGCTCACCACCGGCTTCATCGCCGAGGAATATCCCGACGGCTTCCACGGCGCGCCGGCGGACGATGCGCTGCTGTCCGACCTTGCCGCGCTGGCGGCGATCGTCGAGCTAACGGTCGATACCCGCGCCGCGCTAATCGACGGCCAGTTGGGCGACGAGCAATTCCCCGACGACACGCAGGTCGTGCGGATCGCGGGTCGTGAGTTTGAAGTGACCGTCAGCCCCTACGACGGCGGCAACCTCGTCAGCGTTGACGGGGCAGACGAGATCGACGTGATCGGCGACTGGGCGCCGGGCGACCCTCTGCTGGTGGCAGACATGGACGGTCGCCGCCGCGTCGTTCAGGTCGCTAAGACCGGGCGCAGCTGGCTGCTCACCACGCGCGGCGCGCGCCATTCGGTGGCGGTGATGGCGCCGCACATCGCGGCCCTGTCGAAGCACATGATCGAAAAGGTGCCGCCCGACATGTCGCGGTTCCTTCTCGCGCCGATGCCAGGCCTCTTGACCAAGCTCGAGGTCAAAGCCGGCGACACGGTCGAGGCCGGCCAGCCGCTGGCGGTGGTCGAGGCGATGAAGATGGAAAACATCCTGCGGGCCGAAAAGGGTGCGACCGTCAAGGCGACTCCCGTGGCGGCAGGCGACAGCCTCGCGGTCGACCAGGTGATCGTGGAGTTCGAATAAAGGGAGGCAAGCCATGGATCGTATGCCTGCGCTGTTCATCGGTCACGGAAGCCCGATGAATACCCTGGAGGACAACGGTTACACGGCGGCCTGGCGGCGACTGGGCGAGGGGCTTCCCCGGCCGCGCGCCATCCTGTGCATTTCCGCCCACTGGTTCATCGGTGCCACGGCGGTGACGGCCATGGCCCGCCCGCGCACGATCCACGACTTCTACGGCTTTCCCCAAGCGCTGTTCGATTTCGACTATCCGGCCCCCGGCCTGCCGGGCCTGGCGGAAGAAGTGGCGGAGGTGGCGAAGCCTCACTGGATCGGTGCCGACCGCGACCAATGGGGTCTCGATCATGGCACGTGGAGCGTGCTGGCCCACCTGTTCCCGGATGCGGACATTCCGGTCGTGCAGCTGTCGATCAATGCCCTCAAGCCGATGGGCGACCATGTCGACCTCGGCGCCAAGCTGGCGCCCCTGCGCGATCGCGGCGTGTTGATCGTTTCCAGCGGCAACGTCGTGCACAACTTGCGCCAGATCCAATGGGACAAGCCCGATTCCGGGGAGGACTGGGCACGGCGGTTCGACGATGCGGCGCGCGAACAGATGAGCGACGCGCCGGGCGATGTCCTGCGCCTGATGGAACATCCCGACTACGCGGCGGCAGTGCCGACGCCGGATCACTTCATCCCGCTGCTGTTCACCGCCGGCCTGGCCGCTGCAGAAGGCGCCGCTGCCCGGCCATGGCTCACCGGCTACGCGATGGGTTCATTGTCGATGACCAGCTATGGCCTTGGCGTCGACGACTTGCCGTGCGCGCGGGGTGAGGGCGCGGCGGGCGTTCCCGCCGGCGTCCCCGCCGACCAGACCAACCTTTAGCTCCTCTCGACCCCGGCTCAAGGTCAGCCGCGCGTCCGGGCGATATAGTCGTCGACCTGCTGCTCGAGCACGCCGAGCGGCAGCGACCCGTTCTCCAGCACCGCGGCGTGGAAGTCGCGGATGTCGAACTTGTGGCCCAGCGCCGCCTTGGCCTTGGCGCGCAGCTCCAGGATCTTCATCTGGCCGACCATGTAGCTGGTCGCTTGGCCCGGGTTGTTGAAATAGCGCTCGACCTCCTTGGTCGCGTCGCGTTCGGACAGCAGGCCGTTGGCGAGGAAATACTGGATCGCCTGCTCGCGGGTCCAGCGCTTGTCGTGGATGCCGGTGTCGACCACCATCCGGATCGCGCGCCACAGCTGCGTCGACAGCATGCCGAACTCGCTGACCGGGTCGGTGTAGAAGCCCATCTCCTTGCCGAAGCCCTCGGCGTAGAGGCCCCATCCTTCGGTGTAGGCGCCGTAGCCGCCGAACTTGCGGAACTTGGGCAGGCCGGTGAGCTCCTGCTGGAGGGCGATCTGGAAGTGATGGCCGGGCGCCGCCTCGTGATAGGTGATCGCCTCGATCTGCGGTTTGAGCACCTGGTTCATGTCGGCCAGGTTGACGTAGAAGATGCCGGGCCGCGTGCCGTCCTCGGACGGCGAATTGTAGAAGGCGACGGCGGCGGTGTCCTGGCGCCAGATTTCGACCGCGCGCACCTCCAGCGGGGCCTTGGGCAGGCGGCGGAAATATTGCGGCGCCTTATCCATCACGCCGGCGACGTAGCGCTTGGCGTCGGCGAGATACTGCTGCCGGCCGGCCTCGGTGTTGGGATATTTGAACCGCGGGTCGGTCTTCAGCTGCTTGAAGAATTCCGGCAGCGTGCCCTTAAACCCGAGCTGGGCCTGGATGCGCGACATCTCGCCGTGGATCCGCGCGACCTGGTCGAGGCCGACCTGGTGGATCTGCGCCGCCGTCATGTCGGTCGTGGTCGAGTTGGCGAGGCGATTGGCGTAATAGGCGCCGCCGTCCGGCAGGGCCCACGCGCCGCGGTTGCCCTGCGCCTGCTTTTCGAGCGCATCCCAGGTCGACAGGAAGGTGCTGTAGCCGCGCCGCACCGGGCCATCGAGCGCATCGCGCGCTTCGGCGATCAGCGCGTCCTTTTCGGCTTGCGGAATTTTCAGCGCGCCGAACTTTTCCTTCACGTCGGCGAACAGCGGCGTGTCCTTGCCGTCGACGAACGGCGCGCCGGCCAGCACGCGCCTGGCATCGGCGCGGACCGGGGCGAAGTTGAAGGCCGAGGGGACGATGCCGAGCTCGGCCTGATGGCGCATGTTGGCGCTGATCTCGCTCATCACCCGCTCGATCTCCTTGAGGCGGGCGATGTAGGCCTTGGCATCGGCGACGCTGTCGACGTCATGCTGGTTGATGAGGAAGACGGGCAATTCGCCGGCCGGGCTGCCGTTGGTGCTGGCGGCGAAGCGGTGCCACCGCCACCGGTCGTTAGCGAGCGTGCGCTTCACATCGTCTTCGAACAGCAGGTAGCTGACGCGTCCGGCCGGACTCAGCCTGGCCGGGTCGAATTGCGCGTGGAGCTCTGCCAGCTGGCGCTGCTCGAGCGCGAGACCCTCCTTGCGGTAGGCTTCGGTGTAATTGTCGAGCTTGTCATACTGCTCCTTGCGGCCGAGGCCGGTGAGCGATTCCGGCGAGCGCGCCACCTGCGCTTCGAACGCGTTGTCGAGGAAAGCGAGGAGCCGGGCGTCCTCCGCCGCCGGGTTGGCCGCGGGGGCGGGGGCGCTGGCTGCCGGCGGGCCGGCGGCCGGGACGGTGGTGCAGGCGGTCGTGGCGAGCAGGGTGAGGGCAAGCGCGGAAACGAGTTTCATGAAGGCTCCGGTGAGAAGAGATAAAAGAAATTATCTGTCGGCATTCCGCAGTTCAACGCGGCGGAGCTTGCCCGTCGCGGTCTTGGGCAAGGCGTCGACGAACTCGATGTCGCGCGGATATTTGTAGGGCGCGATGCGGTCCTTGACGAAGGCCTTGAGGCCCTCGGCCAATTCGGCGCTGCCTTCCGCGAAGGCGGACGGCACGACGAACGCCTTCACCTTCTGGCCGCGTTCGGGGCAGGGGACGCCGACGACCGCGCATTCGGCCACGGCAGGGTGGGCGAGCAGGGCGTTTTCCACTTCGGGCGCCCCGATGTTGTAGCCCGAGCTGACGATCATGTCGTCGCTGCGCGCGACATACCAGAAGTAGCCGTCCTCATCGCGGCGGTAGGTGTCGCCGGTGATGTTCCAGCCGTCTTCGACGTAGTTCGCCTGGCGGTCGTCCGCGAGGTAGCGGCAGCCGGTCGGGCCTTTGACGCCGAGCCGCCCTTCGCCGTTTTCATCGGGATCGAGGATGGTCGCTTCGTACTCCGGCACCGCCCGACCGGTACTGCCGGGGCGAATGTTCTCGCCGCTTTCGGAGATGAAGATGTGCATCATCTCAGTCGAGCCGATGCCGTCGACGATGCTGATGCCGGTCGCCTCCTTCCACGCTTCCCACGTCGCCTTGGGGAGGTGTTCGCCGGCGCTGAGGCAGGCCTTGAGCGACTTGAGCGCCTTGGGTAGCGCCGGCGCGGACAGCATTGCCTTGTAGGCGGTGGGTGCGGTCGCGAGATGGGTCACGCCGAACTGCGCGACCGCGTCGAGCAGCTCGGGAGGGGTGGCCTTTTCGACCGTCGCGGTGGCGGCGCCGAAGCGGAGCGGGAACAGCAGCGTCGCGCCGAGGCCGAAAGTGAAGGCGACCGGCGCGCTGGTCAGGACGATGTCTCCCGGCTTCATCGGGAAATGCGCTTTCGCGAAGGTGTCGCACGGCGCGAGCACGTCGCGGTGGAGTTGGACGCAGCCCTTGGGCTCGCCGGTCGTGCCGCTGGTAAAGGCGATTAGTGCGGGATCATCCTGCGCCGTGTCGACAGCCGGCAGTGGCTCCATGTGCGCACTGCGCGTTTCCATGTCGCCCTGGCCGAAGTCGCCGTCATATTTGACGATATGCTTGAGGAAGCGGCCCTGCTCGGCGGCCTCTCGCAGGTCGCCGATGTAGCGGCTGTCGCATAGGGCGTGGCTGACCTCGGCCTTGTCGATGACCGTCGCCAACTCGCCCGGGCGAAGCAGCGGCATGGTGGTGACGGCGACGCCGCCCGCCTTCAGCACCGCAAGCCAGCAGGCGAACAGGCCGCAGCCGTTGGGGCCGCGCAGCAATACGCGATTACCGGGGACGAGGCCTTCGTCCTCGACCAGCAAGCGCGCGATCCGGCCGGACAGCGCGTCGAGCTGGGCATAGGTCCAGCGGCCGTGCGCGTTGACGATGGCGAGGTCGTCCGGCTTGCCGCCTTTCAGCAATTCCGCCGAGGCATTGAGCCGGTCGGGATAGTCGAGCAGCCGGAACTCGGGCTGCTGGTCGGCGGGGGGCAGATGATCGCGGACGAACGTGTCGTTCATTCGGGGACCACCGCCAGCGCCTCGATCTCGACCTTGGCCAATGGCTCGACCAGTCGCACCACCTCGACCAGCGCCATCGCCGGATAATGGCGGCCGATGATCGCCTTCCACGCCTCGCCGATCTCCTTCAGCGAGGCATTATATTCGTCGATCGAGGTGACGTAGCAGGTCAGCCGCGCGATCCGCTCCGCATCCGCCCCGTCGCACTCGAGGATGGCGAGGATGTTGCGGAGCGCCTGCGCGAACTGGCCGGCCAGAGTGGTGTCGCGAAAGGTCTCGGCTTCGTCCCAGCCGACCACGCCGGCGGTAACGATGATCCGCCCGCGTGCCGCCATGCCGTTGGAATAGCCCTTGGGCCGGGGCCAGCCGGGGGGAAGCAGCGCCTTCATTTGATTAGCGTCCTCGCGATGATCATCCGCTGCACCTCGCTCGCGCCTTCGTAGATCCGCAAGGCCCGGATTTCCCTGTAGAGCGCCTCGACCCGCGCGCCGACGGTGACGCCGAGCCCACCATGCATCTGCACCGCGGCGTCGATCACCTTCTGGGCCATCTCGGTCGCGTCCAGCTTCGCCATGGCGGCGGTGCGGCGATGCTCGCCGGCTTGCGTATCCTTGGCCCAGGCCGCGCGGGCGATGAGCAGCGCGGCGGCGTCGACCCGGGTCGCCATCTCGCCCAGCCGGTCCTGCGTCACCGCATTGTCGGCCAGGGTCGCGTTGCCCAGCGAACGCTGTTTCGCGAACGCGATCGCCTCATCGAGCGCGCGGCGGGCGAGGCCGAGCGCGGCGGCGCCCACGGTGACGCGGAAGATGTTGAGCGTGGCCATGGCGATGGCGAACCCCTCGCCGACTTCGCCGAGCCGCGCGCTGTCAGGCAGGCGGACGCCGTCCAATTTGAGGCGCGCCAGTGGGTGCGGGGCGACGACCTCCAGCCGCTCGGCGACCGACAGGCCGGGCGTTCCGGCAGGGAGGATGAAGGCGGTGAGGCCCCGCGCGCCGTCGTCGCTGGTGCGGGCGAACAGGGTGATGACGTCGGCGATCGGGCCGTTGGAGATATAGGTCTTCTCGCCGTCGATCACCCAGTCGTCGCCGTCGCGGACGGCGCGGGTAGCGACACGGGCGGCATCGCTCCCGGCCTCGGGTTCGGTCAGCGCGAAAGCGGCGATAGCACTGCCGTCGCGCACCTTTACGCCCCACGCGGCCTTCTGGTCGGCGGTGCCGGCGACCATCACCGGGCCGAGGCCGAGGCCCTGCATGGCGAAGGCGAAGTCGGCGAGGCCGCTGTGGTAGGCCAGCCGCTCGCGGGTAATCGCCAGCGCGCGGACGTCGTGCGGGCCGTCGGCGGGCGCGGAGAGGGTAAGGAGGCCCGCCTCGCCCATCGCCGCGACCAGCGACCGGCAGGCGGCGTCCTCGTCGGCATGGTCGATGAAGCCGAGCGTCTCGCACAGGGCGTCTGCCGCGGCGCGGACCGAGCGGTGGTGGGCCTCGAAGAAAGGCCAGCTTAGGTCGAGGCCGGTCGCGTCAGTCACCCTGGAACTCCGGTCGGCGCTTGGCGGCAAAGGCCTCGTAGGCGCGGGTGAAATCCTTGTGCAGCATGCAGTCGGCCTGCGCGTCCGCCTCCATCGTGATCGCCTCGTCGAGGCTGACGTGCCACTCGGCATCCAGCATCCGCTTGGTCACGAAATGCGCGGCGGTCGGGCCGTTGGCGAGGCCGGCGGCGAGCGCCTTGGCCTCGGCCTGCACGTCGTCGGTGACCTTGTTGAAGAAGCCGGTGCGGCAACCTTCTTCCGCGTCGAAGCTGCGGCCGGTGAACAGCAGCTCCGCCGCGCGGCCGTGGCCGATGAGGCGAGGCAAGATGGCGCAGGCCCCCATGTCAGCGCCCGACAGGCCAACGCGGGTGAACAGGAAAGCGGTCTTGGCGTCGGGGGCGGCGAGGCGCAGGTCGCTGGCCATCGCCATGATCGCGCCGGCCCCGGCGCAGACGCCCTCGACCGCGGCAATGATCGGTTGCGGGCAGCCGCGCATCGCCTTGACCAGGTCGCCGGTCATCGTGGTGAACTCGAGGAGGCCGGCGCGGTCCATCTTGGTCAGCGGGCCGATGATTTCGTGGACGTCGCCGCCCGAACAGAAGTTGCCGCCCGCGCCTTTGAGGACCACAATCTTCACTGCCGGCACGTCATTGAGCGCGCGGAAGGTGTCGCGCAGCTCGGCATAGCTTTCGAAGGTCAGCGGATTCTTCCGCTCCGGGCGGTTCAAGGTGATGGTCGCCACCTTGCCGTCGAACGCCCAAAGGAAATGCGTCGGCACGAAACTCGTCGGGTCGAAGCTCATGCGGTGGTCCCGCCGTCGATGGTGACGCAGGCGCCGGTGATCGACTTCGACAGCGGGTGCAGCAGGTGGAGGATCGACGAGGCGACCTCTTCGCTCGTCACCAACCGCCCGTTGGCGTTCATCGCGGCGAGCGCCGCGCGAGCTTCGTCCTCACTGCGGCCGGTGGTGCGCGAAATGCGCGACGCGCTGTCGTCGACCATCGGCGTGTCGACGAACGCCGGGCAGATCGCGTTCACGGTGAGGCCGGTCTTGCCATATTCCAATGCCAGGCTCTTGGTCAGCCCGACCGCGCCATGCTTCGACGCGACATAGGGCGCGGCATAGGCGGCGCCGCGCAACCCCGCGACCGAAGCGACGATGACCAGGCGCTTGTCCTCGCCCTCGACGAGGTCCGGGAGCGCCAGCTGTGCGCCGTCGAACAGGGCGGTCAAATTGGTGGCGACGATCCGGTCCCACGCCTCGCGCTTGGTGCGCAGGAAGGGCGCGCTGTCGCCGATGCCGGCGTTCAGGACGACATAATCGAATGGCCCGTTCATCGCGCGCGCGGCGTCGAACGCGTCGGCCAATGCGTCACGGTCCGTCACGTCGGCGGTCAGCACCATCGCGCCAATGTCCTCAGCGACCGCCTTCAGCGGCTCAATCCGGCGACCGAGCAGCGAAACCTTCGCGCCTTCCGCGGCCAGCATGCGTGCGGTCGCCGCGCCGATGCCCGTGCCGCCGCCGGTGATGAGCGCGTGGCGCCCCTGTGCCCAAGTCATGCCGTCTCCCCTTCGCAGACGCCGACGCTAGGACCGGCGGGGGGTGGCGCGCAAGCTTGCAAGGCAGCCCAAGCGCCCATAGCGTGCCCGCCCATGCAGACAGGGACCGCGATCGCACTGGCGATCTATTTCGCCGCCATGCTGGGCATCGGCTTTTACGCGTGGCGCAAGTCGACGCAGGACAGCGAGGGCTACCTTCTCGGCGGGCGCGACCTCGGGCCGGCGGTGACCGCCCTCTCGGCGGGCGCATCGGACATGTCGGGCTGGCTGATGATGGGCCTTCCGGGCGCGATCTTCCTGTCTGGTCTCGGGCAAGCGTGGATCGGCATCGGCCTCGTGATTGGCGCCTACCTCAACTACCGCCTCATCGCGCCGCGGCTCCGGACCTACACCGAGCTGGCAGGCGACGCGATCACCGTGCCCGACTTCTTCGAGGGCCGGTTCCGCGACACCAGTCGGGCGCTGCGTCTGGTCAGCGCGCTGGTGATCATCGTCTTTTTCGCGCTCTACACGTCGAGCGGGATGGTCGCGGGCGGCAAGTTCGCGGTGTCGGCGATGGGAATGGATTATGTCCACGGAATCCTGCTGATGGGCGGGATCGTCGTGCTCTACACCGTGCTCGGCGGGTTCCTCGCCGTCAGCCTGACCGATTTCGTGCAGGGCTGCATCATGTTCGTCGCGCTGGTGCTGGTCCCGCTGGTGGCGTGGATGGAATTGGGCGGCGGATTTGCGCCCGCGATGGCCGCCGCCGAAGCAACGCGCGGCGCGTCGCTGACCCAGATGGTCGGCGGCGACGTGACGCCGCTGGCGATCGTCAGCGCGGCGGCGTGGGGGCTCGGCTATTTCGGGCAGCCGCACATCATTGTCCGCTTCATGGCGATCCGCGACGTCAAGGAGATGCCGGTCGCGCGCCGCATCAACATTGGCTGGATGACGGTGAGCCTGGTCGGTGCGGTGCTTACCGGCCTCGTCGGCGCGGCCTATTTCGCGGCCAAGGGCGGCGCGCCGGCGGACGAGGAAACCGTCTTCCTGCTGCTGTCGAAAATCCTGTTCCACCCGTTTATCGCCGGCTTCGTGCTGGCCGCGGTGCTGGCGGCGATCATGTCGACGATTTCAAGCCAGCTCTTGGTCACCTCGTCGAGCCTGACCGAGGACATCTACCGCACCTTCCTGAAGCGCGACGCGACCGAAAAGGAAACGGTGACTATCGGCCGGCTGTGCGTGCTGCTGGTCGCCATCGTCGCGGGATTGCTGGCCCTCGACCCGGACAGCAAGGTGCTGGGCATCGTCGGCAACGCCTGGGCCGGGTTCGGCGCGGCGTTCGGCCCGGCGGTGCTATTCTCGCTACGCTGGAAGCGGACGACTCGCGAAGGCGTGCTGGCGGGGATGATCGTTGGCGCGCTGGTCGTGGTCGGCTGGATCCTCGCCGGCTGGTCGTCGGCACTTTACGAAATCGTCCCGGGCTTTATCGCGGCCAGCATCGCGATCTGGGCAGTGAGCCTGGCCACGGCCAAGCCCGCGCCGGAGATCGAACAAGAATTTGATGCCGCCGCTCTGGCGGCCCAAGGAGCCTGAACCCCATGAAGACCCGTGCCGCCGTTGCCTTCGAAGCCAAGCGCCCGCTGGAGATCGTCGAGGTCGACCTCGAAGGTCCGCGCGAAGGCGAGGTGCTGGTCGAAATCATGGCGACCGGCATCTGCCATACCGACGCCTACACGCTCGACGGGTTCGATAGCGAGGGAATCTTCCCCTCGATCCTCGGCCATGAAGGCGCCGGGATCGTGCGCGAAGTCGGCGCGGGGGTGACCAGCGTGAAGCCGGGCGACCACGTCATCCCGCTCTACACGCCCGAATGCGGCCAATGTAAAACCTGCCTTTCGGGCAAGTCGAACCTTTGCACCGCGATCCGCGCGACGCAGGGCAAAGGGCTGATGCCGGACGGCACGACCCGGTTTTCATACAAGGGCCAGCCGATCTTCCACTACATGGGCTGCTCGACCTTCTCGAACTTCACCGTCCTGCCGGAGATCGCAGTCGCGAAGATCCGCGAGGACGCGCCGTTCAAGACTAGCTGCTACATCGGCTGCGGCGTCACCACCGGGGTCGGCGCGGTGACCAAGACCGCCAATGTCCAGCCGGGCGACAATGTCGTGGTGTTTGGCCTCGGCGGCATCGGCCTCAACGTCATCCAGGGTGCCAAGCTGGCCGGCGCGAACAAGATCGTCGGCATCGACATCAACCCCGACCGAGAGGAATGGGGCCGCCAGTTCGGCATGACCGATTTCCTCAATACTTCAGGAATGAGCCGCGACGAGATCGTCGCCAAGATCGTCGAAATTACCGACGGCGGCGCCGACTATAGCTTCGACGCGACCGGCAACACCGAGGTGATGCGCACCGCGCTGGAATGCTGCCACCGCGGCTGGGGCACCAGCATCATCATCGGCGTCGCCGAGGCGGGCAAGGAAATCGCCACTCGCCCGTTCCAGCTGGTCACCGGCCGCAACTGGCGCGGCACCGCGTTCGGCGGGGCCAAGGGGCGGACCGACGTGCCGAAGATCGTCGACATGTACATGGACGGGCTCATCGCGATCGACCCGATGATCACCCATGTCCTGACGCTCGACGAGATCAACAAGGGCTTCGACCTGATGCATGCGGGTGAAAGCATCCGCAGCGTCGTGGTCTATTAGGGAGAGCGAGACATGTTCAGCCACATCATGGTCGGCACCAACGACCCCGACCGGAGCCGCGACTTCTACAACCGCCTGTTCGAGAAAGAGGGCGGCACCGACGACAAGGGCCGCACCGCGTGGCGCAACAAGGGCTCGGTGTTCATGATCTCCAAGCCGATCAATGGTGAGGCGGCAAGCCACGCCAATGGCGGAACGATCGGGTTCAACTTCGACAGCCCGGAGGAAGTCGACGCCTGGCACCAGCGCGGGATCGAAGCCGGCGGAACGGCGTGCGAAGACCCGCCCGGCTATCGCGCCAACGCGTTCGGCAAGCTGTACCTCGCCTATCTTCGCGATCCGGACGGCAACAAGCTGTGCGGATTGCACCGCCCGGCGCAATGACGCTGGAGAAGGTCAGCACCAACCGCAGCCACGGCGGAACGCAAGGCGTCTACAGGCACGCCAGCGCGGTCACGCACACCGACATGACCTTTTCGGTCTTCGTGCCGGACCACGCGCCGGGGGCGAAGCTGCCGGTGCTGTGGTATCTGTCAGGGCTGACCTGCACCCACGCGAATGTCACCGAGAAGGGCGAATTCCGCGCGGCGTGCGCGAAGGCCGGGATCATCTTCGTCGCCCCGGACACCAGCCCGCGGGGCGACGAGGTGCCGGACGACCCCGACCAGCTGTACGATTTCGGGCAGGGCGCGGGCTTCTACCTCGACGCGACCGAAAGCCCGTGGAACCGCCATTTCAACATGTGGTCCTACCTGGCCGAGGAACTGCCGGCGATCGTCGGTGACCATTTCCCGGCCGACATGGCGCGGCAGGGCATCACCGGCCATTCGATGGGCGGGCACGGCGCGTTGACGATGGCGCTCGGCCTTTCCGGCCGCTTCAGGTCGGTCAGCGCCTTTTCGCCGATCGTCGCGCCCAGCCAGGTGCCATGGGGACGCAAGGCGCTGCGCCATTATCTTGGGCCGGACGCGGCGAGCTGGCGCCGGCACGATGCCTGCCTCGCGATCGCCGACGGCGCACGGGTCGATGAATTGCTGGTCGATATCGGCGACGCGGACCCCTTCCTCGAAAAGGAGCTGAAGCCCGAGCTGCTGGAAGCGGCCTGCGCCGAGGCCGGCATTCCGCTGACGCTGCGGCGGCAGCCGGGATACGACCACAGCTATTATTTCATCTCGACCTTCATGGCCGACCATGTGCGATGGCACGCGGAGAGGCTGGCGCGGTGATCGCGGGGCTCGAACCCTGGGCGCGGGACGCGATCGGCGTCAGTGCCGGGTTCGCCATCGGCGCGCTGGTCGGGCTGGAACGCGGTTTCAAGCTGCGCGCCAAGAAGGAAGGGACGCGGGTCGCGGGCTTTCGCACCTTCTCGCTGCTCGGCCTCGGCGCGGCCATCGCCGGCCGCTTGTCGCTGGCCCAGCCGGCGGTCGGCGCGGTGCTGGTGCTCGGCTTCGTGGCGCTTTTGGGCTGGGCGTACGCACCGAGGCTGCGCGAACAGGCGGATGCGACCAGCCCGGTCGCCGCGCTGGTCGTCACCGCCGCCGCCTTCCTGGCGGGGACGGGCAGCGTCGGGCTCGCGCTGGCCTGCGGCGCGGCAATCGTCTTCATCCTCGCCATGCGGCAGGAGTTGCACGGCTTCGTCGACCGGCTCGACGAGCATGATATCCAGGCGCTGGCGCGGTTCGCGGTCATCGCGCTCGCCGTCCTGCCGTTCCTGCCCGACCATGATTTCGGCCCGTACGGCGCGTGGAACGACTCGAAGCTGTGGTGGGTGGTGGTGCTGGTCACCGGCTTTTCGTTTGCCGGCTACGTCGCCAACCGACTGTTCGGCGCGCGCCACGGGACGGTCGCAACGGCGCTGATCGGCGGCGCCTATTCCTCGACGGCCGTCACCCAGTCGCTGGCGCAGCGCGCCGGGTCGGGCGAGGGCGGCGGCGCGGAGGAAGCCGGGATCGCGCTGGCCAGCGCGGTCATGTACCTGCGGGTCATCGTCTTGGTCGCGCTCTTGGCCCAGCGATTCCTCGTGCCGTTCGTCCTGCTGCTCGCGCCGGCACTGGTGGTGGCGTGGGGCGCCGGCTGGTGGCTTTACCGCAGCGCGCCGAGCGACAAGGAAGGTGCGCCGCCCGGCAACCCCATCGCGCTCAAGCCGGCCCTGCTTTTCGTCGTCTTCCTGGCCCTCGCCGCGATTGCCGCGCGCTGGGCCGAAGGCCGATTCGGCGAGCAGGGCATCGCCGTCCTGTTGTTCATGATGGGTAGCCTCGACGTCGACGCCTCGATCGTCACCGCCGGCGGCCTGCCGCCCGAAGCGATCGGCGCGCTTCTGGGCGCCATCGCCATCGGCGGCACGATCATCGCCAATATGGCGGTCAAGATCGGCATCACGCTCGCCTATGCGCGCAAGGAAGGGATGCGCGCCGCAATCGCGCTGGCGGCCAGCACCCTGGTGCTCGCCGCCAGCCTCGCCGTCGGCTGGACCCGCCTCTAGCGCAGTTTCGCCGCGATTCCCTTCAGGACCGACGCGAGGTCGGCCTGCTTTTCGCCGCCGCCCATCTTGCCGGCCATCGCGTTGATCTGGCCGGCCAGCGCGGCGTCCTTGGCGTTGGCCGCCAGGCGCGCGTCGGCTTGGGTCAGGGCCGTTTCGAGCGAACCTCGCGTGGCGGCGTCGATCGCGTTGGCGCGGACCAGCTGGTCGACGTAGGCGCGGGCGACGACTGGCACCGCCGGCCAGCGCATCGGGTACTGGTTCTGCGGGTTGAACGGGCCGTCGCTATAGGCGAGCGCCGCGGCCGCGATCTCGTTGGCCGACAGCTGCGGGCTCGGCTTGAGCGCCAGCACGTCGAGGCCGCGCGCGATCTCCGTCCCGTAGACCCGGCCCTTGTAGTAATAGGCCGACCAGAAACCGCCTAGAGCCTCGTGCTTGGCATCGAGCGGCCCGCGGTCGAAATAGCCGATCTCGTACGGATTGCTGCTGTTGGTGAAATCGATCAGCGAGATACCGCCCTGGTACCAGGCCTGGACGAAGATATCGCGGCCCGGGACCGGCACGGCGGAGCCGTTGTGGGCGACGCAGTTTTCCTTGTCGGTCTGCGGCGCGGGCAGCTTGTAGGTGCCCTTGCGCACCAACTGGCCGCCTTCGATGTCGTAGAACGCGTCCGCACCGAAATTGCGCGGGTCGGTGGCACGGCAGCGCGGCATGCCGCCGCCGCCCCATTCGTCGGTGAACAGCACCTTGGAGCCGTCGTTGTTAAAGGTCGCCGAGTGCCAGTAGGCGAAGCCAGGATCGGTCACGTCGTGGATGCGCCTCGGCTTCATCGGGTCCGAAATGTCGAGGATGATGCCGTTGCCCGAGCAGGCGCCGGCCGCGATCTTCTTCGCCGGGAAGGCGGTGATGTCGTGGCACTGGTTGGTTTGCGCGGTGTCCTGCGTGCCGACGCCATGGTCGCCGCCCTTCCACAGGCCGGCGACGTTGCCGGTCTTGGGATCGGCGAACACGCGCGGGGACGAGACGATGCGCGCCTTCGAGGGGTCGGCGAACGGGATTTCGACCACGTCGATGCTGAACAGCGCGGTGCGCGGATCGCCGGCGATGTTACCGACGCAGCCGGCCAGTTCCTTTTCATCGCGCACGCCGGCGGTGCCGGAAACATAGACGATGGCGCGCTTGTCGTTGGCGTCGATCACCGAATGCGTGTGACTGCCGCGGCAGGTCTGGACGAGACCGACCTGGCGCGGGCGCGTGGGGTCGGAAATGTCGAAGATGCGGATGCCGCGGAACCGTTCGGGGCTGACCGGGACGTCGATGCCCTGGAGGCCGCAATCGACGCGACCGCGGGTCTGTTCGACCGACATGATCAGCAGCTTGCCGACCACCGACACGTCGCCCTGGCCGCCCGGGCAGACGGTCGAGCTGACCAATGTCGGCAGGCCCTGCGCGCCCAAGCGGTAGATGTTGAAGCCGTGGTAGTTGCCGGTGAACAGCAGGTCCTTGTCGAACGCCATGTCGGTCTGGGCGAAGCTCAGGAGCGGGAAGCGGTCGGAGAATTGTTCCTCCTTCGACGGCTTCTCACCCTTTTTGACCGGCAGCGGGAGCGGCTTGGCCTCGGGGTTGGTCGGATCGAAGAAGCCGGCCGGCTTTGGCAGCGAGGCGAGCAGCGTCATGTTGCTGATCGCCTGGCCGGCATTGTTGAAGCCGGCCTTGAGGCCGAAGCGCGGATCGGTCGAGATCTGCGCCAGCAGCCCTTCCATCCGCTCGATTTCGCTGGTCTGGTCGTTCTTGGCGTCGGTGATGAATTCGAACAGCACCGGGTCGTACGCCGCGCCCGGCACCTTCAGCAGCGCGCTGATCATCTCCAGCGCGCCCTGGTGGTGCTTGATCATCAGCGTGTAAAACAGCCGCTCGAAATCGACGCCCTTGAGGCTCGCCAGGCGCGCCAGGTCGGCCGGGCTGGCCATGCCGGTCATCGTCGCGTGCGGGCCCATCGCCATGCCCATATGCATGCTGTGGTCCATCGCCGCCGGCTGGCCGCGCTGGCGGAGCCAGCTTTCCATGAACCGCATCTCGTCGCCCTGGCTCTTGAGGATGCGGGTGGCGGCGGCGTTGGCCTCCTTCGACGTCGTGCGGCTGGCGACCAGCTTCGACATCTCCAGCGCCTGGGCGTGGTGCGGGATCATCGCCTGCATGAATTCAACGTCCGCCGGGAGGTAACGGTTGGCGACGAGCTTGCTGGCGTCGGCCGCGCTGATCACCTTCGACGGCGCGCCGGGGGCGCCCGGCTGGATGATCGGGGCCTGCTGGGCCAGCGCCGGTGCGGCGACGAGGGCGGTGGTGGCGAGGAGCAGCAAGGTCGGCGTGCGCATGAACGGCATGATGATTTCCCCTGTCAGACGATGTGGCGGCATCCTGCGGCGGAAGGGCGCAAAAGTGAAGGCTCCGCCTCAACGCTTGGTCGCACGCGGCGGCCGGTCATGATTTCGCGACGCAATTCAACAACTTGTGTTGCTGCGATATGGCACAGACCCTAAGAACGGCCCGTTAATCCGATTCGGATATTGCCGGATAACGCTCTCTTTGGGGCGACAAGCGAGGTCGGGGTTGCGGGGCAGGGGGACGTCTTTCCCACGTCTTTTCGTGTGGGCTGCGGTGCTGTTCGTCAGCGCCAGCGTGGCCATGCTGTTCAGCCTGCAATTCTATTCCGCCGCGGACGTCGACCAGCGCGACCGTGACCGGGTCGAAGCGGTCGTCGCCAACGGCATCGACAGCTACCTGCGCGAAGCCGCCACCAAGGCGGTGCCGCAGGCCTATTGGGACGATGCGGTCATCCACCTCGACCACCGGCAGGACCATGACTGGGCGAGCGAGTTCCTCGGCGAATACCTCGGCTCGACCAGCGCCGCGGACACCGTCATGGTCGCCGACCGCAACGACCGGCTGTGGTACGCTTACCAGTCGGGACACGAAGTCGCGCCGTCGTCGCTCGGGCAGTTGGCCAGCGGCACCCGCGCGCTGATCACCGACGTCCGCGTCGAGGAAGCAAAGCGCGGCACGTTGCCCTCGCTGCCGGTCGGCAGGGGCAAGCGGCTGCGGCCGATCGTCGCCCACGAAATCGTCGAGGTCGGCGGGACGCTTCGCCTGCTGTCGGCGGCGCTCGTCCAGCCCGATGACGTCGCCGTGCCGCGGACCGCGCGGGCGCCGATCGTCCTCACTTCGGAGCCACTCAACGCCAGGCTGGCCGACCAGGTCAGCGACCAGTTCCTGCTGAAGGAAGCGAGCCTGACCATCGGCCAGACACGCGCACGCCCGGGCATCGCGCATGTCGCCATCCGCGACCGCGACGGCAAGACGTTGGCGTTCCTCGAATGGCGCGCGTCGCGGCCCGGAACGCGGCTGCTTCGCGAAACGCTGGGCGCGACGGTCGGCTTTTCGATCCTGCTCGGCCTGATGGTCGCCGGCTTCGTCCTTCGCGGCCGCGACCTGGCGAGGGCATTGGTGACGAGCGAGGCGGAGGCGGCGCGACTGGCCTATCGCGATTCGCTGACCGGGCTGGCCAACCGGGCGCAGTTCGACCGCGCGGTAGACGAGGTCGCCGGCCGCTCGACTGCGCGCCGATTTGCCCTCCTCAATATCGACCTCGACCACTTCAAGTCGGTCAACGACAGCCACGGCCATGCCGCGGGAGACGAACTGATTTGCGCGGTGGCTCGGATCATCGAGAGCTGCTGCAAGCCCGCAGACCGCCTGATCCGGTTCGGCGGCGATGAGTTCGTCGTTCTCCAGGCCGGCGGCAATCTCGGCGAGGCAGAGGCGCTGGCCGAAGCGATAGCCGCGCGGCTTGCCGATCCGGTGCAGCTGAGCGAATCGCGCGTCTTCACCGGCGCCAGCATCGGTATCGTGATCGGCGGGACGAGCGAGCAGCCCAGCGAGTGGCTGCGCCGTGCCGACCTCGCCCTTTACGCGGCCAAGGCACGGGCGCGCGGCACTTACGCGATTTACGAACCGCGCATGGACGAGGGCGTGCGCGAACGGCACGACCTCCACAACCGGTTGCACGAGGCGATCAAGCAGGAACGGCTGGCGCTCGCCTACCAGCCGCAGGTCGGGCGCGACGGGCGGATCATCGGCCTCGAGGCGCTGGCCCGCTGGATCGAGCCCGACCTCGGACCGGTGCCGCCGGCGACCTTCGTCGAGCTGGCGGAGGAAAGCGGCCTGATCGATGCGCTGGGCCGCTTCGCGCTTCGCCAGGCATTCCTCGACAGCCGCCGCTGGCCGGGCGTCCGGGTCGCGGTCAACGTCTCCGCGCTCCAGCTGCGCCAGCGCGATTTCGCCGAGCGCGTCGCCGACCTCGCCCGCGAATACGGGATCGACCCCACCCAGTTCGACCTCGAGATTACCGAGAGCGTCCTGGTCGGCGAGGAATCGCATGTCATCGGCGCCCTGCGCGACCTTCGGGCGCTGGGCTTCAAGATCGTGCTCGACGATTTCGGGACCGGTTATTCCAATCTTGGTGCGCTGCAGCTCTACCCGATCGACAAGATCAAAATCGACCGCAGCTTCGTCGCGCGGATCGGGCACGAACCCAATGCCGAAGCGCTGATCATCGCGCTGGTCCGGCTGGCCCGGGCGCTCGGTCTCGGCGTCATTGCCGAGGGGGTGGAGACGGACGCGCAGCGGCTGTGCCTGACCGTGGCGGGCTGCCCCGACGTGCAAGGTTACCTCACCGGCCGCCCGATGCCGGCGGACGAAGCCGCGGCACGGATCGCGGCCGACGGCGAGGGCGACAGCACGGCCACCGCCAGCTGACCGTTTTGCGGAATATGGGGGGAAGTGGTGACCCCTACGGGAATCGAACCCGTGTTTCAGCCGTGAAAGGGCCGCGTCCTAACCGCTAGACGAAGGGGCCACGTTGCGTGGTGCGGGGCGCGGTTAGGCGATGCGCCGCGCAGCGTCAAGCAGGTGCGGCGTCCTCGAGATGCATTTCCGCGCGATTGCCGCCGTTCCACTCGTCCCGCTTGATCGTCCCGGCCAGCCACCATCGGGCATCGCCGCCAGCGAGCAGGGCCTGCCCCAGCGGCGTTTCGGCGGTGCGGAAGGCGATCATCTTGAAGCTCTTGCCGTCGTCGCCGAGCGCAACGGCGCGCAAATGTCCGTTGCCGACGACGCCGACGTTGACCAGGCGAACCGGCCCGGCGACGACCCGCGGGGCGGGCCACCCGGCGCCGTAGGGACCGGCGGCGTCAAGCGCGTCGCACAGGCTGGCGGCCACGCCGCCCGGCGCCAGGAGCGCGTCGAGCGTCAGCGCCCGGGCGCCGCGCGCGACCTCCACCGGCGCGCGCAGGGCGTCGGCAAGATGGTCGCGCAGTGCCGCGATGCCGCCAGGCGCGACCGTGACGCCGGCCGCCATCGCGTGACCGCCGCCGGCTTTGAGCAGGCCGTGATCCTTGGCGGCCAGTACTGCCGCGCCGAGGTCGACGCCGTTGATCGATCGGCCCGAACCCTTGCCGGTCCCGTCGTCTTCCTCGGCGATGACGATCGCCGGGCGGCCGAAGCGTTCCTTCAACCGGCTGGCGACGATGCCGACGACCCCGGGGTGCCAGCCCTTGCCGGAAACGAGGATGACGGGTTCGTCCGCTTGCGCCTCGGCCTGCTCGAGGGCCTGTTCGGTCACGACCTGCTCGATCGCGCGGCGTTCCTCGTTCAGCCGGTCGAGTTCGGCGGCGATGGTCCGGGCCTCCTCCTCGTCCGTCGTGGTCAGCAGGCGCACGCCAAGGTCCGACTTGCCGACGCGGCCGCCGGCGTTGATGCGCGGGCCGAGCGCGAAGCCGAGGTCGCGGGCGGACGGCGCCTTGGTCAGGCGCGACGCCTCGACCAGCGCCGACAGGCCGACGTTGGCGCGCTGCCCCATGACCTTGAGGCCCTGCGTGACGAAGGCGCGGTTGAGGCCCTTCAACGTGGCGACATCGGCCACCGTGCCAAGCGCGACGAGGTCGAGCAGGTCGATGATCTTCGGCTCTTCGCGTCCCTCGAAGACACCGCGACCGCGCAACTCGCGGAGCAGGGCGACGCCGAGCAGGAAGGCCACGCCGACGGCGGCGAGATGGCCATGCGCCGCGCCGGTTTCGCTTTCGTCGAGGCGGTTCGGGTTGACCAGCGCCAGTGCGGCGGGGAGCACGGTCGAACATTGGTGATGGTCGCAGACGATGACGTCGAGGCCGGCGTCTTTCGCTTCGCCCACCGCGTCATAGGCCTGCGCGCCGCAATCGACGGTGACGGCCAGGGTCGCGCCGCGACGCTTCAGTTCGACCAGCGCCGCGCCCGACGGGCCATAGCCTTCCATCAACCGGTCGGGGATGTAGACCATCGGCTCCGCGCCGAGGCGGCGGAGGAGAAGAACGAGGAGCGCCGCCGAGGTCGCGCCGTCGACGTCATAGTCGCCGAAAATGGCGATCGTCTCGCTCGCCTCTATCGCGTCGGCCAGGCGGCGGGCGGCGGCGTCCATGTCGGCGAAGTGCGAGGGATCGGGCAGGAAATCGCGCAGCCGTGGATCGCGGTGGCGGGCAAGGTCGTCCTCGGCCACGCCGCGCGCCAGCAGGAGCTGGTCGACGAGGTCGCGCTCCAGCATGTCGCCGCCGCGCCGGCGCCAGCGCCAGGGCTGGCCGTTAAGGCTTTGCGATACGCCGCAAACGAACTCTTCCCCGCTCATCGACCCGTTATGAGTCGCCCGGCGGCAAGGTTCAAGCGACGCCCTTGCGATGTTCGGTCGAAACGCGGCGAACGGTGCCGGAGCTGGCGCGCATGACGATGGTTTCGGTCGTCAGGCAGCCGCCCTTCTTGCGGCGAACGCCCCGGAGCAGCGAGCCGTCGGTGACGCCGGTGGCGGCGAAGATGCAGTCGCCCTTGGCCATGTCCTCGAGCGCGTAGACCCGGTCGAGGTCCTCGATCCCCCAGCGGTGGGCGCGGGCGCGCTCGTCCTCGTTGCGGAACAGGAGCTTGCCCTGGATCTGCCCGCCGACGCAGCGCAGCGCCGCTGCCGCGAGGACGCCTTCGGGCGCGCCGCCGGTGCCCATGTAGATGTCGACCCCGGTATCGGGATCGCTGACCGCGATGACGCCGGCGACGTCGCCGTCGGGGATCAGCTTGATGATGCAGCCGAGCGCGCGCAGTTCCTTGATGATCGCCGAGTGGCGCGGCCGGTCGAGGACGCAGGCGGTGATGTCCTTGACGTCGACGCCCTTGGCCTTGGCCAGGCTGCGCACATTGTCGGAGACCGAGCGGGTGATGTCGATGACGTCGTCGCCATAGCCCGGTCCGATCGCCAGCTTGTCCATGTAGACGTCGGGCGCATTGAGCAGGCAGCCATGTTCGGCAATCGCCAGCACGGCAAGCGCGTTGGGGCCGGCCGTCGCGGTGATGGTCGTGCCTTCGAGCGGGTCGAGCGCGATGTCGATGGCAGGGCCGGTGCCCTGCGCCGAGCCGACCTTCTCGCCGATGTAGAGCATCGGTGCCTCGTCGCGCTCGCCTTCGCCGATCACGACGGTGCCGTCCATCGGCAGTTCGTTGAGGGCGACGCGCATCGCTTCCACCGCCGCTGCGTCGGCGGAGTCGTTGTCGCCGCGCCCGATCCACTGCGAGGCGGCGATAGCGGCGGCTTCGGTCACGCGGACCATTTCGAGGACGAGGACGCGATCGAGGACGTGACTGGCGGTGACCAAGAGAAGCTCCGGTGTGGCGAATGGTTGGTGCCGAGGACCTAGTCGCCGCTTCCCGAAAAGTCGATTGGCCAAATCCGATCTTGGCGCGTTGGGGCCGCATGAACCGACGCATCCTGCTGATTGCCCCGTTGCTCCTCGCCGCCTGCGATCGGGGCGGCGCGGTGAAGGACGATATCAAGCCGGCGCCGCCGCTCAACGAAATGGTCGAGACGCCGGGCGACTGGTCGGGCCTCGGCCCCGCCATCGGGCAGACGCCCAGCCAGAGCGCCGTGCTCACCAAGGGGCCGTTGCCGACCGACCTCGATGCCATGCTGGGCGAACACGCGATCGATTTCCGCAAGCGGATGGAATCCGCCGCAGGCCCGCTTCACCACGAGGGCAGCGTACTGGTGTCGATGACCCCGCCCGGACTCGAGGCCGCCTACCTGGTGGTTGACGCCGCCGACCATGCGATGGAGGCGGGACGAAGGACCGTGGACGGCTGGCAGGTCGAGCGCACGCCGGGCGCGAAGTTTACCCTGCCGCCCAACGTCGCCGCACTGAAGGCCGCGCCCTAGTCCTTCTTGGCGGGCTTGGCCTTTTTCGGCGGCGGCGGGAGCGAATCGTCGGCCGACTTCATGCGTTCGAGGGCTCCCGGCATCTGCATGATCAGCACGGGCATTGAGTTCATCATCGAACGCGCGATGTCGCCGTCCATCCACATCTTGATCGCTTCCCGCGCGTAGAGGCGGCCGGTCGGCGAACCGTAGAAGGCGCCGATGTCGGCCAGCTGCGGCTCGGTGAAGCGACGCGCCAGCGCTCGTGACAGGCCTTCGCGGAGCGGCGGCTCGATCAGCGGCGAAAGGCGCTGCAGCTCGGCATGCGCGGCCGCGGTCATCAGCTTCATCCGCTGGTCGAAATGGGGATCCTCGCGGCGCATCTGGTCGCGCAGCGACACGTCCGGCTTGGCAACCTTGGGCTTGGCGTCCTTGTCATCCTTTCCGGCCGGCGGCTCGGGAAAATCGGACGGTTTCATGTCGAGCACCGTATTGCCGATCGAGGTCGCCAGCGTCTCGAAGATATCTCCGTACGTCCCGTCGGGCCACATCAGCAGCGCCACCGGACGTGCCGCGGCCAGCCGGGCGGGATCGGGATCCGGCTGCGGCGGGAACATCTTGTCGAACATCTTCAACATCTTCGCGAAGTCGTCGGCGCTCGGCATCGCCTGCTTGGTGACCGCCGCGACGGACGGCGCAGCCGGTGGCACAGCTTGGGCGGCAGGCGGCGCAGCGGCCAGCCCGGCGGCAAGAATCATCGATAGCATCATTTCCCCCTGAACAAGGACGGCACCCTGTCTCAAGGCCCCTGCCGGGGCAAGCCGTCAGGCCTCGTCGGCGCGATGTTCCAGGATGGCGGCGCGCGCGCGCACCGCGCGGACGCCCAGCCGGGTTTCGTGCAAGAAGGTCGCGAACCCCGCGCCGGTGCACAGCATCGCGGCAATGAACAGCAGCGCGATGATGGTCCCGAACTTCCACACCGTCAGGAAGGCGAGGAACAGGAGCGACACCACCGCGCAGATCAACAGCGCGGCCAGCACGGTGAGGAAGATGGCGCGGGTCACGACCCGGGTGCGGCGGTCGAGCAGTCGCGCCTCCGCCACCAGCCGGTCATGCTCATCCCCGCGCGACGACAGGATCCGCGGTTCGATCGCCCGCATCCGGTCGACGATCCGCGCCAGCCGGCTGACGCAGACGTTGAGGAAGGCGCCGAGACCGGCGAGCAGGAACACCGGCGCGACCGCCAGCTGGATGATCTCGGCCAGTCGGGTGAGATTGGGCGCGTGGGGCAGCATCAGGCCTTCTCCAGCATCTTCTTCACGCCGCGCGCGGCCTGGCGCAAGCGCTGCTCGTTTTCGACGAGGGCGAGCCGGACAAAGCCTTCGCCTTCCTCGCCGAACCCGACTCCCGGCGCGACCGCCACGCCGGCCTCGGTCAGCAGTTTCTTGGAAAATTCCATGCTGCCGAGATGGCGGAAGGGCTCGGGGATCGGCGACCAGGCGAACATCGACGCCTGCGGCACCGGGATGTCCCAGCCGGCGCGGCCGAAGCTGTCGACCATCACGTCGCGCCGCTTCTTGTAGAGGGCGCGGTTGAAATCGATGATGTCCTGCGGGCCGTTCAAGGCGGCGCAGGCGGCGGCCTGGATCGGGGTGAAGGCACCATAGTCGAGGTAGCTTTTCACGCGGGTCAGCGCTCCGATCAGCCTGGCATTGCCGACCGCGAAACCCATCCGCCAGCCGGCCATCGAATAGGTCTTCGACATGGAGGTAAACTCGACCGCGATGTCCTTGGCGCCCTCGACCTCGAGAATCGAGGGGGTGGGCGTATCGCCGAAATAGATTTCGGCATAGGCGAGGTCGGAAATGACGATCAGCCCGGCCTCCTTCGCGAAGGCAACCAGCTGTTCGTAGAACGCCTTGTCGACCACCTGCGCGGTCGGGTTCGAGGGATAGCCGATGACCAGCACCTTGGGGCGCGGCACGGTGTAGCGCATCGCCTTTTCCAGGCGGTCGAAGAAGTCGGGGCCGGGAACGGCGGGGATCGAGCGGATCGCGGCGCCGGCAATGATGAAGCCGAAGTGATGGATCGGGTAGCTGGGGTTGGGCGTCAACACGACGTCGCCCGGCGCGGTGATCGCCTGGGCGAGATTGGCGAGGCCTTCCTTCGAGCCCAGCGTGACGATCACCTCGCTGTCAGGGTCGAGGTCGACGTTGAACCGGCGCTTGTAATAATTGGCCTGGGCCTTGCGCAGGCCCGGAATGCCCTTGGACGCGGAGTAGCGGTGGGCGGTCGGCTTGGCGGCCACTTCGGCCAGCTTGTCGATCACATGCTTCGGCGGGGCGCCGTCGGGGTTGCCCATGCCGAGATCGACGATGTCCTCGCCCCGTGCGCGCGCCGCGGCCTTCATCGCGTTGACTTCGGCGAAGACGTAGGGCGGCAGGCGCTGGATGCGGTAGAAATCGTCGGTCATCACCTCACAATGACGACGATGCTGCGGTGCGGCAACCCTCAGCCGCGATAGGCGGGGAGGCTCAGGCCGCGAGAAATGGCGGCGGCGCGCAACGCGAATCCGGCAAGGCCGCCGACCAGCGCGGCGAGCGTCGGCGGGCCGCCAAACGTCACCGCGATGACGTAGATACCCGACGCCAGCGCACCTGCGGTGACATAGAGCTCGGGCCGCATCAGGATCGAGGGTTCGCCGGCCAGCACGTCGCGGATGATGCCGCCAAGGCACGCGGTCAGCACGCCCATGGCGAAAGCCGGAACCGGGGCGACGGCATAGGTCAGCGCCTTCGCCGCGCCATAGGTCGCGTACGCTGCAAGTCCCACCGCGTCGAACCACAGGATGGCGCGTTCGGCATGGTGCTTGCGCGACAGGAACCAGACCAGGATCGCGGCGGCGATACAGATCAGCAACGTCGCGTTCTTGTGTACCCAGAACACGGGGGCCCCGATCAGCAGGTCGCGCAGGGTCCCGCCACCGACGCCCGTCACCACGGCGAAAAAGATGAAGGTGACTAGTGTCTGCTTCTTCTCCGCCGCGACCAATGCGCCGGAAATCGCGAACACCGCGATGCCGAGGAAGTCGAGGACGACCAGCGCGTCAGGCAGGAGCGTGGGTTGCTTCATGGCCGCCCCTATGCGCGGCTTCGCAATTGCCCGCAATCCGGCCTATGACAGGGCGCATGACGGACGACACCACCCAAATCCCGGGCGTCGAGGACTGGCAGCACTGGTCGCTGGTCATGGCCCGCGCCAACCAGATGATCCTCGAGGCGTTCGCGGAGAATATCGAGAAGGGCGCGGCCCTGCCCGGTTTCGGGTTCGGCGGGTCGGCCGGCGGCACCGACCCCTTCGCGATGATGAGCGCGGGGGCGGAGGCCTGGGCGAAGGGTCTCGAATCGTGGAGCCGGATGCTCGGGCAGGCGACCAAGGCGGGCGAAGCGCGTGATAGGCGATTCGCCGGCGACGCGTGGCAGGACCCGATCTTCGACACGGTCAAACAGAGCTATCTTGCCATCTCCGACCGGCTGATGGGCACGGTCGAGGAAATCGACGGGCTGGACGAGGCGGCGCGCGAGCGGCTGCGCTTCGCCACCAAGGGTTTCGTCGACGCGATGAGCCCGGCCAACTTTGCGGGCCTCAACCCCGAGGTCATGAAGCGGACGATGGAGACCCGCGGAGAGAACCTGCTGTCGGGGCTGAAGAACATGCTCGGCGACGTGTCTCGCGGGCAGGTGACCCAGTCGCCGGAGGGCGCGTTCGAGCTTGGCCGCAACCTCGCCACCACGCCGGGCAAGGTGATCCACGAAACAAAGCTGTTCCAGCTGATCCAGTATGCGCCGGCGACCGGCAAGGTGCTGGAGACGCCGCTGGTGATCTTTCCGCCGTGGATCAACCGTTTCTACATCCTCGACCTCACGCCCGAGAAAAGCTTCGTCAAATGGACCGTCGACCAGGGCGTGACCTTGTTCATGGTCAGCTGGAAGAGCGCCGACGAGAGCATTCGCGACGTGACGATGGACGATTATGTAGCGGCGCAGGTCGAGGCGATCGACGTCATCCGCGAACTGCTCGGCGTGAAGAGCGTTCACACCATCGGCTATTGCGTCGCCGGGACGACGCTCGCGGCGACGCTGGCGATGCTGGCGGGCAAGGGCGAGCAATCGAAGGTCGCCAGCGCCACCTTCTTCACCGCCCAGGTCGATTTCGAGGATGCCGGCGACCTCAAGCAGTTCCTCGGCGACGAGACGATGGCGACGCTGAAATCGCTGACCGCGGAAACCGGCGTGCTCGACGGGCGGGTGATGGCGGCGACCTTCAACCTGCTGCGCGGGCGCGACCTCATCTGGAACTACGTCGTCAACAACTACCTGCTCGGCAACGATCCGCCGCCGTTCGACCTGCTGCACTGGAACGGCGACGTCACCAACCTGCCGGGTGAGTGGCACCGCGACTATCTCGAACGCCTGTACCGCCAGAACCTGCTGGTCGAGCCGGGCGCGATCAGCATCGACGGCGTCCCGCTCGACCTGACGAAGGTAACCGTCCCTGCCTATATCCAGGCGGGGCGGGAGGATCATATCGCCCCGGTCGCGAGCGTCTGGAAACTGACGAAGCACCTCGGCGGCGACAAGAGGTTCGTGCTGGCCGGGTCGGGCCATATCGCCGGCGTGGTCAATCCGCCGAGCGCGGGCAAGTACCAGTACTGGACTAATGACGCCGACCCGCAGGGTCTCGACGAGTTCATCGCCGGCGCTACCGAGCACAAGGGCAGCTGGTGGCCGGACTGGATCGATTGGCTGAAGGCGCAGGCGCCCAAGACCGTCGAGGCGAAGGGCGCACGCGTGCCGGGCGAGGGGAGCAAGCCGGCGCTGGAGGACGCGCCGGGGCGTTACGTCAGGACCCGCTGAGCCGCAGCAATTCTCGAGTACGTCGCCTGTCTATCCCCCGGATCAACAGTTCTCATACTTCCAGTTGCGCCGCTTGCCCTCGGCCAGCCATTCGATCGCCTGGGCGATGCGCCGCGCGCGGGTCGCGTCCTGCTTGGCCTCGCCGATCCAATCGACATAGTCGCGCTGGTGGCTGGGCGCGAAACCGTCGAACGTCCGGCGCGCATCGGCATGCTCGGCCAGCGCGGCGACGAAGTCGGGGTGGAGCTCGCCGACGGGCCGGGGCGGCTTCTTTTCCTTGGGCGGGGAAGGCTGGGTGCGCCGCGCCAGCGCATCGGCGATCTGCCGGTCGAGGTCGGCGGGTAGGTCGGCGACGTCCTTCAGCTTGCCGAGCTGGCCCATGCCTTCCGTCTCTTTTTCGGCATCGGGGTTCCAGAAATGGACCGACGCATGCGCCTTGAAGGCGGCGGTGCCGAGCAGGATCTTGCCGTCGCAAAGATAGTTGGGGTGCCCCCACTTGATCGCTTCCTCGACGTCGGGAACGACGGCGTGGACGCGTTCCCGCACCCGCTCGAGGATCGGCCTGGCGAAATCGCCGGCCTTGGCGATGTAGGCGTCGATGCGCGGGTCGCGGCTCACAGCACGCCTCCGCCGATCGACAGGCGGACGATGCCGATCAGGATCGCGGCGAGGTTGAGGTTGCGGCCAAGCTTTCCGCGCGACAGCAGGCCGATCAACAGGCCGATGATCGGCAGGGGCAGGATGATCCAGTTGGCGATTCCGAGCAGCGGCAGGAACGCCACCGCCACCAGCAAAAGAGACACACCGCCGATCAGGGCCGAGATGATGTTGAACATGATCAGGCTTCTTGCGCCTCGACCGTCCCTTCCGCAAGCCGCCGCTGGCGGCGCGCGCCCAGGAGTGCCGACACGTACAGCGCCAGCGCCGTCCAGATGGCGGCGAACGCGATCATGTGGGCGGCGGTCAGCGCCTCGCCGTAGAAGGCGACGGCGAGCAGGAACTGCAGGGTCGGGGCGATGAACTGCAGCATGCCGACCGTCGAATAGGGAAGCCTGCGCGCGGCCTCGGTGAACAGCAGCAGCGGGACGGTCGAGATCAGGCCGGTGCCGGCCAGCAACCACATCAGTTTTGGCGTGGCGGTCAGCGTGCCCAGCAGCGGCCCGGCGAACCACAGCCAGCCAATGGCGAAGGGGTAGAGGAGCAAGGTTTCGACCGACAGGCCGGTGACGCTGTCGACCGGCACGAGCTTGCGGATAATGCCGTATGACGCGAACGAGAGGCACAGCCCGAGGCTGATCCACAAAGTGGTGAGGGCGCCCGCGGCGAGGACGGCCACACCGGCCGCCGCGATGCCCACTGCGATCCACTGCCGCCGCTCGAGCCGCTCGTGGAGGACGAACCGGCCGAGCAGGATGTTGGCCAGAGGATTGAGATAATAGCCGAGACTGCCCGCCAGGATGTGCCCCGAATTGATGGCGTAGACGTAGAGCAACCAGTTGATGGCGATCAGCAGCGCGGAGGCGACGAGCGCCATGATCAGCTTGGGCGACCGCAGGACCGCGCCAAAGCGCTCCCACCGGCGAAAGGCGAATAGCGCCAGCGCCAGCAGGGGGAGCGACCAGGCGATTCGGTTGGCGACGATCGCATCGGGCGCGACCGGGATCAGCAGCTTGAAATAGGCGGGGATGACGCCCCACGCGGCATAGGCGGTGATTCCGGCCGCATAGCCGAGGCGCTTGTCGTCGTTCATCGCCGACCCGCTAGTCCCGTGGGTGGACAAGTCAATGCGCGCCGGACCCGCTTTCGCTTGCATGCGTTGGCGGTTCAGCGCCAAATGGGGAAATGAAGGATATGTGCGGTTTGTTGCGAGTGCGGAACGCCATCATGGCGGTAGCGGCGAGCGGCCTGCTGGCCGCCTGCGAAACGCCGACGAAGACCGCGCCGGCCGCGGTCATCGCGGCACCGCAAAGCAAGGCGGACACTTGGCAATCGGTCGCCAGCGAGGCCGATGTCGTGAAGATCGACCGGCTCGGTTCGGCGTGGGCCGAGGGCCTGAACGCCGCCCGCAAGGGCAATTTCAAGACCGCGCTGGACGAAGAGAAAGCGTTGCTGACCCAGAACGCGGCCAAGGCACGTCCCGCGCCGACGCCGGGGAGCTACAAGTGCCGGCTGGTCACGCTGGGCTCGACCGCGAAGGGCGAAAAGGCGTTCGAGCGCTACAGCCCGTTCTTCTGTTACGTCGAGGTCGAGGGCGACCTGTTCACCATCGTCAAGCAGACCGGCAGCCAGCGGCCGGCCGGCCGCTTGTGGGAAGACGACGACCCGACCCGGCTGGTCTTCCTCGGCACGCTGGCACTCGGCAACGAGGAAGACGTGCGCGCCTATGGTGACGATCCCAGGCGCGACATGGCCGGCGTGTTCGAACGCATAGCGCCGTTCCGCTGGCGCCTGGTCATCCCCTATCCGCAGGACGGGGCCAAGCTCGACGTGTTCGAACTGACCCCGGTCGCCGAACAGCCCAAGTAACCGGGCCATGAGCATTTCCGATCCGGACCTGGTCCGCGCGCACCTGGTCGCCGCGGCGCGCGAAGGGACGGCGCTGACCTACAGCGAATTGCTCGGCCATCTCGGCTTTCCTTTCTCGCGGCCGAAGATGCGCCAGTTGTGCAAGACGCTGGCGACGGTCGATTACGACGCCGAAGCGCGCGGCGAACCGGAACTGGCGGTACTCGTCGTCCGCCAGTCGGACGGGCTGCCGGGCCAGGGCTGGTGGATCGAAGGGGCACGGGCCCACGGTTACGACGGCCTTTGGGAAGGCGCGGCGGCCCAGCGCTTCATCCGCGACCTGCAGCAGAAGACCTTCGATTACTGGGCCATGGCGCAAGAGGGCGATGACGGCTAAGGGCGGCGACATGCCCCAGCCACCAGAACAGGTCCGCAGCTTCACCGTTGCCGAAGAAGATGACGGCATCCGGCTCGACCGCTGGTTCAAGCGGCACCTGCCCGATGTCAGCTTCAACACCGTTTCGCGCTGGGCGCGGACCGGGCAGCTGCGGGTCGATGGCAAGCGCGCGGTTCCGGGCGACCGGCTGGAAGTCGGGCAGGTGCTGCGCGTGCCGCCGGCGGAAGCCGCACCGGCGGAAGGCGCGCGTCCGGCGCGGATCGTCAAGCCGCTGACCGAAGACGAGCAGGCCTTCGTCCAGGACATGGTCATCGCCCGCGGCCGCGACTGGCTGCTGCTCGACAAGCCGCCGGGCCTGGCGACGCAGGGCGGGACCAAGACCAACCAGCATCTCGACCGGCTGCTCGACGGCCTGGCCGACGACGAGGGCAGCCGGCCCAAGCTGGTCCATCGGCTCGACAAGGATACCTCCGGCGTCCTGTTGGTCGCACGCACGGCGCGCGCCGCTGCGCATTTCTCGCGCGCCTTTTCCGGCCGCACGGCGAAGAAAGTCTATTGGGCGATCATCACCGGGGCTCCATCGGTCGAGGACGGCCTGATCGACCTGCCGCTGGCCAAGCAGCCGGGTACGGGCGGCGAAAAGATGCACGTCGACCAGGAGAACGGGCAGAGCGCCAGGACCCGCTACCGGGTCATCGACCGTGCCGGCAACCGTGCCGCCTGGGTCGAGCTGCAACCGCTCACCGGCCGCACCCACCAGTTGCGGGCCCACATGGCGGCGATCGGCCACCCGATCGTCGGCGACGCGAAATATGGCGGTGCGGACGCGTTCCTGACCGGCGGTGTCAGCCGCAAGCTCCACCTCCACGCGCGGCGGCTGCAGGTCGACGGGCTGGACGGCAAGCCGATCGAGGCGACGGCCGAGCTGCCCGATCATTTCGCGGAGACGCTGAAGACCCTGGGGTTCGAGGTGATGGACGGCGACAACATGCCGCTCGATACGATCGACCCCGCGGCGAAGGCGGTAAAGAAGGCGCGCGCCAATGCCGCCCGCGCCAAGGACGCGCGCAAGGCCCGCAAGGGTGAACGGCGTTCGCGCGGTGCGCCGACCGATGCGCGTCCGCCCAAGCGCCGGCCGCGCAAGTGATCCGCCTCGCCATTTTTGACTGCGACGGCACGTTGGTCGACAGCGGCGCGACCATTCACCGTGCGCTCGACACCGCGCTCACCGCCCATGGCCTCGAATGCCCGCCGCCACACGTGGCCAAGAAGGTCATCGGCCTTAGCCTCGAGCAGGCCGTGGCGGAACTGGTGCCGGACGGAGACCATGGCGCCATCAGCCGCACCTATCGCGACACATTCTTCGCCATGCGCGGCGTGGGCCATGTCGAGGAGCCGCTGTTCGATGGCATCGTCGACCTCATCGACGCCTTCGAGGCCGAAGGCTGGCTGCTCGGCGTCGCCACCGGCAAGAGCCGCCGCGGGCTCGACCATTGCCTGCGCAGTCATGGCCTTGGCGGCCGTTTCGTCACCCTCCAGACCGCCGACGACAACCGCTCCAAACCGCACCCCGACATGGCACTGACGGCGATGGCCGAAGCGGGTGCGGATCCGGCGGCGACCGTGTTCATCGGCGATACCGCGTGGGACATGGGCTGCGCGCGCGCCGCGGGTTGCGGGGCGATCGGCGCGGGCTGGGGCTATCACGACGAGGCGGAATTGTTGGAAGCGGGGGCTAACTTCGTCGCCGGTTCGCCGGCGGCGGTGCTGCCGATGGCACGGGCGTGGGTAAAGGCATGACCGACGAAGCCGAATGGAAGCGGCGCTTCCTGCTGTTCACACTGGCCCGCATCGTGGGCGTGCTGGTCATCGGGCTCGGACTGGCCATCGCGTTCACCGGACTGCTGACCCCGGGCGGTGCTCGCAAGGTCGGCGCACTGGTGATTGTTCTCGGTACGGTCGAACTGGCGTTCCTGCCGCACGTCCTCAAGGAGCGGTGGAAGTCGTGAAACGGTTCTGGACCGAGGTAACGATCGAACCGGTCGATGGCGAGTTCGGTATCCGGCTCGACGGGCGACCGGTAAAGACGCCGGCCCGCGCCGACCTCGTACTGCCCAATCGCGCGCTGGCCAACGCCGTGGCGGCCGAATGGTCGGCGGTGGCTGGCGAGATCGACCCGCGCGCGATGCCGCTGACCGGCTTTGCCAATGCCGCGATCGACCGGGTGGCGACGGGCAAGGAGGCCTTCGCCGCGGACATCGCCCGCTATGGCGAGAGCGACCTTACCTGCTATCGCGCCGACGGCCCGGACCCGTTGGTCGCGCGGCAGGCCGAAAGCTGGGACGCGCTGCAGGCGTGGGCGCGGCGACGCTACGACGTCGATTTTACCTGCGTGTCGGGCGTGATCCACCAGGCGCAACCCGAGGAGACGGTCGCCAAGCTGGAACAGGCCGTCCATGCGCTCGACCCGTTCCGGCTCGCGGCGTTGTCGCCGATGGTGTCGATCGGCGGCTCGCTAGTGGCCGCGCTGGCGGTCGTCGAACGCGCGCTTCCGGCGTCGGAAGCGTGGGAGGCGGTCAGCCTCGACGATCGCTGGCAGCTCGAACAATGGGGCGCCGACCCCGAAGCGCAGGCGCGGCTCGACACGCGGCGCGACGATTTCCTCGCCGCCGCCCGCTTTCTCGAATTGCTCGATTAGCTGTTGGGCCTCTCGACCAGCTTGCGGACGAACGGGATCAGGTAGGGACGGCGGTCGCGGCGCAGCCGCTCGGCCGCGACGATCGCCCGCACTTCGGCCAGGCACTGGTCGACCAGCTCGTTGATCAGGACGAATTCGTAGGTGTCCCAGTGGCTGATCTCGGACGCCGCGCGGCGCATCCGGCCCTCGATCACCTCGTCGCTGTCGGTGTTGCGGGCGCGCAGGCGGCGGTCGAGTTCTTCCATCGACGGTGGCAGGATGAAGATCGGTACCAGGTCGTTGCCGAAGGCGTACTTCAGCTGCTGCGTGCCCTGCCAGTCGATGTCGAACAGGATGTCGCGGCCGGCCTTCAGCGCTTCCTTGATCGGCTCCTTCGGGCTGCCGTAGCGATGGTCGAAGACATAGGCCCACTCGGCCAGTTCTTCTTCGTCGACCATCTGCTGGAACGCCGCCTCGTCGACGAAGTGGTAGTCCTTCCCGTCGACCTCGCCGGGCCTCATCGGTCGCGTGGTGGCGCTGACCGACATGGTGATCTCGGGATCCGACTCCATCAGCAGGCGGCTGATCGTCGTCTTGCCCGCTCCTGACGGCGAGGAGAGCACGATGAGGAGGCCGCGGCGGCGGCGGTCGGGGGAGCCGGAGGAGGGCGAAACCATGGCCGCACTTGCCCGCCATCGAGGCTCCGCGTCAACCCATGCTGCACCGCACAAAAAAACTTCTTGAACGCCATGCTGCGCTGCACTATATTGCACTGCAACAAAGGAGATTGAACGTGGCTGACGAAACGCTGAGCACTGTCGAAACCAAGGTCGAAAAGACCGTGGACGCGGTCAAGGCACCGGTCGAAGCGGTGGCCGAAAAGGCCGTCGCGGCGGTCAAGGCGCCGGTCGTCAAGGCGAAGCGCGCCGTCAAGGCTCGCCGGGCCCGCACGGCGCCGGCGAAGGTGGTGAAGGCGGTCCGCAAGGTCAACGCCCGCGCCGCGAAGGCCGCCGAAGCCACCGTTCAGAAGCAGATCGAAGGGACGAACCTCATGACGTACGATTTCACCAAGTTCTTCGGCGAGCTGCCGAACGCCGACAAGTTCCAGACCCTGTTCGCCGGTGCCGGCGAGAAGGGCCAGGAGCTGGTCGAGAAGGGCCAGAAGGCCGCCGCCGACATGGTCGAGCTGGCCAAGGCCAATGCCGAAGCGGTTGCCGAATCGGGCCGCATCGCCGTCGCCGGCGTGCGTGACCTCGGCCGCGACATCGTCGCCAACGGCCGTGACAACCTCGACAAGGCGAGCGAAGGCTTCAAGACCCTCAGCGCGGCGACCAGCCCGGCCGAGTTCTTCCAGCTCCAGTCGGAAATGGTCCGCGGCGCGTTCGACCAGATCGTCGCCGACAGCTCGAAGCTGACCGAGCGCCTCGTCAAGCTGGCCGGCGACTCGGCCCAGCCGCTGCAGGCGCGGGCGAGCCGCAATGCGGAAGCCGCCAACACCCTTATGGCCTGACCCGTCTCCCCTCCTTTCGGGAAAGGTCCTGTTCGGCCGTCTCTCCTCCGGGAGAGGCGGCCGCTTTTTTGTGCCGTCGCGGGATGGTGACGGACCGTTGCTCCTTGCAGGGCGTTGCCCCGATGCCATATTTGCGAGACCAATGATCGAATTGACCAACTTCACCATGGGCCCCGACGAGCCGGGCCAGGGCGACGGCCTCGACGAGTATGAGACCGGCGTCGTCACCCGCACGCGCCCGAAGACCAAGAAGCCTTCGAACTACAAGGTGCTGATGCTCAACGACGATTACACGCCGATGGAATTCGTCGTGCTCGTCCTGCAGCGCTATTTCTCGATGGGAATCGAGGATGCGACCCGCGTCATGCTCCAGGTCCACCAAGCGGGCGTGGCGGTGTGCGGCGTCTTTACCTACGAGGTGGCGGAAACCAAGGTCGCGCAGGTGATCGACTTCGCCCGCGAAAACCAGCACCCGCTCCAGTGCACGCTGGAAAAAGCCTGACACCTTGTGAGTCGCCACGCTTGCGCTAAAGCGCGGCAATGGACTCCATCCGCATCACCGGGGGCAAGCGCCTCGAAGGCCAGATCCCGATCTCGGGCGCCAAGAACAGCGCGCTGACGCTGCTGCCCTGCGCCCTGCTGACCGAAGAGAAGCTCACGCTCGGCAACCTGCCGCGCCTCGCCGACGTCGACAGCTTCGGCCACCTGCTCAACGAACTGGGCGTGTCGACCAAGGTGTCGGGCGCGAAGAAGGGCGCGAGTCCCAAGCGCAAGATGACGCTGGAGGCGAACGACATCGCCTCGACCGTCGCGCCGTACGACATGGTGCGCAAGATGCGGGCCTCGATCCTGGTACTCGGCCCGATGCTGGCGCGGATGGGCGAATCCACTGTCTCGTTGCCCGGCGGCTGCGCCATCGGCGATCGTCCGATCGACCTCCACCTGAAGGCCCTGGAAGCGATGGGCGCCGAGATCGAGCTGGCCGCGGGCTATGTGAAGGCGTCGGCACCCAAGGGGCGGCTGGCCGGCGGCGATTACAGCTTTCCGGTCGTCTCGGTCGGCGCGACCGAAAATGCGGTGATGGCGGCGGTGCTCGCCTCGGGCCGGACCCAGCTGTTCAACGCCGCGCGCGAACCGGAGATCGTCGACCTTTGCAACCTGCTGGTGGCGATGGGCGCGAAGATCGACGGGATCGGCAGTTCGCACCTGACGATCGACGGCGTCGAAGGACTGCACGGCTGCGACTATGACGTGATGCCCGACCGCATCGAGGCGGGCAGCTATGCCTGCGCGGCCGGGATCACCGGCGGGTCGATCGAACTGGTCGGCGCCAAGCCCGAGGACATGCTGGCGATCACCAATGGCCTCGCGGCCGCCGGGCTGATCATCGAGATGACCGATCGCGGCATCCGCGTCACCGCCGACGGCCCGCTGAAGCCCCTGGCCATTTCGACCGCGCCCTATCCCGGTTTCCCGACCGACATGCAGGCGCAGTTCATGGCCATGCTGTGCGTCGCCAACGGGCAGAGCTTCCTCGAGGAAACCATCTTCGAGAACCGCTACATGCACGTCCCCGAACTGCGCCGCATGGGCGCGGACATCGACGTCCACGGCCGCTCGGCGATCGTTCGCGGCGGCGCCAAGCTGACCGGCGCCCAGGTGATGGCGACGGACCTTCGCGCCTCAATGAGCCTGATCCTCGCCGGCCTCGCCGCCGAGGGCGAGACCGAGGTGATGCGCGTCTACCACCTCGATCGTGGTTACGAGCGGCTGGAAGAAAAGCTGAGCGCGGTCGGCGCGACCATCGAACGGATTGGCGGGGGCTAAAGGTCCTTGGCGAAGCGGTAGCTGGAGCGTTCGAGGCCCAGCGCTTCATAGAAACCGTGCGCGTCGACCAGCCGGAGGTTGCTGGTCACTTCCATTTTCTCGCAGCCGCGGGCGCGGATTCTGGCTTCGGCTTCCACCACCAGTGCCCTGCCGACCCCTTTTCCGCGATGCCTGTCGGCCACAACCAGTGCCACTATCCGGCCGACCGGGCGGGAGCGGTGGATGGTGTGCATGACGTGCCAGTCGAGCAGGCCCACCACCTCTCCGCCGATCTCAGCAATGAGGACGGGTTCGCCCGCGTCTTGAAGCTTGGCCAGTCGCTCCACCACGCCCGGCGCGTCCACCTCGAACTCCAACTGTGCGATCAGCTCGGCCATTTGGACTGCGTCGCCGGTCTCGGCCTCGCGGATGATCACAGGGTGTCGAGCGCATGAAGCAGGACGCCGACCGTGCCGCCGACCAGCGTGCCGTTGATGCGGATATACTGGAGGTCACGGCCGACCGCCTGCTCCAGCCGGTCGGTGATGGTCTGCGCATCCCAGCCGCGGATGGTTTCGCTGACCAGCTTGACGATCGACCCGCCGTAGCTGGCGGCCATGCCGGCCACCGCGCGGCGGGCGAACTGGTTGATGGCGCGGCGCATCCGCTCGTCCTGCTCGAGGCTCTGGCCCATCGATTTCAGGACTTCGCCAAGCTTGCCGGCCATGGCCGCGTCGGGGTTGCGGGCGCCGCGGATGATCGCCTCGCGCCCCTTCTGCCACAGCGTGTCGATCCATAGGCCGACCGAACGGTTGTCGAGCAGCTGCTCCTTCATCCGCTCGACCCGGGCGCGCGTTTCCGGGCTGGTCTGGAGGTCGTTGGCGAGCTTCACCAGCGCTTCCTCGATCCGGATCCGGACCGGGTGGGCGGGGTCGGCCTCCATGTCGACCGTCAGCTTGCGCAGCCCCTCGATGATCGAATCCGAAATCTTACTGTCCGCGCCAGCCAGCTTGAGCACCCAGTTGGTGCGCTTCTTGACCATGTCGCGGATCAGGCTCTCGTTGGCGTCGAGCGCGCGGGCGGTCCAGCGGATCGCCGCCTCGAGCATCGGCACGTGCCGATCCTCGTTGATCGCCGACGCCAGCGCGTGGCCGAGGAGCGGGGATACCTCCATGCGGCGCAAGCGGCCGGAGATGGCGCTCTTGACCATGCCACCGAGCCGCTCGTCGTCGAGGCTTTCGAACAGGTCGGCGATCAGGCGGCTGGCGCCGCGCCGGATGCGCGTTTCCTGCCCCTGCGGCGCCTGCAGGAACCGGCCCGCCGCGCCGGCGATGTCGATGTTGCGCATCCGCCTTGCGACCACCGAGGCGATGAGGAAGTTCGAGCGCAGGAAATGGGCCAGCGCTTCGCCGATCCGGTCCTTGTTGCGCGGGATAATCGCGGTGTGCGGGATGGGCAGGCCAAGCGGGTGGCGGAACAGGGCGGTGACCGCGAACCAGTCGGCTAGCCCGCCGACCATCCCGGCCTCGGCGAAGGCCTTGACCCATTCGAGCCAAGGGTAAGCGGGGGCGAGCGCCCGGGTGGCGAAGAACACCGCGGCCATGACCACCAGCAGGCCGGTCGCGGCGACCTTCATGCCGGCGACGCCCGACTGGACGGGCATCATGCGCTGGGGGACGGGGACGCGGGCCATGGCGACCAGCCTAGCCGCGCGTCCCTGCCTTTGTCACTCGGCCGGTACCGGATGCGGGGCCGAAGCGCCCGGGACATCGTCCTCCGACACGATCAGCTTCTTGAACTTGGCGCCGATCGCCTTTTCGAGGTCGATCGCAATGCTGAAGTAGGCCGGGACCAGCAACAGCGTCAGCATGGTCGAGAAGAGCAGGCCGCCGATCACCGTAACGCCCATCGGCGCGCGCCAGCTGCCGTCGCCGCCGAGGCTAAGTGCGGTCGGGATCATGCCCGCCACCATCGCCACGGTGGTCATGACGATCGGCTGGGCGCGCTTGTGCCCGGCCTCGTGGATCGCGTCGTCCTTGGGCATTCCATGGTCCATCATCTCCACCGCGAAATCGACCAGCAGGATCGAGTTCTTGGCGACGATGCCGAACAGCATCAGCACGCCGATGTAGACCGGCAGCGAGATGGTCATGCCGGCCAGGTGGAGCGCGATGCCCGCGCCGAGCGGCGCCAGCATCAGCGAGCCCATGTTGACCAGCGGCGACAGGAAGCGGCGGTAGAGCAGCACCAGCACCGCGAACACCAGCAGGATGCCGCTGACCACCGCGATGATGAAACTCTGGATCAGCTCGCCCTGCCATTTCTGGTCGCCGAGCGTCAGCTTTTCCACCCCGTCGGGCAGGTTATTGACACTGGGCAGCGCGTTGATCTTCTTCCACGCGTCGCCGCTGACCAGGCCGGGGGCAAGGTCGGCACCGATCGCGATGCGGCGGACCTGGTTGGTCCGCTGGACCGTCACCGGGCCGGCGCCGAACGCGACCTCGGCGACCGCTTTCAGCGGCACCGAACCGCCGGTTTTGGTCGGGACCGGCAGGTTCTCGAGCACCGTGAGGTCGCTCCGCGCCGACTTGGGCAGGCTGACGATGATCGGCACCTGGCGGTCGTTGAGCGAGAATTTCGCGCTGTTCTGGTCGATGTCGCCCAGCGTCGCGATGCGGATCGTCTGGCTCAGGGCGGCTGTGGTGACGCCGAGGTCGGCGGCAAGGTCGAAGCGCGGCTTGATCAGCACTTCGGGACGGATGTTGTCGCCCTGGATGCGCGGTGCCACCAGTTCGGGCAGCTTGGCCATGTCGTCGACGATCTTCTGCGCCGCCTGGGTGAGTTTCACCGGGTCGTCGCTGCCGAGGAACAGCGTGATCGGTCGCCCGCCGGCACCGCCGCCGCCCTGGCTCATGAAGTTGACCTGGGCGTTGGGGATCTTGGCGAGTTCGGGCGTCAATTCACGCTCGATCTCGAAACTCTTCTTGTCGCGGTCCTTCTTGAAGCGGACGTTGACGAAGCCCGAGCCGGTGAAAACCCGCTGGAACGTCTGGTCGACGTTGGGATTCTTGCGAAGCACCGCGGCCACGTCCTTGGCGACGACCTTGGTCTGGTCGATCGTCGTGCCCGGCGGCATGCCGATTCGAACGCGGGACGTGTCCTGGTCCTGTTCGGGCTCGAAGCTGGACGACAGCGTGCCGAATGCGACCGCCGTCATGAACAGCGCGAAGATGCCAATGCCAACCATGGCGAACCGATGGTCGAAGCGTCGCGCCCAGACCCGTGCACCGCGATTACGATACCAGTCGCTGAAAGCACCGCTGCCCACCATCGACACCAGCAGGGACAGGCCCTTCCCGGCGAAATAGAAGGCCGCGACGCCAGCCGCGAGCGCTACCGGGAAACTGAGCGGCCACGGGATTGGAGTCGATCCAAACAGTTTCATGACCAGGCCGATGACAGCCATGCCGGCGACGGTCCGCACCAGCGTCAGGACCGTACCGAGAACCCAGTAGGACATGCGTCCCTGCGCCTTGCCCACGCGCTGGAGTTCGGCGTCGGCCTTCTGGGTGTCGAGGCTCCAGCGGAGCAGGCCGAGGTAGCGCTTCATCGTCGGGCCTTCGGCGTGCGCCTCCTCGCCGTGACTCTTGAGGAAGTACGCTGCCATCAAGGGCGTGATCATGCGCGCGACCAGCAAACTGATCAGGACGGCGATGACGACGGTGTAGCCGAAATTGCGAAAGAATTCGCCCGAGATGCCGGGCATCAGTGCGACCGGGAAGAACACCGACACGATGGACATCGTGGTCGCGACGACGGCGAGGCCGATTTCGTCGGCTGCATCCATCGATGCCTGGTAGGCGGATTTGCCCATCCTCATGTGTCTGACGATGTTCTCGATCTCCACGATCGCGTCGTCGACCAGCACGCCCGCCACCAGCGCCAGGGCGAGCAGCGAGAGGAAGTTGAGGTTAATCCCCATCAAGTCCATGAAGTAGAAAGCGGGGATCGCCGACAGCGGGATGGCGACCGCGCTGATCATCGTTGCACGGATGTCGCGAAGGAACAGGAAGACGACGATGACCGCCAGCGCCGCACCCTCGAGCAGGGCGTGGATGGAGCTCTTGTAGCCGGACTTCGTGTAATCGGTGGTGTTGTCGATTTCGGTGAAGTGGACGCGCGGGTCGCTCTTCTCGAGCTTCTTCAATGCTTCCCAAGTGGCGTCGTAGACCGTGACTTCCGACGCGCCGCGGGCGCGGGCGACGTTGAAGCTGACCACCGGCTTTCCACCGAGGAAGGCGGCAGAACGCTCTTCCGACGTGCCGTCGCGGACCGTCGCGATATCCGACAGGCGCACCACGCGCCCGCCACCGACGACAACCTGCTGCTGGCTGAGTTGGTAGGCGGTCTGGCTGTTGCCGAGGACGCGCACAGTCTGTTCCGAACCGGCCAGCTCGGCGCGGCCGCCCGCGGCGTTGAGGTTGATCTGGCGAAGCTGGGCGTTGACCGCGGCGGCGGTCGTGCCCTGCGCCTGCATGGCGACCGGATCGAGCTCGACGCGGATCTGCCGGTCGACGCCGCCCTCGCGGGTGACGGTCGCCACGCCCTGCACGCCGAGGAGGGCGCGGGCGACGTTGTTGTCGACGTACCAGCTGAGCTGTTCGACCGTCAGGTCGTTGGTCTCGGCCGCGACGTAGACGAATTCGCCGCCGCCGTTGGTCAGCGCGCGCTGGACCTGCGGCTCCATGATGCCGTCGGGCAGGTCGCCGCGGATCTGGGCGATGGCATCGCGAAGGTCGGTCACCGCCCGGTCGAGCGGGGTGCCGATCTTGAACGACACCTGCGTGTTGCTGTTGCCCTCACGGACGCTCGAGTTGATTTCCTCGACACCTTCGAGCGCGCGGGCGGCGGATTCGACGCGGCGGGTGACCTGCGTTTCCATCTCGCTCGGCGCGGCGCCCGGCTGCGAGACCGAAACGATCGCCATCGGGAATTCGACGTCCGGCAGGTTGTTCACGTCCATCTTCGCGAACGCGACGATACCCGCCAGCAGCAGGCCGATGAACAGCACGATCGGCGGCACCGGATGGCGGATGCACCACGACGAGATATTGCGGAAGTTCATGCCGCGACGCTTTCCGTTACTGGCCCGCCGCAGCGCGGCGCGGATGGACCTTCTGGCCCGGATTGAGGAAGGCGCCTGCGCTTTCGACGATGCGTTCGTTGCCCGACAGGCCCTCGACGATCGTCAGGCCTTCCTCGCCGACGCTGCCGACCTTGACCGAGGTGCGGATGACCTCTTCCTTGGCGTTGACGACATAGACGTAGTTGCCCTGGCTATCGCTCAACACCGCGCTCTGCGGCAGGACCGGCGCCGTGGTCTGGCCCGACGCGATCCGCGCCTCGGCGAAGCCGCCGGGGCGAAGCGCGGGGTTGTAGGGCAGGGCGATCCGCACCGACCCCTGGCGGGTGGTCGGATCGATCGTCGGGGCGACCTGCCAGACCGAACCCTGGAAGCTGCGTTCGCTGCCGACCGGGGTGACGCCGGCGGTCATGCCGACGTGGACGGCGGACAGGTCCTGCTGCGCGAGGTCCGCCCGCATCTCCATTTCGCCGCCACGGGCGATGCGGAACAGCGCGGGCGAACCGGCGCTGACAATCTGGCCGACTTCGATGCTGCGCGACAGGATCAGGCCCGACGAGGGGGCGACGATGTTGAGCCGGCCAAGACGGGCACGGCTTCCGCCCAGCTGGGCCTCGGCGACCTTGACGCGTGCATAGGCGGCGTCGCGTGCGGCGCGCTTGCGGTCGAGGTCGGCCTTGGACACGAAGCCGCGGCCCGACAGCGCCTGGCTGCGCTCGAGTTCGTTCTGCGCCAATGCGGCGTCGGCCCGGGCGGCGGCGACCTGCGCCGACAGTTGGGCCGCTTCCTGGACCTGGACCGAGCGGTCGATGACGGCGAGGATCTGGCCCTGGCGGACCCAGCTGTTGGCGTCGACCAGCACGCGCTCCACGCGGCCGCCCTCGCCGGCCACGCCGACGGGTTCGTCACGACGGGCGGCCAGCGCACCGGAGGCGGTGATGACCCGCGCCACCGAGGTGGTGCCCGGCACGATCACGGTCACGGTCGGGACGGCGCCCGCCCGCGGCCCGCCGGCCGCCTCTTCCTTGCCCCCGCGCATGAAGAAGTATGCCATCAGGATGGCCAGCAGTCCGACCGCGACGGCCGCCACGATCACCGCCGTCCGCTTGCGCGACCGGTCCACGACCACCAGCCGGTCCGTCGATTCAAGCATCCCCGTTTCCCGATTCATTTTCTTCGCCACCTCTGCCGCAGGCGTAAAGGCCCGCTGTGTTATCTAAATATGTCACTCCACGCCCTGTCTTGAGGCAGGGGCGCAGGCAACGGACTTTCGACCAACGGCGGGATGGCACGGTTGCGCAACAAGTTGCCGGGCTCGAACATTCATGCTCCATTGCCTTACCATGTGACGCGACATTCAGGGAGTGCTTGGGATGATTGAATCTTACGGGATCATCGGCTGGATCATCATCGGCCTGCTGGCGGGCGGCATCGCCAAGCTGCTGATGCCGGGCAAGGACCCGGGCGGCTGCATCGTGACCATCCTGCTCGGCGTCGCCGGCGCGGTACTGGCCGGGTACATCGGCAAGGCCGTCGGCTGGTACGACGAAGGCGAAGCGGCCGGCTTCATCGCCGCCATCGTCGGCGCCCTCATCATCCTGCTGGTCTATCGCCTCCTTCTCCGCCGCCGCTGAACGGTTCAGCTAGGAGACATTGTTACCTGCCATGGTAGGCGGGTGACACGGTTCGGCAGGAGATTGAAAATGAAGAAGCTTTTGTTCGCGCTGGCACTCGGCGCGAGCGCGTTGCCGGCTGCCGCCATGGCGCAGGAAACGGTAGCGGTACGGGCGATCGGCGGCACCAGGCTCGACGTCAGCGCCAGCGGGTCGGTGACCCGGGTGCCCGACCTCGCCATCATCTCGGCCGGCGTGCAGACCCAGCAAGCGACCGCGACCGCGGCGATCGAGGAAAATGCGACGCGGATGGAACGGGTGCGCGCGGCACTGAAGCGCGCCGGCATCGCCGACAAGGACATCCAGACGTCGACCATCAGCCTCAATCCGGACTACCGCTACGTCGAGAACCAGCCGCCGCAGCTGGTCGGTTACCGCGCCTCCAACACGGTCAACGTCCAGTTTCGCGACCTCAAGCGGTCGGGCGCGATCCTCGACGCGCTGGTCAAGGAGGGCGCCAACCAGATCAGCGGGCCGACCCTGACCATCGACAAGCCCGAAACGGCGATGGACGAGGCGCGGGTCAAGGCGATCGCCGCCGGAAAGGCGCGCGCCGAGCTGTACGCCCGGGCGCTCGGCATGCGGGTGGTCAAGGTGCTTTCGGTGACCGAAGGCGGGGCGATCGCGCCGCGGCCGCCGATGCCCTACGCGGCAGATGTCATGGTCACGGGCGCCCGCGTCGCCAAGACCGAGATCGATCCCGGCACGCAGGACATCGAAGTCAATGTCTCGATGAGCTTCGAACTTCAGTAGTCCGGTGCTCTAGGCATAAAAAAAGGGCCGTCCGGGATGCCGGGCGGCCCTTTTCTTGTCTTGACGCTCGGGTCTTAGCGAACCGAACCGCGACGGACGAGGTTGACGACCGCCAGCAGCACAATCGCGCCGAGGAGCGAGTAAAGGATGTTGGTCAGGTCGAGCGGGTTCGAGTTATTGATGTTGCCGCCGCCGAGGATGAGCCCGGCGATGACCGCACCGATAATACCGACGACGACATTCAGAATGACGCCCTGCTGTGCGTCCGTCCGCATGATCATGCTGGCGATCCAGCCGATCAGGCCGCCGACGATAAGCCAAACAATGAAACCCATGTGCGTTCCCTCCTGTTCGTGGCCCGCCATGCAACCCGGCCGGCCTTCCGGCATCAAGACGCGTGATGCACGGCGATTGTTCCGGATAAAGAACGCCCTGTCTAGTACAGAAGCGTAACGAAAAACCGGGCCGCCTCGCAAAGAGGCCGCCCGGCTATCCGTCCGCTAGGGATTTGATGGCTCTCAGTAGCGCGCCTGGCGCTCGTACTGGTCGCGATACTGCTTGATGCGGGTGACGCGCAGGCCCGGCATGCCGGAGCGGTCGACGGCGCGCTGCCAGCCGGTGAATTCCTCGAGGCTCAGCGAATAGCGCTGGCATGCCTCGTCCACGGTCAGGAGCCCGCCCGCGACGGCCGCCACCACTTCCGCCTTGCGACGCACGACCCAGCGGGTCGTCGACGCCGGCGGCAGGCTGTCCAGCGTCAGCGGTTCGCCGAGCGGGCCAATGACCTGTGCGGGCCGAATCTTCTGATTCTCGAGCATCCTAAATCCTCAACACCGTTAAACTTCAATCGATGGCCATTGATTAAACGCGAGCCCTTGCGAATGTTTGAAACGCAAGGGTTACCCAAACCTTCATTCTTCCTTCGCGTCCCTTAACCCTGGGCCCATTTCGGACAGCGCGGCAAAGGTCCCGCCAAGCGCGCCGCGGGCATCGCGCCAGCCATCGCCCTGCGAGAGGAAACAGGCCAGCGCCGCGTGCCGCGCACGGCTCGATTCGTCGGGGCCTTCGCCCGCGTCGAACACGCCGTCGAGTTCCAGCCTAACCGCTTCTGCGGCGGTGAAATCATGGCTGTGGCGAGACAGTCCTTTTCCCCTCTTAACCGGTTAACTTGAGGGCACGGTCTAGCCGGACAGGGTTATTATCGGGTAAAGGCCGCGCCGAAATGTCCCCCAACGCCGATCTTTTTTCCGGTGCCGGCCGGCCCGGCGCGCGCATCGTCGTCGCCATGTCGGGCGGCGTCGACAGCAGCGTCGTCGCCGCGCTGGCCGCCCGGACCGGCGCGGAGGTGATCGGCGTCACGCTCCAGCTCTACGACCATGGCGAGGCGCTGAAACGGCCGGGCACCTGCTGCGCTGGCCAGGACATCTATGATGCCAAGACGGTCTGCGACCGGCTCGGCATCCCGCACTATGTCCTCGACTACGAAAGTCGCTTTCGCGAGGGCGTGATCGACCGGTTCGCCGACGAGTATGCCGCGGGGCGCACGCCGGTGCCCTGCTCGATGTGCAACCAGGGTGTGAAGTTCGTCGATTTGATCGCCTTCGCGAAGGAGTTGGGTGCGGATTGCCTCGCCACCGGCCATTATGTGCGGCGCGTGGAAAACGACAGGCGGGTCGAGCTGTGGAAGGGCCGCTCGCCCGAGCGCGACCAGAGCTATTTCCTTTACGGTACTACCCGCGAGCAGCTTGCCTATCTGCGCTTTCCGCTCGGTGACCTGCCGAAGGACGAGGTTCGCCGGCTCGCGTCCGAGGAAGGGCTGGCGGTGGCCGCCAAGCCCGACAGCCAGGACATCTGCTTCGTGCCCGACGGCAATTATGCCGGGCTGGTCAAGAAGCTGCGACCGGAAACCGCCGCGCCGGGGGACATTGTCCACCTCGACGGGCGCGTCCTCGGCCGGCACGATGGCGTGGTCCGCTATACGATCGGCCAGCGCCGCGGGCTGGAGATCGGCGGCCAGCCGGAACCGCTCTACGTGACGGGGATCGACCCGGCCGAGCGCCGCGTGGTGGTCGGTCCGCGCACCGCCCTGGCGGTCGCCGCGGCACGGGTCGACGGCGTGAACTGGCTGGGCGAGGGCCAAGCCGACGCTTCGGTGAAGGTGCGCTCGCTGGCCCGGCCGGTGCCGGCGCATTGGGACGGGTCGACCGTGACCTTCGCCCAGCCGGAATATGGCGTTGCCCCGGGCCAGAGCGCGGTGTTCTACGATGGTGAGCGCGTGCTGGGGGGCGGAACGATCGTCTCTACCGTCCCCGCAGAGCACCGCCTGAGCGCCTAAAGCTCCGTTTCGGCGGCGAAAGGTCTCGATTCCGGACCGATGTTGCGGCATTGAGGTCTGACCGGAGACCGCATGCCCGAGACGATGCCCAGTCCCGACAATCAGCGCGCCGATCCGCGCAAGGCGATGTTCGTCGCCGCCGACCTGTTTGTCGGCCATGCGTCCATGCCCGTGAAAATCCGCAACATGTCGACCGGTGGCGCCCTCGTCGAAGGCGCGTCGCTGCCGCCCGAAGGCGTCGCGATCCGGCTGGTCCGTGGCCCGCTTTCGGCGCGGGGGAAGATGAGTTGGAGCGACGGCAGCAGGGGCGGCGTCGCGCTGGCCGAGGCGATCACGGTCGAGGATTGGATCCGCGGCAAGCTTCCCGCCCACCAGGTGCGGGTCGACGCGCTGATCGCCGAAATCCGCAAGACGGGCCGCGAACCGCGCTCGCTTCACGCCTCCGACCTCAAGCCGACGCTCGAACAGTCCGACATCGCGGTCGAAACGGAATTGCGCACCCTGGCCTCGCTGATCGCCGGGCTTGAGGACGCGCTGATCGACGACCCGCACGTCATAACCCATCACGGCGATGCACTGCAGAAAATCGACGAGACGCATCAGCGGATTGGCGCGTTGGTCCGCCGCCTTTCCCGCTAAAGCTGGAAATGCCCTTCGATCACGGTGACCGCCCGGCCGCCGAGGATGACGCGGTCGCCTTCCAACCTGCACTCGAGATACCCGCCACGCCGGCTTGCTTGGAAGGCGGAGAAGCGGCTGCATCCCAATCGTTCCGCCCAGAACGGCGTCAGCGCGGTGTGCGCGGATCCGGTGACGGGGTCTTCGTCGATGCCGTGGTAGGCAGCGAACACGCGGCTGGCGATGGCGGTGTCTTTGCCGGGCGCGGTGACCATCACCAGCCGGTCGACCGCCTTCAGCGCCGCGAAGTCCGGCGACACTGCCCGCACCGCCTCCTCGTCGGCGAGCAGCGCGATCGCGGCGCCGTTGCCCCCGCGTCCGGCGAATGTCGGCGTGCCCGACGGCAGGCCGAGCGCGCCGAGCAGGCCGGGCACGTCCGCTTCGGCCACCGGGTTCGACGGCAGATCCAGTTCGAGCAGCCCCTCCTCGCCGCGCGTCACGGAGAGGATACCGGACCGCGTGGCGAACCGGATTCGCTCGCCCTCCAGAAGCACGTGCGCCGCGCCCAGCGTCGCATGGCCGCACAGGTCGACCTCGACCGTCGGCGTGAACCAGCGGAGGTCATAGTCGGCATCGTCGCGCGCCGACGGCACGGTGAAGGCGGTTTCGCTGAGGTTGTTCTCGGCGGCGATCGCCGCGAGCGTCGCGTCATCCAGCCATTCGGTCAGCGGCATGACCGCCGCCGGATTGCCCTCGAGCGGCTTCGACGCGAAGGCGTCGACCTGGAAGAAGGGGATGATCCGGCTCATGGCGCTTCCTCGGTCAGTTCGGACGGCAGCATCGTCTCGCGATCCGTATGCCCCTCGGGATCGAGATGGATCAGGATTTCGGTGTGCGGGAAGCGGTCCTGCAGTTCCTCCTCGATCGCGTCCATCCGGTGGTGGGCCTGCTCGACGGTCCACTCGCCCGGCACCCAGACGTGAAATTGGCAGAAGCGGTGCGTGCCCGCATGGCGCGTGCGGAAATCGTGGAGGCCGGACAGTTCGGGATATTCGTGCGCCGCGTCGAGGAAGGCGGCGCGCTCGTCGGCCGGCCATTCGCGGTCCATCAACTGATCGACCGCCTGGCTCGCCGCGCGCCATGCGCCGAACAGCAGCCAGGCGGCGATGGCGATACCGAACAGCGGGTCGGCGGCGCGAAAACCGGCCAGCTGGTCGAGCGCCAGCGCGGCGATCACCGAGAGGTTGAGGAACAGGTCCGACTGGTAGTGGACATGGTCGGTCTCGATGGCGACCGACCCGGTCTTCCTGATGACGTGCCGCTGGTAGGCGAGCAGGGCGAGGGTCGCGATCATCGCCGCGACGGAAACGCCCGCACCGACCTCGAAGCCTTCGGTCGGCGCGCCGGCGAACAGCCGCGACACGCCGCGAAACGCGATGCCGATGGCCGAGACGGAGATCAGCACCACCTGGATCAGCGCGGCCAGGGCTTCCGCCTTGCCATGGCCGAAACGGTGGTCGTCATCGGCCGGCATCGCCGCCCAGCGCACGCCGAACAGCGTGATCAGGCTGGCGAGAAGGTCGAGCGCCGTGTCGGCCAGGCTGCCGAGCATCGCCACCGACCCGGTGGTCACGGCCGCCCAGATCTTGATGACGACCAGCGAGGCAGCCATCAGCGAGGAGGCGATGGCGGCACGGGCCGTCAGCCGGGCGCGCTCGGCGGCGTCGACCTTCATGGGTAGAGCAGTCCTTCGGCCCAACCGTCGCCTGCGCGGGTGAACAGGCGTCGGTGGTGCAGGCGCGCCGGCCGGTCTTCCCAGAATTCGATGCGATCGGGGACGACGCGATAGCCGCCCCAGTGCGGCGGGCGCGGCACCTCCGCATCGGCGAACTCGGCGGTGGCATCCGCCACGCGCTGTTCGAAAGTCGTCCGCGCGTCCAACGGCCGCGACTGGTCGCTGGCCCAGGCGCCAAGCTGCGAAGCGCGACCTCGCGACGCGAAATAGGCATCGGCATCGGCGTCCGGGATACGGGTCACTTCGCCCTCGATGCGCACTTGCCGCCGCAGCGATTTCCAGTGGAACAGCAAGGCCGCGCGAGGCCGGGCGGCAAGCTGCTCGCCCTTGTCGCTTTCCTCGTTGGTGTAGAAGTCGAAGCCTTTCGGGCCATGCCCCTTGAGCAGGACCATGCGGCAGCCGATGCGCCCGTCGGGATCGGCGGTCGCCAACGCCATGGCTTCGGGATCATTGGGCTCGCTCCGGGCCGCCTCGGCCAGCCATTCGTCGAACAGGGGCAGGGGGTCGTGGGCCATGGCGCATGCCCTATTGTCCATGGCGCGCGGGGGCAAGCGCCTTGCCCGCGCCGTCGGTCGAAGCCATCTGGCCATGAAGGATAAAGACGGGCTAGGACGCGCGGATGGATTTGTACCAGCGACTGGGGGTGGCGCGCGGCGCCAGCGAGGCCGAGATCAAGAAGGCGTATCGAAGCCTCGCCAAACAGCTTCACCCCGACCGGAACAAGGACAACCCGAAGGCGGCCGAGCGCTTCGCGCAGGTGACGAACGCCTACGACATCCTGTCGGACAAGGCGAAGCGTGCGCAGTACGACCGCGGCGAGATCGACGAGGACGGCAACCCGCGCATGCCGTTCGGCGGTGGCTTCGGCCGCGGCGCAGGGGGAAGTGGCTACAGCCGCCAGCAGCAGGGCGGCGCAGGCGGTTACGAAGGATTTCCCGAAGGCTTCGACATGGGCGGCGCCGGCGGTCCCGACCTGTCCGACCTGTTCGAAGGCCTGTTCGGCGGCGCCACCGGTGGCTCGCGCGGCGGCGGCAATGGCAGCTTTTCCGGGTTCGGCCGGTCGCGCCCGCCGGCCAAGGGCGCCGACGTCGCCTACCGCTTGAAGGTCCCGTTCACCGATGCGGCGACCTTGAAGCCGCAGCGGGTCACTTTGTCGGGCGGCAAGACGCTCGACCTCAAGCTTCCCAAGGGGGTCGAGGACGGCGCCAAGATCCGCCTCGCCGGTCAGGGCCAGCAGGGCCCCGGCGGCAGCGGCGACGCGATCGTCGGCATCGAGATCCAGCCGCACCGTTTCTTCACCCGCGACGGCAGGGACATCCGCCTCCAGCTACCGGTCTCGCTCCACGAAGCGGTGCTGGGCGGCAAGGTGAAGGTGCCGACGCCCGACGGGCCGGTCATGCTGACGATTCCCAAGGGATCGAGCTCGGGCAAGCTGCTGCGGATCAAGGGCAGGGGCTTCACCGACAAGGAGGGCAAGCGCGGCGACCTGCTGGTCCAGCTGGGCATCGACGTCCCGGCTGGTGACAAGGCCCTCGAGGAATTCGTCGGCGGGTGGAACGGCGCGGGCGACCCGCGCGCTGACATGGCCTGACACAGCACGGCCGATGGACGACGTTCACCTCCACAGCCCCGAAGAGCGGCGCAAGCGCCTCGCCGAAATCCATGCCCGGCTGGGCGAGGCGGCGATGCGCAAGGAGCAGGTGCGCGACCGGGCCTGGGGCGTGGTCAAGCGGGTCGCGGTCGGTGTCTACAACGACGGCTTCATCCATGCCGGCAACCTTGCCTATGTCTCGCTGCTGGCGCTGTTCCCCTTTTTCATCCTCGCTGCGGCGGTCGCCAAGCTCGTCGGCCAGGGTGCCGATGCACAGTTGACGGTGGTCAACGTGCTGGCACGCCTTCCCGCCGACGTCAGCCACGTCCTGTCCGCGCCGATCGCCGAAGTGCTGGCGGCGCGTACCGGGGCGCTGCTTTGGTTCGGCGCGATCGTCGGCCTGTGGACCGCGGCGAGCTTCGTCGAGACCATCCGCGACATCCTGCGCCGGGCCTACGGCGTGAAGCTGTGCGCCAGTTTCTGGCAATACCGCCTCGGATCGATCGGCTTCATCATCGGCGCGGTCATGCTGCTCCTGGCGGCCTTCGGCGCGACGGTGTTGCTGACCAGCTTCCACCACATCATCGTCGCCCAGTTGCCCTTTTCCAACGGACTGGCGCACCGGCTCGGCCTTTATCGCCTGATCCCGGGCGTCACGCTGTTCATCACCTTCTACATGCTGTTCCTCGCCCTCACCCCGGCGCGGTACCGCAACATGAAGTGCCGCAAATGGCCGGGCGCCCTCCTCGTCACCGTATGGTGGTCGATCACGGTGGAAGCGCTGCCCTGGGCGATCGGGCTGTTCGGCGGCTACGACATCACCTACGGCAGCCTAGCCGGGGTCATGGTCGCACTCATCTTCTTCTGGGTGATCGGGCTTGGCGTCGTGATGGGCGCCGAACTCAATGCGGCACTGGCGGAGCCGGGGGACACCGCGCTAGAGGGCGAGCATTACGAAGGACCGTACAGCGGCGAACTCCATGTCGAGGCGCCGGCGCCGGACGAGAAACAGGGAGTACGCGCACGATGAGCGGATTGATGGCGGGCAAGCGCGGCCTGATCATGGGGCTTGCCAACGACAAGAGCCTGGCCTGGGGCATTGCCCAGCAGCTGCGCGACCAGGGCGCCGAGCTGGCCTTCTCCTACCAGGGTGAAGCCCTGGAAAAACGCGTCCGGCCGCTGGCGGAACAGCTGGGCAGCGACTTCTGCTTCGATTGCGACGTCAGCGATCCGGCCAAGCTGGACGACGCCTTCGCCACGCTCGCCAATCGCTGGGACGGGATCGACTTCGTCGTCCATGCCATCGGCTTTTCCGACAAGAACGAGCTGCGCGGCAAGTTCGTCGACACCAGCCTCGACAACTTCCTGATGACCATGAACATCTCGGTCTATTCGTTCGTCGCGGTCGCCCAGCGCGCGGCGCGGATGATGAAGCCGGGCGGCAGCCTGCTGACGCTGAGCTATTACGGCGCCGAAAAGGTCATCCCGCACTACAATGTGATGGGCGTCGCCAAGTCGGCGCTGGAAACCAGCGTCAAATATCTGGCGGCCGACCTCGGCCCCGACGGCATCCGCGTCAATGCGATCAGCGCCGGTCCCATCAAGACGCTCGCCGCCAGCGGCATCGGCGACTTCCGCTACATCATGAAATGGAACGAATATAACGCGCCGCTGCGTCGCAACGTGACGATCGAGGACGTCGGCGGTGCGGGCCTTTACCTGCTGAGCGACCTTGCCAGCGGCGTGACGGGCGAAATCCACCATGTCGATGCCGGCTACAATGTCGTCGGCATGAAGGCCGAGGACGCCCCCGACATTTCCGTCGCCTGATGGCGGGCGCCCGGCGCATCGTCGTCACCGGCCATGTCCAGGGCGTGTTCTTCCGCGCCTGGACCCGCGAGCAGGCGGAAGCGCTGGGCGTGTCGGGTTGGGTGCGCAACCGGCCCGACGGATCGGTCGAAGCGGTCATCGAAGGCGATGACGGGCAACTGGACGCGATGGAGGCCCGGCTTCGTGAGGGACCCGCCCATGCGCGCGTCGACACGCTGGAGAGCGGGCCGAGCACCCCGATGAACCTCGGCGGATTCGTGATCCGCCACTAGGCGGGGCGGGTACCGATCAGCGTGCCCTTGGCGCCGCCGCCCCAATAGCGGAAGCTCATCCACGGAAAGGCCTTGCGCCAGGCACCGGCGACCAGCCGCTCGCCCGGCCGTGCCGCATCGTCGAGGATGACCGTGCCGCCCGGCGACAGCAGCGCGAACAGCGAACCGGCACCGGCGCGGGTCATCGGGTGGACCGTCCAGGGCGGGCCGTCGACGATCATCAGGTCGATGCCGGGTGCCAGCGCACCTGTGTCGTACCACAGGCCCGGCCATTCCGGGCTGGCGACCAGGGGGGCGTGGCGAATATCGGCGTCGACATGGTGTTCGGCCAGCCAACCCCGGGTCGCCTCGACGAAATCGGCATGCTGGTCGAAGCTGGTCAGCTTGCCGCAGCCGGCCAGCTTCAGGGCGCGGGCGATGACCAGCGACGAGGCGCCGCAGCCGAATTCGACCACGCGCTCCGGCCGATGTTCGAGGATATGGTCGACGACGAGGTGGAGGAGGCCGGTATCTGCCTTCCAGCTGCCGAGATTGGGAAGCGCATCGGGCGCCAGGCCTAGACGACCGAGGAGCCGCGCCTTTTCCGCCTTGCTGCCCCCATCGAGGCTCCGCAGCAGCCAAGGCCACTGGATGGCTGCGAACGCGCCCACCAAAAGGCGGTTGGTCCAGCCCAGGTCCGGCAGCTTGGGCGTCGCCCGGGGCAGGATCGACGTGGATTCGCGAGAAGTCATGGCGCTGTGTCGCTGGCACAGCGGTCAAAGGCAATAATGGTACCGGGCCTGAAACTTCGTCCAGTCGCGGGCATCGACCGTCCGGACGTTACCGCCGTTCAATTCGCGAACGGATCGCTGACCAGGATGGTGTCGTCGCGGTCGGGCGAGGTGCTGACCAAGGCCACCGGGCAGCGGATCAGCTCCTCGATGCGGCGGACGTATTTGATCGCCTGGGCCGGCAGGTCTGCCCAGCTGCGGGCGCCGGCGGTCGTGCCGTCCCAGCCCTTCATTTCTTCATAGACCGGCTCGGCTCGCGCCTGGTCGGCAGCATGCGGCGGCAGATAGTCGTAGACCTCGTCGCCGATCCGGTAGCCGACGCAGATCTTGACCGTCTCGAACCCGTCGAGGACGTCGATCTTGGTCAGCGCGATGCCGGTGATGCCCGAGACGGCGGCGGATTGCTTGACCAGCACCGCGTCGAACCAGCCGCAACGGCGCTGGCGGCCGGTGACGGTGCCGAATTCATGACCGCGTTCACCCAAACGCTGGCCGTCCTCATCATCCAGCTCGGTCGGGAAGGGGCCGGAGCCGACGCGCGTGGTGTAGGCCTTGACGATGCCGAGCACGAAGCCCGCAGCGCCCGGGCCCATGCCGCTGCCGCTGCCAGTGGTGCCGGCGACCGTGTTGGACGAGGTGACGAACGGGTAGGTGCCATGGTCGACGTCGAGCAGCACGCCCTGCGCCCCCTCGAACAGGATGCGTCGGCCGCGGCGCTTCGCCTCGTCGAGGTCGCGCCAGACGGGCCGCGCGAACTGCAAGACGAAGTCGGCGATTTCGGCGAGGTCGTCCTTCAGCCGCTGGCGGTCGACCGGCGGCTGGCCGAAACCGGCGCGCAAATGGTCGTGATGGGCGCAGAGGCGGTCGAGCAGCGGGTCGAGTTCGTCGAGGTGCGCAAGGTCGCAGACGCGGATCGCGCGGCGGCCGACCTTGTCTTCATAGGCGGGGCCGATGCCGCGGCGGGTGGTGCCGATCTTGCCCGCGCCGCTGGCGTCCTCGCGCATCGCGTCGAGGTCGCGGTGGATCGGCAGGATCAGCGGGCAGGTCTCGGCGATCATCAGCACGTCGGGCTCGATCCGGACGCCCTGGCCCTGCAGCTTCTCGACCTCGGCCTTCAATGCCCACGGATCGAGGACGACGCCGTTGCCGATCACCGAGGGGGTGCCGGTGACGATGCCGGAAGGCAGCAGGCTCAGCTTGTAGACCTTGTCGCCGACCACCAGCGTGTGGCCTGCGTTATGGCCGCCCTGGAAACGCACGACCACGTCGGCCCGGCTGGCCAGCCAGTCGACGATCTTGCCCTTGCCCTCGTCGCCCCACTGCGCCCCGATGACGGTGACGTTGCCCATCGTCCGATCCTGCCTTTGTTGGAACGAGCGCGCCCTAGCCCGCGGGGCGCGCGGCGTCCATGCCTAACGGGGACGGCGCCGACGCCGGAGCAGGAGTGCGAGAGCCGCCATCCCTGCGGTCAGCGCGGCGAGGGCGGCGGGCAGGTACCAGGACGGGTTGCCTTCCGTCGGCGCCGCGGGTGCCAACTTTGCCGGGGTGAAAGCCGGTGCGAGCTCGAGAGTCGTCGGTTCGGCCGCCATTGCGTCCTCCTTGTCCAAGACCATCCCGTTGGTCGATCCTTCCTCGACATCGATCTTTGCTTCGGCGCCTTTCATTTTCGGCGGATCCGATCGGGCGACCTTCGGATTGGCCGCCCTCGCATCGGCAATTTCCTCCCGCAGTCCCTTCGCGTCGAGGGCGCCGTTGGCCAGCGTGTTACCGATGATGAAGGCCGGCGTGCCTGAAATCCCCGCCGCTTCGGACAGGTTCTGGTTCTGCGCGATTTGCGCGTCGATCGCCTTTTCGTGCGCTGCCCGGTCTTTCTCCAGCCTCGCCCAATCGATCCCCGCCTTGGCCGCCGCTGCCTTTAGCGCCGCCGCGTCGAGCGGCAGCGTCTGCGTCATCAGCGCGCGGTGAAAGGCCTCGTGCTTGCCCTGGTACTGGGAGGCGATGGCATACTTCGCCGCTTCGACCGACAGCGGCCCGAAGATTGGCGTGTCGCGGTAGATGACCTTGAGCCTCCGGTCCGACGCGAGCACCGCGCTGACATCGGGCGAATGCGCGCGGCAGGCGGGACACTGGTAGTCCATGAAATAGATAATGGTGACGTCCGCTTTGCGGTCGGCTCGGACGGGCGCGATGCCGGGCTTGAAATAATCCTCGATGTGCGGCGCCGGCGGGACGGCGAAATCGTCTTGCGCCAGAGAGGGCGAGGCGGCGACGATGAGGAGGCTCAGCAAGGCATATAAGAATTCGCGCATGACGGACCCCTACCGAGCCTAACCGCATCAGGCACCCCCATCCGGGCCATTGCTTGCTTCTTCTTAACCGGTTTCGCTCAGTCGCGGTTCAGCGCCGGGGGCGCTTCCTTTCGGCGTACCGAAGGAGGAAGGCGCATGAAATCCTGGTATCTGGGAACAGGTGCGGCCGCGATGGCCTTGGCCGGGTTTGCTTGGGCGCAGCAGCCGCCCGATCGGCGGGCTTGCCGGCAGGAAATGTTGCAAACCTGCCGGAACGATGCAGCGGGCGTGCGCGCCTGCCTGCGCACGGCCTTCCCGAAACTATCGGACGAGTGTCGCAAGGCGATCAGCGATCGCGCCACGACGCGGCAGCCGATCCCCGCCGGAATGCGCGAAATCGCCTATGGTCCCGACGCGAAACAGCGGATGGACCTGATGGCTGTACCCGGCGGCAAGGCACCCGTGCTGTTCTTCGTTCACGGCGGCGGTTGGTCGATCGGCGACAAGCGCGCGGGTGAAGCGACCAAGGGGCCGTGGGCGCGGTCGCAGGGCTGGGCGTTTGTCAGCGCCAACTATCGACTGGTGCCGCAAGCGACGGTCGAGCAGCAGGCGCAGGACCTGGCGAGCGCACTGGCCTGGGTGCGGGCGAATGCGGCCAAGGAAGGGCTCGATCCAGACCGCATCGTCCTGATGGGCCATAGCGCAGGCGCGCACCTTGTCGCGCTCCTCGGTACCGACACGCATTACCTGCAGGATGCGGGCGTGCCGCTGACGGCCATCAGGGGCATCGTCCTGCTCGACGGCGCGGGTTACGACGTTCCGACGCAGGCGAGCGCGGAGGCCAACATCGTCAAGCCGATGTACGACGCCGCTTTCTCGACCAACCCTAAGCGCCAGGCCGCACTGTCCCCCACGCGGCACGCCGCAGCGCCGAACTTGGCCAACTGGCTCATCCTCCCGATTCAAAGCCGGACCGACAGCCAAGCCCAGTCGAAGGCGCTCGCATCGGCGTTAGTAAAGGCCGGCGCCAAGGCCGAGGTTAAGGTGGTTCCGGGCGAAAGCCACGGCAGCCTCAACAAGGGCATTGGCGAAGAGGACGATTTTGCGTCGGATGCGGTGGCGGCATTCCTGAAGGGGGTCCGCTAGCCCACGCAACGAAAGGCCGGTCGGCAGGTTGAGCCCCGCATGGCCGAAGCCTCCACCCGTCCGGCGATTATCGCCGCCCTGGTCGGTAACCTGCTGATCGCGGTGACCAAGGGCGTCGCGTCCGCCATCACCGGCAGCACTGCCATGCTCAGCGAGGCGATTCATTCGGTGGTGGATACGGGCAACGAGGTGCTGCTGCTCTACGGCCAGCGCCGCGCCGCCGCGCTGCCCGACGACGAGCATCCGCTGGGCCACGGCCGCGAGCTCTATTTCTGGGCGTTCGTCGTCGCGCTCTTGATCTTCGCTGTCGGTGCCTGCGTGTCGCTGTACGAAGGCGTGCTGCGCATCCGCAATCCCGAGCCGATCGAGAGGGCGTGGATCAATTACGTCGTGCTCGGCCTCGCGCTGCTGTTCGAGGGCGGGTCGTGGTGGTTCGCGTGGAAGGTGTTCGGCCGTACACGTAAAGGCCGGTCGATCTGGAAAACGGTCGAGGAAAGCAAGGACCCGACCAGCTTCATGGTGCTGTTCGAGGATTCGGCGGCACTGGTCGGTATCGCCATCGCCCTCGCCGGCACCTTCGTCGCCGTGCAGACCGGGCAATGGTGGGTCGACGGCCTCTCGTCGGTCCTGATCGGCATCCTGCTGGCCGGGGTCGCGATCATCCTGGCGCGCGAGACCAAGGAATTGCTGATCGGCGAACGCGCCTCGCCCAAGCTGGCCGCCGCGATCCGCGACAGCATCGAGCGCGAGAAATGCGTCGAGGAGGTCGTCCACCTGATGACGTCCCAACTGGCTCCCGACCAGGTGATCGCGACCATCGGCATCCGCTTCGTCGACGGGATCGACGTGCGCGAGGTGGAAAAGCTGATCGAGCGGATCGAAAGCCGCGCCCGGGCCGACTTCCCGCAGCTATTTGGCGTGTTCGTCCGGCCGCAGGGCGACGAGCGGCGGCGCGGAAAGGTTGCGCCCGACCCGCTCAACCGAAGCGACTAGAAGCGCAGCGGTACGACCTTGCGCACGCCGTCGAGCGCGCACAGAGCCTTCACCACGTCCGGCCCGATCACCCCGTCGACCGCAACCAGCGAGGCGGCATCGCCACGCGCCTTGCGGCGACCGAGGTTGAAGGTGGCGATGTTGATGTCGCTATCGCCGAGCGCGGTGCCGAGCTTGCCGATGAAGCCGGGCGTGTCCGAATTGACGATGTAGAGCATCGAGCCGTCGAGTTCGGCCTCGATGTCGATGCCGAACAGTTCGACCAATCGCGGCGCGTTGTTGCCGAACAGCGTACCTGCGACGCGGCGGACGCCCTTGTCGGTCATCGCCTCGACCGCGACCAGCGTGTGGTAGGCACCCTCGCGGTCGTGGCGCACTTCCTTGACGTCGAGGCCGCGCTCCTTCGCGAGGACCGGCGCATTGACCATGTTCACCGTGTCCGAATAGGTGCCCATCAGGCCGGCCAATACCGCCCCGGTGATCGGCTTGGGGTTGAGCTGCGCGGCGGCGCCCTCGACCTCGATCGCGACCGAACGGACGTCGTCGCCCAGGACCTGCCCGACCAGCTTCCCGAGGCTTTCGGCCAGCGCCATGTAAGGCTTCAGGCGCGGTGCTTCCTCGGCCGACAGCGAGGGCATGTTGATCGCGTTGGTCACCCCGCCCAGCAGCAGGAAATCGCTCATCTGCTCCGCCACCTGGATCGCGACGTTGACCTGCGCCTCGCTGGTCGACGCGCCGAGGTGAGGGGTCGAGATGAAGCCCGGCGTGCCGAACAGCGGGCTGTCCTTCGCCGGTTCGGATTCGAACACGTCGAGCGCGGCGCCGGCGATGTGACCGCTGTCGAGACCTGCCTTCAAAGCGGCCTCGTCGATCAGCCCGCCGCGCGCGCAATTGATGATTCGGACGCCTTGTTTGGTCTTCGCAAGATTTGCGGCGGACAAAATGTTGCGGGTCTGGTCGGTGAGCGGCGTATGGAGGGTGATGAAGTCGGCGCGGCGCAGCAGCTCGTCCAGTTCGACCTTTTCGATCCCCAGGTCGACCGCCCGCTCGGGCGTGAGGAAGGGGTCGAAGGCGACGACCTTCATTTTCAGGCCGAGCGCGCGGATGGCGACGATCGAGCCGATGTTGCCGGCGCCGATGAGGCCCAGCGTCTTGCCGGTGACCTCGACGCCCATGAAGCGGTTCTTTTCCCACTTGCCGGCCTGGGTCGAGGCATCGGCCTCGGGCAGCTGGCGGGCGAGGGCGAACATCAGCGCGATGGCGTGCTCCGCGGTCGTGATCGAGTTGCCGAACGGGGTGTTCATCACGACCACACCGCGTGCGGTAGCGGCGGGGATATCGACGTTGTCGACGCCGATCCCGGCGCGACCCACGACCTTGAGGTTTGTCGCGGCGTCGAGCACCGCCCTGGTCACCTTGGTCGAGGAGCGGATCGCGAGGCCGTCGTAGTCGCCGATCCGGGCGATCAGCTGCTCCGGCGTCTCGCCGGTGATCTCGTCGACCTCGATTCCGCGGTCGCGGAAGATGGCGGCGGCCTTGGGGTCCATCTTGTCGGAAATCAGGACGCGGACGGTCATTTCAATTTCTCCCAGGCCCAATCGAGCCACGGCCCGAGGGCCTCGATGTCGGCGGTGTCGACGGTCGCACCGCACCAGATGCGGAGGCCCGGCGGGGCATCGCGGTAGCCGGCGATGTCGTACGCCGCGCCTTCGCTTTCGAGCAGCTTGGCGAAGCGCTTGATGAAGTCAGCGTCCGCGCCATCGACCGTCAGGCAGACGCTGGTCTTGGACCGCGTTGCCGGATCCTGCGCGAGGTGGCCGAGCCAGTTGCGGCCCTCGACGATGCGGTCGAGCGCGGCGGCGTTGGCATCGGAACGGGCGATCAGGCCGTGGAGGCCGCCGACCGATTTCGCCCATTCGAGCGCGAAGACCGCGTCCTCGACCGCCAGCATCGATGGCGTGTTGATCGTCTCGCCCCTGAAGATGCCCTCGTTCAGCTTGCCGCCGCTCATCAGGCGGAACAGCTTCGGCAGCGGGCGGTCCGGGGTAAAGCGCTCCAGCCGCTCGACCGCGCGGGGTCCGAGGATCAGGACGCCGTGCGCGCCTTCGCCGCCCAGCACCTTTTGCCAGCTAAAGGTCGCGACATCGACCTTGGTCCAGTCGATGTCGTACGCGAACACCGCGCTGGTCGCGTCGGCGAACGACAGGCCTTCGCGGTTCTGTGCAATCCAGTCGCCGTCCGGCACGCGGACGCCCGAGGTTGTGCCGTTCCAGGTGAAGAGGACGTCGTTCGACCAGTCGACCGCGTCGAGGTCGGGGATGTTACCGTAATCGGCGCGCATGACGGTGGGGTCGAGTTTCAGCTGCTTGACCGCGTCGGTCACCCAGCCTTCGCCAAAGCTTTCCCAGGCGAGGCAGGTGACGGGGCGCTCGCCCAGCATGGCCCACATCGCCAGCTCGAACGCGCCAGTATCGCTGCCCGGCACGATGCCGATCCGGTGGGTGTCGGGCAGCGCCAGCATCTCGCGCATCAGGTCGATGCAATATTGGAGGCGCTGCTTGCCCAGCGCGCCGCGGTGCGAGCGGCCGAGGTCGTCGAGGAACAGCTTGTCGGGGCTCCATCCCGGCGGCTTGGCGCAGGGACCCGACGAATAATAAGGACGCGCCGGAAGGGGCGGCTTTTGGTCAGTCATGCATACTCTCCTCACAGAGAGCTCGCGCCGCGTTGGGACGGCGTGGCCCGCCGACCTTGTGGGGGGAAAATCGGCCCCGCGCAATCGCTTATTCGCAGGTGCAGCAAAATGATTCGACTGTCCGCGCAACGGCGGGCATTCATTAAATTTCGGGAAAATCCTTAACCTAACGCAAGTTCGGTTCACCGTTCGTCGTGCGCGGTGGACCGTTCATCCCGCCTTGCGGAACCAAAGGTTGAATTGATTAACCTTCGGCGGTCAATTCCTGTCCAGCAAGACGGCAAGGGCAAAAACGCCGTTTCGCCATGGGGGCTGGGGAGCCACCGTATCGATGATTCAAATCCGGGCGCAGCCTTCCGGCCGCGTCCTGATTGCGAGGAGCGACGAATATCATGTCGAACGCCGCGGCGGCTAACCTGATCCGTAACCGGGATCTTTTCTTTCACGACGGGCGCCACCTGCGCCGCGTGAGCCTTTCCGTCCGCGCCCAGTTCGCCCTGATCGCCGTCCTGTTCGCGTTCGTCGCCTGGTCATCCTACGCGACCGCGCAATTCTTTACCGCCGGCCGTTCGCCGGCGGTTTCCGTTCCGGCCGACATGGCCAGCCTCGCCCAGGCGACCGAGCTTCGCGCCCGCCAGATCGAACAGCGTCAGGACATGCTGGCCGCGATGCTCGCCGGCCAGGCGTTCGACCCCGCCGCGCTCCCCGAAACCACCGCCCTCGCTCCGCTCCCCGCCGCCATCGCCGGCCGCCTCGCCCGCGTCGAGGACGCCAACATCGACCAGGCCCGCGCCACCGCCGAAAAGCTCGACGCGCGCTATGCCGCGACCGTCCAGGCGCTCAAGAGCCGCGGCGTCGACACTGCCCGCTACACCGGCATGGGCGGCCCGCTCGAGCCGGCGACCAGCGGCGACGCGACGTTCAAGGCGTTGTTCAACAGCTGGAAGAAGCTCGACAACCTGGCCGACGGCGCCATTGCCGTGCCGAGCGACAAGCCGGTCCGCACCGCCGCCTTCACCTCGGGCTACGGCGTCCGCAGCGATCCCTTCAAGGGCCGCGCCGCGATGCACGCCGGCATCGACCTTGCCGGCCCGATCGGCACCCCGATCTACGCCACCGCCGACGCCACCGTGCTGCGCGCCGGTTTCAACAGTGGCGGCTATGGCAACCTCGTCGAACTCGACCACGGCAAGGGCATCACCACCCGCTACGGCCACATGTCGAAGATCATGGTCTCGGCCGGCCAGCGCATCACCCGCGGCCAGCAGATCGGCCTGATGGGCTCGACCGGCCGTTCGACCGGCAGTCACCTCCACTACGAAGTCCGCATCGACGGCCGCGCCGTGAACCCGATCCCCTTCATGAAGTCGAACGACTATCTGATGGCGATGAAGACCAAGGCCGGCGACCACTCGATGGACGCGGTCGCACTCGGCGGACCGCAGCGCTAAGCGCCTTGCCGCCGCCATCGGCGGTTCCTATCTCGATCCCATGAGCCTCGTCCTCACCGAAAGTGCGGCGCGCCGCGTGTCGGCCATCGCCGGAAAACTCGGCAAGCCCGCGGTCCTGCGCCTCTCCGTCGACGGCGGCGGCTGCGCGGGGTTCAGCTACAAGTTCGAAATGGGCGAACCCGAGGACGATGACAGCGTCTCGTCCACCGGCGGCGTCACCCTGGTGGTGGACCCTACAAGCCTCGACCTGATCGACGGCAGCACCGTCGATTTCGTCGAGGACCTCGGCGGCGCTTCGTTCAAGGTGACCAATCCCAACGCGGCCTCCGGCTGCGGCTGCGGGTCGAGCTTTTCCGTCTAGCCCGCCCGCGCTAGAGCGGGTCCTATGAAAATCGTCAGCTTCAACATCAACGGCATCCGCGCACGGCTGCCGCGCCTCGTCGAATATCTCGGCCGCGAGGCGCCGGACGTGGTCTGCCTGCAGGAATTGAAGTGCGCCGACGACGCGCTGCCGATCGGCGACATCGAGGCGGCCGGATACCACGCCGTGTGGCATGGGCAGAAGGGTTTCAACGGGGTGGCGGTGCTGGCGCGCGAGGCGGCGCCCAACCTTCGCCAAGTCGGGCTTCCGGGCGATCCCGACGACACCCACAGCCGCTATATCGAGGCAGAAGTGAACGGCGTCATCGTCGCGTCGATCTACTTGCCCAACGGCAATCCGATCGGCACCGAGAAGTTCGACTACAAACTACGCTGGATGGAGCGCCTTCGCGAGCGGGCGGCATCCGTCCTCGCCGAGGAAAAGCCCGCAGTGCTGTGCGGAGACTACAACGTCATACCCGAGGACCGCGACACGTTCAGCCGCCGGGCGATGGCCAATGACGCGCTGTTCCAGCCGGAGAGCCAGTCCGCCTTCCGCGCCATTCTTAACCAGGGCTGGACCGACGCCCTGCGCGCCGTTCACCCGGACGAACCGCGGCTCTACACTTTCTGGGATTACACTGCCGGCGCCTGGCCGCGCGACGCAGGCTTCCGCATCGACCATTTCCTATTGTCGCCGCAGGCTGCTGACCGGCTGGCCGACGCCGGCGTCCATAAGTGGGCGCGCAACGAGGAGAAAGCCTCGGACCACGCACCCGTTTACTGCATTCTGCGCTAGCCGTTGACGACCTGCCCGCCGTTCGGGTGGAGCACCTGTCCGGTCATGTAGCTGCTGTCGTCGCAGGCCAGGAATAGGAAGGAGGGCGCGACTTCGTTCGGCTCGCCCGGTCGGCCCATCGGCGTCTTCTCGCCGAACGTTTCCATCTTCTCGTCGCTCGACCCGCCGCACGGGTTCAGCGGCGTCCAGATCGGCCCCGGCGCGACGCCATTCACCCGGATGCCGTCCTCGACCAAATTGGCCGACAGCGAGCGGGTGAAGGCGGCAATGGCGCCCTTGGTCGACGAATAATCGAGCAGTTCCTTCTCGCCCTGGTAGGCGGTGATGGAGGTGCAATTGACGATTGCCGCGCCTTTCTTGAGGTGCGGGCGCGCCGCCTGGGTGAGGAAGAACATCGAGAAGATGTTCGACTGGAAGGTGCGCTTGAGCTGCTCCTCGGTGATGTCGCGAATGTCCTTGTCGGGATGCTGTTCGCCGGCATTGTTGACCAGCACGTCGAGCCGGCTGAACGTGTCGACGACTTTCTGCACCACGGCGTCGCAATGCGCCTTTTCCCCTAGGTCACCGGGGATGGCGATGGCCCGCGCGCCCTCGGCCTCGCACGCCTTCCTGGTGATGTCGGCATCGTCATGTTCGCACAGGTAGACGATGGCCACGTCGGCGCCCTCGCGCGCAAACAGGACGGCGGTGGCGCGGCCGATGCCGCTGTCGGCCCCTGTGATGATCGCCACCCTGCCCTTGAGGCGGCCCGAGCCCGGATAACGCGGCTCCCACTTCGGCTGGCGGTCGAGCGCTGTCTCGTGGCCGGGAAGCCCGTCCTCGTGAATCATCGGTTCTTTGGTCTCGCTCACGCTACGTCTCCTTTGCCAAAGGAAACGCATGCCAGCCGCCAAGGTGTCCGCTTAAAGCGCCTTTTCGTAGATCCGGTAGACGTGGTTGGTGTCCGCGCCCGGCAACTGCGCGATGGACATCATCCCCTGGTTGTCCTCGAGAATCCAGCCGAACTCGCCGCGCTGCACGCCATAATGTTCGCGGCTCGCCTCGCGCACTTTTTCGATCAGCATGAAGGCCAGCTGGCCGGCCAGGCGGCTGCCGTGGAAGCTCTTGCGGATCCCCATCAGCGGCACGCGCACCCGCTTCACCCGCGGCTTGTGAAGCCTCCAGAGCAGCTTGGCGAAGCCGAACGGGAAGAGTTTCCCGTCGAGGTCGTCCGTCATCTCGTTGATGTCCGGGATGCACATGATGAAGGCCACCGGCTGGCCGTCGTAATACGCGATCTGGACCAGGTCCTCGTAGATGATCGGCTTCAGCTTCTTGCCGGCGTAGGCGATCTCCGACGGGGTCAGCGGGACATAGCCCCAATTGTCCGACCAGGCGTCGTTGAGGATGTCGAGGATGATCGCCGCCTCGCTATCGAACTTCGACTTGTCGACGTCGCGGATCACGATACGCGGGTTTTTCGTCCCCGCCTCGATCAGCCGGTTGAGCACCGGCGGATATTCGATCTTGGTCGGCACCTCGTAGGTGACGAGGTCCTTGGCCTTGCCGTAACCGGCCTCTTCGACCCAACCGGCATATTCGGGCTTGTGATGGCCCATCATCACCACCGGCTTGTCGTCGAAGCCCTTGATCAGCAGGCCCGGCTCGTCCCAGATCGACAGGGAAATGGGGCCCAGCGCGCGGGTCATGCCCTGCTCGCGCAGCCAGCCTTCCGCGGCCTCGATCAGCTTCAGCGCGGTCGCTTCGTCGAACGCGTCTAGGAAGCCCCAGTTGCCGGTCCCGGCGCCCATATGCTCGAGCACGAGGTCGTCGACCTGCGCACTGATCCGCCCGACCGGCCTGCCCCCCCGCTTGGCCAGGAACAGTTGCGCGCGGCCATGCTCGAACCACGGGTTCTTGCCCGGCGTGATAAGGCCCATCACCTCGTCCTTGAGCGGCGGGGTCCAGTGCGGATCGTCCTTGTAGATATCCCAGGCGAGGTCGACGAATGCCTTGCGGTCGGCCTTGGTCGTGACGGGCGAAATGGTGAGCGCTTCGGTCATGGACAGCGGGGCTAGCGCGTGCCGGTGCCTTTGACCATTGTCATTTCAGGTTCAGCGCCGAAACGCTATGAGGGCGCAAAGCCGCCATGATGGTGCCATCTTCTCCATCCAGTGGCGCGCCCAGGACATCCGATGTTGAACCAAGCCTTTGCCCCCGGCGCGATCAGCGCCACCGACGAACCGATCGCCCGCGCCATCCGCACGGGCGACGACAAGGCGATGCTCAAGGAAGCCGCCAACCTGACGCGCGAGCTGAACGCGCCGAGCGCGGCGATCTATTGGTCGGATATGCTCGGTTCGGCGCTGCTCGGCTACGCCGCTTTGGCGCTGGCCATTGCGACGCACTTCCCCGTCGTGGCGATCGCTGCGGGCGTCGTCTCGATGCTCGCGCTCTACCGGGCGGGCCTGTTCATTCACGAAATCACCCACCTCAAGGCCGGCGCGCTGCCCGGCTTCCGGCTGGTCTGGAACGTCCTCGTCGGCGTGCCGCTGCTGGCGCCTTCGTTCATGTACGAGGGCATCCACAACATGCACCATGCCAAGATCCGCTACGGGACGGTCGAGGATCCCGAATACCTCCCGCTGGCGCTAATGAAGCCGTGGACCCTGCCGGTCTTCGTGTTCGCAGCGATGCTGGCGCCGGTGGCGCTGATCTTCCGTTTCGCCGTGCTGACCCCGCTGTCGCTGCTCAGCCCGAAGCTGCGCGACCTCGTCGTCGGCAAATTCTCCGGCCTGCAGATCAACCCCAAGTTCATGCGCAAGCGCCCGGAGGGCGAATTCAAGCGCCAGTGGGCGTGGATGGAAGCGGGTGCCAGCCTGTGGGCGATCGCGCTGGTCGCCGGCGTGACCACGGGGTTCATCCCGGTCCGCGCCTTCCTGATTGGCCTCGGCGTCGCGTCGGGTGCGATGCTGCTCAACCAGCTTCGGACCCTCGTAGCCCACCTGTGGGAGAACGACGGCGACGCGATGAGCGTCACCGACCAGTATCTCGATACGGTCAACGTGCCGCCGCCGGGCCTCTTGCCCGCGCTATGGGCACCGGTCGGCCTGCGCTACCATGCGCTCCATCACCTGCTGCCGGGCGTGCCCTACCACAACCTCGGCAAGGCGCACCGCCGCCTGACCGGCGCGCTCGACACCGGGTCGAGCTACCACGCGGCGCATTATAAGGGACTGTTCCCGCTGGTCGGGAAGCTGTGGGTTTCGACCCGCGCGGTGAAGCGGTGACCTACTCCTCGCTGCGGACGAGTACGGTCTCGCCGATCAGCAGGAACAGGAAGAACGGCGCCCACGCCGCCAGCATCGGCGGATAGGCCCCGACGTTGCCGAGCGCGACCGAGACGTTGTCGACCACGAAATAGGCAAAGCCCAGCGCCATCCCCATCGTCGCGCGCAGCAGCGTCTTGCCCGACCGCGCCAGGCCGAACGCGGCCATCGCCGCCAACAGCGGCATCAGCACGGTCGACAGCGGGCCGGACAGCTTGTGCCACCAGCCGGTTTCGGCTTCCTCCGCCGGCCGGCCGGCAAGGTGGAGCGCGTCGATATCGCGCCGCAGGGTCACGAAATCCTTTTCGGTCGGGTCGACCTTGGCGAGGGTGAAGCGGTCCGGCTCGATGCCGTCGAGGCCGCGCATCGCGGCGATCTTGCGCACCACATGGCCGCCGACGTCGTAGCTGGCCACGCCTTCGAGCTTCCAGCCGCCGCCGGGCAGCGGCGAGGCATGCTGGACGTCCGAAATCTGGCTCAGCGCGCCGTTCTTGCGGTCGTAGATCGTCACCCGCTCGAGGTGGATGCCGCCGGTGTAGCCGATGTGCCCGGCATGGATCAGCCGGTCGCCGTCGCGCAGCCATGCGTCGGTCACCATCTCGCTGTCCATGTCGACCGGCTTGTAGTCGTTGTCGCTCCACGCGTTGACCGCGCGCTGCGAGGGGACGGCGACCGTCTCGTTGAAAGCAAAGGTGAAGACGGCCAGCACGAAACTGGCGAGGATCATCGGCGCGAGGATCTGGTGGGCCGACAGGCCGGCCGCCTTCATCGAGGTGATCTCGCTGTGCTGGTTGAGGGCAGTAAAGCTGATCAGCGTGCCGAGCAGCACCGAAAACGGCAGGAATTTTTGGACCAGCAGCGGCAGGCGGAGACCGACATAGTGCCACAGCTGCGCCTCGCCGTTGCCCGGCACCGCGAGGATCTTGCCGCTCTCGCCCAGCAGGTCGAGCGTCATCAGCACGAGGACGAGCGCCACCAGCACCGCCAGGCTGCGGGTGATGAACAGCTTGGCCATGTACACCGACAGCCGCCGTGACGGGAGGAAGTTCAAGTTGATCATGCCGCGTCGGCCTCCGCCTTGCGACGCAGCGGCAGCCGCACCTTGGGCCGCTCGTCGGGCAGAAGGCGGCGGACGGCCTTGGCGATCCGGGCGAAGACCGTCTCGAGCGCCCCGATCGGCTGACCGCCCGGCCGGTGGGCGAGGACGTGGAACATCCACCCGATCAGCGCGACGAAGGCGAGGAACGGGATCCACAGCGCGAGCTCGGGCATGAAGCGCCCGATTGAGCCCATCTGCTGCGCGTACTGGTTGATCTTGTGGTAGGTCACCACCATCACGATCGACACGAAGATGCCGAGCGCGCTCGATGAGCGCTTGGGCGGCACCGCCAGCGCGACGGCCAGCAGCGGCAGCATCAGCATCATCACCACTTCAACCAGCCGGAAATGGGTATTGGCCCGGGCCTCGAGGATTTCCTCCTTCGGCGCCTGCGGCTCGGCATAGGCGCGGCTGACCAGCTCGGGCAGGGTCAGCTCCTTGATCTCGCTGCCGCGGCCGCGGAAACCCTGGATCGCGGGCAGGTTGATCGGCAGGTCGTAGCTGCTGAACGACAGCGTCCTCGGCACCGGATAGCCCGGCTGTTCCTGCACCAGGCGGCCGCGCTGCAAGCGGAACAAGATGACGTCTTCGTCGTCGGTCGCCAGAAAGCGTCCTTGGTCGGCGGTCGCGGTGACGCGCGTCCCGTTCTTGTCCTCGACCGCGATGAAGATGCCGTGGAGCTGGGTGCCCTTCTTCTCGCTGGAATCGATCCGCAGCGTCATCCGCTTGCCGATCTCGTTGAATTCGCCGACCCGCATCGATGCGCCGAGCGCGCCCGAGCGGATGTCGAAGCGAAGTCCCTCATACTTGTACTGCGACACCGGCTGCAGCCAGCCGACGATGGCCAGGTTGAGCAGCAACAGCACGGCGGCGAACATGTAGGGCACCTTCAGCAGCTGGCCGAAGCCGACGCCGATCCCGCGCAGCGCATCGAGCTCGCTCGACAGCGCGAGCTTGCGGAAGGCCAGCAGGATGCCGAGCATCAGCCCGATCGGGATGCCGAGGCTGAAATATTCGGGCAGCGTGTTGAGCAGCAGCTTCCACACGACGCTGACCGGCCCGCCGGCGTCGATCACGAAGCTGAACAGCTTCAGCATCTTGTCGAGGACCAGAAGCATGGCGGCCAGAAGCAGCGTGCCGATGAGCGGCACCGCGATCGAGCGCGCCAGGTAGCGGTCAATCAGGCCGAGCCGTGCCACTTTATGTCGTTCCACCACCATGATTTGGCCGCAAAGCACGCCGAAAGACTACCGCACCGTGCCGGGCCTGTCCGGATACGCCGAATTGGGCCGCTATAGACGAATGGACGCTGAATACACGCCCCAAACTTGCGCCGCTTCGCCGGTCGCGGGCGACCTGTGTCCGCCGCGCTGCGTCCGGCCCCGCGTCGCGTTGCTCAGCAACCCCAAGTCGACCGGCAACCGCGACCAGCTTCCCCGCATTCGCACCTTCTGCGCCGACCATCCGGCCCTGTTCCACTACGAGGTGGAGAAGGTCAGCCAGATCGGCGAGGCGATGGCCACCATCGCCCGCATCAAGCCGGCGATCCTGGTCATCAACGGCGGCGACGGCACGGTCCAGGCGACGTTGACCGAAATGACCCACGGCGGACATTTCCCCGACGGCGCGCCCCCGGTGGCGGTGCTGCCGAGCGGCAAGACCAACCTCATCGCGCTCGACCTCGGCGCCTCGGGCGACCCGGTCGCCGCGCTCGAGCAGCTGCTGCAGATCGCCGAGGCCGACCTGGCGCCGCACATCGTCAGCCGCGAACTGATCACCCTGTCGGGCGGCGAGGCGGAAGGCCGGCCGGTGGTCGGCATGTTCCTCGGCGGCGCGGGCCTCGCCGACATCATGCTTTATTGCCGCCACCGCATCTATCCCCTCGGCCTGCCCAACTCGATCAGCCACTTCCTGACCGCCATCGCCGTCATCCTGCGCCAGGTGTTCGGGCTCAAGGCCAGCTTCCTGCCGCCCGAGCCGGCCGAGCTGAAGGTCGAGGTCCGCAGCGGCGGCCAGATTCATGGTCGCTTCGCGCTGTTGATGGTGACAACCTTGGAAAAGCTGCTGCTGTCCAGCGACATCGGCGAGCGCGGCGCCGCCGGGCCGCTCAAGTTCATCGCGGTCGAGCAAAAGCCGGTGTCGCTTCTGCGAGCCTTCATCGCCAGCCTGTTTGGCAAGCTGGGCAAGCAGAAGCTCGACGGGGTCCACATCGAAGGGGCCGACGAAATCGCGATCGAGGGCGAGGCGAGCGAAGTCATCCTCGACGGCGAAAGTTTCCGCGCCGGCCTCGGCAAGCCGATCCTGCTCCGTCCCGCCCGTCCGCTGTCGTTCGTCAAACTCGCTGCCTGAGCCGATGGCCGACGTGCTGCGCGACCTCGTCGCCGCCGAACTTTCCGAGCCGGTCGCCTCGCAAGTGTCGGCCATGGCAGCGGCGATCGCGGCGCGGCACGGCGCCGCAAGCCGGGCGGTGCTATTCTACGGCAGCTGCCTGCGCGAACGGCAGCTCGACGGGCTGATGCTCGATTTCTACCTGATCGTTTCCGATTACCGCGCCGCTTACGACAAGCGCTGGCTGGCGACCGCGAACCGCCTCATCCCGCCCAACGTCTTCCCGTTCGAACATGACGGGCTGATGGCCAAATATGCGGTGTTGAGCGAGGCGGACTTCCACCGCTTGAACGGCCCGGAGACGCGCAACTCGTCGGTCTGGGCGCGCTTCGCCCAACCGTCGCGGCTGGTGTGGGCCAGCGGCGAGGAAGCGCGAACGCAGGCCGTCGACGCGATCGCGCGGGCGACGCCGACATTGCTGGCGGCCGCGGGACGCCGCGAGGGCGAATCCATGCTCGACTGGTGGCGGCGCGCGTTCGCGCTGACCTATTCGGTCGAGTTGCGGGCCGAGCGGAAGGGACGTGCCGCGTCGGTCGTCGATTCCGATCCCGCCCGTTACGAGGCCTTCGGCAAGGCGGCCGAGACGCTGGTACCGGCGGGCGCGTCGGGCGAAGGATGGGCGCGTCGCCGTGCCGAGGGCAAGGCGCTATCCGTCCTGCGCCTCGCCAAGGCGAGCGCCACTTACGCCGGCGGGGCCGAATATATCGCGTGGAAGATCAACCGGCATGCCGGCACCCGGATCGAACTCAAGCCCTGGCAGAAACGGCACCCGCTGCTGGCGGCGATCAGCCTGCTGCCGCAGCTCCTGCGATCGGGGGCGATCCGCTAGTCCCGCCGCGCGCCAGCGCCGCGGCGACCGACGTCGACAAGGCGCCGACGGTGAACGGCTTGCGGAGGAATTCGAAGCCCATCAGGTCGTCGGTCTCGCTTTCGCCGACATAGCCGGTGACGAACAGCACGGCGATGTCGGGACGGCGACCGCGGATGATCTTGATCAGTTCGGGCCCGGTCATTTCCGGCATGATGACGTCGGAGATGACGAGGTCGTATTCCGCCGCGTCGAACGCCTCCAAGGCACTGGCCCCGTCCTCGCACGCCACCGGGTCGTACCCCAGGTCCTCCAGCGCGCCGACGGTGGCGGCGCGGACCCGAGGGTCGTCCTCGACCAGCAGGATGCGCGCGCCCGGCACGGTGATATCGGCCTCGGGACGCTGGCTCGCGGTCTGCAGGCGGAGCGGCTTGGCGACTTCGGTGCGCGGCAGGTAGATCGACACCGTCGTGCCCTTGCCCAGCTGGCTTTCGATCCCGACCTCGCCGCCCGATTGGTGGGCGAAGCCGAAGATCTGGCTGAGGCCGAGGCCGGTGCCCTTGCCGACTTCCTTGGTCGTGAAGAAGGGCTCGAACGCCCGCTCGCGAACCTCGTCGGACATGCCGCAACCCGTATCGGTGACCGAAATCCTCATGTAGTCGCCGGCCTGCACGTCGCCGACTTCGTTCGCGCCCAGCGTCACGTTGGCAGTGCCGATGGTCAGCGTGCCTTCGCCGTCCATCGCGTCGCGCGCGTTGACCGCGAGGTTGAGGATGGCGTTCTCCAGCTGGTGCGCGTCGACGAACACCGGCCAGACATTGTCGCCAAGCTTCGTCACGACCTTGATCCGCTCGCCCAGCGTGCGGTCGAGCAGTTCGCCCATCCCGGTAACCAGCTCGCTGCCGTCGACATGCTCGGGCAGCAGCGGCTCGGCGCGGGCGAAGGTCAGCAGGCGGCGGGTCAGCGCGGCGGCGCGGGTCGCGCCTTCCATCGCGTTGGTCAGGTGGACCATCACCTCGCGCCGCGGCCCGTTGAGGCGGCGACGGGCAAGATCGATACCGCCGACGACGACCGCCAGCATGTTGTTGAAATCGTGGGCGATGCCGCCGGTCAGCTGGCCGACCGCTTCCATTTTTTGCACCTGGCGCAGCTGGGCTTCGGCCGCCTGGCGCTCTTCGGCTTCGGCCTTGAGCGCCTGGTTGGTGTCCCACAATTCCTGGGTGCGTTCGCGCACCGCCTCTTCCAGCGCGGCGGCGCGGTCGGATTCGCTCTCCGCCTGCCGCCGGGTCGCGGCGCTCATCCGCAGCGCCTGGAACGACAGCAGTCCGAAGAAAATGGCGATCGCCCCGACGATCAGGCCGAGCCAGCTGAGATAGTCGGTCAGCCGGTCGGCGCGGGCCGAGATGCCCTGCGTTTCCTGGATCTGGCGGGTCAGCGCGACCCGCTCCGCCTCGGCGATTTCGGCCAGCGTGGCGCGCAATTGCGGGCCGGCCGGCGACTTGCTGGCGGCGTAGAAATAGCTCGTCCCGCCGGCGCCCTTGCCAATAGTCGTCGCTCGCGCGGCGAGCGCGAAGTCGGCGCCGCGCTGCCGGAACAGGTCGCGCAGCCGCGCCATCCGGTCGCGCTGGTTGGGCTCGCCGCGCAGCAGTCGGTCGAGTTCGCTGATCTGCCGTTCGGCAAGGCGCCACTGGCTGTAGTAGATGTTGCCGCTGGTCCGGACGTCCTCGTCGAGCACGAACCGGCCGAGCGCGGCCTCGGCGCGGCTGATCGAGGCGTCGACCGTGCGCGTCAGAAGAGTCACGTCGTAGCTGTGCCGCTCGGCAACCAACGCCTTGTCGCGTGCCTGATTGGACAGGGTGACGAGGAACACGAGTCCGAGCAGGACGAGCATGGCCGCCAGCGCCCCGACGGCAGCGCCGCCTCCACGCCAGTCAAAACGCCGTTCGTCCCCCGCCGTCATGGCGTCATTGTAGGCTTGCCGACTCGGACAGGAAACCCCTTACGACTCAACCGATGCAGCCGGTGGCTCGGCCTGCCGCTTCGAACATGCCAAGGATCACGTCGACCTGCTCGCTCGAATGCTCGGCGCACAGCGAGCAACGCAATAGCGTCATGTTGGCGGGCGTCGCCGGCGGGCGGGCGAGGTTGACGTACAGCCCCTCGTTCAACAGCGCTTCCCACATCGCCGCGCCGGTCTCGAGGTCGGGCATGATGACCGCGATGATCGCCGACTGCGGTTCGCTCGTGCCGAGCGTGAAGCCGAGCTTGGTCAGGCCGCGGTGCAGCTTCTGCGAATTTTCCCACAGGTGGTCGCGCTTGTCCTTGCCGCTCATCAGCTTGCGGATCGACGTCGCGGCGGTGGCAACCACGCTCGGCGGCAATGAGGCGGTGAAGACGTAGGGGCGGCAGACGAGGCGCATGATCTCGAACTTCGGATGGTTCGAGACGCAGAAGCCGCCGACCGTGCCGACCGACTTGGAGAAGGTGCCGATCACGAAATCGACCTGGTCGAGCACGCCCTGCGCCTCGGCGACGCCGCGGCCATGTTCGCCGATGAAACCCATCGAGTGCGCTTCGTCGACCAGCACCATGGCGCCGTACGACTTGGCCAGCGTGACCATTTCCTTCAGCGGCGCGAGGTCGCCGAGCATCGAGTAGACGCCCTCGAGGACGACCAGGCAACCGGCGCCTTCCGGCAGGCGCTTCAGCCGCTTTTCGAGCGCGTCGATGTCGTTGTGGCGGAACGGGACGATGTTGGCGTTGCCCAGCGCGCAGCCGTCGTAGATCGAGGCGTGGCTGTCGATGTCGAGGATGATGTAGTCATCCTTGCCGGCGATGGTCGAGATGATCCCGAGGTTGGCCTGGTAGCCGGTCGAGAAAACCATCGCATGGTCCATCCCGTAGAAGTCCTTGAGCGCTTCCTCGCATGCCTTGTGCCCTGCGTAGGTGCCGTTGAGCACACGGCTCCCGGTGGTGCCCGAGCCATATTCGTCGAGCGCCTGCTTGCCGGCGGCGATGACGTCGGGATCGAACGTCATGCCCATGTAATTGTAGGTGCCGAGCAGGATCGTCTCGCGCCCGTTGCAGATGGCGACCGTCGGCGAAACCACGCGCTCCATTACCAGGTTGAACGGGTCGGTGAGCCCGGTCGACAGCAGCGCCTCGCGCTGGTCGATGAGGGGCTGGAACTTGTCGAACAGGTCGCCCATCAGGCGGCCCGCATCTTGTCGATCGCGTCGACCAGCTGGCCGACGGTTTCGATCTCCGCCTGCTGGTTCATGGTGATGAGCACGTCGAACTCGTCCTCGACGTTGGCGACGAAGTCGAGCACCGTCAGGCTGTCCCACTCCAGGTCCTGCGCGAAACGGGTCGCATCGCTGACCTCGACGCCCTTCTTGTTGAACGGCTCAATCAGGGACATAACCCGCGACTGGGTATCGGCTCGATCGGACATGGCTCTCGCTTTCAAAAACTGCGGGCCGCCTTAAGCAATCGATTGAGGCGCAACAAGGGCGGGGGCAGGGCGAATGGCCGACAAGCTTCGCGAATTCGGGCCGGACGCGGTGCAGGCGATCCGCACCGCCAGCCAGGCGCACCACCATCTTTCGGCGATGGCCGACCGAAAGGCCTCGATGCTGATGGGCGCCAGCTTCGTCGTCTTCACCATCCTCGTCTCGCAGGCCGCCCGGACCGGGAATCTGCCGCTTCCGATGATGCTCCTCGGCCTGTCCGCCTTCCTGTCGGCGGTGATGGCGGCGGTGGCGGTCATGCCGGCGATCAGTGCCGGGCCGCACCTTCACGGCCAGCGCAACCTGATGTTCTTCGGCGGCTTCCACGACATGACGGAGGACGAATATATTGGGGCGGTGATGGGCAAGCTGGCGGACCAGCGCGCGTTCCTCGAGATGATCGCCCGTGACGTCTACCAGAACGGCCAGGTGCTCGCCCGCAAGAAATATCGCTTGCTCCGCGTCGCCTATTCCATCTTCATCGTCGGGATCTGCGCCAGTGGCGCGGCGTTCGCGATCAGCGCGATGCAGGGGTAGGGGAGCGTATGGCCGAGGAGCAAAAGCCGAAGCGCAAGGCGACCGGGGCAAAGACGAAGGCGGTCGATGCGCCCAAGCCCGTCCTCAGCTCGGACGAGCGGCGGCTGCTCGGCGTCGGCCATCCGGATTTCGAATTCCCCAAAGAGGTTCACAACCTGCTGGTCGCGGCCAACGCGACCAACATGACCCTGTCCGAAATGGCGGATAGCAAGGCGTCGATCCTGCTCGGCGCCAGCTTCGTCGTCTTCTCGCTGTCGATCAGCGACATCGCCGACGGGAAGGCCTCGACGCCCTTGCTGGTGCTGACCCTGTTTTCGTTCATCGCCACCATTTTCGGCGTGTTGACCGTTCGCCCGAACCGGATGCAGCGCGCGGCCAAGCCGGTCCCGGCGAGCAAGGTCAACATCCTCTATTTCGGAAGCTACATCGACTGCCCGCGCGAGGAATATGTCGATGAGATGATGCGCGTTCTGTCGAGCGAAGAGGAGACCTATCGCCGCTTCACGCGCGACCTGTGGGACCATGGCCATGTCCTGCGGGACAACAAGTACAAATGGCTCTACTGGAGCTACACCTTCTTCTTCTGGGGCATGGTCATCACCGCCGCCGCGGTCGTCGGCCAACTGGTCGCCGACAGGTTCGTCTAGAGCCAGCCCTGCTCGGCATACCAGCGCGCGGTCGCGGCCAGTCCCTCCGCCGTATCGATGCGCGCTTTCCATAGCGTCGGTGACACGGAGCGTTCCCGCGAGGCGACCCAGTCGGGATGGGAGAAATAGGCCGCGCGGTCGGGCGTCAGCTTGGCCTCCTTCCCGCGCACCAACCGGTCGAGGAAGGCGGCGGCGCCCATGACCGCGGCGGGCGCGTGGAGGGTCAGCGGCTTGTCGTTGCCCGTCGCCCGGCCCAGCGCCTGCGCGAACTCCTCGTGGCTGTACCCGCCGGCATGGCCGTCGTCGGGCTCGACCGTCAGGCCCGACGGTGCGTCCGGCGCCGCGAGCGCGAGCAACAGCGCCGCCAGGTCGTCGGCATGGATCACGGAAATCCGCCCGCGCGGGGGCAGCAGGACGATGCCGCGCCTGGCCATCCGGAACAACTCGAGCGTTTCGCGGTCGCCGGGGCCGTAGACCGCCGGCGGCCGGACGATGGCGTGCGGCAGGTCGGACGCGTTGACCCGTACTTCGGAACGCGCCTTCGACGCGCCGTACATCGACAGGTGCGGCTCGCGCGCGGCGAGGGAGGAGACGTGGACGAAGCGCCGGACGCCTCCGGCTTTCGCCGCCTCGAGCATGGCCACCGTCCCCGCGACATTGCCCGCCTCGAAGCCTTCGGCACCCGGCGCGTTGATCACCCCGGCCACATGGATGACCGCGTCCGCGCCTTCGGCCAGCCGGCGCAGCGCGTCATGATCCTCGAGGCTTCCGGCAATCCAATCGACGCCGTCGCGCGATTCCTGCGGGCGTCGGGTGAGGGCGCGGACCTGGTGACCGGCGGCCCGCGCGGCTTCGAGCAGGCGGGTGCCGACGAAGCCGGTGGCGCCGGTGATGCCGAGCGTCAGAGCGGCGACCAGGGCTGCTCGTCCTCGATGCCGGTGGTGTCGGTATGCGCGTGGGCCGCTTCGGGCGACAGCTTCTCAATCAGCTGGTCGAGTACCGGCTCGAGCCCGATGTTGGCTGCGGCGCTCAGGGCCATGACCGGCAGGCCGCACTCGTCGGCCAACTCCTTCGACAGCGCGTCGACCAGTTCGGCGTCGATCGTGTCGACCTTGTTGAGCGCGACCACCACCGGCTTGTCGGTCAGGCCTGCGCCATAGGCGTCCAGCTCGTCGCGGACGATGCGGTAGCTGGTGGCGACGTCCTCGTCGTTGCAGTCGACCAAGTGGAGAAGGACCTGCGTGCGTTCGATATGGCCGAGGAAGCGGTCGCCGATGCCGGCGCCTTCCGCCGCGCCCTCGATCAGGCCCGGAATGTCGGCGACGACGAACTCGCGGCCCTTGTGACTGACCACGCCGAGCTGCGGGCGCAGCGTGGTGAAAGCGTAGGCGCCGACCTTGGCCTTGGCGTTCGACACGGCATTGATGAAGGTCGACTTGCCCGCGTTGGGCAGGCCGACCAGCCCGACGTCGGCCAGCAGCTTCAGGCGCAGCCAGACGTACATCTCCTCGCCCGGCCAGCCCGGTCCGTGCTGGCGCGGCGCGCGATTGGTCGAGCTTTTGTAGCTGGCATTGCCGCGCCCGCCGTCGCCCCCTTTGAGGAAGACGAGGCGCTCGCCCTCCTCGGTCAGATCGGCCAGCAGGCTGCGTTCGTCGTCGTCTTGCAGGATCTGGGTCCCGACCGGCACCTTGATGACCAGGTCCTTGCCGCCGGCGCCGGTCATGTTCGACCCGGCGCCGCCCTTGCCGCGCGGGGCGCGAAAGTGCTGGGTGTAGCGGAAGTCGATCAGCGTATTGAGGCCGTGCACCGCCTCGAACACGATGTCGCCGCCCTTGCCACCGTCGCCGCCGTCGGGGCCGCCATATTCGATGAACTTTTCACGACGAAAGCTGACCGCTCCGGGGCCACCGGCGCCGGAGCGGATGAAAATCTTGGCCTGGTCGAGAAAATGCATAACGCCGCGCCTTTAGGGGATGAACGACCGGTTGGAAACCGCAGGCTTGACTCTTACTGTATTAACACAACAATACAGTCGAACAGGGAGTCGAGAATGCGAAAGACGATCATGGCGGCGATGGCGACGAGTGTGCTGGCGGCCTCGCCGGCAGTGGCGATCCCCAAGGACTTCAAGGCCAGGGCCGACGCGATTGTGAATGCCGCCTATCCCGCCGACGGGCCGGGCGCGGTCGCCGTCGTCTACGAGAACGAAAAGCCCGTTTACGCCGTCGGGCGCGGGCTGGCCGACGTCGAAGCGCATTCGGCGCTCAATCCGGCGACACCCATGCGCCTCGGATCGATCACCAAGCAGTTCACCGCCGCCGTGATCCTCCAGCTTGTGCAGGAAGGGAAGCTCGGGCTCGACGATCCGCTGTCCAAATACCTCGTCGATTACCCCAGGCCGGCCGCCGACGTGACGGTGCGCCAGCTGCTCAACCACACCGGCGGCATCGCCAACTACACCGCCATTCCCGGTTTCATGATGCAGCACTCGGCCGAAAAGCATTCGACCCAGCAGCTGATCGCGACGTTCCGCGATGCGCCGCTGGATTTCCCGGCCGGATCGAAATGGGCCTACAGCAACAGCGGGTATGTCCTGCTTGGCGCGATCATCGAGAAGGTGACGGGGCGACCGTGGTGGGATGCGGTCGATGCGCGGATCGCCAGGCCGCTGAAACTCTCCTCCCTTCGCTACGGCGGCATGCCGGACGGCGAGAAGGGTGCGGCGCATGGCTACCGGCTCAGCGACGACAAGTCCGTGCCGGCCCGGCCGCTCGACATGAGCGTGCCGCACGCTGCAGGTGCGCTGCTCAGCAACGCGCCGGACCTCGCGACGTGGGCCGAGGCGCTGCATCATGGAAAGGTCGTCAACCCGGCCAGCTACGCACTGATGACGACGCCCGTGACCCTGCCCGGCGGGAAGACTGAAAATTATGGGATGGGCCTGATCGCCGGCGAGGTGCGCGGACATCCCTCGATCGGCCATGACGGCGGCATCTTCGGCTTTTCGACCGATAGCCTGTACCTGAGGAAGGAGGGCGTCTTCGTGGCCGTGCTCGCCAATACCGAACGGCCCCGCGTCGACCCGGGATTGGTGACGCGAAAGCTGGCGGCCCTCGCCGTCGGCGATGCCTACCCGAGCTTCACCGCGCAGCCGCTCGATGCCAAGGCGATCGCGCCGATCGCAGGCATCTACCGCGACGGCGAGATCGAACGAGCGCTTTACCTGCGCGACGGCAAGCTGTTCACACGGCGCAAGGGCGGCGGGCCGTTGGAGGCGAAATCAGCCGGCGGCGGGCGCTATTTCTACGAGGATTCGCTCAGCTGGTTCGAAGCCGGCCAGGCCGCCGACGGCAAGCCGTCGCTGACCTTCCACCAGAACGGGGCGGAAGAAGGCGAAGTGATGGCCTATGCCGGGCCGATGCCGCCCGATGCGCCGATCGTCAGCGTGCCGCGCGCGGCGCTGGAACGACTGGCAGGAACATACGACGGGCCCGCGCCGGTGATCGTCGCGCTCGACGGGGAGGGGCAGTTGACGCTGAAGTTCGGGCCGCAGCCCGTCACCCACCTCGAGGCCGAAAGCCCGACCCTGTTCCGCGTCAAGGAAATCGAAGCCAAGGTCAGCTTCCAGGAAGAGGGCGGCAAGGTCACCGGCCTGACCATCCACCAGAACGGCAAGGAGCTGCCGGTCAAGCGTGCCGACTAGCCGACGACTTTCTTGCCGGCGAGGACCGCGATCACCTGCTGGACGGCGATGTCGCGGGCCGCGGAGCGGGGCAGGCCGCAGGCGCGGGCGACTTCGGCGCCGGCCAGGCTGTCGCCGATCGCCAGCAGGACGAGGCCGAGCGTTGCCTGGTCGAGCGGGCGGGTGTCGCCGGGTTCGGAGATGTCGCGGATGACGTCGGCGATCGCTTCGACCACCGGTTCTAGCGCCTCGCGCTGACGGGTCATGACGACCCACGCCATCAGCTCGCCGACCTTTTCCTGCTCGAAGGCGGCGAACATGCCTTCGACTACGTCGCGAAGGCGCCCTTCGCCGCGCCGCATCCGGCCGATCGAGGCGGTGATCTTGGCCGCCACCTGGTGCGCGATTTCGTCGGCCAAGGCGCGGTGGAGCCCGGCGACGCTGCCGAAGTGATGCAGCAGGTTAGCGTGGGTCTTGCCGATCTTCGCCGCCACCGCCTTCAACGTGATCGCCTGCACCCCTTCCTCGCGCAGCAGGTCGCGGGCGGCCCCCAGCGCCAGGGCGCGGCTTTCCTGCGGCGAGAGGCGTTTACGGGTCGGCAACACTATTGACATAAATGTCAGCTAACATCAGGTTGAGGACATGCCGACGTCCTAGGAGGTTTCGTGACGACTGCAACTGTTACGCCGCTCGACCTGACCATCACCCCGCGCGACCGCAAGTTCGCCAAGGGGGAGGCGACGCCGCGCCACTGGTTGCGCGGCGATGCCGTCGGCAGCGCACTCTACGACGCGATGAGCGCGACCTTCCCGCTGGGCGAGGCCTTCTTCGTCGAGAGCGTCCGCGCGTTCCGCGACGGCGCGCCGGCCCAGTTGGCGGAAGAGATCAAGGCGTTCACCACCCAGGAAGCGATCCACAGCCGCGAGCATGCGGCCTTCAACCGCCGCGCGGCGGACGCCGGTTACGACCTCGCCCCGCTGGAAGCGAAGGTCGCTGAGCGTCTCGCCATCACCCGCGCCAAGCCGAAGATCGTCAGCCTTGCCGCGACCATGGCGCTGGAGCATTTCACGGCCATCCTCGCCCACGAACTGCTCGCGGATCCCCGCCACCTGAAAGGCGCGGACGCGGCGACCGCCGATCTCTGGCGCTGGCACGCGACGGAGGAAATCGAGCACAAGGGCGTCGCCTACGACACCTGGCTCCACGCCACCAAGGACTGGACGCGCTGGAAACGCTGGAAGGTCAAGGCGATGATCATGCTTTACGCCACCCGCAACTTCGTCGTCGACCGGACGACCGGCACCGTCCACCTGCTCAAGCAGGACGGGATGGGCGCCGCCGAGGCGTATGCCAAGACGGTCTGGTACGCCTGGATCCGTCCCGGCATGTTCCGCAAGATCGGCCGCGCATGGCTGGCCTATTTCCTGCCCCGCTTCCACCCGTGGAATGAGGACGACCGCCACCTCATCGCCGCGTACGAAGCGGCCGCGCCCCAACCGGACGCGGCCGTTCGAAAGGTGCGGCGAGCGGCCTAGGACGTCCTAGGCCGCGAGCGGTTCCTCCCCGCCGCGTGTCGCCAGCGACAGCCGGTACAGCTTGGCCATCGCTTCCCCGCCCCGTGCGCAACTGTTGCGCGGTCCGCTGAGCCCGGTGGGGCGGAAGCCGAGCTTCTCCAGCACGCGGGCCGAGGCGGGGTTGTCGACGAAGTGCGACGCCTCCAGCTGCGTCAGGCGCAGGCCCTGCGCGATGGCAACCAGGGCGCGGCCCGCTTCGGTGGCGATTCCGCGGCCCCAGTGCGGACGGCTGACCCAATAGCCCATCTCTACCGCGCCCGACGGGCGGCGATTGAGGCCGCAGGCGCCGACGATCCGCGCGCCGTCGTTGACCCGCTCGGTAATCAGCATCTGCGGCAGGCCCGCGTCGGGCGTCCGCGACAGGAAGTCATGCGCCTCTTTTTCCCCGAACGGCCAAGGGGCGGTGGCGAGGTTGCGCACGATCATCTCGTCCGCGATCGCGGCGGCGAGCATCGGCGCATCCTCGGCGAAGCCGGGTCTCAGCATCAGGCGTTCGGTGCGGGCGAACATGGTGACCTCCTCTTTCCCGCAGGCCCATGGGGGGCCTTTGTTTCAGTTTCGGGAGAAGAAGGTGACGCAAAACAAAAATGGGAGAGGAGGGGGCTGCCCTCTTCTCCCATTTTGAGCCTCTGGCGAGGAACTCGGTGGGCTGCCCCTTCCGGGAGCGGCCCTTTATCGACCGGTCCCTATTATTCTGCCGCTTCCGGCATCATCGCTTCGACGTGCACGAATTTGCGGCCAAGCTTGCCGTCGCGGAACGCGACACGGCCGTCGGTCAGCGCAAAAAGCGTATGGTCCTTGCCCAGGCCGACGTTCGTCCCCGGGTACCAACGCGTGCCGCGCTGACGCACGATAATGTTGCCGCCGCGAACGACTTCGCCGCCGAACTTCTTCACGCCAAGGCGCTTGGCTTCCGAATCGCGACCGTTGCGCGAGGAGCCGCCTGCTTTTTTATGTGCCATCGTCTCTGCTCTTTACTTCTTGGCAGCGGCCTTGGGAGCCGCCTTCTTCGCCGCCGCCTTAGCAGGTGCAGCATCCTTTGTCGACTTCGCGGCCTTCGCAGGCGCGGCAGCCTTGGTCTCGGTCTTGGCCGGCGCCTTTTCCGCCGCCGGCTTCTCAGCCTTCTCGGCCTTCGGCGCGTCGGCCTTCTTCTCGGCCTTCTTGCCGCCGATGCTCACGATCTCGAGGATCGTGTGCTGCTGGCGGTGACCGGCCTTGCGGCGGTAGTTGTGGCGGCGGCGCTTCTTGAACACCGTGACCTTTTCGCCCTTCGCCTGGGCGACGATCTTCGCCGCGACGGTCAGGCCCGAGGTCGACTTGAGGTCCGAGCCTTCGCCGGCCAGCAGGACGTCGGTCAGGTCGATGCTGTCACCGGCGTCACCGGCCAGCTTCTCGACGACGATCTTGTCTCCGGGGGCAACGCGATACTGCTTGCCACCCGTGCGCACGATAGCGAACATGGGCTCTTGTCTCTTTCGTCAAAAAATTCGGACCGCGCGGAAACGCACCGCGAGGCACGAACACCCCACGCGGAAAGCGTGCCGCCTATGGAACCCCGGTGATTCTGTCAACCTGCGCGCGAGCGAAAAAACGCCCTAGTGGCGAAGCTCGGGCTTCAGCGTGTAGCGGCGCCCGTCGAACCCGTCGAACATCGTGCCGACGGCCGGGTGGTCGATCTCGTCCTCGTCCTCGTCCGGGACCAGGTTTTGCTGGCTGACATAGGCGACGTAGCCGGTCTCCGCATTCTCGGCGAGAAGGTGGTAGAACGGCTGTTCCTTGGCCGGCCGCATCTCCTCGGGAATCGCCTCGTACCATTCTTCGGAATTGGCGAATTCGGGATCGACGTCGAAAATCACCCCGCGGAAATCGAGCAGCCGGTGGCGCACCACTTCGCCGATGGCGAAACGGGCGGCCGGGAAGCGGGAATCGGTGGGCGTAGGCACGCGCGGACTCGTCATGGCTCCAATGTAAGGCCGCGGCGCGCGAGGACAAGCATTTCGGGGGCTTTGCAACCCGCAGAGTCGCTGCTAGAGGCCGCCACCGACCCCGCCGGCCACCCGCCGGCCCAGCGTCCTTCACTTTCGCGGAGAGGTGGCTGAGAGGTCGAAAGCACCGCACTCGAAATGCGGCGTGCCGGCAACGGTACCGTGGGTTCGAATCCCACCCTCTCCGCCACTATTCCCTTGCAAACGACGGCCGCCGCTTCAGGCGACGTCCGGCCGCGCCAGCAGCGATCCGACCAGTTCGGCCAACTGGCGTGACGACTTGCTGGCGATCGGCGGGATCTGGGCGATCTCGCGGGCGAAGACGATGCCCATCAGCATCGCCCCGAAACACACCGCCTGGTCGGGCGGCAGGCCGAACACGCGCGCCTGGTGTTCGCGGACCCGCCGCTCGAAGAATTCGCGCATCAGTTCCGCCGCCTCGTCGTCCGAGGCGGCTGAGCGCAGGCAGCCGATGAAGGTGCGGTCGTTGTGCCAGTGCTCGAGCAGGTTCTCGGCGATCCCGACCAGGTCGCCGGCCGTGCCCGCCGGGGCGTCGGGGAAATTCTCGAGCGGCAGCTGCACCGCCTGAATGAACAGGTCCCGCTTCGAGCCGAAGTAGCGCATCACCAGCGCCGGGTCGCAGCCGGCGTCGGCGGCGATCATCCGGATGGTCGTCCTGTCGTACCCATGCTCGGCGAACATGTGCCGGGTGGCGGCCAGGATCGACGCCCGTGTGGAGGCCGCGCAACGCTTCTTCGGTGTCATCGGGTGAGAATATCAACACGCGTTGACTTCGGCAAATACGGCGGTAATTCAACAGTTGTTGACCGCCTCGCCGAGTCGGCGTGATCGAAAAGGGAATCACCGGATGCCTCATCGCATCGAACGCAGGAGCAAGGGCGGCGCCGCGCTGGCCGTGGCCGCGGTAGCCGTGGCCGCGCTCCTGACGTCCTGTGCCGCGCCCGACCTCGGTCCGCGGCCCGCGCCGCTCGCGGCGGCGACGCTCCGGTCCAAGGCCTCGCTGTCGATCGGCCCGATCGCCAACGAATGGCCCGGCGACCATTGGTGGACCCGCTACAACGACCCCCAGCTCGATGCGCTGGTGGCCGAGGCGGTGGTGAACTCGCCGACGGTGGCGCAGGCCGCGGCCAAGGTCCGCGCGGCGCGCGGCATCGCGCTCCAAGCGGGCGCGGCCTCGCTGCCGCAGCTCGACGCGTCGGGCGAGGCGGGACTGAAGAAGCAGAGCTACAACAACGGCATCCCGCCCGATTTCGTGCCGAAGGGCTGGCGCTCTTACGGCCGCCTGTCGCTGGCCGGCGATTTCGACCTCGACCTGTGGGGCCGGCACAAGGCCGAACTTGTCGCCGCGACGTCGGAAGCGGTCGCGACGGAGGTCGACGCGCGCGAGGCCGCACTGGCCATCGAAAGCAATGTCGTCGAGGCCTATGCGACGCTCGGCGTGCTGTTCGCGGAACGGGCGTTGGCAGCCAGGTCGGTCGAGGCGCGCCGGTCCAGTGCCGACCTCTACGCCAAGCGCTACAAGGCCGGGCTCGACAGCGAGTTGCCGCAACGGCAGGCCGAGGCCGCCGCGGCGCGCACCGCCGCCGAACTCGAGGCGCTGGACGAAAAGATCGCGCTCGAGCGCCATGTCATCGCCGCGCTGCTCGGTGCGGGCCCCGACCGCGGCCTGGCCATCGTGCCGCCGCGCGAAACCGGGCCGTTCGCCCGCATCCCGCTGCCCGCCGACGCCGGCATCGCGCTTGCCGGCCGGCGCCCCGACATCGTCGCCGCCCGCCTCCGGGTCGAAGCGCAGGGCAGCCGGATCGACGCCGCCAGGGCCGCCTTCATGCCCGACGTCTCGCTGTCGGCGCTGGTCGGCCTGATGTCGCTCGGCATCACCAAGCTGTTCGACACGGGCAGCAGCTACGGCAATGCCACCGCCGCCTTCAGCCTGCCGATCTTCGACGGCGGCCAGCGGCGCGGCAACCTGGTCCAGGCGCGCGGCAAGTATGACGAGCTGGTCGCGGGCTATAACGCGACCGTGGTCGATGCGCTGAAGGACGTCGCCGACGCCCTGTCCAGCCGGGCCAGCGTCGAACGGCAATCGGCCGAAGCGGAACGTGCCGTGGCCGCGGCCGCCGACGCCTACCGCCTCGCCGACCTGCGCTACCGCAGCGGCCTGACCACCTACCTCGACGTGTTGAGCGCGCAGACCGCGCTGCTCGACGCCCAGCGCGCGGCGCTCGACACGAGATCGCGCCTTCTCCTCACCGATATCCAGCTGGTTCGCGCCTTGGGCGGCGGTTACGCCGATACCGCGGCGCCATCGCAACAGGGCACAAGACCATGAGCGACGATAACCCCGACACCCCGCCGCCCGCCGATCGCCAGCCGGTGGTGGACACTTCGAAGCGCAAGACCTGGCTCATCCGGCTGGCTGTCGCCGTCGTGGTCGTCGGGCTCGTGTGGCTGCTCTATTACCTGCTGGTCGGGTCGCGCAGCGTGTCGACCGACAACGCCTATGTGCAGGGACAGAACGCGATGGTCACGCCGCTGACCAGCGGGCAGGTGCTTGCCGTGCCGGTGGTCGAGACCCAGTCAGTCCGCAAGGGCCAGCTGCTGCTGCAGCTCGACGACAAGGATCAGCGGCTCGCGCTGGCCAAGGCCGAGGCCGACTTGTCGGCGGCACAGCGCCAGTTCGTCGCCACCCAGGCGCAGGGTCGCGCCCAGGCCGCGCAGGCTGCCGCGCAAGGCTCGGCGGTGGTGCAGGCACGCGCCCAGCTCAGCGCCGCCAATGCCGACCTGTCGAAGGCCGAAACCGACCTTCGCCGCCGCCAGTCGCTGCGCGGTACGGGTGCGGTGTCCGCCGACGAGATTACCGCCGCCACCGCCGCCGTCCAGACCGCGCGCGCCCGCGTCCAGCAATTGAACGCCGGCGTCGCCCAGCAGGAGCGCGAACGGCAGAGCGCGCTCGGCTCGCAGGCCGCCACCGTGGCGCCGATCCAGGGCAGCACCATCGCGACCGCGCCGGCCGTCCTCCAGGCGCAGGCGGCGGTCGACAGCGCCCGGCTCGACCTCGAGCGCACCCGGGTCCGTGCGCCGGTCGACGGCGTCGTCTCGCAGCTCAAGGTTCAGGTCGGCCAGATGCTCCAGCGCGGCACGACCGCGATGATGGTGGTGCCGGTCGGCCAGCTCTACGTCGATGCCAACTTCAAGGAAAACCAGCTGGCCAAGGTCCGCGTCGGCCAACCGGTCGAACTGACCAGCGACTTCTACGGCGGCGATGTCGTATTCCACGGCAAGGTCGTCGGTTTCTCCGGCGGCACCGGGGCGGCCTTCTCGCCGATCCCTGCGCAAAACGCGTCGGGCAACTGGATCAAGGTGGTCCAGCGCCTGCCGGTGCGGATCGCGCTCGATCCGAAGGAACTGGCCGCGCATCCGCTGCGCATCGGCCTGACCATGGACGCCAAGATCGACGTCGCCGGCGGCCGCTGATGCCGCTCAAGGCGCTGTCGAGGGAACCCAAGCCGCTGGAAGGGCCGCGGCTGATGCTCGCCGGGGTGGTGCTGGCGCTGGCCAACTTCATCGTCGTGCTCGACATGACGGTGGCCAACGTCTCGATCCCGCACATCGCGGGCGGCCTCGGCGTGTCGGCCAGCCAAGGGACGTGGGTCGTCACCACCTACTCGGTGGCCGAAGCGATCTGCGTGCCGCTGACCGGCTTCCTCGTCCGCCGCTTCGGCGCCCTGCGCACCTTCCTTGTTTCGCTCCTCGGGTTCGGCATTTTCTCGACCCTGTGCGGCATGGCGCCGACGCTGGGTGCGCTGGTCGTGTTCCGCCTCGGGCAGGGGTTTGCCGGCGGGCCGCTGATGCCGCTGACGCAGACAATGCTGTTGACCGTCTTCCCGCCCAAGCAGCGGCCGATGGCGATGGCGATCTGGGCGATGACCACCATCGTTGCGCCCATCGTTGGGCCTATCCTCGGCGGCTGGATCAGCGACCACACCACCTGGCGCTGGATCTTTTTCATCAACATCCCGGTCGTCGCGCTCTGCTTCCTCGGCGTCGTCACGCTCCTGTCCGGCCACGACACCGGCCGCGAGGACAAGGCGGCGATCGACAAGGTCGGCCTCGCGCTCCTCGTCGTCTGGGTCGGGGCGCTGCAGTTGATGCTCGACAAGGGCCAGGAGTCGGATTGGTTCTCCTCGCCCTTCATCCTGGCCTGCGCAATCGTCGCCGCCATCATCTTCGTCGCCTTCATTATCTGGGAGCTGACGGACGCCGACCCGATCGTCGACATCTCGGTCTTCCGGCATCGCGGCTTCAGCGCCAGCGTCGCGACCATGGCACTCGGCTTCGGCAGCTTTTTCGCCACCGTCGTCATCACCCCGCAGTGGCTGCAGCAATATATGGGCTACACCGCCAGCCAGGCCGGCATCGCGACCGGCGTCAACGGCATCCTCGCGGTCATGACCGCGCCCTTCATTCCCAAGCTGATGCAGAAGTTTGACGCCCGCATTCTGGTCTTCTTCGGCCTCAGCTGGCTGGCGGGGATGAGCGTGCTGCGCTCTTTCTGGACCACCGACACCGACTTCTTCCACATCATGTTGCCGCAGCTCATCCAGGGGCTCGGCATGACCGCCTTCTTCGTGCCGATCACGGTCATCAGCCTGGGCAGCGTCGAACCGCGCGAGACCGCGTCGGCCGCCGGCATCCTCAGTTTCGCCCGATCGCTTGCGGCGGCAGTGGGAACGTCGATCTACACGACCGTGTGGGGCGACCTGGCGCGCGGCGACCAGACCGCGCTCGCGGGCTCGCTCAACAATCCCGAGGGGATGCTCGAAACGCTCCGTCGCGGCGGGCTGGAGGCGGGGGCGGCAATTTCCGCGCTAGGCCGCCAGGTCGAAATGCAGGCGGTCATGCTGGCGACCGAACATGTCTTCCAGATCACCGCCGTCACCTTCTTCCTCGCCGCGTCGACTGTCTGGCTCGCCCCGCGCCCGCCCAAGGATGCCGCCCCTGGCGCGGCGCACTGATCCGAACCGGCTTGGGACAGGCGCGGCACGCGCGCTTGACTCTTAACGCCGGTTAACCGGATGATAACGGCGGAAGGACTCGCAGGCGGGGGTTTGCGGGCAGACGAGGGCGGGACATGGGGACTCATCAGCGGTTTCCTGTTGAAGCGAGCGTCGTGGCCAGGCCACGCGTGCCGCTCGTCGGCGTCGTGGCAGGCGTCACCGCGCTCGGGCTGGCGATGGCCGGTGCGCCGCTGTTGGCCGGGCCTGATCCGGTCGTCGCGCCGCCTGTCGTCGAGGCCGCGCCGGCCTACCAGGGCCGCCTAATCGATCCGCTTCCTGCCGCCTCTCGGATAGCTGAGCCCGACACCATCATCCGCGTGCGCGGACGGCTGGACGAAAGCCTTGCCGCCGCGCTGGCACAGGCCGGCGTGTCGGACTCCGTTGCCGCGCTGTTCATCCGGACAGTGGCGGCGCGGGCACGGGGACTCGATATCGCCGCGGACGACCATTTCGACCTCGTCGCCGACCTCGGCGCGGCGGGCGGGCCGCAACTGGTCTACGCCGCGCTCGACCGCGTGGGGGCCAGCGACGTGCAATTGCTGCAGGTCGACGGGCGCTGGGTCGATGCCGATGGCGGCGGGAACGAGGCGCAGCGGCGCCCGGTCAGCGGCCGGGTGACGTCGGGCTTCGGCGCGCGGCACCACCCGATCCTCGGCTTCACCCGCATGCACCAGGGCATCGATTTCGCCGCCGCCTACGGCCAGCCGGTGGTCGCGGCGGCGTCGGGGACGATCGTCGGCGCGGGCTGGGCTGGCGGCTACGGTCGCCAGGTCAAGATCGCCCACGGCGGCGGGCTGACCAGCAGCTACAGCCACCTGTCCGGGTTCGCCGTCCACGCCTCGGGCCACGTCAATGCAGGACAGGTCATCGGCTATGCCGGCTCGTCGGGCCTGTCGACCGGGCCGCACGTCCATTTCGAGATCCGCCGCAACGGCCGTGCGATCGACCCGACCGGGACGAAGTTGGCGGGCGGGACGATGCTCTCGCCCGCGGTGGCCGCCAAGGTCCACGCCCGGCTCGACGCGCTGATGCGCATCGCCCCGCAACCGCGCGGATAGGGCTGGGCGGCTAGCCGTCTTTACCGGATCGTAAGCACGCCCCGCTATTCCCGCGGGCATGTTGACGTCGGTCCAGCAGCACCTCCACGCCCGTTCGGTGACCCTGCTCGCCGGTCTCGAGGCGCGCCTGCCGCGGGTTGCCGGCTGGTGGATCGGGCTGGCGCTGCTCGCCTCGGCTTTGCGGATCGTCACCAGCCCGCTTCCCGGCGGCATGCCCGACCTGGCGATGGTGCTGCCTTATGTCCTGCTGGTCGCCGCGCCCGCCGTGTCGCTGTGGCTGGCGCTTGGCTGGTTCGCCGATGGCGCCGACCAGCCCCAGCCAGCCACCCGCCTCGCGCGGGTCGGAGGCTGGCGCGCCGTCAGCACGATCGAGCAGCGCCGCCACCCGCTCTACGGCACCAGCGGCTTCATGGTCTCGCTCCTCGTCGGGATGCTGCTCAACGTGCCGATCCGCGCCCTCGAATATTGGGCCGGCGTGCCTGCCATGTCCGGGGCCGCGCCGCACTGGGCGCGCTCGCTCCACCTGATGATGAGCCTCGACGTCGTGCTCCTCTCGAGCCTCTACGTCGTCGCCTTCGCCGCCGCGCTGCGCAAGGTGCCGCTCTTCCCGCGCCTGCTGGCCGCCATCTGGGGCATCGACCTGTTCATGCAGGTGGCGATCGCCGACGTGGTGACCCGCACCCCCGGCCTGCCCGCCGGCGTCGCACAAGCGCTTCACACCATCCTCGGCAACAATGTCGAGAAGACGCTGATCAGCGTCGCCTTGTGGCTGCCCTACCTGCTGCTCTCGACCCGGGTGAACCTGACCTACCGCAAGCGCCTTCCGGCCTGAATCGGCTCGGAAACACCCGGTCTCTCCGAGTCGGTGAGCCGACAGTCCAAAAAACCGCGCGCAAGCCCTTGAATTCAGCCGTTTGCGAGTCCCGCGATGGCACAATTCTGCCACGAAGGGGCGCAAAAAAATCCGCAGTTTTCCGCCGCTCTTAAAACTTAACCCTGTTTGTCAACGCAATAGGTTTAACGCAAAGCAACAAAATGCGGTTGACAGAAAGTTAACGAAAAGGTCATTCCCAAATCAGCGAGTTGGCCGGGGGGCCTCTCTTCGCGGGGAATGCCGACGGGGCAAAAAGCCGGCTTCCCTGCCTGTACGGCGTCAGCCCTCTTTCCGTCTCGCCATTTAGGGCGGGCAGTCTCTGTTGGCCCAAGCAGATGGAGACGAACATGAAGACTTTCATTCGCATGCTGAACGACGATTCGGGCGCCGCGGCGGCCGAATATGCGCTGATCCTCGCGATCATCGGCTCGGGCCTGGCCCTCGCCGCCTACAATCTCGGAACCAAGATTTCCGCGGCGATGGACAAGGCCGGCAACTGCGTCAGCACGCAGTCGGCGAACGCTCTGGCGGCTTGCTGAGCCGAACGGCGACCAAGCTTTCCAATTCGATATCCTGATCTTTCAATGGAGATAATCATGAAGACTTTCATTCGTATGATGAACGACAACTCGGGCGCTGCGGCGGCCGAATATGCGCTGATCCTCGCGATCATCGGTTCCGGCCTGGCCCTCGCGGCCTACAACCTGGGCACGAAGATCTCGGCGGCCATGAACAAGGCCGGCAACTGCGTCACCACGCAGTCGGCCAACGCTCTGGCGGCTTGCTGATCCGTATCGGGGTGGTCGGTCCATGTGGCCGACCCCCCATTTTTCGTGTAAAGCATAGGCGGGGGATATTGCCATGCGGCGACAAAGCGTGATGGCGCTTGCGATTGCGGTGGTGCTGGGGCTGGTGGCCGTTTTCCTGGCCAATACCTATTGGACCGCGCGCGACAAGCAGGCGGAAAGTGCCATGACCGGCAGCGTCCGGGTCGCGGTCGCCGCCGTGCCGCTCGATTACGGCGTCGCCGTCACCCCCGACAAGATCCGCTTCGCCAGCTATCCGGCCAAGAGCCTCCCGCCAGGCGTGTTCCGCTCGATCGAGGAGGCAGTGCCGCAGGGCAAGGCGCGCGTCGCGCTGCGGCCGTTGCAGCAGAACCAGCTTCTCATCGCCAGCGACCTGACGGGCGCGGGCGAGAATGCGTCGATCTCCGCGCTGCTGCCCGAGGGCAAGCGCGCAGCTTCGGTTCGCATCAACGACGTGTCCGGCGTCGCCGGCTTCATCAAGCCCAACGACACGGTCGACGTCCTCATCACCCGGCAGGCGCTGGGCCAGAACCGCGACGGCCAGGTGACCGACGTATTGATCCAGAACGTCCGCGTCATCGCCACCGACCAGCAGGCCGAAAACAAGGACGCCGCGCCGACGGTGGCCAAGGTCGCCACCCTCGAAGTGACGCCGCTCGACGCGCAGAAGCTCGCGCTCGGCCAGCAGGTCGGCCAGCTCAGCCTGGTGCTGCGCAAGCCGGGCGAGGAGAACAACATTCCCTACGTCGATACGGTCAGCCTCGACGACCTGCGCTCGGGCACGTTCGGCTCCGCGCCGCGGCCGTCGGGCATGCAGGCGCCGGGCACCGCCGCCATCGCTGCCGTCAATCTTCCGTCCGTCCCGCGCGCCGCGCCCCGGCCGCGCACCACCGTCCGCCGCAGCGCGCCGGTCGTGGCCAGGCCGCGGTCGGATTCGGTCGAGATCGTCCGGGGCACCACCACCCAAAGCTACGAGGTAAGTCGCAATGGCCAATAGGGGGATTTTGGCGGCCGCGGCGCTCGCGTCGCTCGGCTTGGTAACGGCGCCGGCAGGGGCGCAGGTTCGGGTCGTCAGCAATGAACTTGCAACCGCCGGACAGCTCGACGTGCCGGTCAACAAGAGCCAGGTGCTCCGCACAGACCGGGCGTATGGAAAGGCACTGATCGGCAACCCGGAAGTCGCCGACATCGTGCCGCTGAACGCCACCTCGCTCTATGTTCTGGGCAAGAAGATCGGGGCGACCAGCCTGACGCTGTACGACCGGGGTGGCGGCCTGATCGCGGTGATGGACGTGGCCGTCGGCCCGGACGTGACCGGTCTCAAGCGCCAGCTCGCCGAACTGATGCCGTCCGACCGCATCGGCGCGCGCATCGCCAACGACGCGCTGGTTCTCGATGGCGTGGTCTCGTCGTCGGTTGCCGCCGACAAGGCAATGCAGCTCGCCGAAACCTACGCACCGGGCAAGGTCGTCAACATGATGTCGATCGGCTCCTCGCAGCAGGTCATGCTCGAAGTGCGCTTTTCCGAAGTTCGGCGCTCGGCGCTCAAGGACATCGGGATCGGCAGCTTCTTCGACAACGGGTCGAACTTCGGCGGCGCGATCGGCAACGGCGCGTCGCTGACGCCAGGTGCCAACGGCAGCGGCCAGGTTCGCCTCGGCTCGATCCTCGACAGCTTCGGCATCCTGACCAAGACCTTCGGCGCCTTCGGCCTCAATTTCGATGCGGCGCTGAACGCGCTCGAAGCGCGCGGTGCGATCACCACGCTGGCCGAACCGACGCTGGTCGCGCTGTCGGGTGAAACCGCCAACTTCCTCGCTGGCGGCGAATTCCCGATCCCCGTGGCCCAAAACGGTCTCGGCGGCGACAACAACGGCGGCGGCTCGGCGATCACGATCGAGTACAAACCGTTCGGCGTCAGCCTCGCCTTCACCCCGACGGTGCTGGCCGACGGCGTGATCTCGATGGTCGTCGCGCCGGAAGTCAGCTCGCTCGACCCGACGGCCTCGGTCCAGGTCAACGGCCTGACTATTCCCGGCCTCCAGACCCGCCGTGCGAAGACGACCGTCGAACTGCGCGACGGCGAAAGTTTCGCGCTGGCCGGCCTGCTGCGCCGCGACTTCCAGGACCAGGTCCGGCAGATGCCGGTGCTCGGCTCGCTGCCGATCATCGGCGCCTTGTTCCGCTCGACCAATTTCCAGAAGAACGACACCGAACTGGTGATCGTCGTCACCCCGCGGCTGGTCCGGCCGGTCCGCGCCGGCGTGCTCAAGGTCCCGACCGACCTGCAGCCGCCGCCGAAGGAACCGAACCTGTTCTTCATGGGCGAAACCGTCGGGCCGGCGCCTGCCCAACCGCTTCCGCCGCCCCCGCCGCCGCCCGCTTCGCCGGTCATCGGTGATGCCGGCAAGGCCGTATTCGACCCCTCGCGACTGGAGACCCCGCATGGCCACCGCATCTAGCCGCCTGCTCTTTCTCGGCCTTGCCGCGGCCACGCTCGGCGGCTGCGCGGCCGATGGGTCCTACACGCCCTATGCCATGCCGCCCTCGGCGTTCGGCGAAGCGCTGAAATACGACATGGCGGTCCAGACCATTGACCCCGACCCGGTTTATCCGGCGGGCGCGGCAGAACCCGGCACCAACGGCGACGCCGCGCGCGCCGCGGCGGAACGCTACCGCAAGGGCACGGTCAAGACGATCGAGCGGGAATCGACGACGCAGACCACTTCCGGCGGTTCGGGCTCGGGCTCCCGGTAGGATGAACGATGAGGCAGCTGAAGCATCTTGGTGCTGATCAGGGCGGGGCGGTCGCCCCGACGGTTGCCCTGTCGCTGATCGGGCTGATTGCTGTTGGAGGTCTGGCGTTCGACTATGCCCACCTCGCCGCGCTCGACACCGAACTGCAGCAGGCGGCCGACCAGGCCGCGCTGGCTGCCGTGACCCAGCTCGATGGCAATGCCAATGCGCGTGTTCGCGCGACGGCTGCGGCCAAGCAGGTGATCTCGAACTGGGGCTTGCTGGCCAACGACGGAACCAACCGCGCGCTATCGGTCTTTGGCGTGACCTATTGTTCGAGCTTCGACGACAATACGGACGATAGCGAAATCACGCCGTCGGCGACGCCCGCCGGGTGCACTGTCGCCACTTCGGACGCCGATGCGAAATTTGCCGTGGTCAGCATGAACACGCGCCGCGCCAACTATGCGCTGACGCCGATCGTCAAGATCGGGCAGAGCCCGCTGATGTCCGCGCGCGCTGCGGCCACCGTCGGCTCGGCCATCTGCAAAGTGCCGCCGGTGATGCTCTGCAATCCGGATGAACCTGTCGGCAATGCCGATGAGATGCTGGACTACAATCCAGCGCGCGGCACCGGCCTCCGCCTCATTACGGGTGACGCCACGGTGCCCGGCAACTTCGGTTGGCTGAACGCCGGGCTCGGAAACGGGGCCCAGTCGCTCGCGTCGGCGCTGGGCTACAACAATCCTCCGGGACCGTGCCAGGCGATCACCGGTGTGACGACCCAGACCGGCATGGAAACCTCGGTGCTCAACGCGCTCAACACCCGTTTCGACATCTACGCCAACGGCAATACGACCTGCCCCAACCAGCTCGGCGGTACCTGCTCGCCCTCGGTCAATACGCGCAAGGATCTCATTTGCGAGCCGAACAACACCAACACCGCCTGCAAGAATAACAACAGCTGGAGCCCCGTCACCTACGATCCGCCGAACACCGGCAACGTGCCCGCCGCCCTACCCACCGACGGGACAAAAGATCCCCAGATCATGGGCTATCCGCACGACATCTGTCAGTCCGGAAAAAGGGGCACCCAGTCGGCCTGCGCAATCGCCGGGGACGGGGTGTGGGACATCAACGCCTATTTCCGCGTCAACTACGGGCTCAATGAGACCGGCTGGCGTGCGCTTCTGGGCGTCGGGTCAACTGCCTACGTCAGTCGCTACGACGTCTACAAATGGGAAATCACCAATCCCAACGGGACAGGGACCAAGGGCAAGAACTTCCCGCAGTCGGCGACCGGCGGCTACGCGTTCAGCTATCCCGCCAACGGTTACACCGGGGTCGCCGAAGGCCCCGGCCAGGCCGACCGGCGGACGATCGCGGCGGCGGTGCTCAATTGCCGGGCGCTCAATCTCCACGGCAAGTCGACCAACGTGCCGGTGCCGACCTGGATCAAACTGTTCCTGGTCGAACCGACGCTCAAGCGCGGGAGCGGCAATTCCGCGAACCTCTACAGCGAGGACAAGGAGGTCTACGTCGAGTTCGTCGAGAAATCGAAGGCGCAGGACAATACGTTCGAACAGGTGGTGCGTCGCGACGTACCGGTCCTGCTCAAATGAAGCGGCTCGCGCTCCTTGGTGATCGTGGCGGCGCGGCGGCGGTCGAGATGGCGCTCGTCACGCCGCTGCTGCTCGTCATCCTGATGGGCTCAGTCGAGATGGGCAATTATTTTTGGACCGAGCATCGGCTGGTCAAGGCTGTCCGCGACGGCGCGCGCTATGCGGCGCGTCAGCCCTTTTCCAATTACAGCGCCTGCACCGGTTCCCCGCCGCAGGCGGTGGTCGACGATACGAAGACGCTGGTCCGCAAGGGGTCGCTGGACAGCAGTGCCGCCGACCAACTGCCCAACTGGGCGACCGCGACCTTCTCGGTGTCGATCGACTGCACGGCCTCGCTCAGCGACAGCAGTGGCAACTTCGTTCCGAAGGGCATCTACGCCAACCTCGCAGGCGGCGCGCCGGCCGTCACTGTCACGGCGAGCGTCCCATATCGCGCTTTCTTCGGCAAAATGCTGGGTTTCAATCTCAACAACGCCAACCTCAACGCGCGCCAGCAGGCGGCGGTGGTGGGCGTATGAAGATGCCCGCCCTTCTCAGGCACGACGGTGGCGGATCGGCCGCGGAATTCGCGCTGATCGTCCCGCTTCTCCTCATCCTGTTCGGTGGGATCATCGATGGCGGTCGCTGGCTATTCGAAATCAACCGGGCAGAAAAGGCGACCCAGGTTGGGGCGCGGTTCGCAGTAGTGACCAATCCGGTCGCGCCCGGACTTGCAACCGCCGACTATATCGGGGTCGGCGGCCTGACTCAGGGCGATTCCATTCCCAAGAGCGCATTCGGGGTGGTCACTTGCGGCAGCACCGGTTGCTGCCAGACCGGGATGACCTGCACCACGCCCTATCCGACGCTGGGGACGTTCGACAGCACGACGTTCAACGCCATGGTGTCCCGGATGACCAAGATGAAGCCGGACATCACGGCCGATAAGGTTCGCATTACCTACTCAAGCTCGGGCCTCGGCTATGCCGGTGATCCCAACGGGATGGATGTCGCGCCGCTGGTCACGGTCCGGCTGGTCAATCTCCAGTTCCATTCGATCTTCCTTGCTGGCCTGAGCACTTTCAACATGCCCGGCTTCTCCACCACGCTTTCCATCGAGGACGGCAAAAGCCGTGCCTCCTACTAGGAAATTCGATGACCGTGTCCGTGCCTGATCCCACCAGTCCCATCGAATGGGGAAGCAGCGTGAGCGCGGCGGAGCCGGTCGTGCTCGTGGTGTCCTCGGCGCAGCTGGTCGGCGCAGAATGGATCAATGCGTCGGTGCAGGGTCATCCGATCGAGGTGGTCGTCGCCGAGCTCGATGCCGATGGCGAGGTCGAACTGCCGGCGCGGGCGCTGGCGGCGATTGTCGAGGTATCGGAGACACGACCGCAGTCGCTCGAGCGGTTCAAGAAGCTGGGCGAGGGCGGCGTGCCTTTGGTCGCGGCCGCCTATGCGCCGCCGCTGGCGTTCATCCGCCAGCTGATCCGCCTTGGCGCGCACGATGTCATTCCCTTGCCCATCGAACGCGTCGAACTCGAGAACGCGATCGCGCCGATCCGCGCGGCGAGAGCGCGCGAGGCCGGGCACAAGCCGGTCAAGGACGGCAAGCTCGTCGCCGTCATCAAGTCCGACGGCGGGGTCGGGGCGACCGCCATCCTCGGCCAGCTCGCGCAACGGTTCGCCGCCGAGGAAGGCAAGGCCGGGCGCGGCGCGGCGCTGATCGATTTCGACATCCAGTTCGGCGACGCCGCCTTCCAGCTCGGCCTCCTGCCACGCCTCTCGCTGTCCGACCTGATCGCCGCGCGCGGCCGGATCGACGGCGACATGCTGCGCGCCACCGCCACCCCGCACCCCTCCGGACTCCAGGTCATCGCCGCGCCGGCCGAAATCCTGCCGCTGGAATCGATCGACAGCGACACCGTGGTCGATTTGATCGATGTTGCCAAAACCGAATTCGGCACCGTTTTCATCGACCTACCGACCAATTGGACAAACTGGTCGTTGTCGTTGCTGGCGCATGCCGACCTTGTGCTGCTCGTCAGCCAACTGAGCATCCCCTCGCTGCATCGCGCACGCCGCCAGCTCGACCTCTTGGCGCAGCAGATCTCGGGGGACGGCGAGCTCCGTCTGGTGCTGAACCGGTTCGAGAAAAAGATGTTTGGCGCGCTTTCGGGGCGCGATGTCGAGAAGGCGCTGGGCCGCGAAGCGGATTTCACCGTCGCCAACGATTACGAGGCGGTCAGCGAAGCGATCGAACGCGGTGTCCCGGTCGCGGAAATCCGGCGCAAGGGCGCGCTGGCCCGCGACCTCATTGCCCTCGACGAAAATGTCGCGGCGCTGCTGGGGAGGGTTCGTTAGGATGTGGCAGGTTCGCAAGACCGACCAGCAGGCCCCGGCCAAGGTCGAGGAAGACCGGCAGGTCGCCGGCGCGGAGGCCGGCGCGTTCAGCGACGATGCGGCGCATATCCGCCTCAAGGTCGAGCTTCACCAGCAGTTGCTCGACGTCATCAACCTGTCTGCGCTCGATTCCATGTCGCGCGACCAGATCGAGGCCGAGATCGGGGATATCGTTGCCGAGGAACTGGGCAAGCAGCGATATGCGCTGAACCAGGCCGAACGACGCCAGCTCACTGCCGACGTGCTCGACGAGCTGCTCGGCCTCGGGCCGCTCGAACCGCTGCTAAAGGACGAGACGATCACCGATATTCTCGTCAATGGCGCGGACAATGTGTTCGTCGAACGCCGCGGCGTGCTCGAATTCTCTCCGGTCCGGTTCAAGGACGACCGGCACCTCATCCGCATTATCCAGAAAATCGTCGCGGGGGTCGGCCGGCGGGTCGATGAAAGTGCTCCACTGGTCGATGCGCGCTTGTCGGACGGCAGCCGCGTCAATGCGGTGATCCCGCCGTTGGCGATCGACGGCCCGCTACTGTCGATCCGCAAGTTCGCCAAGATCCCCATCGACATGGCCAAGCTGGTCGAGCTGGGCTCGGTCCCGCAAGCGGTGTCTGGCGTGCTTGAAGCGATCGTCCACGCCCGCCTCAACGTCCTCATTTCCGGCGGTACCGGCTCGGGCAAGACGACGTTGCTCAACGCCATGTCGGCCTTCATCGACAACCGCGAGCGGATCGTGACGATCGAGGATTCGGCCGAACTCCAGCTCCAGCAGGAACATGTCGCGAGGCTAGAAACGCGCCCCGCGAACATCGAGGGCAGGGGCGAGATCACCCAGCGCGACCTGGTCAAAAATGCACTGCGCATGCGGCCCGACCGCATCATCGTCGGCGAGGTTCGCTCCGGCGAGGCGTTCGACATGCTGCAGGCGATGAACACCGGCCACGACGGGTCGATGACGACGGTACACGCCAACACCCCGCGCGACGCGTTAAGCCGTGTCGAGCAGATGATCGGCATGAGCGGGATCGACATTCCGGCCCGCTCGGCGCGCGGCCAGATTGCGTCGGCCATCAACGTCGTCGTCCAGGTCCAGCGCCTCAGCGACGGCCGCCGCCAGTTGCTGGCGGTCTCGGAATTGACCGGCATGGAAGGCGATGTGGTGACGATGCAGGACATCTTCCGCTTCCGCCAGACGGGTGTCGACGGCGACGGCAAGGTGATCGGCCGGTTCGAGGCGACGGGCGTGCGGCCCCGCTTCATGGACAAGCTGGCCTCGCGCGGATCGTCGCTGTCGCCCGACCTGTTCCGTCCCGAAGCGAGGTTCGAGGCATGAGCGGCGTCTGGATCCGGGCCCTCGTCCTCATCCTTTTGTTTTCGGCGATCGTGCTGGTCGTCGAGCGCCTGCTCGGCGGTTACCTTTCGGAACGGGCCGCGACCCGGCAACGCAACCAGCGGCTAGAGGATATTGCACGCGGCGCGTCGCGCGCCGAGGTCATGCAGCGCCTGCGCCGTCACGTCTCGGCCGTCTCGCCGAACCTTCCCGCGCCGCTGGTCCCGCTGGCGACTAAGATCGAGCGAACGCTGGTGATGGCCGGCATCGCCTCGCCGATCGACCGGGTGATGATGCTGCTGGTCGCCGCACCGATCGCGCTGTTCCTGTTCCTGACCGTGCTGGTGACGATCGCCGGGATTTCGATCACCTTCGGCCGCATCCTCCTGCTGCTGACGATCGCCGTCATCGCGGGGATCGGCCTGCCCATGTTCTACTTCAACTTCCGCGCCAACCGGCGCCGGAAGAAGTTCCAGGAACAGCTTCCGGTCGCCCTCGACATCTTCATCCGCGGTCTTCGGGCCGGGCACCCGGTGTCGGCCGCCATCGACCTGTTGACGACCGAACTCGACGATCCCATCGGCAGCGAATTCGGGCTGGTCGCCGACGAGGTGACCTATGGCGCGGAACTGACCGACGCCCTGCAGGCGATGGCCGAACGCTGGGACCTCGAGGACCTGCGCATGTTCGTCGTCTCGCTCGCCGTGCAGGTCGAGACGGGCGGCAACCTCGCCGAGATCCTCGAGAATCTGAACAAGGTCATTCGCGAGCGGTCGCAGCTTTTCCTCAAGGTTCGCGCCCTGTCGAGCGAGGGACGGATCAGCGCGATCATGCTGACGCTGCTGCCTATCGTGACCTTCCTGTTCCTCTTCCTGGTCAACCCAACCTTCTATCTGGACGTAGCGGGTGACCCGATGTTCGCGACCGGTTTCATCGGGCTGATCGGCCTCTACCTGATCGGCTTCTGGATGATGCGGCGCATGGTGGATCTGAAGGTCTAGACATGGACACGGCAACCCTCGACCTGATCCAGCGCGGCGGCTTCCTGCTGCTGCTGTTCGTCGCCGTCTTCACCATCGCGGTGGTCGCGATGGGCGCGATGGAACGGCGCCGGCGGACTCGCGGGCGGCTTGAAGAAACAGTGGCACCCGGCGCCTTTACCCAAGGCGGCGGCAGCGGCGAGATCGCGACGCTGCGCAGCTTCGACACAAGGGGGACGTGGATTGAGCTTGTTCAGAAGGTCGAGCAGGCGGGCATCCCGCTGGTCGATCCGAACGATGCGACGCTTCGCGCGCGGTTGGCATCGGCAGGGTTCGAGCATCCCAACGCGCCCGGCATCTACAGCCTGATCCGACTCGCGCTGGTCGTGCTGCTCCCGGTCGGGATCTTCCTGACGATGTGGCTGATGGGCGCCTCGCCTTCCGTGACCCAATTGTACATCACCGGCGCCTTTTTTGCGTTCGCCGGCCTGGTCGTGCCGGCGCTGCTGCTGCGCATCAAGGCGGCCAACCGGCAGGAAGAAATCGTCAACGGCTTCCCCGATGCACTCGACCTGATGCTGGTATGCGTCGAGGCGGGGCTGGGCCTCGAGGCGGCGTTCAACCGTGTCGGCATGGAAATCACGCGCTCCCACCCGCTGTTGGCCCGCCAGTTCGGCATGGTCGTGCTCGAGCTTCGCGCCGGACGCAGCAACGAGGACGCGCTTCGCCGCATGGCGGACCGTGCCGGCTCGGAAGAAATCCGCGGCTTTGCCACCCTGCTCGTGCAGTCCACGCGCCTCGGTTCGTCGATCGCCCAGACGCTGCGCACCTATGCGTCCGAAATGCGCGAACGGCGCCGCATGCGGGCCGAGGAAAAGGCGCACCGCCTGCCGGTGCTCCTGTCGATTCCGCTGGTCGCCTTCATGCTGCCGACGATGATCGGGGTGATGATGCTGCCGGCCTTCATCCGCGTCGTGCGCGTGATGGTGCCGGCGCTGCAGGGGAATGTCGGATGACGATCGCACCACGCCTCCTCGTGCCCGCCATGGCGCTGGTCCTTGCTGCCTGCGCGACGCAAGGCGTCAAGATCCGCGAAGTCGGCGCCGTCCATCGCGACACCAGCGACGGAACGACCAACGGCCGTATCGCCATCGGCCTTGGCCAGTTGCGGATGGGTAATGTCGGCCTGGCGCTCGAAAGCTTCCGCCGCGCTGCCCGCGAAGACCCGTCGAGCGCCGAAGCCCTCGCCGCGATGGCCGACTGCTACCAGCGCATGGGCCGTCCCCAACTGGCCCGCCGTTACCTCGAGCAGGCGCTGGCCTTGCGCCCGCAGGAACCCGGCCTTTACCGGGCGCTGGCGTCGGTCAGCGACAGCGAAGGCAAGGCGGACGAAGCCGCCACCCTCCGACATGAGGCGGCACTCCGGGCCGAAGGCAAGACCGCGGCCGCGCAACGCGTGACGGTGGACCTGCCGGCGGTGAGGCCGGTGGCGACGGCGCCGGGGCCCAGCGTGACCGTCGACCTGGCGCCCGCGCGACCGACCGACGTGGCCGTCGCCGAAGGGCCGCGCCTGGTGCGGATGTCGATGGGCGAGGTGATGCTGGTCAGCCGGAGTGGCTCGCCGTTCGCGGCCGCGCCGGTCGCGCTGGCGCGCAACGACACGGTTCACGCGCCGCTGCGGATCCTCAATGCCGCGCGGATCGAGGGGATTGCCGCACGGACGCGCGCGCTGCTGGCCGCCAAGGGATTCAAGGGGATCGAGATCGGCAATGCCCCCGGCCGCAGGATGGTAACGGAAATTCATTTCGCGCCGGCCGACCGGGATCGTGCCCGCGGGATCGCGTCGCGCCTGCCCTATGCTGTGGCGATGGTCGAGCGCGCGGGCCCCCTGGTTCTGCTGCTTGGCAGGGACGCCGGCACGCGCGCATGATGGTCGGCGCGGCGTTGGTGCTGGCGGCGATGCTCGGCCCGCTCGACGAGGCGGAGGCGGCGTTGGCGGCCGGACGAATCGACCAATCGGCCAAGATGATCCAGCAACTGTCCAGCGAAGGAGTCACCGGGCCGCGCTTCGACCGGCTGCGTGCCGGCCAGGCGCTGGCCGCGGGCCGGGACACCGAAGCGCTGTCGCTTTACGGCAACCTCGCCTACCGTCCCCAATCGCCGGCGAGCGATCGGGAAGGCGCCGCCATCGCGGCCTACCGCTTGGGCAAGGCCGCCGATGCGCGCGTGTGGGTGGCGCAGGCGATGACGATGAAGGGCGCCAGCTGGCGCGCGTTCAACCTGTGCGGAATCCTCGCCGACGAAGCCTCCGACTTCGTTGCCGCCGACACCTGTTACGACCGGGCGGACGCGATGGCGCCGGGAAGGGCGGAAGTGACCAACAATCGCGGTTGGTCGTTGCTTCTGCGCGGACACTGGCAGGACGCGGGCGCGGCGTTCGAGAAAGCCTTGGCGATCGACCCGTCGGACCGACTGGCCCGCTCCAACCTCGACCTCGCGCGCGCCGCCATCGCGAGCGACCTCCCGCAGCGCCGGGAGGGAGAGGCCGATGGGGACTTCGCACGCCGGCTGAACGATGCCGGCGTGATGGCCGCCGCCGCCGGACAGCAGGATCGCGCGCTGTCGGCCTTCGCCAACGCCATCGAAACCCGGCCAACATGGTCGGCCACCGCCGCCCGCAATCTCGAGGACGCCCAGCGCCCATGATCATCGTCTCGAACGCCCATTTGCTGCTGATCCTCCTGTTCATTGCCGGTCTGACCTATGCGGCGGTCGAGGATGTCTATCGCCGTCGGGTGTCGAACATCGCGGTGCTGATGGTCGGCCTGTCGGGAATTGCCGCTTTCGTCATGACCGGCCATGCGCTGCGCCTGTGGGAACCGCTGGTGATCGCCGTGGTGGTGCTGGGAATCGGGACATTCCTTTTCTCGCGCGGGTTGATGGGTGGCGGCGACATCAAGCTGCTGGCGGCGGGCTGTTTCTGGTATTCGCTTCGCGGGCAGACGACCTACCTTTCGGCCGCGCTGATCGCGGGCGGCGTGCTGGCGCTGGTGGTGATCGGCTGGCGCCTGTCGCGCGGGCTCAGGGGCAGGTCCAGCATCGGCATTCCCTACGCGCTGGCCATTGCGATCGGTGCGGGATGGACCGTCTGGACGACCCGCTTCGGCTAGCTTGCGCTGCGGCGCAGCGCGGGCTTTGATGGGGAGCGAACAGGAGAGCCCCAGCCGTGCCCCAAGCCTATATCGTCGATGCCGTCAGGACCGCGGGCGGGCGCCGGGGCGGTGCCCTCAAGGACTGGCATCCTGTCGATCTCGGCGCGGCGGTGCTCGATGCGCTCGTGGCCCGCACTGGCATCGATCCCGAGGCGATCGACGATGTGATCGCCGGCTGCGTCAGCCAGGTGGGTGAGCAAAGCTTCCACGTCGGGCGCAACATGGTGCTCGCCTCCTCGTTACCGACGAGTGTGCCGGCCGTCACGATCGACCGGCAATGCGGGAGTTCGCAGCAGGCGCTGCACTTCGCCGCGCAGGCGGTGATGAGCGGGGCCTCGGACCTCATCCTGGCGGGCGGGGTGCAGAGCATGAGCCGGATTCCGATCTCCGCGGCCATGACCGTCGGTCGCGAGTTCGGCTTCGAGGATCCGTTCTCCGGCTCGGCGCAGTGGCGGCGCCGCTACGGCGACCAGGAGGTCTCGCAGTTCCACGGCGCCGAACTGATCGCCGACAAGTGGGGCATCAGCCGCGTGGAGATGGAGCGCTGGGCGCTGCGCAGTCACGAACGGGCGCACGCGGCGATCGCCGAGGGACGATTCGCGAGCGAGACGGTTCCGGTCGGCGACTTCACCATCGACGAATGCCCACGCGACACCAGCCTGGAGGCGATGGCGAAGTTGCCCACTCTGCGGGCCGGCGGCACCCTGACGGCAGCGCTGGCCAGCCAGATCTCGGACGGAGCCAGCGCAGTCCTCGTCGCCTCGGAGGCCGCGGTGAAGGCGCACCACCTGACACCGCGGGCACGCATCCACCACCTCAGCGTCCGGGGCGCGGACCCCATCTTCATGCTCAGCGCGCCGATTCCGGCCACGGAGTATGCGCTCCGCAAGACCGGAATGCGGATCGACGACTTCGACGCGTTCGAGGTCAACGAGGCGTTCGCTTCCGTCGTGCTGGCCTGGATCGCCGAGACCGGGGCGGACCCGGACCGCGTCAACGTCAACGGAGGGGGCATCGCGCTCGGACATCCGCTGGGTGCGTCGGGTACGAAGCTGTTCGCCACCCTGCTGCACGAACTCGAACGCACGGGTGGACGATTCGGTTTGCAGACGATGTGCGAGGGCGGCGGAACCGCGAACGTCCTGATCGTCGAACGCCTCGGCTGACCCCGCTGCGCCCGCGCTCCTTCAGAACAGGGTGAGCGCGGGCCCCGTGCCGGCCGTGGCGAGCTCACGCCGCTCCGGAGTGGGTGCGTCGCGGTGCTCGGATCGTCCACCCAGCCCGTACTTCTCGACCATGGGCTCGACGCGCGCTCGCAGCCACGTCTTGTACTCGGGTGCGACGTAGGCACCGCGGCCGTACAACTGCCGGTACCTCCGCACCAGCGCCGGATGCTCGGAGGCGAGCCAGTTCAGGAACCATCCGCGCGTGCTGCCACGCAGGTGCATGGGAAAAATCGTGACACCCGTGGCCCCCGCCTCGGCGATCGCGCAGAGCAACCCGTCGAGGTGCGCGGTCGAGTCGGTCAGGTAGGGAATGACCGGCGCCACCATGACATTGCAGGGCAGGCCCGCGTCGGTGACCGACCGGATCAGATCCAGCCGCGCCCGTGGTGAGGGCGTACCGGGTTCGACGGCCTTCTGCAGTTCGGGATCGTGGATCGCGAGAGAGACCCCGATGCCGACCGAGACGCGCTCGGCGGCCTGCCGCAGCATCGGCAGATCCCGGCGCAGCAACGTGCCCTTGGTGAGGATCGAGAACGGCGTGTCCGACTCGGTGAGCGCTCCGATGATCGCGGGCATCAACCGGTAGCGCCCCTCGGCCCGCTGATACGGATCCGTGTTGGTACCCAGAGCGACGTGCTCACGCTTCCACGATCGCCGCGCAAGTTCCTTGCGCAGCACCGCGGCGACGTTCATCTTCACGACGACCTGCGAATCGAAGTCGCTGCCGGCGTCCAGATCCAGGTACTCGTGCGTGGGACGCGCGAAGCAGTACCGGCACGCGTGCGTGCAACCGCGAAACGTGTTGACGGTGAACTGGAACGGAAGCGCTGACGCCTCGGGCACCTTGTTCAGCGCACTCTTGCACAGCACCTCGTGGAACGTGATGCCCTCGAACTCGGGAGTCTGGACGCTGCGTACCAGCCCGGCCCGCTCGAGTCCCGGGAGCGCACCATCGTCGGTGTCGATTGTCTGCCCCTGCCACCTCATGCATCCAGTCGAACACGCGTGCGAATCGCTGTCAACCGCAACTTCGAATGGACGTTCGAGGAAATTCGCGGGCGGGGAACATGCCGGAAACACGCGACTGTCACAATTCTCGCCATGACCAGAAAGAACATCTCGTCCGGTTCCGAGTGGGAGCCCAAGATCGGCTACTCGCGTGCCGTGCGGATCGGCAACCAGGTCGCCGTCTCCGGAACCACCTCTCCCGGCGCCACCCTCGAGGAGCAGACCCGCGGCGCCCTGGCGACCATCGCAGCGTCCCTCACCGAGGCCGGTGCGTCCCTCTCGGACGTCATCCGCACCCGCATGTACCTGCGTGACATGAGCAAGTGGGAGGAGGCCGCCCTGGCGCACGGCGAGGTGTTCGGTGAGATCCGTCCCGCCACGACGATCCTCGAGGTGAGCGCCCTCATCGACTCCGACCTTCTGATCGAGATCGAGGCCGACGCCGTCGTCGCCGACTGATCACACTCCGCCCGGGGCCGCCTGCCGAGAACCACTCGGCGGGCGGCCCGCGTCGTTCCGCGGGTGTCGGCGAGAGACGAGGACCTCAGAACATGATGACGCCGCGCGCGGCGAGCCACGGGATGGGGTCGATCTTGATCCACCCCGGCAGGTCCACCTCGAAGTGCAGGTGCGGGCCCGTCGACTGGCCTCGGCTTCCGACCAGACCGATCTGCTGGCCCACCGACACCCGCTGTCCGACCTTGACGAAGTTGACGTCGTTGTGGCCGTACGTGGTCACCGTGCCGTCGTTGTGACGGATCCGGATCCACAGCCCGAATCCCGAGGCGGGGCCGGAGTCGATGACGACGCCGTCGGCTGCCGCGAGGATCGGCGAACGCATCGGCGCCGCGATGTCGATGCCCATGTGGCCTCCGCCGAAGCGCTGCGAGATCGGCCCCGACGCCGGGCGCCCGACCCCACCGAGGCCGAGGCTGCCGAGGGGCAGTCCGGAGCTGGACCCGAAGTCCAGGTTCTGAATGCTCTGGATGGCACCGGAGACGGTTCCGACCAGCGACGTCGCCTGGTCGATGAGACCGGTGATCTCGGACGAGCTGGGCAACGGCGGTAGCGCCGGTTGCGCCGATGCGGCCGGGGCGGACATCACCGCGACTCCGGCCGTGAGGCCTGCAGCCGCCACGACCCCGGCCACCATGCGCCGAACCCCCAAGCGCCACTTGGAACCCGCCATCCCACTCCCTTTCATCGAACGTTAGATCAGATCGGTAGAGCCACAGCGGATACGAACTCGTCACGAATCCACGACACGAAGAAGTCCCACATCCGAGCCACCGGCGCAACTCCAACGGCGACGGGCATCGCGGTGCCGATCCCTCGAATCGACCTCCGAGAGCTGTTCGAGAGGCCGGCCGGGCCCTCCCACAGTGGAGACGCTTGCATGAGTTGCATGACGTGGAGATCCGCCTCTCGCGACATAAGGACGGCCAACGCCGTCGGGCCATCCGCGCCCACGTGTGCAGGCGGAGCAAAGCGTCGGAATCGCGGGCGGCGATTCCTTGCCACACGTTCAGCGCGGCGACCGGACCTCACCCGGCGTCGTATCCTGAGGGCGACGATAACGGGAGGAATGTGTGCGTGTGCGCGGATTCGGCGAGCTCGAGGCCGTCGTGATGGACCGATTGTGGGATCGCGGTGCCGCCGCCACGGTTCGACAGGTCTTCGACGAGCTCGCGCAGGAGCGTTCGATCGCGTACACCACGGTGATGTCCACGATGGACAATCTGCACCGTAAGGGCTGGCTCGAGCGTGAACGCGTCGGCAAGGCATTCAGCTACTGGCCGGTCCTCACCCGCGAGCAGCACACCGCCCGACTGATGCGTGACGCCTTCGACGACGGCGGACGCTCGGATCTGGTACTCACTCATTTCATCGAGCAGATGTCCGAGGAGCAGTCGGCGAGCCTGCGTATCGCGCTCGACCGCTTCACTTCCCGGGGAGACGCCGGATGAGCGCGGCGGCGTGCCTGGCGGCGTATGCCGTCACCGTCGCCGTCGTCGCCCCGCGCATCCTGCCGCGCCTGACCCGCAGCGGCATCGCACCCCGGCTCGGTGTGGCCGCCTGGCTGGCCGCCATCGCCACCACGGTGCTCGCGGCGGTGGTGAGTGTCGTCGCCGTCATCGCGGAGGCGGTCGTCGGGCGGTCGATCGTGGACGCCTGCGAGCATCTCGTGCAGGCAGTGTCCGGGGTGCACAGCGCGCCCGCCGCACAGTTCGCGACGACCGTGGTGGCGCTCGCTGCGGGCGGAACGCTCACCTTCGCCGGCGTGCAGTTGACGCGCAACCTCGCTGCGCGTCGCCGGGTCACCTTCCACCACGCGCGTTCCGCCCGGATGGTGGGGCGCAGGATCGCCGGCGTCGACGCCGTCGTGCTCGATGCACCGGAGCGGGCCGCTTACTGCGTGCCGGGGCGCCCCCACGCCATCGTCGTGACGCGAGGAGCCCTCGACGCGCTCGATCATCCGCAACTCGACGCGGTACTCGCGCACGAGCGCGCGCACCTCGACGGGCGGCACCCGCAACTCCTGGCCGTCGTGCGCGCCCTTGCCGACACCGCGCCGCGGGTCTCCATCTTCACGGCGGGTGCGGCGGATGTCGCCCGGCTGCTCGAGATGTGCGCGGACGATCAGGCGATGCGTACTCACGAACCGCGCATGCTGTTGCACGGGCTCGTCGCTCTCGCGGGCGCCGGCCCCGTCCCCGACGGCGCGGTGGGCGCCGGGAACGTCGCGGTCCTGGACCGAGCCGGGAGGCTCGCCTCGCCGGCGGATCGGGCCGACCGACTCCGTAACCGTGCGCAGCTCGGAGCGGCGATCGCACTCCTCGCGGCCCTCCCCCTCGCCGCCACTGCGCTGGCCCTCGCCGGCCGGATGCTGTGCATCACCGCGGTGCTCTGACCCCTCCGATCGGCGACACCCGCGGGTGACTCGGGCCACGCTACGGGGCTCTTCGCTGCGCCTTCTACTAACCTACTAAGTAGGTCAGTAGTTTTCGGTGGTCGCACGATCGCCATGTTCAGGAGCCCCGATGATCGAACGGAACAACCACCTGCAGCACGGCCTCTCGCGGCGCCGCTTCATGCTGCTCGCCGGAGGCGTCGGCGCGGCCGCGGTCGCCACCGCGTGCGGCTCCGGCACCTCGACGACGACAGCAGTGGGATCGGGCGCGTCCGCCGTGACTGCTGCCGAGAACGCCCGACGCAGCGGTACTGGCCGCACCGTCGCCGTCACGCTGCGCGCACGCCCCGAACGCATCGACCTCGGCGGCGTCGTCGTGGACACGTGGGCTTACGACGGACGCGTGCCGGGCCCCGAGATCCGCGCCCGCCGGGGCGACGTCCTCAGCGTCGACTTCGCCAACGAACTTCCCGACGAGTCGACGGTGCACTGGCACGGAATCGCCCTGCGCAACGACATGGACGGGGTGCCCGAACTGACACAGGGCGCGGTCCGGCCCGGGGACTCGTTCCGCTACGAATTCACCGTTCCCGACGCCGGAACCCACTGGTTCCATCCGCACGTCGGAATGCAGTTGGACCGCGGACTCTACGCGCCGCTGATCGTCGAGGATCCCGACGACGGCGCGGACTACGACCTCGAGGCGGTCCTCATTCTCGACGACTGGCTCGACGGGGTCGCCGGTACCCCGGACGAGCAGCTCGCCACCCTGCGCCGGGAGGGCATGCCCGGGATGAGCGGCATGGACCACGGGGCGATGGGTGGAATGGGCATGGGCGGTATGGGAATGCGCGCCGATCCGGGGAACCCGCTGGGGACGGACGCGGGGGACGTCAACTATCCGTACTACCTGATCAACGGACGCACGGTGCTCGACCCGGCCACCGTCGCGGGCCGTCCCGGCCAACGCATCCGGTTGCGGATCGTCAACGCGGCTGCGGACACAGCGTTCCGGTTCGCGGTCGGCGGACACCGGATGACGGTGACCCACAGCGACGGCTACCGGGTCGAACCTCTCGAGGCGGAGTCCGTGCTGATCAGCATGGGCGAACGATACGACGTGACGGTCACTCTCGGCGACGGGGCCTTCCCGATCGTCGCCTCCGCCGAGGGCAAGAACGGACATGCGCTCGCTGTCCTGCGGACCGGCGCCGGGTCGGCCCCCGGCCCCGATGCCCGGCCGACGGAGTTGACCGCGAATCCGGTGACCGGCGCGCAGCTGCGAGCACCCGCCGACGTCCGGCTCGCGACGCGCGCACCCGACCGCACCCACGACCTGGTGCTCGGAATGGAGATGTCGGGATACACGTGGACCGTCAACGGCGAGACCTACGCCGACCACACCCCGCTCGAGGTCACCGAGGGTGAACGTGTGCGGCTGCGTTTCGTCAACGGCACCATGATGTTCCACCCGATGCACGTGCACGGCCACACCTATCAGGTGGTGGACCGATCGGGGGCAGGTGCACGCAAGGACACCTCGCTCG
>JAEWBB010000009.1 GCA_023391375.1 Pseudomonadota bacterium | reverse complement strand
CCCCGGGGTAATGAGACCGGGCGCGGGCGGACCCCCCCGCGGGCGCCCTTCTTGTTGGGGCCGAAGCCCCTTACTTGAGGTTGGCCATCACCCAGGCCGCCGCTTCCTTCTTGACCCGCGGGTCACGCTCGAGCCGCGCCTTGATCTGGGCGATGCTCTCGTCGATCGCCGACCGGTCGGTCGGGGCGAGGTACTTCTTGGCGTAGGTGTCGAGCTTGGTGACCATCGACGCCTCGCGGCTGCCGGCGCCCAGGCGGGCGACGAACTGGCCGCGGGTCGACACGTCGACCAGCTTCATCACCTGGTCGTAGTGGGCCATGACGAAGTCGAAGGCGAGCTCGGGATCGCTCTGCGCGACTGCCTGGATCATGCCCGGGCTGACGGTCGCACCCGGCTCGCTGGTCAGCGCGAGGTCGAGCGTCTTCTGCAGCAGCGCCTTGTTCTCGGTGCGGGCCAGCAGGCGGTAGAAGTTCGAGCGCTCGGTCGCGTTCTTCGAATTCTTGGCCAACTGGTGGACCGTTTCCCAGGTCGACGCGTCGCCGGTCGCCATGATCTGGCGCAGCCACAGGTTCTTGAGCGAGCCCGGGATGGCGTTCGGGTTGGCCAGCAGGCGCTTGGCCTCGGCCTTCACGCCGGCATCGTCCACGCCGCCAAGCACCCCGATCAGGCCCGGGCGAAGCGTGGCGACCAGCGCCGGCTCGCCCGGCTTGGGCAGGTAGCCGATCTTCTGCATCAGCGGCGAGAAGCGGGCCGAGATCATCCGGCCGAGGCGCGCGCGCGCCGCGTCGTTGCCCTTCAGTGTGCCGTACATCCCCAGCCAGCTGCCGGCGGCGGTGCCGACCAGCACCGGATGGGCATCGGCGCCGACCTTGTTCAGCATGTCGAGCGACAGGCCGAGCGGCTGGTAGCCAATGATGCCGAGCGACATGTTGTCACGCAGCGCGCCATACTGGTCGACCGGCTGGAGCGTGGTGAAGGCACCGGTCAGCGCCTTGACGTTGGCCGCGCTGTAGAGCGCGCGGTAATAGCCTGACTGCCCGGCATTGAGCAGCAGCGGGCCGCAACCCGGCACCGTCGCCTGCGCCGTGCCGTCGACCATGACGCGCACCGGCTGGCCGCCGACCGTCTGGGCCATGACCGGCACCATCCACTTGAGCGGGGTGAAGCTGCCCGGCTTGCGGTCGGTCGAAAATTCGCCCTGGGTCAGCGTGACCTTGGTCGACCCGCCAGCGCACTGGGTCGCGCCCGCGGTGATCATCGGCACGCCCGGCTGCAGCGTGAACTGGTGGGCGATGGCCGTAAGGCCGGTCGCCCCCGCACCCTCGACCGCGCGCCACAGGTCGTCGGTCTTGGTGTTCTTGTACTTGTGCTCCTGCATGTAGGCGCGGATGCCCTTCTGCCAGACCTCGGGCGAGGCATAGGCCTCCATCATCGAGATGACCGAGCTGCCCTTCTGGTAGGTGATGCCATCGAACGCCTGGTTCGACTGCTCGACCGTGCGGATGGTCTGGACCACGGGGTGGGTGGTGACGAACCCGTCCTGCGCCATCGCGCTTTCACGCGAATCGACGATCTCGAACTCGGCGCCCCAGTCGGGGTGGAAATGCTTGGTGGCGCGGTTGGCCATCCAGGTGGCGAAACCTTCGTTCAGCCACAAGTCGTCCCACCAGCCCATGGTGACAAGGTCGCCGAACCACTGGTGGGCCATTTCGTGCGCGTTGACACCGAAGATCGCCTGGCGCTCGCCCTCGGTGGTGACGCTGGGATCGTCGAGCAGCACACGCTCGAAGGTGAAGATCGCGCCCCAGTTCTCCATCGCGCTGAAGAACTGCGATTCGCCCGGGCCGGCGACGTTGTCGAGTTTGGGCAGCGGGTAATCGACGCCGAAATACTCGTTGTAATAGGGCAGGATCTGCTTGGCGCTGGCCAGCGCGGTGTGGGCGAACTGTTCGTTGCCGCGGCTGGTGACGATGCCGACCTCGGTCGGGCCGGCACGGTCGGTGATGCGGCCGAAGTCGCCGGTGCCGAAGAACAGCAGGTAGCTGCTCATCAGCGGCGTGGTCTGCAGGGTGACGAGGTCGGTGCCGTCGGCCTGCGGCACGCGCGTCGCGACCGGCATGTTGCCGACCACCATCTGCCCCTTGGGCACCCGCGCCGCGAGGTCCCAGGTCGCCTTGTAATCGGGTTCGTCGAAGCTCGGCACGAAGCGGCGGGCGTCCGGCGCTTCGAACTGGGTGTAGAGCGCGCGGGCCTTCTGGCCTTCCTTGTTGGTGTAATCGAGCGCGAACAGGCCGTTCGCCTGGGTGTTGATGACGCCCGTGTAGTCGAGGTCGAGGCTGTAGGCGCCGGGCGCCAGCGGCTGCGGCGCGGTGAAGGTCGCGGTCTGCGCCTTGTTGTCGCTGGTGACGGTGACCGGGATGGCGTTGCCGTCGGCGGCGCGCAGGACCGCGGACCCGATCGCCAGGTCAGCCGCGTTGAGCGTGATCGTGTTCGAGGGCTGGACCTGCTCGAAGTCGATCTTGACCTTGCCGTCGAACTTCAGCGTGTCGGCGTGCGGCGCGACCGTGATCGCATAGTGGCGCGGCACCGCGCTGCGCGGCAGCTGGGTAGGGAGCGAGGTGTCGACCGTGTCGACCATCGCAGCGGGCGGGGGCGGCGGGACGGTCGGCGGCAAGCCGTCGGCCGTATTGAAGCCGCCCGGCGTGGTGGCGCAGCCGGCGACGGCAAGCGCCAGGATCGACGAAGCGAGGGCGAGCCCCCTGCGGTTGAACGTCATACGCATTGGGACTCTTCCTCCTGTTATTCCTGCCTAGCCGCGGCCGCGGTAGGACGGCACACCCTGGTCGGGCAGCCACAATCCTTTCGGGGGTTCGCCCGACTGCCAGAAGACGTCGATCGGAATACCCCCGCGCGGGTACCAATAGCCGCCGATCCGCAGCCATGTCGGCTTCATTTCGACGAACAGCCGCTGGCCAATGCCGACGGTGCAATCCTCGTGGAAAGCCGCATGGTTGCGGAACGACCCGAGGAACAGCTTGAGGCTCTTCGATTCGACGATCGTCTCGCCCGGCGCATAGTCGATGACGAGGTGCGCGAAATCGGGCTGGCCGGTGACCGGGCACAGCGAGGTGAACTCGGGCGCGGCGAAGCGGACGAGGTAGAGCTCGCCGGGCCGCGGGTTGGGGACATAATCCAGTTCCGCCTGCTCGGGCGAGGCGGGCAGGGCGCTGGTCTGGCCAAGATGCTTCGGGGTCATGGGCCGCGCTCCTAGCAGCGAGGACCGGCCCGCGCTATCCTGCCGCCCATGGACGACCTCGTCACCACGGCCTGGCTGGCCGACCACCTGGACGATCCCGACCTGGCGATCGTTGACTGCAGCTTCTTCATGAAGGCCATGGGCCGGGACGGCGCGGCGGAATTCGCCGCGGCGCACATCCCGGGCGCCCGCTTCCTCGACATCGACGCGGTCGCCGACCACGACCATCCTGCGCCCCACATGCTGCCGACCGCCGAGGCGTTCGGCCGCGCGATGGAGGCGCTCGGTGTGGGGCGGGAGGACCGCATCGTCTGCTACGATAACAGCCCGCTGCACTCGGCGGTGCGCGGTTGGTTCATGATGCGTCACTTCGGCGCCGACAAGGTCGCGGTGCTCGATGGCGGCCTCGGCAAATGGCTGGCCGAAGGCCGCCCGACCGAAAGCGGCCCGGCCCGCCAGCGGATCGAGCGGTTCATCGCGGAAGAGCGCGCAGGCGAGGTGGTGACCAAGCAGCAGTTGCTCGACGACCCCGCCATCCTCGTCGCCGACGCCCGCTCGCGCGCGCGGTTCGAAGGGACGGAGGCCGATCCCCGACCGGGTGTCGCCCCAGGCCATCGTCCCGGCGCTATCAACCTGCCGATGGGCGACCTCTACAACGCCGACGGCACGCTGAAGTCCGACGCCGACCTTGCCGCCGCGTTCGTCGACGCCGGCCTCGACCCGACCGCCGACTTCACCGCATCATGCGGCTCGGGCGTGACCGCCAACGCAATCCTGTTCGCCGCGCACAAGCTCGGCGGGCGACGGGGCAGGCTCTACGATGGCAGCTGGAGCGAGTGGGGTGCGGATCCCGACACCCCGAAAGCGTTGGGTCCGGCCTAGAGGCTGAACAGCAGGTCGAGGCCGTCCATGTCGGCTTCGATCTCGGCCGCGAGGCGGGCCAGCGCGGCCGGGTTCGGCGTCTCGCCGCGCGCGGCCTGCGCCGCGATCGCCGCC
>JAEWBB010000027.1 GCA_023391375.1 Pseudomonadota bacterium | reverse complement strand
CCGCCAGCCCCGCCGCGGCGCCGTTGGCGGCCCGGTTGGAGCGCTGGTCGAACGCGCGCTGCGCCGCTTCAGGCGCGCCCTGGAAGCCGAGCGCGAGGCGCGCCTCGCTGTCGCGGAACGGCGCGTCTGCCCCATTCATCGCCGCGACGCAGCCCAGTGCACGCTGGATCGACGCCAGCCGCGCTACCGCCTGGGCGTAGGGCGTGGCTTCACCGACCTCGGCGACGCTATCGGGCGACTCGGGGATGAAATGGATCATGCCGCGATTCTACGCGCGGCACGGTAAAGCCTTGGTGAATCAGGCGGCCGAGGCGTTCTCGATGTCGCGCAGGATCCAGCCGCGCTGCGGGATCGTCTCGATGAATTCGGCCCCGTTCGACGCCGAACGCAGCTTTTTCCGGAGCTTCGAGATGAACACGTCGATGATCTTCGGCTGCGGCTGGTCGTCGGCACGGCGATAGAGGTGCTTCAGCAGCATCGAGCGCGTGACGACATTGTTGCGCGCGAACGCCAGCAGCTCGAGCACGCGATATTCCATCTCGGTGATGCCGATCGGATGGCCGTCGATGCGGATCAGCCGCTGGACCGGGTCGACCGACAGGCGCCCGCCGCACAGCGTTTCGGGCAGTTCCTGCCCGGTCGCCTTGAGGCTGTCGAGCAGCCGCGAGGCCGCTTCCTCATTGTCCTCGGCCGACAGCTGGACCGGCGTGCCGATCAGTGCCTGCTGAACCTCGGCCAGCGCGGCGTGCGCTTCCTCGACCAGGCGGCTGCCCTCTTCGAAGCGTCGGCGCGAACGGTCGAGCATCGATTCGATCTCGACCAGCCGGGCGGAAAGCGTGTCGCTGCTCATCGATGTCCCCCTCGAAGTGCCTATTGCCCGACCTGTGCGCTCGCGTCACGCCCGTCGCCCGGCGGGGCGGCGAGCAGGGTGCGGGTGTCCGTGCCCTTGTCGACGATGTTGGTGCCCGGATCGCCGACGGTCGAACGGATGCCGAGCGCGGCGCGGTCGCGGCCGGCGGCTTCCAGCGCGCTCGTCTCGGCGGCGCTGCGCGGCGTCGGGCCGCCGAAGATGGCGTCGATCGCCTGCTGCTGGGCGCCTTCGGCCGAGGTCGAGACGGTGCCGGCGACCGGCGGGGTCAGCGCGAAATCGGGCGGGATGACCAGCGGCGCGTTACGGGCGACCGCGAACTCGTCGAGCGACTTGCCCTTGTGCGCGCAGCCCGCCAGCAGCGCGGCGGCGAGGACGGGGAGGAGGTACTTAGCCATGGGAACGGGACTCCGAATTCTTGGTCCGGCCTGCGAAAAAGGCGCGCAGCAGGAGGATGACGACGCCAATGCTAATCGCGGCATCGGCAACATTGAAGACATAAAACGGTCGGAAGGTGCCAAAATGCAGGTCGAGGAAGTCGACGACATAGCCGAGGCGGACCCGGTCGACGATATTGCCGAGCGCCCCGCCGAGGACCATCGCCAGCGCGGTACGCTCCCCGCGCTGCTCCTCGCGGCTCATCCAATAGGCGACTCCGACCGCGATCGCGGCGGTCATCGCCACCAGTAACCAGCGCCCGGTTTCGCTGTCGGCGTGGAGCAGCCCGAGGCTGATCCCGCGATTTTCGACATAGGTGAAGGAAAAGATCGGCAGCAGCGCGACCTCCATCACCTCGCGCAGGTGCACGACGTTGAGGATCAGCCATTTCGACAGCTGGTCGACGGCGAAGATCGCCAGCGCCAGCAGGTACGACGAACGCTTGTCAGCCACCGACTACCTCCTCGCAGCGGTCGCACAGCCCGCCATTGCCGGCCACTTCCGGCAGCAGCCGCCAGCAGCGGCCGCACTTGTCGTTGTCCGTCTTGGCGACGGTCAGCGCGTCGGCGGGCTTGACCGCCGATACGATGAACAGTTCGGCCAGGAGGGCGGGATCTTCCGCCCCCGGCACGCCGACCTCGACCTCCAGGCTGGAGCCGACGACCTTCTCGCGCCTCAAGGGCTCGATCGCCTCGGTCACCGCTTCGCGCTGTTCGCGCAGCTTGGCCCACTTGGCTTCCAGCGTCTCGTCGCGCCAGTCGGCGGGGAGGGGATGGATTTCCTGCAGGTGGATGCTGCCGCGGTCGCTCCAGCGCGTCATCCACACCTCTTCCGACGTAAACACCAGCACCGGCGCGGCGTAGCGCACCAGGCTGTGGAACAGGATGTCGAGCACGGTGCGGTAGGCGCGGCGCTTCGGATCCGTCGGCGCATCGCAGTAGAGGCAGTCCTTGCGGATATCGAAGAAGAAGGCCGACAGGTCGTTGTTGGCGAAGTCGGTGAGCGCGCGCGTGTAGTCGTTGAAGTCGAAGTCATCGATCGCCGTGCGCAGCCGCGCGTCGAGCGCCGACAGGCGCGAGAGCATGTAGCGCTCCAGTTCCGGCATCGCCGAAACCTCGACGCCCTCGACATCGTAATCGAACCCGTCGAGCGCGCCGAGCAGATAGCGGAAGGTGTTGCGCAGCTTGCGATACTGGTCGGCGACGCCGGCGAGGATTTCCTTGCCGATGCGATGGTCCTCGGTGCTGTCGACCGACAGCGCCCAAAGCCGCAGGATGTCCGCGCCATAGTCGCGCATCAGGTCGAGCGGGTTGATCGTGTTGCCGAGGCTCTTGGACATTTTCATGCCCTTGGCGTCCATCGTGAAGCCGTGGGTCAACACCGTATTGTACGGCGCGCGCCCGCGCGTCCCGCAGCTTTCGAGCAGGCTCGACTGGAACCAGCCGCGATGCTGGTCGCTGCCCTCGAGGTAGAGGTCGGCGGGCGAGCGCAGCTCGGGCCAGGTGCCGCTTTCCAGCACGAAGGCGTGGGTGCAGCCGCTGTCGAACCAGACGTCGAGGATGTCGCGCACCATCTCGTAATCGTCGGCGTTGTAGCCGTTGCCGAGGTAGTCCTGCGCGCGGGCATCGTCCCAGGCGTCGACGCCTTCGGCCTTGATCGCCGCGACGATGCGGGCGTTGACCTCGGCGTCGACCAAGGGCTGGCCCGATTTCCTGTCGAGGAACAGCGCGATCGGCACGCCCCAGGCGCGCTGGCGGCTGATCACCCAGTCGGGGCGGCCTTCGACCATCGCATTGATGCGATTGCGGCCCCTTTCGGGAACGAAGCGGGTGTCGGCGATGGCATTGAGCGCCACTTCGCGAAGGCTCGGCGAACCGGCGGTCGCGGCCTCGTCGATCTCCGTATTGCCGCCTTCGCCTTCCCAGCGCTGTTCGGCGCGGGAGAGGGCGGGGAGGTGCGCCAGCGGCTTGTCCATCGCGATGAACCACTGCGGCGTGCAGCGGTAGATCACCTTGGCCTTCGACCGCCACGAATGCGGGTAGCTGTGCTGGTAGTCGGCGGACGCCGCCAGCAGCGCCCCGGCTGCGCGCAGGTCCGAACAGATCGGGCCGTCGGGCGCGTTGAGCTTGGGGTTGATGACCGACAAGCCCTTGTCGACCGGCCACTGCCAGTCCTCGCGATACCGCCCGTCCGCCTGCACCGCGAACTGCGGGCCGATGCCGTGCGCCTTGCACAGCTCGAAATCGTCCTCGCCATGGTCGGGCGCCATGTGGACGAGGCCGGTGCCGCTATCCGTCGTGACGAAATCGCCGGCGAGGAACGGGCGCGGCTTGGCGTAGAAATCGCCGAGCGCATGCATCGGGTGGCGGGCAGTTGCTCCTGCCAGCTGGGCACCTTCGAACGCTGGATGTCCTTCGGAGGACTCGCTGTAATGCGACGCGTAGTCTGCCCCGTCCTTTCCGAGAACGACCTGCCCGTCAATCGCCGGAATATCTGCGGCGGTATGATAAGTCTGGATCAGCGTCGCACTACGCGACTTATCGATCCGCGCCCAAAAACCTTCCGCTAAATCCTCGGCGACAAGCCAAGCTCGACGACTGCCGCCCTCAAGGAGCAAGCGGTAATTGACCTCGGGGCCGTAAGCGAGGGCCTGATTGACGGGGATCGTCCAAGGTGTCGTCGTCCAAATGACCGCGCCGACTTTCCAATCGTCGGCGAGGAGAGCTGAAATCTGTGGGCAATTTGGCGCCTCGACGATCTCGAACGCCACGTCGATCTGGGTCGAGGTGATGTCCTCATATTCGATCTCGGCCTCGGCCAGCGCGGTCTTTTCGACCGGGCTCCACATCACCGGCTTCGCGCCGCGATAGAGTTGGCCGGTTTCGGCGAACTTGTAGAGCTCGGAGACGATCGTGCCTTCCGCCTCGAAGTTCATCGTCAGGTAGGGCTTGTCCCAGCGTCCGCCGATGCCGAGCCGCTTGAGCTGCTCGCGCTGCGTGTCGACCCAGTGCTGGGCATAGGCGCGGCACTCGGCGCGGAACTCCGCGATCGGCACCTCGTCCTTGTTCAGCTTTTTCTTGCGATACTGCTCCTCGACCTTCCATTCGATCGGCAGGCCGTGGCAGTCCCAACCGGGCACATAGGGCGCGTCCTTGCCGAGCAGCGTCTGGGTGCGGACGACCATGTCCTTGAGGATATGGTTCAGCGCATGGCCGATGTGCATGTCGCCATTGGCGTAGGGCGGGCCGTCGTGGAGGATGAACTTCTCGCGGCCTTCCCGGCTCTTGCGCACCTGCCCGTAGATGTCCTCGTCCTGCCAGCGCGCAAGGATGGTCGGCTCCTTCGCGGGGAGGCCGGCCTTCATCGGGAAATCGGTCTTCGGCAGGAAGACGGTGCTACGCCAATCTTGCTGCGCTTTATTTTCGGGGGTCTCGGACATCGAAACGCGCCTTAGGGGGTCGGTTGCCCAGCGGCAAGCAGCGCCTTGGCGGCCTCCGCGTCCTCGCCGATCTGGGCGATTAGCGCGTCGATGCTGTCGAGCTTGGCCTCGGGCCGCAGGTAATGGTGCAGCGCGACCTCGATCTCCTGTCCGTAAAGGTCGCCGTCGAAGCCGAAGATATTCACTTCCAGCAGCTCCTCCGGCTCGAACATCGGCCGCTGCCCGAGATTGGCGACGCCGTCATATTCGCGGCCGTCCGGCAGGCGGGTGCGCACCGCATAGACACCGTAGGCCGGGCGCAGGTAGCGTCCGAGCTTCATGTTCGCCGTCGGCCAGCCGAACGCCCGCCCGCGCTTGTTGCCGTGGATCACCTCGCCCCGGACCGCGAACGGGCGGGTCAGGAGCCGCGTCGCGCTGCCCGGGTCGCCGGCCTGCAAGGCCTCGCGGATACGGCTCGACGAGACGATCTCCCCGTCGATGCTCACCGGCGCGACCGTCTCGGCGACGATCCCGCGCGCCGCGCCCAGGTCGCGCAGCACGTCGGCATTGCCGTCGCGGCCCTTGCCGAAGGTAAAATCGTCGCCCGTTACCACGCCGCTGGCGCCCAGCCGCTCGGCGAGCAACTCGACGAACCCGGCCGCCGGCGTCGCCGCCAGCTCCGGCCCGAAGGCGAACACCAGCATCGCATCCGCGCCCGCGTGCGCGAACATTTCTTCGCGCTGGTCGAGGCTCGTCAGGCGAAAGGGCGCGGCGTCGGGCTTGAAGAACCGGACCGGGTGCGGATCGAAAGTGGCGACGATCGCCGGCTTGCCCTCGTGCGCGGCGCGCTGCACCGCCCGCCCGACCACCGCCTGGTGGCCGAGGTGGAACCCGTCGAAGTTGCCGAGCGCGATGACGGCACCCTTCAGCGCATCGGGGACGGGGTCGGTGTGCAGCAGCCTTTTCATTCGCTAAGGGGGTTAGCGGCTCGGTTTTCCAAGTCCAGCCGCTTGACTCTCACCCATGCGAATCATACATGGCGGCCATCCCGTTTCACCGGTTACCGGCGGCGCTTCCCTGCGCGCGCCGTTTTTCCGTTGAGGGTTCCCATCGAAGTAGTACTTCGATGGGGTCCTGGAATGGGATGTACACGCTACGAGATGGAACCGTCGGGTGCCCGCGGTTCCGTGGAGCTAGGAGAAGTCGTTTCATGGCACGTATTGCGGGCGTCAACCTGCCCACCAACAAGCGCGTTCTGATCGCGCTGCAGTATATCCACGGCATTGGCGCGGCCAAGGCCCAGGAAATCATCGAGAAGCTGTCGATCGCCCCCGAGCGTCGCGTCCAGGACCTGTCGGACCAGGAAGTGCTGCACATCCGCGAGACGATCGACGCCGACTACACCGTCGAAGGCGATCTTCGCCGCGAGACCGCGATGAACATCAAGCGCTTGATGGACCTCGCCTGCTATCGCGGCCTGCGTCACCGCAAGGGCCTCCCGGTCCGCGGCCAGCGCACCCACACCAACGCCCGCACCCGCAAGGGCAAGGCGAAGCCGATCGCCGGCAAGAAGAAGTAATCAGTCCGGGGGACTGATTACTCCGCCGGATGGCGAGTGGAGACACCCGCCGACTAGCTTTTCGAGGATTTTCTAATGGCTCAAGCACCCCAGCGTCTTCGCCGTCGCGAACGCAAGAACATCACCGCCGGCGTCGCGCACGTGAACGCCAGCTTCAACAACACCATGATCACCATCACCGATGCACAGGGCAACGCGATTGCCTGGTCGAGCGCCGGCATGATGGGCTTCAAGGGCAGCCGTAAGTCGACCCCGTATGCGGCCCAGGTCGCTGCCGAGGACGCGGGACGCAAGGCCGCCGAGCACGGCGTCCGCACCCTCGAGGTCGAGGTCAAGGGTCCGGGTTCGGGCCGCGAAAGCGCGCTTCGTGCGCTGCAGGCGGTCGGTTTCCAGATCACGTCGATCCGCGACGTGACCCCGATCCCGCACAACGGCGTTCGCCCGTCGAAGCGCCGCCGCGTCTGATCCTGCTGGCCGGGGCGAGCCTCCGGCCACGGATTGGAGTGCGGAAACAGAGTTCTAAATCCGGGTTCGTGCGGGACGCCGCACCGGCCCACTGCCAAGGAAGAAACATGGCCGTCAACGCAAAGAACTGGCAGGAACTGAAGAAGCCGAACGCCCTCGAGCGCAAGGCCGGCACCGACGTCCGCCGCAAGGCGGTATTCGTGGCCGAGCCGCTCGAGCGTGGTTTCGGCATGACGCTCGGCAACTCGCTGCGCCGCGTGCTCCTGAGCTCGCTGCAGGGTGCCGCCGTCACCTCGATCAAGATGGACGGTGTCCTCCACGAATTCTCGAGCCTCGCCGGGGTTCGCGAGGACGTCACCGACATCATCCTCAACATCAAGCAGATCGCGCTCAAGATGGAAGGCGAGGGCCCCAAGAAGCTCCACCTTTCGGCCACCGGCCCGGGCGAGATCACCGCTGGCCAGATCAGCACCACCGGCGACATCGAGATCGCCAACCCGGATCTCGTCATCTGCCACCTCGACGACGGCGCGACGCTCAACATGGAGCTGACCGCGGATGTCGGGAAGGGCTATGTCCCGGCGGCGATGAACCGTCCGGCCGACGCCCCGATCGGCCTGATCCCGGTCGACAGCCTGTACAGCCCGGTCCGCCAGGTCGCCTACAAGGTGGAAAACACCCGCGTCGGTCAGGAACTGGACTATGACAAGCTGACCCTGACGATCGAGACCGACGGCACCGTCCAGCCGGAAGACGCGCTGGCCTATGCCGCGCGCATCCTGCAGGACCAGCTGAGCCTGTTCGTCCACTTCGACGACAGCCAGGTCCGCACCTCGGCCCCGTCGATGGGCGGCGGCGCCGGCATGAGCGCGGCGGCTGGCGGCGACGCCGGCGCGGCCGACACCAACCAGCTCAACCGCTACCTCCTCAAGAAGGTCGACGAGCTGGAACTGTCGGTGCGCAGCGCCAACTGCCTGAAGAACGACAACATCATCTACATCGGCGACCTGGTGCAGAAGACGGAAGCGGAAATGCTCCGCACCCCGAACTTCGGCCGCAAGAGCCTCAACGAGATCAAGGAAGTCCTCGCTTCCATGGGTCTCCGCCTCGGGATGGACATCCCGGGCTGGCCGCCGGAAAACATCGAGGAAATGGCGAAGAAGCTGGAGCAGGAGCTTTTGGGCTAACCCAAAAAGCTCGGGCGCCAAGCCTTCGATCAAAGGTTCAAGGGCCGTCCCGCAAGGGGCGGCCCTTTCCTTATGCGGCGCCCGTGCCGCCGAGCATAAGGAAAGCGGCGCGAAGCAAGCGTCCTTATGTCGAAGAGCCGGCAGCCCGGGCGGCCGACAGGTCGCGGAACGCGAACCTGATCGACGTCACGGATTTACTCCGTGACGGCCCCTTCACTTTTGCCGCTCACCTCGCCAAGCTCGTTCCGCTCGGGGGAGAGACAGATTTCATGCGTCTGAGTTGGGAAGAGATCGCGCGGCGGGCGAAGGCCTTCAGCGAGGAGTGGAAAGACGCCCACTACGAAAAAGGCGAGACGCAAAGCTTCTACAACGACTTCTTCGAAATCTTCGGAATCCGTCGCCGTCAGGTCGCGATCTACGAAAAACAGGTCCAATCCATCGCGCAGAACCAAGTCCGGGGTCGGGCGCCGGCCGGGCAAATTGCGGCTCTTCGACGCTGGCTCCCGCTTGCTGCGCAAGCGCTCACCAGCGCTCGACGACAATTTGCGCTGTCCTACAGCCCCCAAACCATGACACACCGGTCCCGGCTCTTTCCCACCGCCGGCTCCCCGTTTCCCCGCGCACCGCGCGCGTTTCCGCCCTCACGCGCTAGTGTAACCTTTGTAACCTTCCGCGACCGCTTAGGGGCACACTTTGACCCCCGTTTCCCGTGAACTTTGCGCCCGTAAGGACCGCGAAACGCTTGACTCCGCGGCCCAATTCCGCTCTGGGGCGCGCTCTCCTTAACGGGACGGTTTTTGGGCAGCTGCCGGTAAGTGCTGCCTGGCTCGGGTTACCTGATACGGACCCCCGACGAACGAAAGAAGAGACACCATGCGCCATCGCGTTGCTGGCCGTAAGCTCCAGCGTACCTCCGCCCACCGTGCCGCCATGTTCCGCAACATGGCCGCTGCGCTCATCAAGCACGAGCAGATCAAGACCACCGGCGCCAAGGCGAAGGAAATTCGCCCCTACGTCGAAAAGCTGATCACGCTGGCCAAGAAGGGCGGCCTGTCGAACCGCCGCCTGGCCCATGCGCGCCTGATGGACGACACGCAGCTGGTCAAGCTGTTCGACGTGCTGGCGACCCGCTACGCCGACCGTAACGGCGGCTACATCCGGATCATCAAGGCCGGCATCCGCATGTCGGACGCTTCGCCGATGTCGATCGTCGAGTTCGTCGACCGCGACGTCGACGCCAAGGGCCAGGACTCGGGTCCGGTGATGGTCGACGAGGGCGAGGAGGCCTAAGCCTCTCACCTTGCTGACGAATTGGGGCGCTTCCTGCTGGAGGCGCCCTTTTTCGTGGCCGCTTTCCTTTCTGGCGGCAAAACGGGGCGTTCAGAGCCGATGCATCCCGTTTCGCCTAAATGCGTTCATGACGGCAAGCGACCTCCATCGGGTGAGCGGGCCGGGAGTGAAGCGTTCCTAAGGAGACAAGCCATGAAGGCCATGACCAAGATCCTCGCCGGCACCACCGCCGGCATCGCCGCGGCGGCCGCGTTCGCGACCCCGGCGTCGGCGCAATATTATCCGGGCCAGCCCTACGGCTACGGCAGTGGCGGCACGGGCGCGCTGGGTGCAATCCTCAATTCGATCATCAACCCGTACGGCCGCACCGGCTATTACAACTATGGCGGCGAGCAGCAGCAGGTCCAGGTCTGCGTGCAGGCCGTCCAGCAGCGCCTCGGCCAGGTGGGCTACGGCTACAACCAGCCCTACGGCTACAACCAGCCGTACGGCTATAACCGGCCTTATGGCGGCTATGGCTACAACCAGCCGTACGGCGCCGGTGGGCGGGTGGCCTCGGTCGACCGCGTCGAGCGCAAGAGCGACGGTGTCCGCGTCAAGGGCACCGCGACGATGGGCTACGGCAACTACGGCAACAACTACGGCAACTACGGCTATAACAACTATGGCTACGGCAGCCGCGGCGAAGTCGATTACAACTGCCGCGTCCGCTACGACATGCAGATCGTCGACCTCGACATCCGCGATCGTCGCACCGGCCGCCGGTTCTAACGAACCCAGCGAGCCTTAAGACAAGAGCGCGCCGTCCTCTCCCCAGGGCGGCGCGCTTTTGCATGTGTAGCCGGCCGCGACTCCGGCGCGTTTTGTCAAGCGTTGGCGCCGAGCGTCTGCGCGAGGTCGTCGAGCTGGGCGGCGCAGGTGCCCCAGCCTTCCTCGAACCCCATCTGCGCATGGCGGTCGCGGTCGGCGGCGTCCTTGTGGAGCGCCACGGCGCGGTAGAGCGTGCCGCCGTCCGGCGCGTCGGCCAGCGTGACGATCGCGGTCATCGGGAAGCTTTCGCAGCCTTCGCCCATGTTGGCCGGGCGGTAATCCGGGCCGAGCGCGCTGGTCCATATCAGCTTTTCGCCCTCGACCACCTCGAGGATGCAGCCCGGCTCGCCGTGGCCTGTGTCGAAGCCGTCGGGCCCGACCATGCGGATCCGGAACGCGCCGCCTGGGCGGAGGTCGAGGTCGAGCTCGGTGATCCGGTACGGCTTGGGCGCGAACCATTGCTTGAGCAATTCGGGGTCGGTCCAGGCCTTCCACACCAGCGCGCGCGGCGCCTTCAGCGTGCGGTCGAGGACGAGGTAGTGGTCGCCGGGCATCATTTCTCTCCTTGTTGAAGCGTATCGAGGAAGGCCTCGAGCCGGTCGGCCTGCGCCTCCCATTCGGCACGGCGGTCGTGCAGCCACTTTTCCGCGCGGCCGATGGCGTCGCCGTTCAAGGAAGCGGTGCGGACGCGGCCGGATTTTTGCGTTTTGACGAGCCCGCTTTCCTCCAGCGACTTCAGGTGCTGGAGGACGGCGGGCAGGCTGATCGGCAACGGCCGGGCCAGCTCGCTGACCGACGCCGGCCCGCGCGAAAGGCGCGCGAGCATGGCGCGGCGGGTGCCGTCGGCGAGGGCCTGGAAAGCGGTATCGAGGGCCGAATCGTTAAGCATGTACTTAACTATCGCGGTGCCACATCCGGCGTCAAGACACTTAAGTCGGCGCTTAACTTTACTTGGAGCGAACTCCTATCTATCGGCCAGCCATGACGGCCCCCCAAGACACCATCCTCATCGTGGATTTCGGCAGCCAGGTGACCCAGCTGATCGCGCGCCGGGTGCGCGAGGCGGGCGTCTATTGCGAGATCGCACCGTTTACCCAGGCCGAAGAGGCGTTCCGCCGGATGCGGCCCAAGGGCATCATCCTGTCGGGTTCGCCCGCCGGGGTGCCGGAAGAGGGATCTCCGCGCGCGCCGCAACTGTTGTTCGACGCCGGCCTGCCGATCCTCGGCATCTGCTATGGCCAGCAGGTGATGAGCCACCAGCTCGGCGGCACGGTCGAGGCGGGCAACAATGGCGAATGGGAAGGCGAGTTCGGCCGCGCCTTCATCACCATCACCGAGGAATGCGCGCTGTTCGACGACCTGTGGGCGGTCGGCGAGCGGCACCAGGTGTGGATGAGCCACGGCGACAAGGTCACCGAGTTCGCGCCGGGCTTCAGAATCGTTGCCGTGAGTGACGGCGCGCCGTTCGCGGTGATTGCCGACGAGGAGCGGCAATTCTACGGCACCCAGTTCCACCCCGAGGTCGCGCACACGCCGGACGGGGCAAAGCTGATCGCCAACTTCGTCCACCGCGTCTGCGGGCTGAAGGGCGACTGGACGATGGCCGCCTATCGCGACACCAAGATCAAGGAAATCTGGGAGCAGGTAGGCGACAAGAAGGTGATCTGCGGCCTGTCGGGCGGCGTCGACAGCTCGGTCGCGGCGATCCTGATCCACGAGGCGATCGGCGACCAGCTGACCTGCGTGTTCGTCGACCATGGCCTTCTTCGGCTGAACGAGCGCGAACAGGTCGAGACGCTGTTCCGCGACCATTACAACATTCCGCTGGTCGTGGTGGACGCCGAGGAGCGGTTCATGAAGGGCCTGGCCGGCGTCACCGACCCGGAGGCCAAGCGCAAGTTCATCGGCGGCGAATTCATCGCCGTGTTCGAGGAAGAGGCGAAAAAGCTCGGTGGGGCGGACTTTTTGGCGCAGGGCACGCTCTATCCCGACGTGATCGAGAGCGTTTCCTTCACCGGCGGCCCGTCGGTGACAATCAAGTCGCACCACAATGTCGGCGGGCTGCCCGAGCGGATGAACATGAAGCTAGTCGAGCCGCTGCGCGAGCTGTTCAAGGACGAGGTCCGCGTGCTGGGCAAGGAGCTGGGCCTGGGCGACCAGTTCGTCGGCCGCCACCCGTTCCCCGGCCCGGGCCTCGCCATCCGCATCCCGGGCGAAGTGACCAAGGAGCGCTGCGACATCCTCAGGAAGGCCGACGCGGTCTACCTCGAGGAAATCCGCAATGCGGGTCTCTACGATGCGATCTGGCAGGCGTTCGCCGTGCTGCTGCCGGTCAAGACGGTCGGCGTGATGGGCGACTATCGCACCTACGACCATGTCTGCGCGCTGCGGGCGGTGACGAGCGTCGACGGCATGACCGCCGACATTTACCCGTTCGACGCCGCCTTTCTCAGCCGCTGCGCGACCCGCATCATCAACGAGGTGAAGGGCATCAACCGCGTGGTCTACGACTATACGTCGAAGCCGCCCGGCACGATCGAGTGGGAATGAGCAAGGACCCTGCCGTGTCGCAGCGTCGCCGACGCGCAGTCGTGCGATGCCGATGAGCGGCGGTCCCTCGCATCAGTTTCGAACCCTGGTCGACGGCCATGAAGTCTGGCTGACCCACGAGCGCGATAGCCAGAATCGTGACGTTCCAGGCGCTATCTATGCGATGTCCCGCAATCGGCCGCTCGACCGCGTGGCCACCATCACGATCGCCGACATAACGGGCGTTCGCGCCGAGCAGTCGGCGATCGCGGAAGGCATCGATTGGTTCGATTTATCCTATGAGGAGATGAACGAGCGCGCTCGCACTTTTGCCGAGCGGGAAGGGCGCACGTACGAGGTCAATGCATTCGAAACGGTGAGCGGAAGCGAGGCCGAAGCCATCGCCCTGTTCGCTGCGCTGATCGGGATGACATCGCCGGACGAGCTGTTCCGGCGCCCCGGGTTCGGCGCGACCGACACACCTATTCAGCATGCCGAATATCAATTCGCCCCGCACAACGTCGACCGCTCCCTCTATCGGGTTCTCACCTGGCAAGACCGGTAAAGAATCGGTCGCGCTCGGCGAAGTGATAGCCCCCCCCTCGATTGCAAGGCGTGGCACGGCAGCGATCGCTAGTGAGCCGGTCGATGACAAATGTTGGTGACTTGCTGCGGAACGACTTGCCCTCGGCGTTCGCTCGACCATCATGATCACGCCCAGCACCGCCGACGGAAACGTTTCGCCATGGAATGCGGACGAAATTGACGAATTGTGCGGGCTGGTGACGCTGAGCATTCCGTGGCGTGAGATCGCGCGGCGCGTCGGGCGCACGCAGGAAGAAGTGCGAACCAAGGCGAAATTGCTGGGGCGGTCGTAGGCCCAACGGGCTACCGTTAGCCGACTTCCTTCGATGTCGAGCGCCGTTCCCCGGCGGCCACTTCGTCATAGTAGCGCGACATCTGGTCGTGGATCGCCTTGACGCGGGGGTCGTTACTCTCGGCCGCCAGGCGACGTTCTTCCGTGGCCCGCCGCTCGAGGTAGGCGCCTTCCGCGGAGGCCGGTTCCGCTTTCGAAAGCAGCCGATGCTTGCGCCGGATCGCTTCCTCCGTCCGTCCCAAGCTTCGCGCGAGATCGCGCACCGGAGTGCCCGCGGCGAAGCCGTCACGCAGCAGTTGGAGATCCCGGTCGGACCAGGTCGAGCGATGTGACAAGCGGGGCAACACGGGCCGCCTTTTGGGCGGCGTCGGCACCCACGGCAAGGAATGTTGCCGATATTTCTCGCCAACAAATGTTACTCAGGGAGGAGGAGGTACAGGTCGTCAAAATCGGCATACCGACGCAGCCTATCCCAGTCGGCGATCTCGACCCGGCGGCCGGCCCATTGGACCATCCCGCTTGAACGGAGCTCCTTGGAGACACGGTTCACGTGCATCGGGCTGATCCCGAGCAATTCGGCGAGCTGGTCCTGGGTGAAGGGGAAAGGGAAGCCTGCCTCGTCGCCGATGCCGGCGATCCGCGAGCGGATGGCGAGTTCGCACCACAAGTGGGCAAGCCGCTTGGGCGCGCTATGACCCGACAATACGCTGACCCATTTCGACAGCACCGAACCATCGACGATGACGTCGCGCCACAGGGCCATGGCGATGGCCGAAGATTGTCGGGCTGCATCGAGCAGCGCGGTGTGCGGCACCTGGCAAATGGCGACATCGGTCAGCGCGGTGATGCCCCATCCGGCGACCGGGACGGCGACCGAGTGAAGGTCACACATATCGCCCGGAAGATAGACCGCCGTGCTGTGCCGGCCGCCATGCGCAAAGCGTTCGGATCGGGCGACATAGCCTTCGACGACGAGACAGGAATAATCGACCTTCTGACCCGGACGGACGAGGTCCCAGCGGGCACTTTCCTCGACCACCGGCGCGTCTATGGCGCGCAACACACCAATGTCATCGTCGCTCAGCGAAGACCGCACGGTGAGACGATCGATCCAGGCATGGAGGGGGGCGGCCATGGGCGGGTTAACGCGCAACTCGCACAATCGGAACCGATGGAGCGACTTGCGAAAAGACGCGTTGCTTAACCGATTGTCGATCCATGGTGTTGAAGGAAAACGAAAAATGGCTGACCCGAAAGACGCTGTCGCCTTGCTCAAGGCCGACCATCGCAAAGTGGAAGACCTGTTCGAGAAATATGAGAAGGGGCGGGGCGACAAGGCCGCGATCGCCCGGCAAATCTGCACCGAACTGGTCGTTCACGCCAAGATCGAGGAAGAGATTTTCTATCCGGCATGCCGCGGCAAGGTGGAGGATGATTTGCTCGACGAAAGCTACGTCGAGCACGACGGCGCCAAGCTGCTGATCGCCGAACTGGAGGCCGGTCGCCCGACCGACGACTTCTTCGACGCCAAGGTGACCGCGCTGAAAGAGCAGATCGAACATCACGTGAAGGAAGAGGAAAAGCGCATGGAAGGCCTGTTTGCACAGGCGCGGCATGCCGGTCTCGACATGGATGCCTTGGGCGAGAAGCTGGCAGAGGAAAAGGCGCGCCTGATGGAAACGATCGACCCCAAGTCGCCTCCCAAGCCGGAACTGGCCACGATGAAGGTGGCCAGCGTCGACTGAGCATGGCTTTCGACTGGAAGTTGCTGGGCTATTGCGTGTCCAGCGTCAGTGTCGTGCTGCTTGGCCTCGTCGCGTGGCCCGGAAGTGAAGGCGAGACGTGGCGGATGCCCGCCCTCATCGCCGGGGCCGCGTTGTCTATCGTCGGCATGGCATGCCGCTACGCCTCGCACCGCCGGGAAAGAGGAGCCATCGCCTTCGCCCAACGGCAGGCGCGGGAGGCAGAACGGCCATCGAAAGGAGGCAGTCATGGCGATGAGTAGAGCGTTCGGGAACTGGGCTTCGGCCATTGCCCGCGCGGCCGGACGGCCCTGGGCGTTCATGGCCGCGTCTGGATTCGTTGTCTTGTGGGCGGCGACCGGACCGATTTTTCATTTTTCGGAGACGTGGCAACTGGTCATCAACACGGCGACGACCATCATCACCTTCCTGATGGTGTTCCTGATCCAGAATGCCCAGAACCGCGATGGGGCGGCGATCCAGACCAAGCTCGACGAGATCGTCCTGGTGCTCAAACATGCGCGCAACGACATGATCGGACTCGAACATCTGAGTGACGACGAAATCGAGAAATTGCGCAGTGACCTGGAGCAGCGGGCGACGAAGCGACCCTGCTAGCCGTTCATCCGCCGCCCGAGCCCGCAAGAACATTCAGCATCGACGCGGCAATTGCAGACACTGAGGGAGCGGAATGGGGCGCTCACGTCGGCTCAGCGGTTGCCTTCGAGAAGACGGCGGAGCAGGGGCAGGGCGTCGGCGAGGAGGTCGAGCTCGTCGCCCGAAAGCCGATCCGCCAAGGTGCGGGCCAACCAATCCTGTCGCGCGGCGCGCCCGCTGAGAAGGGTGCGCCGGCAGTCGTCGCTGAGCGACAGCAGGACCTGGCGCCTGTCGTCGGAATCGGGAGCGCTTGAGACCAGCCCGGCGGCGAGCAGCGGCGCGAGCAGCGTGGACATCGACTGCGCGCGCATGCCTTCGGCCCGGGCGAGGGCGGAAACGGTGGCGCTGCCCAGCGCCTCGAGCTGGAGGACGGCGGAGACCTGCGACGGGGTGAGGTCGCCGACATTGCCCTGCTCGCGAAGGCGACGCTTGAGCCGGCCGACGACGGTGCGGAGGTCTTCGGCGAGGGCGGCGATGCGATCGGGTCCGGACATGGAAGGCGATGTAGGTATGTTCAGCTAAACTGAAAAGATTGGCTGACGATCCTATTCTCGTTTCTGTCGCCCCTTTCCTTCGCGAGGGCAGGCGGGCATGCAGCGGGTCGCCATGAGCGCGCGCCGTTCCTTCCTGTCGTTGTTCCTTGCCGTGCTGCTGGCGGTGCGGCTCGCCTCGCCGTTCGGGTTCATGCCGGGCGAGGCGAACGGGCGGCTAGCGCTGGTCGAATGCCCGGACGCGATCCCCATTCCCTCGGCGCACCACGGCATGCACCACGACGGCGGGGCCAAGGCCAAGCCGACCTGTCCGTTCGCGGCCGGTATGGCGCCGGCCGGGCCACTGCCGCAAGTGGCGGCAGTCGAGGGGGTGGTCGGGTGGCCGTTCGAAGCGGCTGTCACCAGCGCCGTGCCTGCTCTTCCGTCCGGCGCGCGCATTGCGCCGCGTCCGCCGTCCCGCGCGCCGCCGCGGGCCTGATCCTTCCCCATCTGTGAACGATCAACGGCGTGCGGGCGGTGGCCCGTGCGCGACGGAGTGCATACAATGACGAAGACGATTTTCCTGCCGGGCCTCGCGCTCGGCCTGCTGGTGCTGGCGGCGCCGGCCCATGCCGATCACAGCATTTCCGGCCATGGCGGCGGCGCGGGCAGCGTGATGGGTCCCGACACGCTGATGCCGGGCGACCTGACCCTGGCGCTGACCTTCTCGCTCGGCGTGCCCGAAGCGCGCAGCGACGCCGAGCTTGCCGACCTCGCGGCGCGCCACATCCACGCGCATACGGGCGACTACACGCTCGTCAGTTCGGCGAGCATCGCCTACGGCCTCGCCCCCGACCTGACGGTCATCGCCTCGCTGCCCTATGTGCGGCGGGACGACCTGCGTGAGGGCGTGCACGACCATCACGCCGCGACCGTCAATGCGGTCGAGCAGCTCGGCACCGTGGGGGGGATCGGCGATGCGCGGGTCATCGCGCACTGGCGGGTGGCGAAATGGCATGACGGCGGCGTCGCCCTGATGGGCGGGGTCAAGCTGCCGACGGGCACCACGCACCAGCGCTCCGACGATGGCGAGCGGCTGGAGGTCGAGCATCAGCCGGGCAGCGGCAGCGTCGACTGGATCACCGGCATCGCCGCCGGGACCGGCGCGGGTCCGTGGAAGTTCGCCGCCTCGGCCAGCCGCGAGTGGACGCGATACGGCGCGCTCGACACGCGGCTCGGCAACCGCACGCTGGTTGGCGCGTCGGCCGGCTACACGCTCGGCGCGATGGGCCACCATCATGACGAGGAGGGTGAGACGCCGCACCGCCACGACAGCACCTCGCTGTTCGTCGAGACGACTTACGAGGTCGAGGGCAAGGAACGCGTCGCGGGCGAGGTCGAGGCGGACAGCGGGTCGAAGGTCGTGTGGCTGTCGCCCGGCGTCGCGCACGAATGGGCCTCTGGCTGGTCGGCCGGCGTGTCGGCGGGCGTGCCGCTATGGCAGCGCGTCGGCCTTTCGCACCCGGACAACAAGCTGCGGGTGACGATGTCGCTGGGTCGCAGCTTCTAGGGGCCGAACGCCAAGCCGCCCGCGATCGCGCCGCCGAGCATGATCGCGGGCACCGCCCATTTCGATTTTGAACGGTACAGGACAGCCAGGGTCGCGGCGAACAGGAGGATCGCCGGTATCACGGCCGGTACCGATCCGCCGAGGGTTCGCCCGAGATCGACCGCGGTCACCGCGACGACGCCGACCACGGCCGCCGCAATGCCTTCGAGCGCCGCGTGGAGGCGCTGATCATCGATCACCCGTTCGAGCTGGTCGTAGAACAGCATGCCGAACGCGAAGGCGGGCAGGAAGATGCCGGCGGTCATCGCCAGCGCACCGGCCAGTCCGCCGGCGAGGTAGCCGACGAACGTGGCGAAAATGATCAGCGGGGCGGGGATGACGCTCGACAGGGCGAGGCCGTCGAGGAACTGGCCATCGGTTACCCATCCGCGCCCGACCGCGTCGTGCCGGACGAAGGGGATCGCGGTGTAGGCGCCGCCGAAGGTCAGCAATCCCGCCTTGAGGCCGGAGAGGAAGATGTCCATGGCGCTGGCCGCTCCTGAATGGACGCGGGGCGAGGCCGCATTGGCGGGCGGCGACCCGTTGAAGTGCCCTGCAACTGCCGCCAACAGGATCACTGCCGCGACGGCAAGCGCTGCCGACCCCGGGCGGGGACGACGCGACAGGCCCCATCCGCAAAGGGCTGCGAGCGGGAGGATGATCCAGAAGCTTTCACCCGCGAACGTCAGGCCCGCGCTGGCGATGGCAATGGCGAGGAGGGCCCGACTGGTCAGGGCATGGGTCGCGATGCGGTGGATGGCGCGCACGATCAGCGCGAGGACCGCAAGCTGGACGCCGAGGAACAATGCCTTCAGCAGCGGCTGGGTGAGATCGAGGCGCTGGTACAGGACCGCAAGCGCGAGGATCAGGACGAAGCCCGGCAACATGAAGCCGAAACCGGCGAGAAAGCCGCCCAGCCTGCGGCCCTTGAGCATGCCGAAATGGACGCAAAGCTCGTGCGCCTCGGGGCCAGGCAGAACCTGGTAGACCGCTAGCAGCCGATTGAACCTGGACGGACTGACCCAGCGTTCCTCCTCGACCAGTTCGCGCTTCAGCATGGCGATCTGTGCGATCGGCCCGCCCCAGGCGAGGAGGCCAAACCGGAAGAAGCGGCCGAAGATCGCCAAGGAGGTGCCGGTTTCGCCGCGATCCATGCCTCGCTTTTACATCAGTTCGTCGCCCGCTTGCCACCAATGGCCGCTTGACGAGCGCGCCGGCGGCCCTACACGGCTCGCCCATGATCACGCTCTACGGCATCCCCAACTGCGACACCGTCAAGAAAGCTCGTACCTGGTTCGAGAAGCGCGGCGTCACCTACAAGTTTCACGACTTCAAGAAGCAGGGGATCGAGCGCGAAAAGCTCGAGGAGTGGATCCTCGAAAAGGGCTGGGAACCGCTGCTCAACAAGAGCGGGACGACGTTCCGCGGGCTTCCCGACGTGCTGAAGCAGGACATCGACGCCGACAAGGCGCTGACCCTGATGCTGGCCGAGCCGACGATGATCAAGCGACCGGTGGTCGAGGGCTTCGGCGAGCTGATCATCGGCTACAATTCGACCGACTATGAGGCGCTGGCCCTCTAGGCCTTGCATGGCCCCTTGCTGCAGCGCAGTGTAAGCGCTGCGTCGCGAGGAGAGCCGTTCATGGAAATCGAAGGCGAAGTCGAGCCGCGGGCAGTGGCGGTGCCCGGCTGGTACTGGCTGGTGGCGGGGCTGTGCCTGCTGTTTGAGCTGGCCGGCTGCTACGCCTACATCATGCAGGTGACGACCGACCCGGCGACGCTGCCGGTCGACCAGCGGGTGCTGGTCGAGGCGATGCCGATCTGGACGATCGCGGCCTATGCGCTGGCGGTCTGGGTCGGGCTGGCCGGTGCCGTCGGCCTGCTGCTGAAGAAGAGGTTCGCGCGCCCGGCGCTGTTCGTGTCGATGATCTTCGTCATCGTCCAGTTCGGCGGCATGCTGCTGATCCCCGATATTCGCGGCGCGATGTCGTCGAGCCAGCTTCTCGGCCCGATCCTGATTTTCCTCCTGTCCTATGGATACTGGCAATTTTCCAAGGTCGCGTGGATCCGGGGGTGGCTGTCGTGAGCACCTTCACCATCGACACGGCGACCAGCCGCGCCACGCCCTCGCCGGTGCCGGGCAAGCGGATGACGGTGCCGTCGATCCGCGCGCGCAAGAAGGAGGGGGTCACCGAAGAGCCGCTGGTGATGTTGACCGCCTACACGATGCGGATGGCGCAATTGCTCGACCCGCATTGCGAGATGCTGCTGGTCGGGGATTCGCTGGGGCAGGTGATCTACGGCCTGCCGTCGACCGTGCCGGTGACGGTGGAGATGATGTGCGCGCATGGCGCGGCCGTCGTGCGCGGCAGCTGGCACGCGCTGGTGGCGGTGGACATGCCGTTCGGCAGCTACGAAGGCAGCCCCGAGCAGGCGTTCGCGTCGGCGTCGCGGATCATGAAGGAGACCGGCTGCGCGGCGGTCAAGCTCGAGGGCGGGGGAGCGATGGCCCCGACGATCGAGTTCCTGAACAAGCGCGGCATCCCGGTGATCGGCCACATCGGCCTTACCCCTCAGGCGGTCAACGTGCTCGGCGGCTATGGCGCCCGAGGCCGAAGCGAGGCGGAGGCGGGCAAGATCGTTTCCGACGCCAAGGCGGTGGCCGATGCCGGCGCCTTTTGCGTCGTGGTCGAGGGCGTGGTTGAGGACATCGGCGATGCGGTGACCAAGGCGATCGCGGTGCCGACCATCGGCATCGGCGCGTCGAAGAATTGCGACGGCCAGGTGCTGGTCACCGAGGACATGCTCGGCCTGTTCGAACGCACCCCGCGCTTCGTGAAGCGCTACCACGACCTCGCCAGCGAGATTTCCGCCTCGGCGGCCAAGTATCGCGACGAAGTCCGTAGCCGGGCCTTCCCGACCGACGAGCAGGTCTACAAGCCCAAGGCATGAACCAGGGCCAGACGCTGATCGACCTTATCGCCCGCTATCCGCGGGCGGCGGCGGGTGCTGCCGCCATGATAGTGGCGGGCGCGATCAGCGGGAAGGCGGAGATCGGCCTGTTCTTCGGCGTCTTCGCCTTTGCCACGATGAAGAAGGGCGCGCTCGACTTTTTTCGGTCCGACCAGTCCGGCTACCTCGACCGGGACGCGCAGGGCTACGATCCCACGGACCTTGGGCCGAGCATCGACGAACGCCTCGAATCGATGCCGCGCTATGGCGCGGTGACCGCGGCCAGCCTCGATGCGGAGGACGAGGCCGAGGAGGCGTGGATCGCGCCGCCCGAACCTTCGGCTCCAGCGGTGTCCGAGATCCGGCGGGATGCGTCGAACGTGCGTTACGGCATTGCCGTGCCGCCGAAGAAGCCGGTCGACGTTCCGCGCCGGTGATGGCCGCGCCGGTGACAGCCACGCGGTTGGGGCTTTCAGGATGGGCGCGGCTTCGCTAGACGCTGTCGCCAGCTTCCGTTCAGCTTGGGTGGGGGAGGAAGCGACGCACCCCACGCCCGCGATTACAATGAGGCATTGACCCTTGGCGCTTCCCCCCGATCCTACGGCCAGTTTCGTCCGCGAAGTCGATGAAGAACTCCGCAAGGAGCAGATGGAGCAGACGGCCAAGAAATATGGCGGCCTGTTCGCAATCGTCGCGGTGGTCGTGCTGTTGCTCGCCGGCGGTCTCCTGCTGTGGAAGGACCGCCAGGCCAAGCAGGCCGGCGTCGCCACCGAGGAGCTGAAAAAGGCTTACGACCTGGCCGGCGAGGGCAAGCCCAAGGCGGCCGGTGAAGCGCTGGCCGCGCTGCAGGACGAAAGCGACGCGGTAGCCGCGAGCGCACGGCTCGCCCAGGCGGCGCTGGCTCTGGAGAAGAACGACAAGAAGGCGGCGGTCGCCCAATATGCGGCGGTGGCGTCCGACAAGGACCTGCCCGACGCCTACCGCGACCTCGCGCTGATCCGCCAGACGGTGGTCGAATATGACACGCTGAAGCCCGACGAAGTAATCCGCCGGATGCAGCCGCTAGCCGAGACCGGCAAACCCTATTTCGGCACCGCCGGCGAACTGACCGGCATGGCGCTCATCGCCGAGGGCCAGAAGCAGCAGGCGGGCGAACTGTTCGCCAAGATCGCCGCCGACACCAACCAGCCCGCGTCGCTCCGCAGCCGCGCCGTGCAGATCGCCGGCTCGCTCGGCGTCGATGCCAGCGCCTCGCTTCCCGCCGGCGCGCTCCAGTAAGGATGACCAAGATGCGCAAAACGTTCCTGCTGATCGGCGCCGCCGCGCTGGTGTCCAGCTGCGGCATCGTCAAAGGCAAGAAAACGATCACCCCGACGATCGGCGACCGCAAGCCGGTGCTGGTCAACGAGCGCGAGCTGGTGATCGACCCGGGCGTCGCCACGCTCCCGTTCGCGATGCCGGCGCAGGTCGCCAACGCCGACTGGGCGCAGTCGGGCGGCAACGCGGCCAAGTATCTGGGTAACCTCGCGCTTGGCGCCAGCGTCAGCCAGGCCTGGTCGGTGTCGATCGGCAAGGGCGGGGACAAGGCGGCGCGGCTCGGCGCCGGGCCGATCGTGTCCGGCGGCCGCGTCTTCACCATCGACACGCAGTCGGTGGTCCGCGCGTTCGACATCCGCAACGGCGGCGCCGTCTGGTCGGCGGCGGTCGGGCAGGAAAAGGGCAACGAAAAGTCGCTGTACGGCGGCGGCGTCGCGGCGAGCGACGACGGCACGCGCATCTATGCCACCAACGGCCTCGGCTATGTCGTCGCGCTTGACGCCAAGACCGGCGGGCAGGTGTGGCAGGTCAAGCCGGCCGGCCCGCTGCGCGGTGCGCCGACGGTCGACGGCGACCGCGTCTATGTAACCACGCAGGACAACCAGCTGTTCGCGCTGAAGGCGTCGGACGGCGCGACGGAATGGTCGAACGCCGCCGCGCTGGAAATCGCCGGCGTGTTCGGTTCGTCCTCGCCCGCTTCGGCGCGCGGGACGATCGTCGCCGGCTTCTCGTCGGGCGAACTCAACGCCTACCGCTACGAAAACGGCCGCCAGGTGTGGCAAGACGCCCTGGCGCGGACCTCGATCTCGACCGGCGTGTCGTCGCTCAGCGACATCGACGCCGATCCGGTGATCGCCGACAACATGGTGTTCGCGCTGGGCAAGGGCGGCCGCCTAGTCGCGCTGGACCTGTTCAGCGGCAACCGCGTGTGGGAAGCCAACATGGCCGGCGCGTCGACCCCGTGGGTCGCGGGCGACTATGTCTACGCCATGGCCGACAGCGGCCAGCTGATCGCGTTCGCCAAGGATACCGGCAAGATTCGCTGGATGACCCAGCTGCCGCGGTGGGGCAACGAGAAGAAGCAGAGCGACCCGATCTTCTACGCCGGGCCGGTGATGGCCGGCGACCGGCTGTTCGTCGCCGGGTCGAACGGCGCGCTGGTCGAGGTGCGGCCGAGCGACGGTTCGACGCTGGGCCAGCGCGAGTTCAAGTCGTCGATCCGGCTCCAGCCGGTGGTCGCCGGCGGTACGCTGCTGCTATTGACCGAAGAAGGCCGGCTGATCGCCCTTCGCTAGGCGGATTGCTTTTCGGCGCGGTTCGGGCCAAGCGCTGCCGCTTCATGCCGCTTCCCGTCGTCGCCATTGTCGGACGCCCCAATGTGGGCAAGTCCACGCTGTTCAACCGTTTGGTGGGCAAGCGTCTCGCGCTGGTCGATGACCGGCCCGGCGTGACGCGCGACCGGCGCGAGGGCGAGGCGGAGCTGCTCGGCCTGAAATTCAAGGTGATGGACACCGCGGGCTTCGAGGACGAGGATCCTCAATCGCTGCCCGGCCGGATGCGCCAGCAGACCGAGGCGGCGGTGCGCGAGGCCGATGTCGCCCTGTTCCTGATTGACGGGCGCGAGGGGCTGACCCCGCTCGACGAGGAAATCGGCCGCTGGCTGCGTGGCGTCGATACGCCGGTGGTGGTCGCCGCCAACAAGGCCGAAGGCAAGGCGGGCGAGAACGGCCGGCTGGAGGCGTTCGCGCTGGGGCTGGGCGAACCGTTCGCGCTTTCGGCCGAGCATGGCGAAGGCATCGTCGACCTGTTCGAGGCGATCCGCCCCCACGTCGAGCGCGAGGAATATGACGAGCCGGAGCCCGAAGGCGACGACGTCCCGCTCGGGCCGCTGAAGCTCGCAATCGTCGGCCGCCCGAACGCTGGCAAGTCAACGCTGGTCAACAAGATGCTGGGCGAGGAGCGGATGATCACCGGTCCCGAGGCCGGCATTACCCGCGACAGCATCTCGGTCGAGTGGGAGCACAACGGCCGGCCGGTAAAGCTGGTCGACACGGCGGGCCTGAGGAAGAAAGCCAAGGTCGAGGACAAGCTGGAATGGCTGTCGGCGATGGACACCAAGCGCTCGATCGACCGGGCCGAGGTGGTCGTGCTGCTGCTCGACGCGACACGCGGGCTGGAATCGCAGGATCTGCGCATCGCCTCCCAGGTGATCGAGGAAGGCCGCGCCTTCATGATCACGCTGAACAAATGGGACGTGGCGGAAAACGCCTCCTCGCTGTTCAACGGGGTGAAGGCGGCGCTCGAAGAGGGGCTGAGCCAGCTGAAAGGCGTGCCGGTGCTGACCGTCAGCGCCAAGACCGGCAAGGGCATCGACGTGCTGATCGACGCCGCGTTCGAATTGCGCGAGCAGTGGGACACGCGCATCCCGACTGGCGAACTCAACCGCTGGTTCGAGAAAGCGGTCGACGCCAATCCGCCGCCGGCGCCGGGCGGCAGGCGGATCAAGCTTCGCTACATCACCCAGGCGCGCAGCCGCCCGCCGACGTTCGTGGTGTTCGGCACCCGCGTCGACCAGCTGCCGACGAGTTACGAACGCTACCTGCTCAACTCGATGCGCAAGGAACTCGGCCTCGGACCGGTGCCGCTGCGCATCAACATGCGGGCGTCGAAAAACCCGTACGACACTAAGTCGAAATAACCGCCTCTTTACCCTTTCGGGCGTAGGAGGATGCTGTGAAACAATGCCCGCGGCCTTCGCGGGAGACGGAGCGCTTAGTGAACGACGGCTCGGAACTCGTCGATTGGGGTCATTTCGAAAAGTCGCGGGCCGAGCTGGGTCCGGGCTTCATCAAGATCCTCGGCTATTATCGGGAGGACGGGGCCAAGAGCCTCGGCCAGATCGAGCAGGCGATGCGCGACCATAACACGGTGGCGCTGGTCATCCCGGCTCACACGCTGAAGGGCGAATCGCGCCAGTTCGGAGCCGAGGGCGTCGCCGACGTCGCCGAAAAGATCGAGACCACCGCGCGCTACTGCATCGAGGCGGGAAGCTTTCCCGAGCATCTGATCCCCGACGTGGTCGAGCTTCGCAAGCGCTATTCGGAGACGGTGCGGATGTTCGACGAGCGGGTCAGCCCGCTGGCCCAGCGCAACCGCCCGCAAGGCGGCTTCGGCAAGAAGGTCGCCAACCAGGGCTTCGGGCGTATATGAGCCCGAAGCCGGGCGTATCTAGCCCCTAGCGCCGCATCGGTTGCGGCTTGAGGTTGGCGAGGCTTCGCCACAGCCACTCTGCCGGACCGTAGCGGTACCGGTCGAGCCACGGCTTCGACCACAGCAGCATCAAGGCCCAGACGCACGGTACGATGAGCCACATCGGCCAGCGATCCCACCGGCCGTAATAGCCGGCGATGTTGAACATGCCGACCATCAGCGCCGACGTCCCGAGGTAGTTGCTGAACGCGGCGCGCCCGGCGGCGGCGACGCGGCGGGCGAGCGGACCCCAGCCTCGTGCCAGGAGGATGGCCAGCGCGGCGTAGCCCAGGCCCTGCGCGATCTGGATCGGCAGCATCAGCCCGTGAATGCCGGTCATCATCGCCGGCGCGGGAAAGCCGGTCGCCCATAGGGTGAATGCCAAGGCCGCGTGCGCCGCGAGACCGAGTGGGATCGTCCACGCCGCGAAGCGTTTCAGGCGCGCGTCGTCCCATGCCCCGGTGAACAGGCCGCGGCGATAGGCGAACATGCCGGCGATCATGTTGGCGAGGGTGATCGGCAGCAGGAACAGCGCGGCGCCAAGTTCGGTCAGGTAATGCTGGCCGAGGTCGCGCATGCGGACGAACGCCGGGCCGGTGTTGGCGGCGATGTCGCGCGCCACCTCGGCGGCGGTGGGGGTGAAGGCGCTGCGGATCGCGCGGGCTTCCTCGACCCGGTCAGGGGCCTGGCCGGCGTCGACTTTCGCGAGAAGGTGCGTCTGACCGGCGAACATCGCGCCCATGAGCAGCATCATCAGGGCGAGCAGGCCGATGCCCCAGCGCTTCAAGGCCTTGTCGCTGACGTGGCGGAGGCGTGTGGCGACGAGGCCGGCGAGTGCATAGCTGACCAGGATGTCGCCGCGCCACAGGAGGAGGGCGTGGAGCGATCCGATGACGAACAGCGCCGCCATCCGCCGCCAGTGGACCGACCAGCCGCCGCGGCCCGACGCGTCGGCGCGCTCCGTCACCAGCAGCAGCGACGCGCCAAACATCATCGAGAAAAGGGTGTAGAACTTGCCGTCGACGAAGACGTAGTTGAGCGCCCAGACCCACAGGCTCGCCGGGTCCGACGGTCCCAGCGCGAGCGGGTTGAAATAGCGCTGCTCCGGCCCGCCGAAATCGACGATATTGACCGACAGGATGCCCATCACCGCGACGCCGCGGATGAGGTCGAGCGTGTCGATGCGGTCGGTGCTGCCGAAGCCCGGTGCGTTGGTCGCCATCCTTATTCCCCCGTCGCCGCCATGCGCCGCATCGGCTGGCGCTGCCAGCGCGACAGGCTGCGCCAGACCCATTCGAGCGGGCCGTAGTGGAAGCGGTCGAGCCACCATTTCGACCAGACCAGCATCGCCAGCCACATCGGCGGCACGAACAGCCACGCCTCGAACCGCGACAGCTTCTGGAACAGGTCGCCGGCGAAGCCGTAGAACAGCAGCGTTCCGACCATCGTCGAGAAGAGGTAATTGGAGAAGGCCGCGCGCCCGACGGCGGCGACATGATCGGCCCACCAGCCGCTGGCCTGCCCGCGGCGGCTCAGGAGGATGATCAGCGCGGCATAGCCGGTCGCCATCCACGGCCGAATCAACTGAGTGAAGCCGCCATAGGCCGCCATCTGGTACGGCGGCCGGTAGTCGTTGGCGATGGCATACCAGGCGGCGAGGCCGAAGCCGGCGAGGCCGGTCGAAATCGTCACCAGCGCGGTCTTTCGATAGACCTCCGGCTCCAACGCGCCGGTCAGGAAGCCGGTCTTGTACAGTGCCATGCCTAGCAGCATCAGTCCGAGCGTTTCGAACCACAGCGGGCCGAGGTCGAACGGGGCGAGCGGGCCTTCCTCGTGGACCATCGCCTTCATGTGCGCGGGAACGCTTTCGTGCGCGGCATCGTCGGCGGCCAGCGCCTGGGCGTCGGGGAAGTAGCGGGCGCGGGACTTTTCGGATTGCGCCACCGTCTCGGCGTCGGCGGTGCCGGCCTGCACCTTTTCGTACTGAGCGATCCGCATCACGCTCATGGGGATGTTGGGCGCGCCCGAAATCAGCAGCGCGGCGGCCGACGTAATGAACAGCGTCTTGGGCTTCAGCTTCCGGAACAGGAAGGCGATGGCTCCGATCGCGGCATAGTGGGTCAGGATGTCGCCCCACCACAAGACCAGCCAGTGGAGGTAGCCGATGACTAGCAGCACGGCCATGCGGGCATAGTGGGTCCTCGCTGGCGAACGACCGGAGGCGATGGCGCGCTCGATCACCAGCAGGGTCGAGGCGCCGAACATCATCGAGAAGAGGCTTCGCAACTTGCCGTCGACCAGCAGGAAGTTGGCCAGCCACAGGCCATGGTCGGCGGCGGAATCGAACCCGAAGGCCGGCGGGTAGAAATAGGCCATCTGGATCATCGCCATGCCGACGATGTTGACGGAAAGGATGCCCATCACCGCGACGCCGCGCGTGATGTCGAGGCTCTTGATCCGCGCGCCCGTGCCCGTTGCCACCTGTTCCATGCCGTCCCCCGACGAAAGTCCCTCGCGGTGCGTTACTGGGCTAATACGGGAAGTGTCGCGGCTGTTTCGACGAACGGCTATTCCTCGGCGGCTTCGGACTGCAGCTGGATGTAGTTCTGGAGGCCCATCTGGCGGATCATCTCGAACTGGGTCTCGAGGAAGTCGACATGCTCTTCCTCCTTCTTCAGCACCTCGGCGAACAGGTCGCGGCTGCCATAGTCGCGCAATTCCTCGCAGGTGGCGACCGCGGCGCGATACATCTCGACCGCCTCCAGTTCCGCGGCGAGGTCGGCCTTCAAGACCTCCTCGACCGTCTCGCCGATGCGCAAGCTGCCGAGCGCTTGGAAATTGGGCAGGCCGTCGAGGAACAGGATGCGCTCCGCGAACTGGTCGGCGTGCTTCATCTCGTCGATCGATTCATGCTTTTCATAATCGGCGAGCTTGGCGACTCCCCAATTGTCGAGCAGCCGATAGTGAAGCCAATACTGGTTGATCGCGGTCAGCTCCGCCTTCAGCGCCTCGTTAAGGAGCGCGAGGATTTGCGGATTGCCCTTCATGTGCCGATCTCCCTGTCAGGGCTTCGGCCTACCGCGAAATCGGGACGTGCGAAAGTCAGGCGGCGCGGGGCGCGTCTTCTCGCGGTTGCGCGAGCGTGTCCTCGACGATCTCGTCCGCCAGGTCGCGGCAGCCGCCGCACTGGAACTCGCAGCCCATCGAGCGATAGCAGCACTCGGCATCCCCGCACCCGCGGCGTACGGCGGCGCGAATGTCGTTGGCACGAATCACATTGCACGAGCAGACGATCATGGGACCATCTTACCCGATAATGAGAGTCGTTCGCAACTGGATTAGATTTCGCTACCCATCAGCCCCGGAAAGAAGCCTTCGTGGGCGCGGCGCAGCTCGTCGAGCGAGACCTCGCCGTCGGTCGCTTCATGCTTGTCGCCAAGGTAGATGGTGTCGCCGCCGGTCCAGCCGATGAAACAGCAGCCGACCCCGCGCTCACGCGCCATTTTCTCGACCACGTCGCGGTCGAGCGCTTCGGTGACGATGTAGCGGGCCTGGGTCTCCCCGAACATCGACCAGTCGTGGCGCACCACTTCCCGGTCGACGCGGTCCTCGAACGCCTCGACCATCAGCCGCGCGCCGATATTGCCGGCCAGCGCCATTTCCGCGACCGCAACCAGGATGCCGCCGTCGCTGACGTCGTGGACGGCGGTGACATAGCCCTCGTCAATCAGCGCGCGGACGAATTCGCCGTGTTTGCGTTCGCGGACAAGGTCGACCTTGGGCGGCGTGCCCTCGCGGCGACCGCGGCAGACGTCGAGCCATAGCGACTGGCCGATGTCCGGATCGGCCGACGGGTCGGCGCCGATCAGCAGGATTTTCTGTGCGCCATCCTTGAACGCGATGGTCGCGTTCCTGGTGGAGTCCGTGAGCAGGCCGACCCCGCCAATCGCGGGGGTGGGCAGGATCGCGCTGCCGCCGCCAGTCGCCTTGCTCTCGTTATAGAGGCTGACGTTGCCCGACACGATCGGGAAGTCGAGCGCGCGGCAGGCCTCGCCCATGCCACGCAAAGCCTCGACGAACTGGGCCATGATTTCGGGCCGCTGCGGGTTGCCGAAGTTGAGGCAGTTGGTCACCGCGAGTGGCGTCGCGCCAACCGCCGACAGGTTGCGATAGGCCTCGGCGATTGCCTGTTTGCCGCCTTCATAGGGGTCGGCGAACACGTAGCGCGGGGTGCAGTCGGTGGTGATGGCGATCGCCTTGTCGGTGCCGTGGACGCGGACCACCGCGCTGTCGCCGCCCGGTTTCTGCAGCGTGTCGGCGCCGACCTGGTGGTCGTACTGCTCCCAGATCCAGCGGCGGCTGGCGAGGTTGGGCGAGCCCATCATCTGCAAGAGGTCGCGAGTCAGGTCGGCCGACTGCTCGATCGCGCCGAGCGGATTCACGCCCGTCCATTGCTTGTAGTCGGCGGGGTTGAGGTGTGGCCGGTCATATTCCGGCGCGTCGTCGGCCAGTGGGCCGAGCGGGATGTCGCACACCACCTCGCCATGATGCTCGAGCACCATGCGGCCGGTATCGGTCACCTCGCCGATGACCGCGAAGTCGAGCTCCCACTTCCTGAAGATCGCTTCCGCCATCGGCTCCTTGCCGGGCTGCAGGACCATCAGCATCCGCTCCTGGCTTTCGCTCAGCATCATCTCATAGGCGGTCATGCCCTCTTCGCGCTGGGGCACCTTGTCCATGTCGAGGCGGATGCCGGCGCCGCCCTTCGACGCCATTTCGACCGACGAGGAGGTGAGGCCCGCCGCGCCCATGTCCTGGATGGCGACGATCGCGTCGGTCGCCATCAGCTCGAGGCAGGCCTCGATCAGCAGCTTCTCGGTGAAGGGATCGCCGACCTGCACCGTCGGGCGCTTCTCGTCGCTGTTCTCGTCGAAGTCGGCCGACGCCATGGTCGCGCCGTGGATGCCATCGCGTCCGGTCTTCGAGCCGACGTAGACGATCGGGTTGCCGACCCCGGTTGCGGCCGAATAGAAAATCTTGTCAGTTTTCGCGATGCCGACGGTCATGGCGTTGACCAGGATGTTGCCATCATAGGCCGGGTCGAAATTGGTCTCGCCGCCGACCGTAGGCACGCCGACGCAATTGCCGTAGCCGCCGATGCCGCTGACCACGCCCGAGATGAGGTGGCGCATCTTGGGATGGTCGGGCCGGCCGAAGCGCAGCGCATTCATGTTGGCGATCGGGCGCGCGCCCATGGTGAAGACGTCGCGCAGGATGCCGCCAACGCCCGTCGCCGCGCCCTGGTAGGGCTCGATGTAGGACGGGTGGTTGTGGCTCTCCATCTTGAAGATCGCCGCGTCGCCGTCGCCGATATCGATGATTCCGGCATTCTCGCCGGGGCCGCAGATCACCCACGGGGCCTCGGTCGGCAGCTTCTTCAGGTGGAGCCGCGACGACTTGTAGGAGCAATGCTCCGACCACATGACCGAGAAGATGCCGAGCTCGGTGAGGTTGGGCTCGCGGCCCAGCGCGTTGAGGACGCGGTTATATTCCTCTGGCGAAAGGCCGTGCTCGGCGACGATTTCCGGGGTGATCATGGGCGCGTCCCTAGCGGTGCGGCGCGCAAAGAAAAACCCCCGGCGGTGAGGCCGGGGGTTTCTGTTTTCGTCGGGTCGAAAGCGCTTGGCGTTACGCCTTGCAGCTCTTGCCCTTGTAGGTGACCGTGGCGTCGGCCGCGGTACCCGTGAGTTCGCCCTCGGCCGGCGCGACGCCGAGGCCGTCGCGGCTCGGCTTCACGCGCGCGGTCTGGTCGCTCATCCAGTCGATGTAGACCAGGCTGTTGTCCTTGCAGCGATAAGCCTTCGAGGCCTGGATCGACGGCGGCAGCTTCGACGGGTCGAGCTTCGGCACCGCCGGACCCTGGTCGGCCGGGTCCTTCTGGACGATCGTGTGATCTTCTTTGTTGCAGCCGGCGGCGAGGAGCGCGGCCAGCGCGAGGGGGAGGAGCTTCGTGGTCATGGCGGCGCCTTTCGCTCCAACATGTTACGCCGTCAAGTCAGGTCGTTGATTGGTTCGGCGAAGCGGCATAGGATTCGATGAATGGCGGCCCAGGACAACCGGACCCTTTACCAACGCATTCGTTACGGGCTGACCGGCCTGGCGGTGGTGTTCCTCGTCGTGCTGCTCGGCGCCGCGCTGCGGCGGGTCGGACAGGACAGCGTGCCGCTCCCGGCGCCGACGGTTGCGGAAGATCCCAACGAGCCGCTCGCCGAAATCGGCGCAGCACCCGGCCAGGGGCAGTCGGACAATGAAGTGGCGGCCAAGCCCGCCAAGAAGAAACCGGCCGGACAGTGAAGAACATGGCTGCCGCGGTGGCGGCGCTGGCCCTTGGGGGCGGCGCCTGCGGGCTGGCGCCTGCCGAACAGGCCAGGCCGCCCCTGCTGCTGCTGTCGTCGCTGCCCATCCTGTTCGCCGACGATTTTGCGCTGGAAGCGCCCGACAGTCCGCTCCGCGATGCGCTGCAGTCGCGGTTCGCGCTCCGCCCGATCGCGCTGGCCGACGCGACCAGCCTCGACGGCGCGGGATTGTTGCTGATGGCCCAACCGCGGGCGCAAACGGCGGAGGCGCTGGTCGATCTCGATGCGTGGGTGCGGGGCGGCGGACACCTTCTCCTGCTCGCCGATCCCTTGCTGCAGTGGCCGACAGACAGGCCGCTGGGCGATCCTTTGGCGCCGGTGCCGGCGTATGCCGATACCGGCCTGCTCGGCCATTGGGGGCTGACCCTCTATCGTCCCGAGCCCGGTTCGAGCCTCGGCAGCTTCGCCGCCTCAAAGCAAAGCGGCTGCACGCTGGAAGAAGACGCCGTGGTGGCGCGCTGCACGATCGGCAAGGGGCGGGTCACGATTATCGCCGACGCGGACTTCGCGCGCGACGGGCCGGGCGCGGCGCGCTTGGTCGGCGAGCTCGAAAAACTCAGCGCGCGCTAAGCGGCATCGTTACTTGCCAACATAGTTATCCACAGGAAGGCTTGACTAGAACAAGCAAAGAACAAAGGGTTAATAGAGGGTAAAAAAGGCTGACTTTTCCGCCACACCCCATGAAATCCCACGAAATGGCATGAAAACCCATTGTATCCCGCGCAGGTGTGAGTTACCAACATCACACAAGCGTGGGGCAATCCCTTTTTGAGTCGGGAACCGCCGGGCGAACGGGATGCCGTTCACCCGCGACGGACCGGCTCGTCCCCGCGCGAGGGGACGAAGGCAAGTGGCACTCGAGCATCTGTTCCAGGGCAGTGCGCTGAACGCGGTAGACGCGAAGGGTCGCGTCTCCGTGCCCGCCTTCCTGCGCTCGGTGATCGAACGCCGCGGCGATGCCCGCACCATCACGCTCGCCAAGCATGAAGTCTTCCCGTGCCTCAATGCCTACGACCCCGCTTACGCGGCGTTGAAGTACGCCAAGATCGAACGCCTCGCCGAAAAGGAAGAAACCGGCGCAGGCAGCGAACTCGACTATGCTCGCCGCACGCTGATGGCGTTCGGCGCCAGCGAGGAAGTGCCTTACGACAGCTCGGGCCGCATCGTCCTTCCGCCGATGATGCGCCGCAAGGGCGGTATCGAGGATCTCGCGCTATTCATCGGCGCCGGCGAGACCTTCCACATCTGGAACCCCAAGCTGTTCCTCGAGCACCCTGACGTGCCCGAGGACATGAAGGATATCGCCCGTTTCCGACTTGAGGAGCGGGGATTGTGAGCGGCCCGGAGCGTAAAGACCCGCACGTTCCGGTGCTGCTCGACCAAGTCGTCGACGCCCTTTCCGTTGCCCCCGGAGAGACCATCGTCGACGGCACGTTCGGGGCAGGCGGCTATACGCGCGCACTGCTCGGGGCGGGGGCGGGACGAGTGGTCGGTTTCGACCGCGATCCGACTGCGATCGCGAACGGGCCGTCCCTCGTCCCGGATCCCCGGCTGACCCTGATCCACGAACGTTTTTCGCAGATGCATTCGGCGCTGGCGGAGCGCGACCTCCTGCCGGTCGACGGGCTCACGCTCGACATCGGCGTGTCGTCGATGCAGTTCGACCAGGCCGAACGCGGCTTTTCCTTCCAGAACGACGGCCCGCTCGACATGCGGATGAGCCGCGAAGGGATGAGCGCGGCCGAGTTTCTCAACGAGGCGGACGAGGCCGAGATCGCGCGCGTCATCAAGGAATATGGCGAGGAGCCGCGCGCCCGCACCGTGGCGCGCGCCATCGTCAAGGCGCGGCCGCTGTCGCGGACCGGTGAGCTGGCGGCGGTCGTGCGCAAGGCGCTGGGCCACCACCCTGGCATGAAGACCGATCCGGCGACGCGCACCTTCCAGGCGATCCGGATCCACCTCAATGCCGAGCTCGACGAGCTGGAGCAGGGGTTGCGCGCGGCCGAGAAGAGCCTGCGCGCCGGCGGCCGCCTGGCGGTCGTCACCTTCCATTCGCTCGAGGACCGCATCGTCAAGCGCTTCCTCAAGGAGCGCAGCGGCGCGATGCCGTCGGGCTCCCGCCACCTTCCCGAGGTGAAGGCGACCCGTCGCCCGACCTTCGACCAAGTCGCCAAGCCGGTTTCGCCCACCGAGGCCGAGCTTGCCCGTAACCCGCGCGCGCGCTCGGCCCGGCTCCGCTCGGCCGTGCGTACCGATGCGCCCGCGTGGGACCAGGAGAAAGCAGCATGAGCGCGTCCCAAGGCTTCAAGCAGGTCTTCATGGCCGGGGCCGTCGGCGCCGCCGCGCTCGGCTGCTACCTCGTCTCGCTGTCGGTTGCCTCGACCCGAGCCGAGCTGGAATCGACCGAAAGCAAGATCCTACTCGCCCAGCGCGACATTCGCACGCTGGAAACCGAGGTCGGGACCCGCGGCCGCCTCGCCCAGCTGGAGCGGTGGAACGCCAGGTTCATCCGCCTGTCCGCGCCGCAGGCCGACCAGTTCGTCGAAGGCACCTTCCAGCTGGCGACGCTGGCCAAGCCGGAACAAAAGAGCCCGATCGATGCGCCGGTGGTCCTCGCCAGTGCGCCCGCGCCGGAACGCCAGGCGCCCGTGCTGACGGGTGATGCCGACGTCACGGATTCGGGGCAGCCGGCGCGCCATGGCGTTGCTGCCGCCGACATGATGCATGTCGCTTCCCTGAAGGTCGAACCGGCCCGCCCGGCGCCCAGGGCAGTGACGCTGGACATCGCCCCGCCGGCCAAGGCCAAGGCGGCCAAGGCGACGACCAAGCCCGCTGCGGCCAAGCCCGCGAAAACCGCGTCGGCCGACCCGCTTGCCCCCTTGCCGAGCGCGTCGGCAAAGGCCAAAGCGAACGCAGCCAAGTCCAAGGAATAGCAACGGAAAAATGAACGCCCCGACGCCCGCTCTCGTCGCCAGGCCCGAGCGGCTCCGTCTGGTCGGACAGCGGCGCAAGCTGCTGGCGCTGATGCACCAGCGGCTGATGATCGGCATGCTGGCGTTCGGCGCGATCGTCTTCATCATCGTATTGCGCCTCGCCTGGCTGGCGGCGTTTGGCGACCATGCCGGGCGGCGCGGCGGCATCGGCACGGCGGGGCCGGACCGAGCCGACATCGTCGATCGCGATGGCATCGCACTGGCCCGCACGATCGACGCCTGGACGATCGGCCTGCAGCCGAAAAAAGTTATCGGCGACAAGCTGGAGCTGGCGCAGAAGCTGGCAGAGCTGATGCCGGAAAAGGATGCCGCCGCCTACCACGCGATGCTGGTGTCGAACCGCAGCTTCTACTTCCTGCGCCGCCGCGCCGAGCCGCAGCTAGTCGAGCGGATCAATGCGCTGGGCGAGCCCGGGCTGCAGCTCCAGCGCGAGCCGGATCGCCTCTATCCGCAGACCAGCCTGGCCGCGCACGTCCTTGGCTTCACCGACATCGATGGCAAGGGGACGGGCGGCGTCGAGCGTTCGTTCGAAGAACGGCTAAGCGACCCGGCGGAGCGAAATTCGCCGCTGGTGCTGTCGATTTCCAGCCGCGTCCAGCAGGCGTTGCAGAACGAACTGCAGGCGGCGATGGACCATTTCAGCGCGATCGGCGCGGCCGGCGTCATCATGGACGTCCACACCAGTGAAATCCTGGCGATGACTTCGCTGCCGACGTTCAATCCGAACGTTGCGGGACAAGCGCCGGCCGATGCACGGTTCAACCGCGCGACGCTGGGCGTCTACGAGCTCGGCTCGACCTTCAAGCCGTTCACCGTCGCCATGTCGATGGACAGCGGGCTGATCAAGTCGATGGGCCAGACCTACAGCTGTCCGCACGAGCTGAACATCTATGGCCAGACCGTCCATGACACCCATCCCTTCGGCCGGATGTGTTCGGTGGCCGAAATCATGAAGGAAAGCTCGAATATCGGCACCGCCCTGATTGCCGACCAGCTCGGCACCGAGCGCCAGAAGAGCTTTCTCAAGAAAATGCACTTCCTCGAAAAGGTGAAGGTCGAGCTTCCCGAACGCGGCCGGACCCTGACGCCGGGCAGCCGCTGGGGTCCGTTCGAGACGGTGACCGTCGGCTTCGGTCACGGCATTGCGGTCAGCCCGCTGCACCTCGCCAACGGCTATGCCACGCTGTTCAACGGCGGTGTCTACCACCCCTCGACCATCCTCAAGGTCGACAAGAACCATGCTGCCGCCAAGGGCGAGCGAGTGTTCACCGAGGAGACCAGCTACAAGATGCGGGCGCTGCTCCGCCTGGTCGTGGTCGAAGGCACCGGCAAGAAGGCCGATGCGCCCGGTTACCGCATCGGCGGCAAGACCGGCACGGCCGAAAAGCTGATCGGCGGGCGCTATTCGTCGGCAGCGGTGGTGACGACCTTTGCCGGTGTGTTCCCGATGGACGAGCCGCGCTATGTCATCGTCGTCATGCTCGACGATCCCAAGGCGACCAAGGAAACCTACGGCTTCCACACCGCAGGCTGGAACGTGGCGCCGGTGGTGTCGAAGACGGTCGCCCGGATCGCCCCGATGCTCGGCGTGAGACCCGACCTGAAACGCGAGCCCGACATGGGCAGTGTCCTCCCCTTCGTCCACGAAAAAGAAGGCCATTAACCTCATGCGCTTGGGCGAACTCGCGGGCGCGGGCGGCGATTCATCGGTCACAGGCTTCGCGCTCGACCATCGCAAGGTCGCGCCGGGCAACGTGTTCGGCGCCTTCAGGGGCGCGGCCTTCAACGGCGAAGACTTCATCGCCGAGGCGGTGAAGCGCGGCGCGATCGCAGTCGTCGCCGACACCGGTGCCAAGGTGCCGGACGGCACGCTCGCCATCCTCGACGACGAGCCGAGGCGGCGCTTCGCCGAACTGGCAGCGCGATACTACGGGCCGTATCCTGAAACGGTGGTCGCGGTGACCGGCACCAACGGCAAGACCTCGTCGGTCGAGATGGCGCGCCAGATGTGGCGCATGCTGGGCCACCGCTCGGCCTCGATCGGGACGCTCGGCGTGACCACCGCCGACGACCAGGTGAAGACGGGCCTGACGACGCCCGACATCGTCACCTTCCTCAACAATATGGCGGGCCTTAAGCGGATGGGGATTTCCCATGTCGCCTACGAGGCCTCGTCCCATGGCCTCGACCAGCACCGTGCCGAGGGCGTGCCGCTGAAAGCGGTCGGCTTCACCAATTTTTCCCGCGACCACCTCGACTATCACCAGACGATGGACGCCTATTTCGAGGCCAAGATGCAGCTCGTCGGGCGGCTGGCCGAGCCGGGCGCGGCAGCGGTGGTGTGGGCCGACGATCCCAAGAGCGGCGAGGTCATCGCGCGGGCGAGGGCGCGCGGGCTGAAGCTACTCACGGTCGGCGAGAAGGGCGAGACAATCCGACTCGCCAGCCGAACCTCGTCCCCGCTCGGCCAGAAACTGCTGCTGGAGCATGACGGGAAGGAATATCCGCTGACCCTGCCGCTGATCGGCAGCTACCAGGCGGCCAACGTGCTGGTCGCGGCCGGCTTCGTGTTGGCGACCGGCGGAGCGTGGCGCGACGTGCTGTCTGCGATGGGGCGAGTATCGCCGGTCCGCGGGCGGCTGGAACGGGCGGTCATCACGCCTGCCGGCGCGCCGGTCTATGTCGATTATGCCCACACCGCCGACGCGCTGGAGGCGGCGATCGCCGCGCTGCGACCGCATGTCGAGGGCAAGCTGATCACCGTGTTCGGTGCCGGCGGGGATCGCGACACCGGCAAGCGCGCGCCGATGGGCGAGGTCGCGGCCAGGTCCAGCGACGTCGTGATCGTGACCGACGACAATCCGCGCAGCGAGGACCCGGCGGCGATCCGCAAGGCGGTCATGGCCGGCGCGCCTGGCGCGATCGAGATCGGCGGGCGGCGCGAGGCGATCGCCGAGGCGCTTAAAATGGCCAAGGCGGGCGACATTGTGCTGCTCGCCGGCAAGGGCCATGAGCAGGGACAGATTGTCGGCGACACGGTGCTGCCGTTCGACGACGCGGACGTGGCGCGGGAGGTGGCGGCGTGAGCGCCCTGTGGACCAGTGACGAGATTGTCGAGGCGACCGGCGGGACGCTGCACGGCGGCGTGTTTGAGGCGACGGGCGTCGCCTTCGACAGCCGCGAGATCGAGCCGGGCTTCCTGTTCGTCGCCATGCCCGGGACGGTCGCCGACGGCCATGATTTCGTCGCCAAGGCGCTCGCGTCCGGCGCGGCCGGGGCGCTGGTGTCGAAACCGGTCGACGGGCCGCACGTCCTGGTCGCCGACGTGCCGCAGGCGCTCGAAGCGCTGGCCAGGGCGGCGCGGGCGCGGATGACGGGCACCGTGGTCGGCGTGACCGGGTCGGTCGGCAAGACCTCGACCAAGGAGGCGCTGTTCGCAGCGCTCGACCGCAACGCGCGGGGACGGACCCATCGCTCGGTCAAGAGTTACAACAACCACACCGGGGTGCCGCTGAGCCTCGCCCGCATGCCGCGCGACAGTCAGTATGCGGTGCTCGAAATGGGCATGAACCACGCCGGCGAGATCGCCGCGCTGACGCGGCTGGTGCGCCCGCACATCGCGCTCGTCACGACCATCGCCTCGGCCCACATCGAACATCTCGGCAGCATGGAAGCGATCGCCGATGCCAAGGGCGAGATTTTCGAAGGGCTGGAGCCGGACGGGGTCGCGATCATTCCCGACGCCAGCCCTTACCGCGACCGGCTGGTCAAGGCGGCGCGGCCGCACGCGGGCCGCACGCTCACGTTCGGCGGCACCGATGGCGACGTCGTCGCGCTGCATTCGGCGGCGTCGGACAAGGGCGGCAGCCTCATCACCGCGCGGCTGGAAGAGAGCGAGTTGACCTACACCGTCGCCCAGCGCGGCAGCCACTGGATCGACAATTCGCTGGCCGTATTGGCAGCGTGCGAGGCGGCGGGCGCGGACCTGGCGATTTGCGGGCTGGCGCTGGCCGAGATGGGCGGGCTGAAGGGGCGCGGCGAGCGGCACAAGGTCACAACCGATGACGGCCACTTCCTGCTGATTGACGAAAGCTACAACGCCAATCCCGCCTCGATGGCGGCGACGCTGAAGAGCCTGGGCGAGGAGAAGGGCGTCAAGCGGCGCATCGCCGTGCTCGGCCCGATGCGCGAGCTGGGCGAGCAAGGGCCGGCGCTCCATGCCGCGCTGGCACCAGCGGTCGAAGGCGCGAAGGTCGATGTCGCGATCCTCGTCGGGGACGAGATGGATCCGCTGGGCCAGGCGCTCGAAGGCAAGGTCGACGTTTGCGCCGTCAATTCGGTGGATACCGCGTTGGACGCGCTGTTATCGACGGTGCGAGCCGGGGACGCGGTGCTTGTGAAGGCGTCGAACTCGATCGGCCTTGCCCGCTTGGTCGAGGAAGTGGCAGGGGGCCGCGCCAAATGCTTTACGTAATTGCCGAGCAGCTGGGCTTCCCCGGCCTCCTCAACCTCATCCGCTACATCAGCTTCCGCGCCGGCGCGGCGAGCTTCACGGCGCTGTTTCTCGGCCTGTTCATCGGGCCGGCGTTCATCCGCTGGCTGCGCGCCAAGCAGGGGAAGGGCCAGCCGATCCGCGCCGACGGGCCGCAGAGCCACCTCGCCAAGCGCGGCACGCCGACCATGGGCGGCCTGCTGATCCTGATCTCGGTTGCGGTGTCGGTGCTGCTGTGGATGGACCTCACCAACCGCTACGTCTGGGCGTGCCTGCTGGTGACCGGCGGGTTCGGGCTGATCGGCTTCCTCGACGACTATGACAAGGTGAAGAAGGCGCACCACGCCGGCCTCAGCGGCAAGATGCGCCTCGCGCTGGAATTCGCCATCGCCGGTTTCGCCACCTGGCTGATGGTCGGGTGGGGCGGGACCAAGCTTTACGTGCCGTTCTACTCCGGGCCGGTGATCGACATCGGGCTGCTTTACGTCCTGTTCGGGGCGTTCGTGATCGTCGCGTTCGGCAATGCGGTGAACCTGACCGACGGGCTGGACGGGCTGGCGACCATGCCGGTGATCATCGCCTGCATGGCCTTCACGCTGATCACCTACCTGGTCGGCAACGCGAAGTTCGCCACCTACCTCGGCATCCCGCACGTGCTGGGCGTCGGCGACCTCACCATCCTGCTGCTGTCGGTGGTCGGCGCGGGGCTGGCCTTCCTGTGGTTCAACGCGCCGCCGGCGGCGGTCTTCATGGGCGACACCGGCAGCCTAGCGCTGGGCGGTGCATTGGGCGCGGTCGCGGTCGCGGCGCATCATGAATTCGTGCTGGTGATCATCGGCGGCCTGTTCGTGCTCGAGGCAGTCAGCGTCGTCATCCAGGTGTTCTGGTTCAAGCGGTTCGGCAAGCGCATCTTCAAGATGGCGCCGATCCACCACCATTTCGAGCATATGGGCTGGAGCGAGCCGACCGTCGTCATCCGCTTCTGGATCGTCAGCTTCATCCTCGCGCTGGCGGGCCTCGCCACGCTGAAACTGCGGTGATCACCGCCGAGGCGTTTTCCGGAAAACATTACGCCGTACTGGGCCTCGCCCGCTCCGGCCTCGCGACGGTGCGCGCGTTGTTGGCCAGCGGGGCCGAGGTCACCGCGTGGGATGATCGGGAGGAGGCCCGCAATGCCGCGCCCGAGGGCACGGTCATCGAAGATTTCGTCGGCGGCGACCTGACGCCGTTCGACAGCATCGTCGTGACGCCCGGCCTGCCCTTGAACCGCCACCCGATCGCGGCGGCGGCGAAGGCGGCCGGGGTCGAGATCATCGGCGACATCGAACTGTTCGCCCGCGCCCGGGCCGAGCTGCCGCCGCACAAGGTGGTCGGCATCACCGGCACCAACGGCAAGTCGACCACCACCGCGCTGGTGCACCACATTTTGAAGACCGCCGGCGTACCGACGACCATGGGCGGCAACATCGGCCTGCCGATCCTTTCGCAGGACCCGTTGCCGGAAGGAGGCGTCTATGTGCTGGAGCTGTCGAGCTACCAGATCGACCTGACCCAGAGCCTCGACTGCGACGTGGCGGTGCTGCTCAACATCACGCCCGATCACCTCGATCGGTACGACAGCTTCAACGCTTATGCGGCGTCGAAAGCGCGGCTGTTTGAGATGCAGGCGCCAAAGCGAATAGCGATCGTTGACTATGTGGCTGAGGCGGACGAGGACGTGCTCGACAGCGCGGAAGACCCGCTTATTCAATTCATCAAGGACGTGGAAGTCGGCAATCAGACCGCTTGGCCTGCGCTCCAAGGGCCTCACAATCTACAGAACGCGCAGGCCGCGTCAGCAGTTTGCTTGGACTTGGGCCTTTCAGACGAAGCAGTCGAAGCTGGTCTCCGCACTTACCCCGGCCTCCCCCACCGCATGGAGCTTGTCCGCGAGATCGACGGTGCGCTCTTTGTCAACGACAGCAAGGCGACCAATGCGGAAGCCGCGGCGCCGGCGCTGGCGGCTTATGCGCGCATCCGCTGGATCGTCGGGGGGCAGGCCAAGACCAAGGAATTGGGCGAAACCGCCAAAATGCTCGGCCATGTGGCGAAGGCCTACACTATCGGCGAGGCGGGGCCGATGTTCGCCGCTTTGCTGCGCGAGGCGGGCGTCGACGTGGCCGAATGCGAAACGCTTGAAAAAGCGACAAAATGCGCCGCCGAGGATTCACAAGCCGGCGACACCATATTACTCTCCCCCGCAGCCGCGTCGTTCGACCAGTTTCGGGACTTCGAGGATCGCGGCGACGCCTTCAAAAGGCTGGTGGGGGAGCTATGACCGCGACGACATTGAAGGCGACAACGCTCACCGGGCGGATCAAGGCCAAGGCGGCCCAGTTCGACCCCTCGCGCTACGGCCGCGCCGACCGCTCGCCCATCGCCCGCTGGTTCTGGGAAATCGACCGTGTCCTGCTGCTGTTGCTGGCGGTGCTGATCGGCATCGGCCTGATCGCCGTCGCCGCCGCCTCGCCGGCGGTCGCGCAGCGCTATTCGGGCGGCAATGTGAAGGTGCCGGAGCTTTATTATTTCACCCGCCAGCTGGCGTGGATCGCGCTGTCGATGCCGGTGATGATCTTCATTTCGATGATGCCCCGCGAACGCGCGCGGCAGCTGAGCCTGCTCGGCGCGGGCCTGTTCATGGCGATGCTGGTGCTGGTGCCGTTCGTCGGCCCCGAGCACAACGGCGCGCGCCGCTGGCTCGAGTTCGGCGTGGGACAGGTGCAGCCGTCGGAGTTCCTCAAACCCTTCTTCGTCGTCGCCATGGCGTGGCTGCTCAGCCAGGCAGGCGAGGAAAGGTGGAAATTGTTCGCCGCGTCCGCCGTGGTCACCGGCCTCATCGCCGTGCTGCTCATGCTGCAGCCGGACTTCGGCTCGACCATCATCTTCGTCTCGGTGTGGGTGGCGATGCTGGCGGTGGCGGGGCTTGACCTCAGGATCCTCGGCGGGCTGGCGGTGGCCGGCCTGGTCGGCGTCGTGCTGGCCTATTTCTTCTACCCCGTCGCGACCGTCCGCATCGACGGCTTCCTGTTCGGCGAAGGTGACAATTTCCAGGTCGAGAACGCGCTCAAGACGCTGACCGCCGGCGGCCTGTTCGGCATGGGCCCGGGCGGCGGGACCCGCAAGTTCGGCCTGCCCGAGCCGCACACCGATTACATCTTCTCGGTCATCGGCGAGGAGTTCGGACTGATCGCCTGCATCGCGGTCGCGCTGATCTATTTGATGATCGTCGCCCGGGTGCTGGTGAAGCTGCTCGACGAGGAAAGCCCGTTCGCGCTGCTCGCCGCCGCCGGCCTCGCGGTCGAGTTCGGCATCCAGGCGCTGATCAACATGCTGGTCAACGTCCACCTCGCCCCGTCGAAGGGGATGACGCTGCCGTTCATCAGTTATGGCGGTTCGTCGATGCTGGCGCTGTCGATCGGTATGGGATTGCTGCTCGCCTTCACCCGCCGGAACCCCTATCTGGCCCGCTCGCCCTACGTCGTGAAGTGGGCCGGGGAGAGCCTCGAACCGTGAGCAATTACATTCTCGCCGCCGGAGGAACCGGTGGCCATATGCTGCCCGCCCATGCGCTCGCCGCCGAATTGAAGGCGCGCGGCCATGGCGTCGCGCTGGTCACCGACGAACGCGGCGCGAAAATCCCGGCGATTTTCGAGAACGTCCCCGTCCATGTCCTGCCCGCCGGGCGGTTGGGCGGCGGGCCGATCGGGATGCTGAAGGCGCTCGGCGCGGTGCTCAAGGGGCGGCGCCAGTCGCGCGCGCTTTACCGCGAATTCAAGCCCAGGGCAGTGATCGGCTTCGGCGGCTACCCGTCGTTTCCCGCGCTGCTGGCGGCGAGCGCCCAGAAGGTGCCGACCATCCTCCACGAACAGAATGCCGTGCTGGGCCGGGTCAACCGCCTGCTGGCGAGCGAGGCGGCGGCGATCGCCACCGCCTATGACAAGGTCGAGCGGTTGAAGTCGGCGTATGAAGACAAGGTCGCGCTGGTCGGCAACCCGGTCCGCACCAGCGTGGCGCGGCTGGGCGAAATGCCCTTCCCGCCGTTCGACGACACCGCGCCGCTGAAGATCCTCGTCACCGGCGGCAGTCAGGGCGCGAGCGTGCTGGGCAAGGTGGTGCCAAAGGGGCTGGGCCTGCTGTCGCCCTCGCTGCGGCTCCGCCTACAAGTCGTCCAGCAGTGCCGCGCCGACGATATCGAGGCGGTGCGTGACGCCTATGCCGACTTGCGGATCCCTGCCGAGCTTTTGACCTACATCGAGGACATGCCCGAGCGGATCGGGGAGGCGCACCTCGTCATCGCCCGCGCCGGTGCGTCGACCATTGCCGAGCTGACCGCCGCGGGCCGTCCCGCGATCCTCGTGCCGCTGCCGAGCGCGACCGACGACCACCAGACGGTCAACGCGCGCGAGATGGCCAAGGCGGGCGGGGCGCGGATGATCGACCAGAGCGACTTCACGCCGGAAGTGCTGGCGGCGCAGATCGAGGCGATCGCGGGCGAACCGGACGCGCTCGCCAATGCCGCGGGCCGCGCGCTGTCGGTCGGCCGGCCCAACGCGACCAAGGATTTGGCCGACCTCGTCGAGCGGATTGGCGAGGGCGCCAAGCCGCTGCTCGTCGGGCCGGCGGTGACCAAGCCGTCAAACGGCGGCGCGCCTGCGATGGGAGTGCCGGCATGAAGGATTGCTTCCAGTGAAAGCAATGGGCACCGAGATCGGGACGATCCACTTCGTCGGCATCGGCGGCATCGGTATGTCGGGCATCGCCGAGGTGATGCACCAGCTCGGCTACAAGGTGCAGGGCAGCGACCAGAACGAAAGCTATGTCACCGAGGGGCTGCGCAAAGCCGGTATCCCGGTGATGATCGGCCAGTCGGCGGACAACTTGGGCGATGCGGCCGTGCTGGTCTGCTCGACCGCGATCCGCGACGACAATCCCGAAGTGCGGGCCGCCGCCGAAAAGCGCATCCCGCGGGTCAAGCGGTCGGAGATGCTGGCCGAGCTGATGCGGATGCAATCGACCATCGCGGTCGCGGGCACCCACGGAAAGACGACCACCACCTCCCTGATCGCGGCGATGCTCGACGCGGGCGGGGTGCAGCCGACCGTCATCAACGGAGGCATCATCAACAGCTATGGCTCGAACGCCCGCCTCGGCAAGTCCGACTGGATGGTGGTCGAGGCGGACGAGAGCGACGGCAGTTTCCTGCGCCTCGACGGGACGATCGCGGTCGTGACCAACATCGATCCCGAACACCTCGACCATTACGGCGACTTCGACGCGGTGAAGAAGGCCTTCTGCGAATTCGTCGAGAACGTGCCGTTCTACGGCCTCGCCGTAATGTGCGTCGACCACCCCGAGGTGCAGGGTGTCCTCAGCCACATCCGCGACCGTCGGATCGTCACCTACGGCACCAGCGCGCTGGCCGACCTCAGGGCAGACAACATCCGCCTCGAAAAGGGCGGCAGCCGGTTCGACTGCTCGGTGCTCACCGAGGGCGAGCGGCGGGTGATCCACGACGTGTTCGTGCCGATGCCGGGTCGGCACAACGTCCTGAACGCGCTGGCCGCGATCGCCGTCGGGCTGGAATTCGGGATGGACGATGACGCCATCGCCCATGGGTTCGACAAGTTCGGCGGGGTCAAGCGGCGCTTCACCCGTGTCGGCGAAGTCGACGGGGCGGTGGTGATCGACGATTACGCGCACCACCCGGTCGAAATCCGCGCGGTCCTGTCGGCGGCGCGCGAGGCGGCCAGCACGAGCGAGGACGGCCGCGTCATCGCCGTGGTCCAGCCGCACCGCTATTCGCGCCTTAACGATTTGATGGACGAGTTCCAGGCCGCCTTCAACGACGCTGACGCGGTGTTTGTCGCGCCGGTCTACGCGGCCGGCGAGGAGCCGATGGAAGGCGTCGACAACCAGGCGCTGGCCGACGGCCTGCGGGCACGCGGGCACCGCATGGTCAAGACCGTCGACAGCGCCGCCGACCTTGCCGCCAACCTGCGCGACCTCGCGGCAGAGGGCGACCTCATCGTCTGCATGGGCGCGGGCGACATTACCAAGTGGGCGGCGGGCCTGGCCCAGGCGATCGTCGCGGAGCGCAAGGCCAAGTGAGCGTGGTCGAACTTCCCAAGGTGCGCGGACGCCTTACACCCGATGCGCCGCTGAAACCGCTAGTGTGGTTCAAGTCGGGCGGGGCTGCGCAGTGGCTGTTCGAACCGGCCGACGTCGACGATTTGAGCGCCTTCCTGCGCGACCTCGATCCCGCGGTGCCGGTGATGGGGCTCGGCCTCGGCTCGAACCTCATCGTCCGCGACGGCGGCGTGCCGGGCGTGGTGGTGCGGCTGGGCAAGCCGTTCGCCACCGTCGAGCAGGTCGGCCCGACCTCGCTGCGTTGCGGCGGCGGGGCGAGCGGGATTCTGGTCTCATCCAAGGCGCGCGATGCAGGGATCGCCGGCGTCGAGTTCCTCCGCTCGATCCCCGGCACGGTCGGCGGCTTCGTCCGCATGAACGGCGGTGCCTACGGCCGTGAGACGTGCGAGGTGCTGGTGGAGTGCCAGGTCGTGCTGCGCTCGGGCGAGGTAGTGACGCTCGCCAACGAGGACCTTGGTTACACCTATCGCCACAGTGCATTACCGGAGGGCGCGATCGTCGTCGCCGCGACGTTGACGGGCGAGCCGGGCGATCCGGTCGACATCCAGGCCGAGATGGACCGCATCGCCGCCAGCCGCGAAGCCTCGCAGCCGCTGCGCAGCAAGACCGGCGGCTCGACCTTCAAGAACCCGGAAGGGGACAAGGCGTGGCGCCTGGTTGATGCGGCGGGATGTCGCGGGTTGACCATGGGCGATGCGCAAGTGTCGGAGAAACATTGTAATTTCCTCCTCAACCTTGGAAATGCGACAAGCGCTCAGATCGAGGGACTGGGCGAGGAAGTGCGCCGTCGCGTGAGAGGCTCGAGTGGGGTCGAGCTTGAATGGGAAATCCAGCGTGTCGGGGTCAGGGCCGACGACGCCGGCAACACTTTGGGAGTGCAATGAGCGTTTCGAAGGATATCCACATCGTCGTCCTGATGGGCGGCTGGTCATCCGAGCGGCCGGTGTCGCTGATGAGCGGCAACGGCGTCGCCGACGCGCTGGAAGGCGAGGGGTTCACCCGTGTCACCCGGCTCGACATGGACCGCGACGTCGCGGCGAAGCTGGCCGAGCTGAAGCCCGACGTGGTGTTCAATGCGCTGCATGGCACGCCGGGCGAGGACGGGACGGTGCAGGGCCTGCTCGAACTGCTCGGCATCCCCTATACCCACTCTGGCGTCACCACCTCGGCGATCGCCATCGACAAGGAACTGACGAAGGCGGTGCTGGTACCGCACGGCGTGCGTATGCCGCGCGGGCGGATCGTTCAGAGCAGGACGCTTTACGAGGGTGACCCGATGGCGCGGCCCTACGTCCTCAAGCCGGTCAACGAGGGCAGCTCGGTCGGCGTCGCGATCGTCACCGACGAGAGCAATTACGGCCAGCCGATCAGCGCCAAGGCCGAAGGGCCGTGGCAGCATTTCGAGCGGCTGCTGGCCGAACCGTTCGTGCCCGGCCGCGAGCTGACGGTGGCGGTGCTGGACGGCGAAGCACTGGCCGTCACCGAACTGAAACCCAAGGCCGGCTTCTACGATTTCGACGCGAAGTACACCGACGGCCTGACAGAGCATGTCTGCCCCGCCGAAGTGCCCGAGAACATTGCCGAAGCGATGATGGCGATGGCAGCCAACGCCCACCGCTACCTCAATTGCCAGGGCGCCAGCCGCTCCGACTTCCGCTGGGACGACCGGTTGGGCGAGGAGGGGATCTACCTGCTCGAGGTCAACACCCAGCCCGGCATGACCCCGCTCAGCCTGGTGCCGGAGCAGGCCAAGGCGAGGGGCATCACCTATGGCGCTCTGTGCGAGCGGTTGGTGGCCGGTGCGTTGGAGGGCGGCAATTAGGCGATGGCCAAGGCGAAGCGCAGCGGCGGGACCAAGGGGAAGGGGCGCAGCCCGGCGAAAAGCCGTGCCGCCCCGGCCGGCGTCCTGTCGTCGCCGCACGCCAACAAGATTGCGCGCTGGGCGTTCGGCGCCTTCGTGGTGATCGTCGCGGCGGGCGCGGTCTATGCACTGGACCTGCCGAACAAGGCAGCGCTGGCGACGGGCGAGGCGGTCGGCGACGCCGGCTTCCGGGTCCGCTCGGTCGACGTCCAGGGCCTCGAACGGATGGATCCCGCACCGGTCTATGAAATTGCCACCAGCCAGAAGACCAACGCGCTGCCGCTGGTCGACGTGGCGGCGATCCGCGACCAGTTGCTGCGCTACGGCTGGGTCAAGGATGCCCGGGTCTCGCGCCGCTATCCCGATACGCTGGTGGTCGACATCATCGAGCGCAAGCCCGCCGCCCTGTGGCAGGACCGCGAGCGGCTCAACCTGATCGACGCCGGCGGCATCGTGCTCGACCGCGTACCGGTCAGCGAGATGCCGGACCTCCCGCTATTGGTCGGCGAGAACGCCAACCAGCACGCCGCCGGCCTCGAGGCGATGCTGGCCCGGGCGCCCTCGATCAAGAACCAGCTGGTGTCCGCCAACTGGGTCGGCGGGCGGCGCTGGGACCTCAAGGTCGAGAGCGGGGAGATCATCTCGCTTCCCGAAGGCGATGCGGCGGCGTCGAAGGCGCTTGTCAAATTCGCGGAAATGGACAAGGCCAGCGGTCTGCTCGGCCGCGGGCTGGTGCGCTTCGACCTTCGCTTGCCCGACAACATGGTCGTTCGCCTGCCGCGTGCGCCGGGCGAACCGATCGTGCCCAAGCCCGCCAGCGAAAGTTAGTCCCTCTCTCGATGCCCGCGCCCAACGACATTCCCCTGATCGCCGCCCTCGACATCGGATCGTCGAAGGTCAGCGCGCTGATCGTCACGCCGGAAGGCGACGGGCGCTTGCGCGTGCTCGGTACCGGCCAGCGCGAGAGCCGGGGCGTGCGGCGCGGTTACGTTACCGACATGGAGGCGACCGAGGTCGCGGTGCGCGAGGCGGTCGAGATTGCCGAGCGGATCAGCGGCGTCACCATCGACGACGTCCACGCCGGCTTCGGCGCCTCGTCGCTGTCGAGCGACGTCGCGCAGGTCGAGGTCGAGCTGGGCGGCCACCAGGTCGAACAGTCGGATATCGAACAGCTGCTTGCCCATGGCCGCGACGCGATCGACCGGCCGGGACAGGTCGTGCTTCATGCCCATCCCGCGCTGTATACTCTCGACGGCGTGGAAGGCGTGCCCAACCCGCTCGGCCTCCATGCAGATCGGCTGGGCGTCGACATCCATGTCATCGCCGCCGAGCCGGCGCCCTTGCGCAACATCGACTATGTCATCCGTTCGGCCCACCTCGGCGTGAAGGCAATCGTCGCTTCGCCGGTGGCGTCGGCGCTGGCCTGCCTGACGAAGGAAGAACGCGAGCTGGGCGTCGCGCTGGTCGAACTGGGCGCGGAAGTGACGAACGTCTCGCTCCACGCCGGCGGCATGCTGGTCGGGCTGCGCTCGATCCAGCTCGGCGCCAAGGACATCACCGACGATATCGCCTGCGCCTTCGCCGTCGCCCGCCGCGAGGCGGAGCGAATGAAGTGCTTCTACGGCTCGGCCATGACGTCCCCCCGCGACAATCACGAGATGATCGACGCGCGGCCGATCGGGGAGGATGGCGGGGAGCCGGTGCGCCTGACCCGTGCCCAGCTGATGACCGTCATCCGTCAGCGGGTCGAGGCGCTGACCGGCGAGATCGACGCCGCGCTCAAGAGCCTTGGCTTCGCCGGCCCGGTCGGGCGCCAGGTGGTACTGACCGGCGGCGGGGCGGAGCTGAAGAACATCGCCGACTATATGCAGGGCGTGCTCGGCCGTTCGGTCCGCGTCGGCCGGCCCAAACTCCTGACCGGCCTGCCTGAGGCGCACAGCGGGCCGGCCTTCTCGACGCTGGTCGGGTTGGCGATGCTCGCCGGTGGGCAGGGCACCGACCTGCGCGACATCATGACGCAAGGCACCAAGACCCAGCGCGTGTCGACCGGCCTGTTCGGAAAGCTCGTCGCAGCGCTGAAGACGCCGAACTGAGGCGTTTAGGACGATAGATTGTGTCCCGCGGGACTCAGTTTCGTCCCATAATGAATCAGTGATTCACTTTTTTCGTTCGGATGCGTTTTTTTACTTGGGTCAGGGACTCGAGTGAGGCAATGATTCGCCGATACGGTTCAACAGGTTGGCAAGTTAGGGGATTGGTCCATGAGCATTGATTTCATCCGGCCGGAAGTCGACGAGCTCCGTCCGCGGATCAGTGTCATCGGTGTCGGTGGCGCCGGCGGCAACGCCATTGCCAACATGATCGCTTCCGACGTCCAGGGCGTCGAGTTCCTGGTCGCCAACACGGACGCGCAGGCGCTCAACTCCAGCTCGGCCGACGCCCGCATCCAGCTCGGCCTCAAGATCACCCAGGGCCTCGGTGCCGGCAGCCGTCCCGAAATCGGCCGCGCCGCCGCCGAAGAGACGATCGACGAAATCGAAAAGAGCCTCGAGGGCGCGCACATGTGCTTCATCGCCGCCGGCATGGGCGGCGGCACCGGCACCGGCGCAGCGCCGGTCATCGCCAAGGCGGCGCGTGACAAGGGTATCCTCACCGTCGGCGTCGTGACCAAGCCGTTCGCCTTCGAAGGCGCGCGCCGCATGCGCAGCGCCGACGCCGGCATCGAAGAACTGCAGAAGCATGTCGACACGCTGATCGTCATCCCCAACCAGAACCTGTTCCGCCTCGCCAACTCGGACACGACCTTCAAGGAAGCCTTCCTGATGGCCGACGAGGTGCTCCAGCAGGGCGTCCGCGGCATCACCGACCTGATGGTCATGCCGGGCCTCATCAACCTCGACTTCGCCGACGTCCGCTCGGTGATGGGCGAGATGGGCAAGGCGATGATGGGCACCGGCGAAGCGTCGGGCGACAACCGCGCCATCGAAGCCGCGGAAAAGGCGATCTCGAACCCGCTGCTCGACGGCGTCAGCATGAAGGGCGCCAAGGGCGTCATCGTGTCGATCGTCGGCGGCGAGGACATGAAGCTGATGGAAGTCGACGAAGCGGCCAGTCACATCAAGGAACTGGTCGACGCCGACGCCAACATCATCTGGGGTTCGGCCTTCAACAACGATCTCGACGGCAAGATCCGCGTCAGCGTCGTCGCCACCGGCATCGAAGCCGAGGAAATGTCGGCCGCGCCGTCGAACAGCAGCGCCGGCAAGGTCTTCACCTTCCCGACCGCGGGCCGCCCGGCCCCGGCCGCGCCGTCGACCCCGCCGACCAGCTTCCTGAGCCCGGCCCCGGCGACCACGCCGGCCGCCGAAACGACGGGCGACGCCGAAACCGCCAACCTCGACGATGAGGACACGCTGGAACTGGGCAGCGACGACGAGGCCGAGGAACTGGTGCTCGACAACGACGACGTGTTCACCTCGCCGGTGCGCTCGTCGCCGGTCCCGCCGCCTGCCGACGAAGAAGACGAAGCCCCGATCGCCGAGGCCGCGACGCCGGCCGTCGCAAGCGGCGGCGGAGCGCAGGGCGGGGCACCGGCAGGCGGTACCCTTTTCGAGCGGATGAGCAACATCGCCCGCGGTTCGGCCACGGCCAAGATCGACGAGGAACCGACTCCCTCGTTCCGCCGCGAGCCGCTGGACATCCCGCGCTTCCTCAACCGGCAGAACAACAAGTAATCACGGGTCAAGGCGGCGCGGCAGTTCATCGCCGCCGCCGCACGACTCGGCGAAACCGGTTGAAGCGACAGCTTTGAGCAAGGCGGACTGTGGCATGGGGATTCCCCATGCGTGATTCACACCGTTCGTCGGTCGCCCGGGGGGGCGCGCTGGCCGCCGCATTGGCCGCCATCTTTTGTCCCTCGGCCGCCCACGCCCAATACATCCATAACGATGCCCCGCCCTTGCCGATCGCACCGCTGGCGGGCGCGTACGAGAGCCCGACCGACAAGCTGTCGCGCAACGTCCGCGTGTTGGCCCAGCAGCCGAAGAATTTCCCCGCGTTGATCGAGGCCGGACGCGCCAGCCTGGCGATGGGCGACCTGCAGTCGGCCGAAGGCTTTTTCGCCCGCGCCGACGAGGTCAACCCGAACAACCCGGCGCCGAAGATCGGCATGGCGGGCGCGGCGGTTCTGAGCGGGAACCTCGACGAGGCGCAGAACTGGTTCGGCCAGGCCCAGCGGCTGGGCGCCAGCCAGTCGATGCTCGGTGCCGACCGCGGCATGATGCTCGACCTGAAGGGCGATTTGGGCTCCGCCCAGTCGGACTATCGCGCGGGCCTCGCCGGGCCCGACCCGGACGAAGACCGGCGGCGCTACGCGCTCAGCCTCGGCATGGGCGGCCGGATGGACGAGGGACTGAAGATGCTCGAGCCGCTGCTGCGCAACCGCGATCCTGCCGCGCTACGCGTGCGCGCGTTCGTCCTGGCGCTCGGCGGGCAGCGGCAGGCTGCCGCGACGGCGATCGAACAGGCGATGCCGGGCAGCGGCAGCCGCATGGCGCCGTTCTTCGACAGCCTCGCCGCGCTGAACGTGCAGCAGAAGGCAGCGGCGGTTCACCTCGGCATCTTCCCATCGGCCGCCGAGGTTCGCTTGGCGCAGGCGCAGGCCGTAGCCGCGCCGCCCGCGGCCGCGCCGGTTTCCGCCCCGGCATCAGCGCCGCCGGTCAAGGTCGCGTCGCGGCGCGATCGGCCGCAAAAGACGGTCCGCGGCAAGGGCTATACCGTCGATTACAAGCCGACGGTGACCTACACCCCGACCGTCCAGACGGCTCAGGCCCAGCCGCCCGTTTCCGCGCCGGTCCAGGCGCCCATCCAGGCGCCGGTCGAAACGCCCGCTCCCGCACCGACCCAGGTCGCCGAGCTTCCGCAGCCCGGGTTCAGCCTGCCATCCGGCATCGTGTCCGCCCCGGCGCAGAACGTCGCGATGGCCGGCGACCGGCTGAGCGGGATCGACAAGCTCCTGGGCGAGACTCTTCCCGAACCCTTGCCGCCGCCCCCGCCGCCGCCGCGCCCGAAGGTCGAGACGGCCAAGGCCAAGCCGAGCGCCGCCGACACCAAGGCCGCCGCCGCGAAGAAGGCGGTCGACGCCAAGGCCAAGGCCGACGCGGATGCGAAGAAGAAAGCCGATGCGGAAGCCAAGGCGATCGGCGTGTCCGGCAGCACCTGGGTCCAACTGGCGGGCGGCTCGAACGAAGAGCGGATGGCGGCGGAGTACAAGCGTATCAAGGCGAAGAAGCCGGACCTGTTCGCCAAGCGCTCGGGCCACGTTACCCAAGGCAAGGATTATTTCCGCTTGCTGGTCGGGCCGTTTAGCGACAGCGGCGACGCGCGCGACTTCGTCAACGCGCTTGCCAAGGCCGGTATCGATTCCTTTATGTGGAACCGCAGCCCGCCCACCATCCGTATCGAGAAACTGCCGAGCAAATGAGCGACCTCAAGGCCCTTGCCGCCGATCCCCACCAATCGCGCGGCCGGGCTTTCGGGGAGGACGATCGGGGTCCGCGCGGGCCGCGCGACGCCTTCCAGCGCGACCGCGACCGGATCGTCCATTCCGCCGCTTTCCGCCGCCTGCGTCACAAGACGCAGGTGTTCGTCGCGCCCGACGGCGACCATTTCCGGGTCCGCCTGACGCACAGCCTCGAAGTCGCTCAGATCGGCCGGGCGATGGCCCGCGCGCTGGGACTCAACGAGGATCTCACCGAAGCGCTGTGCCTGGCCCACGACCTCGGCCACCCGCCGTTCGGCCATGGCGGCGAGGACGTGTTGGATGCAGGCCTCGCCGATGCCGGCGGCTTCGACCATAACGGCCACACGCTGCGGATCCTGACCGCGATCGAGAATCCCTATCCGGAATTCGACGGACTGAACCTGTCGTGGGAAACGCTGGAGGGGCTGGCCAAGCATAACGGGCCGGTCGACCAGCCCGGCTGGGCACTGGCCGAGGCCGGGGAAGGGCTGAACCTCGACCGCTGGCCCGGCCTCGAGGCGCAGGTCGCGGCGATCAGCGACGACATTGCCTACGACAACCACGACATCGACGACGGCCTGCGTGCCGGCATCCTCGACCTCGAGGCGCTGCTCGGCCTCGATTTCGTCGCCGACCATTGGCGCGAGATCGAGGCACGCCACCCCGGCCTTAGCCACGAGCGCAAGGTGAAGGCGCTGACCCGCGACGGCATCGGCATCATGGTCGGCGACGTGCTCGCGGAAACCCGGCGGCGGGTGAAGGACGCGGGGGTCGAGAGCGCGGAGGAGGTCCGCGCCGCGGGCGTCCAGCTGGCCGGCTTCTCCGACGACATGCGGGCGCAGGAGCGGGCACTCAAGCGCTTCCTCTACGAACATTTGTACGACAGCGAGGCGCTTCGCCCGATCCGGATCGAGGCGCAGCGGATTGTCGGCGGACTGGTCGCGGCGTTCCGGCAAGATCCGGCGCTGCTGCCCGACGGCTGGCAACGCGGCGAAGGTGAGACGGCGCGGCTGCGCGGTATCGCCGACTATATCGCCGGCATGACCGACCGCTTCGCGATTCGCCAGCACGAGAAGCTGGTCGGGCCCGTCGAACTTCCCGACCGTTTCTAGATAAAGCTCAGCCACCAGTCGCGGCGGCGGCGCTTCAGGCCCTCCATCCACTTGGCGAGCGGCACCAGCGCCAGCAGGACGCCGATCCAGATCGGGTAGATCGCCCACAGCGGCACGCCCCATGGAGCGGGCGCCGGACCCCCCTGCTGCGACAGCCAGTTCACACCGACTTCGGGCCGGCCCGAGGCCGCGGCGGCGACCAGCATCGCGCCGTGGACGATGTAGATGTGGCAGATGTAGGTGAACAACGGCGTCCGTCCGAAGGCCAGGAACACGCCGGCCAGCCAGCCGCGCAACTGCTCCAGCGCGACGAACACCAGCATCGAACAGGCCAGCGTGACAGCGATGAAGTCCGGCACGGGCGGGTATTTCAGCAGATCGAAGAAATCCATCGCCGTGCGCATCGGGTTGGCCTGCACCGCCCACGGCCGCGGGTCGCCATAGCCGTTGAGGCCGCGCAGGACGAAGAACAGGACCAGCAGGCCGCACGCGATGCCGACCAGCCAGCGACGGCGGCGCGCCGGTTCCATCATGTAGACCGGCCCCAGGCCGAAGCCGATCGCCATGATCCCGGTCCACGGCAGGACGGGGTAGAGGATCAGCGCCGTGAGCGGCTGGTAGAAGCCGCCGGTGAACAGTAGCTGCATCGTCAGCGACGGCGAATTGTCCGGTCCCGGCATCCCCATCAGGCCGACGATCAGCAGCGGGAACAGCAGGCTGAACGCGGCGCCGATGCCCAGTACCACGCGGCTTGGCAGCCGGGCGAGCAAGGCCATGATGACCATCGACCAGCCGATCGCCCAGATGACCTGCAGGTTGAACGCCGGCGGCGGCCCGAAATTCCACGCGAAGGAGATGACGGTCAGTTCCAGCACGACCAGCCACACTCCGCGCGACAACAGGAATTGGGTCAGCCGCCCGCCGGTCTTGCCGTTGGCGCGCTGCATGTAGATCGACACGCCGGCCAGCAGGACGAAGGTCGGCGCGCACAGGTGGGTGACCCAGCGCGTGAGGTAGAGGATTAGCGATGTCCGCGTCGCATCGGTCGGGTTGAAGGCGGTGACGCCGATGTGGAAATAGTCGCGGACGTGGTCGAGCACCATGATGGCGATGACCAGTCCGCGCATCATGTCGATCGCGCCGATGCGCTGCGCCCCGCTGCGGGTCAGCGCGGCGTCCTGGGGTTCGGTCAGCGGCCCTTCCTCGAAATGCGCGCCCGCGCCTTCGACCGTCGTCGCCATGCTTGCTCTCCCCCTGCGTCGCGCCAATGTATCATGGGTTGGAGGAGACGGCGATGGCGCGCGTGGCGATGATCGGGGCAACCGGACTGGTCGGACGGAGCGTTGCGCCCGGACTGGTCGCGGCGGGGCACGCGTTGCTGCTGGTCGGCCGCCGCGCCGCCGGCGTCGAAGGTGCGCGCGACCACGTCCTGCCGATGGCTGACTGGGGCGAGGCGCTGCTGGGCGAACGGGTCGATGTCGCCATCTCCACGCTGGGCACGACATGGCGAAAGGCCGGGAACTGGGACGCGTTCGAGGCGGTCGACCGGTTTGCAGTGGTCGCCTTCGCCAAGGCGGCCAGGGCAGCCGGGGCGCGTCATTTCATCCTCGTCTCGTCGGTGGGGGCCGACCACACCGCCTCCAACCGCTACCTCGCCCTCAAGGGCGCTGTCGAAGCCGACCTTGGCGCAATGGGGTTCGACCGGCTCGACATCGTGCGTCCGGGCCTGCTGACCGGACAGCGCGGCGGCGACCGGCGAAATGGCGAACGGTTCGGGATCCTCGTCAGCCCGCTGGTCAATCCGTTCCTCCGCGGGCGACTGTATCGCTTCCGCGCCATTCCCGCTTCGACTGTGGCCAAGGCAATTGTTGCGCTGGCGGCGAAAGATGGCCGCGGCCGCTGCATCCACACCAACCGCGATCTCGAGCAGTTCGCCGGGGTGCGGGACGTCGGACTTTAACCCACCGGACCGGGCGCGAGGAGGAAAACGCCCCCGGCGACGAAGCCGGTGACCCATTTGACTTCTCCGGGCATCGGGTCCTCGCCCTCCATCCGCAGGGTCACCCGTTCGCCAACCTCGAGCAGTTCTTCGGTGCGCACGCGAAAGCCGCCGCTGGACAGGTCGAGCAGGGTCGCTTGCACCTGACTACCGTTGTCCATCTGGACCGCGATGGGCGCGTTCAGAAGGATGCGCGTCGCGCGCGCTTGCGCCGATGAACCATCCCGCATTGGTCGTCGAACCCCCAATCTCAAAACTTAATCGAAGTTAGTATGTCGAGTTATCCCGATTTGGGCAACCCAAGGCAACATATTTGCGCAAAACGTTAACTTTCGGTTATATTAATATGCCACTGGAGTCGCAGGTGCGGAAACTCGGGTCATTCGTGTTGTTTGTGGCGCTGGCGGCGACGTCGGCCGGCCACGCTGCCGAGCCCGGCTGGACCGAGCCCAGGCTTGCCACGGTCGACTCCAAGCCTTTCCTCGTCCCGCCGGCGACACCGTACGTCGACCCGTCGCTTGCTCCCATGCCGGGTTCCATCGCACCGTTGACGGCGGCGCCCGAGGCCATGCAGGCCGTCGCGAAAATCGGTCGGCAGTGGGGCACGGTGACCTCGATCCTGCGCAGCGTGGAGCACAACAGGAAAGTCGGCGGCGTACCCAACAGCTACCACCTGTCGGGCCGCGCGATCGACATCGCCCGGCGACCCGGTGTCCGCCACGCCGAGATCGATGCCGCGCTTCGCCGCGCCGGCTTTCGCCCCGTCGAATCGCTCGACGAGGGCGATCATAGCCACTTTGCCTTCGCCAAGGCGGGCGAAGTGGTGCGTGCCACGGCGGTGATAAAGCCGCTCGCGCAACTGGCCGCTGTCGAAGAAAACGGTCAACTTCGACTCCGCCTTTCCTTCCGCAGCCCGCGCACCGGCGGTCGCTAGGCCCGCAAACCTTGCGAGGCGTGACGTTGCTTCACGCTTGGGCTAGGGGGCGGCGACTTTCCTCGAAATTCCGGTGAAATCACGTGTCGCTCTACGCCCGCTATTCCGCACTTCTCGATACCGTCCTCGACGGCCTGGTGGCCGACGGCGTGCTGCCTGCCGATGCCAACCGCAAGCCGGTGACGGTCGAGCCGCCGCGTGACCCGAGCCACGGCGACCTCGCGACCAACGCCGCGATGGTGCTGTCGAAGGCGGCCGGCAGCAACCCGCGCGTGCTGGCCGAAAAGCTGCTGCCCGGCCTCCGTGCACTGCCGGGCGTGACGTCGGTCGAGATCGCCGGCCCGGGCTTCATCAACCTTCGGCTCCACGAGGACAGCTGGCGCGACGAGCTGGCGACCATCCTTCGCGAAGGCGAGACTTACGGCCTCAGCACGGTCGGCAACAACGAGCGGGTCAACGTCGAATATGTCTCGGCCAATCCGACCGGGCCGATGCATATGGGCCATTGCCGTGGGGCAGTGGTTGGCGACGCGCTCGCCAAGGTTCTGGAAGCCGCGGGCTTCCGCGTCACCAAGGAATATTACGTCAACGACGCCGGCAGCCAGGTCGATACGCTCGCCCGCTCGGCGCACCTTCGCTACCGCGAGGCGTTGGGTGAGGCGATCGGCGAGATTCCCGAAGGGCTTTACCCGGGCGATTATCTCGTCCCCGTCGGCCAGGCGATGGCGGCCGAATATGGCGACAAGTTCGTGGGCGCGGACGAGGGCGAGTGGCTTGCCCTGTTCAAGGCGAAGACCGTTGCGTCCATGCTCGAGCTGATCAAGCACGACCTCGGCCTGCTCGGCATCCACCACGACATCTTCGCTTCGGAAGCCAAGCTGCAGGCGTCGGGCAAGGTGGAGCAGGCGGAATCGAACCTGCGCGGCAAGGGGCTGGTGTACGAGGGCCAGCTGGAACGGCCCAAGAGCCTTGACGAGCATGACGACTGGGAACCGGTCGAGCTGACTTTGTTCAAGTCGAGCCAGTTCGGCGACGACCAGGACCGGCCGATGAAGAAGTCGGACGGGAGCTGGACCTATTTCGGCGCCGATGCCGCCTATCACCTCCAGAAGGCGGAGACCGCGGACCATCTGGTCAACATCTGGGGCGCCGACCACGCCGGGACGATCAAGCGCGTCCAGGCGGCGGTGACCGCCCTGACCGACGGCAAGGTCGATCTCGACGTCAAGATTGTCCAGATGGTCAAGCTCCTGCGCGCCGGCGAGCCGGTGAAGATGTCCAAACGCTCCGGCAATTTCGTCACGCTGGCCGACGTCGTGACCGAGGTCGGCAAGGATGTGGTCCGCTTCATGATGCTGACCAAGCGCGCCGACACGATGCTGGAATTCGACTTCGCCAAGGTGGTCGAGGCGTCGAAGGACAACCCGGTTTTCTACGTCCAGTACGCCCATGCCCGCATCGCCTCGATGCTGCGCAAGGCGGCGGCGCTGGGCATCGATACCGCGGGCGAGGCCGACTTGTCGCTGCTCAACGACGAAGAACTGCAGCTGGTCAAGTTCCTGGCCCAGTATCCGCGTACGGTGGAGGCCGCGGCACTGGCCCATGAGCCGCACCGCATCGCCTTCTATCTTTATGATTTGGCAGCCGAATTCCATTCGCTATACAATCGCGGCAACGACGATCCGGGCCGCCGTTTCCTGCTCGAGGACGACCACGCGCTGACCCGCGCGCGGCTCGAGCTCGGACGGGGGGTCCAGCGGGTGGTGAAATCGGGCCTGGCGCTGATGGGTGTCGAGGCCGCCGAGGAGATGTAGCGACGGCGATGGCAGGGCAGGCGAACGATACGGAAAAGCTGCCCTGGCTCGAGCCCTATCGCGAGCCCGCGCCTGCGCGCGCCGCGGGCAAGGCGAAAACGAAGCTGAAGGCGGTCGAGGCGCCGGCGGCGGCGCCGGTCGCGACGGCACCGCCCGCGCGCAAGGGCGTGCCG
>JAEWBB010000012.1 GCA_023391375.1 Pseudomonadota bacterium | reverse complement strand
GAGAGGGCCTTACCAAAGGATTGATGCCGCCGCCGCTTCGGGCGGGATGCGCAGGGGAAAGAATCCGGCCTGCGCACGTTGGACCCCCAATCCATAAGGAGAAACCCGATGAAAATCATTCTTCCCGGGTTGGCGTGGTTCGCCCTGACCGGCGCCGCGGGGGCGCTGGAAGCGCCGCCGCCGGCGCCGCCCGCCGATCCGGCCGCTCCCGCCACCCCGGCCACTCCGCCGACGGCCAGTGATCCGGCGATGCCCGCCGAGCCCGCGACACCGGCGCCGCCGCCGACGGCCACGGCCCCGGCCATGCCTGCGGCGCCCGCCATGCCGGCGACGCCGTCAGAGCCGGAAAAGGATGCCCGCGGCATTGCCGTTGTCTCAACCCCGGGTGTCGCCCCCGACGGGGCGAACGCCCCGATCCAGGTTCCGGCCGGCGGCAAGGTCGTCGCATCGCCGAGCCAGGCCAGCGTCTTCACGCCCAAGGCGGCCGAAGGCGACGTGCCGGCCTGTTCGAAAACCGTCACGGACCGCTGCAAGCAGACCTACGAGCGCAAGCGCTAAGAACTAAGGTGCCGCAAGCACTCCATATTTCGGAAACGTTACAGGAGTTGCTTGCGGCATTTATACAACCGGTGGTACATTGTCACCCGGCCCCGGGCCAATCTCGCGCAGCGGGGCGAGAAAGAGGTGATCGATGGCTCTGTTCCGGTCGCTGTCCCTGTTGGCGCTCATCGCGCTCCCCGCATCCGCCGCCACGTTGATCCAGCCCGAACTTCCCGACAAGAGCGGCTACGGCGATGCGCTGGTCGAACAGTTGCGTTTCCACATCGGCGACAAGAAGCGGATGAAGGCGCTGGTGAAGATCGGCGACGGACCGGATCTGTCCTTCATCGTCGACACCGGGGCGGAGCGGAGCGCCATCGCGACGGAAACGGCCGCGACTTTCGACCTCCGGTCTTCGGGCATGCTCCGGGTGGTCAGCTTCGACGGCATCGGCAACGTGCCGACGGTGCGGATCCCCAGCCTTCGCCTCGGCAAGTCGCAGTCGCGCGACGTCGACGTCCTCACCTTCGACAAGAAGGACCTAGGTGCTGACGGGCTTCTCGGCATCGACAGCCTCAAGGACAAGGTCGTCTATTTCGATTTCGACCAGGGTCAGATGCGGATCGAGCGCGGCGGCGCCACGCTCCGCTCGGGCGCCGACTCGGTCAGGCTCGACGCGTCCAAGCGGGACGGCCGGCTGGTCTTCACCACCGCGCGGGTCGACCGTGTGCCGACCGCAATGCTGCTCGATACCGGTTCCGACATCACGGTCGGCAACGAAGCGCTCCGCCGCGAGCTGCTCCGCCGCAACCAGATCGGCTTCGTCAAAACGGTGCGACTTTTGACCACCACGGGCCAGGTCATGCGGATCGACTATACGGTCATCGACAGCGCCCAGTTCGGGCCTGTGCGGATCAGCCGTTTGCCGATCGCCTTTTCGACCGTCGAGCCGTTCAAGAAACTCGGCCTGTCGAAGCGGCCGGCGATGTTGCTCGGCATGGATGCGTTGCGCGCGTTCGGGGAAGTGGCGGTCGACTTTCGCCACCAACAGGTCCGCTTCACGGCCAAGAAGCCGGTTGGCCAGATGGCGCTTCGGTAGGGAAACGGGAATGGTGAGCCGTGCTGGGCTCGAACCAGCGACCTACTGATTAAAAGTCAGTTGCTCTACCGACTGAGCTAACGGCCCGACCGAGGCGCGGCCTAAACGGACGGGACGGCTTTGCCAAGCCTCGCGCGCAAATGGCGTGCATTTGTTGCGCCCTTCAGCCGCCACGCCGGTGCGATCGCGGCGAGCGGCCCGAGCACGAAGTCCCGCTTCGACAGCTGAACATGGGGGATCGTGAGCCCGCGCGAACGGACGGGCGGCCCGTCCCAGTCGACGATGTCGAGGTCCAGCACGCGGGGTCCCCAGCGCCGCCCCGGCCGACGACCGAAGTCGCGCTCGATCGCTTTCAGCACGGCGAGCATGTTGGGAGGCGCAATCGCCGCGATCACCAACGCGACGGCATTGGCGAAGTCGCGGCCGGCACCGCCTGCCGCAGGATTGAGGACGATCGGCGACACATCGAACAGGTCGAACCGGCGGTCGAGTTCGGCCACCGCCGCTTCGACGACACCACTCGGCCGGCCGTACCGTCCATGCGGCCGGTTCGACCCCAGTGCGATCGCGTAGAGATGCGTTGCTTCGCCCATCGCCGCTCGCCTATCCCCGCGCCATGGATTGCGCCAGCCCCGCCGACCGCTCCCCCTTGCCCGATGCGGAAGCCCCGCCCGATTGCCCGCGCTGCCCGCGCCTTGTCGCGTTGCGTGAAGAATGTCGCATGGCCCACCCCGACTGGTGGAATGCACCGGTGCCCGCGTTCGGCGACCCGCAGGCCCACCTCGCGATCATCGGCCTCGCGCCCGGTATGCAGGGCGCCAACCGCACCGGCCGGCCCTTCACCGGCGACTATGCCGGCGACCTGCTTTACGCGACGCTCGCCAAGTTCGGACTCAGCGAAGGCGATTATCGCGCCTCGCCTGACGACGGCCTACGTCTCAAGGGGGCCATCATCCTCAATGCGGTGAAGTGCCTGCCGCCCCAGAACAAGACATTGCCGGCGGAAGAGGCGAACTGCCGCCCGTTCCTGATGGACGCGATCGGCATGTTGTCCAACCTACGTGCCTTCATCGCGCTCGGGAAGGTAGCGCATGACAGCCTGTGCCGAAGCTTCGGCGTGCCACTTGCCAAGGCAAAGTTCGCGCATGGCGCGGTGCACGTGCTGCCGGGCGGGCTGACGCTGTACGACAGCTATCATTGCAGCCGGTACAACCAGAACACGAAGCGCCTTGACGCCGAGATGTTCGAAGCCGTCTTCGAGCGCGTTCTAAGCAACTAAAAGGTGGCATGTCTGCATGAAAGGCGTATGGACCGGCAACCAGGAGGTTGCTTATGTCCGATTCGATTTTTCGCTCGATCCAGATCGATGCTCCGCTCGATAAGGTGTGGGACGCGTTGACCGACTACCGCCAGTTCGGCGAGTGGTTTCGCGTCGACCTGAAATCGCCGTTCGTCCCCGGCCAGCCGACGACCGGTACCATCATGTTCCGGGACCGGCCGATGGACTTCGAATTCCTGGTCAAGGCGATCGAGCCCAAGACCTACTTCGCCTATCGTTGGCATCCCTATGCGGTCGATCCGGCGATCGACTATTCGGGCGAGGAAAAGACGCTGGTCGAGTTCCACCTCGAACCGGCAGGCGAGGGGACCAAGCTCAGCGTCACCGAAAGCGGTTTCGACCTCATCCCCGAACATCGCCGCGCCGAGGCGCTGCAGATGAACGGACAGGGCTGGGCCATCCAGGTCGAGCGAATCCGCGACTATGTCGAAGCCTGATCCGGTCGAGGTCTACGCGGCGCTGGGCGATCCGACGCGCATGAAGCTGGTCCTTCGGCTGGCGAAAGAGTCGCGACTATCGATCAGCGCGCTTTCCAGCGGAATGTCGATCAGTCGCCAGGGACTGACCAAGCATCTTCGCCTTCTAGAGGATTGCGAACTGGTCCGGTCGGAACGGGTCGGGCGCGAGTTGCAGTTCGAGCTCGTCCCCGACGCACTTCGGAAAGCGGGCGATTTCCTCGAGCAGATCGGCGTGCAGTGGGAAGCGCGGCTCGATCGGCTCAAGGGCTTCGTCGAGCGGGACTAGATGTCCTGGGCCAGCCGCCCGTAAAGGTCGGGCCGGCGGTCGCGGAAGAAGCCGAAGGCCGCGCGGTGGCGCTTGGCGGCGTCGATGTCGAGCGTCGCGGTCAGCACGCCCGTTTCCTTCGCCCCGAACTCGGCCAGTATGTCGCCGCGCTCATCGCAAATGAAGCTGTGGCCGTAGAAGATCTGGCCATGTTCGTTGCCGATGCGGTTGGCGGCAACGACCGGCACGACGTTCGAAACGGCATGGCCGATCATCGCCCGACGCCACAGGCGCGAGGTGTCGAGGTCGGGATCGTGCGGCTCGGTGCCGATCGCGGTCGGATAGAACAGTATTTGCGCGCCCATCAGCATCATCGACCGGGCGGTTTCCGGGTACCACTGGTCCCAGCAAATGCCGATGCCGAGCGTGGTATTCGCGCCATTCCACACCTTGAAGCCGGTGTTCCCGGGGCGGAAATAGAACTTCTCCTCGTACCCGGGGCCATCGGGGATGTGGCTCTTGCGGTAAACGCCGGCGACCTTGCCGTCGGGGCCCACCATCGCGAGCGAATTATAGTGGTGCGGACCGTCGGCTTCGAAGAAGCTGGTCGGAATCCAGATGCCGAGTTCTTCGGCCAGTTTCTGCATCGCCAACACGGCCTTGTGCTCGGCCGTCGGCTTGGCCGTGGCGAACAGCCCTTCGTCCTCGACCCGGCAGAAATAGGGGCCTTCGAACAGCTCTGGCGGCAGCACGACTTCGGCGCCCTTGCCCTTGGCCTCGCGCACCAGCTCGGCGACATTGGCGATGTTCGCGTCGATGTCGTCGCCAAAGGCGAGCTGGAGGGCGGCGACGGTGATCTTCTGGCTCATTGGGGCACCTGCTGGGAAATGCAGTGGAAGCTGCCGCCACCGGTCAACAGGTGGTCGGCGCGCAGTCCCACGACGCGGCGGTCGGGGAAGAGTTCCTGAAGCCGCTCGACGGCGACCCCGTCGTTGGGCGCGCCGTAGAGCGGCACGACGACGGCGGCATTGCCGATGTAGAAGTTCATGTAGCTGGCCGGGATCGCCTCGCCATCCTCGTCATCCAGTCGGCCCGGCGAAGGGATGGCGACCACGTCGAGCTCCGCGTCAAGCAGCTTTTCAGCGGCATCGGCATAGACCTCGGCATTGGGATCGCCTTCTTCCGCCTCCGGAATGGCGACGACGCCCGGCGCCACGAACCGCGCGAGGTTGTCGACGTGGCCGTCGGTGTGGTCGTTCTCGAGGCCGTCGCCGAGCCAGACAACACGCGTGGCGCCCAGGTCGCGGGCCAGTCGCTGCTCCACCTCATCCTGGTCGAAGCCGGGATTGCGGTTGGGGTTGAGGAGGCACTGCTCGGTCGTCAGGAGCACGCCCGTGCCGTCGCCGTCGATGGCCCCCCCCTCGAGCACCCAGTCGGCCTTGGCGTAATCCATGCCGGCACCTTCGGCGAGGCGCTGGCCGACGCTGTCGTCGCCCTCCAACTGATACTTGTCGCCCCAGCCGTTGAACCGGAACCCCTGCGCGCGGACAGTGCCGCCGGTGCCCGTGACGATCGCCCCGGTGTCGCGCAGCCAGACGTCGCCGAACGGTTCGACGATGATGGTGGCGAACGGTGCCAGCCGACGCGCCTCGGCTGCGGCCTGCTCGTTGGCGGCGACGAGGCGCACTTCTTCGCCCGCGCCATCGGCATGGACCGCGTTGGCGAAGGCGGCGACCTCGGCCTGCGCGGCGGCAAGGTCGTCTTCCCACAGCTCGGCGTGGCTGGGGAAGCCGATCCAGACGGCGGTGTGGGGAGCCCATTCGGGGAGGGGAGGCGTGGTCATCGCTGGCCGCCTATCGAATTTGGGGGTGCAACGCAAAGCGCTCCACTGGCCAAGCGCGCCCAGCCTCCCTAGCGTAGCGTCAACAGGAGGGGTTGAGCGTGATGAAAGCTTGGATTGCAGCAGCACTGTTGGCGGCGGTATCGACACCGGCGATGGCCCGGGTCGACTATGTGATCGACCTGACGAAACCGGACCACCACACTGGGCAGGTCAGCATCGAATTCCCCGCGGCCGGGCCGACGCTCGACGTGAAGATGCCGGCTTGGCGCACCGGGCGCTACACCATCATGAACCTTGCCAACGGGGTCAGCGGTTTCGGGGCTACCGATGCCTCGGGCCGGGCGCTCAAATGGGAAAAGATCGACAAGTCGACCTGGCGCATCCGCACCAGCGGGGCCGGACCGGTACGGGTCAACTACGAGATCTACGGCAACGAGCTCGGCTCGCGCAGCCGCCATATCGACGACAGTCACGCCTACCTCGATGCGTCCGCCATCTTCATGCACACCGACGCCACGCGCGGTGACGATGTGTCGGTGTCGCTCAAGATGCCGCAGGGCTGGAAGGCCTATTCCGGCATGGCCTCGAGCGCGCCGGCCCGCTTTACCGCGCCCAACTGGGACGTGCTGGTCGACAGCCCAATCGAGGCCGGCATCAGCCAGTACCGCCAGTTCACGGCCGACGGGAAGAAATACGACCTCGTCGTGTGGGGGCAGGGAAATTACGACATCGACAAGATGGCGGCCGACCTCAAGACGATGGTCCCCAAGTCGCAGACCATCTGGCAGGGCTATCCGTTCGACCGATACCTGTTCATCGTCCATGCCACGGACAATGTCGGCGGCGCGACCGAGCACAAGAATTCGACCGTCATCCAGATGCCGCGCTACCGGTTCACCGGCGATAGCTACATGGGCTTCCTCGGCACCGCCGCGCACGAGTTCATCCATACCTGGAACGTGAAGGCCTACCGCAACGCGGCGATGGTGCCGTACGACTACGAGCGCGAGAATTACACCGACCTCCTGTGGATGGAGGAAGGGTCGACCGAATATTTCACCGGCCCGCTGCTCGTCCGCGCCGGGTTGCTCCCGACCGGCAAATATCTCGAGGAATTGGCCGACACGATCGACGCCAACAAGAACCGTCCGGGCCGGCTGGTGCAATCGGCCGCCGGCGCCTCGTTCGACGAATGGATTTCGAACGTCGACCGCAACCGGTCGAACAACGCCTGGGTGAACATCTATTCGGAAGGGTCGATCGCATCATGGGCGCTCGACATCGCCCTGCTCCAGGACACGGGCGGCGAGGTCAATTACCGTGACGTGCATAACGAGCTGTGGAAGGCATACGGCAACGGCGCGAAGGGCTTCACCTCGGCCGACGTGCGCGCGATCCTGCAGCGGCTGACCGGTCACAGCTGGGACGCCTGGTGGGCGAAGAACATCGATTCGCCGGCGGACCAGGACTTCGCCGCGCTGTTGGCGCCGGTCGGCCTCAGGCTCGACATGGGCAGTGGCCCGCAGGTGGCGATGGCCGGCTGGCAGGCCGATGAGGCGAATGGCGCGATGGTGCTGGGCGGCGTGACCAGGGATGGCGCGGCATGGAACGCGGGCATGGAAACCGGCGACGTCCTGGTGGCGATCGATGGCGCACGGGTCAGCCCGGCTCGGTTCCGCGACATGCTTCGCGAGCGCAAGGCGGGCGAGACGGTGACCGTCTCCTTCTTCCGCCGCGACCAACTGATGACGCGCAAGATGACGCTGGGCTCGCGGCCCGCCGGCGGCGTGACGGTCAGGCCGGCCGACAACGCCACGCCCGCGCAGAAGGCGTTGTTCGCGCGCTGGCTGGGCGTGCCTTACCCGGCGAAATAGCAGCACAAACGAAAAGGGCGGCCCCAGCGGGACCGCCCTCTCGTTCGCGAGTTGCCGTAAGGCTTAGCGCGAATAGAATTCGACGACCAGGTTCGGCTCCATGCGGACCGGGTAGGGCACTTCGTCGAGCGTCGGGACGCGCGAGAAGGTGACCTTGGCGGTGCCGTCGGCGACGACATAGTCGGGGATCTCGCGCTCGGCGAGGCTCTGCGCTTCGGCGACGAGGACCATTTGCTGCGCCTTCGGGCCCAGCTCGATGACGTCGTTCACGTCGCAGCGGCGCGACGCGATGTTGCACTTCGTGCCGTTGACGCGGATGTGGCCGTGGCTGACCAGCTGGCGGGCGGCCCAGATCGTCGGCGCGAACTTGGCGCGGTAGACGATCATGTCGAGGCGGCGTTCGAGCAGGCCGATGAGGTTCTGCGAGGCGTCGCCCTTCATGCGGCTGGCGGCCTGGAAGGTCTGCTTGAACTGCTTTTCGGTAACGTCGCCGTAGTAGCCCTTGAGCTTCTGCTTGGCGCGCAGCTGGATGCCGAAGTCCGACATCTTGCCCTTGCGGCGCTGGCCGTGCTGGCCCGGGCCGTACTCGCGGCGGTTAACCGGGCTCTTCGGGCGACCGAAGACGTTCTCGCCCATGCGGCGATCGAGCTTATACTTGGCGCTGGTGCGCTTCGACATGTGTCATCTCCAATTTGCATGCCCGTGAGGGCTGAAAAGTCCGGACCGCACCGGAAGGCCATCAAGCCAACCGCGACCACCGCTTCACCGGACGTGCAGGGTCAATTGCGAGCCGCGCGCCTAGCGGGCGAGGGCGCATGCGTCAAGCTTTGCCAGACGCCATGGGCTTGGGCATAGCCACGGCCGATGCACGATCGAGGCCGCGCCCTGCCGAGTCCCCGCACGGTTGCCGCCGCCGGCCTGTGCCTGCTGCTCCTCGCTTCGCTGTGGATGCCGATCGACCATGACGAAGGCCAATATATCGCCGCGACACGCTTGGTCGCTGAGGGCTGGCGGCCGATACTCGACTTTCCCTATCTGCAGACGCCGCTGCAGCCGTGGCTCCTCGCGCCGCTGCAATGGATCGCGCCGGGCTGGCTGCTCATCGCCTCCCGGCTGGCCAATGCACTGTTCGTAGCAGGGGCCGCGTGGCTGACCGGGCGTACCGCCGAGCGCCTGTCCGGCCGTGCCTCCGTGGGCGGATTGGCCGCCTTGCTCCTCCTCTTATGTGACAGCGTCCAGTTTGCGGGGACGGTCGCCAGAAACGACGCGCTGCCGCTTTTCCTCTTGGCGTTGGGGCTTGAAAGGCTGTGGGTGGAGGCGCCGTCCCGACCCCGGCTGTTCGTCGCGGGACTGGCCCTTGCCGCGGCGGCGTCGACCAAGATCAGCTATGCCCTCCCGGCCGCCGCCGTGGCCGCGGTCGAAGCGTGGAGGGCGTTCCGCCATCAGCGCGTCGGCGCGGTTTCGCTCTTCGCCGGACTGATTGTCGGCGCGCTGCCAACCTTCCTCACCCTGGCGCTGTCGCCCACTAAGGCGTGGTTCGACATGGTGACCTACAGTGTGGACGGGGTGCGCGCCTTCCAGACGCTCAATGGGTCCCTCGACCAGCTGGGTGTCGTCCAGCGCTCCCTCCGGTTCCTGAAATTTGCCGCGCTAGGGCCGGTCCTGGTGCTCCTCGGGATCGCCGCGTGGCGGGCGAGGGTCGCTGGGGCCCGATCGTCGCAAGTCGATGCCGGAGCAGGCCTTGTCCTGCTGGCGGCCCTGGTCGCGGCGATCCTGCCGATGCCGGCATATCGCCAGTATCTCGTGCCGCTGGTCGTGCCGTTGTTGCTCTACCTCGCAGCGCGGGGCGGGCTTGTTGTGTTGTTGGGACTTCGTCGTACCCATTTCACCTTCCTGATCGTGTTGTTCGCGCTGGCCGGGACGGCGCGCACAATCACCGACCTGGTGAAAGCGCGGCCGGGGGAGCGGCCGATCCACAGCACCGCGGATGCCCACCGTATCGGGGATCTCGCGCGGAAGGCGGGCATGACGACCATCGCCTCGCTCGACAGCGTCCGTGCCACCGATACGGGACTGGCCATCGATCCTCGATTGGCCCCCGGGCCATTCTTGTTTCGCGCCGGCAACCTCGTAGCGTGTCGCGACCGGTCGCTTTGCCCGGTGACGTTCGCGAACATCGCGCAATCGCCATTGTCCCCCCGAAGCGCGGTGCTGACCGGCTCGGAAACCAAACCGATCGGGCCACTGGCGAGGGGGCTCGACGGGCCGGTCGAAGCATGGGCCGAGGCGCAGGGCTTGGCGCCGATTCGGGTCGGCGCGATGAACCTATGGCTGCCGGTCAGTCCGCAAGCGCCAGAGGAGGACGGAATTCCTCGCGTCGCCACACTGGGTCGGTCGGTTCGTCCGGATTGACCGGCGCGTCGCGCAGGTAACCGAAATAACTGGCGATCCGGCGGTGGGAAGGATCGGGGATGCCGCGGCGGCCATGCATGACGCGGCTGTTGTCGATCAGCGCGACGTCGCCGGCCCGCCACGGAATGGGGAAAGTGATGGGCTCGGCGGCCGCGCGCACGGCGTCGAGCCAGCTGTCCGGCACCCTGCTGCCGTCTTCCAGGCAGGGCAGGTTGGGCCGGGCTAGATAGTCGCGAGCGAACAAGAGGAAATTCCCGAACGCGAGCCGCTGGTCGAACAACGGGCGGTGGAGCAGCGGCCGCGAAAAGACCCGCACAATCATCCCCCGAACGGCGCGGAATTCGTACGGACAGCCCGCCGGCGGTTCGGCCAATTGCTGGTTGCTGGGAAACTCCGTGCCAAGCCAGAAGCGCAATTCCGCCGGCGTGGCGCGGCGGATGTAAAGGAGCCGACGCCGGGCCATTTCCGCGACGAGGTCGGAGGGCAGCCGCTCGACGATTCCGATCCCGTCGCACACCGTCGTCTCGCCGCCGCCGCCGGGCGGGACGATGCAATGGAACATGGCGACGTCCGGACGCCAGGGTTCGCGCGACAGTTCCGGGTGGAGAGGGAAGGCATCGGCGCCGAGGTCGACGGTCTGGACGTTGCTATCCGCCTCGACGCTCTCGCGGTTGGGGCTTTCGTTGAAAACCGACGTCGAGCACAGCTGCTCGGCGAGCCGGCGGAATGACGGAACATCGGGCGCGGCGCCGCGAAGGAGCAGCACGCCCTGGTGCTCCAGGCGATCCCGCACGGCGGCCGCATCGACCGTGTCGAGCGAAGAGTCGACGTCCAGCGTCAAGATGTCGCTGCTGTCGTGAGGGCTGCCCTGAACCATGGGCGCGGGGCATAGCCTGTCCATTCCGCCCGTGCTAGCGCGCCGCCATGAGCATTACCCTCGAGCGGATTTTCTCCGATCCATCGCTTTACCTGCACAGCTTCGACGGCGAGGACGCGCGCTTCGTCGACCTCAGCCGCGAGGAATTTGCGCAATCGATCTTCTTCGATCGCCGGATCAAACGGGAAGGCGAGATGATCTATCGCGTCCCGGTCGACGTCCTCTTAGGGTCGATGGACGACGCCGGGCCGGCGGCATCGCCAGTTAATTTCATCCACCATGTTGCGCAGTGCGGGTCGACGCTGCTCTCGCGCGCCATCGACCGGCCGCAAGGCGCGCTGGCGATCCGCGAGCCCAATGCGCTTCGCCAGCTGGGAGTCGAGGCGACGAGTTCGCCGCACCTTCGCGGCGACTGGGCCGAGCGCCTGCGATTGACGCTTCGACTGCTTTCGAAGCGGTTCGAGGACGGGCCGGTCGTGATTAAGGGCAATGTTCCGACGACCATGATCGCGCTGCCGATCGAACAGTTCGTGCCGCGCCAGACGGGCATCCTGCTGCATTTCCCGCTCGACGATTACCTCGCCGCGGTGTTGCGCACCCCGCAACACGCCGAGTGGGTCCGCTCGATTACGGACGAACTCAACATCGGTCGGTACGAGATCGTCGGCGATCTCGATGCCCTGTCGATCCCGCAGCGGGCGGCGGCGCTATGGGCGCTGATGATCGGCCAGTTCGCGCGGTTGCTCGCGATCAATCCGGCGCTTCGCAGCCTCGATGCCAACCGGCTGTTCGACGAGCCGCATGCGACGGTGTCTGCAGCGTCGGACTTGTTCGGACTCGGAATGTCGAACGAAGACGTCGCGCAGCAGGTCGAAGGCGGGTTGTTCAAGACCTACGCCAAAAACCCGGACGTCGACTATGATCCTGCCCAGCGCGTGACCCGCCGGGAAGAGACGAAGCGCGACTATCCGGATGCGATCCGCGAGGCGCGCGATTGGGTGATGGCCCGCAAGGACGACATCCAGTTGCCGGAAAGCCTTGCGCGCCCGCTCGTCGGCGACGGCGCCCCGCTTCTCTAGCGGCTGCGTGGGCGCTCGAGGCTGGACAACACGCCGCGAAGGGTGCGCACTTCCTGCGCCGACCAGCCGGGTTTCGTCAGCACGCTGCGCAGCGTTCGCTTGGTTGCCGGCGTGCGGTCGGGCGGGAAGAAATAGCCGGATTCGTCGAGCATTTTCTCGAGGTGGCCCACCAGCCCATCAAGGTCGACCTGCGGCGCGGGCGGGTCGAGATCGGTGGCCGGCGGCGAAGCCAGCTGGATGCCCTTCGACCATTCATAGGCACAGAGGATGACCGCCTGGGCGAGGTTGAGGCTGCCGAACTCGGGATTGATCGGCACGGTGATGATCTTGCGCGCGACCGCGACATCATCGGTTTCGAGGCCCGAGCGCTCCGGACCGAACAGGATCGCACTCTGCCCGGCCGCGGCATGGATTTCGCGCGCCGCGACTTCCGGTGTGACGACCGGCCGGTCGACCCCACGCTTGCGCACGGTGGTGGCGTAGATCTGCTCGCAATCGGCGACCGCGTCGCCCACGCTGTCGAAGATCCGCGCTTTTTCGAGCACGACGTCGGCGCCGCTGGCGGCCGGACCGGCTTCCGGGTTGGGCCAGCCGTCACGCGGAGACACGAGGCGCATGTCGGTCAGGCCGAAGTTCAGCATCGCCCGCGCCGCCTTGCCGATGTTCTGGCCAAGCTGCGGACGGACGAGGACGATGGCGGGCTGCGTCCCGCCGTTCACAGCAGCTTATCCTGGCCAGGCGGCACGGATTCGCTCTCCACCCGCTCGGCGATTTCGGCGAAATCGGCGGGGTCGTCGAAGTCCTTGTAGATGCTGGCGAAGCGGATGTAGGCGACATGGTCGAGCGTCTTGAGGCCGGCCATCACCGCCTCGCCGATCTCGGTCGAACTGACTTCATCGCCGCGGGTCTCGAGCTGGCGCTGAACGCCCGTCACCAGTCGCTCGATCTTGTCGGAACCGACGTCGCGCTTGCGGCAGGCGTGGCCGACCGCGCGCTCCAGCTTGACCCGGTCGAACGGCTGGCGCTTGCCGTCCTTCTTGACGACCGTCAGGTCGCGGATCTGGACCCGTTCGAACGTCGTGAAGCGGCCACCGCACGCCTCGCACTGGCGGCGGCGGCGGATCGAGGTGCTGTCCTCGCTCGGCCGCGAATCCTTCACCTGGCTATTGTCGTTGGCGCAGAACGGGCAGCGCATTCGCTATCCCTGATAGATCGGGAAGCGGGCGCACAGCGCACGGACCCGGGCGTTGACCGCCTGCTCGACCGCCGCATCGCCTTCACCGCCGCTCTTGGCGACGCCGTCGAGCACATCGGCGACCATGTCGGCGATATCGCGGAACTCAGCCTCGCCGAAGCCGCGGGTGGTGCCGGCGGGCGACCCAATGCGGATGCCGCTGGTCTTCATCGGCGGGAGCGGGTCGAACGGCACGCCGTTCTTGTTGCAGGTGATGCCGGCGCGCTCGAGCGCCTCGTCGGCGTCCTTGCCGGTGATGCCGAGCGGCCGGAGGTCGATCAGCGCGAGGTGGGTGTCGGTGCCGCCCGACACGACGTCCGCGCCGCGCTCCTTGAGGCGGTCGGCCATGACCTGCGCGTTCTTGATCACCGCCTTGGCGTAGGTCTTGAAGCCCGGCTCCAGCGCCTCGCCGAAGGCGACCGCCTTGGCGGCGATGACATGCATCAGCGGGCCGCCCTGCAGGCCCGGGAAGACCGCCGAATTGATCTTCTTGGCGATCGCCTCGTCATCGGTCAGCACCATGCCGCCGCGCGGGCCGCGAAGCGTCTTGTGGGTGGTGGTGGTGACCACGTGGGCGTGGCCGAACGGCGAGGGGTGCTCGCCTGCCGCGACCAGGCCGGCGAAGTGGGCCATGTCGACCATGAGGATCGCGCCCACCTCGTCCGCGATGGCGCGGAAGCGGGCGAAGTCGAGGTGACGCGGATAGGCCGAGCCGCCGGCAATGATGAGGGCGGGCTTGTGCTCGCGGGCGAGGCTCTCGACCTCGTCGAAATTGACGCGATGGTCGTCCTCGTTGACGCCGTACTGGACCGCGTTGAACCACTTGCCCGACTGGGCCGGCGGCGCGCCGTGGGTGAGGTGACCACCGGCGGCGAGACTCATGCCCATGATGGTGCAGCCCGGCTTCAACAGCGCCATCATCACCGCGCCATTGGCCTGTGCGCCCGAATGCGGCTGGACGTTGGCGAAGTCGCAGCCGAACAGCTGCTTGGCGCGGTCGATGGCGAGCTGTTCCACAGAGTCCGACGGCGCGCAGCCCTGGTAGTAGCGCTTGCCCGGATAGCCCTCGGCATATTTGTTGGTGAACACCGAGCCCTGCGCTTCGAGCACCGCCTTCGAGACGATATTCTCCGACGCGATCAGTTCGATCTGGGTCTGCTCGCGGGTCAGTTCCGCCTTAATCGCGTCGGCGACCTTCGGGTCCGCGTCGCGCAGTGTCTCGGTAAAGAAGCCGAGCGGCTGAACGTCAGTCAAATCGGGCGCGGAAGCCATCAGCAGGTCACCTCGTTGGAGAGCATGTCGACGCGGCGCTGGTGGCGCCCGCCTTCGAATGGGGTGGTCAGGAACGCGGTCACGCAAGCCTTGGCCAGCTCGATGCCGGTGAGACGGCCGCCAAGCGCGAGGACATTGGCATCATTGTGCTGTCGCGCGAGAGCTGCCGACAGGGGCTCGTTGACCAGCGCGCATCGGCAGGCCGGGTTGCGGTTGACCGCGATCGAAATGCCGATGCCGGAGCCGCAGACGGCGATGCCGCGCTCCGCCTTGCCCTCGGCGATGGCGCGGCCGAGGCGGGCGCCAAAGTCGGGATAATCCACGCTTTCATGGCCGTGCGTGCCGAGGTCGAGGATGTCATGACCCTGCTCACTCAGCCAGGCGGCAAGTTCGTCTTTCAGGTCAACGCCGGCATGGTCGGCGGAGAGAGCGATCTTCATGGGCATCATCTAGGGGATGCGATGCAGATTCGCCACCACAGATTGGGCCGCGAGCGTTCGCTGACCTCGCATTGGATGGCCTTGGCCGGTCGCCGCAGCGCTGCGCCATTAGGTGCGGAAATTTTTGGCGGCGGAGGCCCGGCGATGCGGGCAGCCCGGCCAGCAGCATGGGCGCCGCTTGCCTTCGAGTACCTGCTCCTGGAGGCGGGCGAGATGCTCGTTGCGGGTTTCCTGCTTCTTGGGCGAGGTCATCCAGCAGATCCACTCGTTCCGGCCGAGGTCCGTAAGACCATCCCACTTCGCCTTGAGCGGCGGATTGCCGTTGAGGATCGCCTGCAATTCATCAGGGGTTTCGTGTCGGAAATCCGGGGAAACCGCCGTCATGCGGCGCGGACGCGTTCCAGTTCGAGCCGGCTCCAGATCTCAACCAGGGCGGCGGTGAGCTCGTCCATCATCGGCTCGGCGTGGTGCGGGCCGGGGGTGAAGCGTAGCCGCTCGGTACCGCGCGGCACGGTCGGGAAATTGATCGGCTGGACGTACATGCCGTACTCGGCAAGCAGGATGTCACTGATCCGCTTGGCCTTGACCGGGCAGCCGACCAGGAGCGGCACGATGTGGGTCACGCTTTCCATCACCGGCAGCGAAGCGTCGCGGAACTTGGCCTTGAGCATCGCCGCGCTGGCCTGTTGGGCCTCGCGCTCGGCGGCGCTGTCCTTGAGGTGGCGGACCGCCGCCAGTGCACCGGCAGCCAACACCGGGGACAGCGACGTGGTGAAGATGAAGCCAGGCGCGTAGCTGCGGATGCAGTCGACGATCATCCTGTCGGCCGCGATATAGCCGCCCATCACGCCGAACGCCTTGCCGAGCGTGCCCTCGATGATCGTGACGCGCGAAGCTGCTTCATCCCGCTCCGAAATCCCGCCGCCGCGAAGGCCGTACATGCCGACCGCGTGCACCTCGTCGAGATAGGTCAGCGCGCCGTAGCGATCGGCAAGGTCGCAGATGGCGTGGATCGGCGCAATGTCGCCGTCCATCGAATACACGCTCTCGAACGCGATCAGTTTGGGCGTGTCGGCCGGTGTTTCGGCGAGCAACTGTTCGAGGTGCGCGAGGTCGTTGTGGCGGAAGACGCGCTTCTCGCAGCCCGAATTCTTGATGCCCGCGATCATCGACGCGTGGTTGAGTTCGTCCGAGAAGATGACGCAGCCCGGCAGCAGCTTGCCGAGCGTCGACAGCGTCGCTTCGTTCGAGACATAGCCCGAAGTGAACAGCAGCGCCGCTTCCTTGGCGTGCAGGTCGGCAAGCTCGGCCTCAAGCTCGACATGGTAATGGGTGTTGCCGCCGATGTTGCGGGTCCCGCCCGAACCAGCGCCGACACTGTGCAGCGCCTCCTCCATCGCCTCGACCACCTTGGGGTGCTGCCCCATGCCGAGATAGTCGTTGGAGCACCAGACCGTGATTGGCTTCGGACCGTTGTGGCCGTGGAAGCAGTGCGCGTTGGGGAAGGCGCCCTTGGTGCGCAGGATGTCGATGAACACCCGATAGCGGCCTTCGGTGTGAAGGCGGTCGATCGCCGACTTGAAGATATGCTCGTAGTCCAAGGGATTCCCTTCGCTCGCGCAGGCCTTTAACCGCGATGGACGTGCATTTCCACCCTAGAGGGCGTCGATCCGCCAGATGCCGAAATTACCCAGTGCCATCGCGAGCCGGGCCGGGGGCGGGCGAGTGAAGATGGCGCGGCCGGGCGGGGGCGTCACCGGCCAGGGCTGGCTTTCGGTGAGGTGGGCGATGCGTCGCGCGATGCCGGGACCGCCGTCGATCAATGCAACGCCCGGCGCGGCGACAGCGATTTCCTCCGCCAGGAGGGGGAAATGAGTGCAGGCGAGGACCATGACATCCATGTCAGGCGCATTGTCGAGGAGCGGGCGGATCGCCTCGCGGACGTCATCGGCGGTCACCCGCGCGCCGCCCAGCTTGGCCTCTGCCAGTTCGACCATCCGCGCACTCCCGTGCCGGACGACGGTGCAATCGGCAGCGAACCGCGCCGCGAGGTCGTCGACGTAGGGCTGGCGCACGGTGGCATCGGTGCCCAGCACGCCGATCACCCGGCTTTGCGATATCTCGGCCGCCGGCTTGATTGCGGGCACGGTTCCGACGACAGGGATGTCGAGCGCGGCGCGGGCATGATCGAGCGCGATGGTCGAGGCGGTGTTGCAGGCGATGACAGCAAGCCGCGGCTGCACCTTGTCGACCAGGCGCTTCAACAGGTCCGGAACACGCTCCGCCAACTCGGCTTCGGTCTTTGTCCCGTAGGGAAAGCCAGCGCTGTCCGCAGCGTAAACGATCGGCGCGTTCGGCAGCAGCGCGCGCGTCGGGCCGAGGACCGAGAGGCCGCCGACACCGGAATCGAAGAACAGGAGCGGGGCATTCGGGTCCATCGTGGCGCTTCTTGGCGGGGTTTGCCCCGGTCGGCAACATTGCGGGGGACAATCGATCTGCTAAGCCATGGCCGCGATGAACCAGACCATCCTTCTCGCCGTCCTGCTTGGCTACCTGCTTGGCTCGATCCCGTTCGGCCTGTTGCTGACGCGCCTGGGCGGCAAGGGGGACATTCGTGACATCGGGTCGGGCAACATCGGTGCCACCAATGTGTTGCGCACCGGCTCCAAGAAGCTGGCGGCGGCGACGCTGCTGCTCGACGCGGTGAAAGGCACGGCCGCCGTCATGTTGGCCCATCGCTTTCTACCCGGTGGCGAGATCGCCGCTGCGGGGGGCGCAATGATCGGCCACCTTTATCCCGTTTGGCTTCGGTTCCGCGGCGGCAAGGGCGTGGCGACGTTCCTTGGCGTCCTGGTCGGCCTCTCGCCGATCCTTGCCGTCGTTTACGCCGCCGTCTGGATCGGCCTGCTGCTCACCCTGCGCATTTCGTCGGTCGCCGGCATGGCCGCGGCGGCTTCCGCGCCCATCGCCGCGTTCGTGCGCGGCGAACGCACGCTCGTTCCGCTGCTCGCGGGCCTCGCGGTGCTCGTGATCTGGAAGCATGGCGACAATATCCGCCGCCTCCGTCGGGGCGAGGAACCGCGCGTCGGAAGAAAATCCGCTTGAGCGACGATCTCGTCGCCCGGCTGTGCCTGATCCGTACGCCGGGCGTCGGCCCCGTTGCTTTCCGCCAGTTGCTTGCCCGTTTCGGCACCGCGCAGTCCGCGCTCGACGCGCTGCCTGACCTTGCGCGACGCGGGAAGGGCAGGACCCTTAGCCCGTGGACCCGTGGCCAGGCGCAGCGGGAGATGGACGAGGTCAAGCGGCTGGGAGGTCGTTACCTTAGCCTCGGACAAGGTCTCTATCCTCGGGCGCTCGCGGAGATGGAGGATGCCCCGCCATTACTGACCGTCCGCGGTGACCTTTCACTCCTCGATCGGCCGATGGTGGCGATGGTCGGGGCGCGCAACGCCAGTGCAGCCGCCTGCCGTTTCGCCCGAGGCCTTGCCCGCGATCTCGGGGACGAGCGGATCGTCGTCGTTTCAGGCCTTGCCCGCGGCATCGACAGCGCCGCGCATGACGGGGCGCTCGAAAGCGGAACGATCGGCGTCATCGCCGGTGGGCTCGACGTCGTCTATCCGCCGGAGAATGCCGATCGGCAGGAAGCGGTCGCGAGCCGGGGACTGCTGGTCGCCGAAATGCCTCCCGGGACCGAGCCGCGGGCGCGGCATTTTCCCTATCGCAACCGGATCATCGCCGGCCTTGCCACGGGCACGGTCGTGGTCGAGGCCGCACCGCGCTCAGGCTCCCTGATCACCGCCCGCCTGGCGGCAGAGTCGGGACGCGAGGTCATGGCGGTTCCCGGCTCGCCGCTCGATCCCCGCGCGCAGGGCTGCAACCTCCTGATCCGGGAGGGCGCCACGCTGGTCCAGAACGCTGCCGACGTGATCGAATCCATCCGGCCCAGCGCGCCGCGTCTCGCTGCGCCTCCGGCAACAGCGTACGAGTTCGGCGGGCCGGTCGACGCGCCGGAAAACGTCCGAGGCGCAGTGGAGGCGTTGCTGGGGCCGACCGCCGTGCCGGTCGACGAAGTGGTGCGACTGTCGAATGCCGCCACCGGCGAGGTGCAGCTGGTGCTGCTGGAACTGGAGCTAGCCGGGCCGAACGACACGCCGGCGGCAAGGTCAGCTTGCGCGCTGCCTGAGTTAATTGATCGAAGGCAAAGGTGGTGGACGCACTAGGGTTCGAACCTAGGACCCGCTGATTAAGAGTCAGCTGCTCTACCAACTGAGCTATGCGTCCATGCCGAAAGGCAATTGCGCGGGACCGGTGTACCGGTGGCGCGGGCGGGCCTCTAACAGCCTTGCCACACCCGCGCAACCGCCAATCGCGGAAAATTAAAAGGTCAGCCGGTAATTGTAGGAAAGCCGCCATTTTTCGTGATAATCTAATGAGGCTTTTCCGAGCGCCGCTCCCGTCCTGAGTCCGAATGGACGTCGCTATTCTCATTTCGCGCGCGCCTGCGGATTTGAACTGGTCGCGACTAGTTGCGGGCGCGCGTTCGTTGTTGCCGTTCAAGGCTCATCAGGATGCCGATGCACAGCATCACGGTCATGACCGCCGAACCGCCGAAGCTGACCAGTGGCAACGGGATGCCCACGACCGGTGCAAGGCCCATCACCATCATGAGGTTGACCGAGAAATAGAAGAAGATGGTCGTCGAAAGCCCTGCCGCTGTAAGCCGGCCAAACCGGGTGGGCGCGCGCTTGGCGACGCGCATGCCCCAGCGGACGACCATCAGGAAGGCGATGATGAGGACAGCCCCGCCGACGAAGCCCCATTCCTCGACCATGGTGGCGTAGACAAAATCGGTGTGGCCTTCGGGAAGGTAGTCGAGATGGCTTTGCGATCCGTTGAGATAGCCTTTGCCCCACAGGCCGCCCGATCCGATCGCGATTTTCGACTGGCTGATATGGTAGCCGGAACCGAGCGGATCGCTCTCCGGATCCATGAAGATCAGCACCCGTTTGCGCTGGTAGTCGTGGAGCATCGAGAAGAGGATGGGGAGGGCGGCTGCAGCGACTCCGACGGCGCCCAGGAAGTACCACATCGGCAGGCCGGCGAGGAACATCACGGTCACGCCCGACAACAGGACCATGGTGGCCGTGCCGAGGTCCGGCTGGATCAGGATCAGCGCCCATGGGACCAGCACCAGCAGCGCCGCCGGCCAGAGGCCGCGCCAACGGCGGACGTCGCCGACCGGCAACAACTCGTAGAACCGCGCCAGCGTCAGCACGATCGCCGGCTTCATGAATTCCGACGGTTGCAGGCGGATGAAGCCGAGGTCGACCCAGCGCTGCGCGCCCTTCCCGACGAAGCCGATCGCCTCGACGGCGACGAGCAGCACCATGATGATGACATAGGCCGGGAAGACCAGGCCCTTGATGAAATTCTCCGGGATCCACGACATGCCGATCGCGACCGACAGGAAAAAGAGGATCAGCACCGCCTGCTTCAGCGCCCACGGCGAGAGCGAGCCGCCGGCCGCCGAGTAGAGGGTGACGAGCCCGATCCCGCAAATCGACAGGATCAGCACGATCAGCTTCCACGGCAGGCGGGCAAGCGGCTGGGGGACGACGTTGGACGGAATCATGCAGTAGTCTTCACGCTGTTGGCACGGGCGATGGCATCGAACTGCGCCGCCTGCCGCGCGGTGCGTTCGGCCAGTGTGCCGCCCCACTGCTTTTCGAGCGGGACGAGCGAATCCATCGCCTTTTGCTGGTCGAACAGGAACGTCATCGTGTCGCGGACGATCGGTGCTGCGGCCGACGCGCCGAAGCCGCCATGCTCGATGATGCACCCGATCGCGTAGCGCGGCTGTTCGGCCGGGGCAAAGGCGATGAACAGCGCGTGGTCGCGAAGCGCCCAGTTGGACTGGTGGCCGCGAGCTTCGAGACGGAATACCTGCGCAGTGCCGGTCTTGCCGGCCATCTGGACGCCCTCGATGGGAAGCTTGGAGGCCACCGCCGTACCACTGCCGTTGACCACGGCAGCCATCGCCTTGCGGATGATCTCGAGCTGTTCGGCAGTCGCGTTGACGGCGGCCGGCGGCGCCTGCTTTTCGCCCATGACGAGCCGAGGCTGGAGCAGTTTCCCGGACGCCAGGCGGGCCGGCATGACCGCCAACTGCATCGGATTAATGAGGACATAGCCCTGGCCGATCGACGTGTTGGCGGAATCATATCCCTGCCATTTGCGGTGGTATTTTTTCTCCAACCACTCGGGGTTCGGCATGGTGCCGTAGCGCTGGGACGGGATCGGCAGGTCGAACTTCTGACCGTAGCCGAGATAGTTCACCATCTCGGTCGTCTTCTGCGGATCGGTGATCAGGCCGGTCGCCCAGAAATAGGTGTTGCAGCTGCGCTCGATCGCGGTGTGCATGTCGACGGAACCGTGGACGGCGTCGCAACGGAAATAGCGGTTGCCGATCCGCAGCCCGCCCGGGCAGTGAACCCGGCGGTGCGGGTCGATCCCCTGCTGGAGGAAGGCAAGCGCCATCGCCGGCTTGATGGTCGATCCCGACGGATAAAGGCCCTGCGCCACCTTGTTGAGCAGCGGGATGTGGTCGTTTTCCGACAACATTTTCCACTCGGTGCGGCCGATTCCGTCGCTGAAGCTGTTCGGGTCGAACGCCGGCATCGAGACATAGGCCAGCATGTCGCCGTTGGTCGCATCGATTGCGACCAGGGCACCGGACTGGTCGCCCATACGCCGTGCGGCATATTCCTGAAGGCCCGCGTCGATCGTCAGCTTGACCGTCTGGCCGCTCCGGTCGGGCTTCGGCTCGAGCTCCCGGACGAGCTTGCCGCGCGCCGTCAGCTCGACCCGCTGGCCCCCGGGTTGTCCCCGGAGCCTGGGTTCGAGAACCTTTTCAAGGCCGTCCTTGCCGATCTTGAAGCCCGGCGTGACGAGCAGGGGGTTCTTACCTTCCGCGTCATATTCCTTGGCGTTGGCCGCGCCGACGTAGCCCACCAGATGCGCGACGGCCGGACCCGCCGGATAGAAACGGGAAAAGCCGCGCTGCGGGACGACGCCTGGGAGTTCGGGCAGGCGCACGGTAACAGCAGCATATTTGTCGTAAGGGACGTTTTCCGCGACCTGGACCGGCCGGTAGCCGCTCGACGCCTTCAGCTCCTTGACGATGCGGTCGATGTCGTCGCTGCTCAATTCGAGGAGCTGGGCAAGCAGCCTGACCGTCTCGACCGGATGTTCAAGCTGTTCCGGGACGATGTCGATGCGGAAGTCCGACCGGTTGATGGCGATCGGCTTGTTGTTGCGGTCGACGATCCAGCCCCGGCGCGGCGGAACGACGATCAGCTGGACCCGGTTGTCCTCCGACTTGGTCTGGTACAGCTGGTGCTGGTCGATCGCGAGATAGCCGAGCCGGGCGATCAGCGCGGTCGCGATCGTCGCCTGCGCGCCGCCGATCAGCATCATCCGCCGGGAATAGGTGAGCGACTGGTGTGCCTCGGTAAAACGCGCCGCGCCCTTGATCTTGCGCCGCGACCTCACCGGTTTTCCCTCCAGCGGTCGAGGCGGTGGATGACGAAGGAGGCGATCGGATAGCTGAGCACGCCGACCACCATTGCGGGCCAGATCAGGGCGAAGCGAACCGGCGCCCCCGCGACACTGGCGACACGCCATTCGAGGAATTCGGTGAGGATAATGAAGCCGGCGGCGATGGCCCACTCGAGCCGCCAGTCGCGCCACATCGTACGCCGGTCGATGACGTCCATCGCCAGCATGATGAACGGCCACAGCGCGACCGAAAAGCCGATCGTCCCGCCGCTCAACACGTCGTTCGCAAAGCCGAGGAAGGCCGCCGCCCACGAAGGCCAGCAATCGGCACGGTGGACCCGCCACGCAAGCAGCATCAACAATCCGGCAGACGGCCACCAGCCGACCCTAGCAACGATCGGCAGCGCGCTGAGCATCGACGCCACCAGCACGCTGATCCACGGCACGGCCTGGGCCAGCGGGCGCGGTCCCTTGTTCAGCGCGCGCGGCGCGGGGGCGAGCGCCGACCGGCCCATCAGTCGGCCGGCTCGTCGCGCTTGGCTTCGGCCAGGGCGGCGGGCTCGTATGGCGGCTCGACCGAGGCGAAGCTGACCTTGGCGGGATCGGCGACTGGGAGGGCCAGCGCGCCGTCGTCGTCGAGGCGGACCACCTTCGCGACCGGGACGAGCGGAGGATAAAGGCCGCCGGTGCCGGATGTGATGATGACGTCACCGCGCTGGAAGGGGTTCTTGCCGACCTCGAGCGGGCGGACGTCGACCGTGCCGTCGCCACGGCCGGTGGCAATCACCGGCTGGCCGGTACGCAAGATCTTGGCCGGGACGACGTTGGCGCGATCGCTGACGAGCAGCACGCGGCTGGCCCGGGCGCCGGCATCGACCACGCGACCGATCAGGCCCTCGCCCGATCGCACCGGCATGCCTTCGAGAACACCCGAATCCTTTCCGATCGACAGGATGGCGAAACGCCGCGGGCTGTCGAACGACGAGCCGACGATGCGGCCGGTGGCGATCGCCTTGCGCTCGCTTTCGACAAGGCCGAGCAGCTTCTTGAGTTCGGCGTTCTCGAGCTGGATGCCCTTCGCTTCGACCATGCGCTGCATCAGTGCGGCGTTGCGTTTCTTGAGATCACCGTTCTGCTGGGCGGCATTCCAGTAATCGCCCGTGCCATTGACCAGGCCCTGGGCGGTCGCGCCGACGTCCGACAATGCGATCGTTACCGGTGAGATGGCATCGAGCGCACCCCGCCGCACAAAGCCGTAGGCCTTGGGCGCGACGAGGCTGAGGACGAGCATCACCAGCCCGATCACGACCGCCGCGACGGTCGCGATGAAGCCGAAGAACAGCGTATATTGTGCGCGCCGTGACCAGCCCGGGCGCGGCCCCGCCGGCGACGCCATCCCTCAGGTCCTCAAGCGGTCTGGAGGACGCCGCGGAACTGCTCTTCCTCGAGCGCGCGTCCGGTGCCCAGCGCAACGCAGGTCAGCGGGTCGTCGGCGACCGTCACCGGCAGGCCGGTTTCGTCGCGAAGCACTTCGTCGAGACCCTGCAGCAGTGCGCCACCGCCGGTCAGGACGATGCCCTGGTCGCAGATGTCGGCGGCCAGTTCCGGCGCCGTGTTCTCGAGCGCGATGCGGACGCCCTCGACGATCGTGCCGACCGGTTCCGACAGCGCTTCGGCGATCTGGCCCTGGTTGATCGAGATTTCCTTTGGCACGCCGTTGACGAGGTCGCGGCCCTTGATGTGGACCGTGGTGCCGATGCCGTCGGTCGGCGGCTTGGCAATGCCGACTTCCTTCTTGATCCGCTCCGCCGTAGCTTCGCCGATCAGTAGGTTGTGGTTGCGGCGGACGTAGGACGAAATCGCTTCGTCCATCTTGTCGCCGCCAACGCGGACCGAGGTGGTGTAGGCGAGGCCGCGAAGCGACAGCACCGCAACCTCGGTCGTGCCGCCGCCGATGTCGACGACCATCGATCCGACCGGCTCGGTCACCGGCATGCCGGCGCCGATCGCGGCGGCCATCGGCTCCTCGATCAGGTAGACAGCGCTAGCGCCCGCGTTCGAGGCCGCATCGCGGATCGCGCGGCGCTCGACGCTCGTCGATCCCGACGGCACGCAGATGACGATTTCCGGGAAGCGCCACGACGACATCTTGCCGCCGTGCACCTTGCGGATGAAGTGCTTGATCATGTCCTCGGCCACGTCGATGTCGGCGATGACGCCGTCGCGCAGCGGGCGGATCGCCTCGATCTGGTCGGGGGTCTTGCCCATCATCAGCTTGGCGTCGTCACCGACGGCCTTGACCTTCTTTTCGCCGCGGATGGTTTCCAGCGCGACGACCGACGGCTCGTTGAGCACGATGCCCCGCCCGCGGACGTAAACCAGCGTGTTGGCCGTCCCCAGGTCGATCGCCATGTCGTGCGACATCCACTTGAACCAGCGCGTCCAGAACATTCCCTTGACCCCGTCTATCGCTATTGCCCGATCCGTGCCGAAAGCTTGCCGGCCCGATTCACGACCCCTTATCCAAGTCCTTGTGAAAGCAGCATGAATTTCCTCGAAAATTCAGTGCTTCAAGGTCGTGCTCCGATTGGGCTAGTGCAGGCGGCATGTCAATAAGAAGGCTGCCGTCCGACCTCATCAACCGCATCGCCGCCGGCGAGGTGGTGGAACGGCCCGCCAGCGCCCTCAAGGAACTGGTCGAAAACGCGCTCGACGCGGGGGCGACGAGCGTGGCCGTCCGCCTTTCGGCCGGCGGCCTCGACATGGTCGAGGTGACCGACGACGGCCATGGCATGGACCCGGCCGACATGCGCCTGGCACTCGAACGGCATGCGACTTCGAAACTACCCGACGACCGGATCGAGGACGTCGCCAGCTTCGGCTTCCGGGGGGAGGCGCTGCCCTCGATCGCCAGCGTGTCGCGCCTTACGCTCGAGAGCCGTCCGCGAGGTGCCGACGGCTGGCAGTTGGTCGTTGATCACGGCACTGTCGCGGGTGAGGGGCCGGCGGCCTTGCCTCCCGGCACGCGAGTGAGGGTCGAGGGCTTGTTCGACAAGGTGCCCGCCCGCCGCAAGTTCCTGCGCTCCCCCCGCGCCGAATATGCTGCCTGCCTCGATGCGGTGAAGCGGCTGGCGATGGCGCGGAGCGATGTCGCCTTCCGGCTCGAACACGACGGGCGGACCACGCTTAAGGTCCAGCCGAGCGATGCGCCGGCGCGGGTCGCGGCGTTGCTGGGCCACGAACTCGAGCGCCACGGCCTTGGCATCGATACCGGCCGCGAGGGGCTGCGCCTCACAGGCGTGGTCAGCCTGCCGACCTACAATCGCGGGATGGGCGACCAGCAATATCTGTTCGTCAACGACCGGCCGGTGAAGGACCGGCTGCTGGTCGGCGCCCTGCGTGCTGCCTATCGAGACCTGCTCGCCCGCGACCGCCACCCGGTCGCCGCTCTGTTCGTCGAAGTGCCGGGCGACGAGGTCGACATCAACGTCCATCCGGCGAAAACCGAAGTCCGGTTCCGCGATCCCGCCGCAGTGCGCGGGCTGATCGTCGGCGGGCTTCGGGCCGCGCTCGACGAGGCGGGACACCGCAGCGCCGCCCGCGAGCAGTTCGCCCAACCCGCCGCGTGGCAGGTCGAACCCATCGCGGTCCCCGTGCCGCCCGAACCGCGGCTGTGGTCGGCGCCCGAGCCTTTCACAAGCGCCGCGGTGGCGGAGCGCCGCCCGGACTTCCTGCCGCAGGGCAGGGCGGTCGAGGCCGCCCCGTTGCCGGCGGCTGCACCAAGTTACCCGCTGGGGATCGCGCGCGGACAGGTAGCGGCGACCTATATCGTTGCCGAGGCCGACGACGGCCTAGTCATCGTCGACCAGCATGCCGCGCACGAACGGTTGGTGCTGGAGCGGATGCGCAAGGCGGCGGGCGGCGGCGAGGTCGCACGGCAGGCGCTGCTGATCCCCGACGTCGTCGACATGGACGAGCCGGATTGCGATCGTCTCGAGGAAGCGGCGGCCGACCTCGCCGCCCTCGGCCTCGAAATCGAGCGGTTCGGCGTGAACGCCATGCTCGTCCGGGCGACGCCCGCACCGCTCGGCAAGACCGATGTGCCGGGGCTGCTGGCGGACATTGCCGCAGAGTTGGCGGAACTGGGCACCAGCCTCGCGCTGCGCGACAAGCTCGACCTCGTTGCGGCGACCATGGCCTGCCATGGCTCCGTCAGGGCCGGACGAATCCTCTCGGTCGTCGAGATGAACGCGCTCCTGCGGGAAATGGAGGTCACGCCCCACAGCGGCCAGTGCAACCATGGCCGTCCTACCTGGGTAAAACTGGCGCACGGCGACATCGAGAAGCTTTTCGGCCGGCGCTGAAGCGAAAATATTCTTCGGAACCCGAATCCATTCACGATCATTGACGCGCCTCATTCATCGACCTGTCAGCAATGCGGGCCGATGAGGGGCTTCGGCGCCCATCCGGGCGTCGGCAAAGCAACAGGGAAGTTGGGTCGGGCCCGCGCACTTCGAGCGCACGGGCACGGCTGCCTGCGCCAGCAACACGGCGCAGTGTTGAATGGAGATACCCAGTGAACAAGATTGTGATCCTCGCCGCCCTCGCCACCACCGCCGTCGCCACCCCGGCGTTCGCCCAGCAGGCTTCGACGCTTGCCGGTCCGCGCCTCGAGGCCGTCGGCGGCTACGACCGCGTCAATGCGAGCGGTGAAAAGGACGGCGGCGCGCTGTTCGGCATCGGTGCCGGTTACGACGTCGCGCTGACCCCGTCGGTCAGCCTCGGCGTCGACGGCGAAGCGTCGATGTCGTCGATGAAGGACGAGTTCCTTCCGGGCGAAACCGTCAAGGCGGGCCGCGACCTCTACGCCGGCGGCCGCCTGAGCATGGCTGTCAGCCCGACGTCGAACGTCTACGTGAAGGGCGGTTACACCAACGCGCGCTTCAAGTACGACGGTTCGCTCGGCAACGCCGCGGACAATCTCGACGGTTACCGTCTGGGCGTCGGCGGCCAGATGGGCATCGGCGGCAAGGCCTATGTCGGCGCCGAGTACCGCTACTCGAACTACGAGCAGGACGTGACCCGCAACCAGGTCGTCGCGTCGATCGGCACCCGCTTCTAAGCGCTGCCGTTCTGCATGGAGGGCGCCGGGCTTCGGTCCGGCGCCCTTTTGATTCGCGCTTTAGACCCGAACGGTGATACAAGGAGCTTTCCTGTCCGGGGGCGGAAAGGGATTGGGTCATGAGCGGCGATAATCGCATCTACTTCGCGCGGCGCGCGCAAGAGGAACAGGAACAGGCGCTCCATGCCGCCGACTTCGGCTCGGCGAGCATCCATCGCCAGCTACAGCGGGCATATCTCGAAAAGGCGCTGGTCGGCGACCGGCCGGGCGTGATGCCGGCGGAAACGGTCGGCTAAGCCTTCGGCAGGGATTCTCGGGCTTTTTCCACGGCCAGCAAGCGGGCCTTGCGGCGCGCGGCCGTCAGCAGTGGATAGCCGGCAGCTTCCTCGTCCTTCAATTCCGCGGCGAACTGGCCGCTGCGGACTTCCTGCATGATGGTGCGCATGCGCTCCCTCACCCCATTATCGACGATCTTGGGCCCGCCGAGGACGGCGCCGAGCTCGGCGGTGTTGCTGATCGCCTCGCGCATGGCGGCGATGCCGCGCGCTTCGATCAATTCGGCGATCAATTTCAGTTCACCGACGCATTCCATGTAGGCAACACGTGGATCGATCCCGGCCTCGACGAGCGTATCGAAACCGGCAATCAGGATTTCGGGTACCGCTCCCCACACCACCGCTTGCTCATTGAACAGGTCGGCTTCGCATTCCTCCGCGAACGTAGAGGCAATCAGGCCGGCGCGGGCGCAGCCGATGGCCGCACCGTAGGCGTTGGCGATCGCCTCCGCCTTTCCCGTGGCATCCTGCGCCACCGCCGTCAGCGCGACCATTCCCCGGCCGTCGACGTACAAGCTGCGAAGCGCCGTACCCGGACCCTTCGGTGACACCATGAAAACGTCGAGATCGCCGCGCGGGACGATAAAGCCGAAGCGGATGGCAAGGCCGTGGCTGAATCCCAGCGCTGCGCCTTCGCGGAGGGACGGCTCGATGTCGCGGTAGACGGCGGCGTGCAGCTCGTCGGGCACCAGCATCATGACCACGTCCGCGCCCTTGGCCGCCTCGCTCGGCGGGGCGTGCGCGATGCGTTCGGCCTCGACCGCCTGCGAGCGCGGCGACCCGTCCCGCAATCCCACGACCAGGTCGATCCTGCTGTCGCGCAGGTTCAGCGCCTGGGCGCGGCCCTGGTTGCCAAAGCCCATGATGGCGACGCGCTTTCCGGCGAGGGCCGTCGGGTCGATGTCCGGTTCGCGAAGCATGACGCATGGCTACGCCGGAACGCCCAGTAGTGCCAGCGCCTCGTCTATCGCCCCCGGCGCATCGAGGGGCGTGGTATAGCGCGGCCAGCTATCCGGCGGCTGGTGGGCGAACCAGGTGTATTGCCGCTTGGCGTACTGGCGGGTGTCGACCTGCGCGGCGGCGATCGCATGATCGAGGCTGATGTCACCGGCCAGATATTCGGCGAGGTCGACGACCCCGATGGCTTTCATTGCGGGCAACGATGGATCGAGCCTCCGCGCGGTCAGCGCCCGCACTTCATCGATCGCGCCTGCCTCCACCATCCGCTCGAACCGGCGCTCGCAACGTTCGATCAGCCACACGCGCGGCGGCAGGAGGACGAGCGGGGTGAGCCGCACCTCGTGACCGATCCCGCCGCTTCTCTGTTCCTGCCAGTCGAGCAGACTGCACCCGGTCGATAGGAAGACCTCGAGCGCCCGCGCGACCCTGGCACTGTCGCCGGGGTTGAGCCGGGCGGCGCCGACCGGGTCGAGGGAATTCAGCTCGGCGAAATTGTCGGCGACGCTCGCGGCCCGTACGTCGGCGCGGATTTGCGAGTCGATGGAAGGGACGGGGGCAATCCCGTCGATCAACGAGCGGATGTAGAGGCCGGTCCCACCGACCAGGATCGGCAGCTTGCCGACAGCATGGGCTTGCCGGACTTCCTCCTTGGCGAGCATGGCCCAGTCGGCAGCGGAGGCCGGATCGGCCGGATCGCGCACACCGTAGAGACGGTGCGGTGCGCGTTCCATGTCTTCGGCGGTCGGCGCCGCCGTCAGGATCGGCATGCCAGCGTAAAGCTGCGCGCTGTCGGCGTTGATGATGACCCCGCCGGTCCGTTCTGCCAGTGCCAGCGCCAGCGCGCTCTTGCCGCTGGCGGTCGGACCGGCGATGACGGCGAGGGGAGGAAGCGCGTTGCTCATTGCCACTGTGATAGCAGCCGGACGGCTGGATGACAGGCTGATTGCCGATGCCATCGCGCGGGTGCCGGACGGACGCCTTGCCCGGTGGGTTGACGAGGGCGACGCCGCGGACATCGAATGCGTGGGAAACCCGGCGGTTATTCGCGCGTCACTCGAAGCGCTCGACGGCGTCGACGTTGCCGTCCGTCCGGGACCCATTGCAGACCCCCGAGTCTTCGTGGCCGACATGGATTCGACCATGATCGGGCAGGAATGCATCGACGAACTCGCCGACTATGCGGGCGTGAAAGACGAAGTCGCCGCAGTGACCGAGCGGGCGATGCAGGGCGAGCTGGATTTCATGGAAGCCCTGGCCGCGCGGGTCGCGCTGCTCGAAGGCCTGGGGCGAGCCGCGTTGGAAAAGTGCAGGACGACCCGAATCCGCCCCAATCCTGGAGCCGGAACACTGGTCGCCACGCTCAACGCCGCCGGCGTTCGCACAGCCCTAGTTTCGGGCGGGTTTACCGACTTCGTCGAGCCGATCGGCGCTTCGCTCGGCTTCAAGGAAGTGCGGGCCAACGTCCTCGGCTTCGACGGCGACACATTAACGGGCAAGACCAGCGGGCCGGTGATCGACGGCACGGCGAAGCGCGATTTCGCTCTGTCGCTGCTGGGAGAAGAGCGGCTGGGACAGGAAAGCCTCGTCGCCATCGGCGACGGTGCCAACGACTCGCTGATGGTGTGCCTCGCTGGCCTGGGAATCGGTTATCGACCGAAGTCCGCCCTCGACCGCGTCGCCAGCGCCGCCGTCCGCCACCACGACCTGAGCGCGGTGCTGTGGATGCTCGGCATTCCCAAGGCGCGCTGGACTATCGTCCCGGAACCGGGAAGCACGCCTGCGGCTTGAGCTTCGCGCACATCCCCGTCGCGGCGGCTTTCGACGCAAACGGGCCGACCTGTAGCCGGGTCATGCTGCCGACGGGGACGTAGAAGGCCTGTGCGCCGCCCAGCTTGCCGGACAGCTTGCCATACAGCGATTGCGCCGACCCCCTGCTGGAGAAAGCGCCGAGCTGGACTCGCCACCCTCCCGAGGCCGCGCTCGCAGGTTTGGCGGGTGCGGGAGCTGGTGGTGTAACCTTCGCAATAATCGGCGGTTTCGCAGCTGGAGCCGGACGGGCAGGGGCGGTGGGCGGTTTGGCTAGAACCTTCGGTGCCGGAGCCGGCGCAGCGGTGGCACTCGATGCGAGTATCGCCTGCGCCAGCTTCACGCCGGCCTGGCGCTGCTCGATCGGCATGACTTCGTCGAGGTCGGCCAGCGTCGCCTTGGCCGGCTCCAGCCCCTGCGCGGCGGCGCGGCTGACGTAGGCGTAGGCGCGGATCGGATCGGGCTTCACTCCGTCTCCGTTGAACAGGGCCGTCCCGTAAAGCAGCATGGCACGCGGCTCGCTGCCCTCCGCCGCCTGGCGCAGCCAACGCATCGCGCCGGTGCGATTGTTCGACTGGAACAGCATGATGCCAAGGTTCGTCGCGGCGTCGATATGACCTTTCCGCGCCGCCTGTTCGAACAGCGCCTGGGCCCGGGCAAGATCGATTCCCACGCCCTTGCCGAGCCTGTAGGCTTGGCCGAGGTTGAACGCTGCATCGGCGTTGCCTGCGGCCGCCAGCGGTTTCCAGGCGTCGACGGCGGTCGTGAAATCGCCCTTCTGCCAGGCGTTGATTCCATCCCGGACGCTCTGCGCCGCGGCGGGTGCCGACGCAGAAATGGCCAACGCGACGAGGGCGGCCGCTAACCCTTTATTGGCAAACATTTATTACCCCTGTTCCCAAGCCTTGGCACCGTAACCGCGGCGGATGGCCTCAACAAGGTACTCCGACATTAACCAGATTTTAGGGGCTGGTGGGCCAATCCCAAGGCTGGACGACCAACTTTTGGCCGAGGGGAAGAGAATGCGCGTTCTGGCTTTGGCATCGCAGAAGGGCGGCTCGGGTAAAACCACGCTGTCCGGTCACCTGGCGGTGCAAGCGCAGCTGGCTGGCGCCGGCCCGGTCTGCCTGATCGACATCGATCCGCAAGGATCGCTGGCCGACTGGTGGAACGAGCGGACCGACGACATGCCGGCGTTCGCGCAGACCACGGTCGCGCGTCTTGCGAGCGACCTCGAGGTCCTCCGTCAGCAGGGTTTCCGCCTTGCCGTCATCGACACGCCGCCGGCGATCACCATGGCGATCCAGTCGGTCATCGCGGTGGCCGAGCTGATCGTCATCCCGACTCGGCCGAGCCCGCACGACCTTCGCGCCGTCGGCGCCACCGTCGACCTGTGCGACCGTGCCGGCAAGCCGCTGATCTTTGTCGTCAACGCGGCGACCCCCAAGGCCAAGATCACTTACGAAGCGGCCGTCGCGCTGTCGCAGCACGGCACCGTCGCCCCGGTCACCATCCACCACCGCACCGATTTTGCCGCCTCGATGATCGATGGCCGCACGGTGATGGAAGTCGACCCGCAGGGCCGCTCGGCCCGCGAAGTGACCGAGCTGTGGGACTATGTGTCCGACCGCCTCGAAAAGAATTTCCGCCGCACCGTCTTTTCTGCGCCGACCGCCTCGCCGGGCGCTCCGCAGGCGGCCAGTCCTCGTCCGGTCGGTGGCTTCGGCCGCCGCGTGGTCGGCTAAGCGAGGAGCGTCCCACCATGTCCGAACATAAGGCATTCGCTTCGCTCAGCTCCGGCCTGCTCGCCCGCAAGGGTGCGGCCCGTCCGGCCATGCGTCCGCAGGGCTTCGGCCAGGTCGGCGCCGGTCTCGACGACCTCGGCTGGAACGACATGGGCGATGGTGCCCACGCCGCCAACGAAGGCAGCGACGAGGCATTCGAACCCTCTCCGGTCCAGCCTCTGCGCAACCCGCTGTCGGGTCTCTCGCCCGTACCGTCGCCGGTCCACGACCAGCAGGCGTCGATCGAAGACCGCTACAGCTATGGCGAGGAAGAAGAAGGCGAAGGCGAGGACGGCGATTATGTCGACGAAACCGCCGAGCTGTTCGATCCGGAAGCGGAAGACGAAGGCGAGGTGACCCCGGTCCTGTCGGCCGTCGCCGCCAAGCGCCAGCCGATCATCTCGCGCACGGCCGAGGAAGACGAGGAAGCGCTCGAGCTCAACCAGCAGGCGGTCGACCCGTCGGCGTTCGAACCCGTCGCCCAGCCGGTCCATTTCGAGCCGGCCCCGGCGCCCGTTCATTTCGAGCCGGTGGCCCAGGTCGCTTCGGTCGCGCCGGCGCCGGTCGCTGCCACGCCGAAGCGTGCGCCGAAGCCGCGTTCGGCGCGGGGCGCCAAGGGCAAGGCGGCGTTCACGCTGCGCCTCGACGGCGAACGGCACCTCAAGCTTCGCCTGGCCTGTGCGGTCGACGGCCGTTCGGCCCAGCAGTTGGTCACCGAAGCGCTCGATCGCTTGCTGGCCGATATGCCGGAACTCAATGCCATGGCCGAGCGGGCCGCCAAGAAGCCCGCCGCCTAACTCTACAGGGAGTGGGGAAACATGCGTTACGCAAAGGTCATCGGAACGACGTTCACGGCCATCGGCCTGGCCAGCGCCATCACGGCGTGCGCCTCGCCGGGCGGGGAACACGCGGTCAGCGCTTTCAACTCGGCTTCGCCGTCGAAGATCGCACTCGCTACCCGCGCGCAGGCCGCGCTTGGCGAAAACGACCTGGCGAACGCGGTGAAATACGCCGAGCAAGCGGTAGAGCAGAGCCCGAACGATGCGGGTTTCCGCAAGCTGTTGGGCAACACCTACCTTGCGTCGGGTCGGTATGGCTCGGCGGAAGCTGCGTACACTGACGCCCTTCGCCTTTACGCGAACCAGCCGGACGTGGTGCTGAAGCTCGCCCTGGTCGAGATCGCGCTCGGTCACAAGTCATCGGCGATCGAGTTGCTGCAAAGTGCCGGCGACATGGTCGAGCCGGCCGATCGCGGCCTGGCGCTGGCCCTCGCGGGCGAGCCGGCCCAAGCGGTCGAGTTGCTGGAAGCTGCCGCACATCAGCCTTATGCCGACGCCCGGCTGCGCCAGAATCTGGCGCTGGCGCATGCCCTTAATAACGACTGGGACGCTGCTCGCATCGTCGCGGCGCAGGATCTTCCGGCCGACCAGGTCGACCAGCGCATGACGCAATGGATGGCTTACGCCGCGCCCGACAAGGCCGACACGCGCGTCGCGTCCTTCATCGGCATCGCGCGCTCGCCGGCCGATCCCGGTCAGCCGACGCGCCTCGCGCTTGGCGGCGCGCGCGATGATGTCCGCACGGCTTCACTCGCGCCGGCGCCAACGGCAATCGCGGCTCCGCCCGCGCCGGTCCAGGTCGCCCAAGCGCATGCACCCGCTCCGGTGCCCGTGGCGACTCCGGTGCAATTCGCCTCCGCGCCTGTGTCGGCGCCTGCCGCCGCGCCGGTCGAAGTGGCGATGATCGAACCGCTCGCCCCGCCGCCGCCGCCGCCGCGCGTGGTGTCGCACAAGGCGCCGTCGACTGTGACGGTTGACCTTCCGGCCCCGCGCCCGGTCAAGCTTGCCGCCGCGGCAGTGAAGCCGGCCCGCAAAGCGCCACGCCCGGCGCTCAGCCGCGCCGCCTCGCCGGTCGATCCGTCGCTGGTCCGCAAGGCCGCGTTCGGCAACAGCAATGCGGTCGTCCAGCTCGGCGCCTATTCGAGCCGCGAGCGGGTCGAACTCGCCTGGAACAAGGCGGTCGACCAATATTCGTCGCTCAAGGGCCTGATGCCGGTTACGGCGCGCTTCGATGGCTCCAAGGGCAGCGTCTACCGACTGTCGGTCAAGGGCTTTGCTTCGGACCGTGAGGCCGCGCGCTTCTGCGGCTCGCTGAAAGCGGTCGGACGGTCCTGCTTCGTGCGCCACGCCTCGGGCGACGCGCCGGTCAGCTTCGCGTCGCGCTAAGCTTTAGTCGCGGCGGTCGCGGGTCAGCCTGTCGAGGCAGGCCATCCGCACCGCCACGCCCATTTCCACCTGTCGCGTGATCAGCGAACGCTGCGGGTCATCGGCCAGTGCCCCATCGATTTCGACGCCGCGATTGATCGGCCCCGGGTGCATGACCATCGCATCCGGCGCGGCTTTGGCCAGCCGCCCGGCGGTCAGGCCGTAAGTCTCAAGGAATTCCCCCGGCGCATCACCAAGATCGCTTTCAAGACGTTCGCGCTGGATGCGCAGCATCATGACCGCATCAGCGCCGTTGACCGCCTCGTCGACCGGTAGGGCGTCCACATCGGCCGGGATCAGTGAGGGCGGCCCGGAAAAGCGCACGTTCGCGCCCAGCCGTGCCAACAGCTTCGCATTCGAGCGGGCGACCCGGCTATGCGCAATGTCACCGCAAATCGCGACCTGAAGGCCTTCCACCCGGCCGAAGTGTTGGAGGAGGGTGGCTGCATCGAGCAAGGCTTGGGTCGGATGTTCGCCGGTTCCGTCGCCGGCATTGACCACCGGGCAGTCCATGATCGCGGCCACGTCACGCGGCGCCCCCGATTTTCCGTGACGGATAACTAAAGCGTCGGGCCGCATCGCGTTCAGCGTCAGCGCGGTGTCGTCCAGCGTCTCGCCCTTCTTGATCGACGAATGCTCGACTTGCATTGTCACGACCTGCGCACCCAGGCGGTTGGCGGCAATCTCGAAGCTGAGCAGCGTCCGGGTCGAATTCTCGAAGAACGCATTGACGATGGTCAGCCCGTCGAGCCGGTGGTCGTTGCGCCGCTTGCCGCGGTTATAGTCGAACCAGCGGAGCCCCTCGGCGAGGATGACGTCGATGTCGCTGTCGCTCAGGTCGTCGATCGAGATGAGATCCATGAGCGCCTGACCTAGCCGCGCGGAGGAAGGTTGGCCAGCGCGTCGATCGCGCCTTGCAGGATGTGCGCGGCGGCGTGGGCGTCCACCTTGTCCGCCCGCTTGGCGCGGCTCATGTCCTGGTCGATCATCGCCCGCTCGACCGCGACTGTCGACCAGCGCTCGTCCCACAGGAGGATAGGCAGGTCGAGGGGGGCGAGGTTGCGGGCGAACGCGCGCACCGACTGGGTGCGCGGGCTGTCTGTGCCGTCCATGTTGAGCGGGAGGCCGACCGCCAGGCCCTTGAGCCCGTTGGCGGCGACGAATGTGCGCAATTCCGCCAGGTCGGCGGTGAACTTGGTCCGTCGGATGACCCCCGCGGGCGTGGCGAAGCTCCAGCTCGCGTCGCAAGTCGCCAGGCCCACCGTCCTCGTTCCCACGTCAAGCCCGCCGAGCCGGCCGTGCGCGTCGCCTAGCATCTCCGCGAAATCGAGGGCCGAAGCTGCGATCATTTCCACCCGGCCAAGCGGCGGGTCAGGTCGCCGCGCAGGTTCTGCCAGAACAGGGAAACGTCGTAGACGTGGTAGTTGTTGCCGGGCAGGACGAACGGACCCATCGCCGGGATGTCGCCCGACAGTGACAGGATGCCGCCCTTGCAGGCCGCGCCGACCACGTTCGGCTGAAGCGAGCCGTCCTGGAAGTTGGCCGACGGAACCAGTGTTCCAAGGTTCGCCTGCGGTCCCGCCTTGCCGTTCAGGGTGCCGGTCAACGGATTGACACACAGCATGTCGGTTGCGCGCCGGGGCGACCCGTCGAAGCCAGCGGTCTTTTCCCAATCATGCAGGACCAACGACGGGTTGGCCGGCTCCCCGAAGCTCATCCAACTCAGGATGCAACCGGATTGTCCGGCAGCGGTGCAGGCCGGGAAACCGAGCGACGGCAGGTCACTTTTCGTCGAGATCGGCCAGCCGGGGAGGTAGGCCGCCACCATTCGGCCCTTCAGTTGTTCGTGGCGTTCCTTGAGCAATCGGACGAGGTGAAGCGAACCCTGGCTGTGGCCGAGGAGAACGATTCCCTGGCCCGGCGCCAAATTGGCGAGGAACGTGTCGAATGCCTTCGCCACGTCGCCATAGGCCAGGTCGAGCGCTTTGTGCGCGTCATCCGATTTCAGGAGGAAAGCGCCGTAGGCGGCTTGCCGGTATCGCGGCGCCCACAAGACCGCGCCGTCGAGAAAGGCGCCGGCCTGGCTCTTCAGGAAAATCTGCTCGCGTGCCGCGCTGTCCGCGTTGCCTGCCAGCGTGGCGTTCCACCGATCGGTAGCGAGATAGGTGGTGGGATGGACGTAGAATACCGCGGCGCGGGGCGGCCCGGCGTGCGTTGGCGCGGCCAAGCCGTCGGCCCATTGGCGAACGGGCGCATCGCTGGTCGGAGTTGCCAGCCACGACGTGCCGAAATCCACATAATCGGGGCCCTCGACGACCGGCGGCGCCTGATAATGGCCCTCGGGAGTCCCCATTTGCTGGATCACCCGGTCGGCGAACTGGAAGTAGGCGAAGGCCAGCGCGACGGCGGCGAGGACGAGGATGGTGATGCATCCGAGGAAGCGACGGGCCAGCATGGGCGCCGCCTAGCGGTGCAGGGCAGGGCAGGCAAGCCAACCGGACGGGCAACGAATTCATCGAAATCTCAGCGGCCGCTCATGACGCGGATTGCATTGCGCGGCGACAAAGCGGCGTTAGTTTCCGTCGAAGGGGGTAGGCATGCGCGACATCGAACAGGGCGACATTCGGGAATGGCCGGCCAGGCCATGGATCATGGCGCTCATCGGGGCGATCGCCGGGCTTGCTGTCTCGGCGCTGATCGACGGCCTGCGCTTCGACACGCCGGTCAGCAACCAGACGGTGCTTCGAGATGCCGCGGCGGCCGGTGTGGTGGTTGCAGCCGTCTCCTTCATGCTGACTGCCGAGCGACTTCGCCTCGCTTGGGCGGTGGCCTTCGCCATCGCATGGGGCGCGGTTGTCGCGCTCGTCGGGTCCTCGACGGGCGCCTATAATCGCGCGGGGGAGATGGCGGAATTCCCGTTTTTCGCGGCCCTGCTGGCGGTGGGAATCGCCGCCCCCTTGTTCCAGACGTTCCGCGACGAAGGCCGGCGTTCGCTGCCCTATGAGAAGGTGCACGCCTACGCCTGGACCGATGGCATCATCGGCGGCGCGAGCCTCGCCTTCACCGGCCTGACATTCCTGCTTCTTTTCCTGCTCGGCGCGCTCTTCGACGCCATCGGCATCGATGTGCTGAAGCGCTTCCTGCAGGAGAGCTGGTTCGGCTGGATGGTGGCGGGATCGGCGTTCGGCGCGGCGAGCGCCGTCCTGCGCGACCGCGCGCCGCTCCTGTGGACGCTCCAGCGGCTGGTCATGCTGGTCTTCTCGGTTCTCGGCCCGGTGCTAGCCTTCGCCATCGCGGTCTACCTCGTCGCGCTGCCGGTCACCGGCTTCAGCGGGCTGTGGAAGTCCGGCCTCCCGGAAACGCCGTTGCTGCTGTCGGCCGCCGGCTTCTGCTTCGTGTTCCTCAATGCCATCATCGGGGACAGTCCCGACGATCGGAGGCCGGGTCGGCTGTGGCGTATCACCGAAGGCGTCCTGCTCTTCGCGGTCCTGCCGCTGGGCGTGTTGGCACTGATTTCGATGAGCATCCGTGTCGACCAGTATGGCTGGACGCCCGAGCGCCTCTGGGGCGTGATCGCCTCGATCGTCGCCATCGCCTTCGGCCTGGCCGACTGGCTTTCAGTGATTCGCCGGCGAAACGCCTTCGACCAGCACCTTCGGGAGTATCAGAAGTGGCTGGCGGCGGCGCTTTGCGGGCTCGCCTTCATCCTGTCACTACCTCTGATCGATTTCGGCGCGATCAGTACGCGCTCCCAACTCGCGCGACTGGACTCCGGGAAGGTCAAACCCGTCGACTTCGACTTCGCCGCCCTGGCGTTCGATTTCGGACCCGCTGGGCGACGGGCGCTGGAAGCGCTCAAGGCGTCGGCCAATTCGGATGCCCAGCGATTCGCTGTGAACGCCCTGGACAGCAAGAACCGGTTCGAAGTCCAGAACGCGCAGGAAGCCCAAAGCGCTTCGGAGAAAATCGGCGACCGCATCAGGCTTCTGTCGCCCGACATCGTGCTCGACGACCGCTTTCGGCGCCAGATCGCCCTCACCGGCGACTGTCCCGAAGACGCGCAATGCGCACTGAAGCGGGTTTCGCCAGATCGGGTGCTGCTCCTCAGCGTGCGCGGGAAACCCGGCTGGGTCTCGACGCGGATGATGGATCCGACGCGCGAGATCGACGGCTACTACATGGACGAGATCAAGGATGTTCCGGCCGGACCCAAGGCTGTCGACCTCAACACGGCGACAGTCGAACTCCGTCCTGTCACCCGTCACCAGCTCTACGTGAACGGGCAGCCGGTGGGCGCCACCGTCGAATAGCCCGCTTGAAGGGTGAGGGGCGCATCGCTATCGCCCCCACCATGTCCGTGACCGAAAAAGAGGTGCGCCACGTCGCGAAACTCGCCCGCCTTGCGTTGGGCGAGGAGGAAATCGCGCGGATGGTGCCCGAACTGAACAACATCCTCGGCTGGGTCGAACAGCTGGGCGAGGTGAACACCGACGGCGTCGAGCCGCTGGCGACCGTGATCGACGTCCAATTGCGCCTGCGCGACGACGTCGTGAACGACGGCGATTGCCGCGACGCCATCCTCAAGAACGCGCCGGATGCGCAACACGGCTTCTTTGCCGTCCCGAAGGTGATCGAATAGTGTCGGCTTTGAACGAAAGGACCATCGCCGAGCTGCGCGACGGCTTCCGCGGCGGCGAGTTCAGCGCGCGCGAGATCGCCGAAGCGTTCAACGCTGCCGTTGTTTCGGGTCGCGGCCTCAACGCCTGGACGATCGAGACGCCGGAACTGGCGCTGGAAGCGGCCGACAAGGCCGACGCCGACCGGCAGGCGGGAAGCCTGAAGGCGCTCTCCGGCATTCCGCTCGGCATCAAGGACCTGTTCTGCACCGAGGGCGTCGACAGCACGACCGCTTCGGCAATCCTGAAAGGGTTCAAGCCGACCTACGAGAGCACCGTCTCGGGCAAGCTCAAGGCGGCGGGCGCGGGCATGTTGGGCAAGCTCAACATGGACGAGTTCGCGATGGGTTCGTCGAACGAGACCAGTGCTTACGGCCCGGTCATCTCGCCGTGGCGGCGCAACGACGGCGGCAACGCCGCGCTGACCCCGGGCGGTAGCTCGGGCGGCTCGGCGGCGGCGGTCTCGGCCTTCATGGCGCCGGGCGTCACCGGCACCGACACCGGCGGCTCGATCCGCCAGCCGGCGGCCTTCACCGGGATCACCGGCATCAAGCCGACCTACGGTCGTTGCAGCCGCTGGGGCATTGTGGCCTTCGCCTCCTCGCTAGACCAGGCGGGGCCGATGGCCAAGGACGTCCGCGACTGCGCGATCATGCTCGAGAATATGTGCGGCTTCGACCCGAAGGACGCGACCTCGCTGGACGTGGCCGTCCCGCAGTGGGAAGCCGGGTTGTCGAGCGATCTCAAGGGCAAGCGGGTCGGCATTCCCAAGGAATATCGCGTCGACGGCGTTCCGGACGAAATCAACGCGCTGTGGGACAAGGGTATCGAGTGGCTGAAGGATGCCGGTGCCGAGGTCGTGCCGATCAGCCTTCCGCACACCCAATACGCGCTGCCGACCTACTACATCATCGCCCCGGCCGAAGCCTCGTCCAACCTCGCCCGCTATGACGGTGTGCGCTACGGCCTGCGCGATACGCCGGAAGGCGGCAACCTCGACGCGATGTACGCGACGACCCGCGACGACGGGTTCGGCGCTGAGGTGAAGCGCCGGATCATGATCGGCACCTATGTCCTGTCGGCGGGTTTCTACGATGCCTATTTCACCAAGGCGCAAAAGGTCCGCGCGCTGATCAAGCGCGACTTCGCCGAGGCCTTCGCCAAGTGCGACCTCATCCTCACGCCGACCGCGCCGAGCGCGGCGTTCGGCTTGGGCGAGAAGATGAGCGATCCGCTGGCGATGTATCTGAACGACGTCTTCGCGGTGCCCGCCAGCCTTGCCGGCCTGCCGGCGATGAGCGTGCCGGGCGGACTCGACAGCCTCGGCCTGCCGCTCGGCCTGCACCTGATCGGTAAGGAACTGGACGAGCAGACGGTGCTGAACGCGGGCCTCGCGATCGAGGAACGTGCCGGCTTCACGGCGCGGGCGGAGAAGTGGTGGTAGGCGCATCGCCGCCGTCTGCCGAATTTGTGGGAACCCCGGATTGGAGCCGGGAGAGGAAGACATGGCCGTTCGAATGGGCGCCGTACAAATCGATCCTCGGCGCGATCCGCACCTATCAGGCGCATCGCGACCGCGGCACACCCTGGTCGGCGCTGGTCTGGCGCGTCGCGGCGCTTCGCTGGCGGATCTGGTCGGTGCTGGGCGGGATCAGCCTGCCCGTGCGGTGCCGGATCGGTGGCGGGCTGCAGATGCCGCACACCAACGGTATCGTGATCAACGTGGGGACGGTGATCGGCTGCAACTGCGACATCTACCAACAGGTGACGATGGGCGAGATGAAGGGCGGATGCCCGACGATCGGCAACCGGGTTTTCATCGGACCGGGCGCGACGATCCTGGGGGCGGTGAATATCGGTGACGGCGCGCGGATCGGTGCCCACGCCCTGGTAATCGAGGACGTCCCGGCAAACGCCCGCGTCTATGCAGCGCCGTCGAAAATCGTGATTGAGGGATCGCCGTCGGGCGGCCAAGAAGGAAGATGATGAGCGACTATCGGATTAAGGGCGCCACCGGCGATTGGGAGGTCGTGATCGGCCTCGAGGTGCACGCGCAGGTCGTGAGCAATGCGAAGCTGTTCAGCGGCGCGGCGACGGCGTTCGGCGCGGAACCGAATACGCAGGTCAGCCTGGTCGACGCGGCGATGCCGGGGATGTTGCCGGTGCCGAACCGCGAGTGCATCCGCCAGGCGGTGCGCACCGGCATGGCGATCGACGCGCAGATCAACAAATGGTCGCGCTTCGACCGAAAAAACTACTTCTACGCCGACCTTCCGCAGGGCTACCAGATCAGCCAGCTCTACCACCCTTTGGTGGGCGAGGGCTCGATCACTGTCCTCGCCGACGAGAAGGATGAGGGTAGCGCCCGCACCATCGGCGTCGAGCGGATCCACGTCGAGCAGGACGCGGGCAAGCTGATGCACGACCAGCATCCGACGATGAGCTACGTCGACTTGAACCGCTCGGGCGTCGCGCTGATGGAAATCGTGTCGAAGCCCGACATGCGCTCGCCGGCGGAAGCGGGGGCGTACCTTCGCAAGCTGCGGGCGATCCTGCGCTATGTCGGGTCGTGCGACGGCAACATGGAAGAAGGCTCGATGCGCGCCGACGTCAACGTCAGCGTGCGCAAGCCGGGCGAGCAATTTGGCACCCGCACCGAGACCAAGAACGTCAACTCGGTCCGCTTCGTCATGGCAGTGATCGAGCATGAGGCGCGTCGCCAGGTCGACCTGATCGAGGACGGCGGCGAAGTGGCGCAGGAAACACGCCTCTACGATCCGGACAAGAACGTCACGCGGACGCTGCGTTCGAAGGAAGACGCGCACGATTACCGCTATTTCCCGGACCCGGACCTCCTGCCGCTGGAACTCGACGACGCGTTCCTCGAAGAATGCCGTGCGTCGCTCCCCGAACTGCCGGATGCGAAGAGGGCGCGCTACGAGGCGGCGGGCGTATCCGCGTACAACGCCAGTGTGCTGACCGCCGAGGTCGAGACCGCGCGCTGGTTCGACGCGCTTTTGGAAGCGGGTGCGGATGCCAAGCAGGGGGCCAACTGGGTGGTGGCCGAGCTGTTCGGTGCGCTCAACAAGCGTGGCGAGACGCTGGCGACCACCGGCATTTCGCCGGCCGAGGCTGCGGAGCTCTTGAAGCTCGTCGCCGACGGGACGATCAGCGGGACGATCGCCAAGACGGTGTTCGAAAAGATGCTTGAGACCGGCGACGCGCCCTCGACCATCGTCGAGCGCGAGGGCCTGAAGCAGACCAGCGACACCGGTGCGATCGATGCCGAGATCGACAAAATTCTTGCCGCCAATGCCGACAAGGTCGCCGACTACAAGGACGGCAAGGTCCAGCTGTTCGGCTTCTTCGTCGGCCAGACGATGAAGGCGATGGCCGGCAAGGCCAACCCGGGCGTGGTCAACGAACGGCTCCGCGCCAAGCTCGACGGCTGAATCTTTACCGCTTGCAAGTCTTTCAAAAGACTGCAGTAATCGCTCCCGCCGTGCAACAGGGAGGCGGGTATGCGTGGAGCGAGGTTCGCAGCGGTCGTAGGGGCGGCGATATCGCTGTCGGCCTGCGTCCAGACCCGGCAATATGCCGATGTCGAATTCACCCCGCCCGCTGGCGATTATCGCCTACTCGTGCTTCGCCCCGATATTTCCGTGGGCTCGGTCACGACCGGTGGGATGGTCGAACCGCGCGCCGACTGGACCGAAACGTCCCGACAGCTGGTCGTCAAGGCGGTCCGCGAGCAGCAGGCTGATCGCGGCGGCAGGATCACCGTCATGGCGCGCCGGGATAGCCTGCCCGGTGTCAGTGCCGAGCAGGTTGCAGAGGTCGAGCGGCTCCAGGCGGCCGTGACGAACTCGATCGCGCTCCACCGCTACATGGGCCAGACGCTGCCGACCAAGCGCGGCAAGGGGCTCGACTGGACGCTCGGCGAGGATGCGGTCGCGTTCGGGCGAAAGACCGGCTTCGACTATGCGCTGTTCATGTACGCCGAGGACAGCTTCGCCTCGACCGGCCGGGTGGCGTTGCAAGTGCTGGGCGTCGCCGGCTGCATCGTCGGATTCTGCGCCCCGAACATCGGCGGTGGCGGGCAGTTCGCTTATGCCAGCCTCGTCGACCTGAGGACCGGCGACGTCGTCTGGTTCAACGTCGTCAGCGCGCAAAGCCAGGTGGCGGGAATTAAGTTCGGCGACATGCGGACCGAACAAGGTGCGGACCAGCTCGTCGACCGGCTGCTCGGTCGGATGAAGCCAGGCAAATATGTCCGCCAGCGCGAAAGGGCGAAATCGTGAGCGGCCTGCCGCTCGACCGGCGCAGCCTGCTTGCCGCGGGCGGGGTCTTGGCCGCGAGCGTTTCCACCGGCATGGCCAGCGCGCGCATCCCGCCGAATTCGATGACGCCGCTGATCGGCCCGGGGTACAGGCCGGTCGATGCCGACGAAAAAGGCATGTGGCAGTTGATGGAGCGGGTCGAGGAAGAGGTCGCCGGCACCAATCTCCTGATCAAGGACCCGGCGCTCCAGGGCTATCTCAAGAATTTGATCGGGACGGTCGGCGGTCCCGCCGCGAAGGACTTCCGAATCTATCTCGTGCGGGTGCCCGAATTCAACGCGATGATGTTCCCGACCGGGTTCGCCGTCGTCTTTTCCGGCCTGCTCCTGCGTATGCGCAACGAGGCGCAACTGGCCGGCGTCATCGCCCATGAGGCATCGCACTTCCTGCGCAAGCACCAGATCCGCGCTTACCGGGACATGCGGACCAAGACCGACATCCTCGCGACGCTATCGATGGTCGGCGGGATCGCGGGCGGCGCAGCCGGCTTCTACACCGGTGGCCTCTCCCAGCTGGCTGAACTCGCCACCATCCTCTCCCTCCTCAAGTATAGCCGGACGATGGAAGCCGAGGCGGACGCGCTGGGCCTCAAGCTTCTGGCTCAAGCGGGATACGACCCGTTGGCGATGAGCCAGACCTGGGAGCAGCTGATCGGCGAGCTTCGGGCCTCGGCTCGCTATGCCCGCAAGGACTATCGCCAGGACTGGAATATTTTCGGAACCCACCCGCTGCCGGAAACCCGCATGGCCGAACTCAAGGTGTCGGCCGAGGAAGTGCGCCAGCCGGGCAAGTCTTACGACGCCCACCGGACGCGTTACCTGCAGGCGATCGGCGCGATCCGGCCGACGCTGATCGATGATCAGGTCAAGCTCAACGATCCCGGTGCCAGCCAATATCTGATCGAGACGCTGGCGCAGGACGGTTGGAACGGCCTTTTGCGGTTCGCCGAGGCGGAGGTCTGGCGACTGCGCAATCGCTATGGCGATGCCTTCCGGGCCGCGCAGGGCTATGCGGCCGCAGTAACGTTCGCCGATGCGCCTGCCGATGCATGGCGCTGGCACGGCATCATGCTGTCGAAGGAAGGCAAGAAGGCCGAAAGCCGGGCGGCATTGCGCCGCTATCTGATGATGAGTCCCAACGCGCCCGATGCCCCGTTCGTGCGCCAGATGCTGGTCGCGTGAAGGAGCGGATGATGCGTATCGATCGATTGGCCAAGCTCGCCGCTGCCGCCTTCATTCTTCCGATGGCGGCCGCCTGCAGCACCATCGGGGGCGATGAGTATGGTTTCAACAGCCCCTACTACCTCGTGAAGGCCAACAAGGTGACCAAGGTGGGGAACCGGACGGTCGCCGTCACGGCGCCGGAGCCGTGGAACCGCGTCCGGCCGCGGCTGTTCGACGATGTGCCCGAGGTCGAGGACTGGACCCTGAACGGCCCGCTGCTCGATACGGTCAGCTTCGTCACCGGCCTCAAGAATTCGAAGGCGATCGTCCGGCAACGCCAGACCGACGAGCGCAAGGTGCCGATCTTCCGCTCCGACATGACCGCGCCCGAAATCGCCTCGATGCTCGAAACCCTGTTCCGCAACCGCCTCGGCGCAGCGGACTTCAAGACACTGGGGCTGCAGCCGCGGACGTTCCTCGGTGTTCCCGGATTCCAGTTTGACTACGAGCATCTTGATAGTGACGAATTGTGGCGAAAGGGCCGTACCGTCGGTGCGGTCTACGGCGACCGGCTTTACCTCGTCGTGTTCGACGCGGCGCGCTCGCACTACTACAACGCCGAACTGGCCGACGTCGAAGCGATCATCAACAGCGCGCGGATCGTCCGTTAAACCGGGTCGGGCGGGGCGGGATGCTCCGGCTCGTCGGGAAGTGGTGGCACTTCCCCCGGCGGCTCTGTCGGGTCGGGCTCATCCGGCCGTGGTGGCTTGCTCGCCATCAATCGACCGGTGAAATCGGAGTGGTCGGTGTCTCGGTGCCGGGCGACGGCGGGGCCGGTACGTCGACGTCCGGGGTCACCGGGGGCTCTTCGGCCGGCGCGGGGGTCGGCTGGGCGGGGGCAGGGTCATTGGCGGGGAAGGGGGTCTGCTGCGACATGGTCTCTCCTTTCGCCCCCAACGCCGCTCCCGCGGTGCGGGTTGCGCACCCAAACGCTTGAAGACGCGGCGAAGCTTGCTATAGGCCGCCCACTTCAAGCGTCCGCGCGCGCGTGGCGGAATTGGTAGACGCGCTTGGTTTAGGTCCAAGTGTCGAAAGATGTGGGGGTTCGAGTCCCTCCGCGCGCACCACTTTCGATCAGGGCACGACGCGCGACACATTTAGATTTGAACGGGAAGAGTTTGACCATGAAGACCGTCGAGACGGAAAACGCGGGCCTGAAGCGGGCCTACACCATGACCATCCCCGCCAAGGACATCGACTCGCGGGTCGAAGGTGAGGTGAAGCGCCTGGCGCCGACCGTCCGCATGCCCGGCTTCCGTCCCGGCAAGGTTCCGCCGAACCTCATTCGCAAGATGCACGGCGAGCAGCTGATGGCCGAAGCGCTTAACAGCGTGGTCCAGGACAGCGTCCAGCAGCTCCTCAGCGACAAGAAGATCCGCCCCGCGATGCAGCCGGAAGTCGAATTGGCTGACGGTTACGAGCCGGGCAAGGACGCCGAGCTCAAGGTCCGGGTCGAAGCGCTGCCGGACATCGCCGCGCCGACCGTCGAAGGTCTCAAGCTGGAGCGCTTGACCGTCGACGCCGACGAAAAGGCGATCGACGAGCAGATTGCCCAGCTGGCGCAGAGCCAGACCCGCTACGAAGATGCCAAGAAGGGCCACAAGGCTGCCGAGGGCGACCAGGTCGTGATCGACTTCGCCGGGAAGGTGAACGACGTCGCGTTCGACGGCGGCACCGGCGAGGACATGGCCGTGGTCATCGGGTCGGGCCAGCTGATCCCGGGCTTCGAAGACCAGCTCAAGGGCCTCAAGGTCGGCGATACCGGCCAGGTCAAGGTCGACTTCCCGACCGACTACGGTGCCAAGGACCTCGCCGGAAAGCCGGCGGTGTTCGACATCACGGTGAAGGCGGTCAAGACCGCCGGCGACACCAAGATCGACGACGACTTCGCCAAGGCGCTGGGTCTCAAGGACCTCGACCAGCTCAAGGGCCTGATCCGCGACCAGCAGCAGCAGGAACTCAACAACCTGACCCGCACGCACATGAAGCGTCGCCTGCTCGACCAGCTGGCCGAGAGCCATGACTTCGACGTGCCGGAATCGATGGTCGAGGCCGAGTATGAAAATATCATGGCCCAGCTTCGTCACGAGGCGAGCCACGAGGAAGATTCGGAAGCCGCGTTGAAGGAAATCGAGGGCGATGCCGACGATTACCGCAAGATCGCCGTTCGCCGCGTCCGCCTCGGCCTGCTGCTGAGCGAGATCGGTGCCGCCAATGGCGTCGAAGTCAGCCAGCAGGAGATGAACCGTCTCATCGGCCAGGCTGCCTCGCAGTACCAGCCGAAGGATCGTGACCGGTTCATCCAGTACGTCCAGCAAAACCCGATGGCCGCCGCCCAGCTGCGTGCCCCGCTGTACGAAGACAAGGTCGTCGACTTCCTGTTCGACAAGGCCGACATTTCCGAGCGTTCGGTGAGCCGCGAAGAGCTGGAAGCCGACCTCGAAAGCGAGGAAGGCCACGTCCACGGCCCGGGCTGCGGCCACGACCATGCCGACGCCAAGCCGGCCAAGAAGGCAGCGGCCAAGAAGACCGAAGCCAAAAAGGCCGACGCGAAGCCCGCTGCCAAGAAGGCCGAGGCCAAGCCGGCCGAAAAGAAGGCCGAGGCCAAGCCGGCCGAAAAGAAGGCCGGGGCTAAGCCGGCCGCCAAGAAGCCTGCCGCGAAGAAGAAGTAAGGCGTTCTTCAACCACGGCGGCTAAGGGGGCGGCATGACCATTTCCAATCCCCGCGTCGCCGTGGTGCTGCCGTGCTACAACGAGGAAGCGGCGATCGCCGAGACGGTTGCCGGTTTCCGCTCGGCGCTGCCCGGCGCGGCTGTCTATGTCTACGACAACAACAGCCGCGACCGGACGGTCGAGATCGCCAGGAACGCAGGCGCCATCGTCCGTTCGGAAAAGACCCAGGGCAAGGGCAACGTCGTACGACGCATGTTCGCCGACATCGAGGCCGACGTGTACGTCATGGCCGATGGCGACCTGACCTACGATCCGAAGGCGGCGCCCGAGATGGTGCGCATGCTGCTCGACGAGCAGCTAGACATGGTCGTCGGCACGCGCGTCCACGAGGTGGCGGAGGCCTATCGCGGCGGCCATGTGCTCGGCAACAAGCTTTTCACCGGCCTCCTTGCCAAGTTGTTCGGCCGCAGCTTCACCGACATTTTCTCGGGCTACCGGGTGTTTTCCCGGCGCTTCGTGAAAAGCTTCCCGGTCCTATCGGCAGGGTTCGAGATCGAGACCGAAATCTCTGTCCACGCCCTCGAGCTCAAGATGCCGGTGGGAGAGATCGAGACGCGTTACGGCGCGCGGCCCGAAGGTTCGGCGTCGAAGCTGTCGACCTACCGCGATGGCTGGCGGATTCTGAAGACGATTGGCACCCTCTACCGCGTCGAGCGTCCGGTCCTGTTTTACGGTTCGATTGCGGCGCTGCTGGCGCTCGTCGCGCTGGTCCTCGCCGTGCCGCTGCTTTTGACTTACCTCGACACCGGCTTGGTGCCGCGAATGCCCACTGCGATTCTTGTGACCGGAATGATCATCGTTGCGGTGCTAAGCTTCTTTGCCGGGCTGATCCTCGACACGGTAACCCGCGGGCGGCGCGAGATGCGGCGACTGGCCTACCTGTCGCACCCGGCGCCGCAACCGCAGGCTTGAACCTTTCGCGCTGCCGCCCGATGTAGGGCGCCGACAACGCAAAAGGATTCTCGTTTCCCATGGATCATCAGGACATCGCCTCCGCCCTCGTTCCCATCGTCATCGAGCAGTCGAACCGGGGCGAGCGGTCGTTCGACATCTATTCGCGCCTGCTGCGCGAGCGGATCATCTTCATCACCGGCCCAATCGAGGACCATATGGCCTCGCTCATCACCGCCCAGCTGCTCTTCCTCGAGTCCGAGAACCCGAAGAAGGACATCTTCATGTACATCAACTCGCCGGGCGGCGTGGTGACGGCCGGCCTCGCGATCCACGACACCATGCAGTACATCCGGCCCAAGGTCGGCACGGTCTGCGTCGGCCAGGCCGCATCGATGGGCAGTTTTCTACTCGCCGCGGGTGAGCCGGGCATGCGCGTCGCGCTGACCAACAGCCGGATCATGATCCACCAGCCGTCGGGCGGCGCCCAGGGCATGGCCTCGGATATCGAGATCCAGGCCCGAGAGATCCTGCGCATGCGAACCCGCCTCAATGCTCTCTATGCGAAGTACACCGGCCAGCCGATCGAGGAAGTCGAGAAGGCGATGGACCGCGACAAGTTCCTCGAGGCCGACGAGGCGAAGGCCTGGGGCCTGATCGACGAAGTGTTCGACAAGCGTCCGGACCTTGGTGACGACGCCGGCACCGGCGCGGGCGATGTCACGCCGGCGTAACCCGATTGTCATTTAGGTTGCGGCTTTTCGCGACCCGCTCTAGGCCCCGTCGCGAGTTTTCGCGGCGGGGCTTTTTGACACCGCCATGACAAGGGAAGCCGCGCCATCCGCCAAATCGCCGCCTTGCCGTACCGCAACGAAGGTGTGTCGCTCGATTCTCCGGTGAAGGTGCTGCTGGTCACCAGCCGCGCCAGCCGCCGTTGGGTGATACCGAAGGGCAATTTCTCCTCGTCCGACGCGCCGCATGTGGCGGCCGCGATCGAGGCGATGGAGGAAGCGGGCGTGTCCGGCACGGTCAGTCCGGTGCCGCTGGGCAGCTTTCGATATCGCAAGCGGCGAGGCAGCGGCGCGTCGCTGATGGCGGACGTGGCGGTCTATCCGCTGCGCGTGTCCGTCGAGCATGACGACTGGAAGGAGAAGGGCGAGCGGGATCGGCGCTGGTTCAGCCTTGCCGAAGCTGCCAACGCCGTCGAGGAGCCCGACTTGCAGGCGCTCATCCGCTCGTTCGGTGCGTCCGAATTCAACAAGGCCGCGCAACGCACCGGCGTGCTGAGCGTGGTTGCCGAAAAATCGAAAGTAGGTCCAATGTTCGCCTGGTTCCAACGCCTGCTGCCCAAGACGGGCGGCTTTTTCGAACTGTTCGAAGCGCACGCCGTCGCGCTTGTCGGGGCAGCGGACGCGACGGGTCGGCTGTTCCAGGGCGGCGGCAAGACTGCCGAGCACATCCGCGAGATCCACGAGCGCGAGCATGACGCGGACGAAATCATTCGCGAAACGCTGCGTACGGTCCGCGAGACCTTCCTGACGCCGTTCGACCGCAGTGCCATCACCGCGCTGATCGGTGCAATGGACGATGCACTCGACGAAATGCAGGCCGCCGCGAGCGCGGTAGAGCTTTATGAAATCACCGAATTCTCGGCCGAGATGAAGGACATGGCGGGCGTGATCGTCGACGCGGGACGCCTGGTTGCCGAAGCCATGCCGCTTTTGCGCGACGTAGGACGCAACGGCACCCGGCTGCACGAATTGACCGAGCGGCTCGTGCGGATCGAGGGACATGCCGACGAAGTCCACGCCGCGGGCCTCAAGCAGGCGTTCCAAGCCCACAAGAACGGCGATGCCATCCAGTTCGTCGTCCAGCGCGAGATCTACAAGCATCTCGAGCGCATCACCGACGCCTTCGAGGACGTAGCCAACGTCATCGACGGCATCGTCATCGACCATAGCTAGGACGCGCGTCCGCCATGCATGAGCTGGCTTTCCCGCTTCTGGTCGCGCTGGTCATCCTGGCGCTGGCCTTCGACTTCCTGAACGGCCTGCACGACGCGGCAAACTCGATTGCGACGGTCGTGGCGACGAAGCTGCTCGCGCCAGTCCAGGCGGTGCTGTTCGCGGCATTCTTCAATTTCGCCGCCTACTTCCTCACGCTCTACTACCCGGCGCTCCACAAGGTGGCGGACACGATCGGCAAAGGACTGATCGACAAGGATCTCGTCACGCCCTCCGTAGTGGCCGCCGCACTCGTCGGCGCGATGTTCTGGAACATTGTGACGTGGGTGAAGGGCATTCCGTCCTCATCCAGCCACGCGCTGGTCGGCGGGATTGTCGGTGCCGGCGTGGCAGCGGCGGGCATGGGGACCATCCAGTGGAACGGTGTCACCAAGACGCTTCTCTTCATCCCGCTGGCGCCGCTGATCGGCATGACGGTGGCGATGCTGGTGATGCTCGTCTCCAGCTGGCTTGCGACGAAGGCGTCGGTGCGGGGAGCGGAGCGGTCATTCCGGGCGCTGCACCTCGTTTCCGCGGCTGGCTATTCCCTCGGCCACGGCCTCAACGACGCCCAGAAGACCATGGGGATCATCACCGTCCTGCTATATTCGACCGGCTACCTGACCGGCGAATTCCATGTGCCCCACTGGGTGTCGATCGCCTGTTACATTGCCATCGGCCTCGGCACGATGACCGGCGGCTGGCGGATCATCGAGACGATGGGCAGCCGCATCACCAAGCTCAGCCAGCACCAGGGCTTCGCGGCGTCTACCGGCGGGTCGATCATGCTGTTTGGTGCCTCGCTCGCGGGTATTCCGGTGTCCACAACCCACACGATCACGGGCGCGGTGATCGGCGCCGGCGTGGCACGGCGTGCATCGGCGGTCCGCTGGGGCGTCGCGCGCAACGTGGTGATGGCCTGGCTGATCACGATCCCCGCGTCGGCGCTGGTCGCCGCAGGCTGCTTCTGGGTGATCTCGCTGTTTTAGGCGACGGCGCGGGCGCCCGCCGCCAATAGCGCTCCGATCTCGCCGGCCGGCATCGGCTTGGCGAACAGATAGCCCTGAACCGTCGAGCAGCCGTGCTGCCGCAACTCGTCGAGCTGCGCGCTGTCCTCGACGCCTTCAGCGGTCGTTTCCATGCCCAGCGCCTGCGCCAGGTCGGTGATCGCCCGCACGACGGCCGACGCGCCGGGACGGGTCAGCAGGTTGCGGATGAAGCTCTGGTCGATCTTGATCTTGTCGAACGGGAAGCTTTGCAAATAGCTGAGCGAGGAATAGCCGGTGCCGAAGTCGTCGAGCGCAATCTTCACCCCGAGCTGGCGCACGCGGTGGAGTGTGGTCAGCGTCGCCTCGCTGCCTTCGAGGAAAATGCTCTCGGTAATCTCGATCTCGAGCCGCGCCGGGTCGAGCCTGCTCTGCGCCAGCGCCTGGAACAGGGTTTCGGCCAACCCTTCGCGATGGAACTGGACCGACGAAACATTGACCGCAATGCGGACATCGCCGGGCCAGCGCGCCGCCTCCCGGCAGGCTTCGCGCAGCGCCCAGGAGCCGATCGGCACGATCAGCCCGGTTTCCTCGGCGACCGGTATGAAGTCGATCGGCGAGACCAGGCCGCGTGTCGGATGGTTCCAGCGGATCAGGGCCTCGAATGACGCGATCCGGCCCGAGCGCATGTCAAACAGCGGCTGGTAGAACAGTTCGAACTGGCCTTGGTCGATCGCGACTCGCAGGTCGCTTTCGAGGCGGCGGCGTTTTTGTGCGCGGTCGTTCAACTCTTCTTCGAAGAAGATGTGGGTGCCGCGGCCGGCCTCCTTGGCGCGGTAGAGCGCGAGGTCGGCATTCTTCAGCAAGACGCCCGATTCCGTCCCGTCGTCCGGCGCGACCGCGATGCCGATGCTGGTCGAGGGGAGCTGGTTCTGGCCCTCAAGCAGGAGAGGGGTGGCGACCGCTTCGTGGATAGATCGTGCGAGGCGATCAATCGCGGACCGGTCGCCGCTGACCGATTGGATGACCACGAATTCGTCGCCGCCGAGACGAGCGACGAAATGGCCCTGCGCCGCGACTTCAAGCCGGGTGGCGACTTCCTTGAGCAGCGCGTCGCCGGCCGGATGGCCGAGCGTATCGTTAGTGGTCTTGAAGTGGTCGAGATCGAGGCAGTGAAGGGCCAGTGCCTCGCCTTGGCGCAGTCCGTTGCGCAGGCGCAGGTCGAGATGCTGCTGGAACAGCGCGCGGTTGGGGAGGCCGGTGAGCGTGTCGTTAAAGGCGAGGTGCGTGATTCGTCGCTCGCGCTCCTCGATCTCGCCGACCATCCGGTTAAAGCTCAATCCCAGACGCGCCAGCTCATCGCTGCCTTCGACCGGGACTTCGACATGCTCGCCGCCGGCAACGCGGCGGGCGGCCTCGTCGAGCCGGACCAGCGGGCGCGTGATCCGGCCCGAGGCGCGCCACGTGGCGAACCACACCAGTACCAGTCCGACCAAGGTGAACAGGGCAAGCGCGGTAAGCAATTGGCGCTGCTGGGCCATCGCCAGCGCCTTGGGATAGGCAAGTAGCAGAACGGCACGGGTCTCGCCGAACGACGGCAGCGGTTTGGTCAGGGCGAAGGCCGTGCCGTCGAGGTCGAACGCCTGCGACGTGCCGGCGGCGAGCGTCGTACTGAGCGGGCGCCCGCTGACGCTTGCCCAACCCTTACCCTTGGCGACGAGGACGTCGGCGGTGAGCGGAATGGCCGACAGCTTCTCCAGACCAGACAGTTGCCTGCGGTCCAAGTCGGCGCCGAGCACCAGCCAGCCGGTGAGAACCGGCGACAGGATCGGCGCGGCCACCAGCTGGCGGGTGTCGTTCCCGAGGCGGGCGACGCCGTTGGTGTTGCCGGCATCGAGCGGGTCCCAAAGCGCCTGCGCGTCGCGGATTGCGGCCGGATCGTGGAGGCCATGGACACGCCCGTCGAAGCCGACAATGAACGCGCTTTGCACGCCGGCCCGACGGCGCAGATTGTCGAGCGCACTCTCCATCGTCGCTGCATCATCGGTGGCAACCGCTTCACGGAACCCGAAGTCACCGGCCAGGAGGGCTCCCGCATCGCGCAATTCGGCGGTTCGCTGCTCCCACAGCCGGTCGTAGACGAGGCCCGAAGCGGCCAACTCGCGCTCGACCTGGCGGTGGGTCGAGGTGGTAATAAGGCTCGACAGGCCGGCGATGACGGCCAACATGGCCAGCGCGAACAGCGCGGCGAACTGGATCGTCAGCCGGGTGTTGAGCGAGGCGAAGCGCATCAGTAGCCGCTCATGCCGTGCATCGGCGGCGGCCGCAGGCGGACCTGCACCGCCTTGTTGCTTTCGCCGGGGAAGACGCTGACGTCCATCAAATTGCCCGGCGAGCGGAGATAAGGGTGCCAGACCGTCAGGCGGCTGGCTGCGACACCGCTTGGCGCATTGAGGCGAGTGACACCATTCCGATCGGTGACCGCGGTGACTACCCGGTCGGTGACGAAGATGAAGGCGCTCATCTGGTCGTGGATATTGCAGCCCAGTGCGACGATGCCCGGCGCGTCGAACTTGACCGTGCGGCTCTGCTCCTTGGCGAACAGCTTGAGCTCGAATTTCTTGGCTTTGGAGAAGCTGTAGACGTGATGTCGCGTGTCATCGAGGTTGGGAAAGCTGACGATGGCGCCGACCGGCACCACCAGCACGAATGGGTGGAATGCGAGGTCTTTCTGCGACACCACGAAACGGCCGCTTCCCGAAGGACGCGCTGACGGTAGGCTGACGACGGCGTTCGCCACCGGCTTCCCGCTCGGGTCTGTGACGCGCACCGACAACGGACCCGCGAAAGCGGGCGCCGCAGATAGGAGCATGAGAGCGAAGGCGAGGCGCTTGAACATGGCGCCGTCATTAACCGGGAACAGTAAATTCGCGGCGCATCAATATGGTTACCAATGAGCGCGTAGGACCAGTTGCAACTGGTTCTGGATCTGATGCCAATCGAGGTCGTCGCGGCGGCGTCCATCGCGCCGACTGGCGACATGGAGTCCCTCGGCCCACAACGAAAGATGGTCGTTCAGCATGCGATGTCCGGCGAGCGTCGCCGCCCACCCGCGCTCGCCATCGTCATCGTCGACCAGCGATCCGCGTTGCTGCACACCGAATGCCTCAGCGCGAACGGAGAGGCCTTGGCGTCCCGACTTCCATGTTACGAGGGCAAAAGCTGAACGGAAACGCGCGTCGATCCAGTATCGTCCGGCCTCCTCGAGCCCCATCTCGGTGGTGCCGGACAGGGCCTGACCTTTGATCGTCAGCGTTTCGTGCGGCTGGACGACGATGCCGATTTGGTTGAACCGCGTGCGCCAGGCCCATTCGCGGTCCTCGTTGGCGGCTTCAGGGTCGCCGCGATTTTCGTAACGGAACAGCTCCAGTCGGACAGGAGCGGGCGGCGCCCAGGCGAATTTGGCGTAATAGCCGGGACGCTTGGCGAACCCCGGCAGGGCGTCGAGCAGCGGATGGGTATAGTGCGGCTGGTAGGGTTCGAACTCGGGCGACAGCGAGGGCAGCGGCCAGCGTCGGCCGTCAAGCAGCTTGAGGTCGTGGAGCGCCCAGCCGCGGAATGTGAGAAGCGTCCCGGCGGTGTCGTTCGCGGCTATGATGGCGCCCGTCGCTTCCAAACGGTGGTCGCCGGCGGGGATGAGCGCCTTCGCCTCGACCGCGAGTGGCCGCACCTCTTCGCCGATCCAGCTGTTGATCGCGCTTGGCGTGATGGTGTCGGCGACGTGCCAATCGGCGCCTTCATGTTCGAGGCTTGAAGGAACCCACATCAGGCCGGCGCGACCGCTGACGCGGACACCGTTGCCCGGTTGGCTCTTCAGCGAAAGAAAGGCTTCGCTGATCCCGGCATGGAGTTCGTCGTCCTCTTGTTGAACGGTGCCGGTCACCGTCGCCGAGAGTGCCCAGCCGAACCGGGGTTGCCAGACGGCGTCGATCGTACCAAGTCGCGGACCAACTTCGTCTCCGAAGCGGAGCTTGCCGTAACCGTTGGCCGTCCAGCTTCGCTCACCGTCGGCCACGACCAGGCGCGCATCGGCGGACAATGACCAGGCGTCCGGGCCGAAAAGATTGACGTCCTGCGCGTTGGCGGGCGTTGCACACGCGCCAAAGGCGGCAGCTATCGCCGCCGGGATCGCCATTCCGAGCTTTCGGCCCCAGTCCATGCAGTCGCTTATGAGCGAATAGCGTTAATCATCCGTCTACCACGCACGGCGGACTTGCCGGTGCGATGAACCATGCCCATATCGGGACAATGCATCGGGGCGCGGGAGCGCGTTAACCCCTCTAACAGTTTGAATGTGCGAGAAAGCGAAGCTAGCATGGCTTCGCGGATGGCCGCTTCGGCGGCTCCTTGAGAGGAATTTATGACCAAGCTTTCCGGCGGCGACAGCAAGAGCACGCTTTACTGCAGCTTCTGCGGCAAGTCGCAGCACGAGGTGAGGAAGCTCATCGCCGGCCCGACCGTCTTCATCTGCGATGAATGCGTCGAGCTGTGCAACGACATCATCCGGGAGGAAACCAAGTCGGCGCTGGTCAAGACCCGCGACGGCGTGCCGACCCCGTCGGAAATCAACAAGGTGCTGGACGATTATGTGATCGGCCAGGCCCGCGCCAAGCGCGTGCTCTCGGTCGCGGTTCACAACCACTACAAGCGCCTCAACCATGGCCAGAAGGGCGGGGCCGACGTCGAGCTGGCCAAGTCGAACATCCTGCTGATCGGTCCGACCGGTTGCGGCAAGACGCTGCTCGCCCAGACCCTGGCGCGCATCCTCGACGTGCCGTTCACGATGGCCGACGCGACCACGCTGACCGAAGCCGGCTACGTCGGTGAGGACGTCGAGAACATCATCCTCAAGCTTCTGCAGGCCAGCGACTACAACGTCGAAAAGGCCCAGCGCGGAATCGTCTACATCGACGAAATCGACAAGATTTCGCGCAAGTCGGACAATCCCTCGATCACCCGCGACGTGTCGGGCGAGGGCGTCCAGCAGGCGCTGCTGAAGCTGATGGAAGGGACTACCGCCTCCGTCCCGCCGCAAGGCGGCCGCAAGCATCCGCAGCAGGAATTCCTGCAGGTCGACACGACCAATATCCTGTTCATCTGCGGCGGCGCCTTCGCCGGCCTCGAAAAGATCATCGGCGACCGCCTGCAGGGCAAGTCGATCGGCTTCGGCGCCCACGTCGCCGCGCCGGAAGACAAGCGCACGGGTCAGGTGCTCAAGAGCACCGAGCCGGAAGACCTGATGAAGTTCGGCCTCATTCCGGAATTCATCGGCCGTATGCCGGTGATCGCCACGCTCGAGGACCTCGACGAGGTGGCACTGGTGGAGATCCTGGTCGAGCCGAAGAACGCTTTGGTCAAGCAGTACCAGAAGCTGTTCGACATGGAGGACGTGGAGCTGGTCTTCACCGACGAGGCGCTCCACGCCATCGCCAAGAAGGCGATCGAGCGCAAGACCGGCGCGCGCGGCCTGCGCTCGATCCTCGAGGGTATCCTGCTCGACACCATGTTCGACCTTCCGTCGATGGACGGCGTCGACGAGGTGCATATCGACCATGAAGTGGTTGCCGGCACCAAGGAGCCGGTCCGTGTCTATGGCAAGAAGGCCAAGGACGCGTCGGCCACCGCGGGCGACGCCGCCTAAGTGGACCTGGTGAAAGTGCTGGCCGTCCCGCGGCCTGTCGCCTTCCTGCCCCGCCTTCTTTTCGTGCCGCGGCGGCCGGCCGTCTACGCGGCAACGGCCGTCATTTTAAGCCTGGCCGGCGCTATCGCCCTGTCCGCGGCCGCCAATGCGCTCTTCCCGGCGGCCGAAGGTCCGCAATTTCCTGTGTCGGGCTGGCTGTTCCTGTTTGCGGTGGCGGTGTTCGCGCCGGTCGTCGAGACGGCCATTTTGGCGGTCGTTCTGGAAACCCTGCGTCGCCTGGTGTCGCCGTGGACCGCGGTCTTGCTGTGCGCGGCGGGGTGGGGGCTGGCACATAGCAGCGCGGCCCCGACGTGGGGCCTGGTCATCTGGTGGCCCTTTACTCTTTTCTCGCTTGCCTACCTGACATGGCGGCAGCGATCGGTCTGGGCGGCTTACGGGATGGCGCTGGCGATTCATGCCGCGCAGAACTTCATTGCCGCGGTGCCCAACGCATTTGCCTGATGCATTGCGCGCCCTGACCGGCGCGCCCATATGAAAGTCGATATGACGAAACGTACCCTTCCCGTTCTCCCGCTGCGCGATATCGTGGTCTTCCCGCATCGCATCGTTCCGCTGTTCGTCGGCCGCGACAAGAGCGTGTCGGCGCTCGAGCAGGCGATGACCGAGGACAAGCAGTTGTTCCTGGTCGCCCAGCTCGACCCGTCCGAAGACGATCCGGACCGCGACGCGCTCTACGACCTCGGCGTCATCGCCACCGCCATGCAGCTGCTCAAGCTGCCCGACGGAACGGTCCGCGTGCTCGTCGAAGGTGTCCAGCGTGCGCGCCTCGTCGAATTGCGCGACCAGGACGGTCATTCGGTGGCCGACGTCGAGTTGGTCGAGGAGGAAGTTGCCGACGGGCCGGAAACCCAGGCGCTGATGCGTTCGGTGCTCGACCAGTTCGAGAATTACGCGAAGCTCAACAAGAAGCTTCCGGCCGAAACCTCGGTGCAGCTGGGCGAAATCGAGGACGCCTCGATGCTCGCCGATGCCGTCGCGTCGAACCTGTCGGTCAAGGTCAGCGACAAGCAGGCGCTGCTCGGGGAGCTGCATGCCGCGCGCCGTCTGGAGATGGTGTTCGCCTTCATGGAAGGCGAGCTCGGCGTCCTGCAGGTCGAGAAGAAGATCCGCAGCCGCGTGAAGCGGCAGATGGAGAAGACGCAGCGCGAATATTACCTCAACGAGCAGTTGAAGGCGATCCAGCGCGAACTCGGCAACGAGGGGGAAGGCGAGGGCGACGAGCTTGAAGAGCTGGCGGCCAAGATCCGCAAGACCAAGCTGTCGAAGGAAGCCCGCACCCGCGCCAATGCAGAGCTCAAGAAGCTCAAGGCGATGGCGCCGATGTCCGCCGAGGCGACGGTCGCGCGCAATTATCTCGACGTGCTGCTGGCGCTGCCGTGGGGCAAGAAGAGCCGCCTGAAGCGCGACATCGAGGAAGCGCAGGGCGTCCTCGACGAGGACCATTACGGGCTAGAGAAGGTCAAGGACCGCATCGTCGAATATCTGGCGGTGCAGGCCCGGACCAACAAGCTGAAGGGGCCGATTCTCTGCCTCGTCGGCCCGCCGGGCGTCGGCAAGACCTCGCTCGGCCGATCGATCGCTCGGGCCACTGGCCGTGAATTCGTCCGCCAGAGCTTGGGCGGTGTGCGCGACGAGGCCGAAATCCGCGGCCACCGCCGGACCTATATCGGCTCACTGCCGGGCAAGATCATCTCGAACCTCAAGAAGGCCGGCACCAGCAACCCGCTGTTCCTGCTCGACGAGATCGACAAGCTCGGCCAGGACTTCCGCGGCGATCCGGCATCGGCGCTGCTCGAGGTGCTCGACCCCGAGCAGAACTCGAAGTTCCAGGACCATTACCTCGAACTCGACTACGATCTGAGCGACGTGATGTTCGTCACCACGGCCAACTCCCTCGATATGCCGCAGCCGCTGCTCGACCGCATGGAGATCATCCGCCTCGAGGGCTACACCGAGGACGAGAAGGTCGAAATCGCCCAGCGCCACCTGATCCCCAAGCAGGTGGAGGCTCATGGCCTGAAGGACGGAGAGCTGGTCTTTGCAGAAGAAGGCCTCCGCAGCGTCATCCGCCATTACACCCGCGAGGCCGGCGTCCGCACGCTGGAACGCGAGCTGGCCAAGGTGGCACGCAAGTCGCTCCGGCAAATCCTTGAGCACAAGGTCGAGACTGTCGAGCTGACGCCCGACAACGTCGCCGACTTCCTTGGTGTCCGTCGCTACCGCTACGGCGTCGGCGAGGAAGAGGACCAGATCGGCGCGGTCACGGGGCTGGCGTGGACGGAAGTGGGCGGCGAATTGCTGACCATCGAGGCGGTCACGGTGCCCGGCAAGGGCCAGATCAAGACCACCGGCAAGCTCGGCGAGGTGATGACGGAATCGATCCAGACCGCGATGAGCTTCGTCAAGGCGCGCAGCCCGAGCTACGGCGTGAAGCCTTCGATCTTCGGTCGCAAGGACATCCACGTCCACCTGCCCGAAGGCGCGGTGCCGAAGGACGGTCCGTCGGCCGGCATCGGCATGGTGACAGCGATGATCTCGACCCTGACGGGCATCCCGGTCCGCCGCGATGTGGCGATGACTGGTGAGGTCACGCTTCGCGGGCGTGTGCTGCCGATCGGTGGCCTCAAGGAAAAGCTGCTTGCTGCGCTCCGCGGCGGGATCAAGATGGTGTTGATTCCGGCCGAAAACGAGAAGGACCTGGCCGACATCCCGGCCAGCGTGAAGGATGCGCTGGAGATCATTCCCGTCGACCATGTCGACCAGGTGCTCGCCCGAGCGTTGACCGAGCCGATGCAGGCGATCGAATGGTCCGACGCGGACGAGCATGCGACCGAACCGGTCGCGGGGCACGCTTCGGTTGGTGGCGATGGGGCGACCGTTCGTCACTAAGGGCTTTGACACACGGGCGTCCCTTTGTTTTAGGGACGCCTTCCCGACGGCAGGAGTCGCCGGATCAAGCGCCTTTCGGCGTTCAAGGAGGTGCGATCGATGAACAAGCAGGAACTGATCGGCCAGGTTGCGGATCGCTCCGGCCTGTCGCGTGGTGATGCGAGCAAGGCCGTCGAAACGATGCTCGAGATCGTCACCGCGACGCTGAAGCGCGGCGACGAGGTGAGGCTGGTCGGGTTCGGCAACTTCTCGGTTACGCGCCGCAAGGCCTCGACCGGCCGCAATCCGCGGACCGGCGAGCCGATGCAGATCGCGGCCTCCTCGCAGCCGAAATTCCGTCCCGGCAAATTGTTGAAAGACGCCGTCCAATAGGCTGGACAGCCGAAGGCGGCTCGCCTAACAGCCGCCGACCGAATGGCATGGGCGCGTAGCTCAGCGGTAGAGCACACCCTTCACACGGGTGGGGTCACAGGTTCAATCCCTGTCGCGCCCACCATGCTTCGGACATGAAAAAGGCCGCGCTTCCCAAGTCGGGAGCGCGGCCTTTTTCGTATCGGCAGTGACCTACTGCAGGTAGCCGGGCTGGAAGCTGGCGACGCGGCGCAGCTCCTCGAAATCGTTGAAGCGAATCTGGCGGCCATGGCGGCTGATCAGGCCCTGGCGCTCCAGGTCGGCGAACACGCGGTTGACGTTCACCGACGTCTGGCCGGTGATGTCGGCGATCTGCTGCTGCGTGAAGGGGTTGGTGAGCGAATCCTTGCCGGCGTCGAGACCTGCGCGTTCGACCGTCTCGCACAACAGGTGGGCCACGCGGGCGATGGAATCGCGGCGGCCGCAGTTGACCAGCCATTCGTAGCCGATCGCCTGGTGGCGCTGCATCAGCTTGAGGAAGAAGCGCGACAGCTCGGGATGGGCTTCGACGATCGGGTCAAAATCTTCTTCGCGGCCGACCATGACTTCGCTTTTGACGATGGCTTGCACGCCGTAATCGGTCGACCCTTCGCGGGGCAGGATGCCTTCGCCCGGGAAGCGCAGCGCCACGATCTGGCGGCGGCCGGCGCTGTCGGTCTTGAACTTGCTGACCAGGCCGGATTTCACGAACATGACTTCGTTGCGATCGACCCCGATGTCGCGGAAGACGCGGCGCGGTTCGACCGTGACGACGCGGTGCGGCATTTCTGTCAGGAGGCGGGCGAACTTGCGGTCGAGACCGCGTTCGACAAGCGTTTCTTCGAGCGAGGCCGCATCCAACTGACGCATACGATCAATCATCCAAAACCCACTTCTTCTAGCGGCTTATCGTGCGCGCCTTGAGAGCTGAGCGCAAGAGCGATTAGCCATGTGTTAGCAACACAATTCATTAACCAGTTTTTCAGACGCCAGTTGCGCGCCGAAGCGCGCCGTCAGCGTCCGCCAAATCCCCATTTGGCTAACCAGTGTCTCGCAGGAACGGCGCGACGACCGGATCGATCCCCCTTGTGATCGCGGCGCGTCTAGCCGCTTGGTCATTGATTGGAAATAGTTTTGTCGACGTAAGGACTTCCGGCCTCGGCGAAACGGTTGCAAAGTGCGCGCGTCTTCGCCAAAGGAGCGCCGCGCCCTTCCGCGGGCGCATCATGGCGATCGTAGCTCAGTTGGTTAGAGCACCGGTTTGTGGTACCGGGGGTCGCGGGTTCAAGTCCCGTCGATCGCCCCATTTTTCCTGTAAAGACAGGCAGATAGCGATCATGAAAACCCCGTGGGGCTTCCCCGATTTCGACGCGCACGAAGCGCTGCATTTCGTCACCGACGAGGCGTCGGGCCTGCGGGCGATCATTGCTATGCATTCGACCCACCTCGGCCCGGCGGCGGGCGGCACGCGATTCTGGCACTATGCCGACGATGCCGAAGCGCTGACCGATGCACTGCGCCTTTCGCGGGGGATGAGCTACAAGAACGCGATGGCCGGTCTCCCGCTGGGCGGCGGAAAGGCGGTTGTCCTGGCCGACAAGGACAAGACCAAGACCAAGGCGATGGTCGAAGCGTTCGGCCGCGCGGTTGATTCGCTCGGCGGAAAATATGTGACGGCCGAAGACGTCGGCATGTCGGTCGACGACATGATCACGATCGCCAGCCAGACCAAGTTCGTCGCAGGTCTTCCGGTCGAAGGCGGCAATGTCGGCGGCGATCCGGGCCCGCACACCTCGCTCGGCGTGTTCCTCGGCATCAAGGCCGCCGTCAAGCGCGCGCTGGGCAAGAACACGCTCGAAGGGCTTCACCTCGCCATCCAGGGCGCGGGCAGCGTGGCCGGCGGCGTTGCGCGGCTCGCGGCGAAGGAAGGTGCAAAGCTGTCGATCGCCGACGTGGCGGCCGACCGCGTGCGGGCGCTCGCGGCCGAGACCGGTGCGACCGTTGTCGACCCGGCCGACGTGCTGTTTCTTGAAGCGGATGTCGTCAGCCCCTGCGCGCTGGGCGCGATCCTGACGGAAGAAGTGATCGCGAAGCTCAACACGCCGGTCGTCGCCGGCGGCGCGAACAATCAGCTGGCCACGCCGCAGGACGGGCAGCGCATCCACCAGCGCGGAATCCTTTACGCGCCCGACTATGTCATTAACGCCGGTGGAATCATCAACGTCTCGACTGAGTATCTCGGCGATGGCGACTACTCCCTGGTGCGCGAACGGATCGAGGCGATCCCTGTCCGGCTCGAGCAGATCTGGGCCGACAGTGCCGCGACCGGCCGCAATCCGGCCGAGGTCGCCGATGCTATGGCGCAGCGCCTGATCGGGCGCTGAAACGGCTCAATTGAAGCGGCGGCAGGGCTGGGCTAGGGCGCTTGTTGTCCGATGCACCGCTTCGCCAATCCCGCCCGTTTCCTCAGGATCGCCCGCCCCGCCACGGCGTGGTTGTTGGCGCTCGGCATCCTGCTGGCCGGTGCGGGGATGTTCGCCGGCCTGTTCATTACGCCGCCGGACTATCTCCAGGGCGAAACGGTCCGCATTCTCTACATCCATGTTCCGTCGGCCTGGCTCGGCATGGCGGGTTGGGCGGGCATTGCCGCCGCCGCCATCAGTCAGATCGTCTGGCGCCATCCGCTGGCCGCCGTCGCCGGACGCGCCATGGCGGTGCCCGGTGCGTTGTTCGCCGCGCTCTGCCTCGCCACCGGCTCGATCTGGGGGCGTCCGACCTGGGGAACGTGGTGGGAGTGGGACGGGCGTCTGACATCGATGTTGATCCTGTTCTTCCTCTATCTCGGCTACATCGCCCTGGCGTCGGCGGACCGCGAACGGGGCGGGGAAGGCCGCATCGCGGCGATCTTCGGCCTGATCGGCGCGGTGAACCTGCCGGTGATCCATTATTCGGTCCTGTGGTGGCGGACCCTTCACCAGGGACAATCGATTACCTTCGGCGGATCGTCGATCGCGCCCGAACTGCTGTGGCCGCTTCCGCTGACGATGGTCGGTTTTACCGCCTTTTTCGTCGCGCTGACGCTGATGCGCATGCGGACCGAGCTCGCGCAGACGCGCGTGGAAATGCGTCTGCGCCGGAAGGGCGAGGCATGAATCCCTGGCCGTTCGTCATCGCCGCCTATGCGATCGTGATCGGGGCGAGCGTGTTGCTGGGCGTCTGGTCTGCCGTGGCGATGCGCCGCGCCGAACGGGCGGCGGACGCGCTGAAGGACCGGCGATGAAGCCGAAGAACCAGCGCCTCGTCCTCATCCTGCTTGCGGTCGCGGCACTCGTCGGCGCGGTGCTTCTGGCGATGTGGGGATTGAAGGATCGCGCGGCCTATTTCGTGACGCCGTCGGACCTTGCCGTCCATTCCCAGGTCGACCGGTCGCTGCGGCTTGGCGGGATGGTCGAGCAGGGCAGCGTGCGCCGCGCGCCTGACGGATTGCGCGTCGAATTCACCGTGACCGATTTCAAGGCGAGCGTGCCGGTGTCCTACCGCGGCATCTTGCCCGACTTGTTCCGCGAAGGCAGCGGCGTGGTTGCCGAGGGGCGGATGACGGCTGGCGGGTTGTTCGAAGCCGACACTATCCTTGCAAAGCACGACGAGCGGTACATGCCGCCCACGATCGCCAAGGCGATGGAAGAGGGCGCGTCGGCCAACGCCATGGCGCCCGCGAAGTGATCGCCGAGGCCGGACTTGCGGCGCTGTGGCTGGCGGCCGCGCTCGCGCTGCTCCAGATTGCCCTCTCGCTGGGCTTGGCGGGCGAGATCGGGCGCACGCTTCGCCCGGCGCGCCTGATCGCACTGGGCCAGGCGGGGCTAGCCTTGGTGGCATTTGCCTGCCTTTTGATCGTCTTCGCGCGGACGGACCTTTCGGTCGCCTTGGTCGCGTCGAACAGCCATTCGATGAAGCCGTTCCTCTACAAATGGTCGGGCGCGTGGGGAAATCATGAGGGCTCGATGCTCCTGTGGGTGACGGTGCTCACCTTGGCGGGCGGCGCGGTGGCGCTGTTCGAACGGCGCTTGGGTGAAGCGGCCTTGCGGACGACCCTCGCGGCCCAGTCGATCCTCGCGCTTGGTTTCTTCGCTTTCCTGCTATTCGCGTCCAACCCGTTCGCAAGGTTGAACCCGGCGCCGGCCGAAGGGCAGGGGCTGAACCCGCTCCTCCAGGACCCCGGCCTGACCTTCCATCCGCCAACGCTGTATATCGGCTATGTCGGCCTGTCGGTGGCGTTCAGTCTGGCGGTCGGGGCACTTTGGGCGCGGGAAGTGGGACCCGCCGTCGCGCGGGCGATGCGGCCGTGGGTGCTCGCGGCGTGGACCTTCCTCACGCTCGGCATCACCGCCGGCAGCTGGTGGGCCTATTACGAGCTCGGCTGGGGCGGATGGTGGTTCTGGGACCCGGTCGAGAATGCCTCGCTGATGCCGTGGCTCGGCGCGACCGCACTGCTCCATTCGATTAACGTCCTGGCCGCCCGCGGCGCGCTGAAGAGTTGGACGATGATGCTCGGCGTCGTCGCCTTTTCCATGTCGATGGTCGGCACGTTCCTGGTGCGGTCGGGCATCCTGACGTCGGTGCATGCCTTCGCCGTGGATCCGCGGCGCGGGACGATGCTGCTGGTCCTGCTCTCGCTCTACATCGGCGGCGCGTTGGCACTCTATGGTGCCCGCATCGCCAGCGTGAAGGATGGCAAGCCGTTCGAACCGGTCAGCCGGGAGGGCGCGCTGACGGCGAACAATCTCCTTCTCGCGCTGATCCTCGGCGTGACCTTTATCGGGACTTTGTACCCGCTGGTTGCCGAAGCGGCGACAGGGACGCGCCTGTCGGTCGGCCCGCCCTACTTTAACGCGGTGGCCGGACCGGTTGCGCTCGTGCTGGTCGCGCTGCTGATGATCGGCCCGCAACTGCGATGGCGGCGAGACCGTGAACCGGTCGCGCGCCGGTGGATGCCGGGCGTGCTGGTGGCCGTCGCCGCGCTGGTCGCCACCTTCTTGCTCGCGCCGGCGATGGGGTGGATGGCGCGCCTCGGGCTTGCGCTGGGCGTCGGCCTGGTTCCCGCGAGCTTGATGCCGCTCGTCGGCCGGTCCTTGCGCCGCACGCCCCTCCCGACGTGGGGAATGGCTTTGTCGCACTTGGGCGTTGCGGTGGCGCTCATTGGCGTCGCGAGCGACAGTGCGTTTACGGTCGAGAAGCTGGCCCTTGCGAAGCCGGGCGAGAACATCGTAGTCGGACCTTGGCTGGTCGAGTTCAAGGATGTCGGGCCGACCGCGGGGCCGAACTGGACTGCGTTGCAGGCCGAGCTACGCGCCTCCCGGGGTGGCGGCGTCGCGGTGCTGCAGCCGCAGAGCCGCACCTTCGCCGAGCCGCCGACGACGACCACCGAAGCGGCCATCGAAACCGTCTGGAACGGCCAGCTTTACGCCGTCCTCGGCGGGCCCGGCCCTGAGGGTGGCTGGCAGCTGCGCTTGTGGTGGAAACCGTTCGTGACGCTGATCTGGTTGGGCGGTGTCCTGATCGCGCTGGGCGGCGCAATCGCGCTGGCAGGGCGGGCCTGGACCACGCGCCGTGCCGCGCGGCGGCTGGAGGACTTCGAATGAAGCGGTTCCTGCCGCTGGCCATCTTCGTCGCCCTGGTCGGCATGATGGCGTGGAGCCTGACGCGGGACGAGGACCGCTATGTGCCGTCTGCCCTGGTCGGGAAGCCAATGCCCGCGCTCGACCTGCCCGCGGCCGTTCGGGGTAAGCCGGGCGTGACACTCCCCGCACCGGGCGGGGTGCGGCTGGTCAACATCTTCGCCAGTTGGTGCGTGCCGTGCATCGGCGAAGCCCCGTTGTTGGAGCGGTTGGCCAAGGCCGGCGCCGACATCGACGGGATCGCCCTCCGCGACAGGAGCGACGATGTCGCCGCATTCCTGGCGCGGCACGGCGATCCTTACGCGCGGATCGGGGCCGACCCGGAAAGCGCGGCGCAGATCGCGCTCGGCGCATCGGGCGTGCCGGAAACATTCGTCGTCGATGGGCGCGGAATTATTCGCTACCACCATGTCGGACCGATTTCAGCGCAGGACGTCAGGACCATCCTTGCCGAGATGGAAAAGGCGCGATGAGGCCGTCGATCATCATCGCCGCCATCGTGCTGGCGTCCGCACCGCTGTATGCGGACAGCAACCTGCCGCCCGCACCGTACGCCAATCGCCAGCTCGACGATCCGCGCCAGGAAGCGCGGGCCACGGCGTTGATGGAAGAGCTGCGTTGCCTCGTCTGCCAGGGCCAATCCATCGCCGACAGCAATGCCGAACTGGCGGGGGACATGCGCTCGTTGGTCCGTGAACGGGTGGCGGCCGGACAGTCGTCGGCCGACATTCGTGCCTACCTGATCGACCGCTACGGCGAGTGGGTGACGCTTCGTCCGCCAGTCGAGCCGCTGACCTGGCCGCTGTACGCCGCGCCGCTAGTCCTGCTCGTTCTTGGGGCATGGACGCTTCGCGGGCGATTCCGGAGGCGCGGATGATGGGCTTGCTGGTCGTGGCGCTGCTGGCGCTTCTCGTCGTTGCAGCGTTCTGGCTGGGGGGACTTCGGGGGCCGCTGCTGACGTTGTCGGCCGCTGCGCTGGCGTTCGGCTGTGCAGGCTATGCCTTGCAGGGACGCCCCGGCCTTCCCGGTGAGCCGAGGGAGGCCACCGATCGGCCGCCGCCGCTCGACCTGTCCGAAGCCCGGGCCGCGATGATGGGAAGGTTTACGCCCGAGGAACGATGGATGACGATCGCCGACAGCCTCGCTCGACGCGGCAAGACCGAAGATGCGGCGCGGCTGCTCGCGGCGCAGGTCCGTCATTATCCCGGCGACTATGCCCTTTGGGTCGGTTTGGGCAATGCGCTGGTCGATCACGCCGGCATGCTGACGCCGGCGGCCCGCTTCGCCTACGAGCGGGCAACGCTGCTGGCGCCGAAATATCCGGCCCCGCGCTTCTTCCTCGGTCTGGCCGAGGCGCGGAGCGGAAACCCTCAGGAGGCGGCGCGCCTGTGGTGGGAAGTGCTGGCGACGGCACCGTCCGATGCCAGCTGGCGCCCAATGGTGGCGCAGGGCCTCAACGCAATCGGGGCGAGCCCCGAAAGGCCCGCCCCGACAACTGCGAACAACTAAGTAGCGCTTACGCGGCTTCGTAGGCGAGGTCCGGGAAGGCCTCGGCCACCGCGGCGTGGCGAATCTTGCCGCCCGACACGTTGAGGCCGTTGGCGAGGTGCTTGTCCTCGGCCATCGCCTTGTCGGCGCCCAGGTTGGCCAGCTTCAGCGCGAACGGCAGCGTCGCATTGTTGAGCGCGAAGGTCGAGGTGCGGGCCACGGCGCCGGGCATGTTGGCGACGCAATAGTGGATCACGCCGTCGATCTCGTAAACCGGATCGTCGTGGGTGGTCGCCTTCGACGTTTCAAAGCAGCCGCCCTGGTCGATCGCGATGTCGACGAGGACCGAGCCGCGCTTCATCGTCTTGAGCTGTTCGCGCGTGACGAGCTTCGGCGCGGCGGCGCCGGGCACGAGGACCGCGCCGATCACAACTTCGGCTTCGCGGATCGCGTCGGCGATCGCGGCCTTGGACGCGAAAGCGGTCTTGATCTGGCTGCCGAAGTGCATGTCGAGCATGGCGAGGCGGTCGTTGCTGATGTCGTAGATGGTGACGTCGGCGCGCTGGCCGGTCGCCATCTGCGCGGCGTTGATGCCTGCGACGCCGCCGCCGAGGATCGCCACCTTGGCCGGGGCGACGCCCGGAACGCCGCCGAGCAGGACGCCGCGGCCGCCCTGTTCCTTTTCGAGATAATGCGCGCCGACCTGGATCGACATGCGGCCGGCGACTTCGCTCATCGGCTTCAGCAGCGGCAGCGCACCCGAATTGGAAGTGACGGTTTCATAGGCGATGCAGGTCGCGCCCGACTTCATCAGGCCTTCGGTCTGCGGCTTGTCGGCGGCAAGGTGGAGGTAGGTGAAGAGCAGGTGATGCGGCTTGAGCATCGCGATTTCCTGCGCCTGTGGCTCCTTCACCTTCACGATCATCTCGGCTTTGTCGAACACGTCCTGCGCGGTCGCGACGATGGTGGCGCCGGCGTTCTCGTAAGCCTTGTCCGACAGATCGATGCCCATACCGGCCTTGGTCTCGACGAAAACGTCGTGACCGGCGGCGACCAGTTCGGCGACCGAAGCAGGGGTCAGGCCGACGCGATATTCGTGGTTCTTGATTTCCTTGGGCACACCGATGCGCATGGGACACTCTCTTGGAATGGATGGATATCGGCGGGCCCTATAGCGAGGCGAAACCGCTTTGTCCCACTCATTGCGACGGGGCGACGCCAGTGCTAGAGCGCCGCCCTTCCGCGGCCCCTGCCGCAGCCGAAAATTACAATGCCGGAACAGTCTCCCTCGCGCACCGTTAGCCAGTCTGCCGACTTGAAAGCTGCCCGTTCATGAACGACCAAGCGATCGCTGATCCGAAGGCCCCGGTTCCTGCCGAGGGTCATGGACACGGGCACGGCCACGACGGCCCGCTGGCGAAGATGATGGTCGGCGCGATCGGCATCGTGTTCGGCGATATCGGCACCTCACCGATCTACGCCTTCCGCGAGACGTTCGCCGGCCACCATTCGCTACCGCCCGACGCCTTGCACATCCAAGGCGTCCTAAGCCTGATCTTCTGGTCGATGATGATTATCGTGACGCTGAAGTACGTCATGATCATCATGCGTGCCGACAACAAGGGCGAGGGCGGCAGCCTGGCACTCCTCGCGCTGATCAACCGCTCGACCTCGTCGAAGAAGCGATGGGCGAGCGGGATCGTGCTGCTCGGCGTCTTCGCCACCGCTCTGTTTTATGGCGACTCGATGATCACCCCTGCCATCTCGGTACTGTCGGCGGTCGAGGGGCTGACGACGGTCAGTCCTGCGTTCGAATCGCTCGTCATCCCGCTGGCGATCGGCATCCTGATCGGGCTGTTCGCGATCCAGTCTCGCGGGACGGCCAAGGTCGGCCTGCTGTTCGGCCCCGTCATGCTGGTCTATTTCGTCGTGCTGGCCGTGCTGGGCGCGATCCACCTCGTCGATCGTCCGAGCATCTTCTTCAGCATGGTCGATCCGTTGAACGCTATCAGCTTCTTCCTCGACAATCCGTGGGCGGCGTTTGTCGCGATGGGTTCGGTGGTGCTGGCGGTGACCGGTGCCGAAGCCCTTTACGCCGACATGGGTCACTTCGGACGGCGCCCGATCAAATGGAGCTGGGTCAGCTTCGTCATGCCCTGCCTGCTCATCAACTATATGGGGCAGGGAGCGATGATCCTCTCGCTGCCGCCGGAGCAGGCGCTGGAGACGATCAAGAACCCGTTCTTCTACCTCGCTGACGAGGCGTTCCGGCTGCCGCTGGTGCTCCTCGCCACTTGCGCCACCATCATCGCCAGCCAGGCGGTGATTTCGGGTGCCTTTTCGGTCACCCAGCAGGCGATCCAGCTCGGCTTCATTCCGCGCCTCCGCATCACGCACACCAGCGAAAGCGCGGCCGGCCAGATCTATATCCCGGTCGTCAACTGGGCGCTGATGTTCATGGTCATCCTGCTGGTCGTGATGTTCGGTTCCTCCTCAAACCTTGCTTCGGCCTACGGCATCGCGGTCACCGGCGCGGTGGCGATCGACACGGTCCTGCTGACCGTTGTGCTGTTCAACCTGTGGAAGTGGCCGGCCTGGAAGTCGATTCCGCTCCTCGTCGTGTTCGCGACGATCGACCTACTCTACTTCAGCGCCAACCTGCTGAAGATCAAGGACGGCGGCTGGTTCCCGCTTCTGATCGGTTTCATCGCCTTCACCCTGCTCACCACCTGGGCGCGCGGCCGCAAGCTGATGATCGATCGCATGGCAGAGGCTAACTTGCCGATCGAAGTGTTCATCAAGTCGGCCAGCTCCAGCGCCGCGCGGGTGCCGGGCACGGCGGTGTTCATGACCACCTCGCTGAACGGTGTGCCCCACGCGCTGCTGCACAACCTCAAGCACAACAAGGTGCTTCACGAGCGGATCATCCTGCTGACCGTGAAGATCCAGGACGTGCCGTACTTGCCCCAGGAGAAGCGGGCCGACACGATCGAGCTGGGCCAGGGTTTTTACCGCATCATCCTCAACTACGGCTTCATGGAAGAAATCGACGTGCCCGCCGAGCTGGCGCGGATCGAGAGCTTCGGCGCCAAGTGCAAGATGATGGACACCAGCTTCTTCCTCGCCCGCCAGACGCTGCTGGCCTCTGAAAAGCCCGGGATGTGGATTTGGCGTGAACGGCTGTTCGCCTGGATGCTACGCAACGCGGAAAGCGCGATGGAATTCTTCAAGCTGCCGACCAACCGCGTGGTCGAGCTGGGCAGCCAGGTCGAGATCTAGCAACCGCGAGCGGTATTGCACCGTTGGGCCGTGATGGAAGACATCGTTCGCTGGGGCGCGCCCCTGCTCACCACCATCGCCGCGCTGATGACCGCCTCGAACCTTGGCAGCCGGATCACCGGCTGGGGGTTCGGCGTGTTCCTGGCCGGTTCGATCCTGTGGACCGCGCTCGGCGCGATGACCGGCCAGCCCAACCTGGTGTGGCAGAATGTGATCCTTAGCCTGCTCAACCTCTTCGGCATGTGGCGCTGGCTGGGTCGGCAGGCGCAAATCGAAGAGGGCGGTGAAAAGGCGCATGCCCGCAGCGAACAAGCGGCGAGCGAGACGCTCTTTCCAGTTTCGCTGCTCACCAATGCGTCCGTGATCGGATCGAACGGCAAGACTCTGGGCGTGTGTGTGGACGCGATGGCCGGCTGCGCGAGCGGACGCGTCGCCTACGTGGTGGCGAGCGAAGGCGGCATTGCCGGCGTCGGAGAACGACTTCACCGGCTCGACTGGCAAGACATCCGGGCCATCGACGACAAACTGCTCGTCAAGAGCTCGACGCTTGAAGGGTTCACTGTCATCGAGAGAGGCAAATGGCCGGGGCGCTGATCGTCACAGCGGAAATGGGCGAGGCCGATACGTCGGCCCTCAATGCCCTTCGCCAAAAGTATTTCCCTCCGGAACGCAATCACCTCCGCGCCCACCTCACCATGTTCCACGCCTTGCCACCCTCGACCGAGCCGGAAGTGCGGTCGGTGATGGCCGACCTCGCCCGCGAGCATGCACCAAAAGCAAGGCTGTCAGCGCTGATGGACTTGGGGCGCGGCGTCGCATTTCGCGTGGAGAGCGAGGAGCTGATAATCATTCGTGGACGCCTCGCCGACCATTTTCACGGCTGCCTCACGTCTCAGGATTCCGCGAGATGGCGGCCCCACGTCACCATCCAGAACAAGGTCGAACGCGCTGCGGCGGTTGCATTGCTCGAAGCCCTCGGGCGCGACTTCCGGCCGCGGCCTCTCACGATCCGCGGGCTGGAGCTACATCGGTACGTGGGCGGGCCCTGGGAGTTTCTCGGGCGTTGGCGCTTTCGCGGTTAGGTAAGGTCGCCGATCCCGTCGCAGCTGAGGTCGAACGCCGCCATGCCGCTTTCGAGGACCGAGGCGAGCATCGGCATCTCCATCAGTTCCTCGACAGCGTCGTTGCCGACGTCGTTCGCCTCGGACAGGGCCTCGTCCCAGTCGCTCGCGTCGTAGGTGCCCTGGCCGACCCAGCAGAACGCCAGCACTTCGGCCAGCTGGTCTTCGGCCAGGTCGTCGAGCGCGGCCATCAGTTCTTCCTCGACGCTGCTGTTCACCTCGTCGTCGAGGACCGACAGCGTTTCGCCATCTTCGCCGTCGATGTTCTCGGGGTCTTCGTCGTCGTCATACTCGGTCGGGACCTGCGCTTCATATTCCTTGGCCCGCAAGATGATGCGGCACAGTGTTTCGAGGGAGGTCGCCGGTTCCATTGTTCAATTTCTCCAAGGGTCTTGCGGCTTGAACGAGGGCAGGGGTTGCCGGTTCCGCGCGGACCGATTGACGCGATGAAACGCCGTCCGTATAGGCCCGTCCGCGCACCGGCCCTGATGCCGTGTGGCCCCTCGGGGCGGAGTAGCTCAGCTGGTTAGAGCAGCGGAATCATAATCCGCGTGTCGGGGGTTCGAGTCCCTCCTCCGCTACCACCCTTCAACGCCAAGGTTCCGGTCGGAGGTGGCATCGGCAAGATGTGTGCTTGCGGTCGCGGAGCGCCCTGCCTAGTCAGGTGCCATGGGGGATGTGGCGTGGTTTGGCCGGCAGGACCGGCGAAGCATTATGTTGGTTCTCGCGGCGTTGGCCGCTGCTGTCGTGGCGGCAGCTTTCTGGCCGGTCCATTTTCCGCTCGATGACGCCTATATCACGCTCCACAACGCGCGCAGCCTGATCGAGGGCGTCGACCCGCTATACGGGCAGAACCCGCTGGTTGGCGCGACAAGTCCTGTCCATCTGCTGGCCGTCACAACCATGGGCCTGGCCTTGGCGCTGCCCAACGCATCGCTTGTCGTTTCCGTCGTTTCTGTCGCCGCGTATGCTGCCGGGCTTTGGCGGTGGGGCTGGAAGATCGCCGTCATCGGCCTGACGGTGGCGACGGTGCCCCTCCAGCTCTTCAACGGCCTCGAAACGCCGATGGCGATGGCGGCGGTCACTTGGGCCATTTTGTGGATGGACGACCGGAAATTGCCGGTGCTGGCGGGTCTCATGCCGTTCATCCGGCCCGAACTGGGATTGCTTTCGGCGATCCTGATGGGCCGTGACGTCTACCTGCGCAGGGATTGGCGGCCCGTCGCTGTGTCAGCGATGGTGGCATTGCCACTTGTTGCTTGGTGCTATTGGGCGACCGGCCATGTCCTTCCGAATACGGTGGCGGCGAAAATCGCGTTCTTCCACGACGAGAAGACGTTTTTCCAAGGACTGGAATCGATTGTCGCCAGTGCGCACGACGCGCTGATCACGCCGTTGTTGTTTGCCGCGCCGTTCCTCGTCCGTCGGCCCGGCGGACGGGCCTTGTTGCTTTTCCTGGCAGGATGGATGCTGTCAGTCGCGCTCACCTTCTCCGATGCGATGTGGGCCAATTACGGCCGCTACTGGGCGATTGCCGTGCCCGTGCTTTGCTACGGCCTTCCAAGGCTGGGACAATGGCCGATGCTGGTCGTAGCCCTTCTGAGCATGTTATTCTTCCAGTTGACGACCAAAGAACATGACCCGTGGCCGGCGATGACTGCGGCGGCGAAACAACTTCCGGCGGGAAGCACCGTTCTCATCCATGACGCTGGCGAAATCGCTTATGCCAACCCACCGCTCAAACTGGTCGATGTGGTCGGTCTCAAGACCCCGTCGAGTGCAGAGATCATGGCGGAGAGCAACGTCCGGGCATGCCAATGGACCAAGGCACTCGACCGCATCGCGACCGACAGTCACGCGCAGTATGCCGTGGTCCTCAACGACCCTTTTTGGGGCTGCATCGCGACCAACCTTCGGGATGCTGGCTGGACGTTGACGCCCGTCTTTTCCGATCCCGACGGATTCTCGATCTACAAGATCGATAAGAGGCATATGCTCTTTCCGCGCGCTTTCTAGCGGGCCTCTTCCCGGCCTTTCTCGATTTGCCGGCGTCGCCATGGCGCGACGCCCTCGATTTCGGTTTCGAGGCTGAACGACAGGAAGGTGCGGATGAGGATGATCGCGCCGAGGAGGCCGACGCTTTCCCAGCTGAGCGGCGAAGTGACGGTCGAAATGATGTCCGCCCCGACCAGCAGTTCGAGACCGAGCAGGATTCCGCGGCCCAGGTTGGCGCGGTAGCGGTCGTAGGCGGTCTTGGGGTCGCCCCCCAGGTCCAGCGCGAATTTCCCCGTCGCCAAGAGGACCGAAGCGAGGATCGCGATCAGCCCGACGAGTTCGAGCAGCCGCGCGGATATTTCCATCCAGTTTCCGCCCTCGACCATCGCGCGTTTCCTTTCGGCAACGTAACCGATGGTCGATGCGGCTGGTTCCTGAACGCGAAAACGCCCGGGCCGAGAGACCCGGGCGTCCTCGCATGACGATTGCTCGTCAGCCCCCAACCCTGGGCTGTCCGACGTCCACCGGCCCCTGACCGGCGGGCATCGCGCCCCAAACGGTGCATTGGCTAAAACCCGTTCGTGACGCGCACAAGACTTGTTGCACTGCGGCATCAAGCTTTGCGGAAGGCTGTGCCTTTGACGCCACAGCGGGCCTCGCCGCGGCGCGCTTATTGCCAGCGCCCGACTCGCCCCTTAGGACGCAAGCCCATGCGCCTCTCCAAAGCCTTCCTGCCCGTCCTCAAAGAAAGTCCTTCCGACGCCCAGATCGTCAGCCACAAGCTGATGCTGCAGGCCGGCCTGGTTCGCCAGACGGCGGCCGGTATCTACGCCTGGCTGCCGGTAGGTCTTCGCGTCCTCAACAAGATCGCGGACATCGTGCGCGAGGAGCAGGACAAGGCGGGGGCGATCGAACTGCTGATGCCGACGCTCCAGTCGGCCGACCTGTGGCGCCAGTCGGGGCGATACGATGCCTACGGTCCGGAAATGCTGCGGATCAAGGACCGTCACGAGCGCGAGATGCTCTACGGACCGACCAACGAGGAAATGATCACGGCGCTGTTTCGCGATGACGTGAAGAGCTACCGCGACCTTCCGCGCACCCTCTACCACATCCAGTGGAAGTTCCGCGACGAGGTCCGGCCGCGCTTCGGCGTGATGCGTGGCCGCGAGTTCCTGATGAAGGACGCCTATTCCTTCGACCTCGACGAGGCCGGGGCGCGGCAGAGCTATTACTCGCAGCTCCTCGCTTATCTGCGCACGTTCCAGCGGCTCGGCATCAAGGCGGTGCCGATGAAGGCCGCCAGCGGGCCGATCGGCGGGGACCTCAGCCACGAATTCATCGTGCTCGCCCCGACCGGCGAGAGCGAGGTGTACTACGACGCCGCGTTCGAGGAGTTCGACTGGGGCCAGGCCGGCCTTCAGTATGGCGATGCGGAGGGATTGCAGGCACTCTTCGACCAGGTCAGCTCGACTTACTCGGCCACCGACGAGACCCATGACGAAACGCGCTGGGGCGAGATCGCCGACGATCGCAAACGCACCGGGCGCGGCATCGAAGTCGGACACATCTTCTACTTCGGCACCAAATATTCGGACGCCATGGGCCTCAAGGTCAGCGGCAAGGACGGATCGATGGTGACCCCGGAAATGGGCAGCTACGGCATTGGTGTCAGCCGGCTGGTTGGCGCGATCATCGAGGCCAGCCACGACGACAAGGGCATCGTCTGGCCCGAGGCGGTTGCACCGTGGAAAGTCGGGCTGGTCACGATGCGCGGCGATGACGAGGCATCGGTCAAGGCGGCCGACGACATCTATGCCAAGCTGTCCGCGGCTGGTGTCGAGGTCCTCTACGACGACCGCGACGAACGGGGCGGGGTGAAGCTTGGCGGCATGGACCTGATGGGCCTGCCCTGGCAGGTCATCATCGGCCCGCGCGGTTTGGCGAGCGGCGTGGTCGAACTCAAGAACCGCCGCACCGGTGAGAAAGAGGAACTTTCCATCGAAGCGGCCATTCAGCGCCTCTCATGATCCTCAATCCCTACGAACGCATGATCGCCAAGCGCTACTTGCTCCCAGGCAAGGGCGAAGGCTTCATTTTCCTGGTCGCGTCGATCAGCCTGGCCGCCGTGGCGCTGGGCGTCGCGGCGCTGATCATCGTCATGAGCGTGATGAACGGCTTCCGCGCCGAGCTGTTCGACAAGATCACCGGTCTGAACGGCCACGCGCTGGTGCAGGGCTATGACGGCCGCCTGAGCGATTGGCAGCCGATCGCCGAACGCGCGGTCAAGCTGCCGGGTGTCCAGAGCGCGATTCCCCTGATCGAGCAGCCGCTGATGGCCAGCGCGAACGGGCGGGTCGAAGGGGTGCTGGTGCGCGGCAACCGGATGGAGGACATCCGGACCAACAAGACCATCAACGAGCATGTCATCGCCGGCGACATGCGGGCGATCGTGCCGGGCAGCAACGTCGTCGCGATCGGCTCCGGCCTCGCCCAGACGCTGGGCCTGCAGCCGGGCATGGAATTCTCGCTGATCAGCCCGGAAGGCCGCTCGACCCCGGTCGGCACCGTGCCGCGCATCGTCAGCTACACCGTCGGCGCGATTTTCGAGGTCGGGGTTTACGACTTCGACAAGGCGTTCGTGATCATGCCGATGCAGGACGCACAGACGCTGCTGATGATGGGCGACGACGTCGCGATGATCGAGGTCCAAGTCGACGACCCGGACAAGGTCGACGCCATCCTCAACCCGCTGAAACCGATGGTCCAGGGCAAGGGCGTGATCGTCGACTGGCGGCAGATCAACTCGGCGCTGTTCGAGGCGTTGGAGATCGAGCGGATCGCCATGTTCATCGTCCTGTCGCTGATTATCCTGGTCGCGGTGTTCAACATTCTGTCGTCGCTGATCATGCTGGTCCGCGCCAAGACCCGCGACATCGCCATCCTGCGGACAATGGGCGCGAGCCGGCGCAGCCTGATGAAGGTGTTCGTGACGGTCGGCACCACCATCGGCAGCCTCGGCATCCTCGCCGGCATGGTGCTGGGCGCGATCTTCCTCTTCTTCCGCCAGAACATCGTCGACCTGATCCAGAAGGTGACTCACCAGAACCTGTGGGACCCGAGCGTGCGCGTCCTGACCGAACTGCCGTCGCGGACCGATCCGGTCGAGGTGACGCTGATCGTGCTGGTGGCGCTGATCGCGAGCTTCCTGTCGACGCTCTATCCGGCGTGGAAGGCGGCGTCGACCGACCCGGTGCAGGTGCTGCGTTATGAGTGAGCCCGTCCTTGCCACCCGCGGCCTGCGCCGCGCCTTCACCCAGGGTGACGTCACGATCGAGGTCCTTCGCGGCGTCGACCTCGAAGTGCGCCCGGGAGAAATCGTCGCCTTGCTGGGGCCGTCGGGCTCGGGCAAGTCGACATTGCTCCAGGCGGTCGGCCTTCTCGAAGGCGGCTTCGAGGGGTCGATCAGACTTCACGGCCAAGAAGCGGCGAAGCTGGACGATGAAGGCCGAACGGCGCTCCGCCGTGACGCGCTGGGCTTCGTCTACCAGTTCCACCATTTGCTGCCCGACTTCGATGCCGTCGAGAATGTGGTCCTGCCGCAGATCATCCACGGCACCAGTGCGCATGACGCGCGCGAGCGGGCAGCAAGCCTGCTGACTCAGCTTGGTCTCGGCCAGCGGCTCGACCACCGGCCGTCCAAGCTGTCCGGCGGCGAGCAGCAGCGCGTCGCGGTTGCGCGGGCGCTGGCCAACCGCCCGCCGCTGGTGCTGGCCGACGAACCCACGGGCAATCTCGACGAGGCGACCAGCGACAAGGTGCTGGCCGAATTCCTCGCGCTCGTCCGCGGCGAGGGTAGCGCCGCGCTCGTGGCGACCCATAACGAGCGGCTTGCGTCGAAAATGGACCGCGTCGTCCGCTTGCACGAGGGGGTGCTCGAATGAAGCGCGCGATCGTCCTTGCCGGGCTCCTGCTCCTTGGCGCTTGTGACAAGGACAAGCTTCCCGACGACCTGAGTCAGGTCGAAGGCAATGCCGTGGCCGAGGAAGCCAATGTCGGTAACGAGGCTGAGAACGAGGTCGCGCCGCCGGCGGCCGCGCCGGTCGAGGAGCCCGCGCCTGAAAACGAGCTGACGTCGGACGAAGGCGACGATCCTCTGGCGCCCAAGGACAGCAACCCGAGTTTCGACTGCTCGGCCGCGTCGGGCCGGGTCGAGCGGCACATTTGCGCCGTGCCCGAACTCGGCGCGCTTGACCGCAGGGTGGCAGCATCCTTCGACCGGGCGATGGATGAAGCGTCGACCGAGCAAGGCGACCGCCTTCGCAACCTCGGCCGCCAGTACCTGGCCGACCGCAACCGTTGCCGCGACGATTATTGCATCCGCCAGGCGTACCGCTGGTACGAGCGCGACATTTACACGCTGATGGGCTGGCAAGGCCCGAACTGAGACTCGATTAGCTGGGGATAAGTCGCTCCGACTGCGTTGATTTCACGCCCTTTCGGCCCATAGTGACTCGTCCATGGCCGATCATCCCTACGTCCCGCTGCGCGTCTTTTCGTCTTTCACCATGCTGGAAGGCGCGATCGAGCCGAAAGCGATCGCCAAGCACGCCAAGAAGCTCGGTTTTCCGGCCATCGCCATGGCCGACCGTAACGGCCTGTACGGCGCGATGGCGTTCGGCGAGGCCTGCCTGGGCGAGGGGGTCCAGCCCGTCATTGGCGCGATGCTGGCGGTGGCCCGTCCGGCAGGGCTGGGACCTGCGGGCACGATCGACTGGTTGGCGCTGCTGGCGCAGGACGAGGCGGGCTACGACAACCTCACCAAGCTCGTCAGCATGGCGCACCTTGATCGCCCCGCGCACGAGGACCCGCACGTTCCGCTCTACGCGCTTGAAGGGCTGAGCGATGGCCTGATCGCGATGACCGCGGGCGGCGAGGGCGCGCTGGCGCGGCTCTTCGCCGATGGGCAGCCGGCCAAGGCGGGCGACTATGCGGGGCGGTTGAAGGCCCTCTTTCCCCACCGTCTCTACGTCGAATTGTCGCGGCGCGGCGACGCGGTCGAGGAAGCGGCGGAAAACGCGCTGGTCGACCTGGCCTATGCGCTCGACCTGCCGCTGGTCGCCACCAATCCCGCGCAATATGCCGAGCCCGATTTCCATGCCGCACACGATGCCATGCTGTGCATCGCTCAGTCGTCCTACGTCGAAAACAACGACCGTCGCGTGAGTTCGCCCGAGGCTTGGTTGAAGCCTGCGTCGGTGATGGAAACCCTGTTCGCGGACCTGCCCGAGGCGCTGCAGAACACGTCGGTCATCGCGCGACGCTGTGCGGTCACCGCGCCCAAGCGCCGTCCGATCCTTCCGCGCTTGTCCGACGACGAGGACGAGACGCTGCGGCGCGAAGCGCACGCGGGCCTCGAGCGGCGGCTTGCCGGCCGCGCCGAGGACGACAAGGCGACGTATCGCGAGCGGCTGGATTTCGAGATCGACGTCATCACCCGCATGGGGTTCGCCGGCTACTTCCTGATCGTCGCCGACTTCATCCAGTGGGCGAAGGACAACGGCATTCCGGTCGGGCCGGGCCGCGGCTCGGGCGCGGGCTCGGCGGTCGCCTGGGCGCTGACCATCACCGACCTCGACCCGATCGAGCTGAACCTGCTGTTCGAGCGATTCCTCAACCCGGAACGCGTGTCGATGCCCGACTTCGACATCGACTTTTGCGAAACCCGGCGCGAGGAAGTGATCGCCTACGTCCAGCAGAAATACGGGCGCGACAAGGTGGCACAGATCATCACCTTCGGACGCCTCAAGGCGCGCGCGGTGCTGAAGGACACCGGCCGTGTGCTGCAGATGAGCTACGGCCAGGTTGACCGGCTCGCCAAGCTTGTCCCGAACCATCCGACGGATCCCTGGGACCTCAAGCGCGCCCTCAACGGCGTCGGCGAGCTGGAGCGCGAGGTGAAGGGCGACGCCGACGTCAAGCGGCTGTTCGACCTCGCCACCAAGCTCGAGGGCCTGCCGCGGCACAGCTCGACCCATGCGGCGGGCGTAGTGATCGGCGACCGTCCGCTGGACCAGCTCGTCCCGCTCTATCGCGATCCGCGATCGGACATGCCGGTCACGCAGTTCGACATGAAATATGTCGAGGCGGCGGGCCTCGTGAAGTTCGACTTCCTCGGCCTCAAGACCTTGTCGGTGCTGAATGAAGGCCAGCGCCTGCTCGCGCTGGGCGGTGTGGACGTCGATTATGCGGGTTTGGCCTGGGACGACCCTGCGGTCTTCGAGCTGTTGAAGCGCGGCGACACGGTCGGCGTGTTCCAGCTGGAATCGGAAGGCATGCGGCGCACGCTTGCGGCCGTCCGCCCGACCAATTTCGGCGACATCATCGCGCTCGTATCGCTCTATCGGCCGGGCCCGATGGACAATATCCCGCTATTCGGCGACCGCAAGAACGGGCGGGCCGACATCGCCTATCCGCATCCCATGCTGGAAGAGGTGCTGAAGGAAACTTACGGCATCTTTGTCTACCAGGAGCAGGTCATGCAGGCGGCGCAGGTGCTGGCCGGCTACAGCCTGGGCGACGCCGACCTTCTGCGCCGCGCGATGGGCAAGAAAATCCAGAGCGAGATGGACGCCCAGCGGGCGCGCTTTATCGAGGGGGCAGCAACCCACGCCATTTCGCCGCAGAAAGCAAACGAACTGTTCGACCTGATCGACAAGTTCGCCGGCTACGGCTTCAACAAGAGTCACGCGGCTGCCTATGCGCTGGTTGCGTATCATACGGCCTGGCTGAAGGCGCACTACCCCGCGGAATTCTTCGCCGCGTCGATGAGCTACGACATCCACCAGACCGACAAGCTGGCGCTGTTCGTCGAAGACATGCGCCGCAGCGGGATCGCCTGCCTGCCGCCGGACGTCAATCACTCCGAAGCGGCATTCAGCGTCGAAGACGGAAAGGTCCGCTACGCCCTAGGCGCGCTCAAGGGCGTCGGTGAGGGCGCGATGGAGGCGCTGGTCGCGGAGCGGCAGGCCAACGGGCCGTTCAAGAGCCTCGACGATTTCGCCGATCGGATCGATCCGAAACTCCTCAACCGCCGGCAGATTGAAAGCCTCGCCGCGGCCGGCGCGTTCGACAGCCTGAACGATGACCGGCCGCGCCTGTTCGCGGCGGCGGAGACGATCCTGGCCCACGCTGCGTCGGCTCATGACCAGCGCACGAGCGGCCAGCATGGCCTGTTCGGTGGGCCCAGCGATGCTGCGGATATTGCCGCCATCCGGCTGCCGTCGGCGAGCTGGAGCCTTGCCGAACGCATGGCGGCGGAGCGCGACGCGTTCGGCTTCTTCTTCTCGGCCCATCCGGTCGATGCGCAGCGCCACCTGCTTGCTGCCCACAAGGTGAAGAGCTTCGCCGACGTAGCCGCGGCAGGGGGCGCGGAAGGGCGGGTCAACGGCCAGCTCGCGGGGTTGGTCGAAGGCGCGCGCTGGCGCGTCTCGGCCAAGGGCCGGCGGTTCCTGACCGCGACCCTGTCCGACGCGTCGGGGCAATATGAGGCGACGGCGTTCGACGACCAGCCGGCGGCCGACCTCGAGGCGGCGGCGAAATCAGGCGCGTGCGGGCTGATGAAGGTCGAATTCGACCGGCGGCCCGGCGACGACATTCCGCGCGTGACCGTCAAGGATTTCCAGCCAATCGAGACACTGGCCAAGCGCACGCGCCTGACCCTGGCGCTGGACTTGCCGCCAGACGCGCCCATGGCGGAGATCGCCGCGCAGCTCGACGCGGCGAAAGGGGGCAACGGCATCGTTCGTGCCACCGTGACGATGGCCGACGGATCGCGTGCCCGGCTGCTGCTGGGGCAGGACTATTCGCTCGACGCCGATCTGGCGATGAAGCTGTCGCGCCTGATCGGGGAAGAGCGCGTCGACCTCAGCGCCCCGCCGAAGATGGCGCTGGTCGGCTAAACCCCGTTCGACGTGGCCGAAGGTGCGGGCGGCGTTGGCGCGTCGATGGCTGGCGGCGAAATCGGCTGTGGTTCTGCGCTTGGCTGCGCTGGCGGCTCCGTCGTCTCGGGAACCTGTGCGGTTGGCGTCTCTTCGACCGGCCTCTCGTCGACGCTGGGTTCGGGCGGTGGAGGCGCGCTGGTCTCGTATTCGGCGCCCGGATCCACCTTCGGCTTGGACACCTTGGGCGGTGCCTTCGGCGCGGGCGCGACCGTGCCGCGATAGACGCACGCGTCGAGGCCGTCGCGGCCGACCTGGCCGATACGCGCGGCGATCGTGTTGCCGTAACGGCGGGTGAAGCCCTTGGGCGCGATCGCACCGCGCTTCTTGGGCAGCGGCAGGACGGCGGCAATCCGCGCCGCCTCCGTCGCGCTCATCGCACTGGCGTCATGGCCGAAATAGCGCATCGATCCCGCATTGGCGCCGTACGTGCCAATCCCCGTTTCGGCGACATTGAGGTAGACCTCCATGATCCGCCGCTTGCCCCAAAGATGTTCGATCAGGAAGGTGAAGTACGCCTCCATGCCTTTCCGGACGTAACCGCCGCCCTGCCACAGGAAGACGTTCTTGGCGGTCTGCTGGCTGATGGTGGAGCCGCCGCGGATCCGCCCGCCGGAAGCGTTGCGCTTGGCGGCGTCCTGGATTGCGTCCCAGTCGAAACCCGAATGCTGGCAGAACTTCCCATCCTCCGCGCCGATCGCCGCGCGGACCATGTCACGGTCCATTTCGTCGAGGCTCATCCAGTCCTTGTCGACGCCGCGCCCGGCAATGAGATCGCCCACCATGGTTGCTGTGATCGGTGGCGGCACGAAGCGGAGGAGCGCGACCCACACGATACTGAGGACGAAGAGGCCGAGGACGATGCGGAAAAGCATCGACAGGACACCGCGGCGCTTCTTGCGCTGGGGGCGTTTGAACTGGGGGACGGAGCGCTTTGCCATGGCCAATTCGCTAGCGGCGCTGGGGACAAAAAGTAAGCCCCGGAAACCGAAGTTCCCGGGGCTCCATGGTTCGCTTCCGAAGAATTGAACCACGCCAATAAAACGGCGGTTGCGAACAATGGTTCCGGCAAATTCCAACTTTTTTCGAAATTTTTTGCAGGGCGTCGTCTTAACGTTGAATCGACCTTGCAACGCGTTGAATTGACCCACGTTTCTCCGGTGGTTCAGGCAGCGCCAAGCCACTTTTTGCGATCAACTGCGTTCTCTTAGGCAATTGGATAAACAGATTTGGAGGTCTTCATGACCCGCAAGATGATGTTGATCGCAGGCGCCGCCACGATGGCGCTCGCAGCTCCGGCCACGGCCGGTCCGAAGGGCGGTGGCCATGGCCAGCATGCCGAACAGGACCGCGGCGGCGGAAATGGCGGAGGCGGCCAGAAAGCGCGGCCCGACCGTTCGGGCGGCGGTGAGATGCGCCAGATGCAACGTGCCCAGCGCGGCGGGGGCGAGATGCGCCAGATGCAGCGCGCCGAACGCGGCGGGGCGCGCGAGATGCGCCAGATGCAACGTGCCGAACGTGGCGGTGAAATGCGTCGCGCCGACCGCAGCACGCCGCGGTTCGAACGTCAGCAAACCCGTCGCATGGAGCGGCAAGTCGAGCGCAATATCCGTCCGATGCGGATGGAGCGTCAGGCCATGGAGCGTCGCGTCGAGCGTGCCTCGCGACCGATGCGAGTCGAACAGCGAATGGATCGTCGGGAGGTTGAACGCAGGGCCTTTGCGCCGCGCTTCGACGATCGCCGCGAGGCGCTGCGCCAGCGGGCATTCGATGATCGCCGTGACTACCGCGCGGACAGCGGATTCAAAAACTTCGGCCAGGAAGTGTCGGCCCGCGCCCACCTGCGGAATGAACTCCGCAAGGAGCGTCGTGAGGAGTGGAAGCTCGGCCAGCAAATGGACCGCCGTTGGGCGGAACAGGCCAACTGGATGCCGCTGCGATACGCCAGCCGCTATCAGGACACGCCCGACTGGACCTATCGCTACGACGGCGACCGCATCTATCGCGTCAACCGTTCTGACGGCATGATCGGCGGCATCATCCCGCTGCTCGGCGGCGCCTATTCGGTCGGCCAGCCGATGCCGGGCTACTACAGCTCGAGCTACGTCCCGCTCGGTTATCGCAGCCTCTATTATGATACGCCGGACTATTACTACCGCTACGGCGACGGCGGGCTATACCAGGTCAATGCCGACAACGGCGTGATCAACTCGCTGGTGGCGTTGCTTACCGGCACCAACCTGGGCATCGGCCAGATGCTGCCGAGCGCGTACAACACGTACAACGTGCCGTACGACTATCGTTCGCAATATTATGACACGCCGGATGCCTGGTACCGTTACAACAACGGCTACATTTACCAGGTCGACCCGTACTCGCGGATGATCCAGTCGAGCTATCCGCTCTACGGCAACGGCTATTACGATGTCGGGCAGCAGTGGCCGACGGCGTATCCGTCCTACAATGTGCCGGACTATTACCAGTCGGCCTATTACGACACGCCGCAGTGGGATTATCGCTACGCCAACGGCGCGATCTACCAGGTTGATCCGCAGAACCAGATGATCAACGCGCTGGTGTCGCTGGTGACCGGAAGCCCGATGAACGTCGGGCAGATGATGCCGTCGGGCTATGGCGTCTACAACGTGCCTCTCCAGTACCGTTCGCAATATTATGACACCGCGGACAACTGGTATCGCTATGGCGACGGCAACATTTACCGCGTCGACCCCTATTCGGGCCGCGTCGCGGAAGTCATCCCGACTTACGTCTAAGCGCCATCACGCGACGGGAAGGGCGGTCACTCCGGTGGCCGCCCTTTTTCGTGATCAGCGCTTCGCGATGTAACTCCCGAACGCGCTGGCGACACTTCCCTCGGCCTGGTTGAAGCCCGCCGGGACCGAGAAGGGGAAGATGAAGCTGCCGATCGTTTCTTCCGCACCTGCGCCCGTAAACTGGCCGGACAGGGAGTTCGTGCCCGCCAGCGCGGTCGAGAAACTACCCGAATAGGCGTTAGCGTCGGACGTCAGCGCTCCGGCGAACGTTAGCGGCGGCAGGGCATGTTCCTCGATACCCAACACGGAACTGGCAAGTTGGCCGTTGAGAGTGCCCGCGCCGAAGTCGACCTGCATGTCAACTGTCCCGGACACAATGCCCCCGACCGGACACCAAGCCTCGTCACCCGTCGACACGGTCGAAGATCCGCGGACAACCCCGCTGAAGCTGGCCGATCCCGTGGTGGGAACGGACGCATCCGGTGTCGCGATACCAACAGCGTACGCATCCTTCGAGTATGCGTCCCCATTCCAGTCCCATGCCGAGACCAGCGATGAATATCGGTACTGATACGTCGGGTCTGAAGCACCGGGCGCTCCCAATTTGTCATACAGGTTCGTTCCGCTCGCGCGCAGGTACTGGAGGCCGGTTGCGGGATTGATCGGTGAATCGCCTACGTCCTCAACGGCGCTGTCGATCACGCCGTTGACGCTGACGAGGTATGTGCCCGTTCCCGCGTCGTAGCGCATGGACAAAGCCGGGTTTAGGCTCGGCGCCGAGACCGCGAGGGCGGTATTCGTCGTGGCCGGTACGATGCTGACGGCTTCCACGACCGGCGGCGGTGTCGGCGTCGGCGTCGGAGTCGGAGTGGGCGTCGGGTTCGGGACCGGCGTGGGCGTCGAGCTCACGAAGGTCCCGCCGCCGCCGCCGCCGCTTCCCCCACAGGCAACCAGTGTGAAAAGCAGGGGCAGGGCGGTGATGATGCGCATCGGTTTCATGGCGTGCTCCTCTTCCGCGTAGAACAAGTCGAGCAGGCACCGAACGCGGCGCTGAGGCCATGATCATCTGCCGATGATTTGCCGATGCACGGCTGGAAGCTTGCCGCATTGCAGCAAGGCGCATATCTGCACGATCATGATTTCGACCAACGATATCCGCCGCGGTTTCCTCGACTATTTCGAAGGGCAGGGCCACGCGCGCATCCAATCGGCGCCGCTCGTTCCGCACAACGACCCGACGCTGATGTTCGTCAATGCGGGCATGGTGCCGTTCAAGAACGTCTTCACGGGCCTTGAAAGCCGGCCCTATTCGACCGCGACGTCGAGCCAGAAGTGCGTCCGCGCCGGCGGCAAGCACAACGACCTCGACAATGTCGGCTACACCGCGCGCCACCACACCTTTTTCGAAATGCTCGGCAACTTCTCGTTCGGGGACTATTTCAAGGAGCAGGCGATCACCCATGCGTGGACGCTGCTGACCAAGGAGTGGGGCCTGTCACCGGACCGACTGACCGCCACCGTGTACCACACCGACGACGAAGCGTTCGAGCTGTGGAAGAAGATCAGCGGCCTGCCGGAAGCGCGCATCATCCGCATTCCCACCAAGGACAATTTCTGGGCGATGGGCTCGGACGGGCCGTGCGGGCCGTGCTCGGAAATCTTCTACGACCATGGCGACCATATCTATGGCGGCCCGCCGGGCAGCCCGGACGAGGACGGCGACCGCTTCGTCGAGATTTGGAACCTCGTCTTCATGCAGTATGAGCAGGCGAACGACGAGATCGTCGCCGAACTGCCCAAGAAGTCGATCGACACCGGCATGGGGCTCGAGCGCATCGCGGCCGTGATGCAGGGCGTGCCCGACAATTACGACACGGACACGTTCAAGGCGCTGATCCACGCATCGGAAGAGCTGACCCACACCAAGGCGGAAGGCGACCAGCAAGCGTCGCACCGTGTGATCGCCGACCATATCCGCACCTCGGGCTTCCTTGTCGCCGACGGTGTGCTGCCGGCCAATGAAGGCCGCGGCTATGTCCTGCGCCGCATCATGCGCCGCGCCATGCGCCATGCGCACCTGCTTGGCGCCAAGGACCCGCTGATGCACCGTCTGGTACCGCAGCTGGTGACGGAAATGGGCCAGGCCTTCCCCGAATTGGTCCGCGCCCAGCCGCTGATCGAGGCGACGCTGCTGCAGGAGGAAACTCGCTTCCGCCAGACGCTGGCCAACGGGCTGAAGCTGCTCGATGAGGCGACCGGCGACATGGGCGAGGGCGGGACGCTGTCGGGCGAGACCGCGTTCAAGCTCTACGACACGTTCGGCTTCCCCTACGACCTGACCGAGGACGCGCTGCGGCCCAAGGGCATCGCGGTCGACCGCGAGGGCTTCGACGCGGCGATGGCCGAGCAGAAGGCCCGCGCCCGCGCGGCGTGGAAGGGTTCGGGCGAGAAAGCGTCGGACGAACTGTGGTTCGACCTTGCCGAAGAGGTCGGGGCGACCGAATTCACCGGCTACTCGGGCACCGAGGGCGAGGGCGTGGTGCAGGCGATCGTCAAGGACGGGGCGCGCTTCGAGAGCGCGACCGAGGGCGAGACTGTCACCATCGTGCTCAACCAGACGCCGTTTTACGGCGAAAGCGGCGGGCAGGTCGGCGATGCCGGAAACCTGACTTCGCTCAAGGGGTTCGAGGGCGTTGTCGAGGACACATCGAAGCCGCTCGGCAAGCTTCATGCGCTGACGACCCGCGTCGCCAAGGGCCAGGTGTCGGTCGGCGAGACGCTGGTGCAGTCCGTCGACGTCGCCCGCCGCGACGCGACCCGCGCCAACCATAGCGCGACCCATTTGCTCCACGCCGCGCTGCGCGATGTGCTGGGCGGCCATGTCACGCAGAAAGGCAGCTTGGTGGCGCCCGACCGGCTGCGCTTCGACTTCTCGCACCCCAAGGCGCTGTCGCCGGACGAGATCGCGCGCGTCGAGGCCGAGGTGAACGCCGAAATCCGCGCCAACGAGCCGGTCGCGACCCGCCTGATGACGCCAGACGACGCGGTGAACGCGGGCGCACTGGCATTGTTCGGCGAGAAATATGGCGATGAGGTTCGCGTGCTCAGCATGGGCCGCGAGGGCGATGCCAAGCGCTATTCGGTCGAGCTGTGCGGCGGCACCCACGTCCGCGCCACCGGCGATATCGCGTTGTTCAAGATAATCTCGGAATCCGCCGTCTCCTCGGGCGTGCGCCGCATCGAGGCGTTGACCGGCGAGGGCGCGCTGGCCTGGCTCAACGGACGCGATGCGCGGCTCAAGGAAGCGGCCGCCAGCCTCAAGGCGTCTCCCGACGAGGTCCCGGCGCGCATCGCCTCGCTGGCCGAAGCCAACCGCAAGCTGGAGCGCGAGCTGGCCGACGCAAGGAAGGCGCTCGCGATGGGTGGCGGGAGCAAGGCCGATGCGGCGGGTCCTGAGCAGGTTGCCGGTGTCGCTTTCCTCGGCCGCGTGGTCGAGGGGCTCGATCCCAAGGAGCTGCGCTCGACCGTCGACCAGATGAAGGGTGACGTCGGCTCGGGCGTTGCCGCGCTGGTCGCGGTCAACGAAGGCCGCGCCTCGGTCGCGGTCGGCGTCACCGCCGACAAGGCGGGCGAACTGAGCGCGGTCGACCTCGTCAAGGCGGCGGTCGCGGCCTTGGGCGGGCAGGGCGGCGGCGGCCGTCCCGACATGGCCCAGGGCGGCGGTCCCGACGGCGACAAGGCCGACGCCGCGCTGCAGGCGGTCAAGGAAGCACTGGCCAAGGTCACGGCGTGATGGACGCGGCGTCGTCGGAAAGCGTGACGCTCGACGGCGCCTGCCATTGCGGGACGGTGAAGTTCACCGCGACGCTGCCCTACGGCCTCGCCTCTGCCCGGCGGTGCAATTGCTCGCTGTGCCGGATGCGCGGCGCGGTGGTGGTGACGGCGCTGGTCGACGGCGGCCTGACGGTCACCGAGGGCGCGGAGCATCTCTCGACCTACCAATTCAACACCAAGGTTGCTGAGCACCACTTCTGCACGAATTGCGGCATCTACACCCACCACAAACGTCGCGGGAACCCGGACGAGTATGGCGTCAACGTCGCCTGCCTCGACGGCCTGTCGCCGTTCGACTTCCCGGAAGTCGTCGTCAACGAAGGCCGCATCCACCCGAGCGATGCCTCGACGGAAGAATATGACCCCATCGCCGGCTGGATCCGCTACCAGCCCAACGCATGACCTTCCGCGCGACCGTTCTCACCCTCTACCCGGACATGTTCCCCGGGCCGCTCGGCACCTCGCTGGCTGGTCGGGCCCTCAACGAAGGCACGTGGAGCCTTGAGGCGCGCAACATTCGCGACCATGCGATCGACAAGCACAAGACAGTCGACGACACGCCGGCCGGTGGTGGGGCGGGGATGGTGTTGCGCTGCGACGTGCTGGCCGCGGCGCTGGATGCGGTCGCGGATGGCCGCCCGATGCTGGCGATGAGCCCGCGCGGGGCACCGTTGACCCAAGCTAAGGTGCGCGATCTCGCGACGGGGGAAGGAGCGATCATCCTGTGCGGCCGCTTCGAGGGGTTCGACGAGCGGATCTTCGACGCGCGTCCGGTCGAACCGGTGTCGATCGGCGACTATGTCCTCTCGGGCGGCGAGCTGGGCGCGATGGTCCTGCTCGACGCTTGCATTCGCCTGCTCCCCGGCGTAATGGGCGCCCCCGACAGCGGGACCGAGGAAAGCTTCGAAAGCGGCCTCCTCGAATATCCGCATTACACCCGACCTCAAGAGTGGGAAGGGCGCACGATCCCCGAAGTGCTGCGATCGGGGGATCATGCCAAGATTGCCGCCTGGCGCCATGCCAAGGCAGTCGAGGATACACGGCTAAGGCGGCCGGACCTGCTCCAGCGCGAAGGGCGCGCTGGCAAGTCGTCGCCCTCTGGTGCGCGGCACGAAGATTAGGAACGAGAAGAGTAATGAACCTGATCCAGACGCTCGAGGCCGAGCAGATCGAGGCCCTGACCGCGGACAAGAAGATTCCGGAATTCCGCCCCGGCGACACCCTGCGCGTTGGCGTGAAGGTCGTCGAAGGCGAGCGCAGCCGCGTCCAGATGTACGAGGGCGTGTGCATCGCCCGCGCCAACAAGGGTGTCAGCAGCAACTTCACCGTCCGCAAGATCAGCTTCGGCGAAGGCGTGGAACGTGTTTTCCCGCTCTATTCGCCGAACGTCGATTCGATCGAGGTCGTCCGCAAGGGCGCCGTTCGCCGCGCCAAGCTGTACTACCTGCGTGGCCGTCGTGGTAAGTCGGCGCGTATCGCCGAGCGCCGCGACCCGCGCCGCGAGGAAGCCAAGGCGGAAGCCAAGGGCGAGTAAGCTTTCGACGAACGGACTGGCCAAGCCGGTCCGAACGTTGCAGAAAAACGGGCGTCCGGAAGATCCACTTCCGGGCGCCCTTTTTCTTGCCCTGCCGAAAGGTACAGTCTGTTGCGCCATGCCCTCCTTCTTGCAGGCCTTGCGGCCCTCATGAGCCCCGCCGCCGCCCTCGCGCAGGCCGCGCCCGCCAAGCCGCTGACGCTGGAACGCGTCTTCGCCAGCCCCTCGCTCAACGGCCCGGTGCCGCGCTCTGTCCAGCTGTCGCCCGACGGCAAGCTGGTGACGCTGCTCAAAAACCGTCCCGACGACCTGGAGCGGTTCGACCTGTGGGCGATCGACCCGGCGACGGGCCGCGAATGGATGCTGGTCGATTCGAAGAAGTTCGCGACCGGTGCGACGTTGAGCGAGGCCGAGCGCATGCAGCGCGAGCGCGCCCGCATCGCCAGCCTCAAGGGCATCGTCCGCTACAGCTGGTCGAACGACGGCAAGTCGCTGCTCGTGCCGCTCGACGGCGACATCTTCCTTGCCGACCTCCAGGGCAATGTGAAGCGCCTGACCAACTCGAAGGAAAGCGAACTCGACGCGACGGTCAGCCAGAAGGGGCGCTACGTCTCCTACGTGTCGGGCAACAACCTCAACGTCCTCGACCTGACGACGAACAAGACCGCGACCATCACCAAGGGCGGGTCGGACACGGTCAGCTGGGGTCTCGCCGAGTTCATCGCGCAGGAAGAACTGGGCCGGACCAAGGGTCACTGGTGGTCGCCGGACGACAGCCGCCTGGCGGTCGCCCGCGTCGACGAGAGCGGGGTGGAGATCACCACCCGCGCGGCGATCGGCGCCGACAAGACGACCATGGTCGAACAGCGCTACCCGCGCGCCGGCACCGACAATGCGAAGGTCGACCTCTACCTGATGAACCCGGACGGCAGCGGGGCGGTCAAGGCCGACCTCGGCACCAACCCGGATTACTACCTGGCGCGCGTCAACTGGCTGAAGGACGGCAGCGCCGTCGTCGTCCAGCGCCTGAGCCGCGACCAGCACACGCTGGATTACCTCAAGGTCGACGCCAAGACCGGCAAGTCGTCGCTGTTGCTCAAGGACGAGGCCAAGAACTGGATCAACCTCAGCGACGATTTCGAGCCGATGACCGACGGCAGCTTCCTGCTGACCTCGGAGCGGTCGGGCTACAACCACATCTATCGCTTCGCCAACGGCAAGCTGACGCCGCTGACCAGTGGTCCGTGGGTGGTCGGCGGGATCGTCGGGTCGAACGAGCAGCTGGGCAAGGTCTTCTTCAGCGCCAACAAGACCGGGACGATCGATTCACAGGTCTACTCGCTCGATTACCGCACGCCTGGTGCGCAGCCGGTGCAGTTGACGCCCAATGGCACTGCCAACGGCGGCTATTTCAACAAGAGCGGCACGCTGGCGCTGATGAACACCAACGCCCCGAACCAGCCGGGCCAGGTGTGGATCGGCGATACCAACGGCAAGCGGCTGGCGTGGATCGAAGAGAACAAGGTAGCGGGCGACCACCCGCTGGCGCCCTACATCGGCAACTTCGTCAAGCCGGTGTACGGCAAGCTAAAGGCCGCCGACGGCAAGACCGACCTCGACTACCGGATCCTGATGCCGAAGCTGAAGCCGGGCCAGAAGGCGCCGGTCTACTTCAAGGTCTATGGCGGCCCGCAGTCGCGCGACGTCGGCTTCGGCTATGTCGGTGCGCTCGACCAGTACCTGGTCCAGCAGGGCTATATCGTGTTCCAGGCCAACAATCGCGGCCAGGAAGGGCGCGGTACCGCGTTCCAGACGCCGGCCTATCACAAGCTCGGCGGGGTCGAGGTGCAGGACCAGCTGGCAGCGCTGGCGTGGCTGAAGAAGCAGCCGGGCGTCGACCCGACCAAGGTCGCGGTCCACGGCCACAGCTATGGCGGCTACATGACGCTGAAGCTGCTCGAAGCGGCGCCGCACGCCTTTGCCGCGGGCATTGCCGGTGCGCCGGTGACCCGCTGGGACCTGTACGACACCCACTACACCGAGAAGTACATGGGTGACCCGCGGACCGACAAGGCCGCCTACGACAAGGCCGACGCGCTGCACGACGCGACCAAGATCGCCGACCCGCTGCTCGTCATCCACGGCCTGAGCGACGACAACGTGCTGTTCCAGAACTCGGTCGAGCTGATGGCCCGGCTGCAGGAGGGCAAGGTGCCGTTCGAGGCGATGGTCTATCCGGGCCTCGGCCACGGCATCTCGGGGACCAACATTTCGGTCCACCAATACCTCACCATCCTCAATTTCCTGAAAAGCCACGGTGTCGCGCCGGCCGGGAAATAAGGGCGGGCCGCAACGTTGACATTAACGGGCGCGGGGACCACCTCGCGCCCGTCTTCTTTTTGGCGAATAGGTGAGCAATGTCGGGCTATCGGGTCGCGGTGGTCGGTGCGACAGGCAATGTCGGCCGTGAAATCCTCAACATCCTGGCCGAGCGCCAGTTTCCGCTGGTCGAAGTGGCCGCTGTGGCCAGCCCGCGCTCGACCGGCGACATCATCGATTTCGGCGAGAGCGGCCAGGAATTGAAGGTCAAGAACCTCGAACATTTCGACTTCGTAGGCTGGGACATGGCGCTGTTCGCGGCCGGTTCGGAAGTGTCGAAGCTGCACGTCCCGCGCGCCGCGGCGGCCGGCTGCACGGTGATCGACAACAGCTCGCTTTATCGCATGGACCCGGACGTCCCGTTGATCGTGCCGGAAGTGAACCCGGAGGCGATCGACGGCTATCGGGCCAAGAATATCATCGCCAACCCCAACTGCTCCACGGCGCAGATGGTTGTCGCACTAGCACCCTTGCACGAAGCGGCGACGATCAAGCGGGTGGTCGTGTCGACCTACCAGTCGGTGTCGGGCGCCGGCAAGGAAGGCATGGACGAACTGTTCGAGCAGAGCCGCAACATTTTCGTCGGCGATTCCAACGAGCCGAAGAAATTCACCAAGCAGATCGCCTTCAACGTCATTCCGCACATCGACAGTTTCCTCGAGGACGGGTCGACCAAGGAGGAATGGAAGATGGTGGTCGAGACCAAGAAGATCCTCGACCCGAAGATCAAGGTGACGGCGACCTGCGTCCGCGTGCCGGTGTTCGTCGGCCACTCGGAGAGCGTGAACATCGAGTTCGAGAACGAGATCAGCGCCGAGGAAGCGCAGAACATCCTGCGCGAGGCACCGGGCGTGATGCTGGTCGATAAGCGCGAGGACGGCGGTTATGTCACGCCGGTCGAGGCGGTCGGCGACTATGCGACTTTCGTCAGCCGCATCCGCGAGGACTCGACCGTGGACAACGGCCTGTCGATGTGGGTGGTCAGCGACAATCTGCGCAAGGGCGCGGCGCTCAATGCGGTACAGATCGCCGAGTTGCTCGGCCGCCGGCACCTGCAAAAGGCCGCGTAACGCTTTTTTCCTCGTCCGCTTGCGCCTAGCATCCTGTTCAACAGGAGGAGGATGTGATGCGTCAATTCATCGTGGCCGCGGCCTTTCTGACGTTGGCGGCCTGCAATGGCGGCGGCGGCAAGGCGAGCGACGTTTCGCAAGATGAAGCGAAGGCGGCTGTCGACGGCCTCTACAAATCGTTCGCCAGCGGCGACAGCGCGCAGATGATGGCGCATTATGCGCCGGGCGCGGTGGTGATCGACGCCGGCCACCTCCAGCCGACCGTCGACCGGCAATTGCAAACCCAATGGACCGCGCAATTCGCGACCATGCACCCGTCGGATTTCCTGACCAGCGACCTCACCATCACGCCGATGGGTCCCGATTCCTTCGTCGCGACCGGGCTGTCGAGTTTCACCGCCGATGTCGGGCAGGGGCGCGACGTGCTCCACGTCCGCTTCATGCAAGCCTTCCGCAAGCAAGCCGACGGCCAGTGGCAGGTGGTGGCCGAACATATCTCGATGCCGCCGCCGGGGCCGGCACAGTGAGTGAAGCGATGTCCGGTGGCTGCGCGTGTGGCCGGATCCGGTTCGAGGCACGGGTGCAGGACGACGAGGCATATCTTTGCCACTGTAGGATGTGCCAACGGGCAAGCGGCAATGTCAGCCTGGCGATGAAGAATATCGCCCATGCCGACGTGCAGTGGGGCCGTGAGCCCGACTGGTACGACAGCTCGGCCATCGCCAAGCGACCGTTTTGCAACCAGTGCGGCACCAGCCTGGGGTTCCAGTATAAGGACAGCCACCAGATGGATTTGACAGTCGCGTCGTTCGACGACCCCTCGCGCTTCCGGCCTACCGCGAACTTTGGCGTGGAGAGCGTGAACCGCCATTTCCTCGACGCTTCGGGACTGCCCGAAAAGACGACCGCCGAACTGGAGAGCGTGACCAGCCGCTGGATCAAGACGACCGGAGAGTTTCCGGGATGAGTGTCGAGGCAGTTCTCGAACACTGGACGGCATCGGACGGTGTGAAGCTGGCCTATCGCTCGCTGGGTGAGGGCCCGCGCACCGTCGTGCTGGTCCATGGCCTTTTCAGCGACAGCTACGTCAACTGGGTGAAGTTCGGGCATGCCGCGAAGCTTGCGGCTGCCGGGTTCACGGTCGTGATGCCCGACCTCCGGGCCCACGGACAGAGCGGCAAGCCACAGGATGCAGGTGCCTATCCACGCGGCGTGCTGGCACGTGACGTGCGCGAACTGGTCGAAATGCTAGACTTGGAGGACTACGATCTCGGCGGTTTTTCGCTGGGCGCGCGCACGACGGTGCAGCTGGTCGGGGAGGGCGCCAAGCCGCGCAAGGCCGTGCTGGCCGGCATGGGATATGAGGGGCTGAGCGACTGGAATCGGCGCCAGGCCTTCTTTCACGAGGCCATCGCGCAGTTCGACGAGGCAAAACGTGGCGACCGGACGTGGATGGCCATCCAGTTCATGAGAACGATGAAGATCGACCGGATTGCTGCCGGGCATTTGCTGCGGACGTTCGAAGATGCTCACCCGGATTGGATCAGCGCCTTTACCATGCCAACGATGGTCCTGTGTGGGGCGGACGACGAGGACAACGGCTCGGCGCCGAAGCTGGCGGCGGCATTGCCCGACGCTACTTACGTCGAAGTGCCAGGAACGCACATGTCGAGCGTGACCCAAGCGGAATTGGGCGACGCGCTGGTTCGCTTCCTGGCATGAAAAAAGGCGGCGCCCAAGAGCGCCGCCTCCCTCGCGAACGAACGTGAATTAGTAGGCGACAGCGCCGGCCTTGGTCGCGCGCTTCGACTGGTTGTCGAGCATCTCGCCGGTGCCCTTGAGCGTCTCGGCTTCCTCGGCGATGTCCGACTGGTCGCGCGAATCGCGGTTGAAAAAGCCGCCAGCCTTTTCGCGTGCTTCGCTGAGGCCGTCCTTGATGCGATCGCCGTAACCGCTCAGCTTCTCACCCAGCTCGTCACTGGCTTCGGAGAAGCTCTTGTCGCGGCGCGAGAAGAAGAAGGCGCCGGCAGCAGCCGCCGCGACCGCGGTCACGGCACCGGTTGCGATGGCGGCGGTGGCGTACGGTCGCTTCGCCGCCTTATCCATCAGGCTTTGGCTGCGCGAAGCACTGCTCCGGTTAGCGGTCGTGGTCCGTTTCGTTCCGCTGCTCTTGGCGCGGGTCGACGTCGAGCGGGACTTGGTGGTCGCCATGATTTGTTACTCCTTTTCAGCTACAAACATTGTCTGGAGGAGTAACGAGCGGCGGGAAGCTTGGCTCCCCGCCGCACCGCAATTTCAGCCCAGTTGACCGAGCATCGTTTCGGCACTGGACGCCGAATATTCGCCCGGCGCTTCGACGTTCAACTGTTCGACCACGCCGTCATTGACGATCATCGAATACCGCTGGCTGCGCTTGCCCATGCCGAACTTCGAACCGTCCATCGTCAGGCCGAGCGCTTCGGCGAAGTCGCCGTTGCCGTCGGCCAGCATGGTGATGTCTTGCGATCCCTGCGCCTCGTTCCAGGCGCCCATGACGAACGCGTCGTTGACGCTGGTGCCGATGATTTCGTCGACGCCCTTGCCCTTGAGGTCGGCGGCCTTGTCGACATAGCTCGGCAGGTGCTTGGCCGAGCAGGTCGGGGTGTAGGCGCCGGGCACCGCGAACAGCGCGACGCGCTTGCCTGCGAAATAGTCGCCCGTCTTGACCGGCATCGGCCCTTCCGGGGTGGCGAGGGTCATCTGGACGTCCGGAATGCGGTCGCCGACTTTGATCGTCATGTTGAAATTCTCCTTTGGTCGCGTTCCCGGCAGATAGGGTCGCACCGCTGGGCTCACAAGGCTTGTGCCGGCCCGAACGCAGGTCCATCCGGGGGGGATGGCAGTTCCGCAGTTCCTCGCCGGCCAGATCCTCCTTGCCCTTCCGGGAATGGGCGACCCCCGCTTCGACCACGCCGTCATCATGATGTGCGCGCACGACGAGGATGGGGCGCTGGGAGTCGGCCTCGGGCATGTGCGGCCGGGCCTGACGTTCCGCAGCCTGATGAAGCAGTTGGGTCTCGATCCCGGGGAAGCGCCGGCGGCCCCGGTGCATCATGGTGGCCCGGTCGAACCCGGTCGGGGCTTCATCCTGCACAGCTGCGACTGGAGCGGCCAGGATTCGGTCGACATTGCCGGCCGGCTGATGCTGACGGGGACGATCGACGTGCTTAAGGCGATTGCGGAAGGCCGCGGACCGTCGCGCTGGGTGGCGTCGCTCGGCTATGCGGGCTGGGGCCCGGGCCAGCTCGACGAGGAAATGCATCGTCACGGTTGGCTCGCCGCACCGAGCAGCGAGGCCATCCTCTACGACACGCCGGCGCCCGCGCGGTGGGAAGGCGCGCTGGCCAACATGGGCGTCGACCCACGCCTGCTGGGGACTGAGACCGGCGCGGCCTGAAGGCCGGATTTGAATCCTTGGCCCGTCGCGGCTAAGGAGCCGCCGCAGCCGCGGCATCCTTGCCAAGCGGCCAACCCGTTTCACAGGAGCTCCGTTCGTGGCCACCGACACGCTTATCCGCGAATCCAACGATTACCTCGTCAAGGACATCAGCCTCGCCGATTTCGGCCGCAAGGAAATCGTCATCGCCGAAACCGAGATGCCGGGCCTGATGGCCCTGCGCGAGGAGTATGGCGCGTCGAAGCCGCTGAAGGGTGCCCGCATCACCGGCTCGCTCCACATGACCATCCAGACCGCCGTGCTGATCGAGACGCTGACCGCGCTCGGCGCCGAGGTCCGCTGGGCGTCGTGCAACATCTTCTCGACCCAGGACCATGCCGCCGCCGCAATCGCCGCGACCGGCGTGCCGGTGTTCGCCGTCAAGGGTGAAACCCTCGAGGAATATTGGGACTATGTCGTCCGCATCTTCGACTGGGGCCAGGACACCACCTGCAACATGATCCTCGACGATGGCGGCGACGCGACCATGTTCGCGCTTTGGGGCGCGCGCGTCGAAGCGGGCGAGACGCTGTTCACGCCGACCAACGAGGAAGAGGAAATCTTCGTCGCGACGCTGAACCGCTTCCTCAAGGAGCGGCCAGGCTACCTCACCAAGACCGTCCAGACGATCAAGGGCGTGTCGGAAGAGACCACCACCGGCGTCCACCGCCTCTATGAGCTGGCCAAGCAGGGCAAGCTCCCGTTCCCGGCCATCAACGTCAACGACAGCGTGACCAAGTCGAAATTCGACAACCTTTACGGCTGCAAGGAAAGCCTGGTCGACGCGATCCGCCGCGGCACCGACGTGATGCTGGCCGGCAAGGTCGCCGCGGTCGCCGGGTTCGGCGACGTCGGCAAGGGCTCGGCCGCTTCGCTCCGCAATGGCGGTGCTCGTGTCCTGGTCACCGAAATCGATCCGATCTGCGCGCTGCAGGCGGCGATGGAAGGCTATGAAGTCGTGACGATGGAAGAGGCCGCCAAGCGCGCCGACATCTTCGTCACCGCGACCGGCAACGCCGACGTCATCACGCTCGACCACATGCGCGAGATGAAGGACATGGCGATCGTCTGCAACATCGGCCACTTCGACAGCGAGATCCAGATTGGCGCGCTGAACAACATGAAGTGGGACGAGATCAAGCCGCAGGTCGACGAGGTCACCTTCCCGGACGGCAAGCGCCTGATCATCCTGTCGAAGGGCCGCCTGGTGAACCTCGGCAACGCGACCGGCCACCCGAGCTTCGTGATGTCGGCCAGCTTCACCAACCAGACGCTGGCGCAGATCGAGCTGTGGACCAAGTCGGACCAGTACAAGAACGAGGTCTACGTCCTGCCCAAGCACCTCGACGAAAAGGTTGCCGCGCTTCACCTCGAGAAGCTGGGCGTCAAGCTCACCCAGCTGACCGACAAGCAGGCCGCCTACATCGGCGTGCCGCAGGAAGGCCCGTTCAAGCCGGACCACTACCGCTACTAAGCGCAAGCGCCCGCTTGTGAAGCATCCGCCCGCCCGCCTATGGGTGGGCGGATGGCTTTGCGGCGGGACCAGCGGTGACGGAGACGGGGCACTTGGCCACGGCGATCATCGCATTTGTCGCGCTGTGGGTCGCCGTTGCCGCCGCGCTATCTTTCGTGGCCGTGATGCGTATTCGCCGCGCACAGGCACTTCTCGGCGCGGCGCGGGATTGGCGGAGCCTTCTCGATGCCGCTCCCGCGCGACCGGCCGTCATCCATCCCGATGGCAGGATCGAAGTCGACAGGCTCCTGCTTCGCGATCTCGGCATCGCTGACGAACCTTCCAGCCTTGTAGGTCTTACGGGCGGTGAATCAGGTTTCGTCGCCGAAGACATCGAGCATTTGAACGAGGCGTTGGCATCGGCGGCGCTGACCGGGAAGCCGCTGTCTCGGCAGCTCAATGTCGCGGGATCGAGCCGGGTGATGGAAGTGCGGGCCAGCGCGGCGCCGCCGCCGGCTCCGGCCGGCACCCAACTTCTCTGGTTTTTCGACATCAGCCAGACAGAACGAGAGCGCCGGGCGCTCGACACGCGGCTTGACCAGACCGAACAGGCGCTCGACGCACTGACCCACCTGATCGAGAGCGCGCCGTTCCCGATGTGGTACCGCGGGCCCGACCTCAGCCTTGGCCTCGTGAATTCGGCATTCGTCGCAGCGGTCTCGGCGCGCGATGCGGCGGAGGTCATCGCCCGGGGCAGCGAACTGATCGATGCAACCGGCGGCGAAAGCGCCGAGGCTGGCGCGCGCAAGGCGATCGAGCTTGGGCGTTCGTACGCCCGTGTGCAGCCGGCGACGATCGGCGAGGAAAGGCGCATGCTGCGACTGGTCGACGTGCCGTTGCCAGCCGGCGGCGTCGCGGGCTTCGCCATCGACATCCAAGACCTGGAAAACGCCAGGACCGAGCTGAACCAGCACCTAGCCTCGCAGCGCGAGCTGGCCGACCGGATGACCGCCGGCGCCATCGTGTTCGACGCCGATCGCGTACTCGATTTCTACAACCAGCCGTTCGCGATTATGGCGCGGCTGCCGGCGGACTTCCTCGACGAGCGGCCCGAGTTCGACCGCGTGCTCGAGAAGATGCGCGAGATGAACCGATTGCCCGAGGTACGCGACTTTCCTTCGTGGAAGGAGGAAAAGCGCGGCTGGTTCACCTCAGCCGAGGAGGCAATCGAGGAGGACTGGATCCTCGCCAACGGCGACCATTTGCGGCTTCTCGCCCAGCCGCTTCCCGATGGCGGTCTCAGGATCATCATGGAAGACCGGACCGAGCAGGTCCGGCTTGCCAGCGCCCGCGACACCTTGCTGCGGGTGCGCGCCGCGACGTTCGACAATCTCTTCGAGGTGATTTCCGTGTTTGCCTCGGACGGGCGCCTCTACCTGTGGAATCGGCGTTTTTCCGAGGTGTGGGATCTCGACGAGGGATGGCTTTCCGAACACCCGCGGGTCGACGAACTCGTGCCGGCGATGGCCAAGCGACTGGTCAATCCGACTGCGGCCGCCCAGGTCCGCGAGCTTGTGCGCTCGACCACCAGCGGGCGCCAGGCCGGCACGGGGCGTGTGTCGCTGACCGACGGCCGCCATTTCGACTTCGCCGCCGTTCCGCTGCCCGACGGCAACGCGCTTTTCACGATGATCGACGTGACCGATTCCTCGCGCATCGAGGCGGCGCTGCGCGAACGGGCGACCGCGCTTGAGGAGGCGGGTCGTGTGAAGACCGATTTCGTGGCCAACATGAGCTACGAATTGCGCACCCCGCTGACGTCGATCGGCGGTTTCGCGGAAATGCTGGCGGCTGGTTATGCGGGGAAGCTCGCGCCGGCGGCGGCCGATTACGTCTCTGCCATCGTCGAATCGGTCGCGCGACTGTCGAAGCTGATCGACGACGTGCTTGACCTGACGCAGGCGGATTCCGGGGGAATCGTCCTCGAAGAGGAACGGGTCGATATCGGCGGGCTGTGCCGCGCCGCGGCGGATGCGTTCCGCCAGCGCGCCGCGGAGCGAAAGGTGAAAATCGACCTGTCGATCGAGGGCAACGCCGGCACGGTCATCGGCGACAGTCGTCGCTTGCGCGAATCGGTCGAGCACCTGCTGGCCAACGCCGTGGCCTATGGCGGCGACGGCGGGACGGTGAAGCTGTCGGCACGGGGCGACGAGGCGGCGGCGGTCGTCTCCGTCTCGGACCGCGGGCCCGGCATCCCGCAGGAGGCGCAGGGCCAGGTCTTTAATCGCTTCCACCGCGTTTCACCCGCCAACCGCGGCGACGCGGCACTCGGCCTCGGCCTGCCCCTGACCCGGCAATTCATCGAAGCGCATGGCGGCACGGTGGAACTCCTCTCGGCGAGCGGGAAGGGGACCACCGTTACCCTGACCATTCCGCGGACCCACGCATGATCCTCGCGGACGAAGCGGCGAGCAGGGGGTTCGGCGCGAGATTGGCAGGACTTGTCCGTCCCGGCGATGTGGTCACCCTGTCAGGTCCCCTGGGTGCGGGGAAGACGAGCATCGCGCGCGGCCTGATCGCGGCACTCGGCCACGATGGCGAGGTGCCGAGCCCAAGCTTCGCCATCGTTCAGCCATACGAGATGCTGTCGCCGCCGCTCTGGCACGTCGACCTTTACCGCATCGAACAGCACGACGAACTGCTTGAACTGGGCCTGGAATCGATCCGCGAGGACGGTGTCCTGCTGGTCGAATGGCCCGAACGCGCAGGGGAGGGAGCGTTCCCCGACGCGCTTCACCTGACGATTGCGCCCGATGGTCGGGGTAGGCGCTTGACAGCCGACGTCCCGGCGGCATGGGAAGACCGATGGCCTCCCCGATGACCCCGCCCGACGCCGCGCCGGAATTTCTCGCCTCAATCGGTTGGGGAAATGCCCGGATCGAACCGCTGGCGGGCGATGCAAGCTTTCGCCGTTATTTCCGGGTGATCGACGCGGATCGCCAGGCAGTCCTGATGGACGCGCCTCCTCCGCACGAAGATCCGCGGCCGTTCGTGGCCGTCGCCGAATGGCTCGAATCCGTCGGGCTCAACGCGCCGTCCATTCTCGGACGCGATCTCGACCGCGGCCTTCTCCTGCTGGGCGATCTCGGCAGCGATCGGCTCCGCGAAACGCTCGACGAGGCGCCGCATCGCGAAGAGGAACTCTATGCCCTCGCGACCGATGTCCTCGTCCACCTCCACAGCCACACCCCGATGGCCGGCCTTCCGCCCCACGGTCTCGACCAATGGCTCGACGAACTCATGCTGTTTACCGACTGGTACGGCCCTGCCGTCGGCCTCGATCTCGACCGCGATAGCTGGCGGGCCGTCTGGCGCGACGCGCTGGCGCCGCTCGCCGAAGACGGGCTTGGCCCGGTAACGGTGCTTCGGGATTACCATGCCGAGAATGTCATGCTTGTCAGCGGCGAAAACGGTGTCCGTCATTTCGGCCTGCTCGATTTCCAGGACGCACTCGCCGGCCACCCGGCCTACGACCTCGCGTCCGTGCTGGAAGATGCGCGCCGCGACGTCTCGCCGTCGATCGAGCGGTCGATGATCGACCGGTACAAGGCCGCGACCGGCACCGGCGACGCCTTCGAACGCGCGTATTGGCTGCTCGCCGCGCAGCGAAACACGCGCATCCTTGGCGTATTCGTCCGCTTGTGGAAGCGCGACGGGAAGCCCGGCTATCGTGCCTTTCAACCGCGCATGTGGGGCCTGCTCGAACGCGACCTGGCGCATCCGGCCCTGGGCGGGGTCAGGGTCTGGTTCGACGAGCATGTGCCGGCCGAGAAGCGCGTCTCGCCGTGGCTGGAGCCGGTGGAGTGAACGTGAAGCGCGCCATGTCCCTTCGCCCGCGCCCTGAGGCGCGCGTGCCGGAAGTGGCGATGGTGATGGCGGCGGGGCTTGGCAAACGCATGCGACCGCTGACGGCGACCCGGCCCAAGCCGTTGGTCGACCTCGCCGGAAAGCCGCTGATCGACCATGTGCTCGACCGCCTTCGCGCGGCGGGCGTGAAAAAGGCGGTCGTCAACGTCCATTACCTCCCCGATGCGCTGGAGGCGCACCTGAAGTCCGTGCAGGGGATCGAGACCGTGGTCAGCGACGAACGCGATCTCCTGCTCGAAACCGGTGGCGGGATGGTCCGTGCCGAGCCGTTGATCGATGCGGACCCGTTCCTGGCGGTCAACAGCGACAATTTCTGGGTCGACGGGCCGACCGACGGGTTGGTGCAGTTGGCATCGCAATGGCGTGACGGCGAAATGGACGCGCTCCTCCTGCTGGTGCCGCAGGCCCGCGCCGGCAATCACAAGGGGAGTGGCGACTTCCACATGGATGGGGCGGGGCGCCTCAGCCGCAGAAAGCCCGGTAGGGTGGCGCCATTCGTCTACACTGGGATCCAAATGGTTTCGAAGCGACTCCTCCGCGATGCGCCAGAGGGGCCCTTCTCGACTAATATCCTGTGGGATCGGGCGATCGCCGAAGGCCGTGCGTTTGGCGCGGTCCACCACGGCCTGTGGTTCGACGTCGGAACGCCCTCGGCCATTCCGGCGACCGAAGCGGCACTTGCCAATGGTTGAGCGCGCCGCCCGCCCAGCCGTCTTCACCATCCCCCCGAACAAGAGTTTCGCCGACGCGCTGGTCGCGGGCGTGCTGCGGCTTTACGGACGCGATCCGTTGGCTCTCGCGCGGGGCCGCGTCCTCATTCCCAACAATCGCGCATCGCGCAGCATTCGTGACGCGTTCGTGCGTGCCAGCGGCGGCGGCCTGGTGTTGCCGAGGTTGGTCGTCATCGGTGATCCGGAACTCGGCGACCGGGTAGGCGGCGCACTCGACCCGCTCGACCTGGCGGAATTGATTCCTCCGGCCATCGCGCCGTTGGAGCGCCAGGCACGGCTCGCCTCCCAGCTGATGCTGGCGAAGCGGATCGGCGCGGCGGAGGCGATGCGGCTAGCGGCGGACCTTGCCCGGGCGCTCGATGCGCTCGAAGTCGAAGAAGTCGATCCGGCGAGATTGGCCGAGGTCGCGTCGGCGGCCGGGGGAGAATTAGCCGCCCATTGGCAAAAGGGAATGGCCGAGTTCGAACATTGGGCGCGCGACTGGCCCCGGGAACTGGAGGCGTCGGGCCTCAGCGACCTCACCCGGCGCCGCAACCGCCAGCTCCGCGGCCTGGCTAAGCGATGGCGCGACGATCCGCCCGACGGCTTCACGATCGCCGCTGGCGTGACGACCGCGGCGCCCGCAGTGGCGGCCTTGCTCGCGACGATCGCGAACCTGCCGGAAGGGTCGGTAGTCCTCCCGGGACTTTCTCTCGAGCGGCAGATGCCCGAAGCGGAATGGGACGCCTTGGGGCCGGATGCCGATGGGCGGGGCGAGGAGAGCCACCCGCAGTTCCATCTCAAGCTGCTTCTTGACCGCATGGGGGTCGCACGCGGCGAAGTCGCGCCATGGCCCGGCGGCGGGCGCGCTGCGTCCACATCGGCGCGGGCGATGGCGGTGACGAATGCGATGGCGTCGCCAGCCTTTTCCGACAAGTGGGCGCGTCTCCCGGCGCGGGAGCGGAGGCTCACAGGCGTTCGCGGACTTGAACTGGCCGATCCGGCACGCGAGGCGCAGGCCATCGCCATCGCCCTTCGCGAGGCTTTGGAAGTGCCGGGCCAGACCGCCGCGCTGGTCACGCCGGATCGGGCCTTGGCCCAGCGCGTGTCCGCGCACCTTGCGAGGTGGGGAATCGAGGCGGACGACAGTGCGGGCCAGCCACTGGCCCAAACGGTGGCAGGCAGCCTGCTTCTCGCCATCCTCGATGCGGTCGAAGAAGATTGGGCGCCCGTCCCGTTGCTGGCACTGCTCAAACACCCATTGGTGGGAGCGCCGACGGAAGCGCGTCTCGACTGGCTTGAGGACGTACGCCGCCTCGACAAGGCCTTGCGCGGCCCGCGACCGCCTGCCGGCTTAGCCGGGCTGGACCAAAGACTGGCCGAAAAAGGCAAGGATCCCTGGGCTTGTCTCCGGCCGTCGATCAACGGCGTCGCGCAACTCTTCGCCGACGTGCGCACCTTGGGCGACATCGCGGCCGCGTTGCGCGAGGCCGCGAAGCGACTGACGGACGACCGCGCCTGGCGCGGACCGGCGGGCGAATCGGCAGCGGCGTTGATCGAAGGCATCGAGTCCTCGGAGACCGCCTCGGCCATCGCGGTGACGAAGGGAGACGGTGCCGCGCTCCTCCGCGACATGGCAGACGCCATCAGCGTCCGTCGACCGTTCGGCGGCCATCCCCGGATCTTCATCTGGGGCCTGCTTGAGGCGCGCCTCCAGCATGCCGACCTGATGGTGCTTGCCGGGTTGAACGAAGGCATCTGGCCGCCCGAGCCTTCCCCAGACCCATGGCTTGCCCCCGCGGTGCGACGGGCACTCGGCCTGCCCGGACCCGATCTCCGCGCCGGCCTCGCGGCGCATGATTTTGCGCTCGCCCTCGGCGCGCCCCGGGTGCTGGTCACGCGGGCCCGGCGCGACGCGCGGTCGCCGACGGTCGCCTCGCGCCTGTGGCTGCGGCTCGAGGCCATGACCGGCGGGATCACGCGCGACCGGCGGCTGGAACGGCTGGTGGAGGCGGTCGACCGGCCGGAGGCGTTCGAACAAATCGAACGACCGCGACCGTCCCCGCCCGTCGAGGACAGGCCAAGATTGATCCGGGTTACCGACCTCGACCGGCTGAAGGCCGATCCCTTCGCTTTCTATGCCAAGGCCATGTTGCGCCTGCCGTCGCTGGAGCCGGTCGACGCCGACCAGACCGCCGCGTGGAAGGGCACGGCGGTGCATGATGTTCTGGATGCCTGGTTCAATGAAGACGGGTGCGACCCGGCCAAGCTGGCGGAGCGGGCGCGGGCGCTTCTGGCGGGTGAGGATATTCACCCCATGCTCCGCGCCCTGTGGGGCCCGCGCCTTGAAGAGGCCATCGCCTGGGTCGCCACGGCGATCGTCGCCGGCGAGGTCGAAGGTCGCAGGCCGGTCGCGGCCGAAATCGAGGGGATAGCCGAGGTGGCCGGGGTCCAGCTCAAAGGCCGGGCCGACCGGATCGACCGGTTGGCCGACGGACGGCTCGCGATCGTCGACTACAAGACGGGAAAGCCGCCGACCGATACGGCCGTAGCCGCGGGCTTCGCCCTTCAACTTGGACTGCTCGGCCTGATTGCCGAAAAGGGCGGCTTCGACGGCGTCACAGGCCACTCCGGCGCGCACGAATATTGGTCGCTTGCGAAAGCGAATGGCACGTTCGGATACCGCGTGGTCGCCGACCGGAAGATGGGGCCGGAAGAATTCCTGGCGCACGCCGCCACGGTGTTCCGCGAAGCAGTCGAATCCTGGCTGACCGGCAGCGAGCCGTTTACCGCCAAGCTGCATCCGGCGTTCGCACCCTACGGCGATTACGACCAGCTGATGCGGCTGGAGGAATGGTACGGTCGCGACGCCTAGCTGTCGTCGCGCGGCGTCGGCTTGGACTTCGGTTTCTTGACCTTGGACGCATAGAGCAGGGCGGCGACGATCGCGGCCGATCCGATGCCCACGGCGACGCCCGCCTTGACCAGCTTGTCCCGCCGTCCGTCTTCCTGGTCGCTCATGCTCGCTCCTTCTTGTCGCTTCGCCAATATCGGGCCGGCCAAGGGTTGGGAAGCGCAAAGGCCCTTGCTATCAACACCGCCATGTCGCGTCGTCATGCGCAGTTTCCGAAACTCGAAGGTGCGCAGGAGGCGGCGTCCGACCCCGCCGTCCATGCCGCACTGTCGGCCTCGGCCGGTACCGGCAAGACGCAGGTCCTCACCGCGCGCGTCCTGCGTCTTCTCCTTCGTGGGGTCGATCCCGCGACCATCCTGTGCCTGACCTTTACCAAGGCGGGCGCCGCCGAGATGGCCAACAGGATCGGAGCGCGGCTGGCGGCCTGGGTCAGGCTCGACGACCGGGCGCTGGGGATGGAACTGTTCGCACTGAGCGAGGAGAGGGACAAGCCGGCGCTCGACCGCGCCCGCCGCCTGTTCGCCCGCGTGCTGGAAGTGCCCGGTGGACTTCGAATCCAGACCATTCACGGATTTGCGCAGTCGCTGCTGGCGAGCTTTCCTGCCGAAGCCGGGATCACCCCGGGAATCCAGCCGGTGGAGGGTCGCGCCCGCGATGAACTAGCGCGCGAAACGCTGGCGACGCTGATCGCTGATGCTGAAGCAGCGGGCGAGGCAATTCTGCTCGACGATGTCCGGACGCTCTCCCTCCGGCTGGGAGAAAGTGGCGCCGAACGGTACCTGCTCGATTCGGCCAGTGCGGGACCCGATATCGAGGCGCTCGGGCATCCATCGACCTACGAGGATCGCCTGCGGCGAATGATGGACGTGCCGGACGGCGACCTCGACGCCTACCTTGCCGAAGCCTGTGCCGATGGTCGCTTCGATTGCGCGCTCCTCGAACGCCTAGTCGACGCCAACCGGCAATGGGGCAGCGCGACCGGCGACAAGATTTGCGCGCGGCATCAGGCGTTCTTGTCGGCCGCGCCTGCGGAGCGGGTAGCGCTGCTGCCGTCCCTTCTTGACGGAATCGCTAAGAAGGACGGCTCCGGCCTCAACAAGATTTCGCCCAAGCAACTTTCCGCCGACCCGGATTACGAGGAGTTGGCTTCACAACTGGTCGATGTGGTCGGCAACCTGTGCCGTCTCCAGACGGCGGCATCGCTGGCCCGGGTCCAGGCCGCGGGGCTGCGGGCGGGGGCGCGGTTCGCGGAGGCCTTTGCCGCCGCCAAGCGGACCCGCGGGCTTGCCGATTTCGACGACCTGATCCGCTGGACGCGCGGGCTATTCGAACAGCCGGGCATGGGCGAATGGGTGCGCTTCAAGCTCGACCGGCGCACCGATCATATCCTCGTCGACGAGGCGCAGGACACGAACGCCGACCAATGGGCGATCGTCGATGCGCTGATCGGCGAATTCTTTACCGGAGGTCCGGAAGCGGACGAGCGCTGGCGGACTTTGTTCACCGTGGGCGATTTCAAGCAGGCGATCTACGGCTTCCAGGGAACCGACCCCGGCGAATTCGAGACCTTCCGCGCCAGCGTCCGCCGCCGCGCCGACGAGCTGGAAGCGGCGGCGGCCGGCAATCTCGACGTCCGGGCGAGGCCGTTCCGCGACCTGTCGATCGATGCCAGTTTCCGTTCCTCGCCGGCAGTGCTCGAGGTGGTCGACGCGGTGCTCGACCAGTTGGGGCCGGCATCGCTCGGGCTGGCGCGCCCGTCGAACCGCCACGAGCATGCCCGCGATTACGCCGGAACGGTCGAACTGTGGCCGGCCTTCATCGGCGGAACGGAAAAGGCTGCGGACTCGGAAGCAGGTGAAGAAGGCTGGGTCGACGAGCCCGTCCGCCTTTATGCCGACGCGCTGGCCGGCGCCGTTGCGCGACTTGTCGGCGAGGCGCCGGTGCTGGCGTCCACCGACCAGCCGCTCTCGCCAGGCGATGTCCTGATCCTCGTGCGGAGCCGGAGCGAACTGGCCTCGCTGATCGTCGCGCGGCTCGCCGCGCGCGGCGTGCCGGTGGCGGGGATCGACCGGTTGATCCTGTCCAAGCCATTGGCCGTTCGCGACCTGCTGTCGGCGATCGCGTTCGCCGTCCAGCCCGAGGACGACCTCAACCTTGCCGGCCTGCTGGTGTCGCCACTCGTGGGCTGGAGCCAGCAGCAGCTTTACGATGTCGCCTTCGGACGAAAGGGCTCGCTCTGGTCCGCGATCCAGGCCCGGCGGGAGGAAGAGGCAGTTGGCAGCGCCCATTTCGTCCTGTCCCAATTCCTGGCGATGGCCGATCGCGTCAGCCCGTCGCGGTTTCTCGAGACCATCCTGTCGGGGCCGCTGGAGGGCCGCCGCAAGCTCCTGTCGCGGCTCGGCCTGGCGGCGCGCGATCCGATCGAAGAGCTGGTATCGAGCGCGCTGGATTATGAGCGCACCGAGAGCCCGTCACTGGACCGGTTCCTGTCCTGGTTCGAGCGCGGCGAGGTCGAGATCAAGCGCGATCCGTCGGCACCGGCTGCGGCCGTGCGCGTCATGACGGTCCATGGTGCGAAAGGGCTCGAAGCGCCGGTCGTGATCCTTGCCGATGCGACCTACGATCCGGCGCGAACCGGCGGCCCGCAATCGACGTTCGCTCACAAGCTCCAGTCGGACGGGCGCCCGGTGCCGCTGATCCGCCCGCGCAGCGAAGAAAAGGTGGCGCCGTTCGACCTGTTGATGGATGCACAAAAGGCGGCAGACCTCGAAGAACATTGGCGGCTGCTTTACGTGGCCCTGACACGGGCTCGCGAACGGTTGATCGTGGCCGGCGCACTCGGCAAATATGAGCTCAAGGAGGACAGCTGGCACGCCAGCGTCGAACGCGCGATGCGATCCATGGGCGCGGTGGGTGCCGAAGGGCCGTGGGGTGAAGCGTTGGCCTGGTCGTCCGGCTCCAGGAAAGGCAAGGCCAAGAGGGGGAGGGGATCGTTCGTATCGACGCCTGCGCTGCCCGACTGGCTGCACCGGCCTGCCCCCGAAGAAGAGCGGCCACCGCGGCCGCTGGCGCCATCGGCGATGGTGGAAAGCGATGAACCCTTTCCGCCGCCGAGCGAAGCCATGCGTGCGGCCGCGCGAAGGGGCAACTTGCTTCACGCGCTGTTCGAACGCTTGCCGGGCGTGGCCGTCGATCGGCGACATGAGCTGGCCCTGGCCTGGCTGGCGCGCCAGAATGTGGAGCGACCGGAAGCCGAGGAGGTGGCGGCAGCGGCCTGCGCGATCATCGGCAACCCTGCGTTCGCGGATCTTTTCGGGACGAACTCGCTGGCCGAAGCGCCGATCGCGGCAACCTTGCCTGATGGGCGCGTGATCGCGGGTACCGTCGACCGGTTACTGGTCACGTCCGACATCGTCCGGGTCATCGACTTCAAGACGGGATCACGGGTTCCCGCGTCGGCAAGCGACGTGCCCAACAGTCATCGCGCCCAAATGGAGGCTTACACGGCGGCGCTGCAGGTCATCTTCCCGAACCACGCGGTTCAGGCGGCGCTGCTCTACACCCACGGCCCCAAATACATCGCCCTCACCGGTTGAGCGGGGCGCCCGAACGCCTATATCGAAGGTCAATTCGAAGGAGATTGAGCCGATGGGCGCGAATACCAAGACCGTCACCGACCAGGATTTCGAAACCGCGGTACTGAACGCCGACGGCCCCGTGCTGGTCGACTTCTGGGCCGAGTGGTGCGGGCCGTGCCGCATGATCGCCCCGGCGCTCGAGGAAATCGCCGCCGACCTGGGTGACAAGGTGACCATCGCCAAGCTCAATATCGACGAAAACCCTGCGACGCCCGGCAAGTATGGCGTGCGCGGCATCCCGACCATGCTGCTGTTCAAGGGCGGCGAGGCCGTCGCCCAGAAGGTCGGCGCCGCGCCGCGCGGCCAGATCCAGCAGTGGCTCGAAGGCGAGCTTTAAGGCCGTCACATTCAATTGACGTCGAAGGGGGGCGGTCCTACATCGCCCCCCGACTGTCGCCCGCGCGCGAGCGCGGCCCCTTCGACGCATCTGACGCGCCTCGTCCGCGCTTTTGAGGATTTCCGATGATTGCCGCCCTGAACAAGCTGTTCGGCTCCGCCAACGACCGTTACGTTAAGAGCCTCGGCAAGACCGTCGACGCCATCAACAGCTTCGAGCGGACGATGGAGGCGATGAGCGACGACGAGCTGCGCGGCCAGACGGATGTTTTCCGCCGCCGCCTGGCTGATGGCGCGTCGCTCGACGACTTGCTGCCGGAAGCCTTCGCAACGGTGCGCGAAGCGGCGAAGCGCACGCTCGGCCAGCGGCATTACGACGTGCAGATGATCGGTGGAATCGCGCTCCATCGCGGTGAGATCGCCGAGATGCGGACCGGCGAAGGCAAGACGCTGGTGGCGACGCTGGCGACCTACCTCAATGCGCTGCCCGGCAAGGGTGTCCACGTCGTCACCGTCAACGACTACCTTGCCCGCCGCGACGCCGAGTGGATGGGCCGCGTGTACGGCTTCCTCGGCCTGACGACCGGCGTGATCGCGCCGGGCCTGACCGACCAGCAGCGCCGCGACGCCTACAACAGCGACATCACCTACGCGACGAACAACGAGCTCGGGTTCGATTACCTGCGCGACAACATGAAATACTCGCGCGACGTCATGGTCCAACGTCCGTTCGCCTTTGCGATCGTCGACGAGGTCGATTCCATCCTGATCGACGAAGCGCGCACGCCGCTGATCATTTCCGGCCCGACCGACGACAAGAGCGAGCTCTACATGGGCGTCGACGCGATCGTGAAGCAGTTCGTCGCCGAGGATTACGAGAAGGACGAGAAGCAGAAGACCGTCGTCCTGACCGAAGAGGGCACCGAAAAGGCCGAGCGCATGCTCGAGGCCGCGGGCCTGATCGAGGGTATGAACCTTTACGACATCGCCAACACGCAGACGGTTCACCACCTGAACCAGGCGCTCAAGGCGAACGTGATGTTCAAGCGGGACATCGACTACATCGTCAAGGACGGCAAGGTCGTCATCATCGACGAGTTCACCGGCCGCATGATGGACGGCCGCCGCTGGTCCGACGGCCTTCACCAGGCGGTCGAGGCCAAGGAAGCGGTCAACATCGAGCCCGAGAACCAGACGCTCGCCTCGATTACCTTCCAGAACTATTTCCGCATGTATCCGAAGCTGTCGGGCATGACCGGCACGGCCGCGACCGAAGCGCCGGAATTCTACGACATCTACCGCATGAACGTGGTCACCATCCCGACCAACGTGCCGGTGCAGCGCCAGGACGACGACGACGAGTTCTACAAGAACATCGTCGACAAGTTCGGTGCCATCGCCAAGGAGATCAAGAAGCGGCAGGAACTCGGCCAGCCGGTGCTGGTCGGTACCGTCAGCATCGAGAAGTCCGAGATGCTGAGCGAATTCCTCCAGCGCGAGGGCATTCGCCACGAAGTGCTGAACGCCCGTTTCCACGAGAGCGAAGCGCACATCGTCGCACAGGCGGGCCGCATCGGCGCGGTGACCATCGCGACCAACATGGCCGGCCGCGGTACCGACATCAAACTGGGCGGCAACCTCGAATTCCGCGTCGAAGACGAGCTTCGCGACATGGCGGAAGGCGCCGAGCGCGACGCCGCGATCGCCAGGATCAACGAGGAAATCGAGGCGGAGAAGGTCCGCGTGCTCGAAGCCGGCGGCCTGTTCGTGCTGGCGACCGAGCGCCACGAAAGCCGTCGCATCGACAACCAGTTGCGCGGCCGTTCGGGCCGCCAAGGCGATCCCGGCCTGTCGCGCTTTTACCTCAGCCTCGACGACGACCTGCTGCGCATCTTCGGCCCGGAGACAATGTTCTCCAAGCTGATGAACAAGAACCTCGAAGACGGCGAGGCGATCGTCAGCCCGTGGATCTCGAAAGCGATCGAGACCGCGCAGAAAAAGGTCGAGGCGCGCAACTACGACATTCGCAAGCAGGTCGTGGAATTCGACGACGTCATGAACGACCAGCGCAAGGTCATTTACGACCAGCGCGCGGAGATCATGGACAGCGACCATGTCAGCGACGTGATCGAGGACTTCCGGACCGAAACCGTCGACGGGCTCGTCTTCGCCTCGTGTCCGCTGGGCACCTATCCCGAACAGTGGGACGTCGAGCGCCTCAAGGGCGATGTTACCGAAGTGCTGGGCCTCAACCCGCCGATCGACGACTGGATGCAGGAAGAGGCGCTTGATCCGGAGACCATCGCCGAGCGCCTGCGCGCCATGGCGAGCGAGGGCATGGAAGCCAAGCTCGAGCCGGTCGACCGCAAGGGTTGGCAGGACTTCGAGAAGAACATCCTCCTCCAGACCCTCGATCACCACTGGAAGGAGCATCTGTCGACGCTCGACGCGCTGCGCCAAGTGATCCACCTGCGCTCCTACGCGCAGAAGAAGCCGATCGATGAATATAAGCAGGAAGCGTTCCTGCTGTTCGAGCGCCTGCTCGTGTCGATCCGCGAGGACGTGACGCGCTACCTGATGCGCGCCGAGGTGCAGGTGCAGCAGCCCGACCCGGTCGGCCTCGAACTGCCGGACTTCATCACCCAGCACATCGATCCGCTGACCGGCGAGGACAATAGCGACGACTACGACCTTGCCTCGCTGGCGGGTGTCGAGACGCTGGCGCCGCCGGCCGCGCCGCGGCCCGAAGCGATGCCCGACGGTTCGCCGGTGCCCGTGCCGGAAAGCCGTAACGCCCCGTGCCCGTGCGGGTCGGGCCTCAAGTACAAGAATTGCCACGGCCAGCTGGCTTAAGAAGGACCTGCCATGATCGACCGGAGTGCGCTTCGCCAGGCTTACCGGCCCGACGAGAATGTCCTCGCTCGCCAACGTATCGACGAGGCGCGCCTCCCGACCAACCAGCAGCGCGAAGCGGAGAGAATCGCCAGTACTCTGGTGAAGGCGGTGCGCGGCCACAAGGCGGCGGGCCTTGACGCGTTCCTCCAGGCTTATGACCTCGGCAGCGACGAGGGCATCGCGCTGATGTGCCTGGCCGAAGCGTTGCTGCGCATTCCCGATGCCGAGACGGCGGATGACCTCATCGCTGACAAGCTGAGTGGGCCGCACTGGGCCGAAAAACTGGGCGAAAGCCGCTCCACTTTCGTCAACGCCGCGACCTTCTCGCTGCTGCTGACCGGCAAGGTACTCGAAGAGGCCAACGATACCACCGAAGGCTGGCGCTCGGCGCTTGGTCGCGCGGTCGGGCGGCTGGGCGAGCCGGTGATCCGTACCGCGGTCGGGCAGGCGATGAAGATTCTCGGCGGCCAGTTCGTGTTCGGCCGTACCATCGACGAGGCGCTCAAGCGCGCCAGGCCGGAGCAGAAGAAGGGCTGGAGCCACAGCTTCGACATGCTCGGCGAGGCGGCCAAGACCTATCCCGATGCCGCGCGCTACGCGAAGGCCTATGCCGATGCGCTCGATACGATTGCAAAATCGTCCAAGGGGCAGGGCTTCCGCAAGGCGCCGGGCATCTCGGTCAAGCTGTCCGCGCTCCACCCGCGCTACGAATGGAGCCACGCCGAGGAAGCCAAAGCGGCCGTCCTTCCCGTGGTACGCGACCTGGCGCTGAAGGCCTCCAGGGCCGACATCCACTTCACCATCGACGCCGAAGAGGCTGATCGCCTCGAACTGTCGATGGACATCATCGAGGCGCTGGTCGCCGACGACGAGATTTTCGCGAATGCTTGGGGTGGCTTCGGCCTAGCCTTGCAAGCCTACCAGAAGCGCGCCGTGCCGATGGTCGACTGGGTCGTCGCGCTCGCCCGTAAGCACCAGCGGCAGCTGATGGTCCGCCTGGTAAAGGGTGCCTATTGGGACAGCGAAGTGAAGGTCGCGCAGGTCGGCGGCCTGACCGACTATCCGGTGTGGACTCGCAAGGTCACGACCGATGTTAGCTACCTTGCCTGCGCCAAGCGGCTTCTGGCGGCCGATGACTGCATTTATCCTGCCTTCGCGACCCACAACGCCAACACGATCGGCGCGGTGAAGGCCTTGGCCGGTGCCACACCGTTCGAATTCCAGCGCCTGCACGGCATGGGCGAGGGACTTTACGAGGAGCTGGCCAAGCTGGAGCGCGGGATCGGCGAGCCGCAGACCCCCGTCCGTATCTATGCGCCGGTCGGAAGCCACAAGGAGCTTCTGGCTTACCTCGTCCGCCGCCTGCTGGAAAACGGCGCCAACTCGAGCTTCGTCAACCGCATTGCCGACGATGCCGTGCCGGTCGAGGCGCTGGTCCGTGACGCGGTCGCCGAGCTGGAGGCGCTCGATCCCTATCGCAACCCGATGATCCCGCTGCCGACCGAGATTTTCGGCAAGGACCGCCACAACAGTGCCGGCGTCGACCTCAGCGACCCGCTGGTCCGCGAGCCGCTCGTCGCCCGGCTCGCTAAGTTGGAAGCCAAGCGTTGGAGCGCAAAGCCGACCCACGGCGCTTCGGGCGACAAGTGCGCGATCGTCTCGCCGTTCGACACGCGCCGCACCGTCGGCGAGGTCGTCAACGCCTCCGACGCCGATGTCGACGCGATGCTCAAGGCCGCGGCCAAGGCCCAGCCGTCGTGGGACGCGCTCGGCGGCGAGACCCGCGCCGACCTGCTCGACCGCGCCGCCGACCTGTTCGAGGAGGAGGCCGAGAGCTTCTTCTCGCTCTGCATCCGTGAAGCGGGCAAGACCTTGCCGGATGCCGTGCTCGAAGTGCGCGAAGCGGTCGATTTCCTCCGCTACTACGCCTCGGAAGCGCGCACCAAGGTCGCCCGCGTCGTTCCGCTGCCCGGCCCGACCGGCGAGCTCAACGAGCTTCGCCTCCACGGCCGCGGCACCTTCGTCTGCATCTCCCCGTGGAATTTCCCGCTGGCCATCTTCATCGGTCCGGTCGCCGCCGCGCTGGCCGCGGGCAACGCCGCCATCGCCAAGCCAGCCGAGCAGACTCCGCTGATCGGCGCCTTCGCGATCGAGCTGATGCACAAGGCCGGCATCCCGAAGGAGATCGTCCAGGTCGCGCCCGGGGACGGAAAGACGGGCGCAGCGCTTACCGCCCACCCGCTGACGGCGGGTGTAGCATTCACCGGCTCGACCGAGACCGCGCGGGCCATCAACCGCAGCCTCGCCAATCGCGACGGTCCGATCATCCCGCTGATCGCCGAGACCGGCGGCCAGAACGCGATGATCGTGGACAGCTCGGCGCTGCCGGAACAGGTCACCCGCGACGTCATTTCGTCCTCGTTTCAGAGCGCGGGGCAGCGTTGCTCGGCGCTGCGCGTGTTGTTCGTCCAGGAAGATGTCGCCGACGGCATGCTGGAAATGATCTCCGGAGCGCTCAAATCGCAGACCATCGGCGTGCCTGACCAGCTGACGACCGACATCGGCCCGGTGATCGATGCCGAGGCGCAGGCGGGCCTGCTCGCGCACCTCGAGGACATGGACAAGACCGCCAAGCGCCTGTTCCGGCTCGAGCTTCCCGAGGGCACCGAGGCGGGCCATTTCGTGCCGCCGTCGATCTACGAAATCGATGCCATCGGCGCGCTCGACCGCGAGCATTTCGGTCCGATCCTTCATGTCGTTCGCTGGAAAGCGGGCCAGTTGAAGAAGGTGATCGAGGCGGTCAATTCGACCGGATATGGCCTGACGCTCGGCCTCCAGAGCCGAATCGACAGCACCCGCGAGTATGTCCAGGCCAATGCGCGCGTCGGCAACCTCTACGTCAACCGCAACCAGATCGGCGCGGTGGTCGAGAGCCAGCCGTTTGGCGGCGAGGGCCTGAGCGGCACCGGCCCGAAGGCGGGCGGTCCGCACTATGTCGCGCGGTTCGCGACCGAGCGGGTGATCTGCATCGACACCACTGCAGCCGGCGGCAATGCCAGCCTGATGGCGGCGATGGAGGGGTAGGGGCCTCGGCCTCGCCAGTCTTCAGCAGACAAAAAAGAAGCGGCGGGCCTAAACCCGCCGCTTTTTCTTTTGTTTCGAAAAGCTGGCTCCCCGAGTTGGATTCGAACCAACGACCAAGTGATTAACAGTCACCTACTCTACCGCTGAGCTATCGGGGAGCGGTCCGTCGTGCGGACGAGGGGCCTATGACAAAGCGGAATCGGATTCGCAAGCCTCAAGTCGCAAATTGCTCCATTGCGATACGCTCGTCCAGCGCGTGCTCGGGATCGAACAGCAAGGTCAGCGTCCGCTCAGTGTCGAGCGTGACGTCGACAGTGGCGACCTCGCGGACCTCGAACTGGTCGGCGACGGCCGAAACCGGCCTGTTCGCAGCCTCCAGCACGCGAAACCGGACTGCGACGTCGTCGGGCAGGATGGCGCCCTGCCACCGACGGGGCCGGAAAGGGCTGATCGGGGTGAGGGCGAGCATCCGCGCCGCCAGCGGTAGAATCGGCCCGTTCGCGGACAGGTTGTAGGCGGTCGAGCCCGCCGGGGTGGCGACGAGCACGCCGTCCGCCGACAATTCGGGCAGCACCACCCGCCGGTTGACGCTGATTTCCAGCTTGGCCGTCTGGCGCGTTTCGCGCAGCAACGACACTTCGTTGATGGCGGCATGGGTCAGTGTCGAACCGTCGACCCTGGTGGCGCACATCGACAATGGGCGCACCTTGATTGCCTTCGCACGCTCCAGCCGCTCTGCAAGCCGGTCGAGGCGCCATTCGTTCATGAGGAAGCCGACCGTGCCGCGGTTCATGCCGAATACCGGGCGTGGCGTGTCGGCCTCCAGCATGGCGTGGAGCGTCTGGAGCATGAAGCCGTCGCCGCCGAGCGCCACCAGACGCTCTGCCGCATCGGCGTCGGCCCACTGGTAACGGCGGCGAAGCATTTTTTCCGCGGCCTGTGCCGCTTCGGTCGGCGAGGCGAGCAGGCCGAAACCGCGCGCGGCAAGGTCGCGCGGGTCAACGCCGCTGTCGATCGGGTCCTGGCGCACTTGGTCGGGCTCCTGCCGCTGGATGGCGCCAACATAGGCGCGGCCGGTTCCAAGCGCCACTGTCCCGCTTTGGGTCACTTCGTCCAGTGGCGTTCCACCGGGCCGGGCGGGACGTTACCTCCTCGCCATGGGTACGCGTTTACCACGTCGTTCGAACGACCGGCTTGCGCCTGCGCGGCGCCCGCGCCGCGACGCGCCGCTGGAAGCCGCGATCGCGGATGGCCGTTTCACCATCCTGTTCCAGCCCCAGATCGATCCCGTCAGCGGGGCCGTCATCGGTGCCGAGGCGCTGGCCCGTTGGGACGAGGCGGGGAGCGCCGATGAGTTGTTCGAGCGGGCCGCCGCAGGCCGACTCGACGAACGCCTGTCGCGAACCCTTCAACGCCGTGCGCTGGAGATCGCGTCGCAATGGCCCGGCAGGCTGTCCACGCTTCACCTATCCCTCAATATCCTGCCGCAAGACCTTGCGCGCGAAGGATATGAGCGATGGCTGCTCGACCAACTCGAAGAGGTGGGGCTGGACCCAGAACGTCTGACGGTCGAGATCGTCGAAAGCGCGTTGGTCATGGACAGGCCCGCCATTGCTTCGCGCCTCGCCATCCTGCGCGAAGCCGGCATTCGGATCGCAGTCGACGATTTCGGGACCGGTTACGCAAACCTTGCCTACCTCACCTCGCTGCCCCTCGACGCGATGAAGATCGACCGCGGGCTCGTTGCCGACCTGGTCGGCGGATCGCGAGATCGGATTGTCGTCAAGGCGATGATCGGCATGGCCCGCGAACTCGGCCTCAAGGTCGTGGTCGAAGGCGTGGAGACGCGGGCGCAACTCCAGTTGCTCGCGGACTGGGGCGTCGATCTGTACCAAGGCTTCCTCGGCGCAGGTGCACTGACCGAAGAAGAGCTGGCCCGATTCGTCGCCGCATCCGCCGCCGAAGCGAAAGCCGCCTAGGCCGGCTCTAGCGCCTTGGCCGTCTTCGCTTCGCTGGCGAGCGCAATTTTCATCAACCCTCGCGAAATCTGCAGCGCGCCGTTGAGACGTTGCTCGCCTGAGGGCCAGTCGCGGCTGACGACCAGCTTGTTGTCGGGCCGAAGCTTGGCGGATCCCTTCAGTCGATCGACGTACCCGAGCAGGCCGGCGAGGTCGGGGAAGCCCTGCTCGCCGAACGTCACCACGGCACCCTTCGCACCCGCGTCGATGCGGGCGATGCAGGCCTTTCGGCAGTTGATCTTGGTCTCGACGATCTGCAGCAGATTCGAAGTCTCCTGCGGCAGCTTGCCGAAGCGGTCGATCATCTCGGCCGCGAATTCCTCGACTTGCTGGCGATCCTCCAACTCGGCGAGGCGGCGGTAGAGGCCCATCCGCAGGTCGAGGTCGGGCACATAAGTCTCGGGGATAAGAATCGGCGCTTCGACACTGATTTGCGGCGAGAATTCTTCCTTGAGTGGCACGTCGCGGCCACTCTTCATCTCGAGGATCGCCTCTTCCAGCATCGACTGGTAGAGTTCGAATCCGACCTCCTTGATATGCCCGGACTGCTCATCGCCGAGCAGGTTGCCCGCGCCGCGGATGTCGAGGTCGTGGCTGGCGAGCTGGAAGCCCGCGCCCAGGCTGTCGAGGTTGGCCAGCACGGTTAGCCGCTTGTCCGCGCCTTCGGTCACGACTCGGTTCGGTTCGGTGGTCAGGTAAGCGTAGGCACGGGTCTTCGAACGCCCCACGCGGCCGCGCAACTGGTAAAGCTGGGCGAGGCCGAAGCGGTCGGCGCGGTGCACGATCAGGGTGTTGGCGCTCGGGATATCGAGCCCGCTCTCGACGATCGTGGTCGACAGCAGGACGTCATATTTCTTGTCGTAGAAGGCGCTCATCCGTTCCTCGACCTCGCCTGCCGCCATCTGGCCATGGGCGGTGACGAACTTCACCTCGGGCACCTCCTCGCGCAGGAAATCCTCGAGGTTGGCGAGATCGGCAATCCGCGGTGCCACGAGGAAGCTCTGCCCGCCGCGGTAGTGTTCGCGCAGCAGCGCCTCGCGCACCACCACCGGGTCCCAAGGCGCGACGTAGGTGCGGATCGCCAGCCGGTCGACCGGCGGAGTTTGGATCACCGACAGTTCTCGAAGGCCCGACATCGCCATCTGCAGCGTGCGCGGGATCGGCGTCGCAGTCAGCGTGAGAACGTGCACATCCTCGCGCAGCATCTTCAGGCGCTCCTTGTGGGTCACGCCGAAATGCTGCTCCTCGTCGACAATGACGAGGCCCAGCTTCTTGAACTTCAACGCTTTTCCGAGTAGGGCGTGGGTGCCGATGACGATGTCGACGGTCCCTTTTTCAAGGCCCTCCTTGGTCGCCTTGGCCTCATTCGCCGGCACCAGCCGCGACAGGCGGCCGACCTCGATCGGGAAGCCGGAAAAGCGCTCGACGAAATTCTTGTGATGCTGGCGGGCGAGCAGGGTGGTTGGTGCGATCACCGCGACCTGGTACCCCGCCATCGCCGCGACGAAGGCGGCGCGGAGCGCGACCTCGGTCTTGCCGAAGCCGACGTCGCCGCAGACGAGGCGATCCATCGGCCTGCCCGACGAGAGGTCCTCGAGCACCTCGCCGATCGCGCGGTCCTGGTCGTCGGTCTCTTCATGAGGGAAGCGGTCGACGAAAGCCGGGTAGCTACTGTCGATTTCCGCCGCCTGCCCAGGCCGGGTGGCGCGGATCGCGGCGGTCTTGATCAGTTCGCCCGCGATTTCGCGGATCCGCTCCTTCATCCGGCTCTTGCGCCGCTGCCAGGCCTCGCCGCCGAGCTTGTCGAGGCTCGCCCGTTCGCTGTCGGCGCCATAGCGCGACAGGACGTCGATATTCTCGACCGGGACGTAGAGCTTGTCCCCGCCCGAATACTCCAGTGCGACGCAATCGTGCGGCGCCTTGCCGACGGGGACCGACGTCAGGCCGAGGTAGCGGCCGATCCCATGTTCGGCGTGGACGACGAGGTCGCCCGGCGTGAGGGCGGCCAGTTCGGCGAGAAAGGCATCGGCGCTCTTGCGGCGCTTCTTGCGGCGGACCAGCCGGTCGCCGAGCATGTCCTGCTCGGTGAGAATGGCTACGTCAGGGCCAGTAAAGCCGTGGTCGAGGGGGAGGACGAGAAGCGCTGCTTCGCCTTTCGCGCCCAGCGCCTCCTGCCAGGTGCGGACTTGACTCAGCGATTTCAGACCATGGTCTTCGAGCAATCCCGCCAGTCGCTCGCGGGCACCTGCGCTATAGCTGGCGAGGACAATTTTCTGACCGTCTTTCCGCAGCTTGGCGGCGTGCTTGACCACCGCTTCGTAGACATTCGCGTTCTGCGCCCGCTCCGGTGCGAAGTCGCGCGGGCCGTCAACGTCGAAATCGAGGACGGTGTCGCTCTCCGGCTCGCGGAACGGCGTCGCGAGGTGGATCGGCCGATCGGCGATCGCTGTCTTCCACTCGCTGGCAGCGAGGTAGAGGGCGTTCGGCTTGAGCGGCCGATAGCTGCCCGGTTCGGCCACCATCGCCCGCTCGCGATTGGCGAAATAATCCTCCAGCGCCTCCGCGCGCGCCTGGAAGGCGCTGTCGGCGTTGGCTTCGCGCAGGACCAGGTCGTCGTCCGACAGATGATCGAACAGGGTGGCGAGCTTGTCCTCGAACAGGGGAAGCCAGTGCTCCATGCCCGCCAGGCGCCGCCCGTCACTCACCGCCTGGTAGAGCGGGTCGCCGGTCGCGTTGGCGCCGAACTGCTCGCGGTAACGAGCGCGGAAGCGTTTGATGCTCTCCTCGTCGAGCAATGCCTCGCTCGCCGGCATCAGCGTGAACGCCTCCGCGCGGCCGCTTGAGCGCTGGTCGGACGGGTCGAAAAACCGCATCGTCTCGACTTCGTCACCGAAGAAATCGAGCCGGATCGGCTGCGGCAGGCCGGACGGATAGACGTCAACGATCGATCCGCGCACGGCAAACTCGCCGGCGTCATGGACGGCGTCGGTCCGCTGGTAGCCATTGGCGCTGAGAAGGGCGACCAGGGAATCGCGCTCGATCCGCTCGCCTTCGGCCAGTCGGCGTGTGAGTTGGCGCACCCGGAATGGTGTCAGGAGGCGCTGCCCGACGGCCGTCGCGGTGGTCAACAGCACTTGGGCGCCCTTGCGCGGCTGCTGGAGCGCGTTGAGCGTGGCCAGCCGCTCGGCCATGACGCGTAGCGCCGGGGAGGCGCGATCGTAGGGCAGGCAATCCCATGCGGGCAGTTGCATCACCTCGATGTCCGGCGCGAACACCGGAATCGTCTCGGCCAGGCTGCGCATTGCCGCTTCATCGGCCGCGACCAGAACTAGTCGACCGCCCTTGCCGGTTCCCGCCGCGGCGCGCGCCAGGTCGCCCGCCAGCCACGGCAGGAAGCCCGCGGGCACGCCGGACAGGGTGAGCGGCCCGTCGGCCTTCAGGATGCGCTGCAGGTCGCTCACTTGGCGACCCTGATGAAGTCGAGGCGTTGGAAGGCGTCCATCATCGGCCCTTCGTAACGTTCGGGAACGGCTTGCGTGCCGATGCCCCACGCCATGATGTCGACATCTGTCTCGGTCAGCAGGGCGGCGAACAGTGCGCGCTCGTGCGGTCCCCACGACGCGTGATGGGCGTCGAAGAAGCCGCCGATCATCATGTCCGCCTCGCGCGTGCCCCGGTGCCACGCCCGGTAGCGCAGTGCGCGCATCACATCGTCCATACTCGACCGCCTCAATGCCAAAGAGCCCGCCGGCGAAAATCGCCGCAGGTGCCACGCAAACCCATGTAGGCAGCGGGCATCCGTCTGGCTAGGGTGGTGTGCGCATGCGGCCCGAATTGCTCAATCCCCTGTTCGCCGAAGTGGAGACGCTGAAGGGCGTCGGCCCGCAGGTCGCCAAGCAGCTCGCCCGGCTCGACCTGACCCGCGTCGTCGACCTTGCCTACCACCTGCCGACCGGCACGATCGAACGAGTGCAGGCGGCCGAGGCCAGCCATGCGCTGGTCGGTCGCACCGTCATCCTCGATGTCACGCCATTCGACCTTCGCGCCGCGCAGGGAAGGGCGCCACTCCGCATTTACGCCAGCGACGGCGCCGACAACACGGTCACGCTGACCTTCTTCAACAATCCCGCCTGGGCGAAGAAGCAGCTGCCGCTCGGCGAGAAGAAGACCGTCGTAGGGAAGCTGGACGCCTGGGGCGAGCAGCTCCAGATCGTGCATCCCGAGGTGATGGAGACGAATGCCGCCGCCGGTGTCGCCATCCGCGAGCCGGTCTACGGCCTGACCGAAGGCGTCGCGAACAAACGGATGCGGGAGCTGGCGCTGATCGCGCTCGAACGCGCGCCCGAATTGCCCGAGTGGATCGAGCCGTCGGTGCTGGCGCAAGAGCACTGGCCCTTATGGCGTTCGGCGCTCGCCGCCATTCATTCCGATCCGTCCGAAGAACATGCCCGCAAGCGCCTGGCTTACGACGAGATTTTCGCCAACCAGCTGGCGCTCCTACTGCTTCGACAAGTGGCCCGGCGCAAGCGCGGTGTGCCGCTGCAAGGCGATGGCCGGTTGATCGCCAAGCTGGCGCTCCCCTACGAGTTGACGGGCGCCCAGCGCCGCGTGACCGAGGAAATCCGCGGCGACATGGCGCAGGACCGGCCGATGCTCCGCCTGCTCCAAGGGGATGTCGGCGCCGGAAAGACGCTCGTCGCGCTGCTCGCCATGCTCAATGCGGTCGAGGCCGGCGCGCAGGCGGCGATGCTCGCGCCGACCGAAATCCTCGCCCGCCAGCATTTTGCCACGCTGCAGCGCCAGTGCGCCCCGCTCGGCGTCAACGTCGCCATCCTCACCGGGCGCGAAAAGGGTCGGGCGCGCGAGGCGACCCTGATGGGGCTGGCCGACGGGTCGATCGACATCCTCGTCGGCACCCACGCCATCTTCCAGCAGGCGGTGGCCTATAAGAAGCTCGGCCTGATCGTGATCGACGAACAGCACCGCTTCGGCGTCTCGCAGCGCCTGCTGCTCAGTGAAAAGGCGGAACGACCGCCGCACCTCCTCGCAATGACCGCGACGCCGATCCCGCGCACCCTGACGCTGACGCAGTATGGCGAAATGGACGTCAGCAAGATCGACGAGATGCCGCCGGGCCGAACGCCGGTCGAAACCCTCGTCGTGTCCGAACATCGCCTTGCGGAAGTCGTCGACGGCCTTGCACGGCACCTGTCGGCCGGGGGGCAAGCTTATTGGGTTTGCCCGCTGGTCGAAGAAAGCGAGACGGTCGACGCTGCCGCGGCCGAGGAACGCGCCGCCGCCCTCCGCCAGCGTTTCGGGGATTCCCGCGTCGGCCTCGTCCACGGCCGCATGAAGGGACCGGAGAAAGACGCCGTCATGACGTCATTTTCCGCCGGCGACCTTGGCGTGCTGGTGGCGACGACGGTGATCGAGGTCGGGGTCGACGTCCCCAACGCCTCACTGATTGTCGTCGAAGGAGCAGAGCGCTTCGGCCTCGCCCAACTTCATCAATTGCGCGGGCGCGTCGGGCGTGGCGCGGCGGCGAGCCGTTGCGTCCTGCTGCGCGGCGGTACGCTCAGCGAAACGGGCAGGGCGCGGCTCGGGCTGATGCGCGAGACCAACGACGGCTTCCGCATCGCCGAGGAAGACCTGAAACTGCGCGGCCCGGGCGAAATCCTCGGCACACGCCAGTCGGGCGAGCAGGCGTTTCGCGTTGCATTGTCCGAGGACGTGGGCGAGCTCGCGCCGATGGCGCAGGGCGACGCGCGGCTGCTGCTGGACCGCGATGGCGGGTTGGCATCGGAGCGCGGCCAGGCGGCGCGGCTTTGCCTCTACCTGTTCGAACGCGACGCGGCGGTCGGGCTGCTGCGGAGCGGCTAGGCGGTCAGCAGGCCGTGACGCTTCTTGCCGAGGGAAAGCTTCACTGGCCGGTCGGCGTCGAGCGTCACCTGGAGGAACGGATCGGTGACCGTCTCGCCGTCCAGCTTGACCGCATTTTCGGCGATCTTGCGCTTGGCCTCGCCGTTCGAGGCGCAAAAGCCGAGCGCCGTCAGCGCCTGCACGATGCCGATGCTGCCGCCGCCGATCTTGAGCGATGGCAGGTTGTCGTCGCTGGCACCCTCGTCGAACGTGCGCCGTGCCGTTTCGGCGGCCATCAGCGCCGCATCCTCGCCGTGAAGCATCGCGGTCGCGGCGTTGGCCAGGGCGATCTTCGCTTCGTTGATCTGTTGTCCCTCGAGGCGGCCCAACTCGTCGATCTGGTTCAGCGGGATGTCGGTGAACACCTTGAGGAACTTCACGACGTCGGCGTCGGCCGTATTCCGCCAGAATTGCCAATAGTCGTACGCACTCAATTGGTCGCCGTTCAGCCAGATGGCGCCGCGGGCGGTCTTGCCCATCTTCCCGCCGTCGGCGGTCGTGATGAGCGGCGTCGTGACGCCGTAAAGCTCGGCGCCGTCCATCCGGCGGGCGAGCTCGATCCCGTTGACGATGTTGCCCCACTGGTCCGACCCGCCGAGCTGGAGCCGGCAGCCGCGAGTCCGCGACAGTTCGCGGAAGTCGTAAGCCTGGAGGATCATGTAGTTGAATTCGAGGAAGGTGAGCGGCTGTTCGCGGTCGAGCCGCAGCTTGACGCTGTCGAACGTCATCATCCGGTTGATAGTGAAATGCGGCCCGACGGTACGCAGCACGTCGATATAACCAAGCTTCGCCAGCCACTCGTCATTGTCGACCAGGATGGCGTCGGTCGGCCCGTCGCCGAAATTGAGGAAGCGCGAGAAGACCTGGGCGATCGAAGCGATGTTATTGGCAATGTCGCCCTCGGTCAGCATCTTGCGGCTTTCGTCCTTGCCACTGGGATCGCCGACCTTCGTGGTGCCGCCGCCCATCAGGACGATCGGACGGTGCCCCGCCTGCTGCATGCGGCGCAGCATCATGATCTGAACGAGACTGCCGACGTGGAGGCTCGGCGCTGTGGCGTCGAAGCCGATGTAGCCTGTCACGATCCCCTTGCGGGCAAGCGTGTCGAGCCCTGCGGGATCGGTCAGCTGGTGGATGTAGCCGCGGCTGTCGAGCAGCTTGAGGAGGGACGAGGTGTAGGACATGCGGAGGCGCGCATAGCAAAGCGCATCGCCCTTTGCCTATCCCGCGCGAAACTGCCAATTTGCGATGCATGTTCGCGTTGAAGCCCCATCCCGAGCACCCGCCGTCGGCGGCGGAAGCCATCCGCGTCCATGTCGAGCGGCTGCGCTACGGTTTCCTACTGAGCTATTTCCTGAGCGCTGATACCAGCCGCGTCGTCATCCCGCCCTACATCCAGGATGCGCCGCGCACCGACGGCCTGTGGAAATCGACCTGTTTCGAAGCGTTCGTAAGAGGCGGCGGCAAAGCCTATTGCGAATTCAACTTTTCGCCGTCGGGGGAATGGGCGTCTTATGCCTTCGATGGCTACCGCGAGGGCATGCGCGAAACGCCGACGCGGGCGCGAATCCTGACCACCGTCCGGCCGCACATGCTGGCTGTCGCCGTACACCTCAACGCGGATTTCGATCAGTCGGCGCACATGGCGCTGACCGCCGTTGTCGAGGAGACCGACGGCAGCAAGAGCTATTGGGCGATGGGCCACCCCGAGGGTGCGCCAAATTTCCACGACCCGTCTTGCTTCAAGGTGCAATTGGACAGCATAGCGCGCTGATGAAACTCGGCATCGAACGGCTCATCGCCGATCCCGCTCTTCGTGAACCCCTGCGCGGCAAACGGGTCGCGCTGGTCGCGCACCCGGCCTCGGTCACCGGCGACCTGACCCATAGTCTCGACGCGCTCGCCGCGTGCGACGGGATTCGTCTCAGCGCCGCCTTCGGGCCGCAGCACGGGCTGAAGGGCGACAAGCAGGACAATATGGTCGAGAGCGCGGACTTCATCGATCCGGTCCACGAGATCCCGGTGTTCAGCCTCTACGGCGAGGTTCGCCGCCCGACCGGGCAGATGATGAGCACCTTCGACGTCGCCTTGTTCGACCTTCAGGACCTTGGCTGCCGCATATACACCTTCATCACCACGCTGCTCTACATGCTCGAGGAAGGGGCCAGGACCGGCAAGGCGGTGTGGGTGCTCGATCGTCCTAACCCCGCTGGCCGGCCGGTCGAGGGTCTGACGCTGCGGGAGGGCTGGGAGAGCTTCGTCGGCGCCGGTCCGATCCCGATGCGCCACGGCCTGACGCTGGGCGAACTCGGCCACTGGTTCATCGACCATTTCAAGCTCGACGTCGATTACCGGGCGATCGAGATGGAGGGTTATAGTCCCGACGAGGGCCCGGGCTTTGGCTGGCCGTCTGACCGCGTGTGGGTCAACCCGTCGCCCAACGCCGCCAACCTCAACATGGCGCGTGCCTATGCCGGCACCGTGATGCTGGAAGGCGCAACCCTGAGCGAGGGCAGGGGCACCACCCGCCCGCTCGAGCTGTTCGGGGCGCCCGACATTGATGCCCGCGCGGTAATGCGCGTGATGCGCGAAATGGCGCCGCAGTGGATCGACGGCTGCACGCTCCGCGAGACCTGGTTCGAACCGACATTCCACAAGCACGTCCACCAGATGTGCAACGGCGTCATGATCCACGCCGAGGGCGAGGCCTATGACCACGACAGGTTCAAGCCGTGGCGGATCCAGGCGCTGGCCTTCAAGGCGATCCGCGCCATCTTCCCCGACTACGACCTGTGGCGCGGCAAGGACTTCAAATACGAATATACCAACGACGTCCTCGCGATCGACGTCATCAACGGCTCGCCGCTGCTGCGCGAGTGGGTCGACGACGCGGCCGCGACGCCGGACGACCTCGACGCCATCACCGTAACGGACGAGCAAGCTTGGGCCGAGGCGCGAAAGCCCTACCTGATCTACTGACGGCTACTTCTTGCGGCTGAGTTCCCGCATCGCCTGGTCGAGCCCTTCCAGCGTCAGGCCGTACATCCGGTCGCGCATCAGCTGTTTGAGGATGCGAGTTGACATGGAGTGGCCCCAGTAAGCTTCGGGCGTGGGGTTGAGCCAGGCGGCGCTCGGGTATTGGTCGTTCAGCCGCTCGAGCCAAACCTGGCCGCTTTCCTCGTTCCAATGCTCGATCGAGCCGCCGGGGTGCGTGATCTCGTAAGGGCTCATTGCCGCGTCGCCGACGATCACCAACTTGTGCGACTTGTCGAACTTGTGAATGACGTCGTGGGTCGGGATGCGCTCGGCGTGGCGCAGACGATTGTCCTTCCACACGCCTTCATAGACGCAGTTGTGGAAGTAGTAGTGCTCGAGGTGCTTGAACTCGCTCCGGGCCGCGCTGAACAGCTCCTCGGCGACCTTGATGTGCGCATCCATCGAGCCGCCGACGTCGAGGAACAGCAAGAGCTTCACCGCATTGTGCCGCTCGGGCCGCATCCGGACGTCGAGCCACCCCTGCCGCGCGGTGCCGTCGATCGTCCCGTCGATGTCGAGCTCGTCCGCGGCGCCTTCGCGGGCGAAGCGGCGAAGGCGTTTCAGTGCCACCTTGATGTTGCGGGTGCCCAGTTCGCGGGTGTCGTCGAAATCCTTGAACTCGCGCTTTTCCCACACCTTGATCGCCCGGCCGTGCCGCCCCGGACCACCGATACGCACGCCTTCGGGGTTGTAGCCGCCATGGCCGTAGGGGGAGGTGCCGCCGGTCCCGATCCACTTGTTACCGCCCTGGTGTCGGCCCTGCTGTTCCTCGAGCCGCTTCTTGAGCGTCTCCATGATCTCTTCCCACGACCCCAGCGACCGGATTTCGGCCATCTGCTCAGGCGTAAGGTAGGCTTCCGCCAATAGTTTGAGCCACTCCTCGGGGATGTCGCCGCGAACGTCTTCGCCATCGGGGCCGACCAGACCCTTGAACACCGCGGCGAAGACGCGGTCGAAGCGGTCGATCTGGTTCTCGTCGTGGACGAACACGGAGCGGGCGAGATAGTAGAATTCCTCGGGCTTGGCCGCGGCGATCCCGGCGTCGAGCGCTTCGAGCAGGAGCAGATGTTCTTTCAGGCTGGCCTGGATGCCGCCCCTGCGCAGCGCCTCGACGAACGAAATGAACATGGCCGTCGCTATTACAGACTTGGCCGCGCGGAAGAAGCGCTCCCGTGGTTAACCGCTCTTTAAATCCTTCGGCCTAACCCGATGCCAGAAAATACGGGGACGAATACCCATGGCGACGGCAGGTATCGAAGAAGTCACGGAAAACGCGATCCGCACGGTGGCGCGCGATTGCGGCTCATTGTCGATCGAATGCAGCGATGTTGCCGGCTACGTCCAGGATGTTGCGGAGCGCATCAACGATCACCTGCGCATGCTTGACGGCCTCGAGGAAGTGACGACGCGCCTGCTCGCCGACCAGGGTCGCGTGTCGGATTCGACCGATGAGGCGCGCCTCCTGTCCGAACAGGCCAAGCTCAAGCTCGAGACCGGCCGCGACGCGATCGAAGCGACCATCGCCGGCTTCAAGGGCCTGACCGAAATCGTCGTCCAGCTGGGCGAGCGCATGGCCGGCTTCGCCACGGCCATGAACCAGGTCCAGTCGGTCAGCTCGACCATCGAGGTGATCGCCCGCAAGACCAACATGCTAGCGCTCAACGCCACCATTGAGGCCGCGCGTGCCGGGGATGCCGGCCGCAGCTTCGCGGTTGTCGCCGCCGAGGTGAAGAAGCTGGCTCACGATACCCGCAGCGCGACCAGCCAGATTGCCGAGACGATCGGCGACCTGACCCGCGAGGCGAGCGCCGTCACGACCGAAATCAAGAGCGGCGTCGAGAAGAGCCGCGCTGCCCAAGCGGGCTTTGGCCAGATCAGTGATACCGTCCGGGAAGTGACCGAGATCGTCACCATGGTCGATCGCCAGACCGAGGGTATCGCGCACTCGACCAGCCTCATCCAGACCAGTGTCGACCGGGTGAAGGCCGGCCTCACCGCATTCTCCGGCGATGCGCGCGAAAATGGTGGGGCGCTGATCCAGGCCCAAAAGCGCCTCGGACATCTCGAACAGATGTCGAATGGCATGCTCGATACGTTGGCCAATTCGGGCGCCGAAATCGACGACACGCCGATGATCCTGATGACCCAGGAAGCGATGCGCGAAGTCGTCGCCGCGATGGAACAGGCGATCGACGCGGGCGAGCTGACGATGGAGCAGGTGTTCGACCGCGACTACAAGCTGATCGAAGGATCGAACCCGGCCCAATATCACAACGGTCTGTGCGAATGGGCCGACATCCACATTCGGCCCCTGCTCGACAAGTATAAGGTCCGCAATGGTCACGTGATCGGCTCGGCCATCACCGATGTGAACGGCTACCTGCCGACCCACCTCACCGAACGCTGCAAGCCGCAGGGTCCGGATCCCGTGTGGAACGAGGCCAACTGCCGCAATCGCCGGATCCTGATGGACGAGACGACCCGCAAGGCCGTGCTCAGCGAAAAACCGGCGATGCTCGGCACCTACCGGATGGAGCTGGGCGATACGGCGGTGGCGGTGAAGAACGTCTTCGTCCCGCTGTTCGTCAAGGGCCGCCGCTGGGGCAATTACGAAATCGCCTACCGCGACGACGGCGTCACGGCCAATCGCTAGACGCTAGCTCGAACGGCGGCTCATGAAGGCGAGCCGTTCGAACAGCATCACGTCCTGCTCGTTCTTGAGCAGCGCGCCGTGGAGCGGCGGAATGGCCTGGCGAACGTCACCGCCGGCCAGCACTTCCAGCGGCATGTCCTCGTGCATCAGCAGTTTGAGCCAGTCGAGCAGTTCGCTGGTCGACGGTTTCTTCTTCAGCCCCGGCACGTCGCGAATCTCGTAGAACATTTCCAGCGCGCGGCTGACCAACGAGGTCTGGATGCCGGGGAAGTGCACGTCGACGATCTGCTGCATCGTCTCGCGGTCGGGGAAGCGGATGTAATGGAAGAAGCAACGGCGCAGGAACGCGTCGGGCAATTCCTTCTCGTTATTCGAGGTGATGACCACCACCGGGCGCTCGGCGGCCTTCACCGTTTCGCCCGTCTCGTAAACATGGAACTCCATCCGATCGAGCTCTTGGAGGAGGTCGTTGGGGAACTCGATGTCGGCCTTGTCGATCTCGTCGATCAGCAGGACGGGCAGGGTGGGCGAGGTGAACGCCTCCCACAGCTTGCCCTTGCGGATGTAGTTGGAAATGTCGTGCACCCGCGGATCGCCGAGTTGCCCGTCGCGCAGGCGCGCCACCGCGTCATATTCGTACAGGCCCTGGTGGGCGCGCGTCGTGCTTTTGATGTTCCAGCTGATCAGCGGGGCATTCAGCGCCGCGGCGATCTCTTCGGCCAGCACGGTCTTGCCCGTTCCCGGCTCGCCCTTGACCAGAAGCGGCCGGCGGAGGGTGACGGCGGCATTGACCGCGACCTTGAGGTCGTCGGTCGCGACGTAGGAGGAAGTGCCTTCGAAGCGCATGCGCCCCGCCTATGGTGCGGGACGGGCCAGCGCAAGCCTCAGGCTTCGGCCTTGTCCCGTGCGTCGGCACGCGCCTCGATCAGGTCGAGCAGGCCGCGGTTCTGGAGCAGCAGCTGCTCCCCGCCGAAGCCGAGCGCCCGTTCGGGTCCAAGCCCGTCGACGCCCTGGTCGATCACCGCAACAACCGAATCGACCTCCGGCATCGCGCAGGCGGGCACTTCGACCCCCAGCCGGTCAGCCGCGCGGCCGAGCACGGCCCGGATCGACGGCCAGTCCGCAACCAGTGCGGTGACCGCGCCTAGCGCGCACCCGCGGCGTTCCGACCCGACCAGCGTCTCGAGGGCGTGGCGCTGGGCGAGAAGGGTCGATTCGGTCTGTGCGGCGCCCGGCGTGGAGGGCAAGGGGCCGACCGCCGAGGTCAACCGGACGAGGAACAGCCGTTCGCGCTCGAACGCGTCCGACGTGGCGCGCAGCCAGTCGCGAGCGGAATCGCCGCCGCAGGCCTGGAGGGCGAGTTCGATGAGGCCGGGGTGGCGGCCGTAGATCGCGCAGAACAGGTGGACGGCATCCGACAGGTTGCGCGACGCGGTGTGGCCGAAGCCGGCCAGCAGGCGCTCGTAATAGGGATGGGCGGCGGTGCCGCCGGACTCGACCCGGAGGAGCTGCGCTTCCGATGCGCGGAGCGGCTCTTGCCGGAACGCGGTCTGCACTGCCATCGCCTCTGAACTCCTCTTCGCCCACCTTGTTCGATGAGCCAGTGTCTAGGGGAGGGGTTCTAACCCAAGGGCGTAAAGACAGGGTTTAGGCGGCCTTCACCTTTTGGTCAGCGAAGTTAAGGAACGGCTCAAAACGGGACATTTTGAGCCGCTCCCGCCCAATTCAGGCAGCAATCTTCAGTTCGCTGTCATGATTTTCCGCGGCCGGAGCATGGCGGCCTTCAGCGTCGGTCGACGCCACTTCGTCCGGCCACACTTTACGGAGCAGCGCAGCCAGCGCGCCGAGGCCGACGTAGGCCAGCGCGGCCTGCCACGGGTAGAAGAAGAAGGCGACCGCAAACGCGACACGGATCCAGTTGGGGTTGATCCCCATGTCGTCACCGATCGCCTGGCATACGCCGAGCATCGTGTCGGGACGGTTGAAATAGCTGGTCTTGCGAACGATCGTCATCTGGGTCTCTTTCCAACAAAGGGTCGTTGGCAAGACACGTTGCAACCGCCGTGCCAAACGCCATGAACCCAGCGCGCCCAAGTGGATACCGCACTGCAGCATTTCAAGATGCAACCGATGAACTGGTGCGTCGCGTCGACTGTTGGTGGAATTTCCCAACCGATGCGCGGCGCGAATCGCCGTTCAGGCCAGGCCGACCGCCCGATAGGCTTCGCTCATGGTCGGCGCGGCCAGCGCACGGGCTCGCTCCGCCCCGTCGGCAAGAATCGAGTCGAGCATCCCGGTGTCTCGCCGCAACTCCTCGAGGCGCATCCGGAGCGGCGACAACAAGGCTACCAGCGCGTCGGAGAGGGCGGGCTTGAACGCGCCGAAACCCTGTCCTTCGAAGTCGGCCAGGACTTCGGCTTCGGTGCGGGCGGTCGCGGCGGCCATGATCCCGACCAGGTTCCGCGCCTCGGGGCGACCGGCGAGTTCTGTCGGGTCGGCGGGTAGCGGCTCCGGATCGGTCTTCGCCTTGCGGACCTTTTGGGCGATCGTCTCGTCGCTGTCGGTCAGGTTGATGCGGCTCATGTCGGACGGATCCGACTTGCTCATCTTGGCGCTGCCGTCGCGGAAGGACATGACGCGCGCCGCCGTCCCGCCACCGATAAACGGCTCGGGCACGGTGAACAGCTCGGTATCGAAGTCGTTGTTGAACTTCATCGCGATGTCGCGAGCGAGCTCGATGTGCTGCTTCTGGTCCTCGCCCACAGGCACGTGTGTCGCCTGGTAGACGAGGATGTCCGCCGCCTGCAGGACGGGATAGGTGAACAGGCCGACCGACGAGCTGTCCTTGTTCTTGCCGCTCTTGTCCTTGAACTGCGTCATCCGGTTGAGCCAGCCCATGCGGGCCGTTCCCTGCAGGATCCACGACAATTCGGCATGGGCTGTGACCGCGCTCTGCCGGAACAGGATCGATTTCTTCGGATCGATCCCGCTGGCCAGGAGGGCGGCCGCCATTTCGCGAACGTTGGCGCGCAGCTGGGCGGGGTCGACGTCGACGGTCAGCGCGTGAAGGTCGGCGAGGAAGAACAGGCACTCCGCCTCGTCCTGCATTCGAACCCAGCGCAGGATTGCACCGAGCAGGTTGCCGAGGTGCAGGTCGCCGGTCGGCTGGATGCCGGAAACGACGCGTTGGCGGGCCATTACTGGGGGTCCTCTTCGAGCTTGGCGCGGCGCGCACGGCGCGACACGAGCGCCTTCAGTTCTTCCTTGTCGGTGCCACCAAGCAGCCAGACGAGCGGGAAATAGACCGCCATGCCCCCACCGACGAGTGCCACGACGCCGAGCATGCGGTGTCCGACCGACCCGGCGAAATAGCCCGAGAGGCCCACCTTGATGGCGAACAGCGCGGCGACCATCGCGGCGGCGGCCATCATCTGACGGATCAAGCGGCTGGCCAGCCAGCCCTGGATCCGGAAATGTCCGCGCCGATGGAGGATGGTGTAGAGGATAAGGCAGTTGAGCCAGCTGCAGATGGCGATCGCGGCCGCCAGGCCGCCGATGCCGAACGGCGGGATCAGCGCGAAGTTGAGGCCGATGTTGGCTAGCAAGACGAAGGCAGCGGTCTTGACCGGCGTGGCCGTATCCTGGCGCGCGTAGAATCCCGGGGTCAGCACCTTCACCAAGACGTAGGCGGGAAGGCCGAGGCTGATGATCGCCAGGGTCAGGGCCGACAGGCGCGCGTCTTCGGCGGTGAACTGGCCACCCTGGAACAGGGCCGACACCAGCGGACCGGCAGCCACGGCAAGCGCCAGCGCGGCAGGAAGGCAAAGGAGCATGGCCAGCTCGGCCGCCTGGCCTTGCACGGTGGCGGCCTGCTCATGCTCGCCGGCGCCGACATGGCGGCTGACCTGCGGCAGGATCGCGGTGCCCAGCGCGGCGCCGATTACGCCGAGCGGAAGCTGGTTCAGGCGGTCGGCATAGTTGAAATAGCTCATCGCGCCGGTGCCGATGCGGGTCAGGAAGAAGGTGTCGATGAAGGCGCTGATCTGGTAGACGCCCGCACCCAGCGTCGCGGGGACGACCACCCTGACGAACTGGCGCACACCGGCCGTCATCCGGGGTCGCCGCCACTTCAGCACGATCCCCGCACGCGCGCAGGCCGCCATCAGGAGGCCGAGTTGCAGGACGCCGCCCAGTGTCACGGCGATCGCCAGCGCGGTCGCGGTGACATGGCCGCCGGTCGGCACGAGGATCAGCGCTGAGAGCATCGCCAGGTTGAGGAGCGCCGGCGCGAAGGCTGCCGCGGTGAAGCGGGCGAGACTGTTGAGGATACCGCTGAACAGCGAAACGAGGCTGATCAGCACGAGGTAAGGGAAGGTGATGCCGGTCAAGAAGGTGGCCAGGGCCAGCTTTTCGCCGGTGTAGCCGGACAACAGCGCCACGAACGGCCCCATGATGACTTCGAACACCAGCGTGAACAGCACCAGCGTCGGCGCAAACACGGCCAGCACTTCTTCCGAGAAATGCTTGGCCTCGGCGTCGCCGCCCGGCCCGTGCAGCCGCTGGGCGTAAAGCGGCACGAATCCGGCGGAGAAGGCGCCTTCACCGAACAATCGGCGAAACGTGTTGGGGAGGCGAAACGCGACGAAGAAAGCGTCCGCCTGCCAGCTGGCGCCCATCACCCGGCTCATCAGCATTTCACGGGCAAAGCCCGCCACGCGACTGACCAGGGTCAGGCCACCGATGGTCCCGGTGGCCTTGACGAGGTTCATCGGCTTGTTGGCCACGGTTTCAGGCGTCGGTGGGCGACGGCTGGGCCTCGGCGAACTCGCCTTCGCCCTGCATCTGCGCCAGGTAGACCTGGCCGAAATCGATCGGGTCGAGCAGCAGCGGCGGGAAGCCGAGGTTAGTGACCTGTTCGGCCACGATCTGACGCGCGAACGGGAAGAAAAGGCGCGGCGCTTCGACCAGCAGGAACGGGCCCAGCGCATCTTCCGGCACGCCGCGCACGCCGAACAGGCCGGCGTAGCTCAGGTCGACCACGTAGTGCGTGCCCTTGTCCGACGCGGCGGTCACGGTGATCTTGAGGACCACTTCGTGCACGTCGTCGGCGATCCGGTTGACCTTGATGTTGAACTGGACGTCGAGCGGCTGGGTCTGCTCCCACTGGAAGACCTGCGGCGCACTCGGGTTCTCAACCGAAAGATCCTTGATGTACTGGCCCAGGCCGGCCACCTGCGGCCCTTCTCCGGCGAACTCGCCATTGCCGTTCGGAGTCGGGGTCGAGGTATCGGTATCGCTCATCGAAATTTGCCTTTGTCTTGTGGCGTTTCGACGCGCCGCGGGGCGGGCGCTTCGTATGGTGCGGGCGACTAGCAGGGGGCGAAAGGGTTCGCAATGGCGCGGGCCAGCCGCGACTTGCCGCAAGACGGGACGGCACGCTCTTTGAATCCGCGCGTTATCGGCATTATGTAGGGAAACGAAACGGACCGGCGCCGATTGGCCGGCCGCGTACCAACACTCGGGGAATTTGATTGACTGCCATCGTGATCTTCGCGCTCGTCGCCCTCTTCATCGGCCTCCGACTCTACAGCGTGCTGGGCGAGCGTGGCGGCCATGAGCAGCAGCCGATTCTCAAGCCCGCCGAGCAGGATGCGCGGATCGAGCCGGTGACGGTGACGCCGTCGGTGTCGCCCCAGTCGCCGGCCGAGAGTGACGAACTGTCCTACCTCCCGACGGCCGGTCCGGGCGTTCGCGCCCTGCTGGCGGCCGATCCGGCCTTCGACGTCGCGCGTTTCCTCGACGGCGCGAAGGCGGCCTACCGCATGATCCTGGAAGCGTTCTGGCGCGGCGATCTCGAAACGCTCCGACCGCACGTCGACCAGCACGTCTTCGACACGTTCGCCAGTGCGGCGGCCGATCGCGCCGAACGCGGGCTGACCCTCGACAACCGCCTCGTTGCCATCGACCAGGCGGTGATTGCAGAAGCGCATAGCGACCGCAGCGAAGCCCTGCTGACCGTGCGGTTCGAGGCGGACATCGCGGCCATCACCCGCAATGCCGAGGGCGAAGTCGTCGCCGGCTCGATGAGCGATGCGGTCCAGACC
>JAEWBB010000004.1 GCA_023391375.1 Pseudomonadota bacterium | reverse complement strand
AGGACCGACAGCGCGCGCTCAACGACAAACGGATGCTCGAAGGCATTCGTCGCGACGCGATCGACACGATGCGCCGCTACTTCCTGCTCAACTGCCCTGCGGGCCAGACGGACAAGTGATGCTCAATATTTCCGACCTTCAGGCGACCGTCGCGGATAAGCCGATCCTCAGGGGCATTTCGCTCAGCGTTCCCGCGGGCGAAGTGCACGCGATCATGGGTCCCAACGGGTCGGGCAAGTCGACGCTGGCCTATGTCCTCGCAGGCCGCCCGGGCTACGAAGTGACCGGCGGAAGCGCCTCGTTCGACGGCGCGAACCTTCTGGAAATGGAGCCGTATCAGCGCGCCGCTGCGGGCCTGTTCCTCGGCTTCCAATATCCGGTCGAGATCCCCGGCGTGTCCTCGCTGCAGTTCCTCCGCGAGAGCCTTAACTCGCAGCGCCGCTCACGTGGCGAGCCGGAGCTGTCGGGCGGCGAGTTCATCAAGCTTGCGCGCGAGCAGGCGAACCTTCTCGGCATGGACGTCGAGATGCTCAAGCGCCCGGTCAACGTCGGTTTTTCGGGTGGCGAGAAGAAGCGGGCCGAGATGGTCCAGATGGGCATCATGAACCCCAAGTTCGCGGTTCTGGACGAGACCGACAGCGGACTGGACATCGACGCGCTGAAGGCCGTCGGCGCAGGCATCAACCGCATCATGCGCGCACCCGACAAGGGCGTGCTTTTGATCACCCACTACCAGCGCTTGCTCGACTATGTCGCGCCGGATCGGGTCCACGTGTTGAGCGGCGGACGGATCACGCGTTCGGGCGGGCCCGAGCTTGCCCGCGAGCTCGAGCGCGAAGGCTATGCCGAGGTCGCCGCATGATGACGCTGACGATCATCGTCGCGTGCATCGCCACAATGTTCGCGATCCAGATGGTGCGCGGCAATCCCGGCCGCGCGGTGGCGGACACGGCACTGCTGGTGATCGTGATCGGCCTCATCACGCTTGTCGAAATGGTCGTCGGGCAGTTCACCGAGACTCATGACGTCGGGCAGATGCTCGCCATAGCCTTTGCCGCCGGCTTCCTGCTCGACGCCTTCTACGGCCTGCTGGCGCCGGAGCGGCAGCGTGCGCGCGACAAGAAGTTGCGCCGCCTGATGAAGAGGCGCGCATGACCGCCCCCTTCCCGACCCGCGCCCAGGAGGAATGGCGCTACGCCGACCTCGATGCGCTGAAGCCGGTCTGGGAGCACTTCGCGACGCCGGCGACGCTCAGCGTTGCTGCGGGCGAGACGCTTGAGCAGGTGTGGCTGCCGTCGGCCGACGAAGTGCAGGTGAAGCGGATCGAAATCGCGCTTGGCGCTCAAGCAAAGGCGCGACTGGTCGCGCTCAACGTCGCGCCGGTTTACGGGCGCGTCGAGATCGAGGTCTCCCTTGCGGAAGGCGCCGAGTTCGAGCTGTTCGCGGCAAACATCGGCGACGGCCAATCGACCAACGAGATCGTCACCAACGTGCGCCACATCGGCGAGCGCGGCCGCTCGCTCCAGGTTGTCCGCTCGGTGCTCGGCGGCAAGGCGGTCGGGTCTTACCTCGGCAAGGTCGAGGTCGCGCCCGGCGCTCAGCAGACGGACGGCGAGCAATCGGTCAAGGCGATGCTTCTCGACCGCGGCGCGACGGCGAACTGCAAGCCCGAGCTGGAGATCTACGCCGACGACGTGAAGTGCGCCCACGGCGCCAGCGTCGGCGAGCTGGACGAGACGCAGATGTTCTACGCGATGAGCCGCGGGCTCGATCCTGCGAGCGCGCGGGCACTGCTTCTGGAGGGCTTCGTGATGGGCTTGTGGGACGGCATCGCCGATCCGGCGCAGCAGGACGCGATCTGCAGCGCTGCGCGCGATGCCTTGCGGAGGGTGGCATGAACGCACCGACCCGTATCAACTCGGCGCTCGACGTGCGCGGGCAGTTTCCGGCGATCGAGAACTGGCATTATCTCGACAGCGCCGCGACCGCCCAGAAGCCGCAGGCGGTGATCGACGCCATCACTAACGCCTACGCCCGCGACTACGCAACGGTGCATCGCGGCGTTTATCAACGGTCGAGCGAAATGACCGGCCGTTACGAAGCTGCGAGGGCTGCGGCCTCGGGGCTCATAGGTGGACAGCCCAATGAGCTGGTGTTCACGCGCGGCGCCACCGAGGCGATCAACCTGGTCGCGCGCAGCCTGCCAAAGGATGGGCGCAATCGCGTCCTGCTGTCGGCGCTGGAGCATCACAGCAACATCGTGCCGTGGCAGCTCGCTGGATATGAGATCGATGTCCTTCCGCTGACCGCGGACGGCCGCATCGACCTCGACGCCGCGGAGCGGATGGTCAGCGAAGAGCATCGCGTCGTCGCCTTCGCCCATGTGTCGAACGTGCTCGGCTCGATCCTCGACGCGAAGCGTGCGGCGGAGATTGCGCATTCGAAGGGCGCGCTGCTGCTGCTCGACGGCTGCCAGGCGGTTCCACGCCTGCCGGTCGACGTTGCTTCGCTGGACTGCGATTTTTACGCGTACTCGGGCCACAAGCTTTACGGGCCTACTGGCATCGGCTGCCTGTGGGGCCGCAACGATCTGCTGAATTCCCTGCCCCCGTGGCAGGGCGGCGGGTCGATGATCGACCGCGTAACCTTTGCGGAGACGACGTACTTGGAAGCGCCGATGCGCTTCGAAGCTGGAACGCCGCACATCGTCGGCACCGCCGGGCTGCATACGGCAGTCGATTGGGTTCAAGGGCTGAGCCTCGACGCCATCCATGCGCATGAGGCGGCATTAGTCGCGGAATGCCGCGCGGCGCTGACCGACATCGGCGGAGTGACGCTCTACGGCCCGGAGGACAGCGCGGGCATCGTCAGCTTCAACGTCGACGGGGTGCATCCGCACGACACCGCCACCATATTGGACGACGTGGGCGTCGCAGTCCGCGCCGGCCACCATTGCGCGCAGCCGTTGATGGACGTGCTCGGCGTTCCGGCGACGGCGCGGGCCAGCTTCGCAGCGCACAGCGACAGCAGCGACATTGCGGCGCTGGTGCGCGGGATCGAACAAGTGAAACGGATTTTCGGGTGAACGAAGAACGCAAGATCGAGACGGAGGAAGTCGAGGCGGTGACCCCGCCGCCCCGCGCGCGCGTCACCGAAACGTTCGAGCGCAAGCGCGATTACCTCACCGGTTTCCTGTCCGGCGAGACCAAGCCGGTCGACGAGGCGCCCGCGAACGAGGATCTCAAGAACTCGGTCGTCGATGCGCTGAAGTCGGTCTACGACCCCGAAATCCCGGTCGACATCTATGAGCTCGGCCTGATCTACGACATTGCGATCAGCGAGGATGGCGATGCGGTCGTTACCATGACGCTGACGACGCCGCACTGCCCGGTCGCGGAATCGCTTCCGAACGAAGTCGAGCTTCGCGTCCTGTCCGTGCCCGGCATCCGCGATGCCGAGGTGAAGCTGGTGTGGGATCCGCCGTGGGACCCGTCGAAGATGAGCGACGAAGCGCGCCTCGAACTGGGAATGCTGTGATGAGCACGACGACCACCCGCAAGCCGCGCCCCGCCGCGATCATCCTGACGCCCGCCGCCGAGCAGCGCGTCGCCGACTTGATGGCCAAGGCGCCCGAGGGTGCGATCGGCGTGAAGCTGTCGACCCCGCGCCGCGGTTGCTCGGGCCTCGCCTATTCGGTCGACTATGTCACCGAGGCGAACGGCTTTGACGAGCGGATCGAGACGCCCGGCGGCACTTTCTTCGTCGACGGCGCCTCGCTGCTCTACCTGATCGGATCGACCATGGATTGGCGCGAGGACGATTTCGCCGCCGGCTTCGTGTTCGACAACCCGAATGCCAAGGGCGCCTGCGGCTGCGGCGAAAGCTTCACAGTCTAGCCACCGCTCGACGAGAAGCGTAACTTCTCCCGGCCGAACGACACGGGAGGACGCCATGCGCCGACTGCTGATCCTGGTTGCACTGCCGCTGGTCGGGGCCGCACCGCCGACCCCCGCTTCGAGACCGCCCGCAGACCAGCCGGTCCCCGCCCTCACCGCAAATGATTGCCGCCTGCTCACCGAAACCGGCACACGCGGCCCGGTCGGCAAGCGCAATCTCGCCGATCTGCCACCGGCCGACGCCTATGCGGCGGTGTGGCGGACGGACGAGAAGGGCTGCCCCGATCCCGTCCTGTTCCGCCGGCGCTAGCGCCTAGAAGCCCAGCGAGTAGCGCAGCGCCGCACCGACATCGGTGGCGGCGTTGGCGATGTGCCCCGGCTGCCGCCGCGCATAGAGGTTGGCGCCGATCCAGCTGCGGTCGAAGCTGATCGCATAACTCGCTTCGGCATCCAGCTCGCGCCCGCTTGGGGCCAGGTTGCGGGTGACCGTCCCGAACGTCGCGCTGCGGCTGGTGTAGTCGTATGACGTCGGCAGCCACATCGCGAGCCCACCGCTTTCCACGCGCAGCGGCTGCGAAAGGCGCAAGCCGATGCGGTCGTTGCCGCCCGTCACACCCAGCTTGGCGAGGTCGAACGCGTAGGCCGAGGTGGCGAAGTTGCCGCCGTCGAAGCTCGTCCAGCCGCGCCGTGCGGACACGGTTGCCGACCAGCCATGGCCCAGCTCGCGACGCGCCTCGGCATCGGCGAACAGGGTGCGCGATCCGCTTCCGCCGCCCAGCCAGCTCTGCATTTCGCCGCCCAGCACCGTGCGCTCCTCGTCGAGCGCCGAACCGCTGAGCGTCAGCCGGGTGGAGTCGCCGATCGTCCGGTCGACCGAGGCCGTGGCCAGGCGGTAACCGCTGCTGGTCTCGCCCGGGAGCAGGACGCGGTCGACCGTGCCCTGCTCGCCCGAAATGGCGAGGCCGGTCTTCGCTCCCAGCGCGCGGCGCGCGGCAAAGCCGACGCCGCGGCGCGCATCGAAGCCCGGCTCGGCGCTGGTGTCACGGGCAATCAGGAAGGCGCCGGCGGCTGCCCCGTCGAGGCTCCGCTCGAGCGACTTGGCGCTTTCGTGGAAGCCCATGGCAATCTTGGTCTTGCGGTCGAGCCGGGCGACCGCGCGGCCCGCCACCAGACGGGCCTTCTCGGCGTCGCGCGGCCCGATCCCGATGCGGTCGGCGACCAGTGCCTGCTTCGTCCCGTCGGCGACCGACAGGGCGATGGCGACCGGCCCTGCGGCCACGCCATTGGTGCGCACCGATCCGGTCAGCGCACGCGCCAGCGGCTGGCGGGTCTGCGCCTTCATCAGCGTCCGGGCGAAATCGACCTGGTAGGCGCGGTCGTAACCGTCGAGGATCACGGCGCCCATCGCCGCGGCCGATGCCGCGCCGTCGCCCGCCGCTTCCGGCAGGACGCCGCCGCTCGAGCTCAAAGGCACCGACGTCGTCGTCCCCGCCAGGCTGGTCGAACCGGACGGCTGGAAGGCGCGCGCGAGGTTGAGGCGGCCATGGCCGAACGTCGCATCCACCCCCGTCGTGCCGAGGTCGTCGGCCGAATTGAACAGGATTTGCGCGATCTGCGTGCCGGTGAGGTTGGGGAAGGCCTGGGCCAGCAGGACCGCGGCGCCCGACACGATCGGGGCCGAGAAGCTGGTCCCGCTCCACGCCGTCAGTGTGCCGGTTTCGTCGTAGGTCGCCACGCCCGAACCGAGCGCCGAGAGGTACCAGGACTGGCCGGTACCGGCCTGGTTGGAAAAGCTCGCCAGGCTGGTCAGCGAACCGTTGAGCGCGCCGGCAAGGATCACCGATCCCGATTTCTGGTCAACACCGCCGATGCCATAGGCCTGCGCCATGCTGAGCCCGAACGGATCGGCATTGGCGGCCGCGTCGTTACCCGCGGACACGACGATCAGCATGCCCGCGTTCATCGCGTCGCGGATGGCGGTCAGCAGCTGGCTTCCGGCGGCATCGCCGCCCATCGAGATGTTGACCACCTTGGCGCCCGCAAGTCGCGCCGAATCGACCGCCCTGGCAATCGCGTCGTCGTAAAATTCGCAGCCGTCTTTCGACGCGCAGGTGCCTGCCGCATCGGTGCGCAGCGCCACAATCGTCGAATCGAACGCCACGCCCATCGACCCTCGGTTGTCGCGGGCCGCGGCGATCGTCCCGGCCACCGCCGTGCCATGGCCCGATTCGTCGGCCAGCGCGCGGCCGGCCACCACGTCGCCGCTCGCCGCGTCGATGCGTCCGGCAAAGGCGGGCAGGCTGGGATTGATGCCGCTGTCGATCACCGCGACCTTGACGCCCTTGCCCGTCGCGCCCTTCTGCCAGGCCGAAATCGCGTTCGCCGAATTCGCGCCGTTCGACGTCTGATACTCGGTCGTATCGAAGTTGGTCACCGGCGTCGGCGTCGGAGTCGGCGTGGGTGTCGGTGTGGGAGTCGGTGTCGGTGTGGGAGTCGGCGTCTTGGTCGGCGTCGGCGTCGACGTCACGCCGCCTCCACCGCCGCCACCGCACGCGGAAAGCGTCAGCATCAACACGCAGGCACTCGATGCCATCCACCGGTTCACCATTTGCAGACCCCACCCAAGTTTCTGATAAATCTATGAAAATCAGTGATTCTTATGGATAACAAAACCTTGCCATTTGATGAAGGAAAAAACCGCGGGTAGGGCCGCCGACGCATGCAAGAGCGCTTCGCCCACATCGAACATTGGATCTTCGATCTCGATAACTGCCTCTACCCCTGGGAGAGCCGGTTGTTCGACCTGATCGACCAGCGCATGACGGCCTACATCGAACGATTGCTGGACGTGGATCCATCCCAGGCGCGGCGCATCCAGAAGGAACATTTCGTCGGCTCGGGCACGACGCTGGCCGGGCTGATGAAGCACCACGACGTCGACCCGCACCATTTCATGGCCGACGTGCACGACATCCCGCTCGACCGGATCCTGCCCAACGACCGGCTGGCCGGTGCGCTGGCGCGACTGCCGGGGCGAAAGTACGTCCATACCAATGGCAATGCCGACTATGCCTGGCGGGTGCTGGAACGGCTCGGCGTCGCAGCCGAACTCGATCACCTGCACGACATCTTCGCCGCCGACCTGACGCCTAAGCCCGACCCGCACGGCTACAGGAAGTTGCTCGACCAGTTCGGCATCGACCCGGCGCGGGCGCTGATGGTCGAGGACATGGCGCGCAACCTCAATCCCGCCAAGGCGCTGGGCATGACGACCGTGTGGGTCGACAATGGCTCGGAACGCGGCGACCATGATATCGACCCGGCCAACATCGACGTCACCATCAACGACGTCGCCGACTGGCTGCACGACATTCTCGGAGACACTGAATGACCGACCTTCAATCGACCATCGAAGCCGCCTGGGACGGGCGCGAGACGCTCGACACCGGCGACGCCGCGATTCGTTCGGCGGTCGAGCAGGCGGTGGCGATGCTCGATTCCGGCGAGGCGCGGATTGCCGAGAAAGGCGCGGGCGGCTGGACCGTGAACCAGTGGCTGAAAAAGGCCGTGCTGCTGTCGTTCCGGCTGAACCCGATGGCGACGATTCCCGGCGGGCCGGGCGGCGCGCCCTGGTGGGACAAGGTCGATTCCAAATTCCTCGGCTGGGGCGAAGACCAGTTCAAGGCGGCGGGTTTCCGCGCCGTACCGGGCGCGATCGTCCGCAAGGGCGCGTTCGTCGCCCCGAATGCCGTGCTGATGCCGAGTTTCGTCAACATCGGCGCCTATGTCGGCGAAGGCACGATGGTCGATACCTGGGCGACGGTCGGCAGCTGTGCGCAGATCGGCAAAAACGTCCACATCTCGGGCGGCGCCGGCATCGGCGGCGTGCTCGAGCCGTTGCAGGCCGGGCCGGTGATCATCGAGGACAACTGCTTCGTCGGCGCGCGGTCGGAAGTCGCCGAGGGCGTGGTGGTCGAAGAAGGCGCGGTGTTGTCGATGGGCGTCTTCCTCGGCGCGTCGACCAAGATCGTCGACCGTGCCAGCGGCGAGGTCTTCATGGGCCGGGTGCCGGCCTATTCGGTGGTGGTGCCGGGCACCCTACCGGGCAAGGACGGCGGGCCGGGCCTGGCCTGCGCGGTGATCGTCAAGCGGGTCGACGAGCGCACCCGCTCGAAAACGTCGATCAACGAGCTGCTTCGCGACTAGCCTTTTGGCTTAGCCGCAGGGGCGGCTTCGGCCAAAAGCTTCGCCGCGTCGGGTCCGTCCCATTCCATCGGGCCGGTGACCCGCCACACCTCGCGGCCGGCGCCGTCGTACAGCACGGTCGTCGGCAGGATCTGGGCGCCATAGGCATCGCTCAGCTTCATGCCGGCGTCCTGGTAGGCGCCGAGGTCCTTGGTGCCGAGCTTGTCGAGGAACGCACGCACCGAGCCCTGCGGCCCCATGTCCTGGCTGATCGTCACGACGCCGAGCGACCCGTCGTCGCGATGCGTCGCCGCCAGCCTGTCGAGCGTCGGCAGTTCCTTGACGCACGGCGCACACCAGGTCGCCCACAGGTTGACCAGCGTCGGCACGCCCTTGAATTCGTCCATCGCCATTTCTTCCCCGTCGGGGTCGGTGATGACGGCATCCGGAAAGGGCTGTCCCTTGTGACTGCGGTCGACGCCGACCTTGACCGCCGCGGGCGTGGCGGCGTTCGACGCTTGAGGCGCCTCGGCCTTTTGCCTATCGCAGCCGCTGGCGAGCAGGGCGAGCCCAAGGAGCAAGACGATCGGCCGCAAGAGTACCTCCAATGCCATGTGGGGCGGGCGCTTCGCCGAAGGCCCGGCCGCAATCATGCGCGAGATAAATGCCTCGATCGCGGTCGACAAGCGCCTCGCGCCGCAGGACATCGCGGCCAGCCGGGCCCACGCCGCGATGCTCGGACGGCAGGGCATCCTGTCCGAAGCCGACGCGCGGGCGATCGACGAGGGGCTGAACGCGGTCGGGCTGGAAATCGACGAGGGCAAGCTGGTCGAGGACCCGGCGCTTGAAGACATCCACATGCATGTCGAGCACCGCCTCGGCGAGCTCATCGGCGACGCCGCGGGGCGGCTCCACACCGCGCGCAGCCGCAACGACCAGGTGGCGACCGATTTCAAGCTGTTCGTGCGCGACTGCATCGACGAGGCGATCGGCGGGATCGGCGCGCTGGAAGCGGTGCTGCTCGACCGCGCCGAGGAACATGCCGACACCGTCATGCCGGGCTTCACCCATCTCCAGTCGGGCCAGCCGGTGACGCTCGGTCACCACCTGATGGCCTACCGCGAAATGCTGGTCCGCGACGCCTCGCGCTTCGCCGACGCGCGGGCGCGGATGAACGAAAGCCCGCTGGGCTCGGCCGCGCTGGCCGGCACCGGCTTCGCCCTCGACCGCGAAGACACAGCGTCCTCGCTCGGCTTCGACCGGCCGACCGCCAACAGCCTCGACGCGGTCAGCGACCGCGACTTCGCCGTCGATTACCTCCACGCCGCCGCGTTGACCTCGGTCCACCTGTCGCGGCTGGCGGAGGAAATCATCATCTGGGCGTCGCAGCCCTACGGCTTCGTCAAGCTGCCCGACCAATGGTCGACCGGCAGTTCGATCATGCCCAACAAGCGCAATCCCGACGCGGCCGAGCTGGTGCGCGGCCATTCGGGGCGGATCGTCGGCGACCTCGTCGCCATGCTGGTGATCCTGAAGGGCCTGCCGCTGGCCTATGCCAAGGACCTGCAGGACGACAAGCCGCCGCTGTTCGACGCGCACGACCTCCTCGCCCTCAGCCTCGCGGCGATGGCCGGGATGATGGCCGACCTCGCCTTCGTGCCCGACAGGATGCGCGCCGCCGCCGCCGCCGGCCACGCCACCGCGACCGACCTCGCCGACTGGCTGGTGCGCGAGGCCGACGTCCCGTTCCGCGAGGCGCACCATATCGCCGGCAGTGCGGTCGCCGCGGCCGAGGCGCAGGGCATCGCCCTGGACGCGCTCAGCCTCGCCGACCTGCAGGCGATCGATCCGCGCATCGCCCAAAGCGCGCTGTCGCACCTGTCGGTCGAATCGTCGGTCGCCGCGCGGACCTCTCTTGGCGGCACTGCGCCAAGCCGCGTAAGGGAAGCCATCGCGGCCGCTCGCCGCCAACGGGAGCAACGATGACGGCAAGGCTGCTTTTCCTCGTCCTGGCGCTGGCGCTTGCCGCCTGCGGCAAGGTCGCGCCCCTGACGCCGGAGGCCGGCAAAAGCCTGCCGGTCAAGCCGCGCATGGCGGACCACCAGCCCGACGCGGCCGAATTGCTCAGCTACACGCCGGAGGCGCGCCCCGCCCGGGTCGACGAAATCCTGACCCGCAGCCAGCCGCGCAAGCCCGACCGCTTCGACCTGCCGCCGGGCGATGCCGGCTCGGCCCCCGCGTCGCCGGCCGCCCCGTCGGCGCCCGCCGCGGCGACCACCGGTCCCGACAATCTGGCGAGCCCGCGATGAGCGTGCGCCCGGTGCGCAAGGCCGTCTTCCCGGTCGCCGGCCTCGGCACGCGCCTGCTGCCTGCGACCAAGACCATGCCCAAGGAGATGCTGACGGTCGTCGACCGGCCGCTGATCCAGTACGCGGTCGACGAGGCGCGCGAGGCGGGGATCGAGCAGCTGATCTTCGTCACCGGCCGCGGCAAGTCCAGCCTGGTCGACTATTTCGACCAGAGCTACGAGCTCGAGGCGACGATGGAAAAGGCCGGCAAGAGCCTCGACCCGCTCGAGCCCTCCCGCACCCGGTTCGGCGAACTGATCGCCGTCCGACAGCAGCAGCCGCTCGGCCTCGGCCATGCCGTCTGGTGCGCCCGCCACATCATCGGCGACGAGCCGTTCGCGGTTCTGCTGCCCGACGACCTGATGGTCGGAAAGCCCGGCGCCCTGAAGCAGATGGTCGACGCCTACGAGCGTCTCGGCGGCAACATCGTCTGCGCGCAGGAGGTGCCGGCGGACAAGACCGCCAGCTACGGTATCATCACTCCCGGCAGGGCCGACGGCAACGCGACCGAAGTGACCGGACTGGTCGAAAAGCCCCAGCCCGAGGACGCGCCATCGCGGCTGGGCGTGGTCGGACGCTACATCCTCCAGCCCGAACTGATGGACATCCTGGGACACGGCAAGCGCGGTGCGGGCGGGGAGATCCAGCTGACCGACGGGATGGCCGAGCTGATCGGCCGACAGCCGTTCCATGCGGTGACGGTCGATGCGGTGCGCCACGATTGCGGCGACAAGGCCGGCTTCGTCATCGCCAACCTGGCGCTGGCGCTGGACCGCGAAGACCTCAGGCCGGCGGTCGAGGACTATCTCGCCAACCGTTAGGAAACGCGTTTCAGCGCGTCGAGTTCGGCCTTCAGTTCGTTGACCTGCAGCGCGCGTTCCACCACCCGCGCGTCGAGAGCGGCATTGTCGTCCCGCAATTCGCGCACCGCCCGGGCCCGCCTGAGGCCGCGCTCGATCCGCGCCACCAGCACTTCGAAATCGAATGGCTTAGCGACCACGTCGTCGGCGCCCGCACCCAATGCATCGACCGCGCCGGTCGCATCGGTACGGCCGGTGATGAGAATCACCGGCGTGTCCTTCAGGACGGTGTCGTCGCGGATCAACCGGGTCAATTCGACCCCGCTCATGCCGTTCATCCGCAGCTCGCTGATCACCAGATCGACCGGCGCACGGTAGAGTTCAGGCACGGCGGCCGTCGCGCTTTCGGCGGCGATAATCCGGTAGCATTCGTCGCGCAGGCGCTGGGCCATGACGCCAAGCGCGCCGCGATGGGGTTCGACGAGGAGGATTCGTGCGGTCATGCCCGCCGGTCTGAACGAAAATGGTTAACGATGGCTTAGGGGTCGAGCTCGACGTCCCAATAGAGGAAGTCGCGCCAGCTCCGGTGGAGATAGTTGGGCGGGAAACGCTTGCCATGTTCCTGCAGCTGCCAGCTGGTCGGGCGGATCGGTTCGTCCTCGATCCGCATCCCGGCCTGGACCGGCGTTCGTCCGCCCTTCTTCAGATTGCACGGCGCGCAGGCGGTGGCGACATTCTCCCAGCTGGTGACGCCGCCCTGTGCCCGAGGCACGACATGGTCGAAGGTCAATTCGCGCGTCGCCCCGCAATAGACGCAGCGGAAATGGTCGCGAAGGAACAGGTTGAACCGGGTGAAGGCTGGATACTCGCTCGGCCGCACGAACTGGCGGAGCGCGATGACGCTCGGCAGTTTCAGGCTGTGCGACGGCGAATGCACCTCGCGGTCGTAATGCGCGATGACGTCGACCCGCTCGAGGAACATCGCCTTCACCGCGGTCTGCCACGGCCAGAGCGACAGCGGGTAATAGCTCAGCGGGGTATAGTCGGCATTCAGCACCAGCGCCGGGCAGGATTCCGGATGGCGGAGGAGATTGGTGTGATACACGCGCGCGTTGCTCCCGTTCGGATCGACCGAACTGAAGCTCCCCGGCCCCGTCGCACGCAAGGAGGAGAGGCCACATGTCGGCCCGCTTCCCTTGTGATCACCCGGATGCCAACCCGGTGTGACCATGGCATGACACCAAACCGACGAATCAGCGTCAAGAGTCCGTTTTGCAACAGTCGACCCGCTTCGCCCCTTCGCCGTCCGGACGGCTCCACCTCGGCCACGCCTTTTCTGCGGTGCTCGGGCATGATGCCGCGCGGCAAAGTGGCGGGCGCTGGCTGGTGCGGATCGAGGATCTCGATCCCGGCCGTTGCCGCCCCGAATTCGTCGACGGCATCTTCGAGGACCTCGCCTGGCTCGGCCTCGACCACGACGGCCCGCCGATCGTCCAGTCGCAGCGCACCGCACTGTACGACGCCGCGCTCGGCCGCCTGAAAGCGCAAGGTCTGGTCTATCCCTGCTTCTGCACCCGGGCCGACATCGCCGCTTCGCTGACCGCGCCCCACGGCGATGCCGGCGCCGCCTACCCCGGCACCTGTCGCGGCCTGGCCGACGATCCGGAGCGCCGCGCGGCGACCCCGCACAGCTGGCGCCTCGACAGCGCGAAGGCGCTCAACATCGCCGGCCTGCCGAGTTGGACCGAAGCGGACGGCACGACACTCACCGCGGCGGCAGCGGACTTCGGCGATGCCATCCTCGCCCGCAAGGACGCGCCTTCGTCCTATCACCTCGCCTGCGTCGTCGACGACGCCGACACCGGCGTCACGCTTGTCGTTCGGGGCGAGGACCTGCGCCCCTCGACCCCCACGCAGCGCCTTCTCCAGCTGCTGCTCGCCCTGCCCGAGCCGGCCTACCTCCATCACCGGCTCGTGCTGCACGAAGACGGCCGCCGGCTGGCCAAGCGCGACCTCGCGCCGACGCTGGGGGCGATGCGCGAGGCGGGGGTCGACGGCCGCGCCCTTGCCGACCGACTCCGGCGGCGCGAACTGCCGCTAGGATTCCGCCTCTCGGACGCCTAGATTGGGGTTCATGAACACCCTCCTCATCATCGCGCTGGTCGCCGCCATGGGCGCGACGCTCTACGTCCTCGCGCGCGGCGTGATCGCCATGGCCAACGGCAAGGATGTCAGCGGCGAAGTCCAGCAGAATTACATGCAGAAGCGCGTGCTGTTCCAGGGCGTGGCGATCGTCATCGTCATCGTCATCCTCGCGCTGGCCAGTGGCGGGAAATAACCCCTGGTCAAGCTCAACAAGATCTACACCCGCACCGGCGACGACGGCAGCGCCGGGCTGGTCGACGGCAGCCGCGTGCCCAAGGATGGCGCGCGGATGGCCGCGATCGGCGAGGTCGACGAGGCTAACAGCGCGATCGGCGTCGCCCGCGCGGCCATCGATCCCGGCCATGTTTTCGCGACTATCCTCGGCCGCATCCAGAACGAGCTGTTCGACCTCGGCGCCGACATCGCGACGCCCAGCGGGATCGACGGCGCGCTGCGGATCGTAGACGCGCAGGTCACCCGGCTTGAAACCGACATCGACGCGGTCAACGAGGGCCTTGCACCCCTCACAAGCTTTATCCTTCCCGGCGGAAGCCCGGATGCGGCCGCCCTCCACCTCGCGCGCGCCGTGGTGCGGCGGGCCGAGCGCGCGGCGGTGCACCTTGCCGCCGCCGAGCCGACCAACCCGGCCGCCCGCGCCTACCTCAACCGCCTGTCCGACCTGCTGTTCGTGATGGCCCGAAGCGCCGCCAGCAGCGGCGGCGGCGAAGTGTTGTGGCAACCGGGCGCCACCCGCGACTGAACCTTTCACGCCTCCGTTCGCTTGAAACAAAAGGAGGGCAAGCGTGGCACGAAGCGAGGAACCGGCGAATTTGGCCCAGCGCCTGGCGGCAACGCGGGCGCTGACCCTGTCGCTGGCCGAGCCGCTGAGCGACGCCGACGCTTCGCTCCAGCCGCATCCCGATGCTTCGCCCGCCAAGTGGCACCTGGCGCACACCACCTGGTTCTTCGAGACCTTCATCCTTCGCGACCATGTGCCGGGCTACACACTGTTCGACGAGCGCTGGCCGTTCCTGTTCAACAGCTATTACGAGGGCGAGGGCGAGCGCCACGCGCGGCCGCGGCGCGGGATGATCAGCCGGCCCAACCTCGACGACATCCGCCGCTGGCGCCGCGTCGTCGACCGGGCCTTGCAGGACGCACTGCCGAAACTTGCGCCCGACGTGCTGGCGCTGGTCGAACTCGGCATCCACCACGAACAGCAGCACCAGGAACTGTTCCTCACCGACATCCTCGCCACCTTCGCCGAAAACCCGCTCGAGCCAGCCTACGGCCACCTCGAGCCCGCGCCCTGCTTCCAGGCCGAGCCGCTGGCCTGGCTGCCCGGCCGCGATGGCGTGGTGGAGATCGGTGCGGACGGCATTGGCTTCGCCTTCGATTGCGAACGCCCGCGCCACACGGCGTTGCTCCACCCGCACGCCATCGCCAACCGCTGCGTCACCAACGGCGAATGGCGGGAGTTCATGGCCGACGGCGGCTATACCACGCCGCAACTGTGGCTCAGCGAGGGATGGGACTGGGTCAAGGCCAATGCCATCGACCGCCCGCTCTACTGGCACGAGGACGGACAATCCTCCTTCACCCTCGCCGGCCGCCGCGACCTCGACCGCGCCGCGCCGGTCGATCATGTCAGCTATTACGAGGCCGAGGCCTTCGCCCGCTGGGCCGGCGCCCGCCTGCCGACCGAGGCCGAGTGGGAGGACGCCTTTGCCAGCGCCGACCCCAACATCGGCCACCAGCTCGACCGCATCGGCACCGTCCTGCCGCGTCCCGGCGGCGGGCCGTTCGGCGACGTCTGGCAATGGAGCGGCAGCGCCTACCTTCCCTATCCCGGCTTCGCGCCGGAAGAAGGCACGGTCGGCGAATATAACGGCAAGTTCATGTGCGGGCAGTTCGTGCTGAAGGGCGCCAGCTGCGCCACGCCGCGCGGCCATTCACGGCCTTCATACCGTAACTTTTTCCCGCCATCGGCCCGGTGGCAATTCACGGGAGTCCGGCTTGCCCGAAACCATTGATCGCGTTGATCCGGCGTTTCGCGCCGACGTCCTGAACGGCCTCGCCGCCGCCATTCCCGCCATTCCCGCCCGCTGGCTTTACGACCGGCGCGGCAGTGAGCTGTTCGACGCCATCACCCGCCTTCCGAGCTACTACCCGACGCGGACCGAGGTCGCGCTGATGGAGAGGATCGCCCCCGAGCTGGCCGACGCCATCCCGCCCGGCGGCGCGGTGGTCGAGTTCGGGGCCGGATCGCAGACCAAGACGCCGCTGCTCCTCGAAACGATCCGCCCGGCGGTCTACGTCCCGGTCGACATCAGCGGCGACTATCTGGAAGAAAGCGCGGCGGCGCTCGAGGCCAACCACGCCGGCCTCGATGTCATCCCCGTCACCGCCGACTTTACCAGGGACTTCGCGCTCCCCCCGGAAATCGACGGCATGGAGCGGCTCGGCTTCTTCCCCGGCTCGACGATCGGCAATTTCGTCGCCCGCAGCGCGACCGACCTCTTGCGCCACTTCCGCGGCCTGCTCGGCACCGGCGCGCGCCTGCTGATCGGCATGGACCGGATCAAGGACGTCGACCGGCTGGTCGCCGCCTACGACGATCCCGAAGGGGTCACGGCCGACTTCAACCTCAACCTCCTCGCGCGCATCAACCGCGAGCTGGACGGTGACATCCCGCTCGACGCCTTTACCCACGAGGCGCGGTGGAACGACTGGCTGAGCCGGATCGAGATGCACCTGAAGGCCGTGCGCGACGTCGATTTCACGGTCGATGGCCAGCGCTTCGCCTTCGCCCAGGGCGATACGATCCACACCGAGAACAGCCACAAGTACGGGCCGCGCGGCGCACGTCTCCTGCTGCTTGCCGGGGGCTGGACGCCGGTCCGCGAATGGCTCGCTCCGGACGAGGATTTCGCGCTGATCCTGGCCGAAGCGCAGCCGGACCGTTTCGCACCCTAGATAAAGCGGTTGGGCGCGGGTAGACGAGGCCATGATCTACGCGCTCGTCAACATCGCCGACCTCCTGCTGTCGCTCGCCACCTGGATCATCATCGCCTCGGTGGTGATCAGCTGGCTGGTCGCGTTCAACATCCTCAACACCCACCAGCCGTTCACCCGCACACTGCTCTTGGCGCTGGAGCGGATGACCGAGCCGCTGTACCGGCCGGTCCGCAAGATCCTGCCCGATTTCGGCGGGCTCGATTTCTCCCCGATCGTCGTCCTGCTGGCGATCTCGATCCTCCGCCGACTGCTCAGCGGCGTCGTCCTCGAGATGGGCCCGACCCTGACGTGAGCGCCGCGCTGATCGACGGCAAGGCGGCGGCGGCCGGCCTTCGCGCCCGCATCGGGGCCGAGGTCGCGCGCTTCGTCGAACAGGCGGGCCGAAAGCCCGGCCTCGCCGTCGTGCTGGTCGGCGAAGACCCGGCCTCGTCGGTCTATGTCGGGGCCAAGGGCAAGGCGACCGTTGAGGCGGGCATGGCCAGTCTCGAGCATCGCCTCCCCGCCGACACGAGCGAGGCCGACCTGTTGGCCCTGGTCGAGCAACTCAACGCGGACCCGGCCGTCGACGGCATCCTCGTCCAGCTGCCGCTGCCAGCGCACATCAACGAGGCCAAGGTGCTGACCCGGATCGACCCCGACAAGGACGTCGACGGCTTTCACCCGGTCAACGCCGGACGCCTCGCCACCGGCCTCCACGGCTTCGTCCCCTGCACCCCGCTCGGCTGCGTCATCCTGTTGAAGCGGGTACTCGGCGACCTGTCCGGCAAGGAAGCGGTCGTCATCGGTCGCTCGAACATCGTCGGCAAGCCGATGGCCCTCCTTTTGCTGCGCGAAAGCTGCACCGTCACCGTCGCCCACAGCCGGACGAAGGACCTTCCGGACGTCGTCCGCCGCGCCGACATCGTCGTCGCCGCGGTCGGCCGGCCGGAAATGGTCAAGGGCGACTGGCTGAAGCCCGGCGCGACCGTGATCGACGTCGGCATCAACCGCCTGCCGCCAACCGCCGACAAGCCCAAGGGCCGCCTCGTCGGCGACATCGATTTCGCCTCGGCGAGCGAGGTCGCGGGCGCGATCACCCCGGTACCCGGCGGTGTCGGACCGATGACCATCGCCTGCCTAATCCGCAACACCTTCGTCTCCGCCTGCCGGCGCGAGAACGTCGCCTTCGACAAGGCGATCTGATGCGCTCCCGCCATGCTTGAACTGTTCACCACCGCCTTCATCACCCTCCTCGTGATCATCGATCCGCCGGGATGCGCGCCGATCTTCGCGTCGCTGACCAGCGGGACCGACGTGGCGCACCGCCGCCGCATGGCCATCCGGTCGAGCCTGGTGGCGTGGGGCATCCTCCTGTTCTTCGCGCTGCTGGGCGAACCGCTCCTCAGTCACATGGGGATTTCGCTGTCCGCGTTCCGCCTCGCGGGCGGCATCATGCTGTTCATGATCGCGCTCGAAATGGTGTTCGAGAAGCGCACCGAGCGGCGCGAGGAGCGGGCCAAGGAAATCGAGGGCACGCCGGAAGCGGAGGACATCAGCGTCTTTCCGATGGCGATCCCGATGATCGCCGGGCCGGGGTCGATCGCGTCGGTCATGCTGCTCAACGCCCGTGCCGACGGTTTGCAGGAAAGCCTGATCGTGCTCGGCGCCATGACTTTGGTCATCCTGCTCACGCTGCTCGCACTGCTCGCGGCCGGACCGCTGATGCGGTTCGTCGGCGCCAAGGTCGAGGCGATGATCACACGAGTCCTCGGCGTGATCCTCGCGGCGCTGGCCGCCCAGTTCGTCCTCGACGGGCTCGAGCGAAGCCTTCCCGGCCTCGCCGGCTAGGCGCTAGCGCCGCACCTTCCACATCCGGAACGGCGAGCCCTGGCCGAGGTCGACCGGCACCAGCCAGCCGGGCACCCGTCCCTTGACCAGCTGCGCGTAGAAACCCTTCGGCGCTTCGCTCATGAAGATCGTCGCGGTCGACTGGTCGGGACAGATCAGCAGGTAATCGCTGCGATATTCGTCGGCGATGATCCGGTGGGCCTGCGCCTCGTCGCCGCGGAACGCCTTCATCACGTTGGCGATCGCGTCGTCGTTGCGGTGATAAGGGCCGCCGACCGCGCTGTGATGGGTCAGGTTGATCAGCCGCGGGCCGAAATCGATGTAGGTGAAAACGATGCCCGCCGGCTGCCGCCCGATCGGCGCAAAGGAGGTCTCTCGCGCGCACATCCGGTTGGCGATGTTGACCCGCTTGCGTCCGGCCTCCTGGGCCTTGTCGTTGGCCCGGCTTTCGCGATTGGCGAACAGATCTTTCGGAATGTAATCCTCGACCGTCGGGACCAGCGCGCCCAGAGCCAGCAAGGCGAGGAGCGGCGTCGCCAGCACGCGCACGACAAAGCTGGTGCTCTGCTGCGCCCAGGCGATCCCGAACCAGCCAATCGCCGCCGCACCCGGCAGCGCGAGCAGTTGCGCCGCCGGTCCGGTGCGCGTCTGCCAGAACAGCAGCGCCGTCGCCGCGGCCGCGACCAGCGCCGGCCCTACCGTCCGCAGCAGCCGGTCCGCGTCGCGCCGCGCCATGCCGCACAGCATCGCCCAGCCGACCAGGCCGGTCACCGGCAGCGCGAGGATCAGCAGCATCACCTCGCCCTTCTGGCGATACACCGGCCGCGCCTCGCGGACGTGGCTGAGCCATAGCTGGGTCGCTTCGGGGCTGATACCTTCCAGCCGCTGCAGGCATTGCGGGAAGGCCAACGCATGGAAGGCGGCGAGGGCCAGCCCCGCGCCGGCCGCCAGCGCCAGCCGCACCGTCCAGCGCTCTACCGTCAGCCGTGACAGGCCGAACAGCAGGCCGGCCGCCAGCACCATGTCGGCGGTCCACACCGGCGACAGGGCGTCGCACACCAGCGCGCGGTTGGCCTCCGACGCGAACAGCAGGAAGCCGAGGCCGGTGCTGGCCGCCAGGCTGACGGCATAAGCGGCGACCCGCTCGCGCTGCTCGGGCCGGACGACCCACGACAGCACCTGCACCGCGCCGGCGATGGCGAGGTAGATCAGCATCTCCAGCCCGATGGCCAGCGACAGGCCCGTGAAAATGCCGGCGGTCAGCCCGCCCCGCGCGCGTTTGGGGTCTGCGAGGCCGGCCAGCGTGAACAGCAGGAACGCCAGCTGCCAGCCGTGATGGTCGACGCGCAGCGGCTGGAACATGCCATTGGCCGATCCGGCGAAGAACAGGCCGACCAGCGCGATCGGGATGGCGCCCGCGGCGATCACCCGCTTGGTCAGCAGCGCGAGGCCGGACAGTGCCGCCCCCAGCGCCAGCAGCGGCGAGATCGCCCCTGCCCACATCTCCGCGCCATGGCCGCCCAGGAACGGGCGGAGCAGAAGGATCAGCCCGGCGATCGGCAAATCGACCAACCGTGACCAGTGGATGTTGGCCCCGCCATGGACCGGGTCGAAGCGGTGCTGGCGAAGGTCGAACCAGCCCTGGCCGTTCAGCCAGTCGCGGACCTGCACCAGGCGCAAATTGTCGTCGGTGTCGCTGAAGGCGAAGCCGTGGATCTGGCCCCATTTCGACACGATGAGGAAGATCGCGAAACCCGCCCACACGGCGAGCACGAGCCACTTCCAGTGCCGGTCCGCCCAGCCCTCATACCGTTCCAGCACGCACGTCCCCGCTTTCCAAACCGTCGCGCCCGCTCTAACGGCAGTGACCGGAAGCGCGCAACATGGTCCAGACCGTCCTCAACCGTATCGACCCCGCCCAGCGCGCGACGCTGGCGCAGCTGATCCGCTATGGGCTGGCCGGCGGGATCATCACCTTGCTGGTTGCGGCGAGCTATTGGGCGATCGCCGAATTCCTCCATGTCGACCCGATGGTCAGCCTGACGATCGTCTTCCTGTTCTTCTCGGCCGTCAGCTATTTCACGCACGGCGCCTTCACGTTCAAAGGCCATGGCGAGCGCGACCGGCAGCATGTCCGCGCCACCCGCTTCCTGGCCGTCAACATCCTCGGCTTCGCACTCAACCAGCTGTTCGTCTGGACGCTGGTGAAGCAGATGCACGGGCCCACCTGGTGGCCGACCGTGCCGATGATCTTCGTCACCCCGCTGGTGACCTTCGCCCTCCATCGCAAGTATGTCTATTCATGAGCGTCGAACTGACCCTGATCGTGCCGGTGATGAACGAGGAGGCGGCGGTGCCGGTGTTCCTCGACCGCGTCGTGCCGCTGCTCGAAGCGCTCGAAGACCCGGCCGCGCGAAGCTTTGAAATCCTGTTCGTCGACGACGGGTCGACCGATGCCACGCTGGCGATCCTCAAGGCCGCGCACCTGAAGGACGGCCGCGTCCGCGCGCTCAGCTTCAGCCGCAATTTCGGCAAGGAGGCGGCGCTGTCCGCCGGTCTCGACGCGGCGCGGGGCAAGGCCGTCATCCCGCTCGACGTCGACCTGCAGGACCCGCCCGAGGTGATCGGCGAGATGGTCGCCGCGTGGCGCGCGGGCAATGACGTGGTCTACGGCGTGCGCGACAACCGCGAGACCGACAGCCTGCCCAAGCGGCTGACCGCTGACCTCTACTACCGCGCCCACAACTGGCTCAGCAGCGACAAGATTCCCGAGCATGCCGGCGACTTCCGCCTGCTCGACCGCCGCGTGGTCGAGGTGATCCGGGCGATGCCGGAGCGCAACCGTTTCATGAAGGGCCTGTTCGCCTGGGCCGGCTTCAAGCAGTCCGCGGTCAAGTACCACCGGGTCGAGCGCAAGCATGGCCGAACCAAGTACAATTACTGGAAACTGTGGACGCTGGCGGTTGACGGCATCACCTCCGCCTCCACCGTCCCCTTGCGCGTCTGGTCGTACATCGGCGGCGTCGTCGCGCTGTTCGCGCTTTTGTTCGCGCTGGTCATCGTCGTGCGCACGCTGGCCTTCGGGGTCGACGTGCCGGGCTATGCGTCGATGATGGTCGCGGTCCTGTTCCTCGGCGGGCTGCAACTGATCAGCCTTGGCGTGCTCGGCGAATATGTCGGCCGCATCCTGACCGAGACCAAGCAGCGTCCGCTCTATATCGTGCGCGAGGAGATCGGCTGATGGAACGCGCCGTTTACGACCGCATGGCCGAGCTCGACCAGCAGCACTGGTGGTTCACCGCGCGCCGCCGGATCCTCGCGGAGGTCATCCGCCGCGTCGTCCGGCCGCCGGAGGGTGCCGACATCCTCGAGATCGGCTGCGGCACCGGCCACAACCTCGACATGCTCGGCACGTTCGGCCGGGTCGAGGGCAGCGAATATGACGATCATGCTCGCGCCATTGCGGCAGAGCGGATAGGCCGCCACGTCACCAAGGTCTGCCTGCCTGACCTCACCGCCTACGACGAGGGCCGCTTCGACCTCATCGCGCTGCTCGACGTGCTCGAACATGTCGACGCCGATACGGCGACGCTGAAATCGATCCTGTCGCGCCTGAAGCCGGGCGGGGCATTGCTGCTGACCGTCCCGATCAACCCGTGGATGTGGAGCGCGCACGACGTGTCGCACCACCACAAGCGCCGCTATCGCCCCCGCGATATCAAGGCGATGCTGCGCGCCGCCGGGTTCGACATCCAGCTCTGCTCGCCGTTCAACACCCTGCTCTATCCAGCGGTCGCCGCGGCGCGGATCGCCGGCAAGGCGATGGGCCGCGACAAGGCCGACGACGAGATGCCGGGCAAGGCGGTCAACAGCGTCCTCGACACCGTCTTCGGGTTGGAAGCGGGCCTTATCGGCCGCGTGCCGATGCCGTTCGGCGTAAGCCTCGTGGCGGTGGCGCGTCGGCCACGCGCCGCATGAGGATCGATCCCTCCTTCGCGTAGACCGGCTCCCAGCCCTCGACCCAGCCGGCCGGGATCGGCGGCAGGTTGACCAGCCACAGGTAATCGAACGCATCGCGCGGGATCGCGGCCAGCGACAGCCGCATGCTGGCGCCCTCGCGCAGGCAGCCCGGATAGCGCACGATCTCGCTCGGATCGTTCTGGAACCAGCCGGCCTTGGGATAATGGACGGTCAGCAGGCTTGCCCCGGGCAGCTTCCACTGGTCGTTGGAAAAGCCCTCGCGCCGGATCGGGATCATTCCCGGCAAATGGTCGCCGCGGCGCAGCGGCCACTGGTTGCAGGCGTCCCACACCTGGCTGACCACCCGCGCGCCGCGCGGCAATTGCTCGAGCGCGCGCAGCTGCCGTTCCTGTTGGGTCGAGGCGAGCGCCAGGCTGGCGGTGACGGTTGCGGTGCGGACCAGCAGGAAGGCGAGGCCGGCCATCGCCAGCACCCGCGCGAGGTGGACGTCGGTGTCGCGCTTGAAACGGATCGCCAGCACCAGGATCGCCAGCACGTACGGCGCGAGGCGCATGTCGGCATAGGCCGATCCGAACACGATGCGCGGCAGGCAGACGAAGCCCGCGCCCAGCATCAACGCCGAAAACAGCAGGTTGCGCGACAGGGTCAGCTGCCGGTGCACGATGCCCAGCAGCGGCACCGCCGCGACGATCGCCAGGCAGGTGATATCCCACAGCATCCAGCGGTCGCGAAAAATGCGCTCGATATATTCCCACTTCGAATCCCAACGGAACCAGCCGAGCGTCACGCCGTGGCCGCCCGCTTCGGTCCGCCACAGCACGATCATCAGCGCCGGCAGGATCATCACCGCGGCGTGCAGGCCGGCGACGATGGCCGCTTTCCACCACGGCAGGCCCTTGTCGTGCTGGCGCACCGCCTCGGCGGAGAAGCAGAGCAGGCCCATCGTGCCCCAGCCGAAGGTGTGGGCGAAAAAGACGACGAAGCTGATCGGCACGAACAGCGCGGCGCGCAGGCGCTCCTTGTGCAGCCGGCCCAGCCGCAGCCACAGGCCCATCGCCAGCAGCGCCAGCGCCATCGACAGCGCGAAGTTGACGAAGCCGTAAAGGAACGGATGGCTGAACGCCAAGGGCAGCGCGAAGGCGGCGGTCGGCGGCAGTCGGTTATGAACCTCGCGCGCGACCCACAACATGCCGGCCACCGTCAGCGGCGGGATCGACATGACGACCAGCTTGGTCGCCCATTCCACCCCGACCAGGTGGCCCAGCGGGACGACCAGCAGGTCGACGCCAAGGTTGCCGAAGGCATGCCACTCGAATTGGTACCACTGCTTAAGGAACGGGCCGGTGCCGCCGTCGACCGCGACCTGGTAACGGGCCATGTGCCCGGGCAGATCGACCAGCGGCGGGAAGTGCGGGTAGAGCAGCGGGATGAAGGCGAGGACGATCAGCAGCGCGACATAGGGCCGGCCCTCCCACCACGGGCGCGGCGCGCCCTTCGGCGAAGGATCCGCCGCCGGTTCGTGGGCGATGATCTCCGGGGTCTGCACCTAGCCCCGGTCGCGCCTGCCGAGCAAACGAAGCCGCAGCGCGTTCAATTTGATGAAGCCCTCGGCATCGCGCTGGTCATAGGCGCCGGCATCGTCCTCGAACGTCACCACCTTCTCGCTGTAGAGCGAGTTGGGCGACTTGCGGCCGGTGATGTGGACGCCGCCCTTGTAGAGCTTCATCCGCACCGTGCCGTCGACCTTGGCCTGGCTCTGGTCGATTGCCGCCTGCAGCATCTCGCGCTCCGGCGCGAACCAGAAACCGTTGTAGATCAGCTCCGCATAGCGCGGCATCAGCTCGTCCTTGAGGTGCGCCGCGCCGCGATCGAGCGTCAGCTGCTCGATCGCCCGGTGCGCGGCGTGGTAGATCGTCCCGCCCGGCGTTTCATACATGCCGCGGCTCTTCATCCCGACGAAGCGGTTCTCGACCAGGTCGAGGCGGCCGATGCCGTGCTTCTTGCCTAGCTCGTTGAGCTTGGTCAGCAGCGCAGCCGGCGACAGCGCGACGCCGTTCACCGCGACCCCGTCACCGGCCTTGAACTCGATGGTGATTTCTTCCGGCGTGTCGGGCGCCGCGACCAAATCGTCGGTGCGCGAATAAACATAGTCCGGCACTTCTTCCCACGGGTCCTCCAGGACCTTGCCTTCGCTCGAGGTGTGCAGAAGGTTGGCGTCGGTCGAAAACGGGCTCTCGCCGCGCTTGTCCTTGGGGACCGGGATCTGGTTCTTCTCGGCGAAGTCGATCAGCGCAGTCCGGCTGGTCAGGTCCCACTCGCGCCACGGCGCGATGACCTTGATGTCGGGGTTGAGAGCGTAATAGCCGAGTTCGAAGCGAACCTGGTCGTTGCCCTTGCCGGTCGCGCCATGGCTGACCGCGTCGGCGTCGACCATTTTCGCGATCTCGATCTGGCGCTTGGCGATCAGCGGGCGGGCGATCGAGGTGCCGAGCAGGTACAGCCCCTCGTAAAGCGCGTTGGCGCGCATCATCGGGAACACGTAATCGGCGACGAACTCTTCCTTGAGGTCGTCGATGAAGATGTGCTCGCTCTTCACCCCCATCAGCTCGGCCTTGGCCTTGGCCGGGCCCAGTTCCTCGCCCTGGCCGAGGTCGGCGGTGAACGTCACCACCTCGCACTGGTAGGTCTGCTGCAGCCACTTCAGGATCACGCTGGTGTCGAGACCGCCGGAAAAGGCGAGGACGACGCGCTGGACGGCGGACATGGGCAGCTCCTTGGGCATGCGAAGGGGGGACGCGCGCGCCTATCAGTGCGTTCCCCGCCATTCAACCGCGAGACATGTCATTTGCGATACATCGCGCGGCGCAAGGGGTGTAGGAGAAACAAGATGAAGCGCTTCCTGATCGCCGCGGCCGTGACCGCGCTCGCCGTTCCCGCCATCGCGCAAGTCGCACAGCAAGCTCCGATGAAGATGCGCCAGGGCCCGATGGCCGATGGCGTGATAACGCTGGCCGAAGTCCAGGCGATGGTCGCGCAGGCCTTCCAGCGCAAGGACGCCAACCGCGACGGCGTGCTGACGCAGGACGAGCTGGCCAAGAACGGCGAGTGGGGCATGAAGCGCCCCGCCGGCGCGCCGGGCGCGAGGCCGGCCATGCCGAATATGGACCCGAACGCCATGTTCAACCGCCTAGACACGAACAGGGACGGCATGATCAGCCGCGACGAATTCGCCAAGGGCCATGAAATGCGCATCGAGCGCCGGATCGAGATGAAGGGCCCCGACGGCCAGGCGATGAAGATGCGCCATCCCGGCATGGAAGGCATGCACGGCCCGCATGGCGGCGGCATGGGCGGCATGATGGGTGCCCGCCTCTTCACCATGGCCGACACCAACAAGGACGGCCGCGTCACGCTGCCCGAAGCGCAGGCCGCCGCGGCCCAGCACTTCGCGATGGCCGACACCAACCGCGATGGCCGCGTCACCGCCGACGAGATGAAAGCGATGCATGCGAAGATGGGCGGCATGAATCACGCCGGCTGACGCCAATCACGCCGGCTGACGCCGTTCGTCGAACATCAACGACAAGGGGAGGGCCCGGCGGTTGCGCCGGGCCCTTTTCGCATTAGGCTGTCCCCACACCAGATTTTCAGGGGATTTTCCGCCATGACCCGCCTTGCCCGCCTGCTTGCCGCCACCGCCCTCCTCACCGCCTCCGCAGCCCGCGCCGACGAGGGCATGTGGACGTTCGACGCCTTCCCCTTCGCCCAGTTCAAGGCGCAATACGGCTGGGCGCCGACGCAGGCGTGGCTCGACAAAGTGCGCGGCGCCAGCGTCCGCCTGACCGGTGGCTGCTCGGCCAGCTTCGTGTCGGACTCGGGCCTGATCCTCACCAACCACCACTGCGTCGAGGACTGCCTGTCGAACCTGTCGTCGAAGGGCAGCGATTATGTGCTGAACGGGTTCAACGCGCGTACCCGCGACAAGGAACTGATGTGCCCCGGCCAGCAGGCCGAAGTCGTGACGACGATCACCGACGTCACCCCTCGGGTGAAGGCCGCCATCGGCACCGCGACCGGCGAGGCGCTGGTCAAGGCCCGCACCGGCATCATTGCCGACATCGAGAAGGCCGGCTGCGCCGACACCAAAACCACCCGCTGCCAGGTCGTCACGCTCTACGGGGGCGGCCAGTACAAGCTCTACACCTACCGGAAATACAGCGACGTGCGCATCGTCTGGGCGCCGGAGGCGCAGGCGCAGACCTTCGGCGGCGATCCCGACAACTATAACTTCCCGCGCTACGCGCTCGATGGCTCGTTCCTGCGCGCTTATGAAAACGGCAAGCCGGTGGCGACGCCGCAGCACCTCAACTGGACCGGCCGCGATCCGCAGAAGGGCGAAGTGATCTTCGTCGTCGGTAACCCGGGCTCGACCCAGCGCATGCTGACCCAGTCCCAATTCGCCTACGAGCGCGAGGTCAACCTGCCGATCCAGATGGCGACGCTGGCCGAACTGCGCGGCCGCCTGATCCGCGCCCGCGAGGAGAACGCGGACCAGGAGCGCGAGGGCGAGACTGCGCTGTTCGGGGTCGAGAACAACATGAAGCGGCTGATCGGCCGCACCAAGGCGCTGCAGGACCCGCAGTTCAACGCCATGCTGGCGAAGAACGAGGCCGAGCTGATCGCCAAGACCCGCGGCAAGGCCGGCATCGGCGATCCGTGGACCAATGTGTCGAGCGCGATGACCGCGCTTCGCCAGATCGACCTCGAACGCCGCTTCGCGCTGCCGCAGTCGGAACTGTTCGACTATGCGCTGACGCTGGTTCGCGCCGCCGAGGAACGCGCCAAGCCCAACGCCGAGCGTTTGCCCGGCTACAGCGACAGCGCGCTTCCGTTGCTCGAAAAGCAGACGCTCGACGCGGCGCCCGTCCACCCCTGGCTCGACCAGCTGACGATGGAATGGTCGCTGTCCAAGACGCGTGAATATCTCGGCCCCGACCATGCCCAGACCAAGCTGCTGCTCGGCAAGGAAAGCCCCGAGGCCCTGTCGCAGCGGCTGGTGTCGGGCACGAAGCTGGCCGACCCGGCGGTGCGCAAGGCGTTGTGGGACGGCGGCGCGGCGGCGATCGCGGCGTCGAAGGACCCGATGATCGTCTACGCTCGGTCGATCGATCCCAACGCCCGCCGCCTGAAAGCGATCTACGACGAAAAGGTCGACGGCCCGCTGACCGCCGCCCGCGCCAAGCTGGCCGACGCCCGCTTCGCCGCCTACGGCGACAGCGTCTACCCGGACGCGACCTTCAGCTTGCGCATCACCTACGGCAAGGTCGGCGGCTGGACCGAGAACGGCAACCCGGTCGACTATCGCACCAACTGGGGCGGCGCGTTCGACCGCGCCACCGGCTACCGCCCGTTCGCGCTGGCGCCCAAGATCCTCGCCTCGAAGGGCAAGCTCGACCTCAAGGGCACGATGGACTTCGTCTATGCTTCGGACACGATCGGCGGCAACTCGGGCTCGCCGGTGATCGACAAGGACGGCAACGTCATCGGCGCCAATTTCGACCGCAACCTGCCGGGCCTCAGGAACGACTATGCCTACGACCTGACGATGGCGCGTTCGGTGGCGGTATCGACCGCCGCGCTCGAGCAGGCGCTGACCAAGGTCTATCCGGCGCCCGAACTGCTCGCCGAGTTGAAGCGCCGCTAGGCGTCCACCTTCGCCTTCGATCCGGTCGCCTTGCGCGGCCGTTTCGAAGGCGCGGCGGCCTTGGCGAACAGCTTTTCGCCGCCCTTGCGATAGCGCGCTTCCGCCTCGGCCATATAGTCACGGGTGATCGGCAGCGCCCGCCGGTTGCGGACATACTGCATCTGGTAATTGCAGGCCGCGCCCTGCTCGAACATCACGATTCCGCCGACCAGGTAGAATTCCCACATCCGGTAAAAGCGCGCGTCGTAGATCGCCTCAATTTCCGCTCGCCGCGCCTCGCACCGCGCCAGCCAGTGGCGCAGCGTCGGGGCGTAGTGGATGCGCAACGTCTCGACGTCACTGGTGATCAGGCGCACCGTCTCGGTCGCCTTGGCCATCTCGCTGATCGACGGCAGGTGATAGCCGGGAAAGATCCACTTGTCGGTGAACGGGTCGGCCGATCCCGCGCCGCCCAGCTTGCCGATGGTGTGCATCAGCATCACCCCGTCCTCGGCCAGCAGCTCGCGGCAATGGCCGAAGAACTCCCGGTAATGCGCGGCGCCGACATGTTCGAACATGCCGACCGACACGATGCGGTCGAACCGGCCCTCGACATGGCGGTAATCGATCAGCTCGAACCGGGCCTTGTCGGCCACGCCCTCGCGCTCCGCCCAGCCGCGGGCATAGGCCAGCTGCTCCTTCGACAGCGTCACGCCCAGGACCTCGACCCCGGCCACCTTGGCGAGGTAGATCGCCAGCCCGCCCCAGCCGCAGCCGATGTCGAGCACTCGCTGCCCCGGCTTCAGGTCCAGCTTGGCGGCGATGTGCGCCAGCTTGTCGAGCTGGGCCTGCTCGAGGCTGTTGTCCATGTCGGTGAAATAGGCGCAACTGTACTGCCGCATCGGGTCGAGGAAGAGGTCGTAGAGCCGGTCGTCGAGGTCGTAATGGTGCGCGACATTGCGGCGCGCCTTGTCCGGCCGGTTGCGGCGGAACAGGTGCTTGACGTCCTGCCAGCGCCGCTTTGAAAGACCGGTCCGCCCGCGGCCGCCGCCGTCTTCCCACGGCGATCCGCCCATCACCATCTCGACCAGGCCGAGCAGGCTGCCATCCTCGATCACCAGCCGCCCATCCATATAGGCCTCGGGAATCGCCAGCCGGGCGTTGCGCACGATTTCGAACGGCACCTTGCGGTCGGTCAGCCGGACGGTGAAATGCGGCGCGCCCGATCCGAAGTTCTCGACGCCCCCGCCCGCCAGTTTGACGGTCAGCGACCCCTTCTTGATCAGCTTGCCGACCAGCTTGTCGAGTAATGCCACGGCGCCTGCCCTTCGATCCGGATCAAGTTTCGATTCCGAACGTGGCGGCTGGCGCGCGGCGGCGCAAGGGTCAGCCGGCGGCGGCCGCCGCTTCGCGGTCGCGTTCGGCGCGGCTCTTCTTTTCCGCCGCGGTCTTCAATTGCCCGCACGCCGCGTCAATGTCGCGGCCGCGCGGGGTGCGCACCGGCGCCGAAATGCCCGCCTCGAACACGATGTTCGAGAAGGACCGGATCCGCTCCGGCAGCGACGTCTCGTACTCCGAACCCTCCCACGGGTTGAACGGGATCAGGTTGACCTTGGCCGGCAGCTTGTACTGCTTGATCAGCCGCACCAGCTCGCGCGCGTCGTCGTCGCTGTCATTCTTGTCCTTGAGCATGATGTACTCGAAGGTGATTCGCCGCGCGTTGTTCGCGCCCGGATAGGCGGCGCAGGCCGACAGCAATTCGTCGATGCCGTACTTCTTGTTCAGGGGCACGATCTCGTCGCGCACTTCCTTGGTGACGGCATGGAGCGAGACCGCGAGGTTGACCCCGATCTCCTCGCCGCACCGCTCCATCATCGGCACCACGCCCGAGGTCGACAGGGTGATGCGGCGCTTCGACAGGCCCAACCCGTCGCCGTCCATCACGATCTTCAGCGCGTCGCGGACATTGTCGAAATTGTAGAGCGGCTCTCCCATCCCCATCATCACGATGTTGGTCAGCATGCGGCCTTCGGCGCTGTAGCCGCTGTCCTCGCCCTCGCCCGGCCACTCGCCCAGCGCGTCGCGCGCGAGCATGACCTGGCCGACGATTTCCGCCGGCTCGAGGTTGCGGACCAGCTTCATCGTGCCGGTATGGCAGAAGCGGCAGTTCAGCGTGCAACCGACCTGGCTCGACACACAAAGCGTGCCGCGGTCGGCGTCGGGAATGAACACCATCTCGTAATCATGGCCGTCGTGCGTCTGGAGCAGCCACTTGCGCGTGCCGTCGACCGACACCTGCGCCTCGACCACGCTCGGCCGGGTGATGGCGAACCGCTCGACCAGCCACGGCTTCTGCGCCTTGGCGATGTCGGTCATCGCCTCGAACTCGGTGACGCCGCGGTTGTAGATCCAGTGGAAGATCTGCTTGGCGCGCAGCTTGGCCTGCTTCGGCTCCATGCCGGCGGCTTCAAGCGCCTCGCGGATCTGCGCCTTGGGCAGGCCGACCAGCTCGACCTTGCCGTCGGCACGCGGGGTCACAGCCCGGGGGACGGGCACGGCGGAGGGGCCGGGGATCGGCATCAGGGAAGTATCGGCGCTCATGGATGGGCGCGCCAATACGTGAAAATTCAGTGCTTTGCCAGCCTCGCGGCTAGCGATTGTGCAGCCTCGCCGCGCAGGCCGCTGCGGCGTCGATCGCGGTCGGCGCGCCGTCGAGGAGATAGCGGTCGACGATCCGCCCGCCGCCCGCGCTTCGCGCCTCGATGCGCATCGACCCGCCGCCGCGCATCGCGGACAGGATCGCGGCCTCCTGCGCCGGGCCGCTGCTCCACGCCATGTCACCGCGGGCGGTCAGCAGGAACGGCGTCTCCCCGATCGTCAGCATGACCGTCGAATCGCCGCGCGGCGCGCGCGACAGCTGGGCCGCGACCTCGCCGTTGCGCCCGCGCGGCGCGACGTCGAACGCGATGCTGACCCGCGCTTGCGGCCCGTCCTTGAGCGCGGGTGCCAGCGCCGCGACGACGGCCTCGCATCGTCCGTCGCGCTGCAGCGCCGCCCAATGCCCATCGGCCGCGACGACCCGCGCAGGCGTGGCAAGGGACAGGGCGAGAAGGGCAAGCACCGGCATCGGGCGCGACGCTAGTCCGGGAATCGAATGAGGAGAAGGGTCAGCAGGTCTGCTGCGACCGGCAGGCGTCGTCCTGGATCGCGCTGGTGACGGCCGAGCCGAGCGCCAGCGACCCGACCGCGATGGCCGCGCCGACGATTGCCGCGATCAGGCCATATTCGGCCAGCGCGGCACCGCTCTCATCCTTCCACAGTTCCAACAACCGGCGCATCGATACCCCCGATGAGACTGGGTTTCCTGTCGCAATATTATTAATGTGAGTCAAGGAAATCGGTAAAGGCCGGTTTAACCGAAATCGTCTTCTTTAATCGCACAAATCATTGATAGCGCACGCTTTTCGATTCGACCAAGCAAGGCCGATTCCTGCCCTGGGACGGGACCGGTTAGCGCGGTAGGCGGTGGCGGTAGGTCACATTCACCCGAGTCGACAGCAGCAAATAGGGCAGCCACAGCGCGACGCTGATCAGCACCTTGTTGACGTTGCCGCCAAGCAGCATGCCGAGCGCGCGGCCGACGCTGGCCGGAAGGTCGGGCTGGTCGAGCACCATCGCGCGGATCGCCAGCTGCATGCCGAGGTCGGCCACCCAGATGCCCATCAGCAGCGCGGGGAAGATCGGCGAGCGGCGAAGCGCGGCGACGAACGCCACGGCGTAAAGCGATGACAGCAGGACGACGTCGGCGGTCATACCCAGCTGCAGCGACACCAGCCAGCGCGGCACGTCGCCCGACAGCGCCGGCATCGCGGTGAGGTATTCGAACGCCCGCAGCAGGATGTTGAGCAAGAGCCCGCCGAGCAGCGACACCATGATCCCGCCCGCGCCGTAC
>JAEWBB010000019.1 GCA_023391375.1 Pseudomonadota bacterium | reverse complement strand
GAGCTATACCAGTACGGCGCACGCCCTGAGCGACGCCGACCTGCGCGAGCAGGTGCTCAGACAGGCGTGGCGCGAATTGGAAGCGTGGCGGGAACGCCATGCAGAGCTGGTGGAGTTCGCGAAGGTCTTTGCGAGCATCGATCAGGCTCGGGGCGCCCATTAGACCCCGAAACACGGCAGGCTAGGTGTGGCAGGGCCAGGCGCGTCTTGGCGTGGCTCGGCAGGGCAGGCAAGGCGAGGCTCGGCTAGGAAAGTCAAGGCCTGGCACGGCCGGGCGAGGCAGGCGCGGGAGGGCGGTCTTTCGGGGCCGCCCTCACTCGTCGTCGTCGTCGTGGCGGCGCCCCTTTCGTCTCGGCTTGTCGCCCTCGTCCTCCTCGCGCGCCGATTTCCGCGAATACGCCAACACCTCATCGGCGTCGAGCGCCAGGATCAGCTCCTCGAGCGCCTCGGCCTCGTCGCCGTCGATCTCGCCCCGCCCCAAGGCGCGGTCGATGAAGCGGTCGACCGACGACCACGGGATATAGCCGACCCCGAAGCCCACCGGGCGGTCGCGGGCCAGCCTGTTGAAGGTTTCGTTGACGAACGCCTGCCACGGATCGAGGTCGGGCAGGTCGTCGAGCGGCGAGGTTTTGCCCTTCGCCGCCCGACGCCGGTACAGGCTCAGGCGGTCGGGCTGCCCGTGCTCGCGGTGCCAGGCGCGGTAAAACCCAGCGCCGCCTTGTCCGCCTCGACGGCGAGCGCGAAATTCTCCTTCGAACTGGACTCGGTCTCGACCCAGTCGAGGAAGTCGGGCATCGCCTCGAACACCGCCACGGCGTTCTCCGGCGTGAACGGCACGCCGACGCCTTCCCAGTCGATCACGACGCCGTTGGCGATGGCCTCGCGGCGGATGATCTCGTCCTGCTCGGGCGTCAGTTCCGAGCCCATGTGGCGGAAGCGCTTGAACGCCTTGCGCACCGCCTTCTTGGCCAGCGGATGCTTGGCGCGGCGAAGGGTAACGGCGATGCCGTCCATATATTCGACGCGCTTGCCGTCCTCGGCGGTCTTGTCGGTGGCGAAGTGCCGGCGCAGCGCCGGCGAGAGCTGTGAAAGGTCCATGGATATCACCTGTCGGGTGGCGCGTGGTTTCGGGTGTGCCGGACCCGCCCACCCGACGAAGGCAGGCCCGGCACGCTCACGCGCGGAGTTTCGAGATTACAGGTCGGGTACGCCGGCTCAGCCCGCCGAAACCTTCTCGATCGAGAAGGAGGTGCCGGCCGTGTCGTCGAGCACGCACTCGAAATCGACGGTGGCGACGAACTCCTGGGCATTGCCCGGGTTGCCGTCGTCGTAGCCGGTGATCGCGGTCTTCTCGCCGCGGAAGATATAGCCGTTGCCGCCGTCGCCGACCTCGACCTCGAAGCTGAAGGTCGTGTCGGTGTTGAAGGCGTCGGCAAAGGCGTTGTCGTCGATGTAGACCCGCATCTGGCCGGTCACGACGCACTGGCCGGCGCGAACGCCGCGCACCGAGTCGGGCCCGATGCGCTTCGACGGCGTCAGGTTGTTGTCGACCTTCAGGGTCAGGCCTTCGAAGTCGAAGCTGCCGGTCAGCCCGTTGCCGAGCGTGATCGAGGCAACATCGAGCGCGGTGAGCTTGATCTCGGACGACGGCGCCGCATAGGTCGCGCCGGTGATCTGGCTGGTGCCGGTGACCAGCGAGGCGCCGACCACGCCCCACTGCGCGGTGATGTATTGCTCGGGCGTGATGTTGAGGTCGAGCGTGCCCATGCGGCACTTGACGAAGCGCCGGAACATGCTCGCCGAGATCTTGCGCTCGAAGCTGAAGTAATCGACCACCGAACCGCCGGCCTTGGCGATGTTCGACGAATAGGCGTTGCCCATCAGCGCCTGGAACAGCAGGTCGACCTCGGGGCCGTAGACGAGTTCGTGCGTGAAGCCCTGGCCCACGTCCTTCGAGGTGCCGCGCGAGGCGGCGACGACGCGCTGCGGCGTCACCGAGTTCGAACGGACGTTCGACTTGTTGAGCTTCAGGTTTTCCTGCGTGAAGTCGATCTGGTTGAACGCAGGCGTAGCGGGCGTGACGCCGGGGGTGACCTCCTTGATGAAGGCGAGCCGGCCCGAGCTGGTTTCGGCCATGGGTTTTCTCCAACGGAAAAAGCCCGCCGTATGAGGGCGGGCCGGATGCACCGGCTCGGGGCCGGAATCAGGGACGAGCGGGCGTTAAGCGCGCTCGGTGAGGGTGAACTGGATAATCAGCTGCTGGCGGTAGCGGCCATAGGGGTCGGGCCCTTCCGGCCCGGCGCGGAACTTCCACCAGCGAAACCCCGCGCCCGAGAACCGGCGGAAGCCGGTCCGGACAGCGGCGATGATGGCGATCACCTCGCCGGTGCCCACCCCGGCCGGGGCGAAGGCATCGACGAAGGCGAGCAGCGGGCGGCGGTACGGCGCGGTGTCCCCGCCGACGGCGGCTTGGCGTTCATCGCCCTCGCCGAACGTAAGCCGCACCCAATGTTCGTTCTCGGGCGGGGTGAACGGCGCGTTGGGGTCGAGCTGGACCGCAAGGGTCGGGTCATATTCTGCGAGCACGGTTTCGAGTTGCTGGACGATGGCGGGGCGGCTCATTGGAACTGTGCCTCCACTTCCGCCAGCGTGATCGCCAGCATGCCCGCCGGGGCCTGCTTCGAGTGGCCCTCTTCGAGCTTGCCGATGTAGGCGACGTTGTTGCCGACGTGGATCACCCCGAACGGCTGCGCGCCGGAAAGCTGGCCCAGCCCTTCGCTGATCGTCGCCGCTCCGGCCTTGTCGGCCACCAGCCGCGCCGAGGTCGCCGGCGCCCCGATCGTCACCTGCCAGTTGCCGCGCGCCCGGCCGGTATCGACCGGGGTCTTCATCACCACGCCGCTCAGGATCTGGAGCGCGACGGCGCGCTGCAGCTGCAAGTGCTTCTCCGGAATCGTCCGATCGACGAAGCGGTCGATGGCAAGGGTAAAGTTGCGCAGCGTCATGCCCGCACCAGCGCCAGCGTGTAGAGGATGCGCACCCCCTGCCGCTTCTCGATCAGGATGCCGTCGCGGGCAATCGCCCAGGCCTGGTCTTCGGCCTCGACCACATCGCCGACCTGCGGCTCGAACTCGGTGCCGGACGTGGCGGCAGCGGAACAATAGGCCAGCCGCTCGAACGTGCGGGTGAAGCTGTCGGGCAGCCTTCTGTCGCCCGCCGACGACAGCGTGCCCCGGAGCGTCTGGGTCAGCGTCGCCGTGGTATCGACGCGCAGTGTCGCCGGATCGAGCGTGCCGGCCGGACGGCGGATAACGACATCCTCGCCGAACTCGTCGAGGAGCTCGGCCGCGGTCTGCCGCAGCTCGGTGAACAGCGTCATGACCGCGCCAGCCGCAAGGCGCTGAAGCCCTTGCCGGTCTCGATCGCCGCCAACGAGGCGAGCAGGGCATCGACCTGCGGGAAGCGGCCGACCGCGGCAGTGGCGCTTTCGACCTTGTACTCGGTGGAGCGCTCGATCGGGCCGACCTTGACCGACTCCTTCGTCACCGCGCCGTTGGTCGAAGCGGTGGGCACGAGCAGGCTCCCCGATTGCGCCTGCAGCGCCAGCAGCAGCTGCGCGCGCTTGACGACCGCCGGGATGGCGGTGGCGGCGTAATAGCCCCCGGTGGGGCTCGGCACGTCGAGCCGCGGAAAGGCCCCGGCCTGGTCGTCGCTTACCGGGGTGCCGGCCCAGCGATAGGCGAAGGTCAGATATTCGAACGCCTCGCGCAGCAGCGCCTCGCACGCGCTGTCATCGGTGGGTACGGTGATCCCGCGCGCGTCGGCATAGCTGCGCAGGTCGGCGACCGAGGCGTAGCTGTCGGCGTCCGCGCGGGCGGTGCCGTCCTCAAGGGTCAGAGCCATATGACCTCCCTAGCTCAGCACCAGCGGCGTGAAGGTTTCGGACGGGTCGAGGTAGAGGATGCGGTCGGGCAACGTAATGCCCCAGCCCGCCGGATTGGTCAGCTCGCCTGTGGTCGCGGTATTGATGATGTGCTGGCGTACCTGCTGCACCTGGCTTCGCCCGGTCAGCCGGCCATGCCCCTGCAACACGCAGGCGACCGCCCCCGCAGTGAGCGGCGACGCGTACGACGTGCCCCGATGAACGAGGTAGGCCGCATTCGAGGTGTTCGTCGCGGTGTAGATGCACTGCGCCGGGGCTGAAACGTCGATGCGCGTGCCATAGTTCGAGCCGTCGGCCGTAGCGAAATAGGGGATGTCGGCCGGGCCGATGCCGCCGCAGCAGATCGTGTCCGCCGCCTCGGCCGGATAGACATCGATGGTCGCGAGGTCGGCCAGATTGTTCGCCGCCGCCGCGCAGACGACAATACCAGCATCGATCAGTGCGGCAACGGCGGTGGCGACCGAGGTGCTGGCGAGCGCGAGCGAAAAGTTGGCGACGGCCGGCCGATTGGTCCCCGAGCGCCCGTTATAGTGACTGATCGCCTGGTTGATCGCGGTGGTGATGCTGGTGACGTCGGCGCCGCCACCGCTGTTGACGCACTTGAACGACCACAGCAGCGCCCCGCGCGCCGGGCCGACCGTTGCCCCTCCCGCCAGCGCCGCGCATTGCGTGCCGTGACCGAAGTCATCGCCTGTGCCGAGCGAACTGAAATATTCGTAGACGTTGGTGGCGCGACCGCCGAACTGCTCGTGCGCCAGACGGGTACCGCTGTCGAACAGGTAGACGTCGACGCCCGTGCCGTCGCGGAAGCAATCATAGCTGGTGGCGAGCGGCAACGACGCGTCGAGTTGACGCTTCCACCACGGCGCCTTGCGGCGAATGATCCGCGCCAGCCCCCAGTTGGCCCCTGAGAAGTCCTTGGCGACCGTCAGCGCCTGCGGTGCGGCGAGGCTGACCGGCGTGTCATCGGGCTCGACCGAGGCCACGCCCGGCAGGTCGGGCAGCGACTCGACATCGACGGCGCGGACGTGGAAGTGTTGCGGCAGGTTATCGAACTCGTCGAATGCCAAGCCTGCGGCCGTGAGTGCTGCCACGAAGGCGTCGCGGTCCTGCTCGGACGTGATGACGACGAGGACGCCCATCGTCAGCCCTGAACGATCTCGAGCGCAAACCAGGTGCGGTCATGCGCCGACAGCGTGGCGGCGGCACCGTCGCTATGGAACAGCGTCATCTCGAAATATTCGCCAGCCACGACGTCGAGGACGTCGGTCTGCACGGCCAAATCCTGCGACGAGGGCACGTTGAGCGCGGCGTTGCCGGCGAAAGCCGAACTGCCGTTCTTGGCGAAGAGGATTTGCCGCACCGCCCCTGATGCGGCCCAGCGCGCCGCGCCGCGCAGTCGCACCTTGGTGACGCCGGTCGGCACGGTCAGGCGGGTAGGCGCGCCGGCCGACCAGATGCTGTCGGTGTCGCGGTCCTTGGCTTCCCACGCCACCACCGTCGACACGCCTGACGTGATCGCCAGGTTATTCGTGCGCTTCACCCGCGCCCCGCGATAGGGCACGCTTGACGGCACAGTGGTCGGGTCGGTGTTGATGAAGGTCTTGAGCGCCGAGAGCGTCAGCTTGCGGCTGTTGCCCGAGGCATCGACGAGGTGGATGAGTTCGGTGCCGCCAAGCGCGCCCGCAGCGGTCAGGGCACTGGTGTTCTTGTCAGCCATTATGCCATGTCTCCCGAGAGCAGCAGCCGGTCGTCGCCGTCGGTCATGTCGCCGGACAGCAGTAGGGCCGCAGGGGCGTCGAGTTCGTCGGACGAGGTCAGCAGCAGCGTCGGGCTAGCCGCTGGTGCGGGGGCGCCGGCGACGGACGCGCGGCTTCCAAGCCGCAGCCCGCCGCCGAGGACAAGCACGACCACCATCAGAACAGCAGGATGATCTGCGCCGCGAGCAGGGTGGTGCCCGAGCTGTTGATCCGGACCGGGCGGAGCGCATGCTGGCCGGCCGTCAGCGTCATCGTCACCACCGACCCGTCGTGGCTGACGACGGTCACGTCGCCGGCCGCATTGAGGTGGAGGCCACGGGGCACGCGGGCGAGCGGCGTGTCGAACACCGCCGCCTCCCAGTCGACCGCCGGCCCTTCGAGCGTGGTGGAGGGCGCATCGGCCATCAGCGGGGTCCTTTACGGTCGGGGATCAGCACATACTCGCCGGGATAGCCGGCGTTGATCTCGGCCCATTCCGCCGGCGTCAGGCGGACGCGGAAGCGGTCCTGGCGCCGCATCACCGCGACCTTGCCGTCCGGCCCAATGGCAAGCGGCGGCTCGCCGGCGGGCGGATGGGCCGGCACGGCCGCTTGGACGGCGGGCGCCGCTTCACGCCTGCGCCGGGGCATCGGTCTGCGCCTCGCGGATCATCTGGCGCAGCGGGTCGGCCTTGGTGCGCGGGGTGAATTCGATCCCGAGCGCCGAGGCGGTCGCGCGCAGCTGCTGGATCGTCTGCTCGTCGAGCGGCACGTCCACGACGGGAGCGCTCTCAACGCTCTGGCCCGTCGACCAGCCGGCCGCGGCATAGGCCGCCACCTCGGACGGGTGAACGTCGGCGGTCACGGGGCCGTTGGGGAATTGCGGGGTGTCGCGGGTCATCGCGACGAGGGTATCGGACATGGTCACCTCTCAGTCGGGAAGGTGACGCCGGCGAGCCCACGCCCGCCGGCGTCAGGTGCATCAGCCGATCAGGAGCGAGATGTGCTCCGACTTCACGGCCTTCTGGCCCCAAGCGAGGCCGATTTCATACCGGACCTGCCGGTACTGCTTGTACAGCGACACCTCGAAGATCAGGCCCGACACCGGGTCCTGGATCGTGGTGCGGTCGGCCGCGCTATCCCCTTCCTTCGGCAGCGCCGGAAGGCGCGTGGCGAGGACGAGGGCGTTACGGGCGAACGCGAGGTTGGCGGTGTAGCTGTTGCCGACGGTGATCGCGGCGTTGTCCGCCACCGCCTGACGCAGGCCAGGCGCGGCGATCGTCACCACACCGCCCGTAAGCGCCGTGGCCACGACATACTTGTTGGTGTCACCCGCGAAGGTGATCACGTCGCCGGCCACGATGGTGCCGGTGCCGGTGTCGACCGCGATCTGCGTCGCACCGACCGCGTAACCCGAGGCGTTGTTGACGAGATAGCCCGAGCCGGTGCCCTTGGTGTGCGTCGCCACCTGGCCCGAGTTGCGCATCGCGAAACCTTCGATGCGGTCCCAGAGACCGTCACGGAGCATCGCGGCACTGCCCGCCTCGTTCACCTTGAACAGCGAGCTTTGCTTGCTGCGCAGGTTGAACCAGCCGCCCGAGCCGAGGCCCATCTGCAGGTCGGTCTTCGGCGCGCCGTTCTCCTCAAGAATGCGCAGCGGGCCTGCAAAGTCGGAGAAGTCGCCTGCGGTG
>JAEWBB010000014.1 GCA_023391375.1 Pseudomonadota bacterium | reverse complement strand
GCACGACGCCCGGTTCGAGGATCGTCCAGTCGCCGAAGAAGCCGGTGATCTCGGCCCGCGAGCGCAGCGTGATCTCGGTGGCGGTACGCGCCGACAGCCGCTGCGCGTCCAGCATCTCCTGCGGCTGGTCCTCGAACGTGGAGTGGGAGATGACCAGGTAGCTGCCGGGCGCGGCGGCGGCGCGCAGGGTGGCCAGGATGTCGGCCGGGCGGTCGGCGTCGGGCACGAAGTGCACCACGCCGGCCAGCAGGATGCCCAACGGCCGGTCGAAGTCGATCAGGCCGCTGGCGGCGGCGTGGTCCAGGATCAGCTTCGGCTCGCGCAGGTCGGCCAGGACCGCGGTGGCCCGGTCGTTGCCGGCGAGCAGTTCGTGGCTGTGCGCCACGGCCACCGGGTCGATGTCGACGTACACGATCCGGGCCTGCGGGTTGGCGGCCTGAGCGACCTCGTGCACGTTGCCGACGGTGGGGATGCCGGAGCCGATGTCGAGGAACTGGTCGATGCCGGCGTCGAGCAGCACCCGTACGGCCCGGCGCAGGAACTCCCGCCCGGAGCGCATGGTGGCGGCCAGGTTCGGCGTCATGGCCGCGATCTGTTCGGCGAGCTGCCGGTCGATCTCGAAGTTGTGCGCCCCACCGAGGAAGTAGTCGTAGACCCGGGCGGCGCTCGGCCGGCTCAGATCGATCTCGGTGGGCAGGCTCTCCGGCGTCTGCATCGCTCGGTCCCCCAGGTCGTCGTCCGCCGTCGATGGCGGATCATGTGGTCCAGACCACTCTAGGCCGGTACGGCCGGGTACGGGAGATCCACAGCGGGCGATGCTGCCGGCCCGGGTCAGTCGGCCGATTCCAGCAGCAGCGAGATGCCCTGGCCGACGCCGATGCACATGGTGGCGAGCGCGAGCTTGCCGCCCGAGCGCTGCAGTTCCTCGGTGGCGGTCAGCGCGAGGCGCGCGCCCGACATACCGAGCGGGTGGCCGAGCGCGATCGCGCCGCCGTTGGGGTTCACGTGCGCCGCATCGTCGGCCAGCCCGAGCTCGCGCATCACTGCGAGGCCCTGAGCCGCGAAGGCCTCGTTCAACTCGACCACGTCGATGTCGTTGATGTGGAGACCCAGCCGCTCCAGCAGCCGCGCCGACGCGGGGGCGGGGCCGATGCCCATGATGCGCGGCGGGACGCCGGCGACGGCGGTGCCGAGGACGCGGGCGCGCGGGGTCAGGCCGAACTTCTCGACCGCTTCTTTCGATGCGACGATCAGCGCCGCCGCGCCGTCGTTCACGCCGCTGGCGTTGCCGGCGGTGATTGTGCCGCCCGGCTTCACGATGGGCTTGAGCGCCGCCAATTTCTCCGCGGTCGTTTCGCGCGGATGTTCGTCGCGGTCGACCATGACCGGATCGCCCTTCTTCTGCGGGATGATGACGGGCACGATCTCGGCGGCGAGGCGGCCATTGGCCTGCGCGGCGGCCGCGCGGCGCTGGCTTTCCGCCGCGAACCTGTCCTGGTCCTCGCGGCTGACGCCGTACTGTTCGGCGACGTTCTCGGCGGTCTCGGGCATCGAATCAATCCCGAACTCTTCCTTCAGCCGCTTGTTGACGAAGCGCCAGCCGATGGTCGTGTCGTAGACCGCATTGGCGCGCGAAAAGGCGCTGTCGGCCTTGGGGCTAACGAACGGCGCGCGGGTCATGCTCTCGACCCCGCCGGCCAGCACGAGGTGCGCTTCGCCCGCCTTAATCGCCCGCGCGGCCATGGCCACCGCGTCGAGGCCGGAGCCGCACAGCCGGTTGATGGTCGTCGCCGGCACCGCGTCGCCAAGGCCCGCCAGCAGCGCGGCCATGCGCGCGACGTTGCGGTTGTCCTCTCCCGCCTGGTTGGCGCAGCCCATGATGCAGTCGTCGACCTGGTTCCAGTCGATGCCCGGGTTGCGGCGCTTCAGCTCGGCCAACGGGATGGCCAGCAAATCGTCGGGGCGCACACCTTGAAGCGCGCCGGCGTAGCGGCCGATGGGGGTGCGGACGGCGTCGCAGATATAGGCGTCGGTCATGCGCAGCCACTTGGGGCCACGCGTCCTAGAGGGCAAGCCCCGCCGCGTGGCCGCTCGCCCAGGCCCATTGGAAATTATAGCCGCCGAGCCAGCCCGTGACGTCCACCGCCTCGCCGATGATGTGCAGGCCCGGCACCTTCTTGGCTTCCATCGTCTGCTGCGACAGTTCGGCGGTCGACACGCCCCCGATCGTCACCTCGGCCTTGGCGAAGCCCTCGCTGCCGTTGGGCAGGAACGGCCAGTCGGCCAGCCTGGCCTCGGCCGCGTCGAGTGCCTTGTCGGGGAGGTTCCCGAGCTCCGTATCGAACCCGATCCGCTCGGCCAATGCACCCGCCAGCCGGTCGGGCAGATGGCGGCCGAGGATCGTCTTGAGGTGGAGCTTGGGCGCCTCGCGCTTGGCGTCCTTGAGCCAGCCTCGCGGCGCGTCGGGCAGGAAGTCAATGCCGACCGAGCCGCCGTTGCGCCAATAGGAGGAGACCTGGAGAATCGCCGGACCGCTGAGGCCGCGGTGGGTGAACAGCGCGGCCTCGCGGAACGAGCCGTCGCCCGCCTTGGCGACGACCTCCGCCGACACGCCGCTGAGATCGCGGAACAACGCTTCGGTGCCGGGCAGGGTCAGCGGCACCAGTGCCGGGCGCGGCTCGACGATCTTGAGGCCGAAGCGGCGCGCCATGTCGTAGGCAAAGCTGGTCGCGCCTAGCTTTGGGATCGAAAGGCCCCCGGTGGCCAGGACGACGCGCTCGGTATCGACTTCCTGGTCCCCGATCGTCACCGCGAACTTGCCGTCGCGACGCTCGAGGGTCGCCGGCTTGCCGAACGCCGTCTCGACCCCGCCTGCCGCGCATTCGGATAGAAGCAGGTCGACGATCTGGCGTGAGCTCCCATCGCAGAACAGCTGGCCCAGCGTCTTCTCGTGCCATGCGATGCCGTGCTTCTCGACCAGCGCGAGGAAGTCGGTCGGCGTGTAGCGGCCGAGCGCCGACTTGGCGAAATGCGGATTGGCGCTAAGGTAGTTCTCGGCGCGCGCACCGATATTGGTGAAGTTGCAGCGCCCGCCGCCCGAGATGAGGATTTTCCTGCCCGGCTCGGCATTATGGTCGACCAGCAGCACCTTGCGCCCGCGTTGGCCGGCGACCGCGGCGCAGAACATGCCTGCCGCGCCGGCACCGATCACGATCGCGTCGTAGGAGGTTGGCGCGGGCGGCATCGGCGGCCTATGCGGGGGCGAAGAGGTGCTGACAATGGAAAACCCCGGCTGGACGACGAGCGAGGACGGCAAGGCATTAGTGCGGACCTACCGCTTCAAGGACTTCTCCGAGGCGTTCGGCTTCCTCACACGCGTCGCGCTCCATGCCGAGAAGGTCGATCACCACCCCGAATTCACCAGCGTCTGGAACCGGGTCGACTTCCGCCTCACCAGCCACGACACGAACGGCATCACCCAGCGCGACCGCGACCTCGCGGACAAGATCGACGCATTGGCAGGGGGCAAAGCATGAAGAGCGGCGACATCATCGATTGTGGTGAGGGCATGTGGAATGTCCGCGGCACTTACCGCATCGGCGGCATCGTCAACGTCGGCACCCACGCCTCGCTGATCCGCCTGGCAAGCGGCGAGTTCATCTTCCTCGACAGCCTGACGCTCGAAGGCGACACGCTGTCGCGGATCATGGAGCTGACCGACAACGGCAAGGCGGTCGAGGCAATCCTCAACTGCCACCCGTTTCACACGCTGCATTGCGAGTGGGCGACGCAATGCTTTCCCGGCGCCAAGCTCTACGGCTCCGACCGGCACAAGAAGCGCATGCCTCACCTCAAGTGGGAAAAGGACAATGTCGAAAGCGCCGCGGTCGCGCGCAAATACGCCGACGTGCTGACGTTCAGCCTGCCACGCGGGGTCGATTATATCTCGGCCGACGAGAAGGTGCATTTCTCCTCGTTGATGGCGCGGCACGAGCCGTCGAAGACGGTCCATTCCGACGACACGCTGACCTATCTCGAACTGCCCTTCCCACTGTCGCTGGCGAAAAAGGACACCGGCATCATTTTCCACCCGACGCTGGCCAAGGCGCTTGAGAAGCGGCCCGGCGCGTCGGCGGAGTTCCATGCCTGGGCAGAGGAGATGGCGGAAAAGTGGGCCGATTCGCGCGGGCTTTGCGCGGCGCACAACGGTGTGCTCGATCTCTACGGCGACGATTTCCGCACCCGCGTCGAGGCGGCACTGGCCAAAGTCGCGCCGGTGCTCGCGGAGCATGAAAAGCAATATGCCTAGCCATCTGGCATTCAGGCCGAAGGGCGGATACACTGGCCCCATGACCCGCAGCATGATCATTGCCTGCATCTATTATCCCTCGGCGGTGACCACCGGCTGAGCGAACGCACGCGCCAGTATCGGATCACCGCCCCGCCCGAGCCCCGCTCCGGCGGGGCTTCTTTTTTCCAAGGAGCTTGAGAGACCCATGTTCAACCCGACCCCCGCCACCGAAGTCCGGCACTGGCGCGACTGGCTCGTCCCCCAGGCCTGGGACCGGTTTACGCCCGACCAGCATGGCGTCTGGGACCTGCTGTACACCCGACAGGTGCCTTACCTCGGCAGCCACATCGTCCAACCGTTTCGCGACGGGCTCGAACGGCTCGACCTCGGCGCGGGCGGTATTCCGGAGCTGGAAACGCTGTCCGACAAGTTGGAAACGCTAACGGGGTGGCGGCTGGTGTCGGTCGCCGGGATCGTTCCCGACGAGGCCTTCTTCGCCATGCTGGCCGAGCGCCGCTTCCCGATCGGCAACTTCATCCGCCCGATGGAGCAGCTCGACTATCTCGACGAACCCGACTGCTTCCACGACATCTTCGGCCATGTCCCGATGCTCGCCGATCCGGCGATGGCGCGGCTGATGGAGGCGCTGGGCAAATTGGGCGTCGGCGCGATCGCCGCCGGCCACGGCGACATCATCTCGCGCCTCTACTGGTTCACGGTCGAGTTCGGGCTGGCGCGCGAGGGCGACGAGGTGAAGATTCTCGGCGCCGGCCTCGCATCCAGCTTCGGCGAAGCGCACCTCGCGCTGGAGGCGGGCGTGCCGCGCTTGCCGTTCACGCTCGAGGGCGCCGCGCGCACCCCATACCGCAACGACTGCGTGCAGCCGCTCTATTTTGTGTCCCACTCGCTCGACGCGGTGGCGCACGAGCTTGAGGCGCTCGATGCCGGCGGATTGGCAGCGCTGGCGGGGTGACAGGGGCGGCGGCCCGCCGCTATGGCGAGGCGATGGAAACGACGCGCGAATATCGCACCGGTTCGGACAGCCGCACGCTGCGCGACGCGCTCGGCTGTTTCGCCACGGGCGTGACCGTCGTCACCTGCCTTGATGCAGAAGGCGATCCCATTGGCCTGACCGCGAACAGCTTCACCGCAGTCAGTCTCGATCCGCCGCTACTGCTGGTATGCGTCGCGAAGGCGGCGGCGAGCCTTGACGCCCTGAGCGCCGCGCCGCACTTCGCGGTCAACGTGCTGCAGACCGGGCAGGAGCCGGAATCGATCACCTTCTCGACCCGCATCGAGGACCGCTTCGGGCGCACCCGCTGGGCGCTCGGCGAGCATGGCGTGCCGCTGCTCGAAGGGTCGCTGTCGGTGTTCGAGTGCGCCCGCTCCGCCGTCCATGATGCTGGCGACCACGTCATCCTGGTCGGAGAGGTCAAGCGGGCGACGTTCGACCCGGCGCTCGACCCTTTGCTCTATTTCCGGGGCCGCTATCGCCGGCTCCATTTCGACTGACCACTCTACCCCACAGACTCGCGTGACTCTGGGCGCAGTTAACGGCAATCTAGCGTCATGACCGAGCGGGGGTTCGGCGATTCGCCCGAGGGCGACCCGAAGAACGGGGAAACGGTGGCGCCGCCGCCGCCGGGCGCTGTTGCACCCGTCGCGCCGTTCGGCTTCCACTCGGTCCTGCAGATCGCCGACACGCTGCCGGTGATGGTCGCCTACGTCGACCGCAACCAGGTCTATCGCTTCTGCAACCAGCCGATCGCCGACTGGTTCGAAATGCCGCGAAAGGGCATCCTCGGCCGGACGCTCCGGGAAATCATGGGCGAGGCGGCGTATGCCTTGCGGCGCGAGGCGATCGAAGGGGCGCTGGGCGGGCAGCGGCAGTTCTTTGCCGCCGAATTCCATCATCCCACACGCGGCTTCCTCTACACCCAGGCTGAATATGTGCCGCAGCGCGACGCCCAGGGCGATATCGAGGGCGTGGTCATGATCGTCCAGGACGTGACCGAACAGCGCGCCGCCGAACAGGCACTGCGGGAGAGCGAGGCGCGCTTCCGCCGCATCGCCAACTCCGCCCCGGCCCCGGTGTGGGTCACGCGCGCCGACCGCACCCGCGACTTCATCAACGACGCCTACGCCGAATTCCTCGGCATGCCGTACGAGGAGGCGCGCGCCTACGAATGGCGGTTGCGTATCCATCCCGAGGACCACGACCGGATCATCGCCGAGTCGATCGCCGGCGAGGCGAGCGGTGAGCCATTCACCATGGAAGCGCGCTACCTCAACGGGCGAGGCGAGTACCGCTGGCTGCGATCGGTTTCCCAGCCCCGGTTCGACAGCGAGGGCCAGGTCGTCGGGTTCATCGGCGTGGCCACGGACGTCACCGTAGCGAAAGAAGCCGAGCTCGACCTTCGCCGGCTGGTTGCTGAGAGCAGCGACGCGCTCGAGGTCGCGCAGGACCAACTTCGGCAGAGCCAGAAGATGGAGGCGCTGGGCCAGCTGACCGGCGGCATCGCCCACGACTTCAACAACCTGTTGACGGTCATCGTCGGCGGCCTCGACCTCATCGTGAAGCGCAGCGATGACGAGCGCATCCTGCGCTACGCCGATAATGCGCTCGTGTCGGCCGAGCGCGGCGCACGCCTGACGGCGCAGCTGCTCGCCTTCAGCCGCACCCAGCGGCTGGAGACCCGCCCGACGCGGGTGACGGAACTGCTCGAGGAAATCGAGCCGATCCTCCGCAACGTGCTGACCGCGGGGGTCGAACGGCGGTTCGAGATCGATCCCGAACCCGTGTCGGTGCTGGCCGACCCGACCCAGCTGGAAGTCGCGATCCTCAACCTCGTGATCAATGCGCGCGATGCCATGCGCGGCGGTGGGACGCTGACGATCGGCACGCGGTCCGTGCGGATCGACGACGAGCCCGACCTCGAACCGGGCGATTATGTCGAGCTCTCGATCGCCGATACCGGGGACGGCATGCCGGCCGACGTCGCGGCGCGCGCGTTCGAACCCTTTTTCACCACCAAGGAGGTCGGCAAGGGCACGGGCCTGGGCCTGTCGATGGTGTACGGCATGACGCGCCAGTCGGGCGGCGCGGCGCGGATCGAAAGCGAACCTGGCAAGGGCACGAAGGTGTCCCTGTTACTGCGCCGGGCCGACGACCACGACGCTGCTGCCGACCAGGAGGCGGAAGACCCGGCGCGCAGGAACCTTCATGACCGGACGACGCGGGTGCTGGTGGTGGACGACGATCCGGACGTACGCCAATTCCTGGTCGGGGGCTTGGAAGAAGCGGGCTACGAAGTCGCGGAGGCCGCCGACGGCAAGTCCGCACTCAGCGCGTTCGAGCAGGAGCGGCCGGACGTGGTCGTCGTCGATTACCTGATGCCCGGCATGACCGGGGCGGACGTCGCGAAGCGAATGCGCAAGAAGGCGCCGGACCAGAAAATCCTGTTCGTCTCGGGCTACAGCGAAACCGAGGCGATCGAGCGCGCGGCGCCGGGCGCGCCGCTCCTCGCCAAGCCCTTCCGCCCCGACGCGCTCGACCAGGCGATCCGCAAGCTGCTCGGCGGCTGAAGCCTTCCCGCCCTTCGCGCGTTGTCGCGATGAGGAGGAAGGCCCATGCTGATGGCAATGTTGATAGCGGCAGCCACTTCGTCGGTGCCCAATCCGCGCGCTGCCGAGTTCTTCGACGCCCAGCCGGTACTCCTGAAATGGGCGCTCGAGCATCATGACGCCAATCGTGACGGTTGGCTGACCATGTTCGAGGCCAGCGCCGCTGCGGACGACTTCAAATCGATTGCCGACGCCGACCATGACGGCCGGGTGACGGTGCGCGAACTCGAAGCGGCCAAGGCGTTCCTCGCCAGCCGCTTCGGCCTTTCCGACTAGCCGGCCTTGCGGTCCTTGGCGGTCAGGCCGAGCACCATGTCGTTGGCGCGCTCGTAGCTGAGCGGACGGCCGAACAGGTAGCCCTGGATGGTGTCGACGCCCAGGTCGCGCATGCGCTCGAAATCCTCGGCCGTCTCGACGCCTTCGGCGGTCACGGTCATGCGGAACGAGCGGGCGAGCTGGACGATCGACTGGATGATCGCGACATTCTCCGGACGGCTGCCCGCCTCGCGCACGAAGCTGCCGTCGATCTTCAGCTTGTGGAAAACGGCCTTGTTCAGATAGCCGATCGACGAATAGCCGGTTCCGAAGTCGTCGAGCGCGATGCCGACGCCGAGCGAGCGCAGGCGCTGCATGACGTCGACCGTCATCGCATTGTTGCCCAGGAACACGCCTTCGGTGACTTCCAGCTCGATCCGGTTGCCGGGCAGGCGGTGGCGGGCGAGCGCCTGGCTGACGATGTTCGGCAGCGCCGGGACGACGATCTGCTTCGGACTGATGTTGATCGCCACGGTGATCGGCTCGGGCCATGTGGCCGCGGTCCGGATCGCTTCCTCGATGACCCATTCGCCGAGCTGCAGCATGAGGCCGCATTCTTCGGCAAGGGTGATGAACACCGGCGGCGGGATGAAGCCGCGCTGCGGGTGGTTCCAGCGGATCAGCGCCTCGAACCCGACCAGTTTCTGGTCGCGAGCGCTGACCAGCGGCTGGTAAACGAGGTGGAATTGCTTCGAGGCGATGGCGGCGCGAAGGTCCGCCTCGAGCCGGATCTTGTCTTCCTGCTCGCTCTGCAGTTCGCTGCTGAAATATTTGGCCACGCCGCGGCCCGCGCCCTTCGCTTCGTACAGCGCCAGATCAGCCTTGAGGATCAGATCGTCGACCGTCGCCCCGTCGATCGGGCCGAACGCGCAGCCGACGCTGACGCCGATGCGAATCTCGGTCTGGTCGATCATGTAGGGTTCGGCGACCGAGCGGATGATGCGGTCGGCAAGACCCTCCACCTTGCGGCGCGACTGGGCGTCGATGATGACGATCGCGAATTCGTCGCCGCCCATCCGGCCGACATGGCCGTCCGGCCCGACTTCGGCGACCAGGCGCTTGGCGACCGCTTGGAGGACGGCATCGCCCTTCGGATGGCCGAAGGTGTCGTTGACGGGCTTGAACCCGTCGAGGTCGAGGAAAAGGATGGCGCACGGCACGTTCGACGTGACCGCGCCGCGCAGCGCCTCGCCGAGCAGCTGGCGCACCCGGCCACGGTTCGGAAGGCCCGACAGCACGTCCATGTTCGCGAGGTGCGTCAGGCGTTCCTGCTGCTGGCGGACCTCGGTGATATCGCTGCCGACGCCGCGGAACCCTTCGAAGCGCCCAGCGGTGTCGACGATGGGGTCGCCCGCGATCGAGATCCAGCGCGTGCCGCGGCTGGTCTTCAGCTCCATCTCGAGCGAATTGAACGCCTGCTTTTCGAGCAGCACGCGGCCGAGTTCGGCGTGACCGCCGAGGAGCGCCGGCATGGTCTGGCCGAGGATCGCCGACGACGGGCGGCCGAGTAGGGCGACCATGCGCGAGCTGATGTAGGTGACGCGGTTTTCGCCATCGACCTGCCACAGCCAGCCGACGCCGCGGTGTTCGTATTCCTGGAGGAGGAGCGAAGCGCTTTCCGACTGGCTGCCGGCATCGGCCGTCGATTTCAGCTGGTCGAATGCCCAGCGCGCGACGGCGGTCACGCCGACGACCGCGACGCCGAGCGTGAAGACGATCGAGACCATGTGCTGGAACGGCACCGTGTCGCGCGCAATGAACAGAGCGTAGACGATGCCGGCGGTGAAGCTGCCCATCCACGCCTTGACGCAGTTGGGGATGACGACGAGGCCGAGGGCGGCGATGCCGAGGCCGGCCAGCAGCGAGGCGACGATCACCTGCGCGCCGACGTCGATCTTGGCAAAGCTGTAGAGGGGCAGCGTCAGGAACAGGAGTGCGCGGCCCAGCACGTCGCCGATGAGGACGAGGTCGGGGACGCGGCGGCCTGAACGGCCGACGTGGGTAATCGCCTGCGTCCGGGCCACGTGCATGGCCAGCAGGTTGGCCCCGGCGACCGCGCCGGCCCAGCCCAACATCAGCGCCGATTCCATGTCGCCCCACAGCGCGATGCAGATCATCAGCGCGGCGACAATGTTGGCGGCGGCGAAGAACAGCGCCAGTTCGCCGCGCGCGATCAGCTGGCGGTCGCGCAGCGGCGTGCTCTCGTCGCTCGACGCTTCGTGCTGGGACAAGCCCATCGATTCGCCGCCGGGAAGGCGGGCGGAAACCATGCGCTTATAACGATCGGGCGCTTCGTACATTCGTTCGTCCCACAGATACTGAAGCTGCGGGATAGACCGGAAGCGGTTACGGCCCGGTTAAAGATGTCTCGGTTTTCAGGCTCCGCCGCCGATCCCCATCTTGTCGACATCGCGCTGCACCAGCGGGTGATAGCGGTCGCGATACTTGGCGTAGATCCGGGTCGCGATCGGCTTGCCCCAGGCGTTGGACGCCATCGACTTGTAGAGCGGACGGACGAACTTGCCGCGCCCCAGCGAGCCGAGGAAGTCGTCGACCGCCGGCACCGCCGGATCGAACTTGTTGTCGACCGCCAGCTTGAGGAAGGCAAAGCGCACCTCGTTGTTGCCGGCGCGGGACAGCGACAGGCCCTGGTCGAGCGCGGCCAGACGATCGGTCGGTTCGACCGGATCGATCTTGGTCAGGAAGTGCAGCCGCTCGTCGGTCGACCAGCCGGCCCACTGGCCGGTGGGGACGGCACCGTTGGCCTTGAACGCGTCCACCGCCTGGTTGATCGGGGCGAATGCCGCGGCGTCGGCGGGCACGCTGTTGGCGGGAATGCCGGGCTTGTAGACCCAGTCGTCGAGCTTCAGCTTCGCTTCAAGCGCCTGGTCGCCCTTCACCAGATTGTCGCGGAGGTCCTTGAGGAAGACGCTCGAGCTGACCGGCTGGAAGGCGTGGCGGTCGAAATAGCCCTTGAGGTAGGCGTCGAACGTGTCGCGTCCGACCGTGGCTTCGATCATGCGAAGCAAGGCCGCGCCTTTCTCGTAGGCGATGTCGGTCAGCCCTTCGTCGGGGTGGCGGCCCTTGAGGTCGAGGTGAAGGGCGGAATCCTTGCCGGTCGGGCCGCCGGCATCCCCGACCGCAGTGTTCATCGCGTCGATGCCCAGCGACACTTGCTGCTTGGCCTGCTTCTCGCCGTAGAGGTTCTCGACAATCCGGCGCTCGGCATAGGTCGTCATGCCCTCGTTGAGCCAAATGTCGCCCCATGTCGCGTTGGTGGCGAGATTGCCGGACCAGCTGTGCGCCAGCTCGTGCGCGACCAGGCTGACCAGGCTCTTGTCGCCGGCGATGAAGGTCGGCGTGAGGAAAGTGAGGTTGGGGTTTTCCATCCCGCCGAACGGGAAGGACGGCGGCAGGACGATGACGTCGTAGCGGCCCCACTTGTACGGCCCGTAGAGCTGCTCGGCAGCGCTCACCATCTTCTCGGTGTCCTCGAGCTCCTTGGCAGCCTTGGGCAGCGTCGCCGGCTCCGCCCACACGCCGGTACGCGGGCCGAGGTCCTGGAACTTGAGGTCGCCGACCGCGATCGCGATCAGGTAGGGCGCGACCGGGTGGACCATCTTGTAGGAAAAGGTCTGCGTCTGGCCGTTGTCGACCGGTTCGGCCGCCTTGACCGCGCTCATGACCGCGGTCAGCGGCTTGGGCACGGTGATCCTGGCTTCCCAGCTCTGGCGGATGCCGGGCGAATCCTGGGTCGGGATCCAGCTGCGATTCTCGATCGCCTCGCCCTGGCTGAACAGGAAGGGCTGTCGTCCCCCCGCCGTCTGCTGCGGCGTCAGCCATTGCAGCGCGCCGGCATCGGGCGCCGACTTGTAGGTGATGACGATCTTGCGCGCATCGCCGATCGTCACCTCGAGCGGGGCGCCGATATTGGCGTCGGCGGCGCCGACCTTGAACGCCAGCGGCTTGCCGTCGGCGGTCGCGATCTTGGCGATCTCCAGGCCCTTGTCGTCAAGGATGATGGTCTGCTGGCCGGGCTTGGCGTCGATATCGAGCGTGGCGGTGCCGCCGAGGCGCTTGGCATTAAAGTCGACAGTCAGGTCGAGCGCGACGTGGGTGACGCGCGCCTCGAGCGGCTTGGCATAGCTGTGGACGTCGACCGCATCGGGCGCGGTGAGGATGGGCGCGATCGCGCTCGCGCCGGATGCCGACCGGGCGGTATCGGGGGCGTCGGCTTTTTCGGACACCTTGCAGCCGGCCAGCGCCAGCGACAGCGCAAGAAGGACGGAAAGCGGCTTGGCCATGGTCGGGTCTCCTTCGCGCCGGCGGCGGACGCCGGCATGTTGGGGGAGGGCATGGCGTCCGGACGCCCCGGGCGCAAGTCCGGCGGCGCTCGCCACGGCGGCAATCCGTGCCTATATGACGATGCCATGAGCCTGCCGGGACAGCTTCTTTAGGAATGGCGAGCGAGCCTTTCCCCGCACCGGTCGTGATGCCGGCCCCGAAACCGAAGGGGCCCGCGCGGCCGATCCTCGAGGAAGTCGGCCTCGACAAGCCCTTCTTCGACGACAAGAATCGCGCCTTCTGGGTTCTCCAGTCGATCGGCTGGTCGGGCTTCTTCTTCCTCCGCACGATCAGCGGCTTGGCCAACGGCTTGGGCGCGATGTTCATCGTCCACGTCCTGCTGCTGACCGCCACCGGCTATTCGCTGACCCTGCTGATGGCGAGCCTTTACCGGCGGCTGATCCGGATGCGGGCGCTGTGGACGGCGCTGGTCAGCCTCGCCACCGTGGTGCTGGCGTCGGCGGCTTTCTCGTTCATCGAGACGTGGAGCTATGCCACCTTCGTCAAGGTCGACGCGCGGCCGGCGGGGCTCGAATTCTTCGGCGCCATCATCCTCGATTTCTCGCTGCTCGCCGCCTGGTCGGCGCTCTACTACGGGATCAATTACTACCTGCTGCTCGAGGAGGAGATCGACCAGCGGGCGGCGCTGGAGAACGCGGCGTCGAGTGCCCAGCTGGCGATGCTTCGCTACCAGCTCAACCCGCACTTCCTGTTCAATACGCTGAACAGCATCTCGACGCTGGTGCTGCTGAAGCAGACCGACCGCGCCAACGCGATGCTGTCCCGCCTTTCGAGTTTCCTTCGCTACACGCTGGTCAACGAGCCAACCGCCAAGGTGACGCTCGCGCAGGAGGTGGAGACGCTCAAGCTCTACCTCGAAATCGAGAAGATGCGGTTCGAGGACCGGCTGCGCCCCCATTTCGACATCGAGCCGGCAGCGGCCGACGCCAAACTGCCCTCGCTGTTGCTCCAGCCTTTGATCGAGAATGCGATCAAATACGCCGTCACCCCCGCCGAGGAAGGGGCCGACATCTGGCTCAAGGCCGAGCGCGAGGGGCAGGCGGTGCGGATCAGCGTGGTCGACAGCGGGCCGGGGTTCGGCGGCAGCCTGAGCGAGGCCCAGTCGACCGGCGTCGGCCTCGCCAACATCCAGGACCGGCTGGCCCAGGCCTATGGCGCCGCGCACGGATTCAAGACCGAAACGAACGAAGACGGGGGTTTCGGCGTTACGCTCGAAATACCCTACGAAAGTGACAAGGAACGACCTCAACCATGACCATCCGCACCATCCTCGTCGACGACGAGCCGCTGGCGACCCAGGGCCTGCTGCTGCGCCTCCAGGCGCATGACGATGTCGAGGTCGTCGCCACCGCCGCCAATGGCCGCGAGGCGATCCGCCAGATCAAGACGCACAAGCCCGACCTTGTTTTCCTCGACATCCAAATGCCCGGCTTCGACGGCTTCTCGGTCGTCCAGGGCCTGATGGAGGTAGAGCCGCCGCTGTTCGTCTTTGTCACCGCTTACTCGGACCATGCGCTGCGCGCGTTCGAAGCGCAGGCGGTCGATTACCTGATGAAGCCGGTCGAGGAAGACCGCCTTGCCGCGACGCTCGACCGGGTGCGCCAGCGCCTGGCCGAGAAGCGCGGCGCCGAAGAAGTCGGGCGTTTGAAGGAAGCGCTGGCCGAGCATGCCCCCGAGGCGGCCGAGGAAATGTCGGACGTCGGCAGCGACGCGCCGGCCTCCAACCGGTTCGAGAAAATGATCAACATACGCGACCAGGGGCAGATTTTCCGGGTCGATGTCGACACGATCGAGCGGATCGACGCGGCGGGCGACTACATGTGCATCCAGACCGGCGACAATACGCTGATCCTGCGCGAGACGATGAAGGACCTCGAAAAGCGGCTCGACCCGCGCCGTTTCCAGCGCGTCCACCGTTCGACCATCGTCAACCTCGACCAGGTCCGGCAGGTCAAGCCGCACACCAACGGCGAATGTTTCCTGGTGCTGGAATCCGGCGCGCAGGTGAAGGTCAGCCGCAGCTACCGCGACGTCGTCGCACGCTTCGTCCACTAATCCCATCCGGAGGACTGCCTTGAACAAGACCTCATTCCTCGGCGCGGCGGCCGCCGTCGCGCTGCTGTCACTCGGCGCCTGCAAGGTGCAGGACAAAGCGGGTGCACCCGGTTCCGAGCAGTCGGCCGGCACCCCGGCCGAACGCGCGCCGGATACGCCGATCGACGTCGACACCAGCTTCCTGAGCGATGAGGACAATCAGGTCGTCAACCTGCTGATCCAGGCGGCGCAGTTGATGACGCCGATCTACCAGCGCCAACTACTCGCCAACTATGACGAGGTGCGCCAACAGATCGCAGCGAAGAACGACCCGGCGCTGCTGGCGAAATTCGACGCCAATTCGGGGCCGTGGGCGGCGTTCGAGGATGACAAGCCTTTCTTCGGCGAGGCCAAGCCGGCGGGTGCAGGCTATTACCCGACCGATCTCACCAAGGAGCAGTTCGACGCCTATCTCGCCGCGCATCCGGACGAGGCGAAGGCGCTGACCAGCCCCTACACCGTGGTCCGCCGCGACCGGGACAAGCTGGTCGCCGTGCCTTATTCGGTGGCCTACAAGCAGTGGCTCGAACCGGCCGCCCGGCTGATGGAAAAGGCGGCGGCGGTGACGTCGAACGCCAGCCTCAAGAAATTCCTGACGCTTCGTGCCCAGTCGTTCCGCACCGACGACTATTACGAGAGCGAGCTGGCGTGGATGGACCTCAAGGACACGCCGATCGAGTTCGTGATCGGGCCGTACGAAAGCTACGAGGACGGCCTTTATGGCCAGAAGACGGCGTTCGAGGCCTATGTCACGCTGCGTAATCCCGAGGAATCGAAGGCGCTCGACGTCTACAAGGGATACCTTCGCGACATGGAGAAGAACCTCCCGGTCGACGAGAAATACAAGAACTTCAAACGCGGGTTCGAGAGCCCGATCTCGGTCGTCGACCAGGTCAACGGCGGCGGCGAGGCGGTGCGCGGGATCCCGTCGATCGCCTTCAACCTGCCCAACGACGAGCGGGTGCGCGAGGCCAAGGGCGCCAAGAAGGTCATCCTGAGGAACCTGATCGAGGCCAAGTTCGACAAGGTCGCCGGGCCGATGGCCAAGCTGGTGCTGGTGCCCGAGCAGGCGGGCCTCGCCAACCGCAACTACATGACCCAGAACACCGTGTTCCATGAGCTGTCGCATAGCCTGGGGCCGGGCTCGATCATGGTCGGCGGCAAGGCGACGACGGTCGGCGAGGCGTTGAAGGACCAGGCCAGCGGGCTGGAGGAATCCAAGGCCGACATGCTCGGCCTGTGGAACATCCTGTACATGGAAGAACGCGGCGTCCTGCCAGCGGCGGACAAGGATCAGGCGATCGCCAGCTACGTGGTCGATGTCTTCCGACACCTCAGAATGGGCATGACCGACGCGCATGCCCGCGGCGCCGCGTTCCAGTACCGCTACTTGCTGGACCAGGGCGCGCTGGCGTGGGACGCCAATGCCAAGCGGTTCCGCTTCGACAGCGCGAAGTTCAAGCCGGCGCTGGCGGCGATGATCGCAGACACCATCCGGCTTCAGGGCGACGGCGATTACGAGGGCACCAAGGCCTTCATGGCCAAATGGGGCGTGATCGACCCGAACGCGCAGGCCGTGATCGACACGATGACCAGCCTCCCGGTCGACATCCATCCGGTGTACAAGAACCGCGTCTGACGAGGGGAAATGGCATGGCGAAAGTGACGGGGCTCGGCGGCATCTTCTACAAGGTCGCCGACGTCGAGGCGACCAAGGCCTGGTACAAGGAGATGCTCGGCGTCGGCGGTGACTGGGGCGCGATGTTCAACTTCAAGGACGACAGCGCGGATGGCTTTAGCCTGCTGTCGCCGTTCAAGGACGACAGCGACTATTTCGCGCCTAGCGACAAGCCTTTCATGATCAACCTGCGTGTCGACGACCTCGACGCGATGGTCGCCGACCTTGAAGCCAAGGGTGTTCAGGTCCTCGGCCGGCAGGAAGAGGATTACGGCCGCTTCGCCTGGATCATGGACCCCGATGGCGTGAAAGTGGAGCTGTACCAGCAGGCGTCGGGGTCATGAGGGACTTCGCGACCTTCGCCGCGCTTCATGTGCCGGGCGATCCCGTCGTGCTCTACAACATCTGGGATCCGGGCAGTGCCGAGGTCGTGGCCAAGGCGGGGGCGAAGGCGATTGCCACCGGCAGCCACCCGGTCGGCGACGCTGCGGGCTTCGGCGACGGGCAGCAGGTGCCGCTCGACTTCGTGTTCGACAATGCACGCCGCATTCTTGGGAAGGTCGACCTGCCGCTGACCGTCGACTTCGAGGGGGCCTACTCGACCGACCCGGACGAGGGCGCTGCCAACGTGGCAAGGCTCAAGGAAACCGGCGTCGTCGGCTGCAATTTCGAGGACCAGGTCGTCGGCGGCGAAGGGCTTCACCCGCTCGACCGGCAGGTCAGGCGCATCGCCGCCATCCGCGACGCGGTCGGCAGCGACTTCTTCATCAACGCCCGCACCGACCTCTACCTTAAGGAACAGGGCGACGACCGGCTCGACCATGCGATCGAGCGCGGCAAGGCGTTCGCTGATGCGGGCGCGTCCGGCTTCTTCGTCCCGCGCCTGTCCGACCCGCGCGAGATCGAGCGCATCGTCAAGAACGTGCCGCTGCCGCTCAACGTCATCGCCTTCCCCGGTGCGCCCGACAAGCGGATTTGGGCCGATGCCGGCGTCGCCCGGATCAGCCACGGTCCGTTCCCGCTGAAAGCGTTGATGGAGGTCTTCGCAAAAATGGCGGCTGAAGCGATCGACTAGGACGGACGTGCATCGCGGCCGCGCAACTTCGCGACCGTGCTGTCGATGATTTTCCGTTCCTCGGGCGAGAGGACGCGGATGTGCTTTGGAAACTGTTCGGCACAGTCCTTGCCGAGATCCTCGCCAAGGGCCGCGCAGGTCGCCAGCGCCCCTTCGTGTGCGCCGCGGGCATAGCCGGCAAACACCGTGTGCATCCGGGTTGCAGCGGCGAGGCGGTTGCGGAATTGCCTGTCCGCGCAAATCGCGGTCGTGTCGTAGGTCTCGATGGTCTCGGTCTTGGCCGGGTCATACCGGATGGTAATGCGAGGGTCGGAAACGTCGATCACCTCAATCCGGGCGTCGCGGAAATAGTCGACCTGCTGGTGAACCCAGTCGAGCGTGCTGTGAAACTCGGCCAACGCAATGCGCACGTCGCCATTGTCGACGGCAGACAGGCCGCCCGAGTTCATGAGTTCCTGGTAGACCGAGGTCGGTGCGACGATGGCCGGGTACAGGCCATGGGTCCCGACGCTGCCCCAGTCCGCTTGCGGTGGACAACGGCCGGATTCGACGGCCGCCTCGAAGGTCGCCTCCTTCTTTACGATTTCAGCCATGCTGTCGGCAAGATCGCCGAGCGCGACGACGTCGAACGCACTTTCTTCGAACAGGCGCTCCATCAGCCTCTGGTGTATTTCGGCGTCGTGTCGCCGCGAGGCCCATTCGTTCAGTGCGAACGCAATCAGGATGCCAGCGACGACGCTTACGGTCTCGAGAGCCAGCAGGATCCAGTCGGCGCCATGTATCGAGGCGAACGCCTCCCGGATCCGTCGCGCGAACAGCATGCCGCCCCCCGTTTCAGGGCGTCCGACGCTTCCACCAACGGCCCGACGCCGGCCCCGATTGTAGCACGGTCTTGCGGAAATAGCTGCTCGACAGCCTGAGGATCAGCATTACCCAGCCGATCTGCCACAGGATCGCGGCGACGTGCGTCCAGACCAGCGGCTGCTCGGCCGCGCGGGCCAGCATCGCGAACGGCGAGGAGAAGGGGAAGATGGCGGCGGTCCAGCCTTCCTGGCTGTTCGGGTTGCCGATCGCCGCGGTGCAGAGCGCGAAGATCAGCATCTGGCTCATCGTCACCGGCATCGACAGGGTCTGAACCTCGCGCACGGTGGTCGCCTGGGCGCCGATGCCGAGGAAGGCCGCGCCCAGGAGCAGGTAGCTCATCGCGAAATAGACGATAAAGAAGAGAGCGAAGGCTGGCCAGCCGAGCGCCGGCTCGGGAAGGGCCGACAGGCCGCCCGGATACCAGCGCATAATCGCCAGCGCGATCGCCGATCCCCACAGCGCGATGCCGACGAAAGACACGGCCAGCATGGCGAACAGCTTGCCGAGGAAGATCGAATCGATCGGGACGGCGGCCGCCAGCACCTCGATCACCTTGTTCGACTTCTCTTCGACCAGCTGACTGAGCAGCATGCCGGCCAGCAACAGGGTCAGCAGGAACTGGAGCGCCTGGCCCGCTCGCGCGGTCAGTTCGCGCCCGCGAACGGCCGATTCCGACGAATGTTCGATCAGGGTCACCGCCATCGGTCGGCCCGCTGATCCGGCAGGGTCGCCGTATTTTTCCATCCGCCGCGCCTCGTCGACCAGGGTACGGGCGATGCGGACCGTTTGTCCTTCGGGCACCAGCGCGCCCGTCAATCGCGGCGCAGCGAGCGATCCGTCGAGCACGCCGACCACCGGGCGGGACGTCCGCGCGATAATCGCCTCGCGCGCGCCGTCCTGGTCCTTCGCCGGGGCGATAAACTCGATCGCCAGCGCCGGCTGGTTTTCGCCGCCGAGCACGGGGCGCAGGGCGCGATAGGCGCTGGCGATTCGATCGCTGTCCTGCGGCGACATGCTGACGGTCAGCAACGGCGGCGTCGCCTCGCGCTCGATCTTGTTGCCCAGGTTGCTGAACAGCAGGCCGACCACCAGCGGGAACAGCGGGGCGAGCAGGAAGAAAATGAAGCTCTTGCTCAGCACCGTCGCCTTGAAGTCGCGGCGGGCGATGACGAAGGCGGCGCGGACGGTTTCGGCGATTCTCATGCGGCGCGCTCCTCGCCCATGGCCTTGGCCGCGCTCTCCCCGGCGATGGCGAGGAAGGCATCATGCAGGCCGGGACGCTCGATGCTCAGCGTGTCGATCCCCGCGTCGCCGTCGAGCAGGGCCTTGAGCAACGGTTCGGGACCGCTCTCGGGCAGCTCGAAGGTGAAATTGCTGCCCGACTGGCGGGCGCCCGCGGGAATGGCGTTGCGCCACGGGCCGTCGCTGGCGCGGGTGCGGAGGTGGACGATCGGGCGCAGCCGGTTGCGCGCGGCATCGACCTCTCCCTCGAACGCCACCCGCCCATCGGCGATGATCGCGACCCGGTCGCACAGCCGTTCGGCGTGGCTGATGACGTGGGTCGAGAAGAGGATGGTGACGCCGGTGTCGGCCTGGCTGCGGATCAGCTCCTCCAGCTTTTCCTGGTTGAGCGCGTCAAGGCCGGAGAAGGGCTCGTCGAGCACGATCAACCGCGGCCGGTGGACGATGGTGCCGTACAGCTGGACGGTCTGCGCCATGCCCTTCGACAGGGTGCGGATCGGCCGCTTCTCCCAGTCCCCGTGGCCGCCCGCCTGCAGCAGCTCGCGCCCGCGCGTGCGCCCTTGCGCCAGCGGCAGGCCGCGCAGGGCGCCCATGAAGGCGATCGCTTCCAGCGCCGGCATGGCCGGGTACAGGCCCCGCTCTTCGGGCAGGTAGCCGACCTCATGGGCCGCTTCGATCGGGCGCGAACGGCCGAGCAGCGTTCTGCTTCCTGACGAAGGATCGATAATCCCCAGAAGCATGCGGAGCGTCGTGGTCTTGCCCGCGCCGTTGGGCCCGAGGATGCCGGTGATCGAACCCGCCGGCACGGTCAGGCTGACGCCGTCGACGGCGCGCTTGCCGTCGAAATCCTTGACGAGGTCGTGCGCCTCGGCCGCGATATCGCTTCCCGCCATGACGCTCATGGGTAATGGGGGAATCCTCGATGGCAAGTTTAGAGCAGCGCATCCGCGACAAAGCGGCCGAACTGGGTTTCATCGCCTGCGGCTTCGCGCGCGCCGATGCCGGCGGCCGTGCGGGCGAAGGGCTCTATGAATGGCTCGACGCCGGCTTCCATGGCGAGATGGGCTGGATGTACGAACGCGCCGCCCAGCGTGCGCATCCCAACGGGCTGTGGCCCGAAGCGAAGAGCGTGATTGCGCTGGCGATGAGCTATGCGCCGCAAGAAGACCCGCGGGCGCTGGAGGACGACGGGGAGAAGGGCCGCATCTCGGTCTACGCCCGGGGCCGCGACTATCATGACACGGTCAAGAAGGCGCTGAAAGCGCTGGGCCGTTGGATGGCGGCGGAGGCGGGATGCGAACTCAAGGTATTCGTCGATACCGCGCCGGTGATGGAAAAGCCGCTCGCCGCCGCTGCCGGCCTGGGCTGGCAGGGCAAGCACACCAATCTGCTCAGCCGCGACCATGGCAACTGGCTGTTCCTCGGCATTATCTACACGACGCTCGAGCTCGAACCCAACGCGCCCGCAAGCGATCATTGCGGCAGTTGCACCGCCTGCCTCGACGCCTGCCCGACGCAGGCGATCGTCGCGCCGCACCGGCTCGATGCGCGGCGCTGCATTTCCTACCTGACGATCGAACATGCCGGGCCCATTCCGGAAGAGTTTCGCGAGGCGATGGGCAATCGCATCTATGGTTGCGACGACTGCCTGGCCGCTTGCCCGTGGAACCGCTTCGCCGATGCGGCGACGGCCAACCTCGCCTTCGCCAGCCGCGACGACCTCGATGCGCCGGCGCTCGCCGACCTGCTGACGCTCGACGATGCGGCTTTTCGCGCCAAATTCTCCGGCTCGCCGATCAAGCGGATCGGGGTCGACCGGTTCCTGCGCAATTGCCTGGTCGCCGCGGGGAACAGCGGGTCGGCAGGCCTGAGGGCATGGGTCGAGGCGCACCTCGACCATTCCAACCCGGTGGTGGCCGACGCCGCGCGATGGGCGGCGGCGCGCCTGCCCTAGGTCCGCTGCAGTTCCGCGAGGCAGCCCGGCTGGTCGACGTCGCGCCCGTCCTTGTCGCGCGCATCGACGTGGGTGACGCGCAGCGCGCCTTGTCCGCTCTGGCCGCGGTAAAGATAGGCGTCGAGGACGCAGCGTTGGCCGCGGAACTGGAGCTTCAGGCTGTCGCCCTCGCGGATCTGGAGCGCTGGCTGGCCGAGCCGGCCTGCCACTTCGTCCCCGGTCAGGCCGATCAGGTCGCCCCGCTCGGTCGGCTGGACGACGACGGGGCGATAGGTGACCGACGGGGTGGTCGCCCGCTTGTTGGTGCAGGCGGCGGCAGTCAGCAGCAGGACGATGGTCGCGAAACGGCGCATGGCAACCTTGTGGCCAGCAGCGGGCGTGCTGGCAAGCTTGCCCCGGCGCCGCCGTGCCGCTAACCGCCCCGCTTTCCCTCCCAACCCACAGGACCGCCTTCATGACCAGCCCGCGTTTCGACGTGCTCTGCATCGGCAATGCCATCGTCGACGTCATCGCCGACACCACCGACGCCTTCCTTGGCGAGCAGTCGCTCGACAAGGGTTCGATGCGCCTGATCGACGAAGAGGAGGCGGTGCGCCTCTACGGCCTGATGGGGCCGGGCCGCGAAGTGAGCGGCGGTTCGGCCGGCAACACGGCCGCGGGGCTCGCCGCGCTCGGCATCAAGACCGCGTTCGTCGGGCAGGTCGCCGACGACGAACTGGGCACGATCTACAAGCACGACATCGAATCGACCGGCATCGACTTCCTCGTCCCGGCACGGTCGGACGTCGGCGCCACGGCGCGCTGCCTGATCCTCGTCACGCCCGACGCGCAGCGGACGATGAACACCTTCCTCGGCGCGGCGCAGAAGCTCGACGCCAAGGACATCGACCTCGGTGACGTGGCCAACGCCGGCATTGTCTACCTCGAAGGCTATCTGTGGGATCCGGAAGTGCCGCGCGCGGCGATGGAAGCGGCGATCGACGCTGCCCGCGCCGCCGGCCGCAAGGTCGCCTTCACCCTGTCCGACAGCTTCTGCATCTCGCGCCACCGGGCCGATTTCCTGCGCCTGGTCGACGAGGGGCGGATCGACATCCTGTTCGCCAACGAAGCGGAAATCCGCGAATTGGCCGGCATCGACGACTTCGACGGCGCCGTCATGGCCGTCGCGCCGAAGGTGCCGACGCTGGTCGTCACCCGTTCGGAACATGGCGCGGTGGCGGTGCAGGGCACCGACAGCGCCAGCGTACCCGCCGAGCCGATCGAGAAGCTGGTCGATACGACCGGTGCGGGCGACCTGTTCGCCGCCGGCTTCCTCGCTGGCCAGGCCAGGGGCCTCGGGCTCGAGGCATCGCTCAAGCTCGGGGCGATCGCGGCGGGCGAGGTGATCCAGCATTACGGTGCCCGGCCGGAGAAGGACCTCAAGGCGCTGGCCGCCGGCCTGATCTAGCCAAGCCGAGACACACGCAAAAAGAAGGGGCGGCCCGCACATGCGGACCGCCCCTCTTCTTTGGCACTGTTGCCGGGCTCAGACGCCCGGGACGTGCGGCTCGATGTCCTCGATTTCCGTTTCGTGGACTTCGACCACGCCGCGGCCGAGGTGGCTGTGGCTGCGGCTGTAGCCGAGGTAGATCAGCAGGCCGATCGCAGACCAGATCGGCAGGACCAGCATCGCCGCCAGCGGCAGGTTGAAGAACAGGAACAGGCAGCCGAGGATCGTCAGCGGGCCGATGATGATCAGCGCCGGGGTCCGGAAGCTGCGCGGCCGGTCCGGGTTCGTCTTGCGCAACAGCATGACCGCGATGGCGACCATGAAGAAGGCGTAGAGCGTACCCGCGTTGGCGATGTCCGCCAGCTGGCCGACCGGCAGGAACGCCGCGGCAACCGCAACGACCGCGCCGGTGATTCCGGTCACGACGTACGGGGTCTTCCACTTCGGGTGGACCTTCGACAGGCCTTCCGGGAGAAGACCGTCGCGCGCCATCACGAAGAAGATGCGAGTCTGGCCGAACAGCAGGATGAGGATGACCGATGGCAGCGCCAGGATGGCGGCGTAGCCGACCGCATTACCCACCGCGCTGTAGCCGATCGTGCGCAGCACATGGGCCAGCGCCTCGTTCGAGCAGACCAGTGCCTCGGCATATTGCGGCATGGCGCACTGGCGGGCCAGTTCTTCCGAGCCGGCCGGGAACGGGATGCCGTTCGGACCCATGATCGGCTGGCCGCCGATCGAGCCGATCGCGCCCGCCGCGACCAGGATGTAAATGATGGTGCAGATGAGCAGCGACCCGACCAGGCCGATCGGCACGTTGCGCTGCGGGTTCTTGGTTTCTTCCGCCGCGGTCGAGACCGCGTCGAAGCCGACGTAGGCGAAGAAGATCGTCGCCGCGGCACCGACCGCGCCGACGCCCGTACCGAAGCCGCCGAACACGCCGGCCGGCAGGAACGGGTTGAACTTGGCCGTGTCGACGTGCGGCAGGGTGAGGGCGATGAAGGCCGCCAGCGCGACCAGCTTGATCGCCACCAGCACCGCGTTGACCCGCGCGCTTTCGTTGGTGCCGATCATCAGCAGCCAGGTGACGAGCAGAGCGATGATCAGCGCCGGAAGATTGATCAGGCCGCCCGGCGCGCCGCCCAGGGCGAGCGGGCCCGCGCTGAGGTAGGCCGGTAGGCTGATCCCGAATGTTTCGTGCAGGATGGTGCCGGTAAAGAAGCCGGACCAGCCCACCGACACCGCCGATGCGGCGATGGCATATTCGAGGACCAGCGCCCAGCCGACCGTCCAGGCGAGGAATTCGCCCATCGTCGCATAGGTGTAGGTGTAAGCGGAGCCGGCGACCGGCACCATCGCCGCGATTTCGGCGTAGCAAAGCGCCGCGACGACGCAGACCGCGCCGGCGATGACGAACGCCAGCATCAGGCCCGGACCGGCCTTCTGCGCGCCGGCGGCGGTCAGCACGAAAATACCCGTGCCGATGATGCAGCCGATGCCGAACAGGGTGAGCTGCACCGCACCCAGAGTGCGGTGTAGCGACTTCTTCTCCGCCGTCGCGAGGATGGCGTCGAGTGGTTTAACTCGATCTAACAACATGGTGGAACTCCCCTCCAACGGAAGCAGCCGCAACGGCCACTCCCGCGAAAATCGATGGGGGAGCCTAACGTCACACAGGGGAAGCGCAATCCCTTGCGGCCCGCCGCTGGTCGAAGGGCCGTGGGTGTGTCGTTAGCGCGTCAGCATGGGTCCGAGCGGCTGCCCGCCGAAGACGTGGACGTGGAGGTGCGGCACTTCCTGCCCGGCGCGCTTGCCGGTGTTGGCGAGCAGGCGGTAGCCTTGCTGGTCCGCGCCGGTCATGCGGGCGACCTCGCCCACTGCGCGCACGAAGTCGCCGATTTCCGCGTCCGATGCCTTGGCGGTGAAATCGTCCCAGCTGACATAGGCGCCCTTCGGAATGACCAGGACGTGGATCGGGGCCAGGGGGTTGATGTCGTGGAACGCCAGGCTGTGATCGGTTTCGAGCACCGTCTTGTTCGGGATTTCGCCGCGCAGGATCCTCGCGAAAATATTGCTGTTATCGTACGGCAACTTGGAATCGATCGGCATTCGCGCCCCTTTGGCTTGACCCCTGAGTCCCCGCCGCTACCACGAAAAACGATGTCCGAGGATACCCCCGAGTCCCTGATTCCCTACGACGAGATCGTGCAGGAAGCGCTGCGCGACGTGGTCGGCCGCGTGCTGCACGAGGTGGAGAAGTCGGGCGGCCTGCCCGGCGGCCACCATTTCTACATCACTTTCCAGACCCGCCATCCAGGGGTGTCGATCCCCAAGCACCTGTCCGAGCGTTTCCCGGACGAGATGACGATCGTCATCCAGCACCGCTTCTGGGACCTCAAGGTCGAGGACAATATGTTCTCGGTCGGCCTGTCGTTCAGCGGCGTGCCGACGACGCTGACCGTCCCCTTCGCCGCGGTGACCGATTTCGTCGACCCTGCGGTCGACTTCAGTCTCAAGTTCCAGGCCAACGGCGCCGAAGACGAGCCGGAAGAGCATGACGACGCTGAGAACGACGTCCCGGTGGCGGAGCCAATCGAGGACGGTTCGAACGTCGTCAGCGTGGATTTCACGCGCAAGAAGTGATGCGCGCAGTCATGCCGGGCGCATGGCGAACACAGCAACCCGCCGGACGGCGTTTCGCGACCCGCGAGACCCCAATCTCGACTCCGCCAACAGGTCTGGTTAGGGGCGTCGGCATTCATTCCTTTGCCGACGGAAGCCGACGACCATGACCAGCCCGACCCGCACCGAAACCGACAGCTTTGGCCCGATCGAAGTGCCGGGCGACCGCTATTGGGCGGCGCAGACCGAGCGGTCGATCATGAATTTCCCGTTTGGCGAGCGTGAGCGGATGCCGGTCGAGATCGTCCGCGCGCTCGGCTACGTGAAGCAGGCGGCGGCGCGCGTGAATGCGCGGCTCGGCAACCTCGATGCCGATATCGCCGAGGCGATCCAGCAGGCCGCCGGGCAGGTCGCGCGCGGCGACCTCGACGGCGAATTCCCGCTCGTCATCTGGCAAACTGGCAGCGGCACCCAGTCGAACATGAACGCCAACGAGGTGATCGCCGGCCGTGCCAACGAGGCGCTGACCGGCAAGCGCGGCGGCAAGGAGCCGGTTCACCCCAACGACCATGTCAACAAGGGCCAGTCGTCGAACGACAGCTTCCCGACCGCGATGCATATCGCCGCCGGCATCGCCGTCTACCGACGCCTGCTGCCGGCGCTGAAACTGATCCACTCGCGCCTCGACGCGCAGGCCAGGCAGTGGGATTCGATCGTCAAGATCGGCCGCACCCACCTGCAGGACGCGACGCCGCTGACGCTGGGCCAGGAGTTCTCCGGCTACGCCGCGCAGATCGCGGCCAACGTCGAACGGGTGGAAGGCTGCCTGCCGCGCGTCATGATGCTGGCGCAGGGCGGCACCGCGGTCGGCACCGGCCTCAATGCGCCCAAGGGATTTGCGGACGGTTTCGCCAAGGAAGTCGCCAACCTGACGCAGCTGCCGTTTAAGTCGGCCCCGAACAAGTTCGCCGAACTGGCCGCCCACGACACGCTCGTGGAGCTTTCAGGCGTCCTCAACACCATCGCCGTGTCGCTGACCAAGATCGCCAACGACATCCGCCTGCTGGGCAGCGGCCCGCGTTGCGGCCTTGGCGAATTGAAGCTGCCGGAGAACGAACCGGGCAGCTCGATCATGCCGGGCAAGGTGAACCCGACCCAGTGCGAGATGCTGACGATGGTCGCCGCCCAGGTGATGGGCAATCATGTTGCCTGCACCGTCGGCGGCCTGCAGGGTCATATGGAACTGAACGTCTTCAAGCCGCTGATCGGGGCCAACGTCATCCGCTCGATCAACCTGCTCAGTGTCGGCATGGAAAGCTTTACCGAGCGCACGCTCGACGGGCTGGAGCCTGACGAGACGCGCATCGCCGACCTGATGAACAAGTCGCTGATGCTGGTCACCGCCCTGGCGCCCGAAATCGGCTACGACAACGCCGCCAACATCGCCAAGCATGCGCACAAGAAGGGCATGACGCTGAAGGAAGCGGGCCTTGACCTCGGCCTCGTCGACGAGGAAACCTTCGACCGCGTGGTCAAGCCGGAGGCGATGCTCGGCCGCTAGGCATTGGGAGGCGTCCTATGAAGCGCAGCACCCGTTTCGGTATCGGCGTATCGTTGACCCTGCTGGTGGCCGGCTGTGCCGGTGAGCGGGCCGCTCCACCGCCGCGGCCCGTCACGGTCCTGCCCAGCGCCGCTGCCGCGCTGACGCCGGCCATCTATATGGAGCTCGCGTCCTCGTCCGCGCTGTTCGCGATCCGCGCGTCCGAGCTCGCCCGCACGCAGGCGAGCAGTTCGTCGGTACGCAACGCGGCCGCGACGGTCGCTGCCGACCAGGGCGGCGTCGCGTCGCAATTGAGCTATGCCGGCAGGCGGCTCGACCTGCTTCCCCGCTCGGCCCTGCCGCCGGAACTGCAGGCCGATCTCGAACGGCTCCAGTCGAGCGGCAATTTCGACGCCGACTATCGTGCGCTGGTCGGGCGGCAGTTGGCGCGCGCGCTCGAAGCGCACCAGGTTTTCGCGGCGCGCGGGTCGAGCGCGACGCTGAAGCCGGTCGCCGGCATGGCCGCGCCGGTCACCCGTCGCGACCTCGACGCGGTCAGGCGCTAGGGGCCTAAAGCGCCAGGTTCAAGCGAACGCCGATATTGTCGATGCCCGGATTCTCTCCGCCGAACAGCTGTGCGTGGCTGAGGTGAACCAAGCTGGCCTCGGCCGACATCCGCGGATCGATCTGGATGCCGATCGCCAATTCCGGTTCGAACAGAACTCGGCTCCCAAAGGCGATGCGGTCCGAGCGATAATAATCGTCCGCGGACCCATTGTGGACAGCGATCCCCAGGCCGGGACGAATATAGACGGATGTGCCGAAACGGGCGGACAGGCCGACCGCTGCATAGCTGGTTTCGCCCGCTGAATTGACGGCACCGAAGACGTAAGGCTGGATCGGCGTGCGTCCGATCCGGGCGCCACGATAGCCGAGCTGGACGTCCATGCCGTCTTCGATTCCGCTGAGGTCGAGCGGCGTCTTCACATCATGGACGTAGAGCCCGCCAAAGACTTCGCCGGCCGTGGCGGGCGTCGCGGCAAGCGCGCACGAGAAGCTAAGGATCATTGCCGCCGCGGCGCGTGGAAACTTCATAGTGGGCACTCCTCCAAGGCTCACCCGCCGGCCTGCCAGGCCAGGATTTGCGGGTCCGGGGCCAGAAGCATCCAGACGTTGAGGGTCAGATTGTCGCGCACCGCCCAAAGCGCGGCCAGTTCCAGCGCGACGACGATCGCCACGCTGGCCCAGACCGGAAGCTTCCGCGCCAGCCAGAACCCCAGCGCCATCATCGTCAGGTCGCTGGCCGAATTGAGGATGCTGTCGCCCGAATAGCCAAGAGCGATGGTCGCTTCGCGGTAGCGGTCGATGACCATCGGCGTGTTCTCGAAAATCTCCCACGCCGCCTCGATGAGGAGTGCGATGCTGAACCGGCGCTGCAGCGGCCAGCGGCGTAAGGCCAGCCATAGCGCGCCGTAGAACAGGAAGCCGTGAACGATGTGGCTCGGCGAATACCAGTCGGCCAGCATCTGGCTTTGCGTTGGTCCGACCGGCCCCCAGAGGGTCACCGTGCCGCAGGTGCAGATCGGCGGCCGTCCCATCGCCAGCATGATCCCGACCAGCAGGAGCAGCGCGATCGAGAAGCGGACGAGAAAAGGGCGGGCGGGCATGGCCGGTTGATGGCCGCTTCGCCCACCCTTGCCAAGTGGCGCCGGCGGTCGCACACCCGCGCGCATGCTTCGCCTGTTCGGCCCCGATTGTCCGACCAAGCCGGTCGACCCCGCCACGCTCGGCGAATTGCCGCCGGAGGTGATCTGGGTCGACCTGCTCAACCCGACGCACGAAGAGGAAAAGCTGGCCGAGAAACTGGTCGGCACCAACATTCCGACCCGCGACGAGCTACTGGAGATCGAACCTTCGAGCCGGCTCTATGAGAAGGGCAAGCGGGCTTACATGACCATGTCGGTTCTTTACGGCATGAACGAGAATCGGGCGGGCAACGATCCGATCGGGTTCATCTTGACCGACAATCACCTCGTCACCGTCCGTTATGTCGATCCCAAGCCGTTCATCATTTTCGCCGAACATCTGTACGCCGATCCGGAGTTGGCCGGCGATGCCAAGGGTATGTTGGTCCGCTTGCTCGACGCGGTCATCGATCGGCTGGCGGACGAGTTCGAAGTGCTCGGCCATGAGATCGACGGCATTTCGAAACGCATCTTCAAGCAGCACACCCATCGCAAGGGCACGGCGCCCGAATTGCGGCTGGAAGCGCTGCTGATGCGGATCGGCAAGGCCCAGCGTACCCTGGCCTTGCTGCGCGAAGGGGCGCTGAGCGGCCTGCGGCTGCTGACTTTCCTGCCGACGACCGCCGCGCTGGAGGACGAGCATTTCCACCGCCGTCACATCAAAAGCCTCGTGGCCGACGCGCAGGCGCTGGCCGACCACAGCAATTTCCTCGGCGACAATCTGACCTTCCTGCTCGACGCCAGCCTTGGCCTCATCAGCCTCGAGCAGAACAATGTGATGAAGCTGTTCAGCGTGTTCGCGGTGGTATTCATGCCGCCGACACTGATCGCCGGCATCTACGGCATGAACTTCGAGCATATGCCGGAACTCAAATGGGTCGACGGCTATCCGCTGGCGGTGCTCGCGATGCTCTTGAGCGCCATCCTCCCCTACTTTTGGGCCAAGCGGAAAGGCTGGCTCTAGCCTTTGTCATGAACCGGCGTAGCTGCTAGGGGCGCGCCAACCGCCGCGCTTCTTCAGCGATTCCGCCCGGCGCGGCCTCAAAAATTCGAAACGAGGAACCGTCGCCCATGATCGTCACCGGCCAGGACAGCCTGAACACCCGTTCCACCCTCCAGGCCGGAGGCAAGACCTACGCCTATTATTCGCTCGATAAGGCTGGCAGCGCGCTCGGCGACGTTTCCCGTCTGCCCTATTCGATGAAGGTGCTACTGGAGAACCTGCTGCGCTTCGAGGACGGTGTCACCGTCACGAAGGACGACCTCCAGGCGATGGTCGACTGGCAGAAGGAACGCCGCATCAACCGCGAAATCCAGTACCGTCCGGCGCGCGTGCTGATGCAGGACTTCACCGGCGTCCCGGCGGTCGTCGACCTCGCCGCGATGCGCGACGCGATGAAGGCGCTGGGCGGCGACGCGCAGAAGATCAACCCGCTGGTCCCGGTCCACCTGGTCATCGATCACTCGGTGATGGTCGACGAATTCGGCACGCCCAAGGCATTCGAGGACAATGTCCGGCTCGAATACGAGCGGAACAAGGAGCGCTACGAGTTCCTCAAGTGGGGCAGCCAGAGCTTCGACAATTTCAAAGTCGTGCCGCCGGGGACCGGCATCTGCCACCAGGTCAACCTCGAGCATATCGCCCAGACCGTCTGGACCGACGTCGATGGCAATGGCGACGAGGTCGCCTATCCGGACACGCTGGTCGGCACCGACAGCCATACGACGATGGTCAATGGCCTCGGCGTACTCGGCTGGGGCGTCGGCGGCATCGAGGCCGAGGCGGCGATGCTCGGCCAGCCGGTCAGCATGCTGATCCCCGAAGTCGTGGGTTTCCGCCTGTCGGGCGAACTCAAGGAAGGCATCACCGCCACCGACCTGGTGCTGACCGTGACTCAGATGCTGCGCGCCAAGGGCGTGGTCGGCCGCTTCGTCGAGTTCTATGGCCCGGGCCTCGACGCGCTGAGCCTCGCCGACCGTGCGACCATCGCCAACATGGCGCCCGAATATGGCGCGACCTGCGGTTTCTTCCCGATCGACGAGCGCACGCTCGACTATCTCCGCCTCACCGGCCGCGACGAGCAGCGCATCGAGCTGGTCCGCGAATATGCCAAGGCGCAGGGCATGTGGCGCGATGCCGGCTCGGCTGATCCGCTGTTCACCGACACGCTGGAGCTCGATATGGGCAGCGTCGAGCCGTCGCTCGCCGGTCCGAAGCGCCCGCAGGACCGCGTCCGCCTTTCGGAAGTCGACGAGCTGTTCAACGCCGAACTCGACGGCACCTACAAGAAGCCGCTCGACGCGGCGCGCTGCGGGGTCGACGGCGAAAGCTTCGACATCGGCCATGGCGACGTGATGATCGCCGCTATCACCAGCTGCACAAACACCTCGAACCCCAGCGTGCTGATCGCCGCCGGCCTCGTCGCCCGCAAGGCGCGTGCGCTCGGCCTCAACCGCAAGCCGTGGGTCAAGACCTCGCTCGCGCCGGGCAGCCAGGTGGTGACCGAGTACCTCGACGCGTCGGGCCTGACCGACGACCTCAACGCCATCGGTTTCAACCTGGTCGGCTACGGCTGCACCACCTGCATCGGCAACTCGGGCCCGCTGGCCCCGGCGATTTCGAAGGCGATCAACGAGAACGACCTCGTCGCCGCCTCGGTCTTGTCGGGCAACCGCAACTTCGAAGGCCGCGTCTCGCCCGATTGCCGTGCCAACTACCTTGCCTCGCCGCCGCTGGTCGTCGCCTATGCGCTGTTCGGCACCGTGACCAAGGACATCACCAAGACCGCGATCGGCCAGGACAAGGACGGCAACGACGTCTTTCTGAAGGACATCTGGCCGTCGAACGACGAAGTGCGCGAACTGATCGACGCCCACGTTTCGCGCGACATGTTCATGAGCCGCTATGCCGACGTGTTTCGCGGCGACGACAACTGGCGCGCCATCGCCGTCACCGGCGGCGACACCTACGCCTGGCCATCGGGTTCGACCTACATCGCCAACCCGCCCTACTTCCAGGGCATGACCATGACGCCCAAGCCGCTGACCGACATTGACGGTGCGCGGGCGCTGGCGCTGTTCGGCGACAGCATCACCACCGACCACATCTCGCCGGCGGGTTCGATCAAGGCCGACAGCCCGGCCGGCCGTTACCTCACCGACCACCAGGTCGCCCGCGCCGACTTCAACAGCTACGGCGCGCGGCGCGGCAACCATGACGTGATGATGCGCGGCACCTTCGCCAACATCCGCATTCGCAACAAGATGCTCGACGGGGTCGAAGGCGGCTTCACCAAGGGGCCGGACGGCGAGGTCGAGGCGATCTACGACGCGGCGATGCAGTACCAGGGCGCGGGCACGCCGCTGGTGGTCGTCGCCGGCAAGGAATATGGCACCGGCTCGTCGCGCGACTGGGCGGCCAAGGGCACCAACCTGCTGGGCGTGCGCGCCGTGCTGGTCGAAAGCTTCGAGCGTATCCACCGCTCGAACTTGGTCGGCATGGGCGTGCTCCCGCTGCAGTTCCAGGACGGGGAGAGCGCGGCGACCTACGGCCTGGACGGCAGCGAGATCTTCTCGATCGACGGCGTCGCCGACATCGAGCCGCGCCAGGAAGTCACGGTCGAGGTGACCCGCGCCAGCGGCGAGACGTTCACCATCACCGCCAAGTGCCGCATCGATACCTACAACGAGCTGGAGTATTTCCGTTCGGGCGGGATCCTGCAGTACGTGCTCCGCAATCTCGCCGCGTGACGAGATTGCTGGCTGCATGACGATCGGGGTCTGGGTGGAGGTCGTCGGCTGGGTCGGCGCCGTCACCATCCTCGCCAGCTATTTCCTGCTGACCGCAGGCAGGCTGACGGCCAAGGACCCGGCCTACCAGTGGATGAACGTGATCGGCGCGGCCGGTTTCATCCTCAATTCCGGCTGGAACGGCGCGTGGCCCTCGGCAATCCTTAACGTGGTCTGGGTCGGAATTGGCCTGACCGCGCTCATTCGGATGGCGACGAAAGCGCGCGCCTGAGCCAATCGGGCAGGATCGCGCCGTCCGGCACGGCGTCAATCCGCGCATGCACGACCGCGAGGCCGAGGTCGGGATAGGCGGCGCGGGCCTTGTCGCCGCCGTCGCCCTCGACCACGAACAGCCGCCGGTTGACCTTCTGCCGCCAATTCATCCGGGCCGTGTTCTCCTGCCCGACGAAGCATCCCTTCGTAAAGCTGACGCCATTCAGCTCGACCGCGTTGCACTCGAGCCAGAGCAGGTCCTTCAGCTCATCCCCCTCGCATACGCCGACGTGGAGGCGGTGGTCGAACCAGCCGGTCGCGGGGTCGGCGACAGGGGCGAGCCAGCGCTGTCCGAGATCTGGGAGCCGCGGATCGGGCGCACCTCCGTCGGCCTCGGCCGCCCAGTGCACGGCGACGCTGTCGTCGATCCCGATCGTGATGGCACGGCGCAGACGATAGATCGACAACCGCTTCACCAACGCCTCGGCGTCCGCCGCCGCCACGTCCAGCAGCAGGTCGCCGCCATCCGCCCAGACGATGAAGTCGAACAGGCATTTGCCCTGCGGCGTCAGGAGGCCGGCCCAGACTGGCAATTCGCCGCTGACGTCCTGCGTGACGAGACCGTTCAGGAAGCCGCGCACATCATCGCCGGAAAGGCGGACGAGGGCACGGTCGGTGAGGGTGGTGGCACTAGCAGTGGATTGGGGCATCGCCTTTAGCTAGGGAGGCGGCGTGAGCGAAACAATCACCATCCGCCGCCCCGACGACTGGCACGTCCACCTGCGGGACGGCCCGATGCTGGAGAAGGTCGCCCCATATACCGCCCGCCAGTTCGGCCGGGCGATCATCATGCCCAACCTGTCGCCGCCGGTGACCAAGGTGGCGCAGGCGGCGGCCTACCGCGACCGGATCGTGGCGGCAGCGGGCGAGGGGTTTACGCCTCTGATGACCGCCTACCTGACGGATAACAGCGACCCGGACGAGCTAGCTTGCGGCCATGCCGAGAACGTATGGGTCGCGGCCAAGCTCTACCCGGCGGGCGCTACCACCAATTCGGACAGCGGCGTCACCGACATCAAGAATGTCATGCCGGCGCTGGAGCGGATGCAGGACATCGGCATGGTGCTGTGCGTCCATGGCGAGGTGACGTCGCCGGACGTCGACGTGTTCGATCGCGAGGCGGTGTTCATCGACCGCATCCTCACACCCCTTGTTGGCGACTTGCCGGGCCTCAAGATCGTGCTGGAGCACGTGACGACCCGCGACGCGGTCCAGTTCGTCGAAAGTGCGCCCGCCAACGTCGGCGCGACCGTGACGCCGCAGCACATGGCATGGGACCGCAATGCGCTGTTCACAGGTGGCCTGCGCCCGCACGCTTACTGCCTGCCGGTCCTCAAGCGCGAGGAGCATCGCGCCGCCGTCCGCGCCGCCGCAACCTCGGGGAGCGCGAAATTCTTCCTTGGCACCGACAGCGCTCCGCACGCCCGTGAGGCCAAGGAAAGCGCGTGCGGCTGCGCCGGTATCTTCAACGCGCCCTACGCCCTCGAGGCCTATGCGACGATGTTCGACGAAGATGGCGCACTGGACCGGTTCGAAGCGTTCGCCAGCCTCAACGGCGCGGCCTTCTACGGCCTGCCGCCCCATGATGAGACCCTCACGCTTCGCCGTGCCGAGGTCGCGGTGCCGGACGAGGTGGATGGACTGGTGCCGTTCAACGCCGGCGGGCGTTTCGGTTGGGCGCTTGCCTAGCGGTTCCGGAAATCGCCGCGGCCGTCCTTGCCGATGACCGCGCCGAAGAATTTCTCGACCCGGTCGTAACAAAGGCAGGCGCGGCCTTCGAGGCCCGCACGGTCGTGGACCGACACCGCGCCGCGCCGTACCTCGATCAGCCCGTCGCGTTCCAGCTGGCCAATCACGGCGTTGATGGTCGTCCGTTGCGCGCCGAGCAGCCTTGCCAGTGCTTCCTGGGTCAATTCGAGCTTCGGTCCGGCGCGATCGTCGGCGATCAACAGCCAGCGCGCGGTCCGCGCCTCGATCGGGTGGAAACTGTTGCAGGCCGCCGACTGCATGATTTGCGCCAGCAGATAGTCGGCAAATCGGCAGAACAGGTTCTTCACATGGCCGGAGCGGCCCTTGATGTCTTCGAGGATTGCCATCGGCACGATCGCGGCCGGGCCGCCGACAATGACCTCGGCGCGGCTGAAGGCGGGGACATCGCCGCAGCTGACGATCCCGCCGACCGCGCCTTCGCGGCCGATCGACGCGACTTCGACCGATCGCCGGTCATCGACGTCGACCACGAGCGACACGGTGGTTCGGCCAAACGGGAAGACCGAGCGAACGACGTTGTCGCCGGGCGTCAGGACGATGTCGCCGTCCTGTAGCATCACGATCTCGACATGCTCGCCCAAATGGTCGCGCGTCTGCGCGTCGAGCGTGGAGAGGAGCTGGTTGCCGTTGAAGGCGTCCGCCACCGGCGGGACGCCGCGAGTTGGTACGCGGTCCATCGTTACACCCCTGTTCCTTTCACCGGACAATGCGGGGCAGGGCAAATCGTTGCATGTTGCGGTTGAACGCCGCCAAAGCCTTCGCTAAGGCCCCGCGAACGCCGGCATCCGGAGACGTGGGTGAGTGGCTGAAACCAACGCTTTGCTAAAGCGTCATACGGGAAACTGTATCGAGGGTTCGAATCCCTCCGTCTCCGCCAGCCGCCCCTCTCTCAATACGCCCGCGACACGCCGAATTCGAGGCGGCGGCGCTTCGTGTCCCAGATCTCGATCGTGCTTGCATTTCGCTCGATGTTGAGCCGGGCGAAGGGCGAAAACCCCAGCAGCTCGATCCGCCGGCTGGTGATGCCGACTGACGCCCGATACGAGTGGTCGCGGCGGCGTTCGGGGAAAAGGGCGAGCCGTTCGTCCGCCCGCAACCGGCCGATGCCGCCCGAGGCGAACAGAGTCTCTCGCCCCAGATCGAGCCAACCGGCCAGGCCAAGATCGACCGAGCGTGTCGAGTAGCCCGGATCGGAGGCGGCAAATCGCGCGCCGGAGAGGGACAGGCGAAGACCGGCGGTCGACGACAAGGCGCGGTCGACCGCGATGCTTGCGCCGGCGAGGCGGCCGTCCTGGAGGTCGTTGAGCCGGTTGTCGACGCTGGCGAGCGACAATGCTGTCGACACGGCGGTGCGCCGCCCGACGGGTCGATAAGCGTCGGCCCCGATGGCCCGGACGGACTGGACGATTTTTCCGCCAAGCCACTGCGGCTGGATGCTGGCGGTGATCCCGACCTGGGTTTGGCCCCAGTTGAATTCCGGGCCGATAGCGATGGTGGCGTTCGTCCGGTTGAACGCCTGATCGCTATAGCGGTCGCTGTGGACCGCGCCGCGCAGCTGCCAGCGCAGGCCTTCGGCCAACGTCACCCGGCCGAAGGCCGACAGGTCCGTCGCAAGCCCGATGCCCGATTTCGAACGGCTCGCCCCGTCGATCGTGAAGTCGCCAATCACCGTTCCAACATGGTCGAGGGCGGTGGCGCGATTGATGTTGCTGTCCGGGGCGATGGCGATGCCGACCGACCAGCCATAGGGCGCTCGGGTTCGGAGCGAGCCGGCGTAGCGGCCGATCTTGCGGGCGATATCCGGCGGGAGGCCGATCGCTTGCGCGGCCCGCACCTGCCGACGCGCGCCATCGATATCGCCCTGCGAATCGAGAATTTGGGCCAAGCGCAGGCGGAGCGGACCCGATCGTGGCAGGGTGTCGACTGCGCGGCGCAGGAGGACCGCCGCTTCCGCCTTGCCGCCGCTTTGAGTGACGATCGCGGCGCGGCGGGCCAATGCCTCGGCCCGGACTCGCGGCGAGGGATCATGCTCGAGGCCCGAAAGCAGTCGTAGCGCGGTCCGGTTGTCGCCCGACTTCTCGAAATACGCAGCGGCGGCCAGCGCCTGCGACGCGTTCAGCCGGACGGTCGCGGGCTCGCTCGCCGCCAGCGCCAATGCCAAGAAAAGTGCCACTACTCGCCCTCCTCGAACCGGACGAGCATGCTTGTCCGATGCGGTCGAAAGGGCCATGATGATGTGCCGATGAAACGCCGATGGACGGTGAAAGGGGCATTGCTGGGGGCATGCTGACCGCGTCAGACGTCAACCGGGAGCCGGATTTCGAGATCGGCGGCCTGACCGTGCGTCCGGCCGAGCGACGGGTCGAAATCGCTACGCGGTCGCTCACGCTCGAACCCCGCGTGATGCAGGTCCTCATCCTCCTCGCCCGGGCACGCGGCCGCGTCGTCACGCGCAACGAACTGTTCGACGAGGTCTGGGCCGGGGCTGCAGTCGGAGACGACAGCCTTAACCGTGCGGTGGCCGGCGTCCGCAAGGTCGTGGCGATGGCGCCGGACCGACTGCAACTTCAGACCATCCCTCGCACCGGCTACATGCTGAACGAATTCAGCGTCGAAGATGGGCCTGCGTCCAAGATCACGCGCAGGAGCGCGTTGGGCGCGGGCGCTGGGGTCGCTGCCCTCGCCGCGCTCGGCGGCGCAGTCTGGTTCACGCGGCGACCTTCGCCTTCGTCGTTGGAATATGACGCTGCGCTTGGTGAGGCGATGACGGCCGGACCGAACAGCAGCGATGCGGGCGCGAACAGCAACGATCCGGCCAAGGACCGCCTGCGGCGACTTTTGGCGAAAGACCCCAGCGATGCGCGAGCCGCGGGATTGCTGGCCTTCCTGATCACCCGATCCGACGACTTCAGGACCTCGCCGAGACCCGACGCGTTGGCGGAGGCGCAGCATTTCGCGGAAGGGGCGATCGCTGCCAATACGACGGAGCCCAATGCGCGACTCGCGATGCTCAACCTCAACCGGGCAGTCCTGGGACTGGCGGAAACGGAGGACGCGCTGCGCGCCATTATTACCGAAGCCGGCCCTGTCCCGGAGGCCACCTTCGCCATGTCGGATCTTGTCTTTCTGCTGCAAGCGGCCGGGCGGACGATGGACAGCTGGCAGGTCAACGAAGCGGCCATTCGCCTTGCGCCGCTCGCGATCGTGCCGAAGTTTCGGAAAGCGCTGAAGTCGTGGATACTCGGTCGCAACGAGGACGCGCTCAAGATCAGCGAGCGCCTGATCCAGCAGTGGCCGCAGCATCTGTATGTCTGGCAGGCGCGCTTGCAGATTCTTGCCTTCAATGACCGTACGGACGCCGCCCTTTCCATGCTGGCGGACGGTGCGCGGCCACCGCAAGTCGACTGGTCACGCGTGTCGCAATGGCCGGTGCTGCTGAAGGCGCTGAAAGAACCGACGCCATCGAACGTCGCGGCCGCCCGCGACGCCGCTGTCGCAACGGCGCGCAAAAGCTTGGCCCAGGCGGGTTCGGGCGCATTGGCGATGGGCGCCCTTGGCCAAGTCGATACAGCATTCGAGATCGTCGAAGGGCTGATCCTGTCGAAAGGCCCGCTGATCGCCAACGTGTCACGCGGGAAGCGAGACACGTTGGCCAATTCGACCAGCTGGCGGCAAACGCAATGGCTTTTCACGCCGCCGATGCGCGCCGTTCGTCATGACCCGCGTTTCGAAGGCTTGTGCCGGGAAGCCGGCCTGATGGACTATTGGCGGCTCCGCCGCGTCCCGTTCGAACTGGTCCGCAACTAGAAGCTACTGGCGATTCCGATGCCGACTTCGCGCGGGTCCGGGGCCGTCGCCAGCGTCGGGTTCTGGTAGAAGTTGATGGCGTAACGATCGAACAGGTTGCGCGCGTAGATGCCGACCGACGCCGGTCCGGCGTCGTATCGTAGCTTAGCCTCGGCGAGTGCACCCGATCCAATCCTGAGCGACGGTGTATTGAGGTCGTCGCTGAAGTAGCCGCTCGTCCCCCGCACCGTGGCGGACAGGGTCAGCCGCGGCACCGGTCGCCAGTCGGCACCCGCCGCGACAGACATGTGCGGCGCGCGTTGAAACTGGTTGCCGCGTATCGGGTCGCTTGGAAGCAAAGTGCGGGTCAGGCGGGTCCATAACAGGCCGACGCCGACATTCAGGCTGAGCGACGGCGAAGCGCGCCATTGGAGTTCGGCCTCTGCACCGCGTGCCCGCGCGCGCGGCGCATTGGCGAGTTCGCTGATTGTCACAGGACCCGACGGCGATGGCACTTCCGAGCGGAGCGTGCGCTGCGCATTGCGGAAGCGCTGGTCGAAGAGGTTGATCGACCAATGAAGCGTGGAGCGTGTGTTGCGCCCACGGCCGAAGATTTCCGCGTCCCACAGGCTCTCCGCGTCGTAGCGGTCGACGACGCCGTTGAGCAGTAAGGTCGACCCGCCGGGATTGCTGGCCTTCTGGACCATCGCGCCAAGCGTCAGTGTAGGCTCCGGGGTCCACGAGAAGCTGACCTTCGGCAGGAAGGCGTCGAACCGCCCGCGATAGTCGAGCGAGGCGTTGGTCCGCGCGCCGCGGATGGCACCGGAACGGTCCTGGCGGTCGCGTTGCAGGCGGCCGGCGACCTGCAGTTCGAGGGTCGGCACCGGCTTCCAGTCGACCTCTCCGAACAGGCCGAAACTGGTCTGGTGATCGTCGAACATCCCGATCCCGCTCAGCGCGCTGATATCGATGACCTGGTCGGTGCGCTCGTCGAGGACGTGCAGTCCGGCCAGTCCTTCGACCGTATCCGAAGCCTTCCATCGCAAGACCTGCTCGATCGTCCCGGTCGACTTGCGCACTTTGGCCTGTCCCAGGCCGGGCGGCGCGAAGCGGCGGAAGCGGGCCTTTGTCAGGGTGACCGTTGTTCCGCTGTCCACGCGGGGCGATATCCTCCAGTCGGCGCGAAAGGTCCCTGCAGTAACCCAGGTGCCGAACACGCCGTAGGTGGCGTTAGGGTCCTTGCGCTCCCTGAACGGCGCGCGGATGCCGACGAATTGTGGCGCCTGGCTGTGGCTGCGGGTGAGGGTGGAACGCAAGGTGAGGCTATGCGACGGCTCAGCCTTAACCGACAGGCGCGCCAGTTCCTGCTTGTCGATGTCGGGCGAAGCCCCAACCTGCAGGTGGGCCAGGTCGCTCGACGGCCGCACTCTTCCCCAGTCGAAGGCGAGCCGCGCCGAAAGGCCGTCGACGAGGGAGGTCGAGGCGCTGGCGGAGAGCTGGCGACGGTGGGCATCGGAAAGGATCGCCCGCGCTCGCGCCTCGGGGCGGTCGGCGGGATCGCGGGTCGTGACAAAGATTGCGCCGGCGATGGCGTTGCGGCCCTGCGTGACGGTCTGCGGACTGCGGAAAATCTCGACCTTGTCCACGTCCCACAGTGAATTGAGGCCGAAGATGAATTCGAAATAGTCGGCAGGGCGTCCGTCCACCTGGAGCGTCGTCCGTGGTTTGGTGCCGCCGAGGAAGGCAGGCAGGTCGCGGATGACGCCGGTCGAATCCTGGCCGCGAATGGTCGGCGCCTCGCCGCCCGATCCGGTTTGCACGTTCGGGGTCAGGGCGAGGAGCGTGTCGAGCCGGTCCGCCGCGCCGAGGCGATCGATCTGGTCGGGCGTGTAGACCACGACGCTCGATGCGGTCTGCTGCTTCGACCGGGCATGCCGCTCGCCGGTGACCACGATGTCCGGACCCGCCGCTGCGGCCGCCGCCTGCTGCGCCCAAAGGATCCAGATCCACGCAACGCCCATTCGCCACCCCCGACAACGCGCGGAGGCTAACCTACATCAGCTTTGGCCAAACCCAAACGGGTTCACGCGCGAAGTTCGGCGGCCTGCATTTGCCGCTCGCGCTCGATCAGCCGCGCCAGTTGCGCCATGCCGTTAAGGTAAGGCGGAGGAACCTCCTGGCCGCGATAGTTCTGTGCCGCGGCGGCGTGGAGCGTCCAATAGGGGTTGATGAGGTGCGGCCGGCCGAGCGCCACCAAGTCGGCGCGGCCCGCGGCGAGGATGCCGTTGGCCATGTCGTAATCGGTGATGTTGCCGACCGCCATGGTCCGAACCCCGGCCTCATTACGGACATGGTCGGCGAACGGTGTCTGGAACATCCGGCCGTACACCGGCTTGGCGTCCGCCCAGGTCTGGCCGGCGGAAACGTCGATCAGGTCGGCGCCCGCTTCGTCGAACGCGCGCGCGATCATCACCGCCTCGTCCGGCGTTACCCCGCCGTCGCCGGCCCAGTCGTTGGACGAAATGCGGACCGACATCGGCCGTTCTTCGGGCCAGGCGGCGCGCATCGCGCGGAACAGCTCGAGCGGGAAGCGCAGGCGATTTTCGAGGCTGCCTCCATATTCGTCCTGCCGGCGGTTCATCAGCGGCGTGATGAAACTGGAAACGAGGTAACCGTGCGCGGCGTGGAGCTCGAGCATGTCGAAGCCCGCGTCGGCGCCGCGCCGGGTGGCGGCGACGAACTGGCCGATGACCGCGTCCATGTCGTCGCGGGTCATGGCGCGCGGCACCTGATTCGAGCCCGTCCAGGGGACCTCGCTGGCCGCGATCAACGGCCAGTTGTCGGACGGAAGCGGCGCGTCGATCGTTTCCCAGCCAAGCTGCGTTGATCCCTTGCCGCCGGAGTGGCCAAGCTGAAGGCAGAACTTGGCGGGCGTCCAGCGATGGACGAAATCGACCACCGGTTTCCAAGCGTCGCGTTGCTTGTCGCACCACAGGCCGGTGCAGCCGGGCGAAATACGTCCCTCGGGCGAGACGCAGGTCATTTCGGTGAACACCAGGCCGGCGCCGCCTTGCGCCCGCGCGCCATAATGGACGAGGTGGAAGTCGTTGGGGAGGCCGCCTTCTGCACTGTACGTGGCCATCGGCGAGACGACGATGCGATTGGGCAGCGTCATCCCTCGTAGCTTGAGCGGCGCGAACATCGGAGGGGCAGCCTTCGCCTTACCCGTTTCGCGTTCCCAGAAACGGCGTTCGACCTCGCCCACCCATGCGCTGTCGCGCAAGCGCAGGTTGTCGTGACTGATGCGCTGCGACCGGGACAGCAGCGAATAGGCGAATTGCCATGGTTCGAAGTCGAGGTAACGATCGACGGTCTCGAACCATTCGGTCGAATTGCGGGCGCTGTTCTGGAGCTTGAGCACTTCCAGCTCACGCTCGTCCTGATAATCCTGCAGCGCGGCGTCGAGGTCGTCGAACGCCCCGGGGCGCGACAAGACGTCGGCCAACTTGATCGCGTCCTCGAGCGCCAGCTTGGTACCCGATCCGATCGAGAAATGGGCGGTGTGCGCCGCGTCGCCGAGCAGGATCAGCCGGCCATCGAACCAGCGTTCGCTGCGAATCCGGCGGAATTGCAGCCAAGCCGCCGAACCGCGCAGGTGCGCCGCGTTGGTCAACAGCGGGGCGCCGTCGAGGTAGCGGGCGAACAGCTGTTCGCAAGCGGCGATGGCCTCCGACTGCTCCATCCGGTCGAAGCCGAGGCCGCGCCAGGTCTGGTCCGAACATTCGACGATGAACGTCGAGCAATCCTTCGCGAATGGGTAGGCGTGGGCCCAGACCCAACCGTGGTCGGTCGGCACAAAAGCGAAGGTGAACGCGTCGAAGTGCTTCGGGGTGCCGAGCCAGATGAAGCGATTGGCGCGGGTCTCGACTTCTTCACCGAACGCCTCGCGCGCGCCCTCGCGCGTGCGGCTGTTGATGCCGTCAGCCGCGATCACGAGGTCGAACTCCGCGGCCAGTTCAGGGCCGCTTGCGTCCACGCCGTAGTGTATGACCGCTCCCAACTCGCGGGCCCGTTCGGCCAGGATTTCCAGCAGCCGCTTGCGGCCGATGCCGATGAATCCATGGCCGCCCGACCGGACGCAGGCATCGCCAACATGCACTTCGATATCGTCCCAATGCGCGAATTCGCCTTCGATCACCGCGGCTGAGACGGGGTCGTTTTCGCGCAGGTTGCCGAGCGTCTGGTCGGAGAACACCACCCCCCAGCCGAAGGTGACGCCCTCCGGGTTGCGCTCGAACAATTCGATCGTGGCGCCGGGTTGCCGGCGAAGGATCGAAATGGCGAAATAGAGTCCGGCCGGGCCGGCGCCGACGCAGGCGATCCGCATGTGCGCTCCAATTGGTTCGCCGCCTTGCTAGCCGGTTCGCCGCGGCCATGCACCCCGCAACCGCGACTCGGACCGAAACGAACCACCGGTCCGGCCGAGTCGCGAAAGCATGCCGCCGGCGATCGAGCCGGATTCGTCCCCTTTTGGGATTCCCGGAATAAGATTCTGCGATTGCGTGGCGACCAATCAAATCGCGCGCGCATCCGGCAAAAAGCTGCCGGACCCTCCTGTTAAATTTGCGGTAACCGAATACGGGACTGCAATCCAGGTTAACATCATTGCGGTTCGGAAAGTAAAGGTTCGTTTCTCCAATGAGCGACATCGCGTCATTCGAGCAAGAGCATTTGCCCTCACCCATCATAATCTGAATATCGAAGATGAAGTCCTTCGTTGTCATTGCCCACGTTAACCAATCTATACTTTGGACTTTGACTCAATATCGACTGACAAACGCAAGCTTTATCCACAGCCTGCTTGCCAAGTCGCGGATATAGTGTTGTTTTCACCCCCGTGAGCAGAGTGGGGTTCTGTCAGCGTTAACTCTTTCCGTTCAACCGAACGGCCGGTGGGGTTCCATTCTGCAGGTTCAAAACGGGCACGGGCGGGCACCCGGCGCGAACATGAGGTGGGTCATGAGCAACGACGATTTTCAGCAGGGCGGCAATCATCCTCTGACGGCCAACGACGACTATGACGTCATTCCTGCGGGCTCGGGTGCAGCAGCGACCGGCAACACGATCACCGGCCGGGGCACCGTCAGCGGCGCCGCTGGGGCGGACGACGCCGGCGCGGGCAACGCGCATGTCACCGGCATCACGGGTGCCGGCGGCGGCGATGGATCGTCGATGGAAGCGGCCGGCCGCTACGGCTCGATCAAGATCGATGCGCAGGGCAACTACACCTATACGCACCACAAAGGTTCGCCCGACAACGTCGAGGACGTCTTCACCTACACGCTGGCCGACAAGTCGGGAACGATTGACAGTGCGCGCCTGGTGATCCGCATCGACGGCACCGAGGAAGCCAAGGTCCAGGACAATGCCCAGCGGATCGTCGCGGGCAACGAAGTCATCACCCTGCCCGCGGGTGTCGAGCTGAGCGACATCCATGTCGTCGGCCGCGACCTGGTCATCAACCTGCCGGACGGCACCCAGATGGTCATCACCGATGGTGCGGTGTTCGTGCCGCAGCTCGCGCTGGGCGACGTCGAAATCCCGTCGGACACGCTGGCATCGCTGCTGATCGACAGCGAACCGCGTCCGGCCGCCGGTCCGCCGCAGTCGGGTGGCGGCAACTTCGGTGAACCGGTGGCGCCGCTCGATCCGGGCGTGCCGCTCGGCGACCTGCTGCCGCCGACCGAGATGGCGTATACGCCGCCGACGTTCGAAGAGACCTACATTCCTCAGCGCCCGAACGCGCCCGACAACATTCCCGAAATCTTCGTCCAGCCCGACGGGCAGCCGGCCAGCATCAGCGCGGTCGATGAAGTCGACGAAGGCGCCCTCCCGGCGCGCACCGGCGAACCCGCGGGTTCGCACAGCGCCTCGACCGACGAAGTGACCAGCGGCAACATCGTGTTCAATTCGCCCGACGGCGTCGCCACGATCACGATCACGATCAACGGCGTCGCCTATGTCGTCGTCGGCGCCGGTGCTGTCACCGATATCCCGGGCGACTATGGCACGCTGCACATCAACGGCGTCAACGTCGCGGCGGGGACGATCAGCTACACCTACACGCTGCTCGATAACGTCAACCACCAGACCGATACGACCCCGTGGGAAGACTTCGCGGTCAGCCTGGTCGACAGTGACGGCGACGTCGCGAATGCCACCTTGCGCATCAACATCGCCGACGACGTGCCGACCGCGATTGCCGACGTCGACAGCGTCACCGAGGATGGCGCCACGGTCGCGGACGGCAACGTCTTCACCGGCGTTGGCGGGACCGATGCGAACGGCACCGACGGCGTGGCCGACGTGCAGGGCGCGGACGGCGCGCATGTCACCGGCGTGTCGTTCGCCGGCACCGCGGGCACCCTCGGCGCCATCGTTCACGGCACCTACGGCGACCTCGTGCTGCAAAGCTCGGGAGCCTATGTCTACACGCTGCGCAACGGCGATGCGAACGTCCAGGCGCTGCATGCCGGCCAGACGGTCACCGAAGTGTTCAACTATACGATCACCGACGGCGACGGTGACCCCAGCACCACGACGCTGACCATCACCGTCATCGGCACGAACGACCGTCCGGTGCTCGTGTCGGGCACGACCGCGGTCACCGAAGAAGGCTTCGTGGCGGGGAATCCCGATGCGCTCGGCAACCCGACCGATGTCGCCAGCTCGGCCACGTCGAGCGGCAACTTGTCGATCAGCGACGGCGACGGCGATCCGTTGACCCTGACGCTCGGTGCGCCGGCCGGCAGCTTCACCTCGCGCGGCCAGGCTATCACCTGGGCGACGACCGATGGTGGCCACACGCTGACCGGTTCGACCGCGGCGGGCGCCGTCATCGTCATCACTATCGACAATGCGGGTCACTATACGGTGAACCTGCTGGCCCAGCTGGACCATCCGGTCACCGGCACCTCGCCGGCGACGAGCGAGGACGCGCTGTCGATCATCGTGCCCGTGCAGGCCAGTGACGGGACGGCGGCGACCAGCGGCACGTTGACCGTGATTGTCGAGGACGACAGCCCGGTCCTCAGCGGCCAGGTCACGATCGGCGCCAATGTCGATCTCGACGAAAGCAACAGCGGGAGTCCGGTGCTTTCGCCGGCGGGCGCGATCAGCGCTACCAGTGTCGGCGCGATCATCCTCGCACCGGTCTCGTACGGCGGCGACGGCCAGGGCGCGGCCCCGGCCTATTCGCTGACCATCAACAGCGCCGCCAGCGGGCTGGTGACGGCCGACGGGAACCACGCGATCACGCTGGTGCAGGTCGACGCGACCCACATCAACGGCGTGTTCAACGACGGCGCCGACAAGGTCGCCTTCGCGATCACGATCAACGCCAACGGCACCCTGACGGTCACGCAGAACTATGCGCTCGAGCATAGCGATGCCGGCAACACCGCGATCGCCTACAACGACACCAATTCGCCCCTGACGCTCGACGGGCTGATCACGGCGCATGTCGTCTACGAAGATTACGACCATGACACCGTCGAGGCGACGGCCGGCATCGGCGGCCTGATCCGCTTCTTCGACGATGGTCCGAGCGTGGCGGTGTCGGTACAGCTGCCGACCGGGCAGGCGCTCGACGGCCTCACGCTCGTCACGACCGATGACGGCACCGAAGGCGCCGGCTCAACCTCGGACTCGACGACCGCCAACTTCGGCGGCGTGTTCAGCGTGACGGCAAACGGCGGCGCCGACGGCCTCGCCTCGTCCAGCCTGACGTTCGACCTGCGCCTGATTGCCGGCAGCGGCCCGGTCAATTCCGGCCTGACCAGCCATGGCCAGATCATCTACCTGTTCCAGATCGACGCCAACACGATCGTCGCTGCGACCAGCATGACGGCGGTCGGCGCTGGCGATCCCTCGGCGGTCTTCTCGTTGACGACGACCGACGGTGGTCTGGTCACGTTGACCCAGTACCAGCAGATCGACCATGCGGCGGAATCGCCCAGCGGCGCGCCGTTCATCGACCAGTCGGTTCTGCTCGGCACCGGCCTGGTGGAACTGGTCGGCACTGGCACCGCGATCGATAATGACGGCGACTATGCCAACGACGTGAAGTCGCTTGACCTGGGCGGCCTCGTCCGCTTCGTCGACGACGGCCCGGCGATTTCGGTCAGCCTCAACCAGGGCGCCAGTCTCCATATCGACGAATCCGTCCCCGGCACCGACGGTCCGGGTGAGACCGACGCGACCGGCCTCGGCCAGGTTACCGTCGCGCTCAGCACTTTGCTGACGATCACGAACACCCAGGTCAGTGCCGACAGCCCGACCGGCTACGGCTATGCGCTGCTGCTCGGCCCGGCGACCGGCGGCCTGGTCGCCAGCGGCCTGATGACCTCGGACGGCAACCTGCCGATCTACCTGTATAACGTCGGCGGCATGATTGTCGGCTCGACGTCGGCCATTGCCAACGGCAGCGGTATCAGCCTTGCCAACACCGTCTTCACCGTCGCGCTTTCGGGCACCGACGTCGTGATGACGCAGTACCAGGCGATCGAACACACCAACACGAACAACTTCGACGAAAACAGCTCGCCGTTGTCGACTGGTGCCCTGATCCTGCAGGTCACCGCGACTGACTTCGACGGCGACACCGACGTCAAGACGGTCGACCTGGGTTCGGTCATTACCTTCGGCGACGATGGCCCCAACGCCGTCGACCACGCGGTCGCGGGCACGCAGCCGGAAGGCTTGCCGGTGGTGATCGACGTCACCGCCGACATCGACGGCGGATCCGACGGCCTCGACCATGTCGAGATCATCTCGAAGACCGGTGCCGGCACGCTGACCTACAACGCGGTCACGCACCAGTTCACCTACACCCCGGCCGCCGGCGAATCCGGCCCGGTCAGCTTCGTCTATCGCGTGTTCGACAAGGACGGCGATCATGACGACGCGACGGTCAGCTTCACGCTCGACAATGACTCGAAGCCGACGCTCTCGGTGACCGACTTGGTCGTCGACGAAAAGGGCCTGCCGCTGGGCACCGGCGAACTCACCGACCCGGCGCCGAACACCGACAACAGCGAGATGGCGTCCGGCACGATGACCATCACCACCGGCAACGACACGCTGGGCGCGGTCGAGGTGCAGGACAAGAACGGCACCTGGATCAACGTCACTGGCGCGACCGTCGGTTCGCCGGTCGTCGTGCAGGGCACGCATGGTTTCCTGACGGTCGTTTCCGACGGCGCGGGCCACTACAGCTACACCTACACGCTGACCACGGCCTACGATCATCCGGACAATGATCCGAACGATGGCGACGGCATTCGCGGCCTTGCCGATGCGCTCGCGGGCGACAATTTCGCCGTGCGCGTCACCGACAACGAAGGCGATGTGACGACGGTCACCGGCACCACGACGATCAACGTCACGGTGCTCGACGATGCGCCGGTGCAGACCGGCGCGGTCGTCACGGCCCACGTCGACGAAGACGAACTGCCCAGCGGCATCACCGATGGCGATGGCCAGACCACGGTCGCGACCGGATCGCTGTCGAGCCTCATCGTGGTGGGCGCCGACCAGCCGGGAACGTTCGGCTTCAACCTCACCGGTGTCACCCTGCCGTCGATCACGTCGGCCGGCCTCGGCGTCAGCTACGCCGTCGTTGGCGGCAAGCTGGTCGCCTACACGGGCGCCGACCAGAACAATGCCGCGAACTATGTGTTCACGGTCGAAGTCACCAGCGGGGGCAATTACACCTTCACCCTGCTGAAGGCGATCGACCACACCGGCGCGGGCCTGACCGGCAGCGGCGACGACCAGATCAAGACTCTTGACCTGTCGGGCGCGGTCGTGGTCACCGACCATGACGGCGACGCCATCCATCTCGACGCGGGATCCTTCCTGGTCGAAATCGAGGACGACATTCCGGGCCAGAACGGCCAGACGGTCACTGCGCACGTCGACGAGGACGAGCTGCCCAATGGCATCACCGATGGCGATGCGCAGACGACGGTGGCGACTGGGTCGCTGGCCGGCCTGTTCAATGTCGGCGCGGACCAGCCGGGCACCTTCGGCATCGACCTGACGGGCGTCA
>JAEWBB010000023.1 GCA_023391375.1 Pseudomonadota bacterium | reverse complement strand
GGCATTGGGATTGTCGAACACGAAGCCGGCGGTGAAATCATCCTCGCGCCAATCCATCACCGAGCCGATCAGGTAGAGCAGCGACGGGCCGTCGACGTAAAAGGTGCCGCCCGGCGTCACGATCTTCTCGTCCATCGCCACTTCCTCGGTGACATAGTCGACCGAATAAGCGAGGCCCGAGCAGCCGCGGCGCGGGGTCGACAGCTTGACGCCGATCGCGCCTTCCGGCGCCTTGGCCATCAGGTCGGCGACGCGCTGCTCGGCGGCGGGCGTGAGCGTGATCGCGGCGGGGCGCTGGCGGGTCTTCGTGTCGGTCATAGCATTCCCAGTTCGAGGCGTGCTTCGTCGCTCATCTTCGACGGATCCCATGGCGGATCCCACACCAGCTTCACCTCCGCGTCGCGGATTCCGGGGACCGAGAGGACGCGCAATTCGACCTCGCCCGGCATGCTCTCGGCGACCGGGCAGTGCGGGGTGGTCAGCGTCATGGTGACGACCGCGTCGCCATCCTCGCTGATCGCCACGTCGTAGATTAGGCCGAGCTCGTAGATGTCGACCGGAATTTCCGGGTCGAAAATCGATTTCAGCGCCTCGATCACGCTCTCGTACAGCGCGCCGCCGGGCGTCGAGGGATCGGGCGCGGGCTTCTTTTCGGCGAGGAAGCCGGCCAAGTAATCGCGCTTGCGCTCGAAGGTCTCGGTGATGCTTTCGTCCACGCGGGCGCGCGGCGGCGGGGCGACACCCTCGACCTCTTCAATTTCGATTTTCTTTTCGTCGTTCATCCGAAAATCCGTCGTACCTTGTGCAGCCCTTCGACCAGCGCCTCGATGTCGGTGCTCGACGAATGGGCGGCGAAACTCGCCCGCGCGGTGGCGGGCACCCCCAGCCACTCCATCAGCGGCTGGGCGCAATGGTGGCCGGCGCGCACGGCGACGCCGCCATCGTCCAAGATGGTGGCGACGTCATGCGGATGCACCCCCTCGACCGCGAAACTGACGATTCCGGCGCTGTCGTCGGGGCCGAACAGCTTGAGGCCGGGCAGGTTGCGCAGCGCGTCGCGGCATTCGGCGACGAGGCTTGCCTCGTGCGAGTGGAGGTTGGCCAGGCCGATGCCCTGCACCCAGTCGACCGCCGCGTGCAGCCCGACGGCGCCGACGATGTGCGGCGTCCCCGCTTCGAACCGCGCGGGCGGGTCGAGGAAGGTGGTGCGCTCGAACGTCACCTTGTCGATCATCGCCCCGCCGCCCTGGTAAGGCGGCATGTCTTGCAACAATTCGGCCTTGCCCCACATCGCGCCGATGCCGGTCGGGCCGTACAGCTTGTGACCGGAGAAGGCGTAGAAATCGCAATCGAGCGCGGCGACATCGACCGCAAGGCGCGGGACCGCCTGGCAGCCGTCGACCAGCAGCTTCGCGCCCACGTTATGCGCGATACGCGCCGCGCGTTCGACGTCGAGCACAGAGCCGAGCACGTTCGACACATGCGCGAAGGCGAGCAGCGCGTGGCCTTCGTTCGCCATGGTCTCGGCGGCAGCAAGGTCAATGCGGCCGTCCTCGGTCAGCGGGACGACGTCGAGATCGTAGCCTGCAAGCTGCCAAGGCACGATGTTCGAATGATGCTCGAGCTGGCTGACCAGCACGCGCTTGCGGTCGCCGTTTCTGTAGGAGTTTGCGACGATGTTGATCGCCTCGGTCGCGCCGCGGGTGAAGATGAGTTCGTCGGCCTGTCCGCCGATCAGGTTCGCGGCGGCGGCGCGGGCGGCCTCGAAGCTCTGCGTCATGGCCGCCGAGCGTTCGTAGACGCCGCGATGCACGGTCGCATAATCGCGGCCATAGGCGTTCGCGATCGCGTCGATCACCGCCTGCGGTTTCTGCGCGGTGGCGGCGCTGTCGAGATAGTGCCAGCCGGCCGGGATCGCCGGGAAGTCGCCGGCGACGTCGAGCCGCGGGACGACGGGCAGGGCGGCGTTCATCGTGCCGCCCCGCGTAGCGCGGCGCGCGCCTGGTTGGCGATGTCGCTGTCCTCGCCGAGCGCATCCCACAGCCCGCCGATGAAGCCTTCGAGCAGCAGCGCCTTGGCCTCTTCCGGCGGCATGCCGCGCGCGGCGGCGTAGAAGAGTTGTTGCGCGTCGAGTTCGCCCACCGTCGCGCCGTGCGCGCACTTCACGTCGTCGGCGTAGATTTCCAGTTCCGGCTTGGCGTTGGCCACCGCGCCGCGCGACAGCAGCATCGACTTCACCGATTGTTCGCCGTCGGTGCCGTCGGCCCCGCGCGCCACCGCGACCTTGCCGAGATAGCTGCCCGTGGCGGTGCCGCCGAGCACGCTGCGCACCGTCTGGCGCGACGTGGCGTTCGGTTCGACGTGGCGCACGGTGGTAACGATTTCGAGCGTCGTATTGCCGCTGCCGATGTTGGCCGCGTTGAAGGCGAAATGCGCGCCTTCGTGCAGCGTCACGTCGAGTTCGAGGCGACCGTACCGCGCCGCGGTATTGAGCGCGAAAATCTCCGCCGATGCGTTCGCGGCGACGGTGATTTCAGCGCGGCGAACGTCGATTTCTTCACCGCTTGGAAGCCAGATTTGCTGCAGCTTTTGCTGCGCAGCAATTTCGATCCGTTGGGGCGCTGCAAGCGCATCCCAAACCTCGCCCAGCGCGGCGATGTCGGCGTAGCGGAACGCCTCGTCCTTCCGGGTGGGCATGGCGGTCATCAGGCGGTCACTTCCGCATAGCCTTCGCGCTCCAGTTCGAGCGCCAGGTCGGCATCGCCGGAGCGGACGATCCTGCCCTTCGACAGCACATGCACGCGGTCGGGGCGGACATAGTCGAGCAGGCGCTGGTAATGGGTGATCAGCAGCACCGATTTGCCGGGCTCGCGCATGATCGAATTGATGCCGTGGCCGACCGCTTTGAGCGCGTCGATGTCGAGGCCGCTGTCGGTCTCGTCGAGGATGGCGAGCTTGGGGTTCATGATGCCCATCTGCACCATTTCCGCGCGCTTCTTTTCGCCGCCCGAAAAGCCGACATTGACCGGCCGCTTGAGCATTTCCGCGTCCATGCCGAGCAGCGCGGCCTTTTCCTTGGCGAGCTTGATGAAGGCCGCGCCGGAAAGCTCGTCTTCGCCCTTCGCACGGCGCTGCGCATTGAGGCTTTCGCGCAGGAACTGGAGGTACGAAACGCCCGGGATTTCGACCGGGTACTGGAAGCCGAGGAAAAGGCCGTTCGCGGCGCGCTCGTGCGGCTCCATGCCCAACAGGTCGGCGCCGTCGAACGTCGCCGACCCTTCGGTCACTTCATAACCCGGGCGGCCGCCGAGGACGTAGGCCAGCGTCGACTTGCCGGCGCCGTTCGGTCCCATGATCGCGTGAACTTCGCCGGTCGGGACGGTGAGGTCGAGGCCGTTCAGGATCGGCTTGTCGGCGACGGTCGCGTGAAGGTTTGAAATCTGCAGCATCAAAGGTCTTTCCCGCTGGCGCAGTGCACCAGGTAATAATGGCGCTTGGCGTCGAGCGCTTCGACGCGAAGGGTTTCGAGGCGGCGCTTGTCGTCGAGCGCGCGCTGGCGATCGTCGACCGCGAGTTGCTGGAGGGCGAGGGCCTGGTCACTGTCGCCCGACACCCCGTGCCCTTCGCGGATCGCGCGGCGGCGCGTGGCGATGTCCGCGCGCAGCGTGACGATCGCGTCCTGCTCGATGAAGGCGTCGGTCAGGAAGGCGCTCCGCCGGCCCGCCTCGCCCGCGAACATCGGGTTGACGACCGCGCGGTCGCAAGCCTCCACACCCTTGTCGAGCGCGGCAAAATCGGCAGTGGAAAGGAGGGTCGAAATCAACATCAGCCCACACTCCCTTCGAGCGAAATGCCGAGCAGCTTTTGCGCCTCGACCGCGAATTCCATCGGCAGCTGCTTCAGCACCTCGCGGGCGAAGCCGTTGACTATGAGGGCGACGGCGGACTCGGTGTCGAGGCCGCGCTGCATGGCGTAGAACAGCTGGTCCTCGCTGATCTTCGAGGTGGTCGCTTCATGCTCGATCGTCGCGGTCGGGTTGCGGACTTCGACATAGGGCACGGTGTGCGCACCGCAGTCCGCGCCCAACAGCAGGCTGTCGCACTGGGTGAAGTTGCGGACGTTTTCGGCGCCCGGCATGACCTTCACGAGGCCGCGATAGGTGTTCTCGCTGCGGCCCGCCGAAATGCCCTTGGACACGATGGTCGAGCGTGAGCCCGCGCCGATGTGCACCATCTTGGTGCCGGTGTCGGCCTGCTGGCGATTGTTGGTCAGCGCGACCGAATAGAATTCGCCGACCGAGTCCGCGCCTTTCAAGATGCACGACGGATATTTCCAGGTGATCGCGCTGCCGGTTTCGACCTGCGTCCACGACACCTTCGAGCGGTCGCCGGCGCACAACGCACGCTTGGTGACGAAGTTGAAGATGCCGCCCTTGCCTTCGGCGTCGCCCGGATACCAGTTCTGGACGGTCGAGTATTTCACCTCGGCGTCCTCGTGCGCGTAGATTTCGACCACCGCGGCGTGGAGCTGGTTCTCGTCGCGCATCGGCGCGGTGCAGCCCTCGAGGTAGCTGACGTAGCTGCCCTTGTCGGCGACGATCAGGGTGCGCTCGAACTGGCCGGTGTTTTGCGCATTGATGCGGAAATAGGTCGACAGTTCCATCGGGCAGCGAACGCCCTCCGGGATGTAGACGAACGTGCCGTCGGAAAAGACCGCGCTGTTGAGGCACGCGAAATAGTTGTCGCGCTGCGGCACCACTGACCCAAGATATTTGCGGACGAGGTCCGGATATTCCTTCACCGCCTCGCTGATCGAGAGGAAGATGACGCCGGCGCGGGAAAGCTCCTCGCGGAAGGTGGTGGCGACGCTGACGCTGTCGAACACCGCGTCGACCGCGACTTTCCGCGCGCCCTCGACGCCCGCGAGCACCTTCTGCTCCTCAATCGGGATGCCGAGCTTTTCGTAGGTGCGGCGGATTTCCGGGTCGAGCTCGTCCAATGAGGCCAGAGTCGGCTTCACCTTCGGCTCGGCGTAATAATAGGCGTCCTGATAATCGATCGGCGGGATCGACAGTTTCGCCCAGTCGACCTCCTCCATCTCGAGCCAGGCGCGATAGGCCTTGAGGCGCCAGTCGAGCATCCACTGGGGCTCGCCCTTCTTGGCGGAGATGAAGCGGACGGTGTCTTCGTTAAGGCCCTTCGGCGCGAACTCCTGTTCGACGTCGGAAACGAAGCCCCACTCATAGTCCTTGGCGAGATGCTCGCGGGCTTCCTGGTTGGTCAGCTGCTCGTTCATCGGGCCAACTCCTCGAGGCTCACCGCGCCCAATGCGCCGCGCACCGCGTGGCCGACCACGTTCATGTGCGGCTTGACTCGGCAATGGGCGTCGAGCGCGCAGTCCGACGGGCCTTCGTTCGACGCGCACTGGGTCAGCTCGAACGGGCCCTCGACCGCCTCGATGATGTCGGCGAGGCTGATTTCGGGAACGCCGCGCGCCAGCGCATAGCCGCCGCCCGCCCCGCGCTGCCCGACCAGCAGGCCGGCGGCGGCGAGGCGCTGCATCACCTTCTGCGCGGTCGGAAGCGGCACGCCGGTATCGTCGGAGAGTTCGGTGGCGGTCAGGCGCGCGTCGTGGCCGCGGCGCGCGGCCGCGGTCATCATTACGACCGCATAGTCGGCAAGATGGGTGAGTCTCATCGGAATAGGAGCTTTCCGGTCCTATTTAGTCCCAGCCTTGGAAAATGACAACATGTCCGTCATGGCGAGGGCCATGGTGCTCTACCGTCTCGCCCGCCCGATGATCCACGCGCTCGACGCGGAGCGGGCGCATCGCGCCACCATCGCGATGCTGAAGGCGATGCCGCGCCTGCCATTGCCGAGCTTCGACCCGCGGCTCGCGCAGACGGTGGCGGGACTTCGCTTCGGTTCGCCCGTGGGATTGGCGGCGGGGTTCGACAAGGATGCCGAAGTGCCCGACGCGATGCTCGGGCTCGGCTTCGGGTTCGTCGAAGTCGGCACGATCACGCCGGAGCCGCAGGCCGGCAACCCGAAGCCGCGGCTGTTCCGCCTGAAGGAAGACCGCGCGGTCATCAACCGCATGGGCTTCAACAATGGCGGGCAGGCCGATGCGCTGGCGCGGCTGGTAAAGCGGCGGCGGCGCGGCGTCGTCGGGGTCAACATCGGCGCCAACAAGGATAGTGCGGACCGAATTGCCGATTATGCGCAAGGAGTCGCGCGGATGAGCGAGATCGCTGACTATCTGACGGTCAACATCTCCTCGCCCAACACGCCGGGCCTGCGCAACCTGCAGGCCGGCGGCGAGCTGGCGGAACTCCTGTCGGCGGTGCGCGACGCGCGTGCGCCGATCGGCCCTCCCGTATTCCTCAAAGTCGCACCGGACCAGGAGCCGGGCGACCATGACCGCATCGTCCGCGCCGCGCTCGACCATGGCATCGACGCACTGATCGTCGCCAACACCACGGTCTCGCGCCCGCGGCTGCGGTCGATGCAGGCGGGTGAAGCGGGCGGGCTTTCGGGGCGGCCGCTCAAGGCGTTGGCATTGGAGCAGCTCCAACTGTTCCGCGCGGCCGGTGGCGGCGCGCTTCCGCTGGTTGCGGCGGGTGGAATCGAGAGTGCCGAGGACGCGTGGGCGCGAATCCGTGCGGGCGCATCGCTGGTGCAGCTTTACTCGGCGCTGGTCTACGAAGGGCCCGGGTTGGCCAAGCGGATCACCGAAGGGCTGGCGCGGCGCGTGGCCCAAGGCGGCTTCGCCAGCATTGCCGAGGCCGTGGGAAGCGGCTAGCCCGCTGCGATGCGTTCGCTCTTACTGACGTTCACGGCCGCGCTCGCCCTTACGGCATGCGCCCCCCAGCCCACTTCCACGCCAGTCGCCGCGACCGCCCAGCCGGGCATGGTCAGCGCCGCCGATCCGCGCGCGGCGGAAGCAGGCGTAACCATCCTTCGCGAGGGCGGAAGCGCGGTCGATGCGGCGATGGCCACGATGCTGGCGCTGACCGTGGTCGAGCCGCAGTCGAGCGGCATCGGCGGCGGCGGTTTCCTCGTCACCGACGACGGCAGGGGCCACGTCGGAACGATCGACGGGCGCGAGGAAGCGCCTGCGGCCGCGACGCCGCAATGGTTTTTCAAGGACGGCAAGCCGATGGCGTTCGCCGACGCTTGGCCGGGCGGGAAGAGCACCGGCGTCCCGGGCAACATCCGCCTGCTGGCCATGGCGCACGAGAAGTACGGCAAGTTGGCGTGGAAGCGATTGTTCGACCCGGCCATCGCGCTGGCCCGCGGCGGGTTCGCGGTGACGCCGCGGCTCCACGAGTCGCTCGACACCTATCGCAGCACAGGGCCGCTGAGCGCGGAATCGCGCGCGCTTTATTACCTGCCCGACGGCAGTGCGAAGCCGGTCGGCGCGATCATCCGGAATCCCGCGCTGGCCGCGTTCCTGACGCAACTGGCGACGCTCGGCCCCGACGCCTTCTACGTCGGCCCGAACGCGCAGGCGATTACGGCCGCCGTGCAGGGAGCGAGCGTCAATCCCGCGCCGATGCAGGCCGGCGACCTAGCCGCTTACAAGGCGGTCGACCGCGCGCCGGTGTGCGGGACCTATCGCGGCTACAAAATCTGCGGCATGGGCCCGCCCTCGTCGGGCGCGACCAGCGTGTTCGCGATCCTCAAGCAACTCGAGCGGTTCGACATGGGCGCGCTTGGCAAGGACTCGCCGACCGCGTGGCACCTGATCGCCGAATCGACCCGCCTCGCGTTCGCCGACCGCGACCGCTACCTGGCCGATGCCGACGTGATTTCGGTGCCGGTCGCGGGCCTGACCGATCCCGCCTACCTGGCGCAGCGCAGCATGCTCATCTCACCCACCACGACTATGACGAACGTCAAGGCGGGAACGCCCGCCGGCGCGCCCAAGGCATTCGCCAGTGCCGCGCCACAGGTCGAATATGGCACGTCGCATTTCGTTGCGGTCGACAGCGCCGGGCGGGTGGCGAGCATGACCTCGACCATCGAAAGCCCGTTCGGGTCGGGCCTGATGGTCAACGGCTATTTCCTCAATAACGAACTGACCGACTTCAACCTCGATCCGAACGGCAAGGACGGCCGTCCCACCGCCAATGCGGTGCTCGGCGGCAAGCGGCCGCGCAGCTCGATGAGCCCGACCATCGTGTACGCGCCCGACGGCAGCATTCGTCTCGCGGTCGGCGCGGCGGGCGGGGCGACGATCATCGCCCAGGTCGCCAAGGCGATCATCGGCGTGATCGACTTCAAGCTATCCGCGCAGGACGCCATTGCCCTGCCGGTGATCTTCGCGCCCGACGGCACGCTGTGGATCGAAAAGGGCAGCGCGCTGGAGGCGATGCGCCCGGCGCTCACCGCGCTCGGCCACAAGGACATCCGCAGCCGCGAGGGGTTCAAGGCCAACGCCATCGAGCGGGTGGAAGGCCATTGGGCGGGTGCAGCGGACCCGCGCAGCGAAGGAAAGGCGGTCAGCCAATGAGCAAGCGCACCGCCCTCGAGCATTTCCCCAACCTGGTGGCGATGTTCCTGACCCGCGCGGGCGAGAAGGGGGATGCGCCGTTCCTTTGGTCGCGGATCGACGGACAATGGCGGTCGACCAGCTATGCCGAGGCGGCGCGGCAGGTGGCGGCGCTCGCGGCGTCCCTTCGCAAGCTCGGGCTGAAGCCGGGCGACCGGGTCGCGCTGGTCAGCGAGAACCGTCCCGAATGGCTGATCGCCGACCTCGGCATCATGGCGGCGGGCTGCGTGACGGTGCCGACCTACACGACCAACACCCAGCGCGACCACCAGCACATCCTGGCCAATTCGGGCGCCAGCGCGGTGATCGTGTCGAACCAGAAACTGGCCAAACCCTTGATGCCCGCGGTGCTCTACGCACCGGCCTGCCACCACGTCATCTCGATCGACGACATCATCGCCGGCCAGTCGCAGGACGTCGCCAAGTTCCATCCCTGGGCCGACATGGTGAAGGGCGGCAGCGATGCCGACGTCACCGCGCTGGCGGCCGAGGTCGCGTCGGTCGGTCGCGACGACCTCGCCTGCCTGATCTACACCAGCGGCACCGGCGGCGCGCCGCGCGGGGTGCAGCAGCACCACGGCATGATCCTCCACAATTGCGAGGCCTGCGTCGACGTCATCGCCAACGATTTCGGCTGGGACGACGAGCTGTTCCTGTCCTTCCTTCCGGCCAGCCATGCCTATGAACATAGCGGCGGCCAGCACTTCCCGGTCTCGCTCGGCGCGCAGATCTATTACGCCGAAAGCCTCGAGAAGCTCGCCGCCAACATCGAGGAGGTGAAGCCGACGATCATGGTCGTCGTGCCCCGCCTGTTCGAAATGCTGCGCGCCAAGATCATCAAGACGATCGAGAAGGACGGCGGGCTGCCGGCCTACCTGCTCGGGCGCGCGATGGGCATCGAACAGCGCCGCTACCAGGGCAACGAACGGATCATCGACCTGCCGATGGACGGCATCCTTTCGCTCACCTTGCGCAAGAAGGTGAAGGACAAGTTCGGCGGGAGGATGAAGGCGATGGTCTCGGGCGGTGCGCCATTGAACCCCGAAGTCGGCCTGTTCTTCCAGGCGATGGGCCTGCCGATGCTACAGGGATACGGCCAGACCGAGGCCGGTCCGGTCATCAGCTGCAACCGGCCCAAGGTCGGGATCCGCATGGAAACGGTCGGCCCGCCGCTGCTCAACACGCATGTCCGGATTGCCGACGACGGTGAAATCCTGGTGCGCGGCGAGAACGTCATGCACGGCTACTGGAACAATGACGAGGAAACGCGGCGTGTGTTACTGCCGGCCGACGACGGGCAGGGCCCGTGGCTGGCGACCGGCGATGTCGGGCACCTCGACGGGTCGGGCCGGATCGTCATCACCGACCGCAAGAAGGACCTGATCGTCAACGACAAGGGCGACAATGTCTCGCCCCAGCGGGTCGAGGGAATGCTGACGCTCCAGCCCGAAATCGCGCAGGCGATGGTCTATGGCGACCGCAAGCCACACCTCGTCGCGCTGCTGGTCCCGGACGCGGAGGAAACGCGCAGCTTGAAGGGCGACGCGGAGGGTTTGCAGAAGCTGCTGGCCAAGGCGGTCGACCGGGTCAACGCGGACCTCAGCGTGATCGAAAAGGTGCGCCGGATCATCGTCGCGGACGAACCCTTCACGGTCGATAACGAGGAGATGACGCCGTCGATGAAAATCCGCCGGCACGTCATTTCGAAACGCTACGCCGAGCGGCTCGACGCGCTGTACAAGCGCTAGCGCGTGTAAGGCACCCAGGGGCCGAGCCCGCAGGTGCCCATGATCATGCCGCCCGAGCTCGACACCACCTTGAAGGTCGAATTCTCGCAATATTGGCCGGCGGGATCGGGCTCGGTGACGAGCAGGGCATTGGGCGTGTCGGCCATGCGGCAGCTTCCCTGCACCTGGTTGACCCACACCCGGCCGCCCCACTTGGCGACGATCTGGTCGCCGATCGCATCGATCTGCATCCCCGAATAGGCCGGGATGCAGCGGGTGATCGGGCCGGGCGTGCGGTTGCCGATGAAGTCCGCCAGCCGCTGCTGGTCACGCGGGCTGGGCGGCTGGGGGACGTAGGGCGCGGTGTTGCACGAGGCCAGCGGCACGGCGCAGGCGGCGGCGAGGATCAGGAGGCGGGCAGTCATCGGCACTCTCCGGCAACGCGGTGGGATTGTTCCGCGTCTATAACGCATGAAGCCGCCGCGCGGGCTCAGAAGTCGTCCTTCCATGCCCGCAATCGCGCGAATTCGTCCACGTCCGGCGCGCGCACGAAGGGGTTCGTTGCCCGTTCTTCGGCGACCGTGGTCGGCAAGGTCATCTCGCCGGCGGCGCGCTGGGCCTCGACGCGCGCCAGCCTGGCGGCCACGTCGGCATTGTCCGGATCGGCGGCGGCGGCGAAACGGGCGTTGGACAGCGTATATTCGTGGGCCGGGTAAAGGCGGGTGGAGGGCGCCAGTCCGGCCAGCCGCTGGAGCGAGCCGTGCATCTGTGCGGGGCTGCCCTCGAACAGGCGGCCACAGCCCATGGCGAACAGCGTATCGCCGACGAACGCCACGCCTTCTTCGTCGAACACATAAGCGATATGGCCCAGCGTGTGGCCGGGCAGCTCGATCACGCGCGCGACGTGGTGGCCGATCGCGACGGTGTCGCCCTCCGCCAACGGCGTGTCGATCGAGGGGATGCGACCGGTCTCACCCGCCGGGCCGAACACGCGCGCGCCGGCCGCCTTGACCTTGTCGTTGCCGCCGGTGTGGTCGGGATGCCAGTGGGTGTTGAGGACCTTGTCGATCGTCCAGCCGCGGCTGGAAGCGGCGGCCAGCACCGCCTCGCCGTCACCGGGGTCGACCACAGCGGTCTCGCCAGTGGCGGCGTCGTGGAGCAGCCACAGATAATTGTCGCTGAAGGCGGGGACGGCGACAATTTCGAGGGGCATTACCAGCTGCCTTCGTTTTCCATCGATGCCCACGGTTCGGCGGGTTCCAGTCGGTCGCCCCGTTGGAGCAGCTCGATCGAGATACCATCGGGCGATTTGACGAACGCCATGTGCCCGTCGCGAGGCGGGCGATGGATGGTGTGGCCGGCGGCGGCGATCGCGGCGCAAGTCGCGTAGATGTCGTCGACGCGGAAGGCGAGGTGGCCGAAGTTGCGGCCGCCGTCATAACCGCCCTGGTCCCAGTTATGGGTCAGTTCGATCTCCGCCTCGTCGCCGGGACAGCCGAGGAAGATCAGCGTGAACTTGCCCTGCGGGACGTCCTTGCGGCGGCGCTCCTCGACGCCGAACAGCTTGAAGAACTCGATCGTCGCCTCGGGGTCGGAGACGCGAATCATCGAATGGAGGAAGTTGCTCATTTCCCCGAGGTAGGCGCGGGCGCGGCCGGTTCAAGCAGGCGGATCGCGTCCGCGGCGTCCTTGGCGAACGGCCCGCCGGGGTCGAGCCGGGCGGCTTCCTCCCAATAGGCCTTGGCCTTCGCCTTGTCGCCCGCAGCGGCGGCGACATGGCCGGCCTCGAACTGGATTTCGGCGCTGTCGGGGGCGAGCTTCAGGGCCTGGCCGATCGCCGCCTGCGCGCCCGCCACGTCGTTTTCGCGCAGCGACAGGGCGGCGCCGAAATACCAGGTGAAGGGGTCGTCGGCGTTGTGTGCCTTGGCCCGGTCGGCAAACTTGCGCGCGGTCTTGAGGTCGTTCTGCATCTCCGCCGCGCGCCCGCGGTCGAGTTCGGCGAACCCGACCTGCGCCGGGTCGAGGCCGGGGGTGGCGAGCGCCTTGTCGAGTGCTGCGGCGGCGCGGCCGGGATTGTTGGCGAGGATCCAGGCGTTGCCGGCCGCGGCCCACATGCGCAGCGTCTTTTCCTCGGTCGGCGGGGAGGCGCTGGCGGCGGCTTCGAACGCGCCGCCGGCCTCGGCAAATTGCTTGGCGTCAACCGCCTCGACCGCGCGGCACAGGAGCGCGCCAGGCGATGTGTCGGCCGGGCAGGCAGGGCTTGCGGCGGCGAGAGCGAGGGCGGCGACGAAGGGGATCAACGGGCAAGCTCCAGCAGGTTGTGCAGCGCCATCAGGATCGCATGGATTTCGTGCGGCTCGCTGAGGCGATGGCTGCCGTTCTTGATGATGTTGAGCTGGACATCGGATGAACGCAGGATGTTCATCAGCTTGATCGGCACGCCCATGCCGACTTCCTGGTCCATCTCGCCGTGGACCAGCCGGACCGGGCAGGTGATGTCGAAGATGGCGCCCAGCATGCGGTGCGCCTCGCCCGACTGCCAGAACGCCTTGTGCGTGACCTGCGGCGCGTCGCCGTAGGGGTTGGGCTTTTCCAGCTTGCCGCTTTCGAGCAGCGTCATCTTCTCCTCCTGGGTGAAGCCCCAGTCGGTGAAGTCGGGCGCGGCGGCGATGCCGCAGACGCCGGCGATCCGGCCGCGCATCTGCCAGGCAACGTGGAGCGCCAGCCAGCCACCCATCGACGAGCCGGCGACGATGACCTTGCCCTGCAGCACGTTCATGTCGATCGCGGCGATCGCTTCGGCCAGCCAGCGGGCCAGCGTGCCGTCGGCGAAATCGCCCGGCGAACTTCCGGTCCCGCTATAGTCGAGGCGGAGGCAACCGAGGCCGCGCTGCCCGCAGAACTGGTCGATCGCCTGCGCCTTGGCGCCTTCCATGTCCGACGCGTAACCGGGCAGGAAGACGACGGTCGCCATGCCGGCGCGGGCCGGGCGGTGGCGGATGGCGATGGTGCGGCCATCGTCCATGGCCATCATCGAAACGGGCGGCGGCGGGAGGTCGGGATTGCTGCTCATCCCGTCCCCCTAGCCGCCGCCCGCGCCGACGCCAATCTCAGTTGGCGGTCATCGCCTTCAGCCGGGCCAGGAACAGGTCCGGCCGGTCGAGCATGATGAAGTGGCTGGTCTTGTCGACCGGCACCAATGTCGCCGACGGGAGCGCGGCATAGTCGGCCTCGTAGCGTTCGGCCGAAGCCTTCGGGTCCTGCGCGGCCTGGTACAGCACCGTGACCGGCATCTTCAGGGCGGCGATGTCCTTGCGAAGGTCGGTCAGCACGTCTTCATAGACCGCTTCGGCGACGACCGTCGGCTCGGCCGAGAGCGACCAGAGCTGGACCTTGCAGGCTGCTTTCGCGTCGACGACCATGCCTTTGCCGCAATCGCCCGACGGCGGGTTGGCGCGGGCTTTCTCGCCGGCCGCGCGCATCACGGCCGCGCCGCCGGTCATCATGTCGCGCATCTGGACGGCCCGCGGGCGGACGCTGTCGATCGTCGCATTGCCGTCGAACACGGTGCCGAAAAAGGGCAGCGCGTCGACCACGAGCAACTGCTTGGCCTGCGTGGGGTGCGCGAGGCCGAACTTCAGCGCGAGGAGGCCGCCAAGGCTGTGACCGACAATCATAGCGTCCTTCAATTTGCGGGCCGTGAGGTCCGCGGACAGGTCGGCGACGATCCCGTCGAGCAGCCCGTCCTTCGCGTTCTGAGGTGCCGGCCTGCCGTCGAAGCCCCGAACCTCGACCACGAGGAGGCGGTGGGTCGGGGCGAGGGCGGCGACCGTGTCGTCCCACACGGCGCCAGGCGTCGACATGCCGGGGATCAGGACCACGACCGGTCCCTTCGTCCCATGGAGCGTGGTGCGGACGTGGCCCAGTTCGTGGGTTGAAGTCGGGGCGGCGATGGCGGCGGGCGCTTGGGCGAAGGCCGCAGTGGGGGAAGCTGCGGCCAGCGCCGCGACGGCAAGTATCAGGTTTTTCATGGGTTCAGCCTTTCGTCGGCGAGGTGAAAATCTGTTCGATAGGAAGCTCGAACAATTCCGAGATCTTGAACGCGAGAGGCAGCGAGGGGTCATACTTGCCGGTCTCGATCGCGTTAACGCTCTGGCGGGAGACGCCGAGCCGGTCGGCAAGGTCCTGCTGGTTCCAGTCGCGCATGGCGCGGAGCACCTTCAACTGGTTCAGCATGCCGCTTCTCCCTGGAACAGGCGGGCGATGCCGAGGCCGACGGCCCAGACCGGGAAGGCGACCCACGCATCGACCCGCGGTGCGACATCGAACGCATTGAGGAAGCCGTAAAGGGTCGCGATCGTGAGCAGGACGCCCGTGGCGATCAGCGACTGTTCAACCAGCCGGCTGCGGAGATACTCATCGTCCTCTTCGCGCAGCAGGAGCGCCATGGCGCGGATCATGAAGATCACCGGTAATGCCGCGGTGAAGGCGAGCATGACCCGGACCGCCTCGCCCGGCGCATAGGTGCGGGCAATCCACATCGCCGCGAAGAACAGGGCGACATAGCCAAGGCTCGCGGTCAGGAAGCGCCGGTTGTAGCGGTCCATCGCCGGCGACTTGATCCCGCGCTCTGCCATCGTCCGCCGCGTGGCACGCGACATCGGGATGATGAGCAGGAAGGAACCGAGGAACAGGACCCACGACAGCGGGCCATCGATCAGGTGAAGCGCCTTGAGCGCACCGGTGCCGAAAGTGGCGACGAGGAAGGCCGCGACCCACCACCGGCTCGACGAAGAAGTTTGTGCAACATCGGTCATTTCAAGCTTCCTTTGCAATCAGTAAAGGTAGCTTTACATGACGAGTCGATGTTTTGTCAAGGATGCTTGTCAGACCGCATATTGGGCGGGACGGGTGGCGGCGGCGCGGAGGGCACTTCGATGTGCAGGATGGTCGCCGGGTCGGTTTCCCCCCGCCAGCAGAAATTGGTCAGGGCGCGCGCCTCTTCCTCGTCGAGCACCGGACGGCTCTTCACTTGCGCGCGGGCCGCCGCCGCCCACCCGGCCGCTTGGCCGGGAAAGGGACGGTGCACCATCCGTTCCTCGTAGCCGAAGCCCGTTTCGCGCGCTGCCGCTTCCTCGAGCTTGGCGTAGAGCGCGGCGGCGTCGGCCAGCGGGATTCCGGCCCGTTCCATCATGGCCAGCGCCTCGCGGTCGGCCTGGCGTTCCGTCGCCTCGTCATATTCGGACGGCAACCGGATGTCCTTCACGCGCCCGGCCGCCATCATCAGTCCGCCCAGCCCCATCTCGTCGACCAGCGCCGCGTCGGCGTCGCGGTGGTGGAGATGTGCCAGGTTATGCGCGACCAGCGCGGCCAGCGCGTCGATCTCGATTTCGGTGGTCGTGTTGCGCGTCATGAAAAGGCCGCCGCCCGGCATCGGCGCCGTTCCCACGCCGCCGCTCTGGACGACCTCCAGCCTCAGGTCTGCCGGCGCTCCGGGGTCGAGGCGGGCGATGATCTTGCGAAAGGACGCCTCTCCGCCCGAGCGCGTACAGCGCATCTCGGCCGGGACCTGGATCTGTTCGCCGGCCGAAGCGAACAGCGGTTCGGGAACGACCCGGAGCGCCGCCCGTGCCGGGACCAGGTTGAGCAGCATCAAGCCGGCCGCGCCCAGCAGGACGACCGACTTGATCGAGCCGAGAAAGGCGAAGCGCCCGGCGAACCGAGCGACCTTTTCCCGTTCGTGGCCGAGGGGCAGGCGACCGAGCTCGGCAAGGAAGGCGTGGTTGGCGACCGACAGTTCCCAACCGCGCTTGTCGGCGCGGTTGAACCGCGGCGTGCCGCTTGCCTCGGCGCGGCGCATCAGCAGCGACACGGGGACGCGGTCTTCGCCATCGGCGAAGCGCAAGACGAGCGTTTCCCCTTCGATCGACAAGGCCGCGGCGCGAGGCGGGCGGCCCTTATTCGTCACGATCCCCGTCGTTGCCATGGGCCGATGTGTAGCAAGCGCTTTGAAGGCGGCAAGCGCGCTTGAAGGCAATGCTGCGCTGCACTAGGTGCAGTCCCATGTCCGAGATGTTCAAAATTTCGCTCCCCGATGGTTCAGTGCGCGAGATGCCGGAGGGTTCGTCCCCGGCGGATGTCGCCGCCGCGATCGGCCCTGGCCTGGCCAAGGCCGCGCTGGCCGCGCGCGTCGACGGCGAGCTGCGCGACCTCAATCGTCCGTTCGAGGGCGACAGCCAGTTGGCGCTGGTCACCGCGCGCGACGAGAAGGATGCGCTGGAGCTGGCGCGCCACGACTTCGCCCACGTCCTCGCCGAGGCGGTGCAGAATATTTATCCCGGCACGCAGATCACCTTCGGTCCGGCGACCGACGACGGCTTCTACTACGACTTCGCGCCGGCCCCAGGCCGCGGCATGTTCACCGAGGAAGAACTGCCCGCGATCGAGGAAGAGATGCGGCGCGTGATCGCCGCCGACAAGCCGCTGGTCCGCGAGGAATGGACCCGCGAGGACGTCCGCGCCTTCTTCGAAAAGTCGGGCGAGCGCTTCAAGGCCGAGTGGGTGATGGAACTGCCCGAGGGCGAGCCGATCACGATGTACAAGACCGGGCACGGCCCGGCCGACTGGATGGACCTGTGCCGCGGTCCTCACCTCGCCTCGACCGGCAAACTCGATCCCGCTGCGTTCAAGCTGACCCGCGTTTCCGGCGCCTACTGGCGCGGCGACCCCAAGAATCCGATGCTCAGCCGCATCTACGGGACGGCGTGGCTCAACAAGAAGCAGCTCGCCGAGCATCTGACCCGGCTGGAGGAGGCCGCCAAGCGCGACCACCGCAAGCTGGGCCGAGAGATGGACCTGTTCCACCTCCAGGAGGAGGCGCACGGCTCGATCTTCTGGCACCCGCAGGGTTACAAGATCTGGCTCGCGCTCGAAGCCTATATGCGCCGCGCGATCGACGGTGCGGGCTACCAGGAAGTGAAGACGCCGCAGGTGATGGACGCCCGCCAGTGGGAGAAGAGCGGCCACTGGGGCAAGTATCGCGAGAATATGTTCGTCGTCCCCGACGAGGTGCCCAACACCGAGGACGAGGGCCCGGTAATCACCGGCGAGGGCGACTGGATGGCGATCAAGCCGATGAACTGCCCGGCGCACGTGCTGATCTTCAAGCAGGGCATCACCAGCTACCGCGACCTGCCGCTGCGCATCTACGAGAACGGCTGCTGCCACCGCAACGAGCCGCATGGCGCGCTGCACGGGCTGATGCGTGTGCGCCAGTTCACGCAGGACGACGCGCACATTTTCTGCCGCGAGGACCAGATCGTCGCCGAGGTGAAGGCGTTCTGCGAGCTGGCCGACCGGATCTACAAAGACTTCGGCTTCACCTATTCGGTCAAGCTCGCGCTGCGTCCGGACCACCGCTACGGCTCCGACGCCGATTGGGACAAGGCGGAAGAGGAACTCCGCAACGCCGTCATCGAAGCCGGCATGGCCACCGAGGAATATGGCTGGGAAGAATTGCCGGGTGAGGGCGCCTTCTACGCGCCGAAGCTCGAGTGGCACCTGACCGACGCGATCGGCCGGACCTGGCAGGTCGGCACCATCCAGTCCGACCGCGTGCTGCCCGAACGGCTCGACGCGACCTACATCGGCGAGGACGGCGAGAAGCATCGCCCGGTCATGCTCCACCGCGCCATCTTCGGCAGCTACGAGCGCTTCATCGGCATCCTGATCGAGCATTTCGCGGGCAAGCTGCCGCTGTGGCTGGTGCCGACCCAAGCGGTCGTCGCGACCATCGTCAGCGACGCCGACGGCTATGCCGCCGGGGTAGTCGAGAAGCTCAAGGCCGCCGGGCTGCGGGCCGAGCTCGACGTGCGCAACGAGAAGATCAACTACAAGGTGCGCGAACACAGCCTTGCCAAGGTTCCGCTGCTGCTGGTCGTCGGCAAGCGCGAGGCCGAGGAGGGCACCGTCGCGGTGCGCCGCCTGGGCAGCGACGAGCACCAGAAGGTCATCAGTCTCGAAGAAGCGATCGCGGCTTTCGCGTTGGAAGCCCGGGCGCCGGACCTCGCCTGATTCGCACATCGCTCCGGTTCGGAGATTTCGATTCGCTAAAAAGCGCCGATTAGCGCTATTCTACGCGGGCTCGGACTTTGTTGTGAGTCGGAGTCTGCCTTTTGTCGGCTGTCCCAGCACCCAAAAATCCCGCATCGATCCGCTCGCTTCGGCCCGTCGCCGATGCCCTGTGGCTCGAGCAGCGCCGGCAGGATATTCTCGCCGAGACCGCCGCCGCGCTCCTTGCCGGTAAGGAGCCATTGGCCGAGGTTCTGCCCCAGCTCTATGCGTCCCTCGCGTCGGAATTCTCGGTGGATGCCTCCATCGGGTTCGTGATCACGGATTCCCGCGACGGGATGGCGCTGTCGTTCGCACGCGGCTTTCCGGCCGACGCGGTCGAGCAATGCATCCGGCTGGATTTCGGGCAGGCGGTGTGCGGCACGGTCGGCGCGAGCGGACGCGCGATCCATGTGTCGGGGGTGCAGGGCCGCCTCGATCCGATGACCGACCTCATCAGGTCCGTCGGCATTGCGGCCTACGCCTGCGAACCCCTGATCGCGAACGGCAAGGTCATCGGCACCTTGTCTTTCGGCAGCCGCACGCGGTCCACGTTCAGCAGCGACGACCTTCGCTTCTTTGCCGCGCTGGCGCGCCTCGTGGCCGGCGCGCGCGCCCGCTACCTCGCAGTCGGGGCATAGCGTTCACGGCCCCTTTACCAATCGCGGTTACGCCCCGACCCCGAAAACGGGGATAATCGTGGGGCAGGCTTCCGGTGCAGACTGATTCGTTGGGTGTGTTCGCGCGGCTGGGCCGGCCTTTCCGCAATGTCCGTTTCTCGCTCAGCGTCGCCGTGCTGGCGATAGTCGCCGTCGTCGGCCTTGGCATGCTGGCACTGGGCGGCACGCGCGCCTGGTCGGCGTGGAGCGAACGCGAGACCACGCAAAGCATGGCCGAGGGCAACCGCGTCCTCGACAAATTGTTCGATGCCAGCACCGACTGGGCGCTCGAACGCGGCCTGACCAACCTCGCTTTGCACGAGCCCGGGCCGGCCGATGCGGCGACGCTGAAGCAAATCAAGGCCTCGCGGTTGGCAGGTGACAAGGCGATGGCCGACGCCCGCAACGAAATCCGCATCCGCGGCGACGTCCATCCGCAGTGGCTGGCGGCATTCGATTCGGCGGACCGCAAGCTGGCCGGCGACCGGACGCTCGCCGATGTCGCGCTGACCCTGCCGGCGGACCAGCGCTCGCAGCGCCTGATCGCGACATGGATGGGCGACGCATCGAAGCGCATCGAGGCCAGCCAGGGTGTTCGCGCCGCGCTCGCCGCCAGCCTTGGCGAGGAAGGGGCGCTGGGCAAGCTGATGACGATCAAGGAAAATGCCTGGATCGTCAGCGAATATGGCGCCCGCGAACGCGCGACCCTCGCCGCCGCGGCGGCCGACGGGCAAGCGCTCGACTGGCGCGCGCTGGAGCAGATCGCGTTCAACCGCGGCAAGGTCGAACTGGCCTGGTCGACGCTGCGCGAAGCCTCCGCCCTCAATTTCCGCGGCACCGGCATGGCGGCCCGCCTGCCCGACGTCGAACAGGCGATGTTCGACAAGTTGGCCGACCCGCGCCGTGCGATGCTCGACGCCGGCCGCGCGGGTGAAATCTATCCGTTCACCGGCCGGGAATGGTTCGCGCGGGCGACGCCCGGTATCGCCGCCGTGATCGACCTGTCGCGCGGCGTGCGCGCCGAATCGCGACGCCTGGCGGACGACGAACTGGCCGCAACGACCAAGGACGGCCTCATCGCGCTGGGCATGATGCTGAGCGCACTGCTTCTCGGGCTGATGGCCCTGCGGGTGGTGAAGACCGAGATCGCCGAACCGCTCGACGCGATCAACGACGCCGTCACCGCGTTCGGCCAGAACCGCTACGACGTGCCGTTGCCGGTCGGCGCGTCGGCGGTCGAGCTCGATGCCATGGCCCGGGCGCTGGAGGAATTCCGCGATTCCGCCGGCCAGCGCGAACGTCTCGCTGCCGAACGGGAACAGCTCATCGCCCAGCGCGCGGACGCCGCCCGCCGCGAGGAAGAGGAACGCGCCCAGCGCCTCGCCAGCGAACAGGCCGGCTTTGCCGAGCGCGAGGCGCAGGCGCGCCGGATCGAAGAGACCAGCGCCGCTTTCACCCGCCAGATGCAGGGCGCGATCAGCGCGCTCGCCGCGGCAGCCGACGAACTCGACATCACCGCCGAGGAAATGGTCACCGTCCTGACCAGCGCGCAGAACGAATTCGGCGCGGTCGCCAACCAAACGCAGGACGCCTCGCTGCAGATCGAGGCCGCGGCCAACGCCGCGGCGCAGATCCGGGCTGCGGTCAGCGATGTCGCGGTGCAGGTCGAGCGCCAGCGCGAATCGAGCGACAGCGCGGTCAGCCGATCCGTCCAGATCCGCGGCCGGGTCACCGCCTTGTCGGGCGCGGCGGAGCGGATCGGCTCGATGGTCGGGCTGATCGACGACGTCGCCAAGAAGACCAACCTGCTTGCCCTCAACGCCACCATCGAGGCGGCTCGCGCGGGTGAGGCGGGGCGCGGCTTCGCGGTCGTCGCGGGCGAGGTGAAGAACCTCGCCGAACAGACCGCCGACGCGACCAGCCACGCCGGCCGCACGGTGGGCGAGATGATCGACGCCATCGAAGGCTCGACCGAAGGCTTCAGCGAGGTCGACGACGCGATCCAGCTGATCGGCCGTTCCTCCGCCGCGATCGCCAGTTCGGTCCAGCAGCAGTCGGTCGCCGTGGTTGACCTGGCGGCCGGTTTCGACAGCGCATCGGACATGGCACGCGACATCGCCACCCGCACCAAGAGCGTGTCCGAACGCTCGCTGGCGGCGATGGCGGCCGCCAACCAGGTGAAGTCCGCCTCCAACGAGCTGGCCAAGCTGGCCGAGGGCGTGCGGGTCGACGTCGAGCGCTTCATCGCCGACGTGCGCGCCGCTTGAGGCGCGCCGAACCAAACGGCGTGCGCGCCGCTTGAGGCGCTTAGCCTGATCGTTGACGCCATGCCGCCACACCGCGGCGGCAAAAATGGAACCTCGTTGCGTGCCCCGTCTTTTCTTATGGGGCAGGAACGACTACCTCGCGCCCGTACCAACGACTCAAAGGAGACTTCGCTATACCGCCGCCCTATCCGCGTCGCCCGCAGACGCCGCCGCAATTTACCGGCCCTCGCTACAACGGCTTCATCCAGTCCCAAAAGGTCCGGGTGATCGACGAAAACGGCGAAAACCTGGGCGTTATGTATACCCGCGAAGCCTTCGAGCAGGCACAGTCGGTCGGCCTCGACCTGGTCGAGATCAGCCCCAACGCCGATCCGCCCGTCGCCAAGTTCCTCGACATCGGCCGCTTCAAGTATGAGGCGCAGAAAAAGGCCAACGAGCAGCGCAAGCGCCAGAAGACGCAGGAGATCAAAGAGATCAAGATGCGTCCGAATATCGACGACCACGATTACCAGACCAAGATGAAGAAGGTCTTCCAGTTCCTCGAGGAGGGGGACAAGGTGAAGATGACGCTTCGCTTCCGTGGCCGCGAAATGGCGCACAACCAGCTCGGCATGGCCGTGCTCCAGCGGGTCGCCGAAGACACGCAGGAAGTGGCCAAGGTCGAGCAGCATCCCCGCCTCGAGGGCCGCCAGATGCTGATGGTGATCGCGCCCAAGTAGCTTGCCCTAGCGTCAACTGTTGCAGAAGTGCCGCACCGCCGCGCATTTGTTGGGTGGTCGCGGCACGTTGCTTCCGCAAGCTCAGACGTTGGATTAGCCTCCCCTTCAACGAGGGGAGACAATCATGAAAAAGTCGATCTGGCTGTTTAGTGCTGGCCTGATGGCGATCGCATCGCCGGCCTATGCCCAGCAAACCGATACCGACATGGGGGCCGCGCAACCGACCGACGGCGCGACCGCCGAAGGTGCCGCAGTCGCCAACCAGGCGACGGCGACCCAGCCGCAGGAAGACACGGGCGAAATCGTCGTCACCGCGACCCGCCGTAACGAAGCGCTGAGCGACGTTCCGCTGGCGGTCAGCGCGATCACCGCGGAGTCGCTCGAAAACACCGGCGCCACCGACATCAAGCAGATGCAGCAGGTGTCGCCGTCGCTGATCGTGACCTCGACCCAGTCGGAAGCGGGCGCGTCGCGCGCCACCATCCGCGGCATCGGCACCGTCGGCGACAACCCCGGCCTCGAAAGCTCGGTCGGCATCTTCATCGACGGCGTCTATCGCAGCCGCACCGGCACCGCGCTCAATGAACTCGGCCCGATCGACCGGGTCGAAGTGCTGCGCGGCCCGCAGGGCACGCTGTTCGGCCGCAACACGTCGGCCGGCCTAATCTCGGTCATCACCGCCAAGCCGAAGTTCGAACCGGAATTCGGCGGCGAAGCGACGATCGGCAACTACGCCACCCGCCGCCTCGAACTGTCGGCGACCGGCGGCCTGTCGGACACCATCGCGGCCCGCCTCGACGGCGTGTTCGTGAAGCGTGACGGTTTCGTCGAGGACGTGGTCTCGAACCGCGACGTCAACGATCGCAACCGCTGGCTGCTGCGCGGCCAACTGCTGTTCGAACCGTCGGACAACCTGTCGTTCCGCGTCATCGGCGACTACGCCAAGCGTGACGAAGAATGCTGCGCCGCGCCGTACCTCCCGGCGTCGGACTTCACCACGTCGGGCCGCCAGCCGTCGACCGCCAAGCCGCTGGTCGAAGGCCTCGGCGGGATCGTCAACGATGATCCGAGCGAGCGCAAGGTCTCGATCAGCCCGGGCCGCAGCTTCCGCCAGGACGTGAAGGACTGGGGCCTGTCGGGCGAAGGCGTCTACGACATGGGCTGGGCCGAACTGACCAGCATCACCGCCTACCGCTACAACAACCTCATCCGCGGCACCGACGTCGACTATAACAACCTCGACATTGTCTATCGTCCGGATGACGGCACGGCGTTCAATCGCTTCAAGACCTTCAGCGAGGAACTGCGTCTCCAGGGCACCACCATGGGCGGCGCGCTGGACTGGCTGGTCGGCGGCTACTTCGCCGATGAACGGCTGACCAGCCGTGACAGCATCCGTGCCGGCAACGACTTCAACAACCTTGCCGACTGCCTCGTCGCGGGCAACTTTGCCTCGTCGCTGATCGCCACCGGCACCGCCCTTGGCGGCGCGACCGGTGCCGGCCTGATCGGCCTTGGCAACACGCTGGTGCAGCCGACCCAGACGGGCTGCGTCAACGGTGCCACCGCCGCGACCGTTGCGGGCGCGCTGGCGACTTCGCCGGCCAACCAGCTGGTGTTCAACGCGCTGGCCCAGCGCGGGCCGTTCGCCAACGGCCCGGGCGGCGTGTTCGAAAACCTTGCCGGCCGCAGCTTCGCGGGCAACCCGTTCGGCCCGGCGCCGGATTTCCTGTTCGCCAATGCCGGCAACGTCGACACGTTCCGCCAGCAGAGCCGCAACTGGGCGCTGTTCACGCACAACATCTTCACCATCGCGCCCGGGCTGAAGGCCACCATCGGTCTTCGCTACACGCACGAGACGAAGACGCTGGACGCGGACTTCACCGACAACATCATCGGCTGCACCGTGTTCAGCGGCACGTCGCTCGCGCGCCTGCCCTGTCTCAACCCGTCGGCGCTGCAGGGCGACTTCTCGCTCGATGGCAAGAAGGTGGAGCACAAGCTGTCGGGTACCGGCGTGCTGAGCTACAAGCCGACGCAGGACCTCTTGGTCTACGCCAGCTTCTCGCGCGGTTATAAGGGCGGCGGCTTCAACCTCGACCGCTCGGTGCTGACCCGCCAGACGTCGCTCGATTCGTCGGGTGCCACGGTCTATGGCGCGATCTGCCCGACCAGCGGCCCGGTCCCGGCCGGTTGCGCCGGCAACGCCAGCGCCGAAGACCTGAAGTTCGAGCCGGAAACCAACAACGCGCTCGAAGCGGGCTTCAAATACAATGGTCGCGCGGTCGACGTGAACGTCGCGCTGTTCCGCCAGCTGTTCTCCGACTTCCAGCTCAACACCTTCAACGGCGTGAACTTCGAAGTCGCGAACATCAACTCGTGCAAGGACGACCTTGGCGGGGCGGACACCGACAACAGCATCGTCACCGGTGCCTGCTCGGGCAAGACCAAGGCGGGCGTGAAGAGCCGCGGTGTCGAGTTCGAAATGTTCACCCGTCCGATCACCGACGTGACCTTCAACGTTGGCGTCACGCTGGCCGACACCAAGTATCGCGACAACCTGGTCGGCAAGAACGGGACGCCGCTGTCGCCGGCGCTGTTCCAGCTGCCGGGTCGCCGCGTGTCGGGCTCGTCGCTGTGGACCGTCACCTCGGCGCTCGGCTGGACCCCGCGGATCGGGTCGAGCGGCGTGCGCGGCTTGTTCTACATCGACATGCGCAAGCAGAGCCATGTGAACACCGGTTCGGACCTCGACTACGAGAAGCTGGAAGACGGCTACACCGTGTTCAACGGTCGTATCGGCCTGACCGGGCCGGACAAGGCCTGGGGTGTCGAGCTGTGGGCCAACAACCTGTTCAAGGAAAACTACCTGCAGGTGGCGTTCGACGCGTTCGCCCAGGGTTCGGGTACACAGCGCGGTGTCGAGCAGGGCTTCTACCCGCGCTCGAACCAGCTGTTCGGTGCCTTCATGGCCGATCCGCGGACCTTCGGCCTGACGCTGAAGGGCCGCTTCCGGCCGGCGCCGGCCCCGGCCGCAGAATATGTCGCCCCGCCGCCGCCCCCGGCGCCGGCTCCGGCGACCCAGACCTGCGCAGACGGCAGCGTGATCCTGGCGACCGACAGCTGCCCGCTGCCGCCCGCCCCGCCGCCGCCGCCGCCCGCTCCCGAGCGTGGCTAAGCGGACAAGCGCTTAAAGTGGTAAAAGGGGGAGGCCCTGCCGGCGACGGCGGGGCCTTTTCCTGTCAGGCGTCGCTGACCGCGGCTAGCAGCGCCGCGCGCACCGCCTCCAGCCGGTCGGGGGACAGCTTCGCGCCATCGGGTTCCGTGAGGTAGAAGACGTCGACCGCGCGCTCGCCGTAGGTCGCGATATGTGCCGACCGGATTTCCGCCCGCTCGGTCGACAGCGCGAAGGCCATTCGCGCTAGCAGGCCACCGCGGTCGCGGGCGTTGACCTCGATCACGCTGAAGCGGTTCGACGCGCGCTCGACCGCCAGTGCCGACGGCGCGATCCGGAATGCCCGTTCGCGCGCGTCGAGCTGGGCGAGCGGTGGCGGCTCCGGCGTGTCATCCCGGTCGAGGGCCTGCCGCACCACCCGGGCCAGCTTCGCGCGCAGCCGCGGATCGGTGTATCCCTTGCCGCGCCGGTCGGTCAGCAGCAGGTTGTCGAGCGCCATGCCGTCGCGGGTGGTGTGGATGCGCGCTTCGACGATGCGCGCCCCCGCGTCGGCCAGCGCGCTCGTCACTCGGCTGAACAGGCCGTGCGCGTCGGGGGCGTAGAAGCTGAGCCGGGTAAAGCCGCTCTCGGCATCCGGCACGCATTCGACCGCCGGCACTGGGTCGCCGATGTGGGCCTCGGCGGCGGCGACGAGCGTCGCGTTGGCCTGCTGCCATCCTTCCGGCTCGGCCAACCAGTAGGCATCGGGCAGGCGGCGGGCATAGGCGCGGAACACGCTGCGCCGCCAGCCCATTGCCGCGGCCAGCGCTTCTTGCCGCTCGGCGACGCGCTCGGGCCGGCCGCGCTGCTTGTGCCCGAGCCGCAATTTCTCCTCGGCGGCATCGTAGAGCGCGCGAAGCAGCTGGCGTTTCCAGTCGGTCCAGGTGGTCGGGCCGACCGCGCGGATATCGACCACCGTCAGGATCAGCAGCAGGCGGAGCCGCTCGGGGCTGGCCACGGCCCGAACGAAATCGTCGATCGTCTTGGGATCGGCGATGTCGCGGCGGAAGGCGGTATGACTCATCAAGAGGTGATGGCGGACCAGCCAGGCGACCGTCTCGGTTTCCGCCTCGTCGAGCCCGAAGCGCGGGCCGAGCCGCATCGCCACATCGGCGCCCAGCTCGCTATGGTCGCCGCCACGGCCCTTGGCGATGTCGTGGAGCAGGACCGCGACGTACAGCACGCGCCGGCTGGCCAGCTGGTTGAACAGCGCGGTCGACAGGGGGTGGTCGTCAGCCAGGTCGCCGCGCTCGATCCGGCTCAGCAGGCCGATGGCGCGGATCGAATGCTCGTCGACCGTGTAGTGGTGGTACATGTCGAACTGCATCTGGGCGACGACCCGGCCGAAGTCGGGAATAAAGCGGCCCATGACGCCCGCCTCGTTCATCCAGCGCAGCGCGACGTCCGGCTTTTCGCGCGCCGACAGCAAGTCGAGGAAATAGGTGTTGGCGCGCGGGTCGTCGCGCACCTCGTCCACCGCGCGCGCATTCAGCGATGCCGCGCGCATCGCCGCCGGGTGGATTTCCAGCCCGTCGCGGGCCGCCAGCGCGAACATCTCGACCAGCCGCGCCGGATCCTTCGCCAGCCACTCCGGCGAAGGCACCGACAGGCGGCCGCGGTCGAGCACGAAACCGTCGAGCTTGCCCGGCCTCCGCCGGATGGTGGGCAGGGCGAAGCGGCGGCCCTTGCGGCCCATCTGCTCGTCAAGCTGGGCGAGGAACAGGCCGGTGAGGTCACCAACCGCCTTGGCCTGCAGGAAGTAGAATTGCATGAATCGTTCGACCGCGCTCTTTCCCGGCCGGTCGGCATAGCGCATCGCCTCCGCGATCGCTTTCTGGTGCTCGAAGCCGAGCCGCTCCTCGGGCCAGCCGGCGAGCAGGTGGAGGTGGCAGCGCACCGCCCACAGGAAGCGCTCGGCCCGCTCGAACCGACGGAATTCCTGCGCCGTCAGGAAGCCGGCCCGGACGAGGTCTTCGGGCCGGGCGACGTCGGCCACATACTGGCCGATCCAGTACAGCGTGTGGAGGTCGCGCAGGCCGCCCTTGCCGTCCTTGACGTTGGGCTCGACGACGTAGCGGCTGTCGCCCATCCGCTCGTGCCGTTCGTCGCGTTCGGCCAGCTTGGCGGCGACGAATTCGCGGGCCGTTCCCGACACCACCTCGCGCCGGAACCGGGCGAACAGCTGGTCGGCCAGCCCCTGCTCGCCCCACAACCAGCGCGCCTCGAGCAGGGCCGTTCGGGCGCTCATGTCTTCCGTGACGAGGGCGATTTCCTCGTCCGCCGTCCGCACCGCCTGCGCGACCTTCAGCTTGAGGTCCCACAACAGGTAGAGGAACCGCTCGGCGATCGCGTCGCTCGCGGGGCCCCGTTCGCGCACCAGGAGGAGGAGGTCGACGTCGCTGAACGGCGCCATCTCACCGCGGCCCGTGCCGCCGAGTCCGATCAGGGCGATGTCGCGGCACGCATGGCTTGCGCAGGCATGGTCGAAGGCGAGGCGGACGACCTGTTCGTGGAGGAAGCAGGTGGCGGCCGCGGCCTCGCGGCCCTCGCTCGGCGCGTCCGCCAGCCGGGCGGCGATGACCTCGCGCCCCTTGTCCAGCGCCGTGCACAGCAGGTCCGCCGCTTCGTCCGGGCTTGCGGCCAAGCGGTCGGCCAGCGCGCGGCGGTCGATGATGTCGCGGCGATGGCCCAGCGCCTCGAACCGCTCGGCGCGCATTATCCCCGCTCCGCCAGGATCGTCTTGAGTGCGTAAAGCGCGTCGAGCGCCTCGCGCGGGCTCATCCGGTCGGGCTCGATCGCCGCCAGCGCGTCGGCCAGCGCGTCGGCCTTCGCCGGCTCGGGCGCGGCGGTGCACGCGAACAGGGGCAGGTCGTCGAGGCCAGCGGCAATACCGCCCGTCGCCTCGCGCCCGGCCTCGAGCTTGTCGAGCACCGCCTGCGCCCGCGCGACGACAACCGGCGGCAGGCCGGCGAGGCGCGCCACCGCGATGCCGTAGCTGCGATCGGCGGGGCCGTCGGCCAGCTCGTGGAGCAGGACGAGATCGCCCTTCCACTCACGCGCGCGAACGTGGTGGAGCGACAGCCGGTCGAGCCGCGCGGCGAGGCGCGTCAGCTCATGGTAATGGGTGGCGAACAGGGTGCGCGCCTTGATGTCGTCGTGCATCGCCTCGACCACCGCCCAGGCGATAGCCAGGCCGTCGTAGGTCGAGGTGCCGCGCCCGATCTCGTCGAGGATGACGAGGCTGCGGGGCGTCGCCTGCGCGAGGATCGAGGCGGTCTCGACCATTTCGACCATGAAGGTCGAACGGCCGCGCGCGAGGTTGTCGGACGCACCGACACGGCTGAACAGCTTGTCGACGATGCCGACCTTCGCCCGGGTAGCGGGGACGTAACTGCCCGCCTGCGCCAGCAGCACGGCAATCGCGGCCTGCCGAAGGAAGGTCGACTTGCCGCCCATGTTGGGACCGGTGATCAGCCACAGCCGGTCGTCGCTGCCGAGGGCAAGGTCGTTGGCGACGAAGCGCTCGCCGGACCGGGCAAGCGCCGCCTCGACCACCGGGTGGCGCGCGGCTTCCAGCTCGAGGCACGGTTCGTCCGCCAGCTCGGGCAGGCACCAGCCGCCTTCGGCCGCGCGTTCGGCGTGACTGGCGGCCACGTCGATCCGCGCCAGCGCATCGGCGGTCCGGGCGATCCGCTCGGCGGCTGCCACGGTGAGCGCGGTGAGGTCGGCGAGGTGCGCGGCCTCCGCCGCCAGCGCATGCCCGCCCGCCTCGACCAGCCGGGTCGCTTCCGCGTGCAGCTCCGGCGAATTGAAGCGGACGACGCCGGCCAGCGTCTGGCGGTGGGTGAAGCCGCTATCGGGCGCCATCAGCCGGTCGGCATGCTTGGCGCCCACCTCGACATGATAACCGAGCACCGCGTTGTGGCGGATCTTCAGCGTCGAAATGCCGGTCGCCTCGCGGTAGCGCGCCTCCATCGCGGCGATGGCCCGCCGGCCGTCGCTGGCGGCGTCGCGAAGGCTGTCCAGCGCCGCGTCGAAGCCGTGCGCGATGTAGCCCCCCTTCGACGCGTCGAGCGGCGGGCTGTCGACCAGCGCGGCGGCGAGCTTGTCGGTCAGCGCCGCATGTCCGCCGAGGTCGGGCAGCAGCGACTTCAGGAGGTCGGCGCAGGTCAACTGGCAATCGAGATCGCCGCGCAGACGCGATGCATCGATGAGGCCGTCACGCAGCTGGGCAAGGTCGCGCGGGCTGCCGCGACCGGCGACGAGCCGGCCCAGCGCGCGGGCGAGGTCCGGCAGCGCTTTCAGGTCGTCGCGCAACCGGGCGCGGCGGATCGGTTCGTCGTGAAGCCACTGCACCAGCGCCAGCCGCGCTTCGATCGTGGCGACGTGGGTCAGCGGTGCGGCGAGGTCGGCGGCCAGCAGGCGTCGGCCGGCGGCAGTCACGCACCGGTCGACCGCATGGGTCAGGCTGCCCGCGAACCCGCCGCCCGCGGCGCGGGTAATTTCGAGGCTGTCGCGGGTCGCGGGGTCGATCCCCATGTGCGCGTCGCGGCGAATCCGGCGTGGCGCGGCGAGAAAACTAGCCGCCGCCTTTTGCGTCTCGGCAAGGTAGGCGAGGAGGCCGCCGGCCGCCGCCACTTCGGCGCGCGACGGTGCCCCGAACCCGTCGAGCGACGCGACCCCGAACCGGTCCTTGAGCGCCCGTTCGCCGCCCGCACTGTCGAAGCCGCCGCGGCCGCGCACCGTCGCGATTCCGGGAACCGGTTCGTCGGCGATCACTTCGGCCGCGTCGAGCCGCGCCAGTTCCGCGCGAAGATCGCCGGGCCCGCAGGCAACGAGTTCGAACCGGCCGGTCGAGATGTCCGCCGCGGCGATCGCCCAGTCCTCGCCCGCGCGGCCGATGGCGGCCAGCCAGTTGGCCGCGCCGCTGTCGAGCAGCACTTCTTCGGTCAGCGTGCCTGGCGTGACGAGGCGGACGATCGCGCGTTCGACCAGCGCTTTCGACCCGCGCGCCTTGCGGGCCTCGGCGGGACTTTCGGTCTGCTCGGCGATGGCGACGCGGTGGCCGCCCTTGATCAGGCGGGCGAGATACCCCTCTGCGGCATGCACCGGCACGCCGCACATCGGCACCTTTTCGCCGTCATGCTCGCCGCGCGCGGTCAGCGCGATGTCGAGACATGCAGCAGCTGCCTTGGCGTCGTCGAAGAACAGCTCGAAGAAATCGCCCATGCGATAGAACAGCAACGCGTCTTCGGCCTCGGCCTTGAGGGCGAGATATTGCGCCATCATTGGCGTCATTTTCGAAGGCGGTTCGTCGCGGGCCATGGTCCCGTTCCTCCTAGCGGCAATCGCCAGCACCGTCACGGGGATGACGTAGGGGGAATTTTCGGGCTAAGGCCTGCGGCCATGTCCGAAAGCAACGTCAAATTCACCCGCGCCGAAGCCATCGATTTCCACGCCCGGGGCCGTCCGGGGAAGATCGAGATCGTCGCGTCGAAGCCGATGGCGACCCAGCGCGACCTGAGCCTCGCCTATTCGCCGGGCGTCGCCGTGCCGGTCGAGGAAATCGCCGCCGATCCGGGCAAGGCCTACGACCTCACCGCCAAGGGCAACCTCGTCGCGGTCATTTCCAACGGCACCGCCATCCTCGGCCTCGGCAACCTCGGCGCGCTGGCGTCGAAGCCGGTGATGGAAGGCAAGGCGGTGCTGTTCAAGCGTTTCGCCGACGTCGATTCGATCGACCTCGAGGTCGACACCACCGATCCGCAGCGCTTCATCGAAGCGGTCGAGTTGCTCGGCCCCAGCTTCGGCGGGATCAACCTCGAGGACATCGCGGCGCCGGACTGCTTCATCATCGAGGCGGCGCTGAAAGAGCGTATGAACATCCCGGTGTTCCACGACGACCAGCACGGCACCGCGATCATCACCGCCGCCGGCCTGATCAACGCCTGCCACCTGACCGACCGCAAGCTGTCCGACATCAAGGTGGTGGTGAACGGCGCCGGCGCCGCGGCGATCGCCTGCACCGAATTGATCAAGGCGATGGGCGTGGCGCACGACAACGTCATCATGTGCGACCGCTCAGGCCCGCTCTACCCGGGGCGCGAGAACATGGACCAGTTCAAGTCGGCCCACGCCGTCCCGACCGAGGCGCGCAGCCTGGGCGAAGCGCTGGTCGGCGCCGACGTCTTCCTCGGCCTTTCCGCCGCGGGCGCGGTGACCGGCGACATGGTCAAGGGCATGGCGCCCAGCCCGATTATCTTCGCCATGGCCAACCCGGACCCCGAAATCACGCCGCCGGAGGCCAAGGCCGCGCGGCCCGACGCGATCGTCGCCACCGGCCGCTCGGACTATCCGAACCAGGTCAACAATGTCCTCGGCTTCCCGTTCATCTTCCGCGGCGCGCTCGACGTGCGCGCGACCTCGATCAACGAGGAAATGAAGATCGCCGCCGCCAACGCGCTGGCCCAGCAGGCGCGCGAGGCGGTGCCGGAGGAAGTCGCCGCGGCCTACGGCGGCATCAACCACCACTTCGGCCCGGATTACATCATCCCGGCGCCGTTCGATCCGCGGCTCATCGAAATCGTCCCGGCCGCGGTGGCCGAAGCTGCGATGAAGTCGGGCGTGGCGCAAAAGCCGATCAAGGACATGGAAGGCTACAAGAGCCGGCTTCGCGCGCGGCTCAACCCCACCTCGTCGGTCCTCAGCCTCGCCTACGAGGCGGCGCGCGCGAACCCGAAGCGGATCCTGTTCGCGGAGGGCGAGGAAGAGAATGTGCTGCGCGCCGCGATCGCGTTCCGCGAGGGCGGGTACGGCACGCCGGTGCTGGTCGGCCGCGAAGAAGTGTACGACAAGCTCGCCGCGCTCGGCGTCGACGACCCGCAGAGCTACGAGGTGCTGAACAGCCGCAATTCGCCGCTGGTCGGCCGGGCGGTCGACTATATTTACGCCAAGCATCAGCGGCACGGCATGCTGAAGCGCGCGGTGGAACGGATGGTCAACCAGGACCGCAACACGTTTGCCGCCGCCATGCTGGCCCTGGGTGAGGGCGACGCCATGATCACCGGCACGACCCGCCCGTTCAGCCAGTCGCTGAGCCAGGTCCGCTGGGTGATCGACGCGGAAAATTGCGCGACCCCGTTCGGAATCCACGTCATCGCCAGCCGCGGCCGGACGGTGATGATCGCCGATACCGCGGTCACCGAACGGCCGACGGCGGAGCAGCTGGCCGCCATCGCCATCCGCGCCGCCGCGTTTGCCCGGCGCATGGGCCAGGAACCGCGCGTCGCCTTCATCAGCTACACCACGTTCGGCAATCCGCCGGGCCGCCACATCGAGGAATTGCGCGACGCGGTGAAGCTGCTCGACACTCTCCAGACCGACTTCGAATATGAAGGCGAGATGGGGCCGGACGTGGCGCTCAACCACGAAATGCAGGTCAAGTTCTACCCGTTCAGCCGCCTCAGTGGCCCGGCCAACATCCTGATCATGCCCGGCCTCCAGTCGGCCAATATCTCGGCCAAGCTGGTGCGGGCGCTGGGCGGCGAAGTGGCGCTGGGGCCGTACCTGATGGGGATGAGCCTGCCGGTCCAGATCGCGCCGATGACCGCGACCTCGTCCGATCTCGTGACCCTGGCGGTACTGGCGGCGGGTGGCGTTGATGCGCTCGGCAAGGCGCCGGCGCGCGGTGGCGCGAAGGCCTAGATCCGCTCCACCTGCGACACGGCGTCCGCCGCGCGCAGCGCAGCGACGAGGCCGTGGAGGTGTGCCAGGTCGTGCACCTCGACGTCGATGTGAAAGGTGTAGAAGCTGCGGTCGCGGTGGACGAGCGCCATGTTGACGATGTTGGCGTTCTTGGTGCCGAGGATCGTCGCCACCTCGCCCAGCGCGCCGGCGACGTCCTTGAGGATGACGGCAAGGCGCGCGGTCCCGCCGTCCGAACCGTCTCCCCAGGCCAGGTCCAACCAGTCGGCGTCGACCCCGGTGGCCAGGCAATCGCAGCCGATGACATGGACCTCGATGCCCTCGTCCTCGCGGCGCAGGCCGACGATGCGGTCGCCCGGGATCGGGTGGCAGCATTGTGCGAGGTCGTAGGCGACGCCCGGCGTCAGGCCCTTGATCGAGATGGCGGTGCGCTGTGCGGCAGGACGCGAGACCACGTCGCCGCCGGCCGAACCGGGCATCAGCGCTTCCATCAGCTCGACGTCGCTGACACCGCGGCGTGCGATCTTGACCATCAGCGCGTCGCTGTCCTCCGCGCGCAGCGTCTTGACCGCGCGCTTCAGGGCGTCGGTGCCGAGCGGTGCGGGCAGGCGCTCGACGATTTCGTCGTAGATCTTGCGGCCGAGTTCGATCGTCTCGTCGCGCTCCTTGTGGCGGACGAAGCGGCGCACCGCAGACCGCGCCTTGCCGGTGGCGACGAAGCGAAGCCAGGACGGCTGCGGGTGCTGGGCCTCGCTGGCGAGGATTTCGACCTGGTCGCCGTTGTCGAGCAGCGTGCGCAGCGGCACCACGCGCCCGTTGACCTTGGCGCCGACCGTCCGGTCGCCGAGGTCGGTGTGGATTCCGTAGGCGAAATCGACCGGCGTCGCGCCCTTGGGCAGCTGGATCAGTTCACCCTTCGGGGTGAAGGCGAAAATCCGGTCCTGGTACATCGCCATCCGAGTATGCTCGAGCAGCTCTTCCGGGCTGTCGGCGTGGTCGAGGATTTCGACCAGGTCGGAAATCCACGGGACCTTCACCTCGTCGACCGGGCGGCCTTCCTTGTATGCCCAGTGGGCGGCGAGGCCGCGCTCGGCCTGTTCGTGCATGTCCCGGTCGCGGATCTGGATTTCGATGCGGGTCTTCGAATCGTGGATCACTGAAGTGTGCAGCGAGCGGTAGCCGTTGCGCTTGGGCGTCGAGATATAATCCTTGTAGCGGCCGGGGACCATCGGCCAGCGCTGGTGAATCAGGCCGAGCGCGCGATAGCAGTCGTCGGGCGTGTCGACGATCACGCGGAATGCCATCACGTCGGACAATTGCTCGAAGCTGATGTGCCGTTCGGCCATCTTCTTCCAGATCGAATAGGGATGCTTCTCGCGGCCCATCACCTCGGCGTCGAGGCCGTGGTCGGTGAGGTGGAGCTGCAGGCCGAGCCCAATCCGGCTGACGAGGTCGCCTCCGGCGTCGTGCAACTGCTTCAGGCGCCGGGTGATCGAGGCATAAGCGTCCGGCTCGATCTCGCGGAACGCCAACTCATGCATTTCCTGCATGATTTCGTACATGCCGATCCGCTCCGCCAACGGCGCATAGATGTCCATCGTCTCCTTGGCGATGCGACGGCGCTTTTCAGGATTCTTGATGTGGTGGAGCGTGCGCATGTTGTGCAGCCGGTCGGCCAGCTTGACCAAGAGCACGCGGATGTCGTCGCTGAGCGCGAGCAGGAACTTGCGCAAATTCTCCGCGGCACGTTCGTTCTCCGATTGCGCTTCGATCTTCGAGAGCTTGGTCACCCCGTCGACCAGCCGCGCGACGTTCTCGCCGAACAGCTTCTCGATCTGGTCGTGGGTGGCGACCGTATCTTCGATCGTGTCGTGGAGGATGGCGGTAACGATTGTCTCGTCGTCGAGCTTGAGGTCGGTGAGGATGCCGGCGACCTCGATCGGGTGGCTGAAATAGGGGTCGCCCGACGCCCGGACCTGCGCGCCATGCGCCTTCATCGAGAAGACGTAGGCGCGGTTGATCAGCCCCTCGTCGGCATCGGGGTCGTAGGCGCGGACCCGCTCGATCAGTTCATACTGGCGCAGCACGAAGACAATGTGGGGTCTGATGCGCCTATCTCGCAAGTGCAAAAAGGGCCGGGCTCCACTGGGGAGGCCCGGCCCTTGCCGCTCGCGTCGATCAAAGAGGGGGTTAGTTCTTCGCGAGCGCGGGTTCGCCGGCGGTGCCGGCCTTGGCCAGCGCATTGCACTTGGCCAGTTCGTCGGCCGACAGCGCGCGGCCGTCGGCGGTGAAGGCGTCGAGCTTGCCGACCTTCTTCGCCAGGCCCTGGCAGATCACGACCGGACGGCTGGAATCGGTCGCCGCGGTGCAGCCACCGGCGCCGCAGGCCCAGCTGGCCGTCTTGGTGATGATGCGGCCGTTGGCGGCGTCGCTCGGCGTCGCGGCATAATTGCCGGCGGTGGCGGCGGCAGGAACGGCCAGGAGGGCGGCGATGGTTAGCAGACGGGTCATGGAAGGAGCTCCGAAAATTGCGTTTCGTCTTGAAACGCATTACGCCGATTCGGTTTCAACGCGCAACTGTTATTTTACGAACAGATGTGTCACCTCCGTGACTGCCGCATGTTGGAGTCGAAAGGAATCGAGTGGGCGTGAGCGGGACTTTTCCGGACATCGAGCATTTTCGGGCGGCGGCGCTGCGTTGCCCCTTGCCGCAGGCGATCGAGCTGATCGGCGAGAAATGGTCCTTCCTCATCCTGCGCGGCGCGTTCAACGGCCTGCAGCATTTCGAACAGTTCCAGGCCGGCCTGGGCATCGCCCGGAACATCCTGTCGAACCGGCTTGCCAAGCTGGTCGAGGGCGAAATCCTCGCCCGCGAGCCCGATCCGGCCGACCGCCGCAAGGTCGTTTATTCGCTGACGCCCAAGGGTGAGGCGCTTTTGCCGGTGGTGCTCGCGCTGCGCCAGTGGGGCGAGGCGTGGGGCCATGGGACCAAGGAAATCTTCCTCGCCGATGCCCGCGAGGGCAAGCCGGTGCGGCGGATCGCCGTGCTGGCCGAGGACGGGCGCGAGCTGAAGCTGGGCGACATGATGTGGGTCGACCGCAAGACCGGGGCTGCGCTGCGCCGCGACGAAAGCATCGGCTGAAACGAAAACGGGCGGCCCCGAAGGACCGCCCGCTCATCTTCCCGAAGGAAAATCCTTATTCGTAGTCGCCGCCCGACGGGGTCGGACGCGGCGGGGCGGCAGCGGTGAGGCGCAGCGCCTCGGCCGATTCGCTCAGCGACGCCAGTTCGTCCGTCTCGTCCTCTTCGTCCATGCGGACGCGCTGCAGGCCGCCGACCAGCGCCTCTTCGAGGTGCTTCGGCTTGACCGTGGTCTCTGCGATCTCGCGCAGGGCGACGACCGGGTTCTTGTCGCGGTCGCGATCAATCGTCAGGTCGGCGCCCGACGAGATCTGGCGCGCCCGCTGCGCCGCCAGCAGCACGAGGTCGAACCGGTTCGGCACCTTGTCGACACAATCTTCAACCGTCACGCGCGCCATTCGTCGCTCCGCTTCAAACTAAGGGTGTTCGGAAAGGGCGCGAGATAGGCAAGCCCTTGCCGAGAGTCAATGTTTTCGGAACTTGGCGAAGGCCTGCGCGTCATGCGAGCATGACGGATATGACCCCCATCCGCAAAGTCCCGGAAGCGACGATCGACGGCAACCGGCTGCGCCTCATCGCATCGGGCAAGGAGCGGTACGACTCCATCCTGTCGCTGATCGACGGGGCGAAGGAAACGCTGTCGCTGCTGTTCTACATGTTCACCGACGACGAGGCGGGAGAGGCGATCCGCGATGCGCTCGTCCGCGCAGCGGGCCGCGGGGTCGAGGTCAAGCTGCTGGTCGACAAATTCGGTTGCGTCGCGGTGAAGCCCGAGTTCCTCGAACCGCTAAAGATGGCCGGCGGCCATTACTGCATTTTCCATCCGAGCTACGGCCGGCGCTACCTCATCCGAAATCACCAGAAGATGGCGATTGCCGACGGCCAGCGAGCGTTGATCGGCGGCGCCAACCTCAACCGGCACTATCTCGAGGACGAGGGCGACGACCGCTGGCGCGACCTATGGCTGTTGGTCGAGGGGCCGACCGTCGCCTACCTCCAGCGCTATTACGCCGACGTCCACCGCTGGACCACGACCGGCAAACACGGCATCCGCGAACTGCTGCGGCTCCTCAACACGCACAACGAGTGTGAGGGCGCGCTGCAGTGGAAGTTCTCCGGCCCGATGCGGCGCCACAACCCGTGGCCGGCGGCGATCGTCAAGGACATCAACGCCGGCAAGCGCCTCGACATCGTTGCCGCCTATTTCTCGCCCTCGCGGCCGATGGCCAAGCGGATCGGGCGGCTGGCCCAGCGGGGCGAGGCGCGGGTGGTGACGGCGGCCAAGTCGGACAACACCGCCACCATCGCCGCGGCGCGCTTCACCTATCGCGGCCTGCTGAAGCGCGGGGTGAGGATTTTCGAATACCAGCCGGCCAAGCTACATACGAAGCTCTACATCGTCGACGATGCGGTCCACATCGGCAGCTCGAACTTCGACTTCCGTTCGATCTACCTCAATCTCGAAGTGATGCTGCGGATCGAGGATGCGGGCTTCGCGCAGGCGATGCGCGACTTCGTCGATGGCGAAATCGCCGACAGCAAGCAGATCACGCCGGCGTTACACAAGAAGCGGGCGACGCTGTGGCGTCGTATCAAGTGGGCGGCGAGCTACGGCCTGACGACGACGATGGACTACACCGTCACCCGTCGCATCAACTTCGGCTTCGATTGAGGCTTACTTCCAGGCCCAGAACAGGGTCGCCGGCGGGACGTTGACCCATTCGAACCCGCGATCGATCTTGGCGAAATGCGGGGTGAGGAAGTCCTTCACCTTCGGGCTGAACTGGTAGACCAGGAAGGCGCCGCCCGGGCGGATGACACGGTGCGTCGCGGCGCCGATCTTGTCGCCCACGCCCGGCGGCAGCGTCGAAAAGGGAAGGCCCGACAGGACATAGTCGGCATGGTCGAAGCCGGCGTCGGCAACGATCTTTTCGACGTCCGCCGCCGATCCGTGGACCGCCACGAAGCGCGGGTCGTCGATGTTGGCGCCGAGATAGTCGATGAAGTCGGGGTTGGTGTCGATCGCGATCAGCGTCGCGTCCGGCCCCAGCCGGTCGAGGATCGGCCGGGTGAACGTCCCGACACCCGGGCCATATTCGACGAACACCTTGGTGTTCGCCCAATCGACAGGCTTCAGCATCTTGTCGATCAGCACCTTGCTCGACGGTATCACCGAGCCGACCATCACGGGGTTCTTCAGGAAACCGCGCAGGAACTGCCACTTCTGGCTCGGCGCGCGGCGGTCGTGCCGGCGGGCCTTGCGATCCTTCACATGACGGGCGGAGGTGGCGTTCAAGTTCGGCTCCATGACGGACCAAAGGGCCGCAAGCCCTCGCAAATGCTTCGAGCCTTGGCAAGAAGCATCGCTCGCGGCCTGCGCACGCTTCGGCCTATTCCTTTTCCCCCGCCTTCGGGCGCAGCATGCCGGGAAGAACGAAGCCGATGCCGCCGGGGCTGACCGCGTCGCTCTTAAGAGTCGCGCGAATCTTTTCATATTCGGTCAGCATTTCCTCCGTCACCGACGCCCGCGTTTCCTCCAGCGCGGTCTCGAAGTCGGCCTTGGTCACGGTGGCTTCCTTCATGTCGCGGCGAAGCGCGGTGAGGCCGGCGCGGCGGACCAGGTCTTCGAGGTCGGCACCGGTGAACCGCTCGGTGCGGCGGGCGAGGTCCTCGAGGTCGACGTCCTTGGCCAGCGGCATCTTCGAGGTGTGGATGGCCAGGATCCGGCGGCGTCCGGCAGTGTCCGGCGGGCCGACGTAGATCAGTTCGTCGAACCGGCCCGGCCGCAGCAGCGCCGGGTCGATCAGATTCGGCCGGTTGGTCGCGCCGATGAGGACGACGTTGTTGAGGTCCTCCAGCCCGTCCATCTCCGCGAGGATGGTGTTGACCACGCGCTCCGTGACCTGAGGTTCGCCAAGCCCGCCGCCGCGCGCGGGGACGAGGCTGTCGAGTTCGTCGATGAAGATCACGGTCGGCGCCACCTGCCGCGCCCGGGCGAACAGGCGGGCGATCTGCTGCTCGCTTTCGCCATACCATTTCGACAGGAGGTCGCTCGACTTGGTGGCGATGAAGTTCGCCTCGGATTCGCGCGCGGCCGCCTTGGCGAGCAACGTCTTGCCGGTGCCCGGCGGGCCATAGAGCAGGAACCCCTTGGCCGGGCGGATGCCCAGCCGGCGGAAGGCGTCGGGATGCTTCAGCGGCAGTTCGACGCCTTCGCGCAGCTTGTCGCGGGCATCGTCGAGCCCGCCGATGTCGTCCCAGCGAAGGTCGGGGACCTGCACCATCACTTCGCGCATCGCGCTCGGCTGGACCCGCTTCTGCGCTTCCTCGAAATCGCGCGCCTCGACCGACAGCGCGTCGAGCACGTCGGTCGGGATGGTGTCGTCGTCGAGGTTGAGCTTGGGCATGATCCGCCGCACCGCCTCGAGCGCCGCCTCGCGAGTCAGCGCGGCGAGGTCGGCACCGACGAAGCCGTAGGTGCGCCGCGCCAGCTCGTCGAGATTGACGTCGTTCGCCAGCGGCATGCCGCGCGTATGGATGCCGAGGATCTCGCGGCGACCGCGTTCGTCGGGCACGCCGACAACGATCTCGCGGTCGAACCGGCCGGGTCGGCGCAGCGCCTCGTCGATCGCTTCGGGCCGGTTGGTGGCGGCGATGACGACAAGGTTCTGGCGCGGCTCCAGACCATCCATCAGGGTCAGCAGCTGGGCAACCAGCCGCTTTTCCGTCTCGCCGGTCACGCGGTCGCGCTTGGGCGCGATCGAATCAATCTCGTCGATGAAGATGATCGACGGCGCGGCGGCCGCGGCCTGCTCGAAAATCTCGCGCAGCTTCTTTTCGCTCTCGCCATAGGCAGAGCCCATGATTTCCGGGCCGGCGATGTGGAAGAAGTTGGCGTCGCTTTCGTTGGCGACAGCGCGCGCCAGCCGCGTCTTCCCGGTGCCGGGCGGGCCATGCAGCAGCACACCCTTGGGCGGGTCGACGCCCAGGCGCTGGAACAGTTCGGGGTGACGCAGCGGCAGCTCGACCATCTCGCGCAGCGCATCGATGGTCGAGGTCAGGCCGCCGAGGTCGTCATAGGTAACGTCGGCACGCCGCTCTCCCGCTGCCTTGGCAGTGAATTCCGGCAGCAGCTCGACCTGTGTATTGTCGTCGATGTGGACGATGCCGCGCGGCTGCGCGCTGACCACGTTCAAGCGGATTTCCTGCAGCGCGAACGCCGGCGCGTTGAGCAGCTGGCGAATGTGGTCGGGCATGTCGGCGTTGACACGCTGGTGGCCGGCGGTGGCGATGGTGTCGCCTTCGCACAGCGGCCGATCGGCGAAGCTGCGCTTCAGCGCCTCGGCCGATCCCTGCAGGCGGATATTGTCCTGCGCCGGCGCGAAAACGACCTTGGTCGCAGGGCGCGATACGGCCTTCTTCACTTCGACGAAATCGCCGGAGCCGACGCCGGCATTGGCGCGAGTCAGCCCGTCGAGACGGATGATGTCGAGGCCCTGATCGTCGTTGTACGGACGGATGGCGCGCGCCGCGGTCGACCGCTTGCCGACGATCTCGATCACGTCGCCTTCGGAAATCCCCAATTCGCGGATCAGGCCGTCGGGCAGCCGCGCGATCCCGCGCCCACTGTCCGACGGGTTGAGGTTCGCCACCTGTACCCGCGTGATATCTTCGACTTCGGCCATTCTCGCTCCGCTCAATGTCAGGAAACTCGCCCCACGTGCGCCCAAGGAACGGCTGCGGGGCTTTCCGGTTCAATTTGGCGGGGTCAATTTGGGGAGCGTCGCCGAAACGAAAAGGGGGCGTCAGTCCTTGACCAGCGCGGTGACCTTGCGCAGCAGGCCGCGCGGCATGAACCGGTGGCCCTGCGCGCCGACCTTGTTGATCAGGCCCGGAATGGCCACCGCGCGGTTCTTGTCGAGCGCCTTGAGGCCAAAGGCGACGACTTCATCGCTTTTCGCTGCCAGCTTGTCGATCACGCCGTCGCTGTGGAACCCGGCGACCGCGCCGAATTCGGTGGCGGTCGGACCCGGGCACAGCGCGCTGACGCGCACGCCCTTGGCCTTCAGCTCCTCGTGCAGCGCCTCGGTGAAGCTCAGTACGAAAGCCTTCGACGCGAAATAGGTCGCCATGCCCGGGCCGGGCTGGAAGGCGGCGGTGGAGGCGACGTTGAGAATGGCCCCTTCGCCGCGCTCGACCATCGGGCCGGCGAAGGCATAGGCGAGGTCGACCAACGCGCCGCAGTTGAGGTCGATCATCTGCCGCTGCTGCGCGCCGTCGACGGCGAGGAACTTGCCCCACAGGCCGAATCCGGCATTGTTGATAAGGGTGGCGCAGGTCTCGCCGTTATTGGCGAGGTCGGCGACCAGTTTGGCGGCGGCGCTGGGTTCGGACAGGTCGAGCGCCACGGCGCGGGCATTGCCCAGCTCACGGGCGAGCGTTTCGAGCCGGTCCTTGCGGCGGGCGACCAGCACCAGCCGGTCGCCGCGCGCACTGAGTAGTCTGGCGAAGTCGACCCCCAGGCCGGCGGACGCGCCGGTGATGACGGTCACCGGCGCCAGCGCCTTGCCCTTGGGGGCCGCCCGCTTCGCCATGTTAGGCGACGGTCGCCTTGAGGATCTTGCCCGGGTTGGGCACCGGCTCGCCGACCGGCAGCGCGTCGACATATTCCATGCCGCTCTCGACCTGGCCCCAGACGGTGTACTGCTTGTCGAGGAAGCGCGCGTCGTCGAAGCAGATGAAGAACTGCGAGTTGGCACTGTTCGGGTTCATCGTGCGGGCCATCGAGCAGGTGCCGCGGACGTGCGGTTCGTTCGAGAACTCGGCCTTGAGGTCGGGCAGCTTGCTGCCGCCGGTGCCGGTACCGGTCGGATCGCCGCCCTGCGCCATGAAACCGGGAATGACGCGGTGAAAGACGACGCCGTCGTAGAAGCCGTCCTTCGCGAGGCCGGTGATCCGCTCGACATGGCCGGGCGCCAGGTCGGGGCGCAGCTTGATCACGACGTCGCCGCCGGTCGAGAGGGTGAAGGTCAGCGTATCGGCCATGAAAATATCCTTTGGATGGGAAGTCGGGTTGGCGGCCATGTAGGCGCTGCATGACGGTTGCGCCAGCTTTTGCCTCGGCATAGGAGGGCCGTCCGGAAGGCGTGCAGGAGAGGGAAGCGATGAGCCAGCGCGACGACCTCGCCACCCTTCATCCTGCGCCCGATTTTGCCGATTCGGTCCACGACGCGGAGGACCGGCTGCGGCCCGATTTCGTCGATACGGTGCTCGACGCCGTCCACGATGGCGACAACGAAGCCGCGCGCCGGCTGGTCGAACCGCTCCACCCGGCCGACGTCGCCGACCTGATCGAACTGGCCCGCGCCGACGAGCGCGAAGGGCTGGTCGCGGCGCTGGCCGAGATCGTCGACGCCGAGGTCTACGCCGAGCTCAACGAACACGTCCGCGAAGCGCTGGTCGAGGAAATGGAGCCGGCCAAGCTGGCCGAGCTGGCGGGGGAGCTCGACACCGACGACGCCATCGCGCTGCTCGAGGACCTCGACGCCGACGAACAGGCGGCGGTGCTCGAAAAGATGGAGCCCGACGACCGCGCCGCGGTCGAAGAGGGCCTGACCTACCCGGAGGAATCCGCCGGCCGCCTGATGCAGCGCGACCTGATCGCGGTGCCGGAGCATTGGAGCGTCGGGCAGGTGATCGATTACCTGCGCTCCGACGAGGAAATGGCGGACGACTTCTGGGAAGTGTTCGTCGTGTCGCCCGACCATCACCCGATCGGCACCTGCCGCCTGTCGGCCATCCTGCGGAGCCCGCGCGGTACGCCGGTCAGCACCATCATGATGGACGAGCAGACGCTGATCCCGGTCGACCTCGACCAGGAAGAGGTGGCGCTCAAGTTCCAGAAATACGCGCTGATCTCGGCCGCGGTGGTCGACGCGTCGGGCCGGCTGGTCGGGATGATCACGGTCGACGACATCGTCCACATCATCCAGGAAGAAGCGGGCGAGGACGCCCTGCTGCTGTCCGGCGCGGGCGAGGGCGACATCAACGAGCCGATCCTCGACACCTACAAGGGGCGGGTGCGCTGGCTGGCGGCCAACCTGATGACCGCGCTCGTCGCGGCCACCGTCATCCGCTTCTTCGAACATTCGATCGAACGCTTCGCCATCCTCGCGGTGCTGATGCCGATCGTCGCCGGCGTCGGCGGCAACGCCGGCACCCAGACGCTGGCGGTGACGGTGCGCGCCATCGCCACCAACCAGCTGACCGGCTCCAACCGCTGGCGCGCGGTCGGGCGCGAGATGCGCGTCGCGCTGATGAACGGACTGACCATCGCCGTGCTGATCGGCATCGGTGTGACCATCGTGCTGGGCAATTGGGAGCTGGGCGGGGTGATCGCCGCGGCAATGATGTTCAACATCCTGATCGCCGGTCTCGCCGGCGTACTGGTGCCGCTGAGTCTCGAGCAGGCCGGCGCCGACCCGGCCGTGGCGTCGAGCATCTTCGTTACCATGGTGACCGATTCGATCGGTTTCCTTGCCTTCCTCGGCCTCGCCACGGCTGCGGGCCTGACGAGCTAAGCGCTTGAAATCAGGCGAGCGCGCCCGCAAATGCGCGGGCGTGCCCACCCTCCATCTCACCAAGGTCGCCGTTGGCTGCGCCAGCGTCGAGGCACTGACCAATCGCATCGCGCGGCGGGTGACGCAGGAGGGCGAGGTGCGGGTGCCGACGCGCATGCGCCCCAAGCGGATGGCCGAGCTGGTCGGCGGCTCGCTGCACTGGATCGTCAAGCACCGGATCGTCGCGCGGCAGGAAATCCTACGGTTCGACGACCGCTCGGACGGCAGGATCGACATCGTCTGTTCGGAAAAACTGGTCGCCGTGCCGCCCAAGCCGAAGCGCGCACACCAGGGTTGGCGCTATCTGGAGGACGAAGAGGCGCCCGGCGGAGAGGATGACGGCAGCGGCATGGCCGACCTGCCCCCTTCGCTCTACGGCAAGCTGGCGGCGCTGAAGCTGGTCTAGTCCTTGCAGCCGCTGACCGAGGCGGCGCCCTGGATCTTGACGGTGCAGGCGGGACTGCCATCAACGGCAATGGTGGCGGGGCCGGCGGCCTGCAGGTCGAGCGTGTCGCGGACGTTGAGCCGCGCGACGGCGGCGCCTTCCGCGCCGAGTTTCATATTGTTCGTCTGCAAACCCGAGGCGTCGAGCGTGCTGGTCCCGCGGACGATCGCGCGAACCGACTTGGCCTTGCCGCCGAGCCGGCTGCCGGCGACGCCGATCAGGCCCACCGTCAACTGGTCGACGTCCATCCCTGCGATATCCACCGTGCCGGCACCGGCGACCGTCAGGTCGAACTTCAGGCCGCGGACCTTGTCGATCGCCAGCCGGCCCGACCCGTTAAGCGCGGCCTTGGCCAGGTCGGCGGTCCCGACTTCGATGCGGATGGTTCCGCCGGTCGCCTTCAGCGGCTCACCCGCGGGCGGGCGGATGACCAAGGTCTGGCCTTCGACCGACAGCGAGACCTTGTCGATCGCGCTCCAGTCACCGACCGCGCGGGCGTAGGGCGCCACGCCAGTCGTCAGCTTCACGTCGTAAGGGCCATCGACCCTTATGCTGGTGAAGCTGCTCACCGAATAGTTGCGGGTGGCCGCGTGCGCCGGGACGGCGGTGGCGGCGAGCAGGAAAAAGGCGAGGGCGGCGCGCATGACGCCACCCTCGCCGAACGTGGTTAGGATTTGCTTAAGAGCAGCTGACGTTGCCCGAGCCGGCCTTGTTGATCTGGCACTTTGCCCCGCCCGTCACGCTGACGTCGCCCGAGCCCATCACGTTGACCTTGGCCGCACCCGTCAGGTGCGCGCTGATGTTGCCCGAACCGGCGATGCTGAGCTCGCCATCCGTCGCGACCAGCCCGCCGCCGTCGATGTCGCCCGAGCCGGCGATGTTCATGTTGACCGACTGGGCCTTGCCAGCGGTGCTGATGTCGCCCGAACCGGCGATCGAGAAGCTGGCCGCGCCGGTGTCAAGCGAGGGCACCTTGAGGTTGCCCGATCCCGACACTTCGCCGCTGAATGCGCTCGACTTCACGCGCTCGACCGACACGTCGCCCGAGCCCGCGATCGACGCGCCCAGGATGCCGCCGCCGCCGGTGACGGTCACGCGCACCTTGTCGCTGTCATTGTTCCAGCGCCACTTGATGTTCTTCTTCTTGGTGCGGATCTTGAGGACGCCGTTTTCGACCACGAACTCGCTTTCGTTGATCAAATTCTCGCCGCCGGTGACGTGGATCCCCGGCTGGCCGTCGGCCTTGACCTCGACGTCGTAGGGGCCGCTGACCGCGACGCGCTGATAGGCGCCGATCGCGATGTCCCGCTCGGCGTGGGCACCGGCGTCTACGGTCTCGGCGTTACCGCCGAAATGGCAGGCAGCGAGCGCCAGCGCGACGGCCGCAAGGGTAGCGAAACGAACAGCCTTCATGACTCAATCTCCCACTGTATTGTTGAATTAATACAGCGGGACTCGCGCAAAGGAAAGGGCGCCCGGTGAAGGGCGCCCTCTTTTTCGACCAACGGCGGTCTCAGGCGTCCGCGTTGGCGGCTTCCTTCGACTTGTGGTGGATCACCGCGGCCTTGTTCAGCACGTCGAGGATCTTGGCCAGCGCGGCCTTCTCGTCGGTCTGCTCCATGGCGCCGAGCTCTCGCGCCAGGCGCGACGAGGCGGCCTCGAAGATCTGGCGTTCCGAATAGCTCTGCTCCGGCGCGTCGTCCGGGCGGAACAGGTCGCGGACAACCTCGGCGATCAGCGTGAGCTCACCCGAGTTGATCTTCGCTTCATATTCCTGGGCGCGGCGCGACCACATGGTGCGCTTGACCTTCGGCTTGCCCTTCAGCGTGTCGAGGGCGTCCTTCATCGCCTTGTCGCTCGACAGCTTGCGCATGCCGACCGAGTCCGCCTTGGCGACTGGCACGCGAAGGGTCATTTTCTCTTTTTCGAAACGCAGGACGTAGAGGTCGAGACTGGTACCGGCGATCGTCGTGTTTTGCAGTTCGACCACCCGGCCGACACCATGCTTGGGGTACACCACGTAATCACCGACATCGAAGCTGAAGGCCTTGGCCGCCATTCTGTCACCTTTCATTTCTGATCACGCGTGGCTTTGCCGACCGATACTCACCGTATCGCCCCCCAAACGGCGACCCCCCGGTCACGGTCTTTCAAGCCTGTGGTGATCGTTCCTGCTAGAAGCGGCCGCTACGGGAAGCAGTGACCGGACGCGCGATTATATAACAGAAAAGTTTCTAGAATTCGAGTCCCAGCTGCTGTGGCCCCTCGATTTCGGGGTCGACGATCGAATGTAGGCCGAGCCCGAGCAGCCGGATTCCCTTGGGCACCGGCAGCAATTGGCCCAATAGCGCCTGTCCTGCCGCTTCGAACGTCTCCAGGCCATTGATCGGACTGGGAAAACTCTTCGACCGGGTGATCAGCTGGAAATCCGCGAACTTGACCTTCAGCGTCACCGTGCGGCCAGTGACGCCGGCCCGATCAATGCGGGTCCAGGCAAGTCCCGCGACGCGGGTCACCTCACGCCGCAAATCCTCTTCTTCGCGGTAATCGACGTCGAACGTGCGTTCGGCGCTGACCGACTTGTAGCCTTCGCCGGTCCGCACCGGCCGATCGTCGATCCCGCGGGCGATGCGGAAATACCAGTCGGCGCTGCTGCCGAAATGCGCTTTCAGCTGCTCGATCGGCCAGGAGGCGAGGTCGGCGCCGGTGAGGATGCCGAGCCGCTCCATCTTGGCGGCGGTGACCGGCCCGACGCCGTGGAAACGCTTGACCGGCAGGGTGGCGACGAACGCCGCGCCCTTGCCCGGCGGGATGACGCACAGGCCGTCGGGCTTGTTCTGGTCGCTCGCCAGCTTGGCGATGAACTTGCAGTAGCTGACGCCGGCCGAGGCGGTGAGGCCGGTCTCCTCGCGAATTCGGCGGCGGATGTCCTCGGCGATGGCCTTCGCGCTGCCCAGGCCCTTCCGGTCTTCCGTGACATCGAGATAGGCCTCGTCGAGGCTGAGTGGCTGGATGAGGTCGGTATAATCCTCGAAAATCGCGCGAATCTGCGCCGACACCGCCTTGTAGACGTCGAACCGGGGCTTCACGAACACCAGCTCGGAGCAGCGGCGCTTCGCCGTCACCGACGGCATGGCGGAGCGAATGCCGAATTGGCGCGCCTCGTAACTCGCCGCCGCCACGACTCCGCGGTGGCCGCCACCGACGGCCACCGGCTTGCCCTTCAGCGCGGGATCGTCGCGCTGTTCGACCGACGCATAGAAGGCGTCCATGTCGACGTGGATGATCTTGCGGGGGACGGACTCGGGCACGGCGAACCCTCGCTACCTTGGCATAAGGCCTGAGTCATGCTTAAGGGCGCGCGAAACCGACACCAACCGGGACTCACACCTCATGAACATCCACGAATACCAGGCCAAGGAATTGCTCGCGAAGTTCGGCGTTCCGGTTCCCGCCGGCTTTGCCGCGATGACCGTTGACGAAGCCGTCGCGGCGGCGGGCAAGCTTCCCGGGCCGCTGTGGGTGGTCAAGGCACAGATCCACGCCGGAGGCCGCGGCAAGGGCAAGTTCAAGGAACTCGGCCCCGATGCGAAGGGCGGCGTCCGCCTCGCCAAGTCGATCGACGAAGTCCGCGCCCACTCGGCCGAGATGCTGGGCAAGACGCTGGTCACCATCCAGACCGGCGATGCCGGCAAGGAAGTGCAGCGACTCTACATCACCGACGGCGTCGACATCGCCAAGGAATTCTACCTCGCGCTGCTGGTCGACCGCGCGACCGGCCGCATCGCCATCGTCGCCTCGACCGAGGGCGGCATGGACATCGAGGAAGTGGCGCATTCGACGCCGGAGAAGATCCACACCATCACGATCGATCCGGCGACCGGCCTGATGCCGCACCACGGCCGCGCCGTGGCCGATGCGCTCGGCCTCACCGGCGACCTCGCCAAGCAAGCCGCCAACGTCACCGCCAAGCTGTACGACGCCTTCCTCGGCACCGACGCCGAGCAAATCGAGATCAACCCGCTGGCCGTCACCGATGATGGCAAGCTGATGGTCCTCGACGCCAAGGTCGGCTTCGACGGGAATGCCATGTTCCGCCACAAGGACCTGGCCGAGCTGCGCGACCTGACCGAGGAAGACGCAATGGAGATCGAGGCGTCGAAGTATGACCTCGCCTACATCAAGCTCGACGGGGACATCGGCTGCATGGTCAACGGCGCCGGCCTCGCCATGGCGACGATGGACATCATCAAGCTCAATGGCGCCTTCCCGGCCAACTTCCTCGACGTCGGCGGCGGCGCCTCGAAGGAAAAGGTGACCGAAGCGTTCAAGATCATCCTCAGCGATCCGGCCGTGAAGGGCATTCTCGTCAACATCTTCGGCGGCATCATGCGCTGCGACATCATTGCCGACGGCATCATCGCCGCCGCCAAGGAAGTGAATCTGTCGGTGCCCCTGGTCGTCCGTCTCGAGGGCACCAATGTCGAGGAAGGCAAGCGCATCCTGGCCGAATCCGGCCTGCCGATCGTGCCGGCCAACGATCTGGGCGACGCCGCCCGCAAGATCGTCGCTCAGGTGAAAGAAGCCGCGTAATCCCATCGCCCCGGCCTCGGCCGGGGCCAGAGACTGCAAGAAGGAACGAGCATGAAACTGCTGGTGCCGGTCAAGCGCGTGATCGATTTCAACGTCAAGCCGCGGGTCAAGGCCGACGGCTCGGGCATCGATCTCGCCAATGTTAAGATGAGCATGAACCCGTTCGACGAGATCGCCGTCGAGGAAGCCATCCGCCTGAAGGAAAAGGGCGTCGCGACCGAGATCGTCGCGGTCTCGATCGGCCCGGCCAAGGCGCAGGAGACGCTCCGCACCGCCCTCGCCATGGGCGCGGATCGCGCGATCCTGGTCCAGACCGACGCCGAGGTCGAGCCGCTCGCCGTCGCCAAGATCCTCCAGAAGGTGGCCGAGGAAGAGCAGCCGCAGATGGTGATCCTCGGCAAGCAGGCAATCGACGACGATTCCAACCAGACCGGCCAGATGCTCGCCGCTCTGCTCGGCTGGGCGCAGGGCACCTTCGCCTCGAAGGTCGAGGTGGACGGCGAGAGCGTCAACGTCACCCGCG
>JAEWBB010000028.1 GCA_023391375.1 Pseudomonadota bacterium | reverse complement strand
GCCCCGCCCCGCCAAAGGCGGCGCCGCCCCGCCCGGCCCCGCCCAAGGCGGCGCCACGCAAGTCGATGCTGGGCGACGACTTCCTCAAGGGCATTCCCGATGGGGCCAAGAGCGATGCGCCGGCCAGGCCCTCCGCGCCGACCTTCAGCGCCAAGGCCAAGGCCGACGTCGGGAGTGCGCTGCTCCGCCAGGCCAAGCCGTGCGCCGACGACCAGCCCTACCTTGGCCAGGGCGCGAACACGCTGCGCCTCAAGGTCAATTTGCAGTTCTCGCGCGCGGGGCGCTTGTCGCGTCCGCCCTCCATCCTCGGCATTTCGGGCGACCCGGACCTCAAGGCCAAATATGGCGACCTGCTCGAAGACCAAGTGCGCCGGATCTTCACCCAGTGCGCTCCTTTCCGTCTTCCCGCCGACCTGTACGACACGCCGACCGGCGGCTGGAACGACTTTACCTTCACCTATCGGGTAGAATGACCATGAGAAAACTCCTCCTTGCCATGACCGCCCCGGTTGCGCTGCTCGCCGCGCCCGCCCTTGCCCAGGACCAGGACCAGGACACGCCGGAACTGGTCGGCGGCAGCGTCAAGACCGGCTTTTCCGTCGCGGTGCCGCCGATGCCCGCGGGCACGGGCGCCAGCCTCGCTACCGGGCGTGACATTTCGAATGTCATCGCTGACGACCTGCGCTCGACCGGCGCGGTCAACCCGATCGGGCCGGGAGGCCTTCCCTCCTATTCGTTCGCCGAGGCGACCGCGCCCGACTTCGGCAAATGGCGCGGCGCCGGGGCGACCGCGCTGATCTCCGGCTATGTCGAGAACCGCGGCGACGGGCGCCTGACGGTAGGGTGCCTGCTCTACGACGTCGCCGCCGGCCGCGAACTGGCGCGCCAAGGCTTCGCCGTCGCCGAAAACGGCTGGCGCCAGGCCGCGCACAAGTGCGCCGACATGGTCTACTCGCGCTTGTCGGGCCAGCAGCCCTACCTCGACACACGGATCGTCTACGTCGCCGAGACCGGCCCCAAGAACAACCGCGTCAAGCGCATCGCCATCATGGATTCGGACGGCAGCAACCATCGCTACCTGACCGAGGGCCAGGCCACCGTGGTGACCCCGCGCTTCAGCCCCGACGGCCGCCACCTCGTCTATATGAGCTACCAGGGCCGCCGACCGCGGGTGCACGTCCTCGATGTCCAGTCGGGTGCCGACCGGCTGCTGGTGCCCGGCACCGCCTTCACCTTCGCCCCGCGCTATTCGCCCGACGGGCGCTGGATCGTCTTTTCGATGGGCACCTTCGGCAACAGCGACATCTATGTCGTCGGTGCCAATGGCGGCACGCCGCAGCGCCTGACGACCGCGCCGGGCGTCGACACCTCGCCCAGCTTCTCGCCCGACGGCCGAAACATCGTGTTCGAAAGCGACCGTTCGGGCAGCCAGCAGCTCTACGTGATGAGCGCGGACGGCTCCGGACAGCGCCGGATCAGCTTCGGCGGCGGCGCCTACGCCTCGCCGGTGTGGAGCCCGACCGGCAACCTTATCGCGTTTACGCGGATCGGCGGCGGCGCCTTCCGCATCGGCGTGATGAGCCCCTCGGGCGGCGGCGAGAAGCTGCTCACCAACAGCTGGCAGGACGAGGGGCCGAGCTGGGCCCCCAACGGCCAGTTCGTGATGTTCCATCGCACGACGCAGGGCAGCGGCAACGCCTCGCTCTACGCCGTGCACATCGACGGCGGACAGCCGCGCCGGATGCCGACCCCGGTCGGCGGTTCGGACCCGAGCTGGTCGCCGCTCAACAACTGACGCGTCTCAAGGAGAATGAAGATGAACAAGGCCATCCTGTACGGCATGACCGCCCTCGCCATGGGCGCCACCGTCGCCGGCTGCACCAACAAGCGCGCGGCCACCACGCCGCCCCCGGTCGCCGACAACAACAACCCGGCCGGCACCGCGCTGGAGGATTCGGTCGACCTGGTCGAGCTGCCCCAGATGCAGGCGGACCTGATCGCCAAGGCCGGCAGCGACACCGTCTATTTCGCGACCGACGCCTCGTTGCTCGACAATCCGGCGCGCGCCACGCTGGCCGCGCAGGCCCGCTGGATGCTGGCCAATACCAACGTCCGCGCCTCTATCGAAGGGCATGCCGACGAACGCGGCACGCGGGAATACAATCTCGCCCTGGGCGAACGGCGCGCCAATGCCGCCAAGCAGTTCCTGATCGCCAACGGCGTTCCGGAAGGCCGCCTGACGACGATCAGCTGGGGCAAGGAAAAGCCCGTGGCACTGGGCTCGAACGAGCAGGCCTGGGCGCAGAACCGCCGCGCCGTGACGGTCATCGTCCGCTAAGGCCGACGCTTCCCGAAAAAACAGCCCGGCACGCGTTGCGGCGCGTGCCGGGCAGGGGAGATTCCTGAAAAAGGAGCCGGGCCTCAGGCGGCGAAGCGGTGATAGTTGTGGGCGCCGAGCCATGCGCGCGCCTGGCGCTGCGCCTCGGCAATTTCACGGGCGCTCATCTCGATCGAGATTTCCGCGCGGCAGGCCTGGCTTCGCGTGTCGCCGTTCAGCGCGGCGAGGTTGAACCATTTGTGGGCTTCGATCAGGTCGACCGGGATCCCGTGCGAGCCGGTAGAGTAGGACACGCCGAGATCGTACAGCGCATCGATGCTGCCGCCGTCCGCGTCGCGGAGCCGGCTCTGGAGCAGGAACTCGGCACTCTTGAGACTGATCGCCATGATGAAAATCCCCTGTTCACCCGTATTTCGATGAACCGAGATTTTGCCGCAGACCCCAAACAAATGGTTAACGCAGCAATTACCCTAATCGGAAACTGTGTCCCCGACGACACAGATATTGTCGATCAGCCGTACATTGCCGAGGAAAACGGCCGCCAGCAGCCGCGCTTCACTTGTTTTCGGTAAGGCATCCAGCGGCTCGAGCGTCGCGGGGTCGACCAGGGCCACATAATCGGTCTTTCCGAAGCCCGCCGCCGCCAGGCCGTCCTGGACTGAAGCCAGTGCTTCGGTCGGCGGGACCCCGACCCGTAACTGCGAAGCGGCCCGCTGGAGGAGGCGATGCAGTTCGCCGGCCCGTTCCCGCTCTTCACCGGACAGCAGGGCGTTGCGCGAGGAGAGCGCAAGGCCGTCTTCGTCACGAACCGTGGGGTGGCCGACGACTTCGACGCCCAGCCCGAGGTCTTTCTCCATTCGGCGGATGACCGCCAGCTGCTGGAAGTCCTTTTCGCCGAACACCGCTACGTCGGGCCGGATCGCGGCGAAAAGCTTGGCGACCACCGTGGCCACGCCATCGAAATGGCCCTGGCGGTGCTCGCCTTCCCAGCGGTCGGACACGCCGGCGACGTGGACGGTCGTCGCGAAGCCTTCGGGATAGAGTTGTTCGGGCGTCGGCATCCACAGCAGGTCGCAACCCGCCGCCTCAAGCGCGGCGGCGTCGGCGGTTTCGGTGCGGGGATAGCGGTCGAGGTCCTTGGGGTCGTTGAACTGCAGTGGATTGACGAAAATCGACGCGACCACCGCGTCGGCCCGCCCCTTCGCGTCCTCGACCAGAGCGAGGTGCCCAGCATGAAGCGCCCCCATCGTCGGCACCAGCGCGAGGCGCGGCGCGCGGGTGCGCACTGCGGCGAGGGCCTGCGGCAACTCGCTCATTTCACGAACAATTTGCACCCGATTCCGGCCTTCGATAGAGAATTGACGAGGGGCTGCGTCATACTGGCGTGGCGGGGACAGTCAAAATCATGGGTCAGCCGCACTTTATCATCTTCGCCAACGAAAAGGGCGGCACCGGCAAGTCGACCACCGCGGTGCACACCGCCGTCGGGCTCGCCGCGTCGGGCCATCGCGTCGGCGCGCTCGACCTCGACCACCGCCAGCGCACGCTGACCCGCTATCTCGAAAACCGCGACGCGACGATGCGCAGGCTCGACAAGCATCTGCCGCAGGCCGCCTACGAAGTGCTCGACGACCAGACCGAAGCCGGGCTCGACGCCGCGATCGCCCGCCTGTCGGACAAAGCCGACGTCATCGTCATCGACACGCCGGGCCGCGACGACGCGGTCGCCCGCGCGGCGATCCTTCGCGCCGACACGCTGGTCACGCCGATGAACGACAGCTTCGTCGACCTCGACCTGATCGGCCAGGTCCACCCCGAGAATTTCAAGGTCACCAAGCCCAGCTTCTATGCCGAGCTGATCTGGAGCAGCCGCACCCAGCGCGCCAAGCATACCGGCAAGAGCGTCGACTGGGTCGTCCTCAGGAACCGCCTCCAGCACATCCAGTCGCACAACCTGGTCCGCGTCGGCGCGGCGCTGGACGAATTGGCGCGGCGCGTCGGTTTCCGGGTCATTCCGGGGCTCGGCGAGCGCGTCATCTTCCGCGAACTCTTCCCCAAGGGGCTGACCCTGCTCGATCTCGCCGACCTCGGCGAAGTCGGGATGGGCCATATCGCCGCGCGGCAGGAGCTTCGCGAGATGATCGGCGCGCTGGACATTCCGGGCGCCGAACCGCGTGTCGAACCGGTAGCGGCGGCGGGCTGAACCCGCTAAGCGCCCGGCCATGAGCCATGTTTTTCACCCCTCCATCCTCCGCGAATACGATATTCGCGGCGTTGTCGGCGACACCTTGCACGAAGCCGATGCCCGCGCATTAGGGCGTAGCTATGCCGCCATCGCCGTTCAGGAAGGCGCGCGCAGCGTCGCCGTCGGCCGTGATGGCCGGACCCACAGCCAGGCGATGGAGGACGCCCTCGTCGACGGCCTGACCGCCGGCGCCCTCGACGTCGTCCGGGTCGGCATGGGCCCTTCCCCGATGCTCTATTTCGCGGCAGCGACCCTTGGCGTCGACGGCGGCATCCAGGTCACTGGAAGCCACAATCCTGCCGACTACAACGGATTCAAGATGAGCCTCAACGGCCGCTCGCTCTTCGGGGCGGAAATCCAGAAGATCGGCCAGCGCGCCGCGGCGGGCGAATGGAGCGACGGCGCCGGCCGGGTCAGCGACGAGGACGTGCGCGAAGCGTATGTCGCCGCGCTGCTCAAGGATTTTGCGGGTGGCGCCTATCGCATTGGCTGGGACGCCGGCAACGGCGCGGCCGGCCCGGTTCTGGAGACGCTGGTCAAGCGCCTGCCAGGCGAGCATTTCACGCTCTACACCGAAGTCGACGGCACCTTCCCCAACCATCATCCCGACCCGACGGTCGAGAAGAACCTGGCCGACCTCAAGGCACTGGTCGCCCGCGAGAAGCTCGATTTCGGCATCGCCTTCGACGGAGACGGCGACCGGATCGGCGCGGTCGACGGCACGGGCCGCGTGGTGTGGGGCGACCAGCTCCTCATGATCCTCGCCGAGCCGGTGCTGAAGGCCGTGCCGGGTGCGCCGATCATCGCCGACGTCAAGGCCAGCAAGACCTTCTTCGACCGCATCGACGCGCTGGGCGGCCAGAGCGTGATGTGGAAGACGGGCCATTCGCTGATCAAGGCGAAGATGAAGGAAATGGGTTCGCCCCTGGCCGGCGAAATGAGCGGCCACATCTTCTTCAAGCATCGCTGGTACGGGTTCGACGATGCACTTTACGCCGCGGTCCGGCTGATCGAGGCGGTAACGGAGTCCGGCAAGAGCCTGACCGACCTGCGCGGTGAAATGCCCGAAACCTTCGCCACGCCCGAAATGCGGTTCGACGTCGATGCGTCGCGCAAGTTCGACGTGCCGGGCGAAGTCGAGCAGCGGCTTCGCGGTGAAGGGGCGACCGTGGACACCACCGACGGCGTCCGGGTCACGACCGACGACGGCTGGTGGCTGCTGCGCGCATCGAACACCCAGGATGTTCTCGTCGCCCGTGCAGAAGCGAGTGACGAGGCTGGCCTAGAGCGCCTGTTGGCCGAAATTGACGCGCAACTGGTAGCGTCCGGAGTGTCGCGCGACAGCAACAGCCACTAGGCGATTGTCACTGCTGCGCCACATCGCCCTCATCAAATTGTCGTCTTGGGTGTAGTATCCTTCCGGCGACAGCGGTGAGGGAGGCGATGATGGCGGACGTCACGAAGGATCACGCGAACGGCGGTTTAGGCTGGTGGCTCGGCGGCGCGGTGCTGCTGGGTCTCGGATTTGCGATCCACAGGCTGCTGGATTTCGACGTCGATTTCGATCTCGACTGGGACAATCTTCCCGCATAACCCGTGACGTATGCGACGGCCGTTGCCGTCCGCTGTTGGGGGTTTTTCGACAATGACGATCCTGATTGCCGCCGCGGCGGCCTTTGCCGCCCTGCCGCCTGCAGCCCAGCCCGATGCCCAGTGCCTGATGGTCTACACGGCCGCTGCCGGAATCGCGAAAACCGACGCGGACCGCCTGCCCGCACTGCTGGGCACCGCCTATTTCTATGGCCGCATCGAAGCGGTGGCGCCGAGCGTCAACGTCACCGACCTGCTTCAGGACCTGAGCGTTACGCTGGACAAGATGGAACAGCCCAAGCTGCAGGTCCTGGGCGAGAGCTGCGACAAGCGTTTCCAGGCGATGGGAAAGCGGTTCGAAGCCGCGGGCGAGACGCTCAAGAAATAGTCATTCGCCGAGGCATGGGCTTGGGGCGTCGGCGATGGCGCGCGCCTTCTCGCTCTGGCCCGGCTGGGGCGCGATTACCGCGACGAGGCACGGCTTTGACGTCAGGCGGGCGATCGCCAGACGCCCGCTGTCATCTTTGCCCTGATCGTTGGCGACATGCACCCTGACGACCATGACGTCGGGCGCTCTGCCGACTGGCCCACGCCATTCGATGGTCGGGCCGAGCCGGTCGAATGCGCCGTTCGCCACCTTCGATGGCAGGTCGAGCGAGGTTTTGGCGCCGTCGGATGAAAGGACGGCGATGTCCTGGCGGAGGTCGCTTTCGGTGTAGTCGACCGAAAAGCCGCCGGCGCCGCTGCAGCGCATGCGCCAGTAGAGGCCCTCGTCGCTTTCCTCGACCAGCTTGCAATGGTCCTTGTCCAGCGAGCTGTATTGGCTAGCACGTCCGAACTGACGCAATGGACCGGCATCCGTGGAGCCAGTCGGCGGCGACGACGGTCGGCTTTCGGCCGTGGCAACATCGCCCTCCCCCTCGTTCGATGTCCGGGCCGGTTCCTGCTGGCACCCACTGAGACCGGCCAGCGCGAGCAAGGCCATCAGCCGCTTCATCAATCGTCCTCGTCCTCGTAGCCGACAAGGTTCAGCTCCCTCGCCTTGATCTGGTTGAGCATGCACCAGTGCTTCAGCGCGTCCTCACGACCGTGAGTGATCCACACTTCCCTGGGCGCGACGTCCTTGATCGTCTGGGTCAGTTCGTCCCAGTCCGAATGGTCGGAGATGATCAGCGGCAGTTCGACGTTGCGTTGACGCGCCCGCTGGCGAATCCGCATCCAGCCCGACGCCATCGCGGTGATCGGGTCGGGCAACCGCCGCGACCAGCGGTCGTTGAGCGCGCCTGGAGGACAGATGACGATCTTGCCTTTGAGCTCCTCTTTCGATGCGCCTGTCGCCGGGCGGAGCTCACCCAGCTCAACGCCCAGCTCCTCGTAGAGATTGCATAGCCGCTCCATCGCGCCGTGGATGTAGATCGGGTCGCTATGGCCGCGGCCACGGAGCTCGGTGATCACCCGTTGCGCCTTGCCCAGCGCATAGGCACCGACGAGAACGCAGCGCTCCGGCTCGGCGTGGAGGCGCTGCAGTAGCCGGTCCATCTCGCTGCCGGTGTCCGGGTGGCGAAACACGGGCAGGCCGAACGTCGCCTCGGTGATGAAGATGTCGCACGGCGTGACGACAAACGGCGCGCAGGTCGGGTCGCTGCGGCGTTTGTAGTCGCCGCTGACAACCACCCGCTCGCCCTTATATTCGAGCAGGATCTGCGCGCTGCCCAGCACATGGCCGGCGGGGATGAAGCTGACGTCGACCTCACCGACCCGCACCGTCTCGCTATATCGGACCGGGCGTTCGGTCTGCTCGCCGTAGCGCACGCCCATGATCGCCAGCGTTTCGGGCGTTGCCCACACTTCGCCATGCCCGCCGCGCGCGTGGTCGGCATGGCCGTGGGTAACCAGCGCCTTCGGCTTCGGGCGCGACGGGTCGACCCACGCATCGGCAGGCTTGACGTAGATGCCTTCGGGAAAAGGCTCGATCCAGGAACCGAGACGGGCCATCGAAGGGTTATGACGGACGAAGCCGCCCGCCTGTTCCCAAGGAGCTTGCCCTGAACGACCTGCCGCCCGTGATTGCCGACTGGTTTGCCGGGCGCGACTGGGCGCCTCGGCGGCACCAGCTCGACATGCTGCAGGCCGCGCGGGACGGCGCGCATGCGTTGCTGGTGGCGGCAACCGGGGCGGGCAAGACGCTGGCCGGGTTCCTGGCGACGCTGACCGACCTGGTCGAACGGCCGGCGGAGGGGCTGCACACGCTCTACGTCTCCCCTCTCAAGGCACTGGCGGTCGACGTGCAGCGCAACCTCCTGACGCCGATCGAGGAGATGGGGCTCGACATCCGGGTCGAGACGCGAAGCGGCGATACGCCGTCGAACCGCAAGGCGCGGCAGCGGGTGAAACCGCCGCAAATCCTGCTGACGACGCCGGAAAGCCTGAGCCTGCTGCTGTCCTATCCGGACGCGAGCGAAATGTTCGCGGGGCTGCGAACCATCGTCATCGACGAGGTCCACGCCTTCGCCCGGGAAAAGCGCGGTGACCTGCTCGCGCTCGCGATGGCGCGGTTGCAGGCGCATGCGCCGGGTCTGCGCCGGGTCGGTCTGTCCGCCACCATCGCAGATCCCGACGCCTACCGAAGCTGGTTGGCACCCGATGCCGATATCGATGCCGTTCGGCTGGTCGAGGGCGATCCCGGCGCCGAGCCGGACCTGTCGATCCTCGTCCCCGACGGACGCATTCCGTGGGGCGGGCATAGCGGGCGGCACGCGGCGGCCGAGGTGATGAAGCTGATCGAGGCGCACAGGACGACTCTGGTGTTCTGCAACACCCGCAGCCTCGCCGAGCTGATCTTCCAGGAATTGTGGGCGGTCAACGAGGCCGCCCTGCCGATCGGCGTCCACCACGGCAGCCTGGCGCTGGAGGCGCGGCGCAAGGTCGAGGCGGCGATGGGCGACGGGCGGCTGCGTGCGCTGGTCGCGACCGCCAGCCTCGACATGGGCATCGACTGGGGCGACGTCGACCTGGTCGTGCAGATGGGCGCGCCCAAGGGCTCGTCGCGGCTCTTGCAGCGGATTGGCCGCGCCAATCATCGACTGGACGAGCCGAGCCGGGGCATGATCGTGCCCGGCAACCGCTTCGAATATCTCGAGGCGCGGGCCGCGCTCGACGCGGTGGCGGCCAAGGAACTCGACCCCGACATTTTCCGCCCCGGCACGATGGACGTGCTCGCCCAGCACATCCTCGGCGTGGCCTGCGCCGGGCCCTTCGACGAAGCGGAATTGCTGGCCGAAATCCAGGGGGCCGCGCCTTATGCCGGCCTGACACCCGAAGTATTCCGAAGCGTCCTCGATTACATTGCTACCGGCGGCTACGCCTTGCGCGCCTACGACAAGTTCCGGCGGCTGGTCGAGGAATCGCCCGGCCGCTGGCGGATCACCAAGCCGGCCGTCGCCGCCCAGCACCGGCTCAATGCCGGCGTCATCGTCGACAACCCGATGATGGACGTTCGCTTCAAGAACGGGCGCATGCTGGGCCGGGTCGAGGAAGGGTTCGGCGCCACCTTGTCGGTCGGCGACCATATCTTTTTCGCCGGCCTCGGCCTCGAGGTTATCCAGTTCAAGGACACCGACATCCTCGTCCGTGCCTCGGCCAAGCCGGCGCGGCTGGTCACCTACGGCGGACAGCGGATGAGCATGTCCACCCACCTTGCCGACCGGGTGCGCGCCTTCCTCGCCTCCCCCGACGATTGGGACCGTTTCCCAGACGATGTCCGCGAATGGCTGGAGGTGCAGGCGCGGCGCTCGATCCTGCCCGATCCGTCGGAGCTGCTGGTCGAGACCTTCCCGCGCGAGGGCCGGCACTTCATGTGCATTTACAGCTTCGAGGGCTGGAATGCGCACCAATCGCTCGGCATGCTGATCACCAAGCGAATGGAGACGGCGGGGCTGAAGCCGCTCGGCTTCGTCGCCAATGATTATGCGCTGGCGGTCTACAGTCTGGAGGAAGTGACCGACCCGCGCCCGCTCTTCTCGCCCGACATCCTTGAGCATGAATTCGTCGAATGGGTCGAGCAATCGCACCTCTTGAAGCGCGCCTTCCGCGAAGTGGCGGTGATCGGCGGGCTGGTCGAGCGGCAGCACCCGGGCAAGCGCAAGACCGGAAAGCAGGTCAGCTTCTCGACCGACCTGATCTACGACGTGCTGCGCAAATACGAACCCGGGCACCTCCTCTTGAAAGCGGCCTGGGAGGATGCGCGCGGGCGGATGACCGAATTGGGCCGGCTGGCCCGGCTGGTCGACCGGGCAGCGGCAACAATGGTCCATGTCCGCGCGACTCGGGTGACGCCGCTGGCCATCCCGCTGATGGTGGTAATCGGCCGCGAGGCGGCGCCGGGCGGCGCCGCCGACGAAGCGTTGCTGATGGAGGCCGAAGCGCTGGTGGCCGAAGCGATGGGCGAGGATTCGCTGGAAGCTCAAGAGGTTGGCCGCTAAACCGGGCGGATGAAAGCGTTACTATTCGCCCTCCTTCCGCTGTCCCTTGGCGGTTGCGTTGCCACTGCCGTCGCCGATGCGGCGGTCGACGTCGTCACCCTGCCGGTCAAGGTCGTGTCCAAGGGCGTCGACCTCGCGACCACCAGCCAGTCCGAAGCGGACGAGAAGCGCGGGCGCGAACTTCGCAAGGCCGAGGAAGCCGCCGGAAAGGCCCAGCGCGACTGGGAAAGGGCTTGCCGGAGGGCGCAGGACAAGGGCGAGCCATGCCCGCCGCAACCCGACCCGCTGGCCCCGGGAGCCGCGACGCGCTAAGGCCCGGCGCGTCATGCGCTATTTCCTCGATACCGAATATGACGGTTTCGGCGGGCGGCTCCTCAGCCTCGCGCTGGTGCCGGAAGACGGCGGCGAGGAACTCTACCTGGTGATCGACGAGGAAGCGACGGACCCGTGGGTCCAGCGCCACGTTGTGCCGTTCATCGATCATGTGCCCGAGGCGATGAAGGGGCCGCGGCTGCCACGCGACGCGGCCGCCGGCGCGCTCGCCCACTTCCTCGCGTTCGACGCGTCGGCAGAGATTATCGCGGACTGGCCGGAAGACCTGGCGCAACTGTCGATGCTGCTGGTGACCGGGCCGGGCAAGATGCACCCGGTTCCGGGCCTGTTGCTGCGCTACGTGCCGCTCAACGGCTTCTCGACCGCCCGCAACAGTGCCGTCCCGCACAATGCGCTGCACGATGCGCGGTCGCTTCGCAACCACTTGATGAAGTTCTTGGATTAGAAGGCAAACTCCGCCTAAGAGGCGGCCATGGTTCCCTTTTCGTTCGGCGGTCAGCAATTCACCCCCAGCCTCGACGGCGCGCTTCATTGGGAAGCGCGTTCGGCCCTGTTGGTGGCCGACCTGCACCTTGAAAAGGCGAGCTGGTTTGCTCGGCTCGGCCAGTTCCTGCCGCCGTACGATTCGCTGGAAACGCTTCGGCTCCTCGAACGCGAGGTGGAGCGCACCGGCGTCACCACCCTCTACTGCCTCGGCGACAGCTTTCACGACCGGTTCGGCTGCGACCGCCTGCCGGCCGACGCTCGCAACCTGCTGACAGCGCTGACCGACCGGCTCGACTGGGTGTGGATCACCGGCAACCACGACGCCGGTTTCATCGATCATTGCGGCGGCAGGATCGAGGAAGAGTGCGTGATCGACGGGATCGTCCTTCGCCACGAGGCGGAGCGCGGCGAGGCCCGGCCCGAAATCAGCGGTCACTTCCACCCCAAGCTGCGCCTGCGCATGAAAGGCCGGCATGTGTCGCGCCGCTGCTACGTCGCCAGTGCGACCAAGCTCATCCTGCCGGCGTTCGGGACCCTGACCGGCGGGCTGGACGCCGCGCATCCGGAAATCATGAAAAAGGTCGGGCCCGGCGCGGCGGCGCTGGTGCCGGTCACCGGCCGCCTGCTGCGCTTCCCGATCGCCGCCTAGGCGAGCCGCGCGGCAATCAGGCCGCGGGCGCTGTTGCCGATGAAGAAACCGTCGGCGAGGTCTTCGCGGCGCAGTTCCGCCTCTTCCGCCTCGCCCTCGTCGATCAGGCGCGCGCGCAGCACGCCGGGGATCAGGCCGAGCCGGAGCGGCGGGGTCAGCAGCTTGTCGCCGCGCTTCACGAACAGGCTGGAGCGGCTGCCTTCGGTCAGCCGGCCCTCGTCATCCTCGAAGATGGTTTCGAACGTCCCGTTGCGGCGCCGCGCCTCGTCATAGAAGCGGCGGTCGGTCGTCTTGTGCCGCAGCCGCCAGTCGTCGCCGCCCACCGGCTGTTTCTCGATGCTGACCGCGACCGGTTCGTCATGGTCATTGTCGAACGCGCACAGCTGGATGGCCATCGCCCCGCGCCAGCTCACCAGAAGACGGAGGAGGGCCTTGGCGCGGTGACCGAAGGTCGCGGCCTGCAGTTCGTTGCGCGCCTCGTGGCGGTCGAAGCTGAACCCCAGGTCGGCCGCCGTCGACTTCAGGCGCGCCAGGTGGCGGTCGAGGTTGACGATTCCATCGTGCGGGTCGAACCGCATCGTCTCGATCAGGTCGAAGCCGGGATCAGCTTCCAGCAACGAAGGCCCCCTTCAGTAAGCACTCGGCCCATTCATTGCGCGGCTCGCTGTCGACGACAAGTCCCGATCCGAGACCCAATCGTGCATACGTATGCCCGCGCGCGCCTTCGAGCGTGCGGATCATGACGTTGAAGGCCGCGTCGCCGCCAGGCTCGATCCACCCCATCGAGCCGGTATAGGCGCCGCGCGGCTCGGGTTCGAGGTCGCGCAGCGCCAGCATCGCGGCGATCTTGGGGGCGCCGGTGATCGAGCCGCAAGGGAAGATCGTGCGAAGTGCATCGACGGCCGTCACCCCGGGCCGCAGGCGCGCCGTGATCCGGCTGACCATCTGGTGGACGGTGGGAAAGCTTTCGACCTTGAACAGGTCGGGCACATCCACGCTGCCCGGCACACTCAGGCGCGCGAGGTCGTTGCGCATCAGGTCGACGATCATCAGGTTTTCGGCGCGCTGCTTGGGGTCGGCGGCCAGCTCTTCGGCCCCGCGGCGGTCGTCGTCGGGATCGGCGCGCCGCGGCGCGGTGCCCTTCATCGGCTTGGCCTCGATCGTGCCGTCGCGGATGGTGAAGAACTGTTCCGGGCTGAGCGAGACCAGCCAGGAGTCGCCGGTGTCTACCACCCCACCCCACCCCGCACGCTGGCGGCCGCGGAGGAGGCCGTAGAGCGCCAGCGGCTCGCCGCCGACTTCGACGTCATTCCCGAAGGTGAGGTTGGCCTGGTAGAAATCGCCGGCGAACAGATGCTCGCGCACCCGCAGCACGCCCTCGACATAGGCGGCCTCGTCGATGCGGGGGTGCGGTTTCGATGCCGACGCCGGTCCGGCGGCCAGGGATGCGACGTCCGGCGTTTCGAAGCCCTCGAACAGGCCGAACCAGGCGAGCGGACTGGTACCCACTCGTGCCGCCGGCGCCAGCTTAGGGTCGAGCGCATAGCCGGCTTCGTAGGCGAGATAGCCCGCAGCATGCGCCCCGCCGTCCACCGCAACCTTCAGGTGCCCGAGTAATGGCACGACATCCGCCATCGCGCGCGCCTGCAGCACGCGCGTTGGCCGGCGGTAAAGCCGCGGTGGCGCGCCGCCGTCGCGGGCGTCGTCGAACAGGACGAAAGGCGTATCCATCGCCGTCCGCCTTGCCCGCTGGCAGGCGGCTTCGTAAACCCGTCGCCAGCAGATCGAGGGGGAAATGCCATGCGCCGTGCCGCCATCCTAGCCGCCCTGTTGTGGAGCGCCGGCCCGCTCCATGCGCAGGACATCGACCAAGCGACGAAGGCCCGCATCGACCGCATCCTCCAATCCACCCCGCTGATCGACGGGCACAACGACATCGCCGAGGCGCTTCAGGAAAACCACGTTTTCAGCGTGGCGAACCTCGCGAGCGGCACCGACAAATGGCACGACCATCCGCTGATGACCGACATGGCGCGGTTGCATGCCGGGCGGGTCGGCGGCCAGTTCTGGTCGGTCTACATCGACGGCACGCTGACCGGCGACGAGGCGATCCGCCGGACGATCGAGCAGATCGATGTGGTCGACCGGATGATCGCCGCCTACCCGAACGACCTCGAGCGGGCGTTGACCGCCGATGATGTCGTCCGAATCCACAAGAGCGGCAGGATCGCCTCGCTGGTCGGGATCGAGGGCGGGCGGCAGATCGGCGGCAGCTTCGCCGCATTGCGGCAATTCTACCGCCTCGGCGCACGCTACATGACTTTGACCCACAACCAGACCACCGGCTGGGCGGACAGCGCTACCGACGAGCCCAAGTGGGACGGCCTGGCGCCGTTCGGGGAGGCGGTGGTTCGCGAAATGAACCGGCTCGGCATGCTGGTCGACCTCAGCCACGTCGCGCCCTCGACGATGAAGGACGCGATCCGCGTCAGCCGCGCGCCGGTCATCTTCTCGCACAGCTCGGCCGGCGGCATCACCCCGCACCCGCGCAACGTCCCCGACGACGTGCTGAGGCTGCTGCCCGCCAACGGCGGCGTCGTGATGGTCAATTTCGTCCCCGGGTTCCTGTCGCAGCAGGTGTGGGACTGGTCCGCCGCACAGGCCGCCGAGGAAGCGCGGCTTAAGGCGATCCACCGGTCGAGCAAGGCCGCGGTCGACGCCGGCGTGAAGACGTGGGAAGCGGCGCATCCGCGCCCGGCGACGGACGTCCGGATCGTCGCCGACCATATCGAGCACGTCGCCAAGATCGCCGGTCACGACCATGTCGGGCTCGGCGGCGATTACGACGGCATTCCTTACACGCCGACGGGATTGGAGGGGGTCGAAACCTACCCGCGGGTGTTCGCCGAGCTGATTCGCCGTGGGTGGAACGATTCCGACCTGGCCAAGCTCGCCGGCGGCAATGTCCTGCGCGCCCTGCGCGGCGCGGAGGCGACCGCAAAGGCGATGCGGAACGTCGCGCCCGCCATGGACAAGGCCCCGCCCGCTCCCTAACTCGCGCGGTGTGAGCGAAACCCCTTCCCTTCGCGCGGCGATCGTGCCGGTCACGCCGCTCCAGCAGAATTGCAGCCTCATCTGGTGCACGAAGACGATGCGCGGCGCGTTCGTCGATCCGGGCGGCGACCTCGACCGGCTGAAGTCCGCAGCGGCTCAGCATGGCGTGACGATCGAGAAGATTTTGCTGACCCACGGGCATATCGACCATTGCGGCCAGGCCGGCGTTCTGGCGCAGGAACTGGGCGTGCCGATCGAGGGACCGCACGAGGAAGACCTGTTCTGGATCGCCCGGCTGGAGGACGACGGGCAGCGTTACGGCGTGCCGGGCAAGCCCTTCGCGTCCGACCGCTACCTCGTCGACCAGGACCAGGTGACGGTGGGCGAGCTGACGTTCGATGTTCGCCATTGCCCCGGCCACACGCCGGGCCATGTCGTCTTCCACCATCCCGAATCGAAGCTGGCGATCGTCGGCGACGTGCTGTTTCAGGGCTCGATCGGGCGGACCGATTTCCCCCGCGGCCACCACCAGAGCCTGCTCGATTCGATCGTCGAGCGCCTCTGGCCGATGGGCGACGACACCGCCTTCATTCCCGGTCACGGGCCGATGAGCACCTTCGGCCACGAGCGGGCGACCAACCCGTTCGTCGCGGACAAGGTGTTGGACGCCGCCCGCTAGCGCTTGCGTCCGGGGCCATAATCGCTATAGGGCGCACCTATTCGCGACGCTCCGACCGCCGCCACGAGGGGGACCTCATGGGTTCACCACGACGAGCCGGGCGAGGAGAGTCGCTAATTTTTTTTGACGCAACAAGGTTGAAGGTAGAGCCGTCATGGCCGTCCCCAAAAGAAAAACGTCGCCCTCGAAGCGCAACATGCGCCGCAGCCATCACGCGCTGAGCCCGGCCAGCTTCCAGGAGTGCCCGAACTGTGGCGAACTGAAGCTGCCGCACAACATGTGCGCTTCGTGCGGCCACTATAACGGCCGCGAAGTCATCACGCCCGAGGCCTAAGCGAAGGTTGCGGTTAGAGGGCGCCCACGAATGACCGTGAGCCCGCGTATCGCGATTGACGCCATGGGTGGAGACATCGGCCCGGCGGCGATTGTCGCCGGGATGGCCCGTGCGCGTCGCAAGGACAAGAAGCTTCACTTCGACATCTACGGCGATCGCAAGGCGATCGAAGCCGAGTTGAAGAAGCAGACCGGCCTCGACGGCGCGGTCACGATCCACCACGCCGACGATACGATCGGCGCCTCCGAAAAGCCCAGCCAGGCGATTCGCCGCGCCAAGACCACGTCGATGGGCATGGCGATCAACGCGGTGAAGGATGGCGTGGCCCACGCCGCGCTGTCGGGTGGCAACACCGGCGCGCTGATGGCGATGTCGAAGCTGGCGCTTCGCACCATGCCCGGCATCGACCGCCCGGCCCTCGCCGCCCTCCTTCCCAGCCTCGAACATGACCTGGTGATGCTCGACCTCGGTGCGAACACCGAGTGCGATGCCCAGAACCTGGTCCAGTTCGCCGTCATGGGCGCGGCCTATTCGCGCACTGTGCTGGGCATCGAGAAGCCCAAGGTGAAGCTGCTCAACATCGGCACCGAGGAGCTCAAGGGCACCGAGGAGCTGAAAGATGCCGCCGCGATGCTTCGCGAGGCGGATTACCTGCCGTTCAAGTTCGACGGTTTTACCGAAGGCGACAAGCTGGCCCGGGGCGACATCGACGTCGTCGTCTGCGACGGTTTTTCGGGCAATGTGGCGCTGAAGACCGCCGAAGGGACGGCGCGCTTCGTTACCGACCTGCTCCGCCGCGCCTTCACCTCGTCGCTGCGTTCGAAAGCCGGCTTTGCGCTTTCCAAGCCGGCGCTCAACCTCCTCAAGGTCCATCTCGACCCGAACAACCATAACGGCGCGGTCTTCCTCGGCCTCAACGGGCTGGTAGTGAAGAGCCATGGCGGGGCGAATCCCAAGGGCGTCGCCAACGCCATCGGCGTCGCGGCGCGGATGGTGCGCAACGACATCACCAACAAGATCGCGACGGACCTCGACGAATTCCGCGCCCACGCTTTTGCCGGAGCCGACAAATAATGCCCTTGCGTTCGGTGGTGACCGGAACCGGATCCGCGCTTCCCCAGCGCCGCGTCGACAATGCCGAGCTGGCCGCGCAGGTCGATACCAGCGACGAATGGATCGTCGAACGGACCGGCATCCGTAGCCGCTACATCGCCGGCGAAGGTGAAACCACGGCATCGCTGGCGACCGACGCGGCGAAAAAGGCGATCGCGGCCGCGGGCCTCGCGCCGCAGGACATCGGCCTCATCGTGCTGGCGACCGCCACGCCCGACCAGACCTTCCCGTCGAGCGCGACCAAGGTCCAGGCCAACCTCGGCATCACCGACTGCATCGCCTTCGACGTCCATGCCGTCTGCACCGGCTTCCTCTACGCGCTGAGCGTCGCCGACTCGATGCTCCGCGGCGGTAACGCCAAGCGGGCGCTGGTGATCGGCGCCGAGACGTTCAGCCGCATCCTCGACTGGGAGGACCGCACCACCTGCGTTCTGTTCGGCGATGGCGCCGGCGCCCTGGTGCTCGAAGCGCGCGAGGGCGAGGCAGGTATCCTCGGCACCAAGCTGCACGCCGACGGTCGGCACAACGACATGCTTTACGTCGATGGCGGGCCGTCGACGACCGGTACCGTCGGCAAGCTGCGCATGAAGGGCCGCGAGGTGTTCCGGCATGCGGTGGTCAACCTGGCCGACGTGCTGGGCGAAGTGCTCGACGACGTCGGGCTCACCCCGTCGGACGTCGACTGGGTGGTGCCACACCAGGCCAACATGCGCATCCTCGATGCCACTGCCCGCAAGCTGGGCCTCCCTTCCGAGAAGGTGGTCGTGACGGTCGACCAGCATGCCAATACGTCGGCCGCGTCGGTTCCGCTCGCGCTCGACACCGCGGTCCGCGACGGACGGATCCAGCGCGGCGACCTCCTCGTCCTGGAAGCGATGGGCGGCGGATTTACGTGGGGCGCAGCTGCGCTTCGCTATTGAAACCCTTCAAAAAATTCGCAAAAGTCCCTTTGCCGACGATAGGCATTGAGTTAGCGTAACGAATCTGGTGCCCACGCCTGGCGCCACATGGGGGCGGAGTAGACATTATGGCCGATGCGGGGATTGCTCGCGTGAATAGTGCTGACCATTCGGGCACGCTGACCCGTGCCGATTTGTCGGACGTGGTGCATCGCAAGCTGGGCCTGTCGCGCGCCGAAAGCGCCGGCGTGGTCGAGAAAGTGCTCTACCACATGTGCCACGCCCTGTCGGTCGGCCAGAACGTCAAGATTTCCGGTTTCGGCAGCTTCGTCCTGCGCGACAAGGGCGAGCGCGTCGGCCGCAACCCGAAGACCGGCGTCGAAGTCCCGATCGCCCCGCGCCGGGTGATGACCTTCCGCGCCAGCCAGATCATGCGCGAGCGGATCTGCAAGTAAGGCCGCGCGGGGATGGCCACGCCTTCCAAGGACGCGAACGCCTTTCGCACCATCGGTGAACTGAGCGCCGAACTGGGTGTCGCCCAGCACATCCTTCGTTACTGGGAAACCAAGTTCCCGCAGCTAAAGCCGATGCAGCGCGCCGGTAATCGGCGTTATTACCGCCCGGCCGACGTCGACCTTGCCCGCCGCATCCACCGGCTGCTGTCGGAGGAAGGCTACACCGTGAAGGGCGTGCAGAAGCTGCTGCGCGACAAGTCGGCCGATTTCGCCATGCCCGAAGCGCCGGTCTCGCCCGTCGCGCCCGCGCCGGTTCTTCACGAGGCTGCCCCGGCCGTCGACCTCGACCGCCTGCGGTCGATCCGCGACCGGTTGTCCGGCGCGCTCGCCACCTAAACGGGCGTCTTTTCCGATTTTGCGGTGGTTGCGGCAGGAAACTGCCGCACCCGTTCGACCGCGGCGTCTAACGGCAGGCGATGCACCGCGACCTCGGGCGGGAAGGCGGTCAGCAGGCGGCTGGGGAAGGCCGACGACAGCATGACGAACTGGCCGCGGTCGCTCTGCCGGCGGATCAACCGGCCGAATGCCTGCGCCAGCTTGGCCCGCACCACCCGGTCGTCGTAGGCGCTGCCGCCGCCCGCCATCCGCCGCGCGGCATGGAGTACCGTCGGTCGCGGCCAGGGCACGCGCTCCATTACCACCAGCCGCAGGGATTCGCCCGGCACGTCGACCCCGTCGCGCAGCGCGTCGGTGCCGAGCAGCGAGGCATGCGGATCGTCCCGGAACATGTCGACCAGCGTGCCCGAATCGATCGGGTCGACGTGCTGGGCAAACAGCGGCAGCCCCTCGCGCGCCAGCCGGTCGGCGATCCGGGCGTGTACCGCGCGCAGGCGCGAGATGGCGGTGAACAGGCCCAGCGTCCCGCCGCCCGCCGCCTCGACCAAACGCGCATAGGCCCCGGCCAAGGCCGGGATGTCGCCGCGCGGGATGTCGGTCACGACCAGTACCTCGCTGTTGGCGGCATAGTCGAACGGGCTCGCTGCCTCGAATCGGGCGGCAGGGCGCGGCAAGTGGAGCGCGCCGGTGCGTGCTTCGGCCGCTTCCCACCCCTCGCCGCCTCGCAGGGTGGCGGAGGTGACGAGGACGCCGTGCGCGGGCTCGATGACCGCCTTGGCCAAGGGTCGGGTCGGGTCGAGCCAGTGGCGGTGGATGCCGACGTCGAACTCGCGCCCTTCGACCCGGTCGATCGCCAGCCAGTCGACGAAATCAGGATCCGCCTCCCCGCCGATCCGGCCGAGCAGTGCCGTCCACGCGGCCAGCGTGTCCCGTCGCCAGGTCAGGCCGCGAATCGCGCCATCGACCCGTGCCCGCGCGGCGGTGTCGAGCCAGTCCGGCGCGTCCTCGAGAATCGCTTCGAGCCGGCGGCCGAGCGCGGCGAGCGGCCGGGCCAATCCATCGAGCGCGCCCAGCGCATTCGCGGCGGCTTCGATCAACTTGCTGTCGGGATGGGCGAGCTCGGTTTCGAGGCCATAGCCCGCCTCCTGCGCGTCGGCGCGCGCGTAGACGCTGCCGCGGACCTCGGCGAGGAGCTTTTCGAGCGGCCCGAACGGGTCGCCTTCGGACAGGCGTTGGAGCCACCCGTCGCCGGGCAGGTTGCGCGCCGCCTCGACCGCCGCGTCGAGCGCCTCGGCGCCCTGCTCGTCGTAAGAGCAGACGTCGAGCAACCGGGCCGCCAAGCCGCGCCGCCGCCCGCGCGACTTGCCCTCTGGACCGACGATCCAGCGCCGCATCTCGATCGCCTCCTGTCCCGACAGGGCGGTCGAAAAGGTCGAGTCGGCGGCGTCGAACAGGTGATGACCTTCGTCGAACAGGATGCGCTGCGGCGCGTCGCTACGCCCGCGCGCGGCATTGACCATCACCAGGGCGTGGTTGGCGATGACGATGTCGGCTTCGCGGCTCGCACGCTCGGCCTTTTCGATGAAGCATTTCCGGTAGTGCGGGCAGCCGGCGTAGACGCACTCGCCGCGCCGATCGGTCAGCGCGGTCGCGCCAGCGCGGCGGAACAGGCTCGGCAGCCAGCCGGGCAAATCGCCGCCGACCATGTCGCCATCTTTGGAATAGGCCGCCCAGCGCCCGACCAGTTGCGCCAGGATCGCGGCGCGGCCGGAAAAGGCGCCCTGCATCGCGTCTTCGAGGTTGAGCAGGCAAAGGTAATTCTCGCGGCCCTTGCGGACGACGATTCTCTTGGCCCGCTCCGCCTCGCCGGGGATGAGCCGTTTTCCTTCGGCGTCGAGCTGGCGTTGCAACGCCTTGGTGTAGGTCGATACCCACACCGTCCCGCCCGACTGCTCCGCCCACAGCGAGGCCGGCGCGAGGTAGGCCAGCGTCTTGCCGATGCCCGTGCCGGCTTCGGCCAAGAGAAGGTTGGGATCGCCCGACGCCGGGCGCGGGTCGAACAGCGCGGCCGACGCGGCGGCCATCGCCTGCTGACCCTCGCGCGGTTCCGCGCCCTTGCCGGTCAGCCGCGCCAGCCGTTCCACCGCGTCGGCGGGCGCGATCTTGATGGTGCGTGGCGGCGGGACGTCGCCGGCTTCCTCCCAGCTCGACAGGCGCGAGAAGAGCATCCGCTCACCGCGCTCCGGCTGGGCCAACCGCTCGGCCACCAGCGGTGCCCAGCCCCAGCCGAGCCGATGCAGGGTGGCGTTGGCCGTCCACGCGCCCTCGCGCTCGGCCCAAGCCGGGTCGCCTGTGACCGCGAGCAGCTTGGCGGCAATGTCGCGCAGCGCCGCGGCCGCGGCGGCATCGTCGACCGGCGGCTCCAGCCCCACCGCGCGGCTGAGCCCGGCGACGCTCGGTACGGCGAAACGGGCGGGGTGGAGAAAGGCATACAGTTCGAGCAGGTCGAGGCCCGAGACGTCGGGATAGCCGAGCCGCCCGCCGACGAGCGGCGCGTTCAAAAGGATGTGCGGCGTCTGCGCCAGCCGCGACACGGCCTCGCCCCGCGCGACCGCGCGCACGCCATCCGCATCGGCCAGCCAGATGCCGGCGTGGGTCGCATGAAGGGCGGGAATGCCGTCGAGGAGGCTCACCTTTCCTTCTTGGGCAAGGCGGAACGAAACGGCAACCTTGGATGCGGCGAATTGACCGCGCGGCGCCGCTTGGCCAAGGGTTCGGCATGTCCGATTTCACCAACGACGCCGACCGCCGCGCCTTCATCGCCGCCCTGCCCAAGGCGGAGCTGCACCTGCATATCGAGGGCAGCCTCGAACCCGAAATGCTGTTCGCGCTGGCCAAGCGCAATGGGGTCGCGATCCCGTTCGGGTCGGTCGAAGACGTCGCCCGCGCCTATAACTTCTCCAATCTGCAGGATTTCCTCGACATCTATTACCAGGGGATGGGCGTGCTCCAGACGGAGCAGGATTTCTTCGACCTGACCTTCGCCTACCTCGAACGCGCGCATGCCGACGCCGTGCGGCACGTCGAGATTTTCTTCGACCCGCAGGGCCACACGGAGCGCGGCATCGCGTTCGAAACCGTCATCGGCGGCATCACGCGGGCGCTCGACGAAGGCGAAAAGCGCTTCGGCATCAGCCACCGGCTGATCATGTGTTTCCTACGTCACCTCGACGAGGATAGCGCCTTCGCAACGCTGGCCGAGGCCGAAGCGCATCTCGACCGGATCGACGGCGTCGGCCTCGACAGTAGCGAAATCGGCCACCCGCCGTCCAAGTTCGAGCGGGTGTTCGCGAAGGCACGCGAACTCGGCCTCCACGTCACCGCCCATGCCGGCGAGGAAGGCCCGCCCGCCTATGTCGTCGAGGCGCTCGATTTGCTGAAGGTCGAGCGGATCGACCATGGCAATCGCGCACTCGAAGATGCAGCGCTGACCCGGCGGCTTGTGGACGAAGGCATGACGTTGACCGTCTGCCCGCTGTCCAACCTCAAGCTGTGCGTCATCCCCGAGATCGCGCAGAGCCCCGTCCGCAAGATGCTCGACCTTGGCATCAAGGCGACCATCAACAGCGACGACCCCAGCTATTTCGGCGGCTATGTCGGCGATAATTACGTTGCCGTGGCCGAAGCGCTCGACCTCGACCGTGAGGCGCTGCGAACCCTCGCCCGCAACAGTTTCGAGGGCGCCTTCCTGCCCTACGACGTCAAGGCCCGCCACCTCGCCGCGGTCGACGCGGCATGAGCGACAAGATCTGGCTGTCGGCCGACCAGCTGCTGGAAGACAGCTTCCGCCTTGCGAACCTGGTGCTCGACAGCGGCTTTAGGCCGACCCACCTGGTCGGCATCTGGCGCGGCGGGGCACCGGTCGGCATCGCCGTGCAGGAGCTGCTCGAATATCACGGCGTCGATTGCGACCATATCGCGATTCGCACCTCGGCCTATTCGGGCATCGATGAGCAGAAGAAGGAAGTGCGGGTGTTCGCCCTCTCCTACCTCGTCAGCGTGCTCAATCCGGACGACCGGCTGCTGGTGATCGACGACGTGTTCGACACCGGCCGCTCGGTCGAGGCCTTCCTCGATGCGCTGAAGGGCCGTTGCCGCGCCAACATGCCCACCGATACGCGGGTGGCGACGGTCTATTACAAGCCGAAGCGCAACCAGACGGCGATGACGCCCGACTATTTCGTACACGAATGCGACGACTGGCTGGTCTTCCCGCACGAAATCTGCGGCCTGTCGGAACGGGAAATCCGCGATCACAAGCCGCAGGCCGACCTGATCCTCGCCCGCGAATAGGGTTGCGCGGCCAAGGCCTTGGCGACTACCGGCGACGGCATGACCGACCGTGACGCGATCCGCGCAGCCGCCCAAACCAACAAGGCCTGGCCCTACGAGGAAGCGCGCAAGATCATCAAACGCTACCCGGACGGCAAGCCCGGCGGCGAAGCGGTGGTGTTCGAGACCGGCTACGGCCCGTCGGGCCTTCCGCACATCGGCACCTTCACCGAGGTTCTGCGCACCACCATGGTCCGCCGCGCCTACGAGGAACTTACCGGCGGCGCACCGACCCGGCTGATCGCGTTTTCTGACGACATGGACGGCCTCAGAAAGGTGCCGGACAATATTCCCAATGCGCAGGTGCTGGCCGACAATTTGGGCAAGCCGCTGTCGCGTATCCCCAATCCGTTCGATACCGACGACGAGAGCTTCGCCGCGCATAACAATGCGATGCTGCGCCGCTTCCTCGACCAATACGGCTTCGACTATGAATTTGTCTCGGCCGCCGACCGCTACAACTCGGGCGCGTTCGACGAGGCCTTGAAGGGCGTGCTGCGCCATTGGGACGACATCCTGGCAATCATGCTGCCGACCCTGCGCGTGGAACGGCGCCAGACCTATTCGCCGCTGCTACCGGTGTCGCCGACGTCGGGCCGCGTGCTGCAGGTGCCGGTGCAGGTGGTCGATGCCGAGGCGGGCACCATCGCCTTTACCGACGAGGACGGGACCGAGGTCACGCAGTCGGCGCTCGGCGGCATGGCCAAGTGCCAGTGGAAGGTCGACTGGGCGATGCGCTGGGTCGCGCTTGGCGTCGATTACGAGATGTACGGCAAGGACCTGACCGACAGCGGCGTGCAGTCGGGCAAGATCGCTGCGGTGCTGGGCGGCCGCAAGCCCGAGGGCCTGATCTACGAGATGTTCCTCGACGAGAAGGGCGAGAAGATTTCCAAGTCGAAGGGCAATGGCCTGTCGATCGAGGAATGGCTGACCTACGGCAGCGACGACAGCCTTGCCTTCTACCTCTACCGCGAGCCCAAGAAGGCCAAGAACCTGCACCTCGGCCTCGTTCCGCGGGCAGTCGACGAATATCACCAGTTTCGGGGCAACTACCCCGGCCAGCCGGTCGAGCAGAAGCTCGGCAACCCGGTGCATCACATTCACGGCGGCCAGGTGCCGGCGGCAGCGTTGCCGCTGACTTACGGCCTTCTCCTCAACCTTACGTCGCTGCCGGGCGTCGGCGACAAGGACACCGCGTGGCGGTTCGTCCAGCGTTATGCGCCCGGCACGTCGCCGGAGACCGATCCCGAGCTCGACACCCTCATCGGCCTCGCCGTGAACTATGCCCGCGATTTCGTGGCGCCGGGCCTCAAGCGCCGCGCGCCAGTCGGCCAGGAAGTCGATGCGCTCAAGGAACTCGACGCCGAACTGGCCAAGCTTGACCCCTCCACGCCGGGTGACGAGATCCAGAACATCGTGTTCGAGATCGGCAAGCATTACGACTTCGAGAGCCTGCGCCACTGGTTCCAGGCGCTTTACGAGACGCTGCTCGGGTCGAGCCAGGGCCCGCGCATGGGCAGCTTCATTGCACTTTACGGGATCGATAACAGCCGCAAGCTGATTGCCGAGGCACTGGCGCAAGCCTGACGAAAAAGGGCGCCGCCTCGCGAAAGGCGACGCCCTCCTCTTCCGGGTTGGGGGACTACCAGAAGAAGTTGTAGATCACATCGACGACCTCGCCCGACCAGGTGTTCACCAGGACGGCGTCGTCATAGTAGCGGACCCATTTGTACGGGCCGTAGACTTCCGGAAGGCGGTACTGCCACGGGTCGCTGATCCAGTAGTTCGAGCGGTAGTAGGACGGCCGCATCGACCAGCCGACATTCCAGCGGCGATAGCTGGTGCCGTAAGGATCGTAGTAAGCGCCAATGCGGAACGTCGTGCGGTTGCGGTCGCGATAGCTGCGCCAGTCGTACCGGCGATCGTCCCGCCAGTTGCGCGTCCACTGGTACTGCTGTGCATCGCGCGAGACGGCGTTCGATCCGAACGCGCCGGACGGCCGATCGCCCCTGTTGCGATCCGCCCAATTGCCGTCGCGCCGGCGCTCCGCCGTCGGGGCATCCGCCGGGCGATCCGGGCGGCTCCATTCGCGCGCGGTCCCGCGTCGCTCGTCATTCGCCGCCGGCCGCGGGGCGGGATCGGACATGCCGTGCCGCTGCCATTCCGCCGGACCCGCCTGCTGCCCCGTCATTTGCGGGCGTTCGGGCCGCACCGTCTCAAAGCGCTCGCGCTCTCTGCCTTGCGCCGAGCGGTCGCGGCGCGCCTCGCCCCGGTCGCTGTCATTGCTTTCGCGGTCGGCGTCGGTCCGCGCGTGCCCTCGCGGGCGACCGTTGTCGCCCGTCGGGATGTCCGCCGCGACGGCCGGGACGGTGAGCGCCGAAACGGCGAACAAGGTGGTCAGGAACTTACGCATCTTCATTACCTCCACCGCGAAGGGTCGCGGCTCTCATGAAGGCGATGCTGCGCCCGGCTCGCTGTCAGGGGGCTGAACGGTAAGGTCAGCTTGCGGACGGACTTTCGCGGGCGGCGGCGCCATCGCCCGACCGGCCAGTTTCAAAGCCTCTTCGAGCCGCGGGATGATGCCGCAGCGGCATAGGTTCGGGATAGCCGCTAGGTCGTCTACGGTCGGCGACGGCGTCGCCTTCAGCAGTCCCGCCAACGCCATGATAAACCCCGGCTCGCACTGGCCGCACTGCGTCACTTGCGCGGCTTCCCACGCCCTGACGACCGGATGGGTCCGGCCGCCCGGAAGCCCTTCGATCGTCACCACGTCGGCGCCTTCGAGACTGCCGATGTCGAGCTGGCAGGAGAGAGCGGCACGACCGTCGACCCACACCGTGCAGGCCCCGCAATCCTGGCTGTCGCAGCCATATTTCGTGCCGGTGAGATTCGACGCGTCGCGCAAGGCCCACAGCAGCGGGGTTGCCGGGTCCAGCCGGTAGTGCACCGCTTCGCCGTTCACGGTCATGCTCGTCATGGCCCATGGCGTAGCGGTCGCGCCCTCACTTGCAAAGCGGCGCGGCGCGGGCATGATGCGCGCCGTGGGGATTATCGAGACATCGGGCGGCGCGATCGGCGCCAGCATTGCCGGGCCGGACGACGGGGGCGGCAAGACGCCGATCCTGTTCCTGCACGGCGTCGGGTCGGACCGCAGCGTCTGGCAGCTGCAGCTCGATCATTTCGGGCGCGACCGCACCGCCATCGCCATCGACTATCCCGGCTACGGCGACAGCGCGGCCCGCCCCGGCGTGGGTCGCGACGGGTTTGCCCGGGCAGCGATCGAGACGCTGGACGCGCTGGGCATCGACCAGGCGCACATCTGCGGCCTGTCGCTCGGCGGCGTGGTGGCGATCGCCCTTCACGCGCTGGCACCGGAGCGGTGCGCGTCGCTGATCCTTGCCGACACCTTTGCCGTCCATCCCGATGGGCGGGGGATTTACGAGCGGTCGGTAGCCGGCAGCGCGAACATGGCCGCGATGGCCGAGGCGCGCGTCCCCGTCCTCGTCGATCGCCATGCTGGTGAAAAGCTTCGCGGCGAACTGGCGGCGGTCATGGCGGCGATCGACCCCGCCGCGTTCCGGCAGGGGGCCGAAGCGGTCTGGCTGGCCGACCAGCGTGCGCGGGCCGCGGCGATCCGCGTGCCCACCCTCGTCATCGTCGGCGCCGAAGATCGCGTGACCCCGCCGGCCCTTTCCAACGAGCTGGCGTCGCTGGTCGAAGGTGCCACGCTGGTCGAGATCCCCGAGGCCGGCCATCTGGTCAACATCGAGCGGCCCGACGAATTTAATCGTGCGATTAACGCGCATTTAACAAAAAACCGCCTATTTTGAGATAGTTAAGCCCGAATTTACCATAAGGCTTAGCGTCATCTTTCCCATCTGCGGCGCACGACAGGGGCATGAAGTCCCGTCTCGCCCTGTCGATCCTTGCCGCCGCGCTGCTGACCGCGACGCCGGCGCTGGCAGACGACGCGAAGACCGAGGCGATCCTCGGCGGAAAGAGCAAGCTCGCCGCCATCCTGGCCGAACAGGCGGTGCCCGTTCCCGCCGCCAGCGCGACGCGCGGCAGCATCCCGCTGGTCCAGGCCGCGATGCGCGACGACAGCGCCGCGCCGCTTCGCCCGGCCTCGCTGGGCCGGCCCGACGTGTTCGGCAGCACTGCCATCCCGATGCGCGCGACCGCGCTCGACGCCAGCTGGGCGCGGGTCTCGGACGACCATGTCGGCGGCGCCGCCGGAGGCTATGCCGCGCGGGTCAGCGGCATGGGGACGCTCGCCAAGCTCGAGGCGATCAACCGTTACGTCAACGGCCATGTCCGCTTCATCGACGACAGCCGCCAGTTCGGGGTCGCCGACCGCTGGTCGAGCGCCGCGGAAACCTTTGCCACCGGCCGCGGCGATTGCGAGGATTATGCGCTGGCCAAGATGGCGATGGCGCGCCGCGCGGGCATCGACGACAAGGACCTCTACCTCGTCGTCCTCAAGGACCTCGTCCGCCGTGCCGACCATGCCGTGCTGGTGGTGCGCGCCGAGGGCCGTTTCCTGGTGCTCGACAACGGTACCGACCTCTTGGTCGACAGCGACCGGATCCACGATTATCGGCCGGTGCTGACTTTCACCCGCGGTCACAAATATACCCATGGCTACCGCCGCGACACCGTCGGTGCGCCGGTCATCATGGCGTCGGCCGGTCGGATCGACACGCCCGCCCGTCCGGAAGCGACCGCGGACTATGCGGTGGCCGAAAACCGTGCCCTGCCGGTATCGATCTTCGCCGCGCCGGTGCCGGCGTCGGCACCCATCAAGCGCTGATCAGCGTTCACGCAGCGCGTCGCTGCGGGCTTTCATCACCGGCTTCAGCAGGTACGTCAGGATGCTCTTGCGCCCGGTGATGATCTGGGTGTCGGTCATCATGCCCGGCGTGATCGGCAGCCGCGTTCCGTGGCTCATCAGGTAGCTTTTGTCGGTTTCGACGATGACGTTGAAATAGGCTTCGCGCTGGACCTCGTCGTAGATCGAGTCCGCGGACACCTGGACGACCTTGCCCTCAAGTCCCCCGTACGTCGAGAAGTCGTAGGCGGTGACCTTGACCAGTGCCTTGTCGCCGACCTTGATGAAGGCGATGTCGCTCGGCTTGACGCGGGTCTCGACCAGCAGTTTCTCGCCCAGCGGCACCACTTCCATCACCTTCTGGCCGGCGTTGACGAAGCCGCCGATGGTGGTGACCTGGACGTCGTTGACGACGCCGGACACGGGCGAGCGTAGCTCCATGCCGCGCGCGCCGCGGAGCGATTCCGCGTTGACCGCGAGCTTTTGCTGAACCTGGCTGCGCTCGTTCAGCGCTTCCTGCCGGAAGGTGAAATTGGCTTCGTTGGCCTGGCTCAGCGCCTCGCTGACCGCTGCCTGCGCACGGCCCTGCTGCTCGCGTGCCGCGGCGATCCGGCCCTGGAGGTCGACCACCTCGCGCTGCGCGTTCGACAGGTCGGTCTGCGGCACGATGTTCTTGGCGGCGAGCGGCGCCAACCGGTTCACATTGTCCTGCGCCAGCGCCAGGCTGCGCGACAGCGAGCCGATGGTCGCGGCCGCTTCCGCCGCTTCGCGCCGGCGCTGTTCGGCTTGGGAGCGAAGCGCGGCCACTCGGCTCCCCAGGGCCTCGCGGCGAACGCTGCTCAGCGCCGCTTCCGCACCATCGAGGCCGGTCGCGCCGCCACCGGTGCCTTCGGCCTCCAGTCGTGCAGAGCGCGCTTCGAGCGCTTCGGATTCGGCCTGCACCTGGCGGCTTTGCGGGTTGTCGAGGCGGGCCAGCAATTGGCCCTTCGAGACCTTCTGGCCCGAGCGGACCATCAGTTCGGAAATCGTCGCCGGTTCCGAGGCCTGGATCAGCTGCACCTTGCTCGACGGGATGACCTTGCCCTGCCCGCGGGTCACTTCGTCGACCTGCGCAATCATCGCCCATAGCAGGAAGAGGAAAAAGCCGACCGACACGGTGACGATAATCAGCCGCGCGCCGGAAAGCGGCTGGCGCGTGCGAACGGGGGCCGGCGCGTCGCCGGACAGGAACGGAATGGTGGCCATCGAATTCATGTCCTTAACGCGACGCCAGCGCGACTGCCGCCGTGGTCGTGACCTCGGCGGTGGCAGGCGCGCCCTTTTGCGAGGAGAGCGCGGCCGCGGTGGCCGATCCGCTCTCCTCAGGGGAGGGAATGTGGAGGGTCCAGCCCTTGCTGGTATCGAGGAGGCCGCCCACATCGTTCGGCGCGCGCTTCAGCACGGTGCCGTCGCTGATCGGGCCGGTCACGGGCGCGTCGACCGGCAGCACGCCGTCGACCGGAAGAGCGGCGACACGGAGCGGCGGGCGGAGCGACAGCGGATCTGCCGGCTCGCCGATGTAGCGGCCGGTAAACGCCGCCGGCAGGCCCCACGCCCCAGGCCAGCGATAGAAGATGTGCGCTCCGATCTGACTAACCTTGGCAAGCAGTGGCGCCCAGCGCGGCGCGACATAGTCGGCATGATAGTGGGTGGCGGATCCGACGGTCGGTTCGACGTAACCGGCCAGCGCGGCCGCCGCGATCTCCCGCGCCTCGCGCCATGCCCCGGCGGCCGGCGCACGGTAGAGCGACCCGTCGCAGACGAAGCTGAACTGGCACACCGGGCTCTTCGACCCCTGGTAGACCACGCCGCACACCGATTTCGGGAAAGCCGGGTGACGCAGGCGGTTAAGCACTACCTGTGCGACGGCACGGCGACCCTCGAGCGGCTCGAACCCGGCCTCGTAATAGACCGCCTGCGTCAGGCACAGCAGGGCGCGGCGATGGTCGAGCTCGCCGCCCGTCAGGTCGAACGGCGCGGCGGCGCGGATCGGGCCGGCGTTAAACGGCAGCGAGGCGTTGATCAGCTTCGCGTCCAGCCCGACGGCACGCATCGTGACGGAAGCTTCACCCGAGGTGGCCTGGATCAGCGCGACCGCTTCCTTCGGCGCCGGCGCGTCGACCGGCTCGGCGCTGGCCATCGCCAGCCGCCCGCCGAACGAAGCAAGGCTCGCGAGGAGCGCTGCGGCAATTGCCAGCATGACCAGTCCGATCCGCATCACGGGCTCGTCGCGGCACAGGGTGATCGCGGTCATTGCGACGCCTCCTGGCTCTGGGCCGCCGGCTGGGCTTCCTGCAGCCGCGCGATCACCGCGTCGCGCGGGCCGTCGGCGAAGATCTTCCCGCCATCGATGACGATCAGGCGGTTGCAGATCTTCAGCATGTTGTGGCGATGGGTGGCGACCACCAGCGACTGGCCGGGGAGGATGGCCTTGTCGAGGTGGTCGATAAAATAGGCTTCGGTCTGGCTGTCCATCGACCCGGTGGGCTCGTCGAGGAACAGCATCTTCGACGGGGTGACCAGGGCGCGGGCCAGCACCAGCAACGAGCGCTGGCCGCCGGACAGGCGCGAACCGCGCTCGCCGATCGGGAAGTCGAAACCCGATGCATCGCGCGACAGGAAGATGTCGGCGCCCGAGCGCGTGACCGCGCTCATCAGTTCCTCGTCGGTCGCGCGGGGGCTGCCGAGCAGCAGGTTTTCGCGCACCGTGCCAGTGAACAGCTCGCTGTCCTGCGCCACGTAGCGGAACGCCTCGCGCAGCTGGTGCGGATGGTACTGGCGGCTGTCGAGGCCGTCGATCAGCATCTCGCCGTCGGTCGGCGCATAGAGGCCGCACAGGACCCGGCCGAGCGTCGACTTGCCCGACGCGACTCGCCCGATGATCCCGATCCGCTCGCCCTCGCCGATCTTGAGGTTGACCTCCGACAGGCTGTCGCGGCCCGACATCGGGTAGCGGAAGGTGACGTTCTTGAGTTCGATATGGCCGGTGCGAATTTCCGGCACCGTCGTGCGGCCCACGCCGATGCGCTCGTCCGGCCCTTCCATCAGGCGCTGGAGAGAAGCGAGCGTGGTCATCGCCTGCTTGCCGCGGGTGATGGTGAAGGCGAACTGGCCGACCGGCGCCATGGCGCGGCCCGCCAGCATGACGATGGCGATGATCGCGCCCATCGTGATCTTGCCGCTGTTGAACAGGTAGAACCCGCCGATCACCAGGAAGATGCTGATCAGCTGCTGGGAGATCGAGGCCATGTTGACGGCCAGCGTCGTCAGGCGGCGCATGCGCACCTGCGTGGAGGCCGACATCGCCGCGAAGCGACGCCAGCGGCCGAGCATCTGGCCTTCGGCGCGGGCGGCCTTCAGGGTCTCCATGCCGCCAATCGATTCGACCAGCACCGAATGCTGGAGGCTCGAATCGGCCTGCGCGTCGACCGCCGCCTTGCCCATCGCCTTTTGCAGCGCGAATCCGGCGATGACCGTCGCGGCGATCGCCACCAGCGGCACCAGCACGAGCCAGCCGGCCAGCACCGTGATGAGGATCAGGAAGATCAGCATGAAGCTGATGTCGACCAGCAGCACGACCGTGGTCGAGGCGAAGAAGTCGCGAACGCTTTCATATTCACTGACGCGCTTGGCGAAGGCACCGGTCGAGCCTTGGCGTTCGGCCAGCGGCAGGTTCATCACCTTTTCGAACAGCTTCTGCGAATATTTGGCGTCGAGCTTGCGGGCGATCTCGTCGATCAGTTGCGAGCGCGCGAGGCGCAGCACGAAATCGAACCCGAACGCCAGCAGGACGCCGACGGCCAGCACCCACAAGGTCGCTTCCGACTTGTTGGGGATGACGCGATCGTAGACGTTCATCGTGAACAGCGGCAGCGCCAGTGCGAGCAGGTTGACCACCAGCGCAGCCAGCATCACCGGCCAGAATTCGCGGCGTGCTTTCCACACTTCCGACCAGAACCAGTGGCTGCGACGCGCCTTGTCCCAAGGCCGCTCGCCTTCGCGTTCGCGCGTCGGGTCGGCTTCGACGGAAATCGCTTCGCCGGCATAGGCCTGCTCGACCTGGTCGAGGCCCACCCACATCGGTTCGGCCACTCCCGGCGCGTAGACCAGGCCTTCGTGGCCGCGCTTGTCGAGCAGCACGACCGCGCGTCCGCCGGCCATCGACAGGATGGCGGGCAATTGTTCGTCCCGCCAGCTGCGGATCTTCCCGTGAAGGGCCTCCCCCCGCATCCCGGCCTGGTCGAGCGCGGGCTCGATCTGGTGGAAGGGGAGAAGGCCGTCTTCGTTGAGGGCCAAACCGGCGCGCAGGAGAACCGGGGAAGACGGTCGGTCCGCCTGGCGCGCAAGGTAGGCTAGGCAATCGAGGACCGGATCGACCTCGCGGGAAAGCGAGTCATCAAGCCAGGAAACGAAGCTCACATCCGGTCCTTTCGAAACGCCTTACTGTCCGGCCGGGGCCGGCTCCGGCATCGGGGCAGGCTCGACCGGCGCCGGCTCGGCCACCGGGGCCGGCGCATAGGAAGCGGGCGGTCCCATCACCGGCTGCGGGAGGCTCGACTCCTGCATGTCTTCCGGCGGGATCACGTTGACCCGATAGGCCGTCCGCTCGTTGCTCCAAGCCTCTGCAGGCATGTTGACGCCGAGCGCCTCGATCAGCCGGTTCGCTGCAGCCAGCACCCGATACTGGGCGTACAGCTTGGCGAGGCGGGCCGATTCGACCTTTTCCTGGACGTTGAAGCGGGTGTTCTGCGCATCGAGCACGTCGAGCAGCGAACGGCGGCCAACGTTGAACTGCTCGCGATAGCTAAGCAGCAGGTCGTCGCTGACGCGGCCCTGCGTTTCCAGTTCCCCGGCGAGGCGCGACTGGTTGGTCAGCCGGCTCCACGCGGCACGGACATCCTGTTCCGCCTGGCGGGTCTGCTCGAACACGCGGCCGTGCGCCTCGGTAGCGCGGGCTTCCTGTTCGCGGACGTTCTGGATGTTGGTGCCGCCGTTGAACAGCGTCCAGCGGGCGACCACCCGGCCCATGACGTCGGTCGTCCGGCCTTCGAAGCCGTCGATGTCATGGCCGATGCGGGCGCGGCCTTCGAGGTTGACCTTCGGACCCAATTCGGAACGGGCCGACTTGATCACTTCGCGCTGCGCGGCAAGGTCGGCCAGCGCTTCCTGGACGCGCGGGTTGTTGCTGCGCGCCATCGCTTCGGCCTCGGCCAGAGTCGCCGGCATGTACTGCGACAGGTCGGGCGGCATGGTCACATTGTCGATGGGCAGGCCGGTCAGGGTCTGGAATTCGATCGCCGCAGTGTCGAGATCCTCGCGGGCCTCGGTCACCCGGGCGCGGGCCGACTGCTGGCGCTCTTCGGCCTGTTGCTGGTCGGCAATCGAAATCGAGCCCTTCGACACGCCTTCGCGAAGGTCGCCGGCGAGCTTCTGGTGGAACGCCGCATTGTCTTCGGCGATCGCCACCAGCCGCTGTTGCAGCAGATAGTCGATGTAGGCGCGGGCGGTGTTGAGCGCGACGAATTCGCTACGCTCCTCGATCCGAGCCGCGGCGGCGTCGGTCCGGGCCGCCTGGCGGCGGATGTCGGCCTGCCGGCCGCCCATGTCGAACAGCAGCTGGTCGCCGACCAGGTCGGCTTCGAGCGGATAGAGCGTGTCATCGCCGAAGCCGATGCGGCGCCGGCTCGGGTTGCTCAGGCGGCGAATGCCGGCCGAAGCCTCGACCGACACGCGCGGATACCACAGGCCTTGCGCCTGCTTGCGCTCGGCCCGTGTCGCCTGCTTGTTGGCGATCGCCTGGCGGATGTCCGGGTTGGTGTTCAGGGCCGCCTGGACCGCTTCACGCAGGTCGGTGGCCAATGCGGGAGATGCGCTGATGACCAGCGCCCCTGCCGCGAGCAGCATCCATTGCTTCTTCATGTCTTCCCCCTTCTGGTCTTCGGCTGACCGGCCCGGTCCACAAAGGGCCGGTCGCCGCGTTTACGCGTCAGCCGTGCATGACCGGCTGCACCGCATCGGGGTGAAGCAGGGATGCCTCCGCCCCAATGTGTTCCATCACGCCGACCGGCAAGTGAGCGAAATCGGCATTGTCCCACCCTTGGACGGCCTTGCCATCGCTCTGGACCTGGGCCAGCGACTCGATCGCGCCGGGGCCGCCGAACTTGGCCAGCACCTGCTCGATCGCATTGTTCGGCTGCTCGATGATCTCCGAAGAGATGACCGCATTCTGGTGCGATCCGCCCTGGTCGACGCTCGCGGCCGGAGCCGCTTCGGCCATCACCGTCATCGGCGCGACGTCCACGATCGGAGTCGGCGGCGCGACCTGCGCATCCGTCCCTGCGGCCGGCGCCGAATTGGCGCCGTCATCGGCGTGCGGAGTGTCGATGGCGACCTTGCTGTCGTCGGTGACGACTTCATTGTGGTGCACCGACGGCGCCTCTTGGACCGGCTCGGCCTTCGGCGCGGCCAGCGATTCGGCCGCCGGGCTGTCCTGCGCTTCGACGGTCGGCGCCGGGCTGTCCGACGGTGCAGCGACAGCCGACTGATCCTCCGTCGCAGCCGTTCCGGACCCATCCTGTTCGATGGCCGCCGCCGGCTGCGCCATGCCCAGCGCGCCCGCCGCCACCGCCAGGAGGCTGGCGTTCGACGCGTTGGCCACCAAGCGCTGTTCGTCCGTCAGGCTGGGAGCCTTCAGGCTGTACGCGTCGCCCGAATATTTCGTGCTGACAATCGCGTCGCCCTTGAGCAAGCCACCGTCCCCGATCTGGACGACTTCGTCCGCGACGACCGCATTCACCGTCGTCACCGCCGGCGACAACGCAATCGGCGTCGAGGAGTCGGCCGCGCTGGTCACCGTCGCGGTGAGCGCCTGGTGGATCGAGTCGCCGTCGCCATCCTGGATGGTGACGTCGAATGACAGCGAGGCGTTCTGGTTGGTCGTGGTCGTCGTCAGGAAGCCGATGTTCTGGATCTTGAACGGGTTGTCGTTCACGTCGGTCGAGAACGCCTGCGTCCCGCTGCTTCCGCCCGAGGCGCCGACGGCACCGTTCAGGTTGATCGCGGTGCCCGTGACACCAGAGTCCGAACCCGCGATCTGCGCGCCGACGATCACCAGGTTGGCATTGCCCTGCTGGTAATCGTTGGCTTCGATCACGACGAGGCCGTCATTGTTGTCCAGCGTGATGCCCGCATAGGGCGTGCCGGTCAGCGTGGCATTCGTTTTGATGATGTCGCCATTCTGCACCATCAGGGCCTTGCTAGTGTAAGTTCCCAATACGGTATCGAAGAGCTTGAGGACGACGATCATGTCTTCCGTCGCGCCCACACCGTCGAGCTGGATGAACATCGACGTCGCATTCTGCGTCGGGGTGCCCGTGTTCTGGAACGGGTTGGCCGTGTACAGATTGAAGTCGAGAACCTCGCCGCCCTGGAGGGTGTTGCCGGCCACGCCTGCCGCACTGCTCGACACGGTGACGGTCGCCGCCGAGCCGGTGAACAGCTCGAGACCCGCGAAGGTGCCGGTCGTCGGAACGAACGTGCCGTCCGGCGCCACCGTCGTATGCGACCCGCCGCTGTCACCCGTGAACTGGATGAAGAAGTTGTTCGCCAGCTGCACAGTCGCAATGTTCGTCGGACCGTTCGAGGTCGAGCCGTCGGCGTTGTAGTTGATGAACGCACTCGCCGGGGCGCCGGCGGTCGCCAGCACGCTGAAGCCCGCGATCGGGTTGTCGAGGTCAACGGTGTAGGTACCCGCCACCTTGTCGAAGGTCAGCGTACCGGTTTCGTGGGCGGTGCCGCCCGTGCCGGTCGGATAGTCGAACGAGAAGCTGTAGACCGCCGTCAAGGCGTTCTCCGACGTCTCGCTGATCATGTAGTTGCTGACCGCGTTGCCATTGACGGTCGCGCTTCCGGTCACCGTCTTGAAGACGTTGTTGTCCGTCATCGCGCCGTCGGAACCGAGGAAGTAGGCAAAGGCGCCGGTGTGCGCGACGTCGCCCGAGTTCTGGATGTTGATGTTCGAGGCGGAGGTCAGGATCGGACCGGCATCCTCGAACTTCACCTGGGTCGAAATATCAACCGTGTTCGACGTCGCCGTGTCGTTGTCGGCGTCGGTCGCGGTGACCGTCGCCGCAATACGATCCGCGATCATGTTGATCGAATCGTCCGGGTTGCTCGCGTCCGGGTGGTTGAGGGAGAGGTACTGTTCCACCGTCAGCACACCGGACGTCGCATCGATCGAGATCGCGAACGCCGCCTGGCCGATCAGCGTGCCGCTGGTGACGACACCGACGACCGAGTTATTGTTCATCGAAAGGCCGATGGTCGAACCGTCGGTCAGGGTCAGACCCGAGGCCGCATCCTGGATCGACAGCGAGTAGTTCAGCGAGGGCGCTGCATGCGCACCGTCCGCACCGTAGTTCGCACTCGCGGTGATGATCGAGGCCGAGCCGACGGTCCGCGCGATGGCGCCGGTACCGGTCACGTCAAGGTCATTGCCCTTGGTGATGCCAACCAGCGTGATGGTGCTGGCGATGCTGGCCGACGCGCTCTCGTCGAGCGTGACGCTGCCCGCGCCATTCAATGCCGCCGTCACGGTCGGGATATCATCCTCGATCACGACCTTGAACGAGCCGGCGTCGAGGTGGATCGAATCGCCGTCCTTGTCGGTGACCATCACACCACTCGACAGGTCGAGCGTCATGATCTGGTCGTCGCCGCTGCCGCTGGCCAGCGGCCCGCTGTGATCGATCGCCTTGAGCAGCGTGACGGTGTAGGTACCGCCGCTCGTCAGCTCGACGGTGAACACCTGGTTGGCGGTAATCGTCGCGTCCGCGCCGATGTAGGCCACCAGTTTTCCGCTGAGCACGGTGTAATTGACCGGCGCGCCGCCCGACGTGATCGACGGCAAGGTCGCACCAGTCAGCTCGAACGTGAACGTGCCCGGCTGGTCGGCGCCGACATTGGCCAGGTTGGCGAGCGAACCGGTCGCGACCGTGGTGAACGCATCGCCGTCGGTGATGCCGCCCGGCAGTTCGTCTTCCTCCACCCGCGCCGAGACGCTGTTCGCGTTCTGGGTCGGAATGTCGTCCTCGATCTCGACCTTGAACGAGCCGGCGTCGAGGTGGATCGTGTCGCCGTCCTTATCGGTGACCGTGAAGGCCGCCGACAGGTCGAGCGTCTTGATCTGGTCGTCGCCCGAGCCGCTGAGGCCCGCGCCCGTGTGATCGATCTGCTTGAGCAGGGTGACGGTGTAGTTGCCGCCGCTGGTGACCTCTACCGTGAATACATAGTTCGCGGCATTGTTCTGGTCGGCGCCCGTGTATGCCACCAGCTTGCCGCTAACGATTGCGTAGGTGACGGCGAGGCCGGCCGAGGTGATCGTGGGCAGGGTGACGCCGGTCAGGTCGAACCCGAACGTACCCGGCTGGTCCGCGCCGACGTTGAACAGGCCGCTGAGCGAACCCGTCGCGACGGTCGTCTGGCCGTCACCGTCGGTAATGCCGCTGGGCAGTTCGTCTTCGTCGACGTGGGCCGTGACGGTGTTGCCGTTCTGGCCCGGGATGTCGTCCTCGATCTCGACCAGGAAGGATCCGGTGTCGAGGTGTGCGACGTCGCCGTCCTTGTCCGTCACGGTGATGGCGCCGGACAGGTCGAGCGTCTTGATCTGGTCATCGCCCGAGCCGCTGAGGCCCGCACCGGTATGGTCGATCTGCTTGAGCAGGGTGACGGTATAGTTGCCACCGCTGGTAACCTCGACCGTGAACACATAGTTCGCGGCGTTGTTCTGGTCGGCACCGGTGTAAGCCACCAGCTTGCCGCTAACGATTGCGTAGGTGACGGCGAGGCCGGCCGAGGTGATCGTGGGCAGGGTGACGCCGGTCAGGTCGAACCCGAACGTACCCGGCTGGTCCGCGCCGACGTTGACGAGGCCGCTGAGCGAACCCGTCGCGACGGTCGTCTGGCCGTCCCCGTCGGTGATGCCGTTCGGCAGTTCGTCTTCGTCGACGTGGGCCGTGACCGTGTTGGCGTTCTGGCCCGGGATATCGTCTTCGATCGCGACATTGAACGAGCCGGCGTCGAGGTGGACGGTGTCGCCATCCTTGTCGGTCACCGTGAAGGCGGCCGACAGGTCGAGCGTCTTGATCTGGTCATCGCCCGAGCCGCTGAGGCCCGCGCCGGTGTGGTCGATCTGCTTGAGCAGGGTCACGGTGTAGTTGCCACCGCTGGTAACCTCGACCGTGAACACATAGTTCGCCGCGTTGTTCTGGTCGGCACCCG
>JAEWBB010000015.1 GCA_023391375.1 Pseudomonadota bacterium | reverse complement strand
GCGCTGGTCCGGCGGATGGCGCGCTGGGCGGCGCGCTGGTCGCCGCTGGTCGAGGCCGATGGCGGCGACGGATTGCGACTGGACATGACCGGCGCGGCGCACCTGTTCGGCGGGGAACGGGCGCTGGTGGCCGAGGTCGAGGGACGGTTTCGAACGATGGGACTGACGGCGCGGGCGGCGATCGCGCCGACGCCGCTGGCGGCCTGGGCGCTGGCAAGGTTCGGGAACGGGCGACGGACACCGGGCAAGGACCAGCTGGCCGCCGCGCTGGCCCCGCTGCCGGTGGGGGCGCTGCGGCTGGGGCCGGCGGTGACGCGGACGCTGGAGCGGCTGGGGCTGAAGACCATCGGCGCGCTGGCCGGGGTCGAGCGCCGCAGCCTTGCCCGGCGGTTCCGCGAGGCGGACAACCCGCTCGACGCACTCGACCGGGCGTTGGGACGCAAGGCCGAGCCGATGGCGCCCGAACCGATCGTCGCCCCGCCGCGCAGCCTGATCCGGCTGGCCGAACCCGTCGCGCACCCCGAGGCCGCACCGCAGGCATTGGACCTGTTGGTGCCCGAACTGGTGCGGCAACTTGAGGCGCGGAAGGTCGGTGCTCGGCGGCTGGTGTTAGCAGGGTACCGGGTCGACGGCGAGGTGGCGTGGGCGGCCGCCGGGACCGCGCTGGCGACGCGCGAGGCGAAGCATTTGACGCGCCTGTTGGCCGACAAGGCGCCAACGCTGGACCCCGGCTTCGGCTTCGACGGGTTCAGCCTTGAGGCGGTGTGGGTGGAGCCGTTGGGGGCCGCGCAGGACGGGCTGATCGGCGGCCCGCCCCCGGCGCTGGAGGTGGCGCGGCTGGTCGACCGCTTGTCGGTCAAGCTGGGACCCGAACGGGTGCGGCGGCCGCAGGCCAACGCCAGCCATTTGCCCGAGCGGGCCAGCGGCTGGCGCCCGGCGATGAGCGAGGAAGCGCCGGGACAGGCGCGGCCGGTGCAGGCGGCCCGGCCGGAGCGGCTGCTCGACCGCGCGGAAGCAATCGCGGTGATCTACGCGACGCCCGAGGGCCTGCCGCGCCGCTTCGTCTGGCGGCGCGCGGTCCATGACGTGGTCAAGGCGGAAGGGCCGGAGCGGATCGCGCCCGAATGGTGGCGCGAGCGCTCGACCGCCCGGGCGCGCGACTATTACCGGGTCGAGGACCGCGAGGGCCGCCGCTACTGGATCTACCGCGACGGCCGCCACGGCGACGGGCGCGGCGGCGATCCGGTGTGGTACCTGCACGGGCTGTTTGGCTGATGCCTGAATATACCGGCTTTGCGCGGCGCAAGCTGATGCTCGGCGACGGGGAAATCCCGGATGCGATTCCGCGCAGCGCCTTCGTCGAGCTGGGGATCGCCAGCCCCTTTTCCTTCCTGCGCGGGGCGTCGGATGCGATCGAGCTGGTGCTGACTGCCTTGGAAATGGGGATGGACGCGATCGGGGTGGCCGACCGCGACACGCTGGCCGGGGTGGTGCGGATGCACAGCGCGGCCAAGGGCGCGGGCCTCCGGCCGCTGATCGGCTGCCGGTTGTGCCCGGTCGATGCGCCGCAGCTGCTCGCCTACCCGTTGACGCGCGAGGGTTACGGCAACCTCTCGCGCATGCTGAGTCTCGGCAAGATGCGGTGCGAGAAGGGCGAGTGCGACCTGTTGCTCTCCGAGATCGCGCTCCATTCGGGAGAGATCGCCTTCATCGCCATGCCGGGCGACGACCTCGACGCGTTCGAAGAGGCGCTGCCGGCGATGGCGAGCGCGCTTCCCGGCATGCGGCATGTTGCGGCGGCGCACGCCTATCGCGGCGACGATTTGGCGCGGATCGAGCGGCTCGACCGGATGGCCAAGCGCCATGGCCTTGCCATCCTCGCTACCAACGACGTCCATTACCACGCGCCCGACCGGCGGCCGCTGCAGGACGTGATGAGCTGTATCCGCGAGAAGGTGACGCTGGAGACCGCGGGGTACCTCCTCAACCCCAATGCCGAGCGGCACCTCAAGTCGCCCGACGAGATGATCCGCCTGTTCGAGCGCTGGCCGCACGCGATCGAAGCGACGCGGGCATTCGCCGACGCGATCCGGTTCAGCCTCGACGAGCTGAAATATGAGTATCCGCGCGAGGTGGTGCCGGAGGGACGGACCCCACAGGAGCATTTGATCCATCTGACCTGGACGGGGGCGGACGGCCGCTATCCGGACGGCGTGCCGGACAAGGTCCGCAAGCAGCTGAGTCATGAACTGGCGCTGATCGAGAAGCTCGACTTCGCGCGCTATTTCCTCACCGTCCACGACATCGTCGCCTTCGCCCGCAGCCTCGACCCGCCGATCCTGTGCCAGGGGCGTGGGAGCGCGGCGAACAGCGCGGTCTGCTATGTGCTGGGCATCACCGCGGTCGATCCGTCGGTCAACGACCTGCTGTTCGAGCGCTTCATTTCCGAGGAGCGGAAAGAGCCGCCCGACATCGACGTCGACTTCGAGCATGAGCGGCGCGAGGAGGTGATCCAGCACATCTATGGCCAGTACGGCCGCGACCGCGCCGGCATTGCCGCGACCGTCATCCACTACCGCCCGCGAAGCGCGATCCGCGAGGTCGGCAAGGTGATGGGGCTGAGCGAGGACGTCTGCGGCGCGATCGCGTCGACCCACTGGGGCAGCATGGAGGAGGATACGACCGAGGAGCGGGTGGCCGAGGCAGGACTGGACCTGTCCGACCCGCACCTCCGCCGCGTGATCAAGCTGGCCCGGCAGATGATCGGCATGCCGCGTCACCTGTCGCAGCACGTCGGCGGTTTCATCCTGACCGAGCGGCCGCTGATCGAGACGGTGCCGGTCGGCAACGGCGCGATGGACGATCGGACGTTCATCGAATGGGACAAGGACGACATCGAGGAGCTGGGCATCCTCAAGATCGACGTGCTGGCGCTGGGCATGCTGACCTGCTGCCGCAAGGCGTTCGACCTGATCGACCAGCACCACGCCACGCGCTGGGAGCTGGCGACCGTCCCGCGCGAGGTGCCCGCCGTCTACGACATGCTGTGCAAGGGCGATTCGCTCGGCGTGTTCCAGGTCGAGAGCCGGGCGCAGATGAACATGCTGCCGAGGCTGCGGCCGCGCGAATTCTACGACCTCGTCATCGAGGTGGCGATCGTCCGGCCCGGCCCGATCCAGGGCGACATGGTGCACCCCTACCTCAAGCGCCGCCAGGGCAAGGAGCCGGTGACCTTCCCCTGCCCCGCGCCCGAGCATGGGCCGGCGGACGAGCTGGAGAAAATCCTCGGCCGGACGCTGGGCGTGCCGATCTTCCAGGAGCAGGCGATGAAGATCGCGCTCGACGCGGCGCGGTTCAGCCCGGGGGAGGCCAACCAGTTGAGGAAGGCGATGGCGACGTTCCGCAGCCGGGGGACGATCGACCTGTTGCAGGACAAGATGGTCGAGCGGATGGTGACACGCGGCTACGACCGCGACTTCGCCGAGCGCTGTTTCCACCAGATCCGCGGCTTCGGCGAATATGGCTTCCCCGAAAGCCACGCCGCAAGCTTCGCCCACCTCGTCTACGTCAGTAGCTGGATCAAATGGCGCTATCCGGCGGCGTTCGCGGCGGCGCTGCTCAACTCGCAGCCGATGGGGTTTTATGCGCCGGCGCAGATCGTCCGCGATGCCGAGGCGCACGGGGTCGAGGTGCTTCCCGTCGACGTCAATCATTCGGACTGGGATTGCACGCTGGAGGAGGTGCGCGGCCCCGGCCCCGGGCGTCGGCCGCAAGGCTGGGCGACCACCGCCGCGCCGGCGACCGCCGACGTCCATCCGCCCGACCCGGGCGAGAAGCGGATGGCGATGCGACTGGGGCTGAGGATGATCGAAGGGCTGCGGCTCGACGCGGCGACGCGGATCGTCGCGGCGCGGGGAAACACGCCCTACCGGACGATCGAGGAAGTGCGGCGACGCTCGGGCGCGGGGCTATCCGCGATCGAGCGGCTGGCCGAGGCGGATGCATTCCGTTCGCTCGACCTCGACCGGCGGGCGGCGCTGTGGGATTCGCGGGCACTGAAAGGATCACCCGACCTGCCACTGTTCGCCCATGCCGACATGGCCGACGAGGGCTGGGAGACCGAGGTCGTGCGCCTGCCGACCATGCCGATGAGCGAGCAGGTGGTGATCGATTACCAGACCACGCGCCTGTCGCTGAAAGCGCACCCGATGCACTTCCTGCGCGACCATTATGCGCAGCGAAAGTTCGTCACCGCGGGCGAATTGCGCAGCATGCGCTACGGGCGGCGGGTGAGCCTGGCCGGGCTGGTGCTGATCCGCCAGCGGCCGGGCAGTGCCAAGGGCGTCTGCTTCATCACGCTGGAGGACGAGACCGGGGTCGCCAACCTGGTCGTCTGGCCCGACCGCTTCGCCGCCAACCGCGGCATCGTCATGGGATCGCGGCTGATGGTGGTGCACGGCGTGGTCCAGCACGACGAGGCGGTGGTCCACGTCGTCGCGGCGGGGCTGGAGGACGACACCGCCATGCTCCGCTATTTGAGCGAGGACGCGATGCCCTCGACCCTCAGTAACGGGGATGGCGGCGGCGCCATGAAGAGGCCGCCGCCGATGGTCCATCCCCGCAACGTGCAGTGCATGCCGAAAAGCCGCGACTTTCACTAACGGCGGGTGGCGCGCATCACGCGGTGCATCAGGTCCTTGGCCCTCAGTTTCAATTTCTTCAGCCGGATCAGCCGGAAGCCGTCCGGAACGCGGCGCCGCTGCTCGATGCGCAGCGCGGAATCGATCCGTTGGTGAATCTCGGTCAGGCGGAAAAGCCGGGCGGACATGGAAAATCTCCTCTTCGAAACGCGATGGTTCGATCGGAGACCCGGTGCGACGGGGAAGTCGGGAGGGGAAGACCGCCCTCGAACGCACCGGATCATCCGATGCGGTCCGACATCACGGGGTTCGACAAGAACACCCGCCAGAGGGGCCCGGTCCGCACCCCGAACATGGCGCGGGGGCGGCGGAAGTTCAAGAAGCGGCGGCGAGGAAAGCGGTGCGTCCGTTCATCCGGGCGACAGCCAAGTGGCGGAAAATGGTCACATTTCCCGCCTAGAGCCACTCCCCATGACACGTTTCTGGATCACTGCCGCCCTCACCTCGCTCGTCGCCGCGACGCCGCTGGCCGCCAACGGCACCGCGCCGATCGTCGGCCGCTGGCAAAACCCGAGCGACAGCGTGACGGTCGAGGTCGCGGCGTGCGGCGGAGCCTATTGCGGGACGGTCGTGTCGGCCACCGCCAAGGCCAAGGCCGATGCGCGCAAGGGGGGCACCGCCAACCTGGTCGGCACCCGCCTGATGACCGAATTCCGTCCGATTGGCGGCGGCAAGTACAAGGGCAAGGTGCTGCTGCCCAAGCGCGGCATGCACGCCAGCGGAACGATCCGCCTGGCCGGCCGCAACACGCTGGTGGTCGAAGGCTGCGCGCTCGGCGGTATTATCTGCAAGGAACAGCGCTGGGACCGCGTGGGCTAATCGCCAACGGGTAAGTGCTTGAACGGCCGCCGTTCCAACGCCATGGCGGAGGGGTGAGCGGTACGGTTTCCCACCTCATCGAACAATATGGCACGCTGGGCGTCTTCCTGACCGCCGCGGCGGAGGGCGAGACTGGCGTGCTGGTCGGCGGCGCGATGGCGCGGCTGGGCAAGCTCAACTGGATGACGATCACCCTGGCGGCGTGGAGCGCGGCCTTCCTGACCGGCGAATTCCTCTTCTTCCTCGGCCGGTCGCGGCGCGAGGGCCGGTTCATGACCCGCCTGACGCAGAAAAAGGCGTTTTCGCGCGCGCTGCACTGGATCGAGCGCCACCCCTACCTGTTCTGCGCCTTCTACCGCTTCATCTATGGCATGCGGATCGTCGGGCCGGTAACGATTTCGCTGTCGAGCGTGTCGGCCCGCACCTTCCGCCTCTTCAACATCGTGACGTCGCTGCTCTGGGCTTTGCTCGGCGTCGGGCTCGGCTGGTTCATCGGGCCGAAGATCGCCGAATGGCTCGCGCCCTATTTCACGCGGCGGGTGTTCGTCGTCGCCAGCATCGCCGCCTTCGCCCTGTTGCTGCTGGCCGTCGGCTGGCGGAGCCGCCGCAAGCGCGCTTGATTCCGGCCGCGAGGGGGCGCAGCCTGCCGTCCGTGCTTGCGTTCCTGCTCCTCGCCGCCGCTGCTGCCCCGACACCGGCCGGCGCATGGTCCAGCCCGACCGGCAGCATCACCATCCGCATCGCCGCCTGCCCGTCCGCGCCGTCGCGCTGGTGTGGGACGGTGACCGCCGCCAGCCCGAAGGCGATCGCCGACACGCGGCGCGCCAGCGGGCGCAGCCTGGTCGGCATGATGCTGGTCCGCGACATGCGCAGCGTCGGCCGGGCGCACTGGCGCGGGCTGGTCGAGGTGCCGGACCGCAAGGTGACGGCCAGGGGCGCATTGCGGCTGGTCGGCCGCGACGTGCTGGAAGTGAAAGGCTGCGGACTGGGCGGGGTGGTGTGCAAGACCCAGCGCTGGCACCGGGCCGACTAGAGCCAGCCGCCCACCGTCATCGTGCCATCGAGAATCGCCGCCTGGAGCGCCGCCATTTCGTCGGCCCAGTAGCGGTCGGCCTCCAGCCGTGGCGACACGGCGCGGATCCGGCCGTGGAGCGCCTGAAGCTTGTCCGACGTCTGCAACGGGGCGTGATAGTCGACGCCCTGCGCCGCCGCGATCAGTTCGACCGCGATGATGCCGGCGGCGTTTTTCGCGATCGATGTGGCCTTGCGCGCGGCGATCGGCGCCATCGAGACATGGTCCTCCTGGCCGGCGCTGGTCGGGATCGAATCGACGCTGGCGGGAAAGGCGAGGGTCTTGTTCTCGCTGGTCAATGCGGCGGCGGTGACCTGCGGGATCATCAGGCCCGAATTGACGCCGCCGTCCTCGGTCAGGAAGGCGGGCAGGCCGCTCATCTTGGGGTCGACCAGCACCGAAGTCCGGCGTTCACTGAGCGAGCCGACCTCGCACAGCGCCATGGCGATGATGTCGGCGGCGAAGGCGACCGGCTGGGCATGGAAGTTGCCGCCGGAGATCGCCGTGTCCTCGTCCTCGAACACCACCGGGTTGTCGGTGACCGCGCTGGCCTCGAGTTCGAGGGTGCGCGCGGCATTGACCAGCAGGTCGAGCGCGGCGCCCATCACCTGCGGCTGGCAGCGGAAGCTGTAGGGATCCTGCACCCGGCCGCAGCGGTGGTGCGAATCGACGATCCCTGAGCCATCGAGCAACTGGCGGATCGCGCCCGCGACGCGGATCTGTCCGGGCTGGCGGCGGACCTCTGAAATGCGCGGGTCGAAAGGCTTGATCGAGCCCTTCAAGGCATCGACCGACAGCGCGCCGGCGACGATCGCGGCTCCGAAGACGCGCTCGGCAAGGAACAGCGCATCGAGCGCGATGGCGGTCGAGGCCTGGGTGCCGTTGATCAGCGCGAGGCCTTCCTTGGGGCCGAGTTCGAGCACCGGGAGGCCGATCTTCTCCAGCGCGTCGCGCGCGGGAAGGAACTCGCCCGCGACGTCGATCCGGCCCTCGCCGAGCAGGGTCGCGATCATGTGCGCCAGCGGGGCAAGGTCGCCTGAGGCGCCGACGCTGCCCTGGCTGGGGATGACCGGCATGGCATCGGCGTCGAGCAGCGCCTGGAGCGCGTCCATGACGACCGGCCGGACGCCGGAATAGCCGCGGCCGAGGCCGAGCAGCTTGAGGACGATCATCAGCCGCACGACGTGACGGGGCAGCGGATCGCCGAGACCGCACGAATGCGACAGGATGAGGTTCTTCTGCAATTCGGCCAGCCGCTCGGGCGGGATCTTCTGGTTGGCGAGCAGGCCGAAGCCGGTGTTGACCCCGTAGACCGTCTCGCCGCCGGCGACGATCCGCGCCACCGACGTGGCGGAGGCCTCCACGCGCGCCATGCTGGCAGCGTCGAGCTTGCACGGCGCGCCGGCCCACAGCTGGCGGAGGATCGAAAGGTCGATGGCGTCGGGATCGAGGATCAGCATGGGCGCGGGCTCTAGGCCAAAGCGGCGCGCGCCGCCAGCGGGGGCGCGCTTCGTTCCGGCCGACCTGTTAACTGTCCTAGGCCGGGACGGGCCGCGCCGGGCCCATGGCGCGGTTCGGGCGGTGGGCATAGCCAGTCGCCAACGAACCAAGGAGAGCCGGCCATGCGTACCTTCACCAAGCTCCTCCGCGACCGCCGCGGCGCCACCGCCATCGAATATGCCGCGATCGCCTCGCTGATCTCGGTCGCCGCGATCACCGCGTTCAACGGGCTGGGCGAGCGGGTCGACGCCAAGTTCGGTGCGGTCAACCAGGCGATGACCGATAATATGTAACCCGGTGTATGGGGGCGGGAAGGAACGGCCGCGGGCGTTACGCCGCGGCCGTTTTTTATAGCCCTTTTCGGCCGAAAAAGCGGCCGAAGCCGGTCGGGCGCGGCGGTGGCGAGCGCGGGGGCTCGCTTCCACCGAGGCGGGCCAACCGCTCGCGCTCCAGTTCGGATTCGGACGCCTGGGCGATCACCTCGTCCTGCCAATTGAGCAGGAAGAAGATGCCGCGCTTGCGCGCCAGCGTGTGGAACTGCGCCGGGTTTCCATGACCGCGCAGCGCTATGGTCCAGCCTTCGGTCGAACCGTCACTGCTCACATCGGCTTCGCCGGGCGGGGACATGACGTCGGTGAATCCGAGCCGCTTCGACAAGGCTTCGGCGGCGTAGGACACCGGGTGCTTGAGCATGTTCTGGGTGCGGATGCGCGAGGCCAGCGTCTCTTCCTCCGCGCGCTTGGCGGCCTTGGCAGCCTTTTCCGCCTCCGCCGCCGCGAAACCGTCGCTGCCTTTTAACATGGTGTCGCGCAAAGCGGCGAGGCGATCGTCGGGGACGATCCGGACGGAGGGCAGGTCGCGCAGGGCGCGGCCCATGAACGCGTTCAACTCCTCGGTCGGTTTATGGGCGGCGTAGCGGGCATCCACCGGCTTCATCAGGGTTTCGGCCGCGCGCTTGGCCTCGGTCCCGTTGCCCATCGGCTGGTCCCACAGCGCGCGGTTGGCCGCAAACAGCGCCATCGCCTGGTCGAAGATCGCGAGCCATTCCGCATCGCCAAGCCGCACCAGTCCGCGCCGCGCGATGTCGAGCCGCCCGATGTCGTCGGACCGGTTGGCGAAATGGATGGCGTGGAAATTGGTATAGACGCCGCCGAGATAATCCGCGGCTTCGACCAGTTCGACGACGTCGGCCGGCAGGTCGTCGGGGGCGGCCTTCACCTTGTCACGAAGGAAGTCGAGCCCGTCCCAGACCGCGAACATCAGGTCTTCGGGATCGTCGGCCGCGCTTTGCGGGACGAGGATCGCCCACTGCCCGTTGTCCAGTTTATACTCGCTCATCGCACCCCCCATGCCACGCGCGGGGCGCAGGCTATCACAGGTGCGTCGCGGCCGCCTAGCCGTTCGTCGCGGGCCGCGGCCGGCGACGTCCCTTGGCCCGGCTGGTCAGGTGGAAACGCAAACAGTGGTCGCAACGGTACGGAAAGAGCAAGTGCCCGGTGGCATCGCCCGCGCGGCGCGCCTCGTCTTCGCTGGCAAACCGCTGCTTGCGCCGGCACACACTGAGGCGGGTCCGCACCGCTAGCCGATGCTCGGCAGGTCGAGCCCCTGTTCGCGGGCACAGTCGATCGCGATTGGGTAGCCGGCGTCGGCGTGGCGCATGACGCCGGTCGCGGGGTCATTCCACAGCACGCGCTTCAGTCGCCGCGCCGCATCGTCGGTGCCGTCAGCCACGATCACGACGCCGGAATGCTGCGAATAGCCCATGCCGACCCCGCCGCCATGGTGGAGTGAGACCCAGGTCGCGCCGGACGCGGTGTTGAGGAGGGCGTTGAGCAAAGGCCAGTCGCTGACGGCGTCGCTGCCGTCCATCATGCTTTCGGTCTCGCGGTTGGGAGAGGCGACGCTGCCGCTGTCGAGGTGGTCGCGGCCGATGACGATCGGCGCCGAGACCTCGCCGTTGCGCACCATCTCGTTGAAGGCGAGGCCCAGCTTGTGGCGCAGGCCCAGGCCGACCCAGCAGATGCGCGCCGGCAGGCCCTGGAAGGCGATCCGTTCGCGCGCCATGTCGAGCCAGCGGTGGAGGTGGGGATCGTCGGGGATCAGTTCCTTCACCCGCTGGTCGGTCTTGTAGATGTCCTCCGGATCGCCCGACAGCGCCGCCCAACGGAACGGGCCGATGCCGCGGCAGAACAGCGGGCGGACATAGGCGGGGACGAAGCCGGGGAAGTCGAAGGCGTTGAGGACGCCGTCGTCATAGGCCTCCTGGCGGATGTTGTTACCATAGTCGAAGGTGGGGATGCCCATTTTCTGGAAGGCGAGCATCGCCTCGACGTGGCGGGCCATCGAATGGCGGGCGGCTTCGACCACGGCGCCCGGGTCCTTGTCGCGCATGTCCATCCAGCGATCGACGGTCCAGCCCGCCGGGCAATAACCGTTGGCGGGGTCGTGGGCGCTGGTCTGGTCGGTCACCGCGTCCGGACGGATGCCGCGCGCGACCATGTCGGGCAGGATCTCGGCGGCATTGCCGAGCACGCCGACGCTGGTCGGTTCGGTGGCATTGCGGATGATTTCCAGCGCCTCGTCGATGCTGTCGGCGCGGTGGTCGAGGTAGCGGGTTTCGAGCCGCTTCTGGATCGAGCTTTCCTGCACCTCGATCGCGATGCAGTGCGCCCCGGCCATCACCGCCGCCAGCGGCTGCGCACCGCCCATGCCCCCGAGGCCGGCGGTGAGGATCCACTTGCCGGTGAGGTCGCCGCCGAAGTGCTGGCGGCCCATCTCGGCGAAGGTCTCGTAAGTGCCTTGGACGATGCCCTGGCTGCCGATGTAGATCCAGCTGCCGGCCGTCATCTGGCCGTACATCATCAGGCCCTTCTTATCGAGCTCGTTGAACTTCTCCCACGTCGCCCATTTGGGGACGAGGTTGGAGTTGGCGATGAGGACTCGCGGCGCATCCTTGTGGGTTTCGAACACGCCGACCGGCTTGCCAGACTGGACCAGCAGCGTCTGGTTTTCCTCAAGCCGTTCCAGGACCTCGACGATCTTGTCGAACGCCGCCCAGTCGCGCGCCGCGCGGCCGATGCCGCCGTAGACGACCAGGCTCTGCGGGTTTTCGGCCACCTCGTCGTCGAGGTTGTTCATCAGCATCCGCACCGCCGCTTCGGTCGTCCAGTGCTTGGCGACTTTCTCGGGGCCGGTGCGGGCCTTGAGGTGGCGGCTGTTGTCGAGGCGGGAGTCGGTCATGCGCGGATCCTGCAAGGGCTGGAGGTCCGCCGCTCCCTAGCGAGAAGCGGCCTGCTTCCCAAGCCCCACGAGGCCGCGCCGCTACCGCCGCAGGAAGTTGCCGGCCGCGCCGATCAGGTCGCCGAGAATCCCGCCATCCTGTGCCGGCGTCGGCGCAGCGCCCGCCGGCGCGGCTTCCCGGTCGCCGCCCAGAACGCTGCCGAGCGCGCCGCCCAGCCCACCTTCGCCCTGCGCACGCTTCATGACATAGCCGGCGGCGATCATTGCCAGCATCGGCAGCATTTTCTTGAGCAGCGAAGGCTCGACGCCCGATTGGGCCGCGGCGCTGGCGGCGACCGCACGGCTGCCATCCTTCGAGCCGAAGATCTGGCCGAGGATTTCGTTGCCCTTGCCGACATCGGTCGGCTGCTCGGACGTGACATTGTCGAGCAGTCCACCGCCGCCCAAGCCGGCGATCGTGCCAAGCAGGCCGCCAAGGCCGCCGCCCCCACCGCCAATGGCCGATTGCGCGCCGCCTGAAGCGACCGGGTTTTGCAGGCCGGAAAGGATGGCTGGCATGAGCACGGTCGCGCCGGCCTTCGCCGTGGAGGCATCGATACCGAGCTCTTTCGATAGGGAGTCGATGGCGTTGGTCTGCTGCAGCATCTGGTCGAAATTCATGGGTGCGTCCTCCACTCGGCGGACCGATCGCCCGCGGCCCAACAACGCGCGAACGCACACGCCGTTGCCAAGAACGCCGACATCGGCCTATCGGCGGCTATGCGCGAACCGCAACCGCACGTTCGTATCCAGCACAACCTGTCGGCGCAGGTGGAGCGTCGCTTGCTCAACTGGTTGTGCGCACGACTGCCGGCATGGGTCACGCCCGACATGCTGACCGCGACCGGTGTCTTCGGCGCAGCGGTCATCGGCGCGGGCTATGTACTCAGCAGTTGGGGCCGCGACTGGCTGTTCCTGTCCATCGCGGGCTATGTCATCAACTGGTTCGGGGACAGCCTCGACGGCAGCGTTGCCCGGTTCCGCAAGATCGAGCGCCCGCGCTACGGTTATTTCCTCGACCATAGCGTCGACGGGATCGCGGTGATGATGATGACGGTCGGCATGGGCCTGTCGCCCTACCTTCGGGTCGACATCATGCTGCTGGCGCTGTCCGGATACCTGCTCCTGGCGATCCACGCGTTCCTGTCGGCCAAGGTCGTCGGCGAGCTGACGCTGAGCCATGTCGGTGCCGGGCCGACCGAACTTCGCTTCCTCCTCATTACGCTGACGCTGGCGATGTGGGCGCTCGGCCCGCGGTTCGAAACAAGATGGACCATGAGCGGGTTCGACCAGTTCGTCGGCGTCATCGGCCTTGCGCTGGTCGCGCTTTACGTCGTCCAGACCTTCAATGTCGCGCGCCGCCTCAGCCGTGAGGACCCACCGACGCGCGCCTAGGCCGCCTTGCCGATCGACCGGCGAGACGGGCAACTCACCGCCGCTTCGGGCGGCGGCGGACGGCGGACGAGGGGCACGCGCTTGAGCCACAGGAGAAGCGCTTCCCAGTGGATTCCCGCGACGACCTTGAAGGTCATTAGCGGGTGGGCGGCGACGGCCTTCAATAGCGCGGCGTCGGTCAGCGCGCGGCGGCGCAACTTCATCGCGGCGACCAGCATGGCACCCCTCTCGTCGGAGGCGGTAATAGCCAGCATCGCCTCGTCGCCCGGCGGCCTGAGGCGGAAGTCGTAGGTCATGTCCATGCCGAGGAATGGGGAGACGTAAAGATTCTTGGCGATTTGCTGGCGGATCACCCCGCCCCCGTCGGCGGGCAGCAGGTAGCGGTGGCGCTGGCCGAAGGTGTTGGTGACTTCGTACAGCGTGGCGGTGAGGCGGCCTGCGCGGTCGTGGCAGAAATAGACGCTGATCGGGTTGAAGACGAAGCCCAACAGGCGCGGCATGGTGAGCAGCCGGATGGGACCGCCGGTGGAAAAACCGGCATCGGCGAGGTGCCGCTCGACCTGCGCCTTCAAGGGCGCGTCGCTGCCGTCGCCATGATCGCGGTCGTGGAAGGAAACGAGATTGCGGCGGTTGCGGGAGAACAGCCGCGACCGGCCGTCGAGCGCGTCGAGCTCGTCAAGGTCGAGCAGCAGCATGAACAGGCGATAGGCGAGGCGGTGGCGTCGGGGCCGGAGCCGCTGGTGCATCACCTCGCCCGCGTAAAGGCCGCTGTTCACAGCGACAGCACCGGCTGCGCCAGGGGCGATAGATGGATACGTCCGCTTTCGTCCGCCACGTCCCATGGCCGGCGGAGGCCGCCGAGCTGTTCGGCCACCGCAAGGCCGGATTGCAGGCCGTCTTCGTGGAAGCCGGCGCCGAAGTAAGCGCCGCAATACCACAGCCCGCCTTGCCCCTGCAGCGACCACAATTGCTTCTGCGCCTCAACCGCGGCGTGATCGAAGACCGGGTGGTCGTACAGGTCCTCGCGTACGACGCTGGCGGGATGCGGTTCGGTTAGCGGGTTCAGGGTGACGAACAGGTCTTGGCCCGGGACGTGCTGGAGCCGGTTCATCCAGTAGGTGACCGACAAGGCCCCCGGCCCGCGCTGGTCGGCGGCGTAGTTCCAGCACGACCAAGCCCGCTTGCGGCGCGGCATCAGGGCGGGATCACTGTGCAGCACGGCGCGGTTGCGGGTGTAGCCGAACGCCCCGAGGAGGCGGGTCTCGTCGGCCGTGGGGGCGTCGAGCATGGCCAGCGCCTGGTCGGCGTGGGATGCGATCACGGCGCGGTCGAACCTGCGCTCGCCATCGCCCAGCGCCAGCACGACCTTGCCGCCTTCGCGCCGGATCGACCGGACCGGCGAGCCGGTTTCGATGCGGTCGGCGAAGAGCGCCGACAAGCGCTTCACATAGGCGCGGCTGCCGCCGTCCACCGTCCGCCAGGTCGGCCGCCCGCTGGTCTGGAGCAGCGCGTGGTTGTGGCAGAAGCGGATGAAGCTGGCGGCCGGATAGGAGGGAATCCGATCGGACGGCGTCGACCAGATGGCGGCGGCCATCGGGTAGAGATGATCCTCGCGGAACGCTGTGCCGAACCGCTTCGCCTCGAGATAGTCGTGGAGGCTTTCGGACGTCAGGCGGCCGAGGTCGCGCGGCGCCTCGCGATAGAAGCGCAGGAGGTCGCGGACCATCGACCAGAAGCGCGGGCGGACGATGTTCGATTTCTGCGCCAGCAGGCCGGCAAGCCCGGTGCCCGAATATTCGAGCCGTCCGCCATCGAGGCTGACCGCGAAGGTCATCTGCGTTTCGCGGGTCGGGACGCCGAGGTGGGCGAACAGGGCGGTGAGATTGGGATAGGTCGTTTCGTTGTAGACGATGAAGCCGGTGTCGACCGGACGGCCCTGCGCCTCGACCGTGTGGCTGTGCCCGCCGATGCGGCCGTCGGCTTCGAACAGGGTGACGCGGTGGCGCTGCGCCAGCAGCCAGGCCGCCGACAGGCCGGCAATTCCGCTGCCGATCACGGCGATGTCGAGCGGGGCGTGATCGGAGGGTCGGTCGGGGTCGAACGGCATTGAAGGTGGACTCCGTGCGGGCAAGCAAGTTCCCCGCCCCGCACCAGATACGTTGGCGAAGGCGAAGCGGATGACAGCGCGGCCGAATCCTGCCACGCCGTCGCCATGACGTGGCTGCTTCCCACCGCGCTTCTGCTGGCCTTGCTGCTGTCGTTGGCGATGACGGGCGCGTGGGTCGTGGCGCGCAAGCCCGGACAAGAGGGATGGACCGACGCGACCTGGTCGTTCGCCAGCGCGGCGGGCGGGGTGATCGGTGCCCTCTTGCCGCTGGGCGAGGCGCCGGGCGCGCGGCAATGGCTGGCCGCGGCGATGGCGGCGGCATGGGGCCTGCGGCTCGGAACCCACATTACGCAGCGCAACCTCAAGGACGCCGGGGACCCGCGGTACGCGGCGCTGAAGGAGGAATGGGGCGCCAAGGCCGACGTGCGGCTGTTCGGGTTCCTGCAGGTGCAGGCGCTGTGCGGATGGGTGCTGGCGATGGCCGTCACGCTGGCGGCGCACAACCCGGCCGCGGCCTTCGCCTGGAGCGATGTGGCCGGCGTCGTCCTGTTCGGCGGCGCATTGCTCGGCGAAACGGTCGCCGACCGGCAGATGGCGGCGTTCCGGCGCAAGGCGGCCAACAAGGGCAAGATTGCCGACACCGGCCTGTGGGGCCTGTCGCGGCACCCGAACTATTTCTTCGAATGGCTGGGCTGGTGGAGCTATCCGCTGCTGGCGATCGGTCCGGCGGCGGTGTGGGGCTGGGGATGGGCGACGCTGGCGGCGCCGGCGATGATGTACTGGCTGCTGGTCCATGCCTCGGGCATCCCGCCGCTCGAGCAATCGATGCTCAAGAGCAGGGGCGGTGCGTTCCGCGATTACCAGCGGCGCGTGCGCGCGTTCTTCCCGATTCCGAAATAAATTAGGCGAACGCCTTGGCCGCCCATGCGCCGACGCCGGCGGTAACGGCGGTCAGCACCGTGCCCCATGCCATGTCGGCGACAGTGACGGTGGTCGACCAGTGCCGCAGCGTCGCCTGGTTGGTCAGGTCGTAGGTGGCGTAGGCCATGAAGCCGAGCATCGCGCCGCGCAGCGCGGCGAGGTCGACCCGCCCGTCGGCGAGCGACGGATGGACTGCGATGGCGTAGGTGCCAAGAACGTAGATGGCATAGAAGGCGGCCGCCGGACCGGGATGGAACTTGTCGGCGATGAGGTCGCCGAGCTGCGGCCGGTAAAGCTTTTTGGCCATGGTCGACAGCCACGCACCGTCGAGGACCAGCATGGTGGCGGCCGAAGCGCCGAGCGCGATAAGGGTCTGTTTCATGGCACTTCGAACGCGCGAGCGCGGCGATGGGTGCCTAGCGCGGCAACACCTTATCGAGTGCCACCAGCGCCAGGCCGGCGAGCAGGAAGGCGGCGGCAATGGCGACGGCGTTGAAAGTCACGACCTCGACGCCGAGCCGGTCGAGGTTGATGAACGGGTAGGCGTAGAGGCCTTCGACTTTTCCGCGAATGAGCGCGTAAGGAAGGTAGAGGAGCGGGAACAGCGCCCAGCGCAGCGGGTGCTTCCATTGCAGCCGCCGCTTGGGCGCGAAGGCGAGCCACCAGAGGGTGACGAGCACCGGCGTCACCTTGTGGAGCAAGGTGTCGGCGAGCAGGGCGCCGCCGCTCAACTCGAGCAGGCCGCGCAGCAACGTCATGTAGACGACCCCGACGAGCAGGATCGCCAGCACCAGCCCGCCGAGGAAAGGCGGCGACAGCTTGCGGCCCATTCCCAGCATCGAAAAGGCGATGGCGACAGCCACGTTGGTCAGGATCGTGAAGTAGCGCAGCAGCACCCATAGCGTCTGCGAGGCATCGTGCACCTGCCCGAACGTCGCATGGGCCTGCACGCCGAGGCCGAGCCAGGCGATGACGGCGATGGCCAGCGCGGCGCCCTTAGCCAAGATGGCCACCAAAGATGCGGACGGCGGGTCCCGGCAGGCCGACCCAGTAGGCCAGCTCGTCCAGACTTTCGATCGGCCAGGCGCAGAGATCCGCCGCCTTGCCCGGCGCCAGCGTGCCGACCTCGTGGGCCAGGCCGAGGGCGCGGGCGGCGTTGACGGTCATGCCGGCCAGGGCTTCGGCGGGCGTCAGGCCGAACAGCGTCGCGGCCATGTTCATCGCCAGTTGCGGGTTGAGCAGCGGCGAGGTGCCCGGATTGCAGTCGGTGGCGATGGCGATCGGCACGCCGGCCGAGCGTAAGAGGTCGAGCGGCGGCTTCTTCGTTTCCTGCAACGTGTAATAGGCGCCGGGCAATAGCACCGCGACGGTGCCCGCGGCGGCCATCGCCTTCGCCCCCGCGGCATCGAGATATTCGAGATGGTCGGCGGACAGCGCCTTGTAGCGGGCGGCCAGCGCGGCGCCGTTCTGGTTCGACAGCTGTTCGGCGTGGAGGCGGATCGGCAGGCCGTTGGCACGGGCGGCGGTGAACACACGCTCGACCTCGGCAGGGGTAAAGGCAATCGTTTCGCAAAAGGCGTCGACGCTGGTCGCGAGGCCGGCGCGGGCGACCGCAGGAATCATCTCCTCGGCGATCATCTTCACATAGGCATCGCGCGCCGCGCCTTCCCTGGCCTCTGGCGGCAAGGCGTGGGCGGCAAGCAGGGTCGCGACGATCCGCACGGGCTTGTCGCAGCCGATCGCGGCGGCGGCGTTGAGCAGGCGGATTTCGGCGGCGGTGTCGAGGCCATAGCCCGACTTCACCTCGATCGTGGTGACGCCGCCGGCCATCAGCGCGTCGAGGCGGCGGCGCGACTGGGCGCGCAATTCGTCGGTGCCCGCCGCGGCGGTGGCGCGGACGGTCGACATGATCCCCCCGCCGGCGCGGGCGATTTCCTCGTAGGTCGCGCCGGCGCGGCGCATGGCATGTTCCTCGGCCCGTGTGCCGCCGAACGCGAGGTGGGTGTGGCAGTCGATCAGGCCCGGCGTGACCCAGGCCCCGCCGAGCGCGGTCACCTCCCGGGCGCGAAAGCCGGCCAATTCGGTGCGCTTGCCGATCCGGACGATGCGGCCCTGGTCGATGCCGATGGCGGCATTCTTCATGATGCCGAGCGGGTTGCCCGGCGCCGGCACCATGGTCGCGACGTTGCAGTCAGTCAGGAGGCGGTCCCACATGGCCACTGGCTTAGCCGAGCGACCGTGCTAGTCGTCAAGCATGAGCTGGCCCAACCTTGCCGATCTCCTGGTCCCCGCCGATGCCGACGCGCCGGTCGCGCTGGTCGGCGCGCCGCTGGGCACCGGGTCGGTGACTCCCGGCCGCTGCGACCTCGCGCCCGCCAGGTTGCGCGCGACGCTCCGGCGGATCGGCACCTACGACGTGGAGACCGGGCGCGAACTGGGAAGCGCAATCGCCGATACCGGTGACGTGGCGCTGGCGGACCTGTCGATCGAGGACGCGACCGCGCCGCTCGCGGCTGCCGTTGCCGCGGCGGTCGGCAAGCGCGCCCTGGCGCTGGTCGTCGGCGGCAATAACGCGGTCACCCGGCCGGCCCTTATCGGCATGGCCGAAGCGCTCGGGCTGCCGCTCGACAAGGTCGGTCTGGTCACGCTCGACGCCCATTTCGACATGCGCGACACGAGCGCGGGCCTTTCCAACGGCAACCCGGTGCGGGCGCTGCGCGACGACGGCCTGCCCGGGCGCAACGTCGCGCAGATCGGGCTGGCGCCGTTCGCCAATGCCGCGGCGATGCACCGCGACGCGATGGCCGGCGGACACCTCGTCCTGACGATGGCCAAGGTGCGCGAGATCGGGATCGAAAGCTGCGTGTCGACCGCGCTCCACCGGCTGGCGCATTGCGAGGCGATCCTGATCGATTGCGATATCGACGTGATCGACCGCGGCCAGATGCCGGGCGCGCCAGGCGCACGCCCCGGCGGCATGGCGGCGCATGATTTCTTCGCCGCCGTCCGCCTGCTGGCCGCCGACCGACGGGTGCGGGCGATCGACCTGACCGAGTGGGATCCGCCGCTCGACCCGAGCGACCTGAGCGCGCTGGTTGCCGCCCGTTGGGTCGCCGAATGCCTGGCGGGGTTCGAGCGCCGTTAACCTCAGAAGCATCGCTTAACGTATCGATTTGCGACAGTTTTCTGACCCCTGACATTGACTCTCGTTAACTCCGGTTACAAAAAATTAACTCCTGGGCGGGGCGACTCAAGGGGCCGAGCCATCCCGCGCGCACAAAAGGGGGCGTTGCATGCGGGGTTTCTGGCGGTCGACGAGCGCGTTCGGGCTGTGTCTGGCGGCGGGCCTTCCGTCCGCTGCGGCAGCCCAGGTGGTCACCCCGACCCGCGACGAACTGACCCGCCAGCAACCGACGACCGCACCCGAAACGCCCAAGCTCGATGTGGTCGGGGATATCGAGCGTTCGCCCTGCCCGCTGGCCGATCCGCGCTTTGCCGACGTCAAGGTGACGATCAGCCAGGTCCGCTTCAACGGCCTGAAGGGTGCGACCGAGGAAGAGCTGGCCCCGTCGTGGACGCCCTATGCGGGGCGCGAGCAGCCGGTGGCGGTGCTGTGCGAGGTGCGCGACAAGGCCGCCACCATCCTGCGCGCCAAGGGCTATCTCGCCGCGGTCCAGGTGCCGACCCAGCGGATCGACAATGGCGTGGTGACGATGGAAACGCTGTTCGCCCGCGTCGTCGCGGTGCGGGCACGCGGCCAGACCGAGGGCGCCGAGGACAAGCTTGTCGGCTACCTCTCCAAGCTCGAGCAGGACGAGATTTTCGACCGCAACCGGGCCGAGCGCTACCTGCTGCTGGCGCGCGACCTGCCGGGGTATAACGTCCAGCTGACGCTCAAGCCCGCCGGCACCGGTCCGGGCGACCTGATCGGCGAGGTCGCGGTGCTGCGCCGCACCTACCTGGTCGACGCCACCATCTCCAACCTGGCGTCCAAGGCGACCGGCCGGTGGGGCGGGCAGCTGCGCGGTCAGTTGTTCGGGCTGACCGGTATGGGCGATGTCACGACCTTGTCCGCCTATTCGACCGCCGACTTCAAGGAGCAGCAGGTCGTCCAGCTCGCCCACAGCTTCAGGCCGGGGTCCGAAGGGCTGACGGTCGACGGCCTGTTCACCTACGCCTGGTCGAAGCCCGACGTGAATGCCGGCGGGGCGGTGCCGGACCTCATCGCCCGCACCCTCTACGCCTCGCTCGGCGCGCGCTACCCGCTGGTGCGCAGCCAGAAGACCAACCTGTGGCTCGGCGGCGGCCTCGACTTGCTCCACCAGAAGGTGCGCTTCTTCGGCCCCCAGTCGGAAGACAATCTGCGCATCGCCTACCTGCGGGCCAACTGGGACAGCTACGACCGGGTCAGCGCGGCGCCTGGCTGGCGCGCCGCCGCGACGGCCGAAATCCGCAAGGGCCTCGACATTTTCGGCGCCAGCGACCGCTGCCCGAACGACGTCTGCCCGATCGGCGTGATCGGGCCCAGCCGGGGCGATGCGCACCCGACGGCCGGGCTGGTCCGCGCGGCGGGCCAGTTCGACCTCGCGCTTGGCAAGGCGCTCGCCCTCGCGCTTTCGCCCCGGGCGCAGTTGGCCTTTGCACCGCTCGCCGCGTTCGAGGAATTCACGCTCGGCAACTACACCGTCGGCCGCGGTTACGACCCGGCGATCGAGAGCGGCGACAGCGGCGTCGCCTTGGCGGCCGAGCTGCGGACCAAGGCGTTCGACATCGCGCGCGGCAAGGCGACGGTGGCGCCCTATATGTTCGGCGACGCGGGATGGGCGTGGAACAAGAATCTCCCCGGCGACCCCAACCACCTCAAATCCGTTGGCGCGGGCCTGCGCGCCGACATGGGGAATTTCCGGCTCGATACCTCGCTTGCCGTGCCGCTCGAGCGGGCCGGCATCGACGACCGCAAGGGCGGTCCGCGCCTGCTCGTCACCCTGACCAGCCGTCTCCTGCCGTGGAGGTCCTGATGCGTATCCTCTCCAAGACCAGCTTCTGTTCCAGCATCGCCCTCGCCACCGCGCTGGTGATGGGCGCCAAGCCGGCGGCGGCGCAGGTCGCGGGCAACCTCAACAACGCAGGCGGTGCGGCGATCACCGGCAATGGCGCGTCGGTCGTGCTCAACAACCCGCAGACGACGATCGACTGGACCGCGACGGGTGCGCCGGTCGGCGGCGTTCGCGATTTCCTGCCGTCGGGCAATGTCATGGCGTTCAGCGGCCAAAGCGACTTCGCGGTCCTCAACCGGGTGACCAGCGGGACCGACATGATCGGCCTCAACGGCACAATCACCTCGACCGTCAACAGCGTGAAGGGCGGCACGGTCTTCTTCTACAATCCCAACGGCATCGTCGTCGGCAACGGCGCCAGCATCGATGTCGGATCGCTCGGCCTGACGACGTCGGACCCGGGCAGCGGCAACAACTGGTTCAACGGCTTTGGCGCGGCCGCGCCGACGCTGACGTTCGGCGGGGTGACCAACGGCACCAGCGAGGTGCGGATCAATGCCGGGGCGACGATCGCCAGCAACGGCACCAACAGCTTCATCGCCGTTGTCGCGCCGAAGATTACCACCGCCGGCACAATCAAGACCGACGGCGATGTCGCGCTGGTCGCGGCGGAAGCGGCAACGCTCAGCTTTTCCAGCACCTATGACCTCTATTCGGTGCAGGTCGACATCGGCACCGGCGTGGCCGACAGCCTGAACGTCACCGGTGGGTCGATCGGCCGCAACAGTGCGGTCGAGACAGCCGACGTGGCGCGCCGCGCCTACCTTGTCACCGTGCCCAAGAACGACGCCACGACGCTGCTGATCAGCGGGGGCGCCAACCTCGGCTTCGACGTCGCCAACAGCGCGATCGTCGAGGGCAACAGCGTCATCCTGTCCGCAGGGCGCGACACCGCCTTCGTCGGCGCCGAAACGCCGGGCGGGACGATCGACATCCGGTCATCGACCTTTTCCAGCGCGGTCGATGCCTATGCGACCAAGGCCATCACCATCGGTTCGGCCAGCGGCGACATCAAGTTCCTCACCGATGCCGAGCTTCGCGCGGTCGAATCGATCGGCATTACCGCGCTGGGTGGCGATGTGACGTTCGGCGGCACCCTTTTCGCCGACGTGTCGGTCAACGCGAACCCCAACACGAATGCCCAGGGCGGAACGATCAGCATTAGCGCCGCAGCGCTGCGGACGGTCAGCCTGGGCGATGCCTACCTCGATGCATTTGCGCGCGGCGGCTATGTGTTCGACAGCGACACGAACGGGACCAGCGGTCACGGCGGCACCGTGTCGGTCACCGCGGCGGGTGGGACGATCACCGCCGGCGACCTCTACATCGATGCCGACGGCGACGGCGGCGCGGTAGTCAGCAATGCGGCCGGCGGCAATGGCACGGGCGGAACGGTCAATGTCTCGGCGACACAGGGCGGCAGCATCACCGCGTCGCGGCTCTACGCCACCGCCGACGGCAGCGGCGGTTCATCGATCGAGTGTTCGAGCTGCGGCATCACCGGCGGCATCGGCCAGGGCGGCACGATCACGCTGGGTGCGGCGGGCAACGGCAGTGCGCTGTCCTTCGGCGATACGACCGCGTCGGCGATCGGATATGGCGGGGCGGGCGACATTACCGGCGGCGCCGGGCGCGGCGGGTCGGCGACCCTGTCCCTGACCGACGGGTCGAGCGCCGATTTCGGCCTCTATACGCAGATCGACGCCCATGGCGACGGCGGACAGGGGCTGGGCGACGGGACCGGCGGCATCGGCACCGGCGGCATCGCCTCGCTGGTCATGACCGGCAGCGGCACCGACCGCCCGGCGTTCAGCACCGACTATTTCTCGATGGATGCGAGCGGGTCCGGCGGCTGGGGCTACTACTATGGCATCGGGAATGCCGGCGATGGCCAGGGCGGCCAGGCCACCGGGTCCATCACCAATGCCGACTTCTCGGTCGGCGAGGCGAACATCACCGCCACCGGCTCGGGCGGCTCGACCTATTCCGCGGCCGGCGGGAAGGCTTTCGGCGGCACCGCCAGCCTGACCCTCACCAGCGCCGCCGTGACGGCCGACCGCACCTTGCGGATCGATGCCAGCGCCTATGGGTCGGACGGCGAAGGCACGCCGGACACCGGCAACGACGCGCTGGGCGGGACGGCCTCGATCAGCGCGACCAACAGCAACATCGTCGTCAACGCCAACAACCAGACGCCTGGCAATTCGCTGTGGGTCGGCGCCACCGCTTATGCCTCGGGCGGGAACAACGGAGTCGGCGGCAGTGCGCAGGGCGGCACCGTGACCGGCACGATCAGCGGCACGACGCTGCTCGGCGGCGACATGGTGTTCGACGCCCACGGCAGCGGCGGCAACAGTTACGGCGCGTCCGGCGGCGACGGTCGCGGCGGCAGCGTCAACGTCACCGTCAGCACTTCCACGGTCAACGGATCGGGCCTGTCGCTCTATGCGCAAGGCGCGGGCGGAAGCGCCTATCAGACGACGGGCGGCGACGGCTATGGAGGGTCGATCGCGCTCAACGCGGCCGGCGTTGCGATGAACCTGACAAGCATCCTCTACGCCGAGAACAACGGATATGGCGGCAACGGCTGGGATTATGGCGTCGATGGCGGCGCGGCGTTCGGCGGGGTCACCAATATCGCGCTGACCGGCACCACCCTGACCAGCCCCGACATCGTGATCGATTCCGAGGGCAAGGGCGGTAGCGTCTACGGCGATGCATCGGGCGGATACGGCCAGGGCGGCTCGGCCCTGCTGCAACTGCTAGGCGGCACCACGGTCAACGGCGGCTATGTCGAAATCTACGCCGGCGGCTACGGTGGCGAGAACGGCCAGGAATGTAGCGATTGCGTGACCGCCGGCGGCGACGGACAGGGCGGCGTGGCCCGCCTTTATGCCGCGGGCGGCAACAACCGGCTCAACAGCAGCGACACGCTGTTCATTTACGGGTCCGGCATCGGCGGCGCCGGCGATACTCAAGGTGGCGATGGCCGCGGCACGGAGGCATCGCTCCAGCTGTCGGCAGGGACCACACTCAACCTCGCCAATACCTATATTTTCGCCGACGGCGTTGGCGGCGAGGGCCTGTACGGCGGCGATGGCGGCGATGCCCGCGGCGGCCTGGCGCGGATACTCGGCTCGGACGGAGCGGGCGGGACGATCAACCACAATGGCAATTTCCTCTTCCACCTGACTGCGGAAGGCTTTGGCGGGAACGCGGCGGACGGCGCGGCCGGCGATGCGACCGGCGGCACGGCGATCATCGATGCCAACGACCTTGACCTAACCAGCGCGACCAAGGGCCTGTGGGTCAGTGCCTATGCCATGGCCGGCGATTCCATCACCGGGACCGGCGGCAGCGCGGCCGGCGGCAACGCGACAGTCGCATTGTCCAACGGTGCGCAGTTCAATCTGCCGCAGACGATCACGCTCAACAGCTACGGTCTGGGCGGGGACGGCACGGCGGGCGGCACGGCGACGGCCGGGTACAGCAACCTGACGATCAACGGTGCTTCCCTCGCGACCGGGACGGCGTTGCAAGCGGTGAACGATTCGCTGGTCCTCGCGTCCTATGCCTACGGCGGCAACGGCAGCGCGGGGGATGGCGGCAACGCGACCGCGACCGGCGCCAACCTCGTCGTGTCGGCCGGCGGCACCGTGGCGGCCCAGTCGCTCAACGTCTCGACCGAAGCGCGCGGCGGCAGCAGCATCGGCGGGCTTTCGGCGGGCAATGCCGACGCCGGTTACGCGGTCGTCCGTTCCGATAGCGGGGCAAGCCTGGCGGTCTCGGGCAATGCGCGGATCGCGGCGAGCGCGACCGGCGGCTCGGGCCGCGGCGGCGCGAACGGCGGCAGCGCGGTGGCGGATTCGCTGGCCCTGCTCAACGCCGTCAACCTTGGCAGCGTGGCCATCGCCGGCAACCTCGAACTCGATACGGACCGGACCGGCGGAGACGGGTTCAACGGCGGGAACGCCTTCGCCAACATCGACTACCAGAATGTCGTTGTCGGCGACGTCTTCCCCGTCTCGGAAATCTTCTCGAACGGCGGCAGTGTCTCGGTCGGCGGCACCACATTGCTGACCTCCGCGGCGCGGGGCGGCAACGGCACGGATGGTGGCAGCGGCGGCGATGCCTATGGCGGCATCGTCTCGCTCCGTGCGGTCAACAGCCCATACGGCCTGTCGCAGATCAGCCTCGGCACGACCGCGTTCGACGGGACGGCCATTGCCGGGAGCGGCGGAAGCGGCGTTTCGGTCGGCACCGGGACCGGCGGCAACGGCGGCGCGGGCGGCGACGCACTGGGCGGCCTCGTCTACGCGCAGGCGCTGGCCCTTACCGGCCAGATCACGACCGGCGACCTGTTGATCGACACCGCCGCGCGTGCCGGCGACGGCGGCGACGGCGGCCAGGGCGAAATCGGCGGCATCGGCGGCGCGGGCGGCAACGTCATCACCAACTGGTCGGCAGGGTCGGTCAACATCGGGACGGTCAGCGGCCTCAACGTCGCCGGCCTGACGACGACCGAGGGCTTTGCGCATTTCGGCGACGTGACGGTCTCCACCATTGCGACCGGCGGCAACGGCGGCTGGGGCGGCTTCGGTTCCACCGGCGCCAACGGCGCGGCCGGGAACGGCGGATCGGCGCAATCGGGTGACTTCGTCATCCTCAACCGCGGCGGCGATTTCGTCGCCGGGGACGTCGTCTGGGCGTTCGATGCGTTCGGCGGATCGGCCGGGTCCAACCCCAACGAAACGCTGGTGGGCATCGGCGGCGATGCGTCGACCGGCGGCATGCTGCTGCTCAATACCAACCGCTACCTCGAACCGGCCAACCGGGGCACGATGTCCATCGGCAGCATGACGCTTCGCGGCTTCGGATACGGCGGGGGCGGACTGGTCCCGGGCGGCGCCTACCACCTGTCGGGCCTCGACTTCGAAACGCTCAACGCCGACACGCACATCGCCAGCCTCGATTTCGCGACCAACGGACCCGGCGGAGCGTGGATTCCGGGCGCAGACATCGTTTCCGTCCTCGCCGCGCAAAACGGCACGGTGACCATCGACGGGGCGCTGTCGATCATGACGCCGGGGCGGATGTCGGTGTGGACCGACAATGCGACGATCGATGCGGCCAGCGCCAACCTCGACGCCGCCAATTTCGTCGCCGGCGCGGCGCCTTCACCGATTGCCTACGGGACGCTCAGTGCCGGCACGCTGTCGGTGGCGAGCGGCGGCGACATCATCCTCAACACCAACCTCGACATCGGATCGGCGATCGACCTGTCGGCACCGGGTTCGGTGGTCATCGGATCGGCGACGTCGGGCAGCGGCTCGATTGTCCTTGCCGCCAACGGCGGGCTCGTCCTCGCCCGCGACCTCGACGCAGCGGGCGACATCGACCTGTCGGCGGTCGGCGACATCACGACCAACGCGCTGACCGCGACCAATGCCGTGCTGGTCGACGCCGGCGGTGCGGTGACGACCGGGAACGTCCATGCCGGCAGCTCGATCGACCTGTTCGGCGGACCGATCACGGCAGGCGCGCTGGTGTCCGACACCGACCGGATCTGGGTCGTCGGATCGGGCGCGGTGTCAGTTGGTTCGGCCTCGGCGGGCGGAGATCTCGTTATGTCGGCGGGCGGCCCGCTCGCCGTCCTCGGCAGCGCCAGCGCGGGCGGGCAGGCCATCCTGCAGGGCGACGGGATTGCCGTCGGCGGGCCGATCGACGCGGTCCTCGCGGCCACGCTGGTGTCGAACCAGTCGATCGTCGCGCAGGACATTGCGTCCGACGGCGACGTGTCGCTCAGCGCGAACGGCAGCATTACCGCGGGTAACCTCGCCGCGACCAACGGCGCGATTACCGGCCATGCCGGACAGGGCCTGTCGCTGGCGAGCGCCGGTGCAGGGTCCGACGTGTGGCTGACCGCGGACGGCGGCAACCTGGCCATCGCCGGCACGACGGCGTCCGGCGGGGATGTCGAACTGACGGCGACGGGCGCGTTGAGCGCCGGCAATGTGTCGGCATCGGGCACCGTGACCGCGATCGGCGCGTCGATCGGCGTCGGCAACGTCTCTGCAGGTGTCGACATCGGCCTGTGGTCGGGTAGTACGATCAACGCCGGTACGCTGTCCGCGATGGCCCGTATCGGCGCGGCCGGACCGGGCAACATCTCGACCGGCGCTATCCAGGCCGGCGACCTCGTCATGCTGCTGGCCGGCGGCAACATCGCCACCGGGCCGATCATGGCCGGCGGCGAATTCTACCTCGGCGGCTACGGCATGTTCGCGCTCGGGTACGACCCGGTGAACGAGGACTTCGATCCGGCGCCCGTTCTTGCGCAGGCGCCGCAGGCCAGCGGCGGCACGGTCGCGATCGGCGGGGCCGTGCAGGCAAGGGCGGTCCGCGCGGCCTCGGCGGGCAACTGGACCAGCGGCAACCTGACCGCGACCAATAGCGTCGCCCAGGTCAATGCCGGCGGCAGCCTGGTGGCCGGTAACGTGTCGGGCAGCGGCAACGTCGCGCTGGCGGCAGCGGGTGGCAACCTGCAGGCGGGTAATGTCACGAGCGGCGGCCAACTGGCGCTCGGCGCGACGGGCACGCTTGTGGCCGGGACGCTGAACGCGGTCCAGCAGATCGCAGCCAGCGGCAACGCCGGCGTGACCACCGGATACGCAACCTCGACCGGCGGGACGGTGACGCTGGCTTCCGCTACCGGGCCCGTGACCAGTGGCGGCGCGGATGCCACCGGCATCGCGATCACCTCCGGCGGCGCGGCGACGGTCACGGGCGCGCTGGTGTCCGACACGGCCATCCAAGTTGCGGCAGGCGGCAATGTCATTCTGGCATCGGCGGCGGCGGGCAATGGCATCGCCATCACCGGCGCCAACGTTCAGGCGGGCGCGCTGAGTGCGAACCTGGGGACAATTTCCACGGCGGGCCTGCTCACCGTCGGCGGCGCATGGAATGTCGCCAACCTCTCGGTCACCAGCAACGACATCGCATTCGCCCAAGCGGGATCGATCACCGGCAGCTTTGCCGAGTTGCTGTCGACGAATGGAACCGGCGCGGGGATCGGCACCAACAGCGGTGCGGCCAACGGCAGTTACATCCTCGACAACGGGGAACTGTCGCGCATCGGCTCGTCGACCTTGCTCGTTTACGCGCTCGAGAATGCGTCGGCGATCGACCTGATGGTCGGCACGACCACGCTGGCCGGCGGGGGCCGCTATTACGACTTCGGGGTGGTCGACACCGCAGGCAACTACGCCGGGCGCCTGCGCGTGACCGGCCAGGTCACCGGCCAGAACTTCACCGACCAGGACTATCTCGACCTCGACGCGCGGTTGATGGAGATCGACGCGGTCAACGGCGGGATCGACTTCTCGCCCGGCAGCGACGCGACGGTCGGCACGCTGTCGTTCTTCGGCCAGCGGGTCCATGTCGCCGAGGCGGCCGTCCTCGACCGGCTGGCGCTCGACACCCAATACGCGAACCGCGATGTCGAGCTCGCCACCGCGCCGACCGCGCCCCATGCAGGGACGGTGATCAACGCGGGAACGGTCAACCTCGATCTGTTCCAGGCCGGCACCGGTCAGGTCGGCCAAGCGGTCAGCCAGGCCGCCTCGCCCTATTCGATCTATGTCCAGAATATGGGCACGGCCGCGGCGCGGTCCGGCCTGCTGATCAGCGATGCCAACCTGTACGGCGACATCACCGCCGGGTCGGTCGAGATGATCATCAACGGCCAGCTCTACGATGCGGCGACCGGCCAGACCCTGGCCGGCGCGGCGGCGCGCGACGCATTCATCGGCGATCCCGAGAACGACCTGACCGTCTTTACCGCCTCGTCGAGCATCAACGGCTGCGCCCTGAGCGGCGGCGCCTGTTTCACGCCCGTGCCGCCGGCCCAGCCGGTGCCGCCTCAGATCCAGGACCTGACCAACCAGCTGGTGTTCCTCGACACGTCGATCGGCGACCAGCTGGTGTTCGGCGAGGAATTGTTCGGCAACGACCCGGACGGCGACGACAGCGACAACGACGACGACAAGACGGACGACAAGAACGCGATCGAGCCGCCGCCGCCGGTGATCAACGGCAAGCCGATCGATCCGCAGGCGCCGACCGACGAGCCGGTGTCCGGCAGCGGCAACCCGGCGCTGATCGGCACCGGCAGCAACCAGCAGGAGCAGCAGTAATGGCCCGGCTCACCCTCGTCACTGCGCTGGCCGCGACTTGCGCGCTGGTCGCCCCCACGCTGGCCGCGGACCCGGTCGTCAACCTGCCGGTCTCCGCCCGCAACAGCTTCCGCCTCGGCGATGCCGGGGTGCTGTGCACGGCGCAGGCCAAGCCGACCGACGACCGGCTGAAGGCGATGTTCGACCGCGCCTACCTGATCACCTGCCGCGATGCGACGTCGCCGGTCGGCAGCCTTCTGGCGGTGCGGCGCGACGTCGCAATGGCAAACGAGCCGGGGATCCTTGCCACGCTCAAGTTGGACTGCAAGCCTCAGGACGCGAGCGTCGACGGCATCGGTCAGGTCGAGGCGATCAAGTGCCACGACAACGGCGCGGGGCTCGATTACCTGCGCTACAAGACGGTGCGCGGCAAGACGACCTACTTCGTCGAAGGCCTGGCCGGTTACGATCCGGCGTTGCGGCTCGCGCTGTCGTCGGTAGTGCTCGACAAGGCGCAGAAGGGTGTGGTCCAGGTTGCGACGACCGAAGTCAGCGATCCCGCCGCCTTTGCCCGAATCCAGGCCGGGTCGCTGGATATCGGCGCGGCGCGCGACGAGGCCTACCAGCGCTCGAACGGCTTCCGCTTCGCCGAAAGCGCCGAATTCTTCGAAGATCTGGCGACGCGCGAGGAGAATAGCGCGGCCGCGCTGGCCGAGGCCTATGCCAACCAGGGCCTGCAGCAATCCAACCTCGGCAATTTCGGCGCCGCCGTCCGGCTGATGAACAAGGCCGAGGAAAAGGCGCCGTCCGGTGACGGCGTGATGCAGCGCCTGCTGCGCAACTACCGCGCGGTGAACCAACTGAACCAGCGCGACGGCAAGCAGGCGTTGCAGGAACTCGACCGCAAGGTGGCATCGATGGGCGACGACCCAATGCACAGCGCGATCCAGAGCGGCGTGATCAGCGTCCCGCTGGCCGACCTGATCAATCGCGAGAGCCTGTCCAACCGCGAACTGACCGAGATCGGGGCCGCACTGACGCCGAGCGAAAAGGCGGCGATCCTCGATGCACAGGCCGATGCGCTGGCCGGGACCGCGCTGCGGCTGACCGGCCGGTTCGGCGAGGCTTCGACCCGGCTCGACCGCGCGCTCAAGGGCCTCGCCGCGGTGCGAGGCGGCAAGGTCCGATCGACCGCCAGCCTGGCCAGCGAGGTGCAGGTGGAGAAAGCGCTGGTCGCCGAGGCGGCGGGCGATACCGGCACCGCGGTGGCGGCCTTCGATCAGGCGATCAGCGACATCGAAATGCGCTTCCCGTCGAGTCCGGCGATGCTGTCGGCCAAGGCGCGCAAGGCCGGGTATCTGTCGCGCCATGGCGACATGGCGGGCGCCCGCGCCCTGTTCGCCGACGTGGTCAAGGAGAGCGCCGATGTCGCCGACAGCGGGTCGGCGCTGCGCGGCCTGATGAAGCCCTATTTCGAAATCCTGGCCAAGGACGGGTCAGCCGGCGCCGCGGGCGAGATGTTCGCCGCGTCGCAAATCCTCCAGCGGCCCGGCGTGGCCCAGACCCAGGCCGTGCTGGCGCGGCAGATGTCGGCCGGCAACGACGAGGCCAGCGCCCTGTTCCGGCTGGCCGTCGCGCGGACCCGCGAGATCGTCCGCACCGAGGCCGAGATCAACCGCCTGGGCGCCCTGTCGGCGCCGACGCCGGTCCAGGCCAACGCGCTGAAAGCGGCGCAGGACAGCCTTGAGGTGATGCGCAAGGAGCAGACCCAGCTGCAGTCCAAGCTCGCCGATTTCCCGCGCTACAAGGCGCTGCAGCCGACGTCGGTCGACCTGGCCGAATTGCAGGGCGCGCTCCGGCCGGGCGAGGCCTATTACAAGATGATGATGGTCGACGGGACGAGCTTCGCCTTGTTCGCCAACAAGGGCGGCGCACGCGCCCTGCAACTAGGGATGGACCCGGCGGCGATGGGCCGCGAGGTGTCGGCGATCCGCGACAGCATCGTCAAGGAAGATGCCGGCGGCCTGGTCACCTCGCCGTTCGACATCGGCAAGGCGCGCGGGCTTTACCTCGCGCTGTTCGGGCCGGTCGACGCCGACGTGCGCGCGGCCAGGCATCTCATCGTCGAGCCGGATGGCCCGATGCTGGAGCTGCCGCCCTACGTCCTGCCCGCCAGCCAGCCGAGCGTCGACGCCTACACCGCGAAGGTGGCAAAGGGCGGCGATGCCTATGACATGACCGGCATCGACTGGCTCGGCCGCGGGCGCGAAATCTCGATCTCGGTCAGCCCGCGCAGCTTCCTCGACGTCCGCGCGATCGCGCCCAGCCGAGCCAAGGAGGCGTATCTCGGCCTCGGCCACAATGCGCCGGCGACGAGCCGACCGGTAGCGGCGGTGGCCGACGATTGCGACTGGCCGATCCAGACCTGGCAGGCGCCGATCAGCGATGCCGAGCTGAAAGTCGGGCAGCAACTGTTCGGGGCGAACCGATCCGAACTGCTGACCGGCGCGGCATTTACCGACACGGCGCTGCTTGGCGACCGCAACCTCGATGATTACCGCATCGTCCATTTCGCCACCCACGGGCTGGTCACCGCGCCGCGGCCGGAATGCCCGGCGCGGCCCGCGCTGGTCACCAGCTTCGCGCCCGACGGGTCCGACGGGTTGCTGACGTTCAAGGAAATCTTCGACCTCAAGCTCGACGCCGACGTCGTCATCCTGTCGGCCTGCGACACGGCCGGGCGGGCGACGTTGGGCGCGACGCGCGAGGCGGGCATCGCGACCGGAGGCAACTATGCGCTCGACGGGCTGGTCCGCGCCTTCGTCGGCGCCGGCGCGCGGTCGGTCGTCGCCAGCCACTGGCCGGTGCCGGACGATTACGACGCGACCAAGCGGCTGGTGTCGGGCCTGCTGGGCGCGACGCCGGGCGAGCCGCTGGGCATGGCGCTCGAGAAGGCGCAGGAAGGGCTGATGAACGACAAGCGCACGTCGCACCCATTCTACTGGGCGGCGTTTATCATCCTCGGGGACGGCGCCAAGCCGCTGGTCGGCGCGCCGACAATGCCGGTGGCCGACGCCGCCAAGCCGGCCAAGGTCGCCTTGCGCTAGACAGGGCGGCGATTGGCGGGAAGGATGCGGACCATGATCCGCCTGACCCTCGCGCTCGCCCTTTCACTCCTCGCTGCTGCACCGCTGGAGGCGAAGAAGCCGCCGAGCGAGATGCAGCGGCTGGCGGCCCGCGCGAGCCAGGTCCACATCACCCGCGACCGGCTCGGCATCGCCCACATCAAGGCGCCGACCGATGCCGATGCGGTGTTCGGCATGGCCTATGCGCAGGCCGGTGCAGGTGCAGAGCAGCGAAGGCCTCGACGTCTATGGCGCGGTGACCTGGGGGCAGCCCTTCGTCTACCAGGGCTTCAACCGCGACATCGGCTGGATGCACACGTCGAGCGGCCTCGATAACCGTGATGAATTCGCCGAAACGCTGGTCCGGATGCCCGGCGGCAAACTGGGCACCAAATATGGCGACGGCGTGCGGCCGATCGAGCAGCGACCGGTGGCGATCCGCGTCCGGCAGGCCGACGGCAGCCTCGCCATCCGCCGCTTCGTCACGCTGCACAGCCTGCACGGGCCGATCGTACGGAGCGAGGGCGGGAAGCTGATCGCCTATTCGATCCTCGACGACCCGCTGAACGCGCTGGAGCAGAGCTTCCTGCGCACCAAGGCCAAGAACCTCGACGACTTCCTCAAGGTTTCGGCGCGGCGGGCCAATTCGTCGAACAACACGATCTTCGCCAGCCGCGACGGAACGATCGCCTACCTCCATCCGCAGTTCGTGCCGCTGCGCGACGAGCGGATCGATTATCGCTGGACGGTCGACGGCAGCAACCCGAAGGCGGACTGGCGCGGCCTGTATACGCTCGACGGCCTCCCGATGGTTCGCAATCCCAGGTCGGGCTTCGTCTACAATTCGAACGACGCGCCGTGGATGGCGGCTGGCAAGGGAACGTTCGGCGACCGGCATTTCGCGCCTTACATGGACCAGTGGGGATATCGCGCGCGATCGACCCACGCGCTGCAGTTGCTCGACAACGGCCGGACCTTCACGCCGGAAAGCCTGATCGCCACCGCCTACGATACCGCGCAGCCGGGCTTCGACCGGATCCTGCCGCCGCTGTTCGCGGCCTATGACGCTCTGCCGAAGCGGGACGCGCGGCGGCTGTCGCTGGCGCCGCAGGTGGCGATGCTCAAAGGCTGGGACCGGCGCTGGGCCAAGGACAGCGAGGCGCAGACGCTGGCGGTCCATTATGGCGAGGCGATCTGGGACAAGGTGATGACCGGCGTGCGCACCACGACCGACGAGGAAACTGCCTACGCCCGGATCGGCGAGGCCGATGCGGCGACCCGCCTCGCGGCGCTCGACGCGGCGATCGCCAAGATGACCGGGCTGTACGGCGGCTGGCGCGTGAAGTGGGGCGACATCAACCGCTACCAGCGCAACGACGGCGCGATCCGTCAGACATTCGACGATGCGAAACCTAGCCTCGCCGTCGGCTTCCCGTCGGCGCGGTGGGGCAGCCTCGCCTCGTTCGGCGCCAGCACCTATCCCGGCACGGTCAAGCGCTACGGCACCAACGGCAACAGCTTCGTCGCGGTGGTCGAATTCGCCAAGGACGGGCCGCGGGCATGGGCGGTGACGGCGGGCGGCGTGAACGGCGACCCGGCCTCGCCGCACTTCACCGACCAGGCGCAGGCCTATGCCGACGGCCACCTGATCCGCGTGCCGCTGACCGATGCCGAGGTCGCGGCGCAGGCGGTGGAAACCTACACGCCGGGCATGATGCGCAAAACGCGCTAGGCCATCAGTGCGGTGAGTTGCGAGGCGTGAGCGGCGGCGCAAGTTGCTGCCGTGTGCACTGCCGGGGCGCCTTGTCGGGACGCCAGCGGACCAGCGCCGTACCGTGCCGGAACCGGCCGCCCGTAACCTGGTCGTAGCGCACTTCGACGACCAACTCGGGCTTGAGCGGAACCCAGTCGGCGGACCGTTCGGTCGACCATCGGCTCGGCCCGCCCGGCGCCTTGCCAGTGAAGCCGCTACCGCCGGCAAGCTTCTCCAGCCTTTTCGTTAACGCCGGCTTGTCCTCGCCCTTGAGCGCAGAGGTGAAGCCGACATGGTCGAGCTTTCCATCGTCGTCGTACAGGCCGAGGAGCAGTGATCCCACTTCCTCGCCCTTTGCCGCGTAGCGGAAGCCGCCGACGACACAGTCGGCCGTCCGAGTCGCCTTGACCTTGACCATTGTTCGCTCGCCGAACGCGTAGGGCTGGTCGACTCGCTTGGCGATGACCCCATCGAGCGCACCGCCGGTTCGCTCAAGCCAGCCCAACGCCCGGTCGCGATCGCGGGTCGAGGGACTGAGCTTCAGGCGGTCATGATCGAATGTGCGGAACAAGGTCTCCAGCGCAGCACGGCGCTCGGCGAGGGGCTGGCCAGCAAGGTCGTGTCCGCCGCTCGCCAGACAATCGAACGCCATGAACATCGCCGGAGTCGCCGCCGCCAGCTTGGCGACCCGACTGGTTGCCGGATGGAGCCGTAGCTGCAGCGCATCGAACGCGATTCGACCGCCCTGTTCGATCAGCAGTTCGCCGTCGATCAGGAACGCGGACGGCGGCGCCTGTTCGAAGAGCGAAACAATGTCCGGAAAATAGCGGTCGAGCCGCTTGCCCGATTTCGACCAGAGCGTGATCGACTTGCCTTGTTTGGCGACCAGGCAACGAAAGCCGTCCCACTTCGGCTCGTAGGTCCACTCCGGACCTTCGGGTAGAATTTCGGCGAGCAGCGCCTCCATCGGTTCCGGCGGCTTCACCTCAATTCGATCCAAGCCGGGGCGTGATCGCTGGGATGGTCGTTGCCGCGCGGACCGCGGTCGACGCCGGCGTTCTTGAGAAGCTTCGCCGCTGGCGGGTTCAGCAGCAAATGGTCGATGCGGATGCCGGCGTCGCGCTCGAACGACTGGCGCCAGTAGGGCCAGAAGGTGAAGGGCGCCCTGTTCGGGTAAAGGTGGCGGATGGCGTCGACCCAGCCCGCCTTGAGCAATTTGGCGTAACGTGCCTTGGCCTCGGGCGCGAACAGCGCGTCCTTCGCCCAGCGCTCTGGCTTGTAGACGTCGGCATCGGTCGGGATGACGTTGTAATCGCCGGCGAGGATGACCGGCGCGTCGAGCTTGAACAGCGCCTTCGTCCGTTTCGCGAAGCGGTCCATCCAGGCGAGCTTGTAGTCGAACTTCGGTCCCGGCCACGGATTGCCGTTGGGGAGGTACAGGCAGGCCACGACATGGCCGTCGATCGCCGCTTCGAGGTAGCGGCTCTGTTCATCGTCAGGATCGCCGGGCAGGCCGCGGCCGGCCTCAACCGGATCGCTACCCCGGGCGAGGATGGCGACGCCGTTCCAGCGCTGCTGGCCGTGCCAGATCGCGCCGTATCCGGCCTTTTCTACTGCGGCCGCGGGGAAGCGGTTGTCGGGCGCCTTCAGTTCCTGGAGGCAAACGACATCCGGCTTGAACGCGGCAAGCCAGTCGGTGAGCTGGTCGATCCGGCCATTGATGCCGTTGATGTTCCAGGTCGCGATGCGCACGTGCTGCGCGGCCTAGAGCACCGCCATCTGGCGGTTGTCGAACCCATAGGCATAGTCCTGCGCGACCTCGACCTTTCGCTCGATCGCCTCGATGATCGGCACCGAGAAATCGACCCCGGCCAGCGTCGAGCAACTCTTGAGGTTGCCCGGTGAAAACACGTTCACCTCAAGGATCTTGTCGCCGACGATGTCGATCCCGACGAGGAACATGCCGTCGGCGATCAGCTTGGGCCGGATCAGTTCGGCCACCGCCAGTTCCGTCTTGCCGATCTCCACCGCCTCGGCCTTGCCGCCGGCGTGGATATTGGAGCGGATGTCGTCTTTCGCCGCGACCCGGCGCAGCGCGCAATATTTGTCGCCGATCTGCAACGGTCGGCCGTTCATCAGGAACAGGCGGATATCGCCCTTCTTGGCGGCCGGGACATAGGCCTGGGCGATGATGTAGCCGTCGCGGCCGATCGCCTCGATCATCTGGTTGAGGTTGGCCTGGTTGCCGGGATCGAGCTTGAACACGCCCGACCCGCCCGAGCCCTGCAGCGGCTTCAGGATGATGTTACCCTTGTGCGCCTTGGCGAAGGCCTTGATGTCCGACGCGTGCTTGGTGATCAGCGTTTCGGCGCGCGCTTCGGCCGGGAAGCTCTGGAAGTAGAGCTTGTTGATCGCGCGGCCCAGGCTGTCAGGATCGTTCAGCACGATCACGCCGCGCTTGGCGGCTTCGCGCCCGAACAGGATGCCGGCTTCCGCCGCCCAAGGCGTCTCCGCATCGACCGACGGGTCGCTGCGCAGCATCAACACGTCGACGTCGGCCATATCGACCTTCTCGACCTTGCACTGCGCCGAGCAGAGGTGCTTGAAAAAGTCCTCGCGGCTCTTCCACTTCTTTTTCGGCAGGACGTGCCCGTGCACTTGCAGGCTGTCGTCCGGCGCAACCACGAAATCGCCGGGCGTCAAATAGATGACCTCGTGCCCGCGCATCGCCGCCTGGTGCGCCAGCACGGTAGTGGCGAAGCCGGCATATTCGCGTTCGAAATCGTTGACGAAAAAGGCGATGCGCACGGGGGTTATTCTCCTGACCAGATCCGGGCGATACCGCCGTCGTTTCGTAGGGCGGCAATGCGCGCGCGGCCCTGTTCGTTCCCCATGAACAGCGGAACGAAGCGCGGCGCATGGGCGAGCCCGCGCTGCAGCAGCTCCTCGACGTCGCCGCTGTGGCGGACCGCGATCTTGCCCATCCAGAACGGATCGAGGCTGGCACCGGCGGCGACCAGGCCGGTGACGGCGCGGAACCCCTGCAAATAGATGGCGTCCTTGGCGAGGCCGCCAGAACGGAACACGCGGGCGCAGATGCCGAAGGCCGAGCGCGGGCGGAAACCATGGGTGTCGCGCAGGTCGCGGAACGAGTCGATGAAGTCGGCGCCGCGCAACATGGCATCGACCGATACGACGCGCGCGGCGAGGAGACGGAGGCGGGTGCGGGTGAGGCCGCCGCTGACCCATTCGGCGAACACGCCCAGTCCTTCCTGCACCCCTTCGTAGCCGGCGAGGCCGGTGGAAAAGAGGCCGAGGCCTTGGTCGGATCCGTTGAAGAAGGTCAGCAGGTGGACGCTGACTTCATGGGCCAAGAGCGCGTCGAGCCGATGGGCCGGGACCAACGTGCCGCTGCCAATCATCAGCCTGGGCCCCGAGACCATCAGCCCGGCGACGTCGTCGCGGATATCGATCAGAGGGGCGAAGGCAGGGTCGATCGCTGCGTAGCGCGCGACCAATGCCTCGGCCGCGGCCGCCACGCCTTCGGCATCGACCATCGCGCCGCGCGGGGGGTCGGTCGCGGTGGAGGCGAGGATCGAATGGGCATCGTCCAGCAGTGCAGGATCAACCGCGCCGTAAAGGAACATCGAAGCGGGACGAAACGCCGGCGTGTTGCGTGTCGCCAGCATGGTCAGCTGGGCATCGACCTCGCGCCGCTTCTCGCCGAGCAGCCGTTCGATCAGCGGGTCCTCGAGCTGGGCAAGGTCGATCGCGTAGAGGTCGCGCTTGGCCTGGTCCGGGTCGACGGTCAGCGGCCGATAATGGAATTTCGGGGCTTCCTCACAGCCGTTTTCGAGAAACTTGTCGCACGCCTTGGCCGTGTCGATCGGCGAGATCGACAGGAGAAAGTCGAAGCTGTTGGCGATGGCCGCGAGCTTGCGGTCCGCCTTGAGCGCCGCCGCGAGATAGGCGCTTCGGCCGAGCGAGCGGTAATGGTCGGGCGCGCGGCCGCTGCCGTCATCGAGAAAGGCGCAGGCGGACCGCAGCAGGGCGTCGCCGAACGACACCGCGAGATCGTGACTGATTCCGGGATAGACGCCGCCATCTGCACGGCGATGGACTTGGGGGACGATGAGGCGAAGGCGCTCGACGCCGTCGATTTCGTCCAGAAGCCGGTCGAACCGCGGCGGCAGGGGTGTCGCGAAGCCCTGGCTGTCGACCTTGCAGCGGCGCAGGTCGGCGCGCACCTTGGCCAACGTCTCTGCCAGCTTCTTGGCTGCCCGCGCGGAATCATCACCGCCCTTGTGGTCGACCCTGGCTAGGAAGGGCGGAAGCGTCGGGCTGTCCTTCTTGTCCGACTGGAACGGCGCGTCGGCGAGCGTGACGACGAGGATCTTGCCATGATCGGCGATCTGGCGCGCGGCCACCGACTCCAGCGCCTGGAGCGCGGCATGATCGTCACCTTCGTCCCAGATCAGGTAGGCGGGGCTGTCGATGGCGATGCGCCGGGCCAGGCTCGTGGCGTCGCCGTTGCCGCGGTGGAGCATGAGAAAGGGCAGGCTGCGATCGAGGTGGACGCGGCCGCTATCCCCGACCGGCTGGCGCAATGCCCCGGTCTTCCCGAAATGCGCCTCGAACGGGTCGGGCGCGGCCTTGAGCATGCTGCTCATCCGAGCAAGTCGCGCGCGGTATCGGCGGTGAAGGCGATGAAGCGCCGCATGGCGTCAAGTTCGCGCGGGTCGGGCGCACCGGTCCATTCGTTCATGAAGAATTTCTTGAACTCGAGGGCGATGGCGCAGCCCTGGCCCGGATAACGCTCGTGGACGAAGCGGGTCTGCTCGCCCTTGCCCTGGAAAGCGATATTCTCGCGCACGTCGAGGTGGCGTCCGTTGAAATCGAAGCCGCGCATGGCCTCCATCAGCGGATCGAGCAGGAACGCCCATTGGTCGCGCGGCATGGAGAAGGTGCCAATGTTGATGTCGGGAGCCTTGGCCGGATCTGTCGGCGCACCTTCCGGTCCGTCGCGGCGGTGATTGTAGCTGTGAACGTCGATCAGGACGAAGCGGTCGTTCGTCGCCGCGATATCGTCGAGCAGGTGGCCGAGCATGCGGTAGTAAGCGGCGTGCACCTCGAGCGAATGGTCGACCAGCGTTTGCGCCGGGGGGGCATGCCAGACGTCGAGGCCCCAGGCCTGGTCCGGCGTTTCGTACACCGCGCCGTCGGCGCCGCGGTTGAGGTCGAATTCGAAGCGCGAGCGGTGTGCGATGATATGGGTCGACACATCCACGATGGCCTGGCCCGTAAAAGGATCTTCCTCGCGCAACCGATCCGCGTCCGCCAGCTTCATCGCTGCGGCGACGTCGGGCCGAAGCCCGTGGCCGTCATGGATGGCCGTAGCGATGATCGGGCCGGCGCCGCGCTGCACCGTCCACCAAGGCCCCTCGATGTTCTCGGTCATGCAGGAGTAGACGTTTCGGCGGCGCTTCGGTTCAATCCCGTCAGCGACTGCGGAAGGTGAGGGAGAAGCGGAGCCCGGCGTGGGTGGCGATTCCATGCTGCCAGTCGGAGCGCGCCGGACCGCTGAGCAGGTAAGCGGAGCCGGGTGTGAGCGGGATCTTCAAGCGCTCGAACTTCCCGTCCTCCCGGCGACGGCGAAAGGCCATCTCGGCCGGCGCGCCCAGCGAGACGCCGATCACCTCACGATAAGGTGGGCGGTCGCGGTGCCAGCCGATCCCGGCGCCCGGATCGTAGCGGATGACAAGCGCCTGGTCGAAGCGCTTGGCGTCGCGCCCGAAGGCGCGGGCCGCCGCATCGCGCGGCTCGATCAACCAGTCAGGAATGGGTCCCCCGCCGCCTTCCGGATCCCAGCCGAACCGTCGGACGAGCCGCTTCCCTTCGTAGCCCTGGTGGCGATACGGCTCCATTTCGAGTTCGGCGCAGCGTTGCTCAAGTGAACACTGTCGATCGGGCGAGACGATGTTGTCCGCCATCTGGAGGCCCGGAAGGGCGGGCTGGCCGAAGAGGTCGAGCATGGCCTTTCATGTGGGAAGAGCGCAGGCACAAAAAAACCCGCCTCGAGGGCGGGTTGATGTCTGGTTGCGGGGGCAGGATTTGAACCTGCGACCTTCAGGTTATGAGCCTGACGAGCTACCGGGCTGCTCCACCCCGCGCCAAGACACAAAAGCCGCCGCTCGGGTTTACCGGCAGCGGCCTTTGAAGACGTTGTGAATGGGTTTTCCAAAGCGCTGGCTGCAAAGCCTGGCGACGACCTACTCTTCCGCAGCTTAAGCTGAAGTACCATCGGCGCTGTCTGGTTTCACGTCCGAGTTCGGGATGGGATCGGGTGGGTCACAGACGCTATGGCCACCAAGCTATGGAGCCAGCGCATTGGAAATTCTAGAAATCGTGCAGACCTATATTGGCGTCATCTAGCTGAGAGTTTGCCAATCATCATGACAGGACTGTCGATGATGGTGGGACTCTACAAGCGCGAACAGAGCAATTAGGACCGGTTAGCTCCATGCATTACTGCACTTCCACATCCGGCCTATCAACGTGGTGGTCTTCCACGGCTCGATGATACCTTATCTTGAGGGAGGCTTCCCGCTTAGATGCTTTCAGCGGTTATCCCGTCCATGCATAGCTACCCAGCTGCGCCGTTGGCACGACGACTGGTGCACCAGAGGCATGTTCACCCCGGTCCTCTCGTACTAGGGGCAACTCCTCTCAAGTATCGACGCCCACGGCAGATAGGGACCAAACTGTCTCGCGACGTTCTGAACCCAGCTCACGTACCACTTTAATTGGCGAACAGCCAAACCCTTGGGACCTGCTCCAGCCCCAGGATGTGATGAGCCG
>JAEWBB010000025.1 GCA_023391375.1 Pseudomonadota bacterium | reverse complement strand
CACCGGCCCCCCCCGTGGTGCGCGGGCGCGCCCCGCGGCCGGTTGCACTCGGCCGGAACGGTTTAGCGGACCAGCGCGCCGAGGACGCTGCGGAATAGCATGGTCGTCGGGTCGACCTGGTAGTAATAGCCGTTGTCGTACCCGTAGCGGGCGTACGGATCGTAGCTGTAGCGCTGGCGATATTCGTACGGCAGCTGGTTGTACCCGAGCAGGTCGCGCGACGCGTACGGGTAGCGCTGGCCGACATCGTAACGCTTCTTGGCCTGGCCCGGGGGCAGGCAGCCATTGTGCTTCTTTGCGAGGCCCGGCGGGCAATTCTGGTAGCTCGAATAGCCGTGCTTGCCATGGCCGTGGCCAGGGTCGGCGAGGGCCGGGGCGGCGATGCCGAACGCGGCGGCACCGGCGAGGATCAGCATTTTCTTCATGACGAATGTCTCCTTCTCGTCAGGAGGTTTAGCGATCCAACGCTGAACTTCTGCTGATGGTGCCGTTCATGCACGCGGCCTGCCTTGCGACAGGCACGGTTCGCGGGCAAAAAAGAAGGCCGCAAGCAACGCCTGCGACCTTCCTGAACGAAGTGATGCCTTTGCAGTCCTAGCGCGTCTCGACCTTCACCACGTCAGTGACGGCATGCGTCTGCGGATCGACCGCGTAAAGATAGTTGCGGTCGTAAATGTAACGTCCGTCCGAATGGAGGTTGAGGGCCGAGCGCACGGCGGCCGGGATTTGCGGGAAGGCGGTGTAGGCGACGCGTTCCTTGATGACCTGGCCAATCACGAAGCGCTGGCTGTCGCCGTAATCCTTGCAATCCTTGCCCGGCTCGGCGGCGCGGATCTTCCACGCTTCGCACACGCCCTTCATGGAAATGTCGGGACGGCGCTCGGGCGGCGCAACGATCTTCGGCGCGTTCGAGACCGTCACGTCCGGCGTCGGTGCCGCTTGGGCGAGAGCGCCTGTCGAAATGAGGGCCGACGAAACGACCGTGGCGACTAGCAGAATGCGCATGGACGACTCCTTTTTTCCCGAGCACCGTCACTCTGCCCCTATTGCGTTGCCAAAGACAACCCCTCGGCCAGCCTAGGTATTGCTGCGACCGATTCGCATTCGCAAAGATAGTCGCCGCCCGAGAGGTTGTATCGCAGGTGCGAAGGGCCTAAGCGGCGCCCGAACCGCCTGCCCGCGTGCCCGCGGCGGGCCCCTCGACTCGAACCAGAGGAACTTTGATGGCCCGCAAGAAGATCGCCCTCATCGGCGCCGGCATGATCGGCGGCACGCTCGCCCATCTCGCCGCGAAGAAGGAATTGGGCGACATCGTCCTGTTCGACATCGCCGAGGGCATGCCGCAGGGCAAGGCGCTCGACCTTAGCCAGTGCGGCCCGGTTGAAGGCTTCGACGCCAACATCAAGGGCACCAACGACTACGCCGACATCGCCGGCGCGGACGTGGTGATCGTCACCGCCGGCGTGCCGCGCAAGCCGGGCATGAGCCGCGACGACCTGGTCGGCATCAACCTCAAGGTGATGAAGGCGGTCGGCGAGGGCATCAAGGCGCACGCGCCGGACGCGTTCGTGATCTGCATCACCAACCCGCTCGACGCGATGGTCTGGGCGCTGCGCGAATTTTCGGGTCTCCCGCACGAGAAGGTGGTCGGCATGGCCGGCGTCCTCGACAGCGCGCGCTTCGCGACGTTCCTGGCGTGGGAATTCGGCGTCTCGGTCAAGGACGTGAACGCCTTCGTGCTCGGCGGCCACGGCGACACGATGGTCCCGGTCACCAGCTACACCACCGTCTCGGGCATTCCGGTCGACGACCTGGTCAAGATGGGCAAGTCGACCAAGGCCAAGATCGACGAGATCGTCACCCGCACCCGCGGCGGCGGCGGCGAGATCGTCGGCCTCCTGAAGACCGGCTCGGCCTATTACGCCCCGGCGACCTCGGCCATCGCGATGGCCGAAGCCTATCTCGGCGACCAGAAGCGCATCCTGCCGGTCGCGGCCTATGTCGACGGCAAGTATGGCCTCGACGGCCTTTATGTCGGCGTGCCGACCGTGATCGGTGCGGGCGGTGCGGAAGAGGTGATCGAAATCGCCCTCGACGACGAGGCGAAGCAGAATTTCCAGGTCAGCGTCGACGCGGTCAAGGAACTGCTCGATGCCTGCAAGCAGATCGATGGGAGCCTTGCCAAGTGAGCATCCTCGTCAACAAGGACACCAAGGTCATCGTCCAGGGCATGACGGGCGCGACTGGGACGTTCCACACGGAACAGGCGCTGGCCTATGGCACGCAGATGGTCGGCGGCGTGACGCCGGGCAAGGGAGGGTCGACCCACATCGGCCTGCCGGTGTTCGACACCGTCGCCGACGCGGTCGAGAAGACCGGCGCCGACGCGAGCGTCATCTACGTCCCGCCGCCCTTCGCCGCGGATTCCATCCTCGAAGCGATCGACGCCGGAGTGCCGCTGATCGTCGCGATCACCGAGGGCATTCCGGTGCTCGACATGGTCAAGGTCAAGCGTGCGCTGACCGGTTCGCAGTCGCGCCTGATCGGCCCGAACTGCCCGGGCGTGCTGACGCCGGGCGAATGCAAGATCGGCATCATGCCGGGCAACATCTTCAAGAAGGGCAGCGTCGGCGTCGTCTCGCGCTCGGGCACGCTGACTTATGAGGCGGTGTTCCAGACCTCGAACGCCGGCCTTGGCCAGACCACGGCGGTCGGCATCGGCGGCGACCCGGTCAACGGCACCAACTTCATCGACGTTCTGGAGCTGTTCCTGGCCGACGACGCCACCCAGTCGATCATCATGATCGGCGAAATCGGCGGCGACGCGGAAGAGCAGGCGGCGCAGTTCCTGGCCGACGAGGCCAAGCGCGGCCGCAAGAAGCCGATGGTCGGCTTCATCGCCGGCCGCACGGCACCCCCGGGCCGACGCATGGGCCACGCCGGCGCGATCGTGTCGGGCGGCAAGGGCGACGCGGAATCGAAGATCGCCGCGATGGAAGCCGCCGGCATCCGCGTGACCGAGAGCCCGTCGGAGCTCGGCACCACCCTGGTCGAGGTGCTGAAGGGCTAAGCGACATGGATTCGATGGCGATCGAGCGGGAAGAAGGCCCCAGCTGGGCGCGGCCGAACTGGCCGGTGTCGGCGCTGGACGAGGTCAACCTCGGGCTCGATCCCACCGAAGCGACGATCGAGAAGGTCGCCGCCGCCGCCAAGTCGGCGGCGGTCGCCTCGGGCATCACCGACGAAGGCGCGATCCGCAAGGCGGCCGACGACAGCATCCGCGCGATGATGCTGATCCGGCTCTATCGGGTCCGCGGTCACTTGCAGGCCAAGCTCGACCCGCTCGGGCTGGCCCACCACGACAAGGTCCAGGAACTCGACCCGGCGTTCCATGGCTTTGGGCCGAACGACCTCGACCGTCGCATCTACCTCGGCGGCACGCTCGGCTTCGAAAGCGCGACCGTGCGCGACATCGTCAAGGTGCTCGAGGCCAACTACTGCGGCACCGTCGGCCTTGAATATATGCACATCAACGACCTGGAGGAGCGGCGCTTCCTCCAGGAGCGGATGGAGGGCAAGGACAAGGAAATCGTCTTCACGCCCGAGGGCAAGCAGTCGATCCTGACCAAGGTCATCCACGGCGAGCAGTGGGAAAAATTCCTCGCCAAGAAATATGTCGGCACCAAGCGCTTCGGTCTCGACGGCGGCGAAAGCGCGATCCCGGCGCTGGAAGCGATCATCAAGTACGGCGGCCAGATGGGCGTCACCGAGATCACCGTCGGCATGGCCCACCGCGGCCGCCTCAACGTGCTGTCGAACGTGATGGGCAAGCCCTATCGCGCGATCTTCTCCGAGTTTGCCGGCGGCGCGACCAACCCGGCCGATGTCGGCGGGTCGGGCGACGTGAAATACCACCTTGGAACATCGAGCGACCGCGAGTTCGACGGCATCAAGGTGCACCTCAGCCTGGTCCCCAACCCGTCGCACCTCGAAGCGGTCGACCCGGTCGTGCTGGGCAAGAGCCGCGCCGTCCAGACCATGGCCGGCGACAAGCATGGCGACAGCGTGCTGCCGTTCCTGATCCACGGCGACGCTGCCTTCGCGGGGCAGGGGATTGTCTGGGAATGCCTCGGCTTCTCCGGCCTGCCCGGCTACGGCACCGGCGGCTGCATCCACTTCGTCATCAATAACCAGGTCGGCTTCACCACCAGCCCGCAGTTCGCGCGTTCCTCGCCCTATTGCTCGGACGTCGCCAAGGGCATCCAGGCGCCGATCCTGCACGTCAACGGCGACGATCCCGAAGCGGTCACCTTTGCCTGCAAGCTGGCGATCGAATATCGCCAGCAGTTCAACCGCGACATCGTCATCGACATGTGGTGCTACCGCCGGTTCGGCCACAACGAGGGTGACGAACCCATGTTCACCCAGCCGCTGATGTACGAAGCGATCAAGAAGCATCCGCCGATCAGCGAGATCTACGCCAAGCGCCTGATCGCCGAGGGCGTGGTCGACGCCGCCTGGGTCGAGGCGCGCACCACCGAATTCCAGAAGCTGCTGGAAGGCGAGTTCGAGGCCGGCGTCAGCTACAAGCCGAACAAGGCCGACTGGTTCGAAGGCCGCTGGCACGGGCTCAACAAGCCGGGAGAACCGGTCGATGCGCGGCGCAACGTCAACACCGCCATCACCGACGAGGAGTATTACCGGCTGTCGGCGCTGCTGACCACCGTCCCGGCCGACCTCACCGTCCACAAGACGCTCGGCCGCATCATCGACGCCAAGAAGAAGACGCTCGAGACCGGCCAAGGCATCGACTGGGCGACCGGCGAGGCGCTCGCCTTCGGCAGCCTGGTCGAGGACGGCCATTCGGTCCGCCTGTCGGGCCAGGATTCGGGCCGCGGCACGTTCAGCCAACGGCACGCCGTCTGGGTCGACCAGAAGAGCGGCGAGAAATATATCCCGCTGCGCCAGATCAACGACGGCCAGACCACGCCGCGCTTCGAGGTTCGCGACAGCCCGCTGTCGGAATTCGGCGTGCTCGGCTTCGAGTACGGCTATTCGATTTCCGACCCCAAGACGCTGGTGCTGTGGGAAGCGCAGTTCGGCGATTTCGCCAACGGCGCCTCGACCATCATCGACCAGTTCATCGCCGCGGGCGAGGCCAAGTGGCTGCGCGCGTCGGGCCTCGTCCTCCTCCTGCCGCACGGCTTCGAAGGGCAGGGGCCGGAGCATTCGTCGGCCCGGCTGGAGCGCTACCTCCAGCTGTGCGCCGAGGACAATATGCAGGTCGCCAACTGCACCACGCCGGCCAATTATTTCCACATCCTGCGGCGCCAGATGCTGCGCGATTTCCGCAAGCCGCTGGTGATCATGACGCCCAAGTCGCTGCTGCGCCACAAGCTGGCGGTCTCGACCCGCGACGACTTCACCGGCGAAGGCCACTTCAAGCGGCTCCTATCGGATCTCAATCCGCCGGCCGAGGGGGAGACCCGCCGCCTCGTGCTCTGCTCGGGCAAGGTCGCTTACGAGCTGATGGATGCCCGTGACCAGTCGGGCGCCGACAAGACGACCGAAATCGTCCGCGTCGAGCAGCTCTATCCGTTCCCGTCCGAGCCGCTGGTCAAGCGCCTTAAGGCGATGCCGAAATTGAAGGAACTGGTCTGGGCGCAGGAAGAGCCGAAGAACAACGGTGCCTGGTTCTTCGTCGAGGACCAGCTCGAACAATGCCTGGCCGACGCGGGCCATGCCGGCATGCGCGCCCGCTATGCCGGCCGCGCCGCCTCGGCCTCGCCCGCCACCGGCCTCGCCAAGCGCCACGTCGCGCAGCAGGCCGCCCTCATCGCCGACGCGCTGGGCCTGCCCGCGCCTGAACCGAAGTAAGCAAGGAAGCGCTCGCCATGGAAGTCAAAGTCCCCGCCCTGGGTGAATCGATCACCGAAGCGACCGTCGGCCAGTGGCTGAAGAACGTCGGCGACACCGTCGCCGCGGACGAGCCGATCGCCAGCCTCGAGACCGACAAGGTCAGCGTCGAGGTCAATGCGCCGCAGGCCGGCACGCTGACCGAGCAGGTCGTCAAGGAAGGCGACACCGTCGAGGTCGGCGCGATCATCGCCAGGATCGGTGAAGGCGGCGCGGCGAGCGCCCCGACGGCCGAAACCGCTCCGGCCGAAGCGCCGAAAGCCGACGCGGCGGCTGCCGCGGTTCCGGCCACGCCGCAGGGCGCGGGCGAGAATATCGCGCTGCGTGACGATGCGACGGCGGCGGCCGCCTCGGGCGACAGCGCGCTGACCCTTTCGCCGGCGGTGCGCCGCGCGGTGCTGGAGCAC